>CAWBPT010000015.1:0-524322 GCA_963790655.1 uncultured delta proteobacterium | reverse complement strand
AGCCAAATGGCAGCCAACCTGCGGGCCGGCTTTATCGGCCTCAAATCGGCCCGGTCCCACCACCTGAAACACGAGGATTTCGGCGCCCCGGCGGAGAAGTGGCGTGAGGCCGCCCTCGCCTTCGTGGGCAGGTCACGGCCCTGGGCCGGCGCCTGGCGGCGGGAGACTTCCGTCCCGACCCCACCCCGGCCCCGGCAGGGCGCCAGAGCGGGGCGTGTCAATATTGCCCCACGAGCTGGTCTGCGGCTTTGCCCCGGCGCCGGCCGCAGAAGAGGAAGAGGTTTAGGGATGACCGGCCGGGTCGCCCCGACGGGGACCGCAATGACCAAAGAATCCACCCAGCCGGCTGATCAGGCCATCCGGGACCGGGCCCTGAGCCCCGGAGAAGGCTTCCACCTGGAGGCCCCCGCGGGCTCCGGCAAGACCTCGGTGCTCCTGGCCCGGTTCCTCACCCTCCTGGCCCGGGTGGACACCCCGGAGGCCCTGCTGGCCCTCACCTTTACCCGCAAGGCCGCGGGGGAGCTCCGCACCCGGGTGATGGAGCTGCTCTGGCAGCGGCAGGACCCGGGCCCCCACGCCTCCCCCTGGGAGCGCCGCCTCCGGGAGCTGGCGGAGCAGGTCTTCCGGCACTACGGCAAAAAAGGCGGCTCCAGGAACTCCTGGCCCCGGAGCGCCTGCCCATCATGACCTTCCACAGCTTCTGCGCCCAACTGCTGCGCTAGCCCCCCAGGAGGCCGGGGTGCCCCTGGAGTTTAGGCTGCTGGAGGAAGACGAGGCCCGCTGGCTAAAACAGGAGGCCCTGGAAGAGCTGCAGGCGGCGCCTGGCCGCCCGCCCTTCCCGGGACCCGGCCCGCCAGGCCCTGATGCGGCGGCTGGTGCGCCTCAACAACAGCTGGCCCCGCCTGGCCCGGGAGTTGCGGGACCTGTTGGGACGCCGGGACTGCCTGGGGGAGTTCCTGGAGCTGGCCCACCACAGCCGGGACCCGGCCCGCTACGAGGCCCTGCTGGCCGAGCGCTTTCAGCTCCTGCTGCTCCCCCTCGCTGGAAAACCTGGCCGCGGGCCTCGCCGCCAGCGAACTGGGGCGGGCCTGGCCGGATTTTTGGGAAGCCATGCAAAACTCCCCACGCCTCTCCCCCCCGGCTTCCCGGGGCGACCCCGAGGACCTGGCCCGCCTGGCAGGCCATCGCCGGGGTTTTGCTCACCAAAGAGGGAGAGCCGCGCAAAGCCTTTACCCCCCAAGATGGTTTCCCTGCGGATTTTAAAAATACCCCCTGGCCCGGTCTGATCCAACAACTCCCGCCGGCCGGTCGGCTCAGGACCTTGAAGCAGTGCCGGGACCTGAACCCCACCGCGGCCCTGCCGGAAGAGGTCGCGGCCCTCCAGGACCTGGTCATTTTGCTGGGGGAAGCCCTGAGCGTCTATGAGAGAGTTGTGCGCCCAGCAGGCAGGCCCTGGACTTCATCGCCCTGGAGCAGGCCGCCCTGCGGCTGCTCACGGTGGAAGACCCCAGCGACCTGCTCCTGCGCCTGGACCGCCGCCTGACGCATCTGCTGGTGGACGAGTTCCAGGACACCAGCGAGGCCCAGATGACCCTGCTCTGCCGCCTGCTGGCGGGCTGGGAGGCGGGCGCCGGCCGCACCCTGATGGTGGTGGGGGACCCCAAGCAGTCCATCTACGGCTGGCGCCAGGCCAAGGTGCGCCTCTTCCAGGAGTCCCGCCAGGGGCCTGCCCTGCGCCGCGGCCGGGACCTTCCCCTGGAAGCCCCTGTTGCTCACCACCAATTTCCGGGCCTCCCGGACCTTGATTACCTGGGCCAACGGGGTCTTCGAGGCACCGTCATGGCCGGCGGCCACCGAAGGGGTGGAGTTCCACGCCGCCACCCCCGCCCCGGGGCGCCGGCGGGACCGTCTCCCCATCTGGCGCTGTTTACCGGGGACGAACGGCCTGGCGGCCCGGGAGGCGGAGGCCCGCTGGCTGGCCCGGCAGGTGGCCCAGGCCCGCCCGCCCTGCAAAGAGACGAGACCATCGGCATCCTGCTCTTCACCCGCACCCATCTGCCGCGTCTATCTTCAGGCCTTGTACGATGCCGGGCCTGACGGTCAGGGTCAAGGAAGGCCTGAAGCTGGCCGACAGCCGGGTGGTGCAGCACCTCCACAACCTGGCCCGGGCCCTGGTGCGGCCCCAGGACGAGGTGGCCTGGGCCGGGGCTCTCCGGGGTCCCTGGGGCCCCCAGGCCCTCTGCCACCCTGGCCCAGGTAGCCCAGACCCCGGGGGATCTGTGGCCGGAGAAATTGCGCCGGTTTGCCGGGCAAGAGTGACTGCCCCGGGGAATTAGCAGAGCTGGCAGAGATTCCTGGCAGGCCCGGGGCCAGGTGGGGCGGCGGCCCCTGGCGGACATCCTGGCCGACTTGCTTGGATGACCGGCGGCCTGGGCCGGGCATGGCCGCCTGGGAAGGCCCCCTGGGAGTGGCCAATGCCCGGGCCTACCTGGACCTCCTGGCGGCGGCGGAAGCCGGGCTGCCGGAGGCCACCTTCGCCAAGGCCGACTTCAACCTGCAGGAGGCCTTTCAACCGCCGGACCCCCGGGCCCAGGACTCCCCGGTGGAGATCCTGACGGTGCACGGCGCCAAGGGGCTGGAGTTTGACCAGGTGTTTCTCCCCTTTCTGGATTGGCAGCCCCTGAAGAGTGAGGACAAAACCCCCCCCTTCCTGCTGGAGGAGATTCCCGGCACGCCGGCTCCACGGCCTGGCCCTGGCCCGGCCCTATGCCCAGGAAAAGCAGAGCTCCCTTTACCTGCTGCTCGGACCTGAAAGACCGCCGGGTCCTGGAGGAGGCCCGGCGGGTCTTCTATGTGGCGGTGACCCGGGCCCGGCAGCGCCTGGTGCATGTCCGCGGTCGCCAAACAAGATAAAAAGGGGAACTGGCCATTCTCCGGGGACAGCCCCCTGGCGTGGCTCAAGGAGCATTACCGGCTGGACCTGCCGCCGGCGGGGTTTGCCGTAGCTGGCCCGAGCCGGAAGTGCAGGTGGAACTGGTAACGGCAGTGCCGCCCCTGGCCGGCGCCGCTGCGCCGGCCCCCGGGACTTGCCCGCCGCCTGGGACTTTTCCCCGGAGGCCGCGCCCTACCAGGTGAGCTTTCCCTCCCAATTGGCGGCCACTGCGGAGAGACCGGCCGCCTTTCCGAGATCCGGCGGCCGAGGATAGCACCCGCCCGGCTCCGGGGGGAGGTCATGCACCGGGCCCTGCAGACCCTGGCCAGGGAGGGCCGCCCCCGGATGCGGCCGCCCTGGCCGCAGCCCTGCGCCAGGAGGGCCTGACCGCGGCCGCGGCCGCCGCCCTGGCCCCGGAAATTCTGGCGGAACTGGCGGCCTGCCGGCGGACCCCTTCCTGGCCGCCCTCCTGACCCGGTCTTCCCTGGCGCAGCCAGCGAGTGGCTCCTGGAAGACCAACCCCAGCCGGGGGCCATCCGCCGGGGCATGATCGACCGCCTGGCCTTTGACGGCAAAGACTGGTGGCTCCTGGACTACAAGACCTCCCGGCCCGGAGCCGGCGAAGATTGGGAGGACTTCATCGCCCGGGAGACCGAGAAGTACCGGCCCCAGCTCCTGGCCTACCGGGAGATGGCGGCCAGGGCCAAGGGGATTGGCCGCCGGAGGCCATCCGGCTGGCCGTGTATTTCACCGCCTGCCAGCGGGTGGTGGAGATGTAAGAGTTTTCGGTTATTAAATATATATCGTTATTAATAGAGAGGGTTTAATAATGGCAAGGTATCTTTAAAGATGCGTGGCTACTGGCGCTAGACGCCTATCCTTAAGGGAAATCTCCCACTTACAAACTTCTTGAATCCCGCCTTAGCGAATCCGCTTGTAAAGGCATAAGCAATAAAGTTTAATGAAAGAATCGACGCCTATAATTAAACAGGGAGGACTCTATGAGACGGACTATCATAGCCGCGCTGCTTATTTCGTTAGTTTTCTTAGTTAACTTGGCTTTGGGGGCGGCACAAGAATCTTTCATCAAGGACAAAACTGGTGATGGTGCGGTTTTAACCCTGAGAGACGGCAGCGTTTGGGAGATATCCCCAACTCACCGCAGTGAAAGCAAGGAGTGGCAGCCGGGAGACAGAATCACGGTCATGGAGAGTAAGGACTGCTTGTTTAACGTAAATCACGGAGAATCCGTTGATGCTCGTCTGATTCAGAACCCCCCGCAGCAAGATTATAGGCGATGACAGCCTGGGTTATAAATTATCTCCCTTAAATTCTTCATGATAAGTCAGTCGTACCCAAACCCCTTGATGAGGAGAACTTATCCATGTCATCCCATTACTCTATGCGCTTAGTCCTGGCCCTGACGATACTCTTTGGCTCGGCCTGCGCTGCGGGCGCCCAGACCTCTCTCGACGACATGCTCACCCCCTATCTCGGGCGTTACGACCTGCCCGCTTTGGCCGCCGCGGTGGTCCAGGACGGGAAAATCATCGCCAGCGGTGCCGTGGGTACGCGCCGGGCCGGCGCTGCCATTCCGGTGACCATCAAGGACCGCTTCCATATAGGCTCCGATACCAAGGCCATGACGGCTCTGTTGGCGGCCATGCTGGTGGAGGAAAATAAGCTCCGGTGGGACAGCACCGTGGCAGAGGTCTTCCCGGAGCTGTCCGCCACCATGACCCCAGGGCTCCGGGGAGTCACCCTCGAGCAACTCCTGTCCCACACCAGCGGCATCCCCAGTGACAACCAGGCCTTTGGAAACTTGCTCGCCAAAATGCTCAGCAAAACCCAAAGCCAGGAAGGGAACCTGGAGAACCTGGATGAGATGCGCATGTGGCTCGTCCGGCAGTGGAGTAAACAGCCCCTGGCCGCCAAGCCGGGCGCCAGATTCGCCTACGCCAACATGAACTATATCCTGGCTGGCGCCATGCTGGAGCGCCTGAGCGGCAAAACCTGGGATGAACTGATCACCGAACGGATTTTTATACCCCTGGGCCTTGAAACTGCCGGCCTGGGAACGCCTGCCTCCCTGGGGCGCATCGACGCGCCCCTTGGCCACGTCAAGATCGCTGGGAAAACGAAGGCATTCCTTGCCGGCCCCAACGGTGACAATACGTCAATACTCGGACCCGCCGGCATCGCCCATATGTCCGTCCTCGATTTCGCCGCCTGGGCCGGCTGGAATGCCGGCGAAGGCAAACGCGGACCGGCCCTGGTGCGTCCGGAAACCTTACGGAAGCTGCAAACCCCGGTTATCGCGGTCCCGGACAAGCCGGGGGCCAAGCCCGGCACCCCCAAGCAGGGGAAATACGCCCTGGGCTGGGGCGAACTCACCGTTGATTGGGCGCCCAACCGCCTCAAATCCCACAGCGGCTCCAACGGCAAAAACCTGGCCCAAATCTGGCTCGACCCCCAACGCGACTTCGCCATGGTTCTCGTCACCAACATCGGCGGGGAACAGGCTGACCAAGCCTTTCAGGCATTGGCCCCCGAGCTCTATAAAAAATTCGCCGCCACGCCGTCCACCGCCGGAAGCAATCGATGATCCCAACCCCTGGGTGGGAAACATTGCCGAAAGATTTTCGCCCCTCGTCCCTAAGACCGAAGGGCGGACAAGGGCAGCGCCTCCTGCCTTTAGAGTCAAGGTCACTGCTATGACCAGAAACTTATCAATTGCATCAAAACTTGCTATATATGATCCATATGAAGGGTTTTGAAAAACTGCCTCGAGATAGTCGCGGCAAAACTAACCGACGAAAACCGAAATGCCTGTTCCTTTTGCTTTGCTGGCTGTTGCTGCCCATCTGGTCCGCCCTGGCCCAGGAAACCCTGGAGGCCCAGTCCATCCGCTTCCGGCTCATCCCCGGCGGCTGGTATCTCCTGGGGTCGCCGCCCAACGAGACCGGCCGCTATGCCGACGAAGCCCAGCCCCACCAGGTCAACCTGAAGCCCTTTTATATCAGCGTCACCGAAATCACCAACGCCCAGTACGGCCGGTTTCTCAAGGCCACCGGTTATCCCGCGCCGCTCTACTGGGAGGACAAAAACCTCAATGGCCCCAACCAGCCGGTGGTGGGCGTCACCTGGTACGACGCCGTGGCCTTCTGCCGGTGGCTGACCAAAGTCACCGGGGTGACCCACCAGCTCCCCACCGAAGACCAGTGGGAGGCCGCGGCCCGGGGGGGCCTGGTGGGCCAGCCCTACCCCTGGGGGGCCCAGGCCCCGGATGCCGGCGGCGTCTTTCGGGCCAATTTCCGCACCGCTCTCCCCGGGGCCACCGGGTTTCCCTTCACCGCGCCGGTGGGCTCCTTTCCCGCCAATGGCTACGGCCTCTTCGATATGGCCGGCAACGTCTCCGAGTGGTGCCAGGACCGCTACGTGCCCCTGCGCACCGGCGGCCCCTTTAAGCCCGGGGTCTTACGCCTCCTCAAGGGCGGCTCCTGGATCACTGGGCCCCGGGACCTGCGCCCCGCCGCCCGCCAGTCCGCCCCGCCCCAGTATGCCGACGGCTATATCGGCTTCCGGGTGGTGCGTCTGCCCCATCCCTGACCCCATTTTTTTCCTCACCTTGTACCATTTTATCTTGCCATGATCATGTATAGATGGTATCGTGTTTAAAAGGGTGCAGTTTAAGAAAAATGGGATATTGAGAAACTGGAGGAGAAATTAATGGCTGAGTTAGAATTCGACAAACTATCCATGGACCCCGCGGCCCAGGAGTTGATCAAGAAGGCCCAGGCCGAAGGCATTGAGACCATTTGGGACCGGGCCAAGACCATGAAGCCCTGCCCCATCGGCATTGAAGGAGCCTGTTGCCGCATCTGCGCCCAGGGTCCCTGCCGGGTGCCGCCCCCCAAGAAGAAGGAAGGCGAGACCGGCGAAGAGAAGAAGCAGCGCATGGGCCTGTGCGGCGCCACCGCCGAGACCATCGTGGCCCGGAACTTCGCCCGCATGGTGGCCGCCGGCACCGCCTCCCACAGCGACCACGCCCGGGGCGTGGCCAAGCTGTTCATCGAAGTGGCCCACGGCCGGACCCAGGGCTACAAGATCAAGGACGTGGCCAAGCTGCGCCGGGTGGCCCGGGATTGGGACGTGCCCATCACCGCGGGTGAAGGCGACGACGCCAAACCCCGCTCCGCCGAAGACATCGCCCAAGAACTGGGCCCCAAGGTCCTGGCGGAGTTCGGCCAGCAGGAAGGCGAAATCACCTACGTGCGCCGGGCCCCCAAGAAGCGCCAGGAAATCTGGCGCAAGCACGGGGTGGTGCCCCGGGGCGTGGACATCGAGGTGGTGGAGCTGATGCACCGCACCCACATGGGCGTGGACCAGGACTACCACAACCTCATCAAGCAGTCCACCCGCTGCGCCCTGGCCGACGGCTGGGCCGGGTCCATGATCTCCACCGACCTCCAGGACATCCTCTTCGGCTGCCCGGTGCCGGTGGCCGGGGAGATCAACCTGGGGGTGCTCAAAGAAGACCACGTCAACGTGGTGATGCACGGCCATGAGCCGCTGCTGCCCGAGATGCTCTACGTGGCGGCCCAGGAGCCGGAGCTGATCCAGTACGCCCAGAACAAGGGCGCCAAGGGCATCCAGCTGGCGGGCATGTGCTGCTCGGCCAACGAGGTCCTCATGCGCCACGGCGTGCCGGTGGCGGGCAACTACCTGCACCAGGAGCTGGCGGTGATCACCGGGGCGGTGGACGCCCTGGTGGTGGACGTGCAGTGCGAGATGCAGGCCCTGGCCAACGTGGCCAAGTGCTACCACACCAAGATCATCACCACCGACGACCGGGCCATGATGGAAGGCGCGGCCATGCACATCCCCTTTGACGAGCACCATGCCCTGGACGTGGCCCGGAAGGTGCTCCGGGTAGCCATCGACAACTACCCCAACCGCCGCTCCCCGGTGCTGATCCCGTCGCATAAGTCCCCCACGGTGGTGGGCTTCAGCTACGAGACCATCCAGTACCTGCTGGGCGGCTCCATCCGGGGATCCTACTACACCCTGAACGACAACGTCATCAACGGCCGCATCCGGGGCGTGGCCGGCGTGGTGGGCTGCAACAACTGCCGCACCGCCCAGGACACCTCCCACATGGTGCTGATCAAGGAGCTGATCAAGAACGACGTCATCGTCCTGTCCACCGGCTGCGCCGCCATGGCCGCGGGCAAATACGGCCTCCTGACCCCGGAAGCCGCCAAGTACTGCGGCCCGGGTCTGGCCGAGATCTGCGAGACGGTGGGCATCCCGCCGGTGCTGCACATGGGGGCCTGCGTGGATAACTCCCGCATCCTGATGGCGGCCACCGCCTGCGTCAAGGCCGGCGGCCTGGGCAGCGACATCAGCGATCTGCCCGCCGCGGGCGCCGCGCCGGAGTGGATGAGTGAAAAGGCCATCGCCATCGGCCAGTACTTCGTGGCCTCCGGCGTCTACACCCTCTTCGGGGTGAACTGGCCCACCACCGGCTCCGAGATCTTGACCGACTACCTCTTCAAGGGCATCGAGGAAGAGTACGGCGGCAAGTGGGACTTCGAGGCGGATCCGGAGATGATGGCCAAGAAGATGATCGCCCACATCGACCTGAAGCGCAAAGCCTTGGGCATCGACAAGGCCCGGGAGCGGGTGCTCATGGATATGGAAATGCGCCGGACCATGGACGCCGCCGCGGCCGGCGAAGAGCATTAAGAATCAAGGGGGCAGCCCTGCCACGAAGGCAGGGCGGGCCTTTGCAGATAATTTCCTTTACGAAAAAGGAAGGAGGAAGTCACTGTGTCGAAAATCATCATTTCCGCCGCCATTCGCGGGGCTCATAAGATCGTCGACAAATGTGCGGCCAAGTTGGATGAGGCCATACAGAAATATGGGGAAAACCAGGAGATCGGTTTCCCCAATACCGCCTATTTTCTGCCCATCATTTACGCCCTGATGGGGACCCCGATTGCCAAACTGAAGGATGCGGTGCCGGTCATGGAGCGCTGCAAGTCGCTGCTGCCGCCGGTACCCGCCGAAAAACACCACCTGCCCTATTTGGGACCCGGTCTGGATGCCGGTCTGGCCACCCTCTTTGCCGAGGAAATCTTCGAGGCCATTCGCTACGTGGAAACCCCCGACTTCTACGAACCGGGTGAAGAAGTCTACAGCAAAGGCGCCGAAAAATTCTGGGTGGGCGCCGCCAACGACGTCATCCTGCGCAAACGCGGCGTCGAATTCGTGGATGGCTCCGCCCCCGGGTTTGCCGCCATCGTCGGCTCGGCCCCCTCGGTCCAGGAAGCCGTGGACCTGGTGACGGAATACCAGAAAAAGAACCTCTACATCTTCTGCGCCGCCCGGGACATCGAAGGCAAGACCTCGGTGCCCGAGCAGCTCCTGGAAGGCGGCGTGCAGATCGGCTGGCCTACCCGGATCGTCCCCTTCAGCCCGGACATTTCCGGGGCAGTCTTTGCCCTGGGGTTCGCGGTGCGGGCCGCCATGGCCTTCGGCGGCGTCAAACCGGGCGCGGCGCTGAAGAACCTGATCTACAACAAGGACCGTATCTTCGCCTTCGTCAACGCGGTATCCACCATTCCCGATGAGTGGTACGCCAACGCCGCGGGCGCCATCAACTGGGGCTTCCCCACCATCACCAACCAGGACATCCCCCAGGTGCTGCCCACCGGCATCTGCACCTACGAGCACGTGGTCAGCAATGTGCCCATGAAGGACCTGGGCCAGAAGTCCATCGAAGTCCGGGGCCTCAAGGTCAGCATCACCGAGATCGACATCCCGGTAAACTTCGGCGCCGCCTTCGAGGGTGAGCGGGTGCGCAAAGACGACCTCTACGCCGAATGCGGCGGCGGCAAGACCCAGGCCGTGGAATGGGTCACCAGCAAGCGCATGGAAGAAGTGGAAGACGGCAAGGTGGAAGTCTTCGGTCCGGATCTCCCGGACCTGCCCCAGGATAAAATCCCCATGCGCCTGCCCATGGCGGTGACGGTGGAAGTGGCGGGCCGCAACTTTCAGCCCGACTTCGAGCCCATCCTGGAGCGTCAGATTCACCACCTGGTGAACTACGCCCAGGGCATCATGCACATCGGGCAGCGGGACATCGCCTGGTACCGCATCGGCAAGGCCGCGGTGGAAAAGGGCTTCAGCCTGAAACACATCGGCACCATCTTACACGCCAAGTTCCACCAGGACTTCGGCGCCATCTTCGACAAATGCCAGGTGAAGATCTACACCGAACCGGACAAGGTGAAGGAGTTAACCGAGAAGGCCCGGAAGGTCTACCATGAGCGTGACGCCCGGGTGGAGAACATGCGGGACGAAACCACCGAGACCTACTACTCCTGCACCCTGTGCCAGTCCTTTGCCCCCAACCACGTCTGCGTGGTGAGCCCGGAGCGTACCGGCCTGTGCGGCGCCTACAACTGGATGGACTGCAAGGCCTCCTTTGAAATCAACCCCACCGGTCCCAACCAGCCCATTCAGAAGGGTGAAATCCTGGATGAGCGGTACGGCATGTGGCAGGGAGTCAATGACTTCGTCTTCAAGGCCTCCCGCCAGAAGGTGGAGAAATACAACTTCTACAGCCTGGTCTACGACCCCATGACCACCTGCGGCTGCTGCGAGGCTATCTCCGCGGTGCTGCCCATGTGCAATGGGATCATGACCGTCAACCGGGACTACACCGGTGAAACTCCCTGCGGCATGAAGTTCACCACCCTGGCGGGCGTCATCGGCGGCGGCCAGGTCACCCCGGGCTTCGTGGGCCACAGCAAGTACAACGTCATCCAGCGGAAGTTCATCAAGGGCGACGGCGGCCTATCCCGGGTAGTCTGGATGCCCAAGATCCTGAAAGAAGAACTCCGGGAAAAGCTCCTGCAGCGGGGCGAGGAAGAGGGAATCCCCGATCTCATCGACCGCATTGCCGATGAGACCGTGGGCGTCACCGAAGACGAAATCCTGCCCTTCCTGACGGAGAAGAATCATCCGGCCTTGAGCATGGAACCCATAATCGGCTAACCCCGAAGGGGGCTAGGAGGTGCGCCCCTCCCAGCCCCCTTCTGATTGGGGACCCGGCGGGCCGGGGGCAGCCACCCGGTTTTGCGCCCGGCGGGCCACCAGCCATGGATAAGGAGAGAGACAATGGCTTTAACGGGAATTGAAATTTTCAAACTTCTCGCCAAAACTAACTGTAAGGAATGCGGCTTCCCCACCTGTTTGGCCTTTGCCATGGCCCTGGCCAGCGGGAAGACGGAGCTGGATAAATGCCCGTATGTCTCGGAAGAGGTGCGGGAGAAGCTGGCCGAGGCTTCGGCCCCGCCCATCCGGCCGGTCAAGTTCGGCATGAAAGAAGGGGCCAAGGCCATCGGCGGCGAAACCGTCATGTTCCGCCACGAAAAGACCTTCTTCAACCCCACCATCATCGCCGGGCTGGTTTCCACCGGCGAAGCCGATGCGGCAGTGGATAAGAAGTTGGACCAGTTCATGAAATTGCAGTACGACCGGGTGGGCCTCCTGCTGCGGCCGGAGATGATCGCGGTCAAGGACGCCGGCGGTGACGCCGGCAAGTTCACCGCCCTGGTCAAGAAGGTGATGGACAAGACCGATGCCGCTCTCACCCTGATAAGCGACAGCCCCGACGTCCTCAAGGCCGGGGCCGAAGCGGCCAAGGAGCGCAAACCCCTGCTCTATGCCGCCACGCCGGCCAATGCCGACGCCATGGGCGCCCTGGCCAAGGAGCTGGGCCTGCCCCTGGCCGCCAAAGCCAAAGGCTATGAGGACCTGGCCGCCCTGGCCACCAAGCTCACCGGCATGGGCCTCAAGGACCTGGTCCTTGATTCCGGCACTCGGGGTCTCAAAGAGGCCTTCCAGGACCAGGTGGTGATCCGCCGGGCCGCCCTGGGGCCGAAGTTCCGGCCCTTCGGGTTCCCCACCATCGCCTTCCCCTGCGAGATGTCCGACGACCCCATGATGGAAAAGCTCTACGCCGCGGTCTTCATCGCCAAGTACGGCGGCATTGTGGTGGTCAACGACCTCAGCGCCGACGGGATCTTCCCCCTGCTGCTGGAGCGCCTCAACATCTTCACCGACCCGCAGAAGCCCATGATCATCACCCCGGGCATCTACGAAGTGGGCACCCCGGATGAAAACTCGCCGGTGGCCATCACCACCAACTTCGCCCTCACCTACTTCATCGTGTCCGGCGAAATCGAGGGCAGCAAGGTTTCCGCCTGGCTGCTCATCCAGGATACCGAGGGTCTGTCGGTGATGACCGCCTGGGCCGCCGGGAAATTCTCCGGCGACTCGGTGGCGCATTTTGTTAAAAAATGCGGCATCAATGATAAGGCCAAGACTCGCACCATCATTATCCCGGGCTATGCCGCGGGCATCAGTGGTGACCTGGAAGAGGAACTGCCCGACTGGAAGGTCCTCATCGGGCCGCGGGAAGCGTCTCATATCCCGGCCTTTTTAAAGTCCCTGAAGTAATCTTGGGAAGCTCCTTAAACCGAGGGAGAAAGCCCCCAAGGCTTTCTCCCCATATAGACAGATAGAAGGGGGTCACCTGATGAGTAAATTTTACCGAATCGGCGAAAACCTGAACGTGGTGACCAAGATATATGGTCAGGCGATGAAGGAGCGCAACCCCAAACCTCTCCAGGAACTGGCCCTGAAAGAGGCCGAAGCCGGGGTGGACTTCATCGACGTCAACATCGGCCCGGCCCGCAAGGGCGGCGAAGAGTTGATGGAGTGGATCGTCAAGACCATCCAGGAAGTGGTGCCCAATGTGCCCCTGGCCCTGGACACCTCCAACATCGCCGCCATGGAAGCCGGTCTCAAGGTTCACAAGGGCAAGGCCATCATCAACTCCATCATGGCCCGCCCCGAGCGCATGGACGGCATGATGCCCTTGGTGCGCAAATACAACGCTTACATGATTGGTTTGCTGTGGGGCCCCGAGGGCATGCCCCGGGATGAACACGAACGCGGCATGCTCACCGCCGAAATCCTGGCCAAGGCCGCGGAATACGACATCGCCAACGAGGATATCTGGTTCGATCCCATCATTGCGCCCCTGAACATCCAGCAGAACCAGCTCATGGCCGACCTGGAGTACATGAAGATGCTCCAGGATATGGCCCCGGGCGCCCTGTCCACCTGCGGCCTCTCCAATGCCTCCAACGGCGTGCCGGACGAACTCAGGCCCATCATCAACCGTACCTACGTCATCATGCTGCAACGCAACGGCATGGTCTCCGCCATCGTGGACGCCTTTGACGATGAACTGGCCGCGGTGGTGAGCGGCAAGAAACCGGATGTCGTGAAAATCGTTCACGATATCATGGACGGCAAGTCCGTGGACATCGCCGCCATGACCAAGGAGCAACAGAACTACGCCAAGACCGCCCGGGTCATCATGGGCCAGGTCCTGTTCTCGGACTCCTGGTTGGAAATCTAAACCACAACCTTTTACACAGCCACAAAATCGTAGGGGCGGGTTTCAAACCCGCCCCTTTTTTTCGAAATGAAGAGCCCGAGGACAAATTCCTATCTTTTTGCCGACCTAACTCCAAATGGACAAAAAATATTTATTATTTTTTGGGCCTCTGAAATTTTATGAATATGCTTGATTTCCTCGCTTCCGGAAAATTGAAAGATATAAATATATAATGGATTATTTGGCTTCATTATTCCAAGACGAAACGGCTTAGGAACCGGTCTTCTGTCAACCTTAATAGAGGCGACAAACCCAAACCCAAAATAGAAGCTATAATAATTGATGCCAGAAAAACGTCTTTTCCAAGGACTAAGAATTCCGAGGCCAATTCCTTGTCCAATAGCAGCATCGTCCCATCTTCCTAAAATTACGCTGAAACAATCTTCATCTCCTGGGTCCTTTTCGATAATCATTTTTTTTAATTGATTCTCGAAATTACTAACCTTCACGTCTTGATAAAATTCTTTTGTAGATACAGAAGCTCGCCAGAGCAGCGAAATAAAAAATAGTTTTAGTTTCGGATAAACATAATCCTTGATTTCGAAGCAAACTTTTTTCCCATGTTCTATAATATAATCTTTTTCAATATCACTTAGTAATAATTCTTTTGCATAATCATCCCACGGCGAAAACAGCTTCTCACAATCTTCGCATAATATGCTAGTATCGTAAATTCCTTTTGGAGACCTTTTAGGATAATATTTATTTATGGAGGAATAGACTTTTTGCATTCCGCCATGTTTTCTATGCGGCCAGAGACTTTCAGGGATGATATGTGCTTTAATAAGCTTTTTGTCTTTCCCGCAAAGTTTGCAAATCATATAGAGAAATATCCATATTTAGTATAACAAGTCAATACCTTATCTCCCCAAAGACTATCATTACCTCCTCAATCGCCCGCGCCAGCAGGTCCAGATAATGCCCGGCGTCGTAGTCTTCCAGGGTCTCCAGGAACGGCGCGGCCTGGATGCGGCACTCCTTGGGGCCGCCTTTTTTCTCCCGGTGCACGTACCGCACCTTTTCCCCGGGTTGGAGATGGATGCCGGCGTTTTCCAACTGCCTCGCCGCCAGGGCCGTGGGCGTCTCCACTTTGTACTCCTCCATCTTTTGGGACAGCACCCGGGTGATGACCAGGTCTTGGGGCCGGCAATTCCCCCCTCCCGGAGACGCTGGCGAAAACCCTCCGCCATCTCTGCCAGCTCAGGCTTCAGCGCGGCCAAATCCGCAGGCGTGGCGGCTTCGGCCAGCTTGGCCAGCAGCGCCTCCTGGGCCCGGCGCACGAAGGGCGGCGTATCCCGCCGGCGGCAGGCCAGCCCCCGCACCTTCAGCGACCCGTCCTCAAAAACCCCGCAGTACCGGGTGGCCACCGGCCGCCTGGGATCCTGCTTGGAGGGCATAAAACAGATCCAGCGATACACCCCCTCGAGAGCCAGCTTCACCCCGGTGGCCGCGGAAACCTGCCGGCAGACCTTTCCCACCTGAGGGGCGTTCAAGCCAGGCCGCTGCACCCAAAGGCAATCCGTGAGGCCATGAAGCACCTCAAAGCCCGCGGCTTCGAAGACCTCCTTGGCCCGGAGCAGCTTGTCCCGGCCGTAGGCGGTCACCGCCTCATGGGCCTCGATTCTGCCGAACCGGGCGTTCTTGTAACCCAGATACCCGAAACAGGTGACCAGCATCCACTTCAAAGCGTTCTGGCGCTCCTTGTACTGCCCGGCCTCTGCCGGTGCCGCCTCCTTGGCCCGGGCCTTTAGGGCCTCCCTGAGCTTTAAAATGGGCTTCAAAGTGCGCGGCACCAAGCCCTCCCGCCGCCGGCAGAGCCGGTAGCCGGCTTCGGGCACGGGAGGGTGGGGGGAGGGCCAGGGAGCAACGCTCCCCCGCCCTCCCCTCAAACTCTCCTCCCAACCCCCTTTAAGGGGGCTCGGGAAGGCGGGGCTAAAAGCCCCGCCTTCCCGAGCCAAATTTACCCCACCCTTAAGGGATTGGGGGAGGGGGTGCGGGGGAGTTTTTTGTAAGTGTAAGGGCCGTAGGCCCTTAGCCCCCTCCCCCGCAACGCCCTGCGCTGCTGCGCCGTCGGCGCAGCAGGTGCAGTTCACCGTTTCCGGTGAAATATTATGGATGGCCATAATGGTGGGGTACATGGAGGCGAAGTCCACTTCCGCCACGTTGGTGTGGAGGCCCACCGGCGGCATGAAGGTGAGACCGCCCTTGTCGATGATGAGCAGTTCGGCTGCGGTTTTAAAGCGTTCCGGCTCGCCTTTGCGCCAGGGAATAAGGAAGCCGTCATAGAGAGCCCGGGCCAGTTGCATGGAGGTGATAAGGGTCCCGGGTGAGGCCCGGGCTGCCTGCTGCAGGGGCATTTGGCCGATTCTGGCGATCTGCAGCAGTCCCGCCAGCCCCGCTTCCCGGTAGTAGAAGGAGTTGCGCCGGTCCACGTGCCAGCGCCCGTAGCAGGGGGCGGAGGAGCCCTGATAGACGATGCGGCCGTAGGAAAAGTAGCTGCGCGACCCGGCAAACTTCCGGGGCACCGGGCGGCTCTCCCGGTCCAGGTGCAGGTTCACGCCCGAGTCCCGGCTCCAGCGTGTCAGCACCGGGATGATCTCCTCATCCCCCCAGTCGCTCAGGACCAGGTCCGGGTCCGCCCGGTGGAGGCAGCGGGCCAGCTCGGCCAGGAGCCCGGCCGGGTCCCGGGCCTCCAGCTCCAGGGTGCGGCCATCCCACTCCAGGGATAGGCCGTTACCCGCTCCCAAGGGAATGAGGGGGTCCCGGGTCAGGCCCAGGGTCACGGTGGCCAGGGGCGGCGCCGCGAATTCCAGGGCGAAGGCCTCCTCCCGGGGATAAATCTGCCGCAGTCGCCCTTGAGCCACCTCCAGGCCGTACCAGGCGCAGGGCCACAGCCGGCGCTTATAAAGATAGTAAGAGGAAATGTCCAGGTCGCAGTTGTAGCAGGAAATTTCCTCGGGCAGCGTTCCCAGCCAATTGCGGAGCTTGGGGAGAAACCCGTAAGCGGCGAGCTCCAGGGCCAGAACCTGGAGTTCATCTCCCGACCACAAGTCCCGGCCCCGGGCCCCATAGGCCCGGCGCAGCCAACCCCGGCTCCCCGCAGTGCGGGCCAGGGACCGGAGCCGGCCGGGAGGTCCCCCGAGATAGACGCAGTAAGGGAAATCATCCTCTACCCGCAGCCGCGCCCCCGCAGCGGTGATGAACCATAGCACCATACGGTCGCCCAACGGATAAAGATCAAACAACCAGCCCACGGTTTCCATGAGTTTGTGTGAAGGAAATTTGGGGGGAGGGCCAGGGACCGGTGGTCCCTGCCCTCCCCCCAATCCCCCCTCCCAACCCGCATAAGGGGCCGGAGAAGCGAAGCCTGTACGGCTTCGCCTTCCCCGGCCTAAAGGGAAGGGAGAAGCCCAAGTTTTATGTTCGAGTTGGTGGCACAGGCGTCCCGCCTGTGCTTAAAATAAGAAAAGCCTTGTAGGGGCGGTGTGCGAACCGCCCCTACGCGTCAATTCTAACCCTATTACCCCCCGTCTTCCAGGTGCTTCAGCCGCTCCTCCAGGGCTGCAATCGCTTTCTGGTGTTCCAGCAGCATGGACAGGAGCATGGATTCAAGGGGCCAGGGGTTGGAGGCGTAGACCCCGGCCTGGAGGTGCAGGCGGGCCAGCTCGAAGAGCCGGTCCAGGTGCGCCTGGTCCTCACGCCTAAGCGCCCGGCGGAACTTGAGCCAGCGGCTGCGCTCCTCTTCCCACACGTGACTATATGGTAAAACCGTCCGTCCCATAATCAGTAGCCAGTAGCCAGTTCCCAGTAGTCAGTAGTAGCCGGTAGATTTTAAATACTGGCAACTGGCAACTTTTTATTCACCCCGCCATCATCAGGATCACGGCGGTTAGCACGATCAACGCCACGGTCGCCCCGAATTTCAAGATTTCCAGGAGATAGGTCGCGGCCTCCTCCGGGAGGGCCAGGGCTTTCTTCAATTCCTTCATACGAGCCGTAAATTTCGGCCCGGAATAGAGGCATTGGTACTCAGGTAAGAATACGTCCATGTTAAAGGTCTCCTTTTGGGGGCCGGGAATGGACCGGATGGCTTGGCGTAGGCCACAAATTGCCCCGGGGAAGCGCCGGGACCGCGGGTGCGGCCCGGCGGGTCGCCTCGGCCCGGTCCTCCCCCCGATTTCCCACCTCCACAAAATAGTCAATCACTCGCGCCAGGAGGCGGCCGAAATGTTGGTTGGCGGCCGCCTGGGGCAGGAGGGGTTGCAGCAGCAAGAGGGCGGCCCGGGATTTGAGGTCCTGAAGGAGGCGCGTCAGGTCCTTAAAGAGGCGGCGCCGTTCCGCCAGAGGCACTTGTTCGTCGTAGAAGAGGCTCACGGGCCCCAGGAGCACTACCAGGGCGCCGGATTGAAGGCGCGGGGGGAGGATCTCCTTAAGCAGGCGCACCAACTGGTGGGAGGTGAAGGCCCGGGCCACCTGCACCCGGGACAGGGCGCCGGCAGGGGCCAGACCGTAGCGCCGGGCCTGGCGCACCAGTTGGTAAGGGTCGAAGCGGTTGGCGGCGTCCACCACCAGCACCTCCGCCCCCCGGGCCACGCCCCAGGCGGCCGCGGCCGCGGCCACCGCACGCAGATGTTCGCCCCAGAGCAACACCGCGCGCCCCGACTCCAGGGGCGCCAGGTAGCGGCTCAAGGCGGTCATGCGGCTACCCAGCCCCTGGGACGCCGGCCTTCGCTCATAATTTCCGGTGTGACTTTCCATAACCGACTTTTCAGCCCCACCCTCACCCCAACTCTCTCCCCCCATCGGGGGGAGAAGGAGAAGAAACCAGGCTCCATCTTTTACAGAAAACAGAAAACTGCACTTAACCCCTCCGGCCCTCCAGGTTGCGGTACACGCCCACCACCTTGCCCATGACCTGCACCTCTTGGGCCTCCTCCGGGGAGAAGCGCAAAGGGGTGAAGCCAGGGTTGTCGCCCTTGAGGACCAGGCCCCCGGCCTCCTCGTACACCCGCTTCAGGGTGGCCTCCCCATCCACCATCGCCACCGCGATCTCGCCCCGGGCCACCCGTTGCTGCACCCGTACTATCACCAGGTCGCCGGGGAGGATCACCGGGGCCATGCTCTCGCCGGTAACCTTGAGGAGGAAGGACTCGTCCTCCCGGACCCAGGAGCGGGGGAGAGGCAGGGTGTCCTCCACGTTTTCCGCGGCCAGCAGGGGTTGTCCGGCGGCGATGCGGCCCAGCACCGGCACGTCCACCACCGGCCCCAGGGTGCGCATGAGGGTCAGCCCCCGGGACCGGCCCGGCTCCCGGTGCAGGTACCCCTTACGTTTCAGGGCCGCCAGATGATCCACCGCGGCCCGGGGCTGGATGCCGAAATGGCTCGCCACCTCCCGCACCGTGGGGGGATAGCCCTGGCGGGCGCAGAACTCCTCCACAAAGGCCAGCACCACTTGTTGTCTGTCCGTTAACGGCTTCATGGACCCAAGATACTATACATTAGTATACTTGTCAAGCGAATAGTTGTCTAAAAAGAGGAGCCCGGAGATGCGGGGGAATTAAGTGGTTTCGAAACCCTTCTTTGCAGCAAAATTCAATCAGGACTTTTGAAGAATCTCGTATTTCCAATAAGTTGAGATCCCAATGGCGGCGCCCAGGATAGACAATAATCCGGTCTTGGAACAGCTGGAGGATCTTTGCTGAGTTGCGCCTGGCGATAGTCTAAAACCAAAAACCAAAAACCAAAAGCTGACCGCTGACCGCTAACCGGCTTGCCTTCCGCCCCGCCTCTTGTTATGTTGCAATACTATGGAGCAAAAGGAGAGATTCAAGCAAGGCCCCTCCCGCCGGGCCCAGGAGATCACCCCCTTCCTGGTGATGGACATCCTGGAGCGGGCCAAGGAGTTGGAGCGCCAGGGGGAGAAGGTCATCCACCTGGAGATCGGCGAACCCGACCACCCCACCCCCCAGGTGGTGAAGGACGCGGCCTACCGGGCCATGACCGCGGGCTTAACCCAGTACACCCACTCCCAGGGGATGGTGGAGCTCAGGGAGGCCTTGAGCCAGCACTACCTGGAAAAGTATAACGTTTGGGTCAAGCCCGAGCAGTTCATCGTCACTTCGGGCACCTCGCCGGCCATGGTCCTCATCTTCGCGGGGCTGCTGGACCCGGGGGACGAAGTGCTCCTCACCGATCCCCACTATGCCTGCTACCCCAATTTCGTGCGCCTGGTGGACGCGGCGCCCGTGTATGTGCCGGTTTCGGAAGCGGACGGCTTTCAGTTGCGGCCTGAGGAGCTGGGCCCCTATCTGGGAAAAGGCACCAAGGCTATGATCATCAATTCGCCGGCCAACCCCACCGGCACCCTTTTGAGCGCGGACCGCATGGCCCGCCTGGCGGAACTGGGGCCCTACATCATTTCCGACGAAATCTACCATGGCCTGGTTTACGAAGGTAAAGAGCACAGCATCCTGGAGTTCACGGACCGGGCCTTTGTGATCAACGGCTTTTCCAAGCTCTACGCCATGACCGGCTGGCGCCTGGGCTACCTCATCGCGCCGGAGGATTTCGTCCGGCCCCTGCAAAAATTGATGCAAAATTTTTTCATCTCCGCCAACCCCTTTGTGCAGCTGGCCGGGATCGCGGCCCTGACCCAGGCGGGCCCGGAGATCGAAGCGATGCGGACCGCCTACGACGCCCGTCGCCGCTTCCTGCTGGCGGGCCTGGCCAAACTGGGGTTCCGCCTGCCGGTGCCGCCCACCGGGGCTTTTTACGTCTTTGTCAACGCCCGCCACCTGTCTGAGGATTCCTACGCCCTGGCCTTCGATATCCTGGAAAAGGTCAAGGTGGGGGTGACTCCCGGCATCGATTTCGGGCCGGGGGGCGAAGGCTTCCTACGCTTCTCTTACGCCAATTCCATGGAGAACCTGGCGGAGGCCCTTAACCGGCTGGAGACCTATCTGGCCGGGCGGGCCGGATGACTGAGAAGTTGTTTTGAGGGAGGGGGCCAGAGGCAGGTAGCACAGGCGTCTCTTTCAGTTAAAAAAATTATCCCCTGGGATTTTTCCCTTTAAACCTGACAAGCCCATGTTTTCATGGGCTCTGTTGTTATTCGGTATAGCGTTGTATCGGGGGAGATTCTTGGGGCCCACTTTTTATCAATTTGACAAGAAAAAATCAGATTGAGAAGAGCTTCTCTCATATTAAGATTCTTCGGTCTTGGGGGAATTTCGGCTTAAAAGGGGAAAGGGGGTTGCCGCAAATTATTGGAGTTAAATCAGGTAGTTAAATATATTTAACCGTATGGCAAAATTGGCAAGCGTTATGCATATTCAAATAGCCAGTCGCCCTTGGCGATAAAATCCCAAGCAGGAGTACCAAATTAATGAAAAAAGTTGTCACCACCATAACTGCAGTAGTTTTCGCCCTGGGTCTGGCGGGGGGAGCCCTGGCCCAGACCGCGCAAACCCCGGAGAAACCCGGAGTGAAGACCGAAGCCCCGGCGGCTCCCGCCACCGTGGCCCCCAAGGAAGCGGCCAAGCCCGAGAAACCCGCGGTGAAAGAAGCCGTCAAACCTGGCGAAAAAGGCGAAGTAAAGACTGGCGAAAAGGCCAAGACCAAGAAAGAAACCAAGAAGGAAGCCAAGAAAGAGGCCAAAAAGGGCAAAGACGACAAGAAGCCCTCGGTGGCGGAGACCTCCAAGCAGGAAAAGAAGTAATCAATCTTAACTGCAAGCCGGCTGTGACGCGGTCCCTGGCCTGAGAGCCGGGGAAAAAGGAGCCGGGAAAGCGGCAGCTTTCCCGGCTTTCCTTTGCGGGAACCCGGTGAGGGGAAGGCGGGGGGAACAATTCCACCGCATATTCCCTAAACCCCTCTTCCAGATCCCCTTATGGGGGTTGGGGGTGGGTTTCAGGGAGGGGGCAGGGGGGGGTTCCCACAGGCGAGACGCCTGTGCTACCTGCCCCTGCCCCCTCCCTCAAGCTGATCTTAAAAAGCTCTCACAGCTTCTTCAAGCGTTGCCGGCGCCGGCGCTGCGCCTTGGGGAGGCGGTGGGCCGGTCCCTTTTTGGGGCGGCTGCTCTGCGGGGTGGGCTCGTCTTCACCCTCCGGGGCCTGAGGTTGCCCGGGGATTAGATGCGAGGCTTCAAACTGGGAAGCGTTGATCCAGGTGGCCCCGGCGCGCCGGGCGCATTCCTGCAGTTCCCGGTCGGAGGAGACCACCACGGCCCGGCACCCTTCCCGAACCAGGAGGCGTTTGATCACCTCGTCGGCCCGCTCCCCCAGGCGAGAGTAAATGATCAGGATTCCCTGCTGCTGATCCCTGGACTCCTTAAGGTCGCCGCCCTGCCAGCCGTCAAAGACCACGGTAATCTTGTGGTGGGAGCGGCTCCGGTAGGACGCCAGCCGGCTCAGGAGGGCCTCCCGGCCCGCCTCCAGTTCCCGGGCGTCCAGCCGTTGCAAATCCGGCGACTGGCGGATCAGGTTGTAACCATCAATAATGAGGTGCATAGTCACGTAAGATGAAAAAACTCTTCTAAATTTCACTGTGTCATAAAAAACATTATTGCCAAGGCCTGTTAACTTTGCTATAGTGGGCTCGGTTACGACATATTAATTAACCGGGGGAGGATGTGGAGGATATGCGTAACTTACGCTACATTTTACCAGTATTGGTGCTGGCGGCAGCCGCGGCGGGTTGCGCTTCGGGCCCGGGGATGCACGAAGCCACCGGTCTGGATCAGCCGCTGCCGGCGTATGAACCTCAACAGACTAACTTGTCGCCGGAACAGAAGTACCTCGACCAACTGTTCCTCAAGAACGGTTTAAACGGCAACGGCAACAAACCCACCGTCATTGTGGTGCACAAACTCCAACGTAAACTCACTGTCTATCAGGGTCTAACTCCTCTAAAAACTTACTCAGTAGTATTGGGGAATGATCCTTACAACGACAAATTATGCCAGGGTGATACTTGCACTCCCGAAGGAGTCTATCGGGTGCGGGCCAAGTATCCCCACTCCAAGTGGGATGGGTTCATCTGGCTGGATTATCCCAACACTCAAAACTGGATGAAGTTCGCGGAAGCCAAGAAAACGGGGCGCTTGGCGCCCGATGCTGACATCGGCGGCCAGGTCGGCATCCATGGGACCGAGGATCCCTCAAGAAATCTGTCCGGCGAAAACTGGACCAAGGGCTGCGTTTCTTTGCTCAATAAAGACCTGGAGGAAATCTACCCCCTGGTCAATGACCAGACCCTGGTGGTCATCAGGAAGCATTGATCCGGCTGCCGGCGGGGACCAAGGCCGTCAAGAGAGAGGCGATGCCCCCGATCCCTTCGGGGCTTGGTCGCCGGCCGAGGGGCCGGCTTTGCCCGGCACCCCTTACAGGGAGTTGGGAGGGGAGCTGAGGGGAGTGCGGAGGAGCTTATAAAAATTTCCCCCGGCCCTCCCCTCAACGGACCAGACAATTGGGGCCGGCGGCTTGGAGCCGCCGGCCCGTTCTATTTTCAAAGGGAATCTTAGAGCTTGAGTTCCCCGGTGCCAGAGGTAAGGGACGGTGCAGGCGCGCCGCCCCTTTCAGACCCCGGGAATCAAGGGATTTCCACCGTCAGGTAGAGGGTCCGCCCCTGGCGTTTGATCAAGAAGCGGACATACTGGCCTTTCTTCAGTTTCTTGACGGCGCCCAAGTAATCCTTCACGGAGGACACCACCTGGCCGCTCACCTCGAGCATCAAGTCGCCGGGTCGCAGCCCCGCGTCCGCCCCGGGGCTGCCCGGCGCCACCTGCACCACCACCACGCCCTTGTTGTCCCGGAGGCGGAAGCGTTTGGCCAGTTCCGGGGTCAGGTTTTTAACCATCACGCCCAGAGGGGTTTCTTCCTCTCCTCCTTCGCTGGGGCCGGCCTGCGCCTGCTTTTCCTCGGTCATCTCGGAGATGGTGACGTTAAGGGTTTTCTCCTTGCCTTCCCGCAAGACCTTCACCGTGGTTTTGGTGCCCGGCGGGGTATCCGCCACCAGGCGGGGCAGCTCGTTCATTTCATGAATGGGGTGGCCGTTATAGTCGATGATAATGTCACCCCGCTGGATGCCGGCCTTTTCCGCGGGGGAGCCGGGATTGACTTCCGCGACCAGGGCTCCTTTGGCTTCGGCCATGTTGAAGGATTTGGCCAGTTCCGGGGTCACGTTCTGAACCTGGACCCCGATCATGCCCCGGATTACCTTCCCCTTTTCCCGCAACTGGGGGATAATCGATTTGGCAATGTTGCTGGGGGTGGCAAAGCCGATGCCCTGGCCGCTGGCCAGGATGGCGGTATTAATGCCCACCACCTCTCCCTGGAGGTTAATCAGGGGGCCGCCGCTGTTGCCGGGGTTGATGGAGGCGTCGGTCTGCAGGAAATTGTCATAGGGGCCGGCCCCGATGACCCGTCCCTTGGCGCTGATGATCCCCTGGGTCACGGTGTGGCTCAGGCCGAAGGGATTACCCACGGCCATGACCCAATCCCCCTGCCGAATGGCGTCGGAATCCCCGAACTTGAGAAAAGACAGGTTGGGGGGCGGGTCGACAATTTGGATCAGGGCCAGGTCGGTCTTGGGGTCCCGTCCTTTAACGGTGGCCTGGTATTCCTTGCCGCCCACCAAGATGACCTTGATCTTGTCCGCGCCTTCCACCACGTGGTTGTTGGTGACCAGGACGCCCTGGGGGTCAATGATAAATCCGGAGCCGAGGCTGCGGGTCTTGAAGGTCTTGGGCATTTCGCCGAAAAACTTGTCAAAGAAATCCCGGAAATCCCGGAAAGGACCCTCCGGGCCGAAGGGGGAACCCGGTCCTTCCCCATGGGGCCCCTGGCCTCCGAAATATTCCTTCATGTCGTTTTTGACTACCTTTTCGGTGCTGATATTGACCACGGCTCCCGAGGTGCTTTTGGCCAGCTCCGCAAAGGTGTCCGACGTAATGGCGGTTTGGGCCCGGGCCGGGGACGATAATAGCATCCCCAGGCCCAGCAAGGCCACGACTAAGGTCAGACTAATTACCAGGCTTCTTGTCCTCATCCTTCTTCTCCTCTTTCTTCTGGCTCGGCGATTCACCGGGCAAAGATGGCATTGCGGATTTTTTTCCCACCACGACCAGGAGGTAATTTTCCGGGTGCAAATATTTTTCCGCCACTTTTTGGATATCCGCCGGGGTCAGGTGCTGGATCAGCTCCGGGTAGCGCCAGGGATAATCCAGGCCCAGACCGTAGACCTCCACGTATCCCAACAGCCAGGCGCGCTTGGACATGGAGTCCATCTTCCGGGGGAAACTGCCGATTAGATAGGACTTGGCATCGCCGAGCTCCTGGTCCGTCACCGGCTTGGCCCGAATGAGCCGGATCTGTTCCACCACCTGATTGATGGCTTCCCCGGCACTGGCATTCTTGGTTTCCAGGGTGACGGTGAAAGGACCGGGCTCCAATCCCGGGGAAAGAGAGCTGCCGACGCTGTAAGCCAGGCCCCGGTTCACCCGGATGTCGTCCATGAGCCGTGACGAGAAGCCGCCGCCCCCCAGGATGTAGTTCATCACCTGCAAGGCGTAAAAATCCGGGTTGTTGCGGGTGATCCCCAGGCCTCCCAGGATGATGTTGGCCTGGCTGATATCTTTATTGGTCACCACCACCTCCCGCTGCTTCAAGGGCGGGATGGGAGGAAGCTTCAGGGGCGGGATGGGCGCTGCCGCCCAGGCGCCGAAGGTTTTCGTCACCCACTGCCGGGCCTCCTCCTGGGTCAGGTCACCCACCAGGCTTAATACCGCATTGTTGGGCCGGTAGAAGCGGTGATGAAATTCCACCAGGTCATTGCGGCTGATGGCCGACAGGCCCCCGGGGGTGCCCAACACCGGGTGGCCGTAAGGGAAAGGCCCGTAGAGCTTCGACGCAAAGGTGCGGGACGCCACCACCATGGGCTCGTCCTGCTCGGACTCCAGGGCGGCCCGGAACTGGGCGACCTTCCGTTTCAGCTCTTCCGGCGCAAAAGCCGGGTTCAAGAGCACATCTTTTAAGAGGTCCAGGGCTTGAGCCAGGTCTTTTTTGAGCACCGTGAGGCTAAGGGTGGCGAAGTCATCCCCGCCCTCGGCCTTGAGCTTGGCCCCCATGAAATCAAGTTCTTGAGCGATCTGGGTGGCACTCCGGCTTTTGGTGCCGCTCAGCAGCAGGGAGGCCGCCAGATTGGCCAGTCCTTCCTTGCCCTGGGGCTCCACCAGGGTGCCGGCCTTGATCAGGAGTTGCAGGGTTACCAGGGGCAGCTCCGACTGCGGGGAAAAGAGCCACACCAGGTCATTGGGCAGCTTCTCCCGGACTCCCAGCACCGGGGCGGCGGGAGCCTCCCCCAGGGCGGCGCTGCTCCAAAGCAACAGGCCCATCAGGGCCCAGGATAAAAGTCTAACTGGTTTTTTCTTCATAGTGAGGGGCTCAGCCTCGTTTGGGGAGGCGCTAGATTATAACTATGACAATTTAAACCATGTTTTTTACCCCCCTTTTCTAAAGGGGGGTAAGGGGGGATTAAATAACCGCTTAATAATCCCCCTAAATCCCCCTTTAAGAAAGGGGGACTTTAAGGCTGCTAAGACCCGGAGGAGGTTGATTTGTTGTCATACATTGCTGGAACATGACCCTAACGGATTTCTCCACCGGGTTGAAATCGGCTCGCCTTGGGCTTGCTGGTTTTGACGGGCACCAGGGTTCCCACGGTGCGGTTATTTGAGGCCAGGTATTTCTGCGCCACCCGGCGGATGTCCTCCCGGGTCACCTGTTGAATTTTGGGAATGAACTCCTTCAGCAAGGTCCAGCGGGCCACCGTCTCGGTGCGCCCCAAAAGCATGCCCCGGTAAAAGAGGGAGTCCATGGCCATGTAAAAAGTGGCGCTGACCTGGTTCTTGGCTTTCTGCAACTCCTCTTCGCCCACCAACTCGCTCTGCACCCGCTTGACTTCCGCCTCCAGACCGGCTTCCAGTTGGGCCACCGTCTTTCCCGGCATGGGCTGGCCGTACAGCATAAACAAAAAGGGGTCGGTAGTGTCGAAATCATAGTCCGCTCCGGCAGACAGGGCCAGCTTCTGTTTGTACACCAGGCTCTGATAAAGGCGGGAGGAGCGCCCCTGGGAGAGGATGCGGGAGAGCAGCTCCAGGGGGTAGGCGTCGGCGTCCTGCCAGTTAGGGACGTGATAGGTGATCAGGAGGGCGGGAAATTGCGCTTCCCGGTGCACCTGCACCCGGCATTCGCCATAATGTTTAGGCTCCTGGGCCGTGACCTTGGGGGGCTCCGGGCCCGGCGGCAGCTGGCCGAAGGTCTCCTCGATGTCCTTTAACGCTACGGCCGCATCGAAATCTCCCACCAGCACCACGGTGCAATTGTTGGGCAGATAGTAGCGGTGGTAGTAGTTGCGGAAATCTTCCAGGGTGATGGTTTCGATATCGTGGAGCCAGCCGATGACCGGCCACTGGTAGGGGTGGGCCTCGAAGGCCGCGGCCAGGGTGGCTTCCTGCATAAAGCTGGCAGGGTCGTCTTCGGTGCGCATCCGCCGTTCTTCTATGACCACCTGCTTTTCGGTGGCGAAGGCCTTTTCATCGACGTTGATGCCCCGCATGCGGTCGGCTTCCATCTCCAGCCAGTGGCGCAACTGGTCCTTGGGGCCGTTTTCAAAATAGGCGGTATAATTCCGGGCGGTGAAGGCGTTGTCGGTCCCCCCCACCTTTTGGATCTCCCGGGAGAAGAACTTGGGGCCAAACCGGGCCGTGCCCTTAAACATCAGGTGCTCGGTGAGGTGGGAGATACCGGTCTTTCCCAGGCACTCGTTGCGGGAGCCCACCCGGTACCAGACCTGGAGGCTGATGATGGGGGCCCGGGTCTCCTTGAGGAGGAGGACCTTGAGGCCGTTTTTTAACTGGTGCTCCTGGACCTGGTCAAAGAGGTTTTGGGCTTCCCCGGCCGCCAGGGGCATGGCCCCCAGCCACCAGAAAACCGCGGCCAGCAGGGCTGGGATCAAGAAGAAACGCCGGCCCGGGGCGGATTTCGTCCCTGGATTGCTGCCGGTCTTACCAAAAAGCCTGTCTGTGTAGAAATTCATAAAGGAGTCTTTGGCGGTATTTTTAAATAAGGGGCGTTAGGCCCGCTGAGCCCTCTCGGCCCGTCCGCCCTGAGCCGGTGGCGCCAGGGGGGCGCGAGGAAACCAGGAAAGCTCACTTAGAGTGATTGCCAAAAGTAATTTTTTTTATCGGGGCATGGCGAGCCGTGCCCCTCTACTAAAAATAATTTATCGGAAAAAACCTTTGCCAATATATAAATATATATTTCCTGCAACATAATTCAAGGGCACAAATTATGGCCTTGCCGCCGGCGGGCCGGTTGCCAGGTCGCCCGGGGCCGGGTGCGGCCGGAGCCGGGGTTGCCAATATATGGCGGTGAGCCAAGCGGCCAGGAGCGAGGCGCTGAAATCCAGACCCACATCTCCAAGACCGCCGGTCCTGGTCTGGTAGAGGCTCTGATGCCCTTCATCCGCCAGTGCCAACAGCAGGCTGAGGCCCAGGGCCCAGAAAAACGATTTCTTGGGGCTGTAATAGAGATTTCCTTGAAGGGCTCGAAACCAGAGGAAATAGAGGACTCCATAGGCAAAGACGTGGCCGCTTTTCCGTAAGTAGCCGTGGATCACCAGGACCTGGGCCGGGCTTAAAGAAGGAATCCAGGACAGAAGCCACCGCACCAATCCCAGGGTATTCCCGGAGGAGCCCCAATCCCCGGACAAAACCAGGACCCCGGCACACCAGAGCAGCGGCGGCAGCCAGTAATTTAACCGATACGAAGTCCGTAACAAAGATGCTTTGGGGTCCAAAAAATTCCTTGCAATTGCCGCAGGAAAGCCAGGCAGCTTGCGGCACTAACCGTCACCCCAGGATGGCCTCCACAAAGGCCTCGGCTTCGAAGGGGCGCAAATCGTCCATGGCCTCCCCCACCCCCAGGTAGCGGATGGGGATGCCGGTCTCGTGGGCCACGGCCAGGGCCACTCCGCCTTTGGCGGTGCCGTCCATTTTGGTGAGAATGATGCCGGACACCGCCACCGCTTCGTGGAACTCCCGCGCCTGGCTCAAGGCATTCTGGCCGGTGGTGGCGTCCAGGATGAGCAGGACTTCGTGGGGCGCCCCGGGAACCTTCTTGGCCGCGGTGCGGTGGACCTTTTTCAACTCCTCCATCAGGTTCACCTTGGTGTGCAGCCGTCCCGCGGTGTCGATGTACACGGTATCCACGTCCCGGGCCAGGGCGGCGCTCAAACCGTCGAAGACCACCGCGGCGGGATCGGCGCCGGCCTTTTGCCGGATGACCGGGGCTCCCACCCGCTCTCCCCAGATCTCCAGCTGTTCCGCCGCCGCGGCCCGGAAGGTGTCGGCGGCCACCAGCATGGTGCTCAGTCCCTGGTGCCGGTCCCGGTGGGCCAGCTTGGCGATGGTGGTGGTCTTGCCCACGCCGTTTACCCCCACCAGCAACACCACCCAGGGCCGGGAGTCGATTTCCCGGGGCGGCGGCGCCTGCAGCAGGGCCGCCATCTCCTCCCGCAGGGCCTGCCTCAGCCTCTCCACGTCGCCCAACTCCCGGCGCCGCAGTTTTTCCTGCAACGCCTGGATCAGAAACAGGGTGGTCTCCACCCCCAGATCGGCAGTAATCAATAATTCCTCAAGTTCTTCCAGCAGGGCGGCGTCCACTTCCTGACGCCCTTTAAGGATCCGGTCCAGGCCGCCGGCCAGGGTGTCCCGGGTCCGGCTCAGGCGCTCCTTGAAACGCCGCAGCAGGCCCTTGCGCGGCTCCAGGGCCTCCTCCGGGGCCGCTTCTCCCTCGGCTCCGGTAGGCCTCCGTTTCTGGGCCTTCCCAAACCGAGGATTCGTCGTAGGGGTGGGGTAACCCCGCCCCTACGGGGGTATCGGTCTCAGTCAGGGACTCGGTCTCGGGGGAGGAGGCGGCTTCCTCGGCTCCGGAACTCTCCAGGGCCTCGTCCTCCGGAGGAGCTTCCCGCTCCTCCGGGGATTCTTCCTGCCCCTTCTCTTGGCGGCGAAACCAGCGGCGCATGATTACTGGGTGGTGACGCGGGAAAAGTCGGCCATCATTAGAAAGGTCCGGCTGATGCGGGCGAGCAGCGCCAGGCGGTTCCGGCGGATTCTCAGGTCCTCGGCCATGACCATGACTTTGTCAAAATAAGCGTCCACCGGAGGGCGCATTCGGGCCAGGGCCCGGCACACCACAGGATAGTCCCGCTTTTCCAAAGCCGCGGCCACGTCTATCTCCATGAGGCCGGTGGCCTCCAACAGCAGCTTTTCTTCCGGGTACTCGAACAGCAGCTCGTCCACCTCTCCGGCTTCCGCCTCCCGGGAGATGTTGATCACCCGCTTGAAGGCCACCGCCAGGGCCGGGAACTCGGGGCTCTGGCGCACCTCTTCCAAGGCTTTAACCTTGTCGGCGGCATCCACCAGGTCCGGGGCGCCGGCAGCCAGCACTGCGGCCACGGTCTCGTTATCGAAGCCCTCCGCCAGGAGCAGATGCTGCAGCCGGGTCTGGCAGAAGTCCAGGACTTCCAGGGCCGTCTCCTCCGGGGTGCGGCTGATTTTGCCCTTAAGCAGGTCCAGGGCGGCCAGGACCACTTCCGGCAGGTTCAGATGGAGCTTCTGGGCCCTGAGTATCCGGATAACGGCCAGGGCGTGCCGTCTCAATCCATAGGGATCGGCGGTGCCGGTGGGGATGAGGTTCACCCCGAAGCAGCCGCAGATGGTGTCCAGGCGATCCGCCAGACCCACCAGGACTCCCACCAGGTCGCCGGGCAAATCGTCGTCGGCATGGCGCGGCAGGTAATGGCTGAAAATGGCCGTGGCCACCTCAGCCGGCTCTCCCGAGAGCTGGGCGTAAATCCGGCCCATCACCCCCTGGAGGCTGGGGAATTCCCCCACCATTTCCGTGACGATGTCGGCCTTGCACAAGGTGGCGGCCCGGCGGACTTTCTCTTCCAGTTCCGGGGCCTGGCTCCGGGCCAGGCTCGCGGCCAGTTCCCGGAAACGTTCCATCTTCTCGTAGGAAGTGCCGAGCAGCGAATGGAACATCACCCCCTTCAGGGCCTCCACCCGGTTTTCCAACGGCGTTTTGCTGTCTTCCTGATAGAAGAACATGGCGTCGCTGAGGCGGGCCCGCAGCACCCGCTCATGGCCCTGGCGCACCAGGTCCGGGTTCCGGGTCAGGGTGTTGTTCACCGCGATGAAATGGGGCAGCAGGCGGCCGTCTTGGCCCCGCAGGGAGAAATACCGCTGGTGCTCCCGCATGGAAGTGATGAGAACCTCGTCGGGCAATTTCAGGAACTTTTCTTCAAAGTTGCCGCAGACCACTGAGGGAAATTCCACCAGAAAGGTGTTCTCCTCCAGGAGTCCCGGGTTGGGCACCACCTCGCCTCCCGCCGTGGCGGCCGCCTGGGCCAGCTCCGCTTGCAACAGGGCCCCCCGTTCCTTGGGGTCCACCACGACCTTGGCGTCCCTAAGAGCCGCCACGTAGCCCTTAATATCCGCCACCTCCCGGACCTCCGGGGCCAGAAACCGGTGGCCGCGGGTCGTGCCGCCGGAGGCCACGTCGCCCAGGTCGAAAGGCACCACCGCGCCGCCGAAGCGGGCCAGGATCCAGTGGATGGGCCGGGCGAAGGTCAGGCTCTGGGCCCCCCAGCGCATGGATTTGGGAAAGCTCAGGCCCAGGATGAACCCTGGCAGCAGCTCCCGCAGGCACTCGAAGGTGGGCCGCCCGAAAGTGCGCCGGCTCACCGCCAGATAGACCCCCCGGGGGGTGTCCACTTCGATGAGGTCGGAGACCTTTACCCCCTGGGCCTTGGCGAAACCCTGGGCCGCCGGGGTGGGCTGGCCGTAGGAGTCAAAGGCCACGGCCTTGGGCGGGCCGGTGACCTCCTCGGTGACCTCCGCCTGGGAGGTGGCCACGTCTTTCGCCACCAGGGCCAGGCGCCGGGGGGTGCCCCAGGTGAGGATCTCTCCCACGAGAATGCGCTCCTGCTCCAGCAACTTCGCAAAGGAAGAGGCCATCTCATTAAGCGCCGGCGGAATAAAACGGGCCGGAATCTCTTCGGTGCCAATCTCCAGCAGCAACTCGCTCGCCATCGTCGTCCTCGTGGAATCGGATTTTTGGGGGAGGGGGTAAGGGCATAAGCCCTTACCCCCTCCCCCAATCCCCACCCCCAATCCCTTAAGGGGGGCCAAAATCTGGCTGGAGAAGGCGGAGCCCGCGGGCTCCGCCTTCTCCAGCCCCCTTTTGGGGGTTGGGAGGGGGGCTTGGGGGGAGGGCAGGGGCCGTCGGCCCCTGGCCCTCCCCCCAATATTTCTATTTCTTCAACAGGGGAAAGCCCATTTCTTCCCGTTGTTTCAGGTAGCCTTCGGCGCACAGGCGGGCCAGGGTGCGCACCCGGCCGATGAGGCTGGCCCGCTCCGCCACGCTGATGGCGCCCCGGGCGTTCAGCAGGTTGAAAGTATGGGAGCATTTGAGGCAATAGTCGTAGGCCGGCAGCACCAGCCCCAGGCCAATGATGCGCTGGCACTCGGCCTCGTACATGTCGAAGAGGCGGAAGAGCATGTTAACGTCGGCCTGCTCAAAGTTGTAGACGGAATGCTCCACTTCCCCCCGGTGGTGGACGTCGCCGTATTTGACCCCCTTGGTCCACTCCAGGTCGTAGACGGACTCCACCCCCTGGATGTACATGGCGATGCGCTCTGGTCCGTAGGTAAGTTCCACGCTCACCGGGTGGAGGTCGATGGAGCCCGCCTGCTGGAAGTAGGTGAACTGGGTGATCTCCATGCCGTCCAGCCAGACTTCCCAGCCCAGGCCCCAGGCCCCCAGGGTGGGGGACTCCCAGTCGTCCTCCACGAAGCGGATGTCGTGGTCCAGGGGGTCCAGCCCCAGGGCCCTGAGGCTGTCCAGGTATTGCTCCTGGATATCCTTGGGGGAAGGCTTGAGGATCACCTGGTACTGGTAGTAGTGCTGCAGCCGGTTGGGGTTCTCGCCGTAGCGGCCGTCGGTGGGGCGACGGCTCGGCTCCACGTAGGCTACGTTCCAGGGCTCCGGCCCCAGGACCCGGAGCAGGGTGGCGGGGTTGAAGGTGCCGGCCCCCACCTCGATGTCGTAAGGTTGCTGGATGACGCAGCCCCGGTCGGCCCAGAAGCGCTCCAGGGTCATCAACAGCTCTTGAAAAGTCATTCCGCCTCTCCTTCGGAGGTGAAAAATATCTATAGAAACTACCAGTTAAGCCAGTTGTTGTCAAGGAGGCACCGGCCTTCCCGGCCGACTCCGCCGCAATTAATCCGGCCGTTTTCTTGAGGCAAGTTCATGGGTTTTCCAGGCAACTGCGTGATAACCCAACAATCTTCTTGACGACCTCAAGCCCAACAGGTTATATGAAAATTACAGGCACGTAGCTCAGGGGGAGAGCACTACCTTGACGCGGTAGGGGTCCCGGGTTCAAATCCCGGCGTGCCTACCAAGAATTTCAAGGGGTTACGGTTAGCGCCGTAGCCCCTTTTTTACTTTTTGTGACCATTTTCTGACCGGTAGCTCCAAAAACCGCTGTAGGAAATAACCGCGGTCCCTATCCTGCCCTCATGAGGTCCATTGAGGTGAGCAAAATGAGCGGAGGAGTTCACGTAAGCCCCGCCAGGTAGCGGGGCCCTGATATTTTAACTTGACAGGTTTCACGGTTTTCATATATGCTGTGTTTTAAAGTATTCGGGTACCCCATATAGGGTGCAAAAGGGAAGCCGGTGCAAGTCCGGCGCGGTCCCGCCGCTGTAACCGGGGACGAAACCTGCAGCAAGCCACTGTCTCACTGAAGCGAGATGGGAAGGCGCAGGCGGTAGGAAGATCCGGAAGCCAGAAGACCTGCCCGAATAAAGGCTTCAGCCCCTACGCGGCATAGCGGGCGGTAAGCTCCATTAAGGATAAAGAAGCTGGGTGCAATCCTTAAGTCTTGGTGACTTAAGGATTTTTTTTTGCGACCAAACCAAACGCAGGAGGACGACATGGTAAAGCGGATCAAGTTTGGCTGGTTATCTTTGGCACTTATCCTCTCAATGATAAGCGCCCCTTGGACCCTGAACGCGGCATCCACCGCCAAACCCGCCATCGTTTTGGCGGCCTTTGGCACCAGCACCGAAGCCTTCGAAACGTATCATCATTTTGAATTGCAAGCACGGAAGCGTTTTCCGGATCAGGAAATCCGCTGGGCCTTCACCTCCCGTAAGGTCCGGCACAAGCTGGCCCAAGAAAAGGGGCAGAAGCTCAATGACCTGCCCACGACGTTACGAGAATTAAAAGCTGCCGGATATACCCGGGTGGCCGTCCAGTCTCTCCATCTAGTGCCGGGGGAGGAGTGGGAGAAGAAGATCGTGGAAGAAAGCCGGAAAATCCCCGGCCTGAAAGTTGCCTTGGGAAAGCCGCTGCTCAGCAGCAAGAAAGATCAGGAGCGGGTCCTCCAGGCCTTGGCCCAAACTTTCCCCCAGGACCTGAAGGATACGGCCGTCATCCTGGTGGGGCACGGCAGTCCCAGCTCCGAAGGGACCGCGGCCTATCTGGCCTTTAACCGGCTGTTGCGCTCCCATTATCCTCACCAGCATGTTTTTCTGGGAACCGTGGAAGGCAAACCTACCAGGCAGGAGGCCCTGGAAGCGGTCAAGAAATCCCAGGTTGCCACTGTCGTCCTGATGCCTTTCTTATTTGTGGCCGGCGAGCATGTGGCCAAGGATATTTTAGGAGCCGACCCGGAGAGCTGGAAATCCGAGCTTCTGAAGCAAAAGGCCTACCGCATCGAGGGGATTACCCAGGGGCTGGGTTATCAGGATGGGATAATCAATATCTATCTGGACCACCTGGTCCAGGCTTTGAAAGCCTTATAAGGAAACCCGCTTTCGTATGAGGGGAAGATTAGAATGGTATTCGAATCTTCCCCCTCAGACTACGAAGCAGCAAGCCACAAAGGCCCATACACCAGGTTTTGCTATTGTTAACTTTTTCCGGTTGAAGGGAGGAACAATTATGAACGTTATTCATTTCAGCAAAAAGGTGTGCGGGAAAATGGTAATGCTCCTGATAGTGGGCTTCCTTGTGGGGGTAACATTATCTTCAATGCCAGCAAATGCCCTTGATCCAGGCGAAATCATGATGGAACGGCCCACGCCAACTGAAGAAAAGAAGGAGGAAGCTACCACCACCTGCGGTCCCATAATCAGCGATTCCTGTCTGCCCATCGAGACCCACAAAGCCAGCATGCAAATCCTCTGGGCCTATTCCATGGTGGGAGGAAACTTTACCGCCAATTGGCGCAAGGTAAGCGCAGGAGGAAATTTCTCTACCTTCAGCATGCCGGTTAAATTCACCTATGGACCAGCCCAGAACCTGGAGATGTATATCGTAGTTCCCTACATCCATAATTTTGCCGGTAGTGTCAACAGTGACCTCGCCGGTCCCAACGGCGAACGCTCCGCCAATTACGGCGGTATCGGCGATATCACCTTGGTGGGGAAATACTTGCTGCTGTCGGAAACCGAAGTCCGACCGGCAGTGACCGGGGTGCTGGGCACGGGGGTTCCCAGCGGCCATGCCCACCATCTCAACCCTGGGTGCCTGGGCACAGACGCCATCGGCACCGGTGCGGTTACTTTCATCACCGGCGTCAATTTGTTCAAATGGCTGAAACCCTTCTTGGTCTACTCCAATATCTGGTTAAACACCCCGATTAACCTCTTCCCTTCGCGAGATGATGCGGTCCGCTCCCGGCAATTTGTGACCTTCAACTTGGCGGCGGAATATCCCCTCAACAAGAAGTGGGTGGCCCTGGTTGAATTGTACAGCACCTGGACCTGGACCAACATCGACACCCCCCAGGGTTTCCAATCCCCCTCCACCCTGGTGGGAGTCCTGCCGGGGATCGAATACTTTTTTACTGAAAAAGTGGCAGCCTCTGCCGGCGTTGGCCTCGATTTATTCGGCAAAGCCGGTTCCTTCAAATATACACCCATGTTGACGGTGTACTATACCTTCTGAACCATGAGAAGAAGATATGGCTTTCATGGTTAAAGATAATGGCAATCATTATGGCATTGATTAAGGCTCATTTTAGGAGGTTTGTATGAGAAGCGGACTGATCGTTTATCTGGTGGGTGGGGCGGAATTGCCGGAAGGCTTTGATCTGGCAGGTCGCTGCAAGGAAATGGGTTTTCCCGCGGACCGAGTGGAGCTGGTGAGCTCCGGACAAGGATTTTTTGAGGTAGATGACGCCTGGCATTACCTGTTTACCAAGGGTTATGGGGACATCAAGCTCTTGGTGGCCAAGACGGAGGAAGATGGTTTGCGGCCTGTGCACCCATTGGTTCGACTTAACGGCTAGGAAACGGGAAGGGGACTCGTGCCTGAAAGGGCCCCCCTGACCACAAAAAGGGGTTGCGACAAAAGCCGCAGCCCCTTTTTTTTAGGCCAAAGATAATGCGGTTAGCATGGTGCTCGGGGGGCCCCGCAGAACCGCACCCGGCACCCATGAGGCAGTTATTGAACTGTGAGCTTGCCGGTTTTCCTCTTGCCCAGCAGAACCAGGCTGAACAGACCGGTGCCCAGTAGCAGCAAAGAGCCGGGCACCGGGACGTCGGACGCTTGTTCAAATGTCAAGTTGTCCAGGCCGAAGTCCACATCCCGGAAAATCACCTTGGTGATGCCATCGGCCTCAATGCCGATGAAATTGGTCCCCCATTGGGCCACCGGGACCGTGGATATGGAATAGGTTTGGAGAAGCCCCGAATCCCCATAAGCTTCCATGGTCACCGAGGTTCCCGAGGCCCCGGTGACATAAGCGCCCACCCGGGCCATCTTCTGGCTGAAATCAAATTCCAGGTAGCCGGCTTGATTGAAAGTTCCGATCCAGGCGGTCCCGGAAGGAACCACTGCCGGGGTGACATCATTATATCCCTGCCCCCAGGTGTTGGTGGCGCCGGTGCCAAACCGGAAGTCATTGATAAACGGGGCGCCGTTGCTGGCCCAGCTCCCGCCCGGGATGGACGGCCCGTTGAAAACAACCCCTGAGGCGAAAGTATAGGGGCCGGGGGTCCCGATGGTGAAGTTATTAGTCCCGTTCCACCAGGATTCCAGGGGGCCGGTGCTGACGCCATTGCCGGGGGTGATGCCCTCGAAACTTTCGGTTAGCGCCCCTGGCCCCGAAGGCATCGGCGCCGATGAGGGAAGCGCCCGCCACCCCCGGACAGCAGACCAGCAGCCCCAAAGCCAAACCGCAGAGAACTTTTATAAAAGTCTTATTCAAGCACGCTCTCCTTAGGTTCTAAAATTTTTTTACTGCAAGGAAGACATTTGTAGTCCCCTACCACGATTACCAAAGTTACAGGTTTCGTTGTGGCAAACAATCGGGAAATACCTGGTTTTGGATTAAAAAATCCCTGAGTTGCTCAGGCCAAAAGGAGGAGGGGGCGGGGAATAGGCTGGTTTTCACCGCGCCCTTAATATCCCCACCGTATTTGTAAATTAGGGCGTTTTGCCAATAGGCTCCGCGCCGCCGGCCTCTTATTTTTTTATAGACAGGAGCGGCACCGAAGCCTCCCGGAGGAATGGTTGACCCCCAGGGGGCGAAAGGTTAGCATAGAAGAAGCGGGGTCTGAAGACAGGCCTCCTTAATCTGAACTAAGAGCCCAAACTGGAAACCCAAGCATGTGTCCCATGGAGATCCGCCCGGAGTGCTACGCCTGCCTGGAGCGCCTGGTGGAGCTCACCGCGGACCTGGCCACCCGGGACCCCGGACTCAGGCTTGAGGCCGCGGCGGCCGCCCGGGAGATCATCGCCCAGGAGTTTTACCGGCCCGGCGCCATCCCCGCCCTCATCGCCAGCCGCTTTCACCTTTCCATCCAGGAAATCTCCGGGAACCCGGACCCCTTCGCGCCCCGGAAAGCCGGGGAAACCGCCTACCTGGCCCGGATGCACCGGCGCCTGGCCCCGGCCTACGGCAAGGACCTGGAGTCCCTCCTCAAGCTGGCCGCAGTGGGCAATGCCGTGGACTTCTTCCGGGACGAAGAGGAAGTGACCCGGGAGCTCCTGTCCCCGGCGGCGTTGGGTCGTTGGGACCTGCCCCTGTTTCGCCTGGCCCTCCGGGGACCCAAAGGGGTCCTCCTTTACCTGGCGGACAACGCCGGGGAGCAGTTCTTTGACCTGCCCCTGGTGACTTACCTGCGGCGCCAGGGCTGGCGGGTGGTCTACGTGGTCAAGGGCGGCCCCATCCAGAACGACCTCACCCGGGGGGATCTGTCCGTTTCGGGCCTGGGGGAGGCCCTGGAGCCGGTAACGGACACCGGCTCCCGCACCGTGGGGTTGGACCTGGGTGACGCCAGCCCCAGTTTCCGGGCCCTTTATGAGGCGGCCGCCGTAATTGTGGCCAAAGGCATGGGGCACTTTGAAACCATGAGCCATCTGAGCGACCCCAGGCTCTTCTTTCTGCTGCAGGCCAAGTGCTCCCCGGTGGCCCAGGCCCTAAGGGCACCCCGGGGCGCCTTGGTGTTGGCCCGGGCCGCGGCGATTTCCCTTGACACCGAAGGCGAAAAATGGTAAAAGAAAAACACCTTACAGGTCCGTAACGGGTAAAAGGGAAGACGGTTAGAAGCCGTCGCGGTCCCGCCGCTGTAATTGGGGACGAAACCGGCCAAGAGCCACTGGGGTTATAAGCCCTGGGAAGGCGCCGGGAGTAGGATGATCCAAGAGCCAGAAGACCTGCCTGTGAGAGAGGGCGAAGGGGCTGCGGATTACAGCCCCGGCGCCTCTTTTGGGGACCAAGAAGACGGGTGCAATCCTCAATTCTCCATCTCGGGAATTGGGGATTTTTGTTTTTGAGGGAGCGCCGTTAAGGGGCGGGGTAATCCCGGCCCGGCCTCGGCACCCCCATGGTTCAGACCTTTATCCGGGGACACCTTGTCCCTCTCCTTATCCATGGCGCCCTGGCGGCCCTGGTTCCGGGATGTGTCTGGCGAGGCCATTCCCGGGCCAGGGCCGGCAGGATTTCCGGTCGCCAGGCTCACCCATTCTGTGCCGCACCTTTCCAGCCCCTTTTCTCCGGGTTTGATAATGATTAAAATAAATAAGTTCCTTCCCGGAACATTTCAGGAAAGTCGCTCATGAGCCGTTGACTCGCCCGTAAATTATGAAAATGTAGCGCCGCCGCCCTCGGCGGCCCAGGGGTCGGGAGAGCGGTCAAAACCTTGAACTTCGAACTTTGAACCTTGAACTTTTTTTAAACCCGGAGGGACTAAATGCCGGAAATCCAAGTCAAAGGGATGAGTTGCGGCCATTGCGCCGCCGCGGTGACCAAGGCGCTTACCAGCTTGCCGGGGGTCAGCGAGGTGCAGGTGGACCTGGCCGGCGGCCGGGTCACCTACCAGAGTCAGGGTCAGGCCTCCCGTGAAGACGTGGTCCGGGCCGTCAAGGCCGCGGGCTATGAAGTGGTAGCCTGAAAGGGGAGATGCCCCCAAAAGTTTTTCCGATTGCTAGGTCGATCGTAGGGGCACAACGTGCGGTGCCCTTAAAACCCCGCCTGGGGCACGGCTCGCCGTGCCCCTACCAGACGAAATAACGTTTTGGCAATAGCTTATAACTAATTTCAGGCCAGGCTGCCGTCTCCCGGGGGAGACGGCAGCCTGCCTCTTGTCTAAGGGCCTCTTAGGAAGCTAACTAGTGGTGCTCGCCTGGCCGGCCCCCTGCCCCTCCTGGGGCCGGAGCTGGCGCCGACCGTGGCGCCGGAGCGGGCCGCCGCCGGGCCGGGGCGGACCGGGGCCGGAGCTACCCGTGGAGCCGGGGACGGGGCGGCGCGGAATTCCCGGGGCATGGTGGGGGCCCGGAACTCCCGCGGGGGTACAGCCCGGAACTCCCGCTGGGGCGCCGGCGCGGCGAATTCCCGCCGGGGTGCGGCTCGCACCTCCGGAGTAGGCGCTCTAAATTCCCTCTGAGGCGTTGGCCGAACTTCGCGCGAGGGTGCCGCACGGGTTCCTCCCGGCGCTGCCGGCTTGATTTCTCCCGAAGGAGCCGGCCGCACCACCCCCGGCGCCGGGGCTACTTCGGCTTTCGGGGGGGCATGCCGGAATTCCGGCAGGGTCTCCACCCGTTGAGGCGCCTTGGCCCCCCGCTCCATCCCTTGCTGGATGCGGGCTTGGCCGCGCATTTGCGGGGTCAGGGTCCGCTCTGCCTGGCTGGGCAGCCCCATGCCCTTCACTCCCTGCCAGCCGGCCCGCCCCGCTCTGGCTTTTTCCGGCGCCACCATGACCTTGGGAATGGTTTTGCTAAGACCCGGCACATTGGACGGTGGGTGGAGCACCCCGGGCCGATTTAATTCCCGCTCGGCCCGGGCAACGTCGGAAGCCCGATGAACATCAAAGCGGCCTTCCCGCACCGGGTCCGGGACGGCGCCCCGGAGGAAGGGATGCCGGGCCAGCACGGCCTCCGGAGGCAACCCGTTGCGTATCCTGGTTATGTTGACGTTGTTGACGAAGTTGTTGAATTGCACAATGTTGATGTTGGTGACCCGGGACGCGTAGGCGAAGGGTGGTCCGAAGCAATAAAAGCCTGAGGGCGCATAGCCCGGGTAGAAAAAATCGGTCAACAAAAAGGTGCCGCCGTAAACCACCGGAGCATAACTAAGGGGGGCCAGGCAGCCGCAGTTGTAATAGGAATAGGCCGGCAGGTAAGGCTGCCCGAAACCCAGCAAAAAACTGGCCGCCTCGGCGAAGATCCAAAAGGGGGCGGTCATCAGGTCCAATACCGGGGTCCCCGGATTGTAGCCGCCAGCCGGATAAAAAGCCGGCTCCGGAACATAGTCGGGGGGTGGAATGGGGGCCCAGCCCGTGTAGTAGTCGCTGGTGCGCCAGGCCGCGGTGGACGGGTACCAGGTGCTGCCGGGGGACCAGACCCAGCCATATCGGGTGGTGGGCATCCAGTTGCCGTAATGGTAGGTGGCCCAACCCCAGGGCTCCGAGGTCTCGAAGACCCAACCCTCTTGAGAGGGCACCCAACGGCCATCCACATAAGGCCGCCAGTTTTCCCCGACCCTGGTGGGATGCCATACCGGGCCGTAATTACCGTAATCGATCCAGCTGCCATACTCCGCCAGGGAGTCGTAAAACATGGCCACGTCCTCCCCGGCCGCCGCGGCCGGCTGAGCCGGCCCCAAAAACAGGGCCAGCCAGAGGGAAAAAGCCAGGACTGACAGGTTGCCCATCATTTTCTCGCGCCACATGGTTATCCCCACCTTCTCGATTTATTAACCTGCCCTCGGCCAGCGAGGCCGGCAAAGCGATGGCAGGCGTTAAGATTAACCAGACATTTCCTTGGTTAGCGGGTGCTGTAGGAACCCCGGCCGGGGGCGCGCCCCGGGCCGGGGCCTCCTGGCCGCGGCCCCATCCCGAATTCCGGAGCCGCCGGCGGCTGGATTTGCCGTTCCGGGAAAGACTCCGGCCGTCTCTGCGCTCTCCGGGATTGCAGGACTTGCTCCCTCAACAACTCCACCTCAAGCTTTCTTTTTAAGTTTTCCTCTGGCGGCGTGAGGGGCCAGCGTGAGCCCTGCTGGCCCTCCGGGACCCGGCGGGCCCGTCTTCCCGCCAATCCGCCGGGGGCAGGCGCCCCGAGCCCCCGGGGCTCCGCCGGCCGCGGCTGGTGCCGGAGTTCCGGGCGCAGCACCCGGTTTTCCAGTTCCGCCTGGGGGGGCAGACCCTGGCCCCTAACGACCCGCGTACCCTTAATTACCTCCGGAACCGGCCTCTCTCCCTCTCTTGGAGCCGCAGGGAAGACCTTGGGAATTTCGGCCTGCAGACGCGGCACGTTCGGCGGCGGAGGGATCACTCCGGGACGGGCCAGGTTGCGCTCGGCCAGCCGTACGTCCGGGGCCGGCCGCACCTGGAATCTTTGACCACTGAGCACCGGCGCGGGAATTACGTTTCTTAAGAAAGGACGACTGGAAAACAGGGCAGCCGGAGGCAGGACGTTCTGCAAAGCCAGCAGGTCCACATTTTGCGCAAATCTATTCAGGCGGACGCGGTCGAGGCTGCTAAACACCGCCACCGAGGCAAACGGCGGGCCAAAGGCGAAAAAGGCCCGGGGTGCGAACCGGGGAAAGAAGAAGTCGGTCAATAAGAAGGTGCGGGGAAAGATGGCCGGCCCAAAATTAACAGGAGCCAGACAGCCGCAATTAAAGAAGGAAAAGGCCGGGATGAAGGGCTCTCCGAAGCCCAGCAAAAAGTTGGGCGCATGGGCAAAGATCCAGAAAGGTGGGGTGAGCAGGTCCGGTACCGGCGTCCCTGGAAGAAAACCGCCCGCGGGCGCCCAAGCCGGCGGCGGCAAGAAGCCGGGGGGCGGGATGGGAGCCCAGCCGACAAAGTCGTGCCCGACGCGCCAGGCGGCGGTGGCCGGATACCAGGTGCTTCCCGGAGCCCAAACCCAGCCCAATTCCTGGGTGGGCATCCAGTTGCCGAAATGATAAGTGGCCCAACCCCAGGGTTCCGAGGTTTCAAAGACCCAGCCCTCCGAGGTGGGCACCCAGCGCCCGTCCAGATAGGGGCGCCAGTTGGCGGAAACCCGGGTGGGATGCCACACCGGCCCGTGATCGCCGTAATCGACCCAGCTGCCGTAAGGGGCCAACTCCTCGTAGAACAAGGCCGCCGCCACCTGGGTGGCCGGCGCCGCCGGCGCCGCGGCGGCCGCCAGGGCAAGCTGCATGGCCGCAACTAATACCGCCAATTCCAGGATATTCCTTCGCCTTACCATCATGGCTGTGGTCCTGATGATGAGCCGCGGCCCCTTGGTAGGAAACAATAAGAAGCGGAGGGGGGAGAAGAGGCTCTCGGGAGCGGGGCCGGACCGCTTAATGCTAATACATAAGTTAAGAATCCGGGCGGCTAAAATCAAGGACCGCCGGCGGCATAAGCCACGGTTTTTAGGGAGAAAAGCGAGAGGCGGCGTCGCGCCGGTGCCACTTTTTGCTTATGGGATTGGGGGAGGACTTGGGGTAGGGGGCAAGGGTCGTTGACCCTTACCCCCTACCCCAAGTCCTTTCTTCCTCTCCCCGCCCTCACCGGAAATGGCAGGCCACCCAGTGGTCCGGGGCGGTCTCCCGGTATGCCGGCACCACCTCCCGGCAGCGGGGCCATTGGGCCTCGGGGCAGCGGGGGTGGAAGGGGCACCCGGTGGGCACGTTCACCGGGCTGGGGGGCTCGCCCTTGAGGGCCGGAGGCTGGTAGGCCCGGTCCGGGTCGGGGAGCGGCACCGCGGCCAGGAGGGCCTCGGTGTAGGGATGGAGGGGCCCCGCGGCAAAGACCTCCCGGGGGGCCAGCTCCAGGAGGCGGCCCACGTACATCACCGCGATGCGGCTGCTGATCTGGGAAATGACGCTCAAGTCGTGGGAGATGAAGAGATAGGTGAGGCCGTGGCGCTCTTGCAGGTCGGACAATAGGTTGAGGATTTGGGCCTGGATGGACACATCCAGGGCGCTGACGGGCTCATCGGCCACGATGAGCCGGGGGCGCAGGGCCAGGGCCCGGGCGATGCCCAGACGCTGGCGCTGGCCGCCGCTGAATTCATGGGGGTAGCGGTCCAGGTGTTCCGCGGTGAGCCCCACCTCCACCAACAGGTCCTCCGCCCAGGCCCGGCGCTCCGGCCTGCTGCCCAGGCCGTGGATGACGAAAGGCTCTTCCAGGATGTGCCGGATGGTCATCCGGGGGTTCAGGGAAGAGTACGGGTCCTGGAAGATGATCTGGATCTGGCGGCGCCAGGCCTTGAGGCGCCTGGCCCGCCTGCCGGTGAGCTCTTCCCCGGCAAAGACGATGCTTCCGGCGGTGGCCGGGGTCAGGGCCAGGACCAGGCGGGCCAGGGTGGACTTGCCGCAGCCCGATTCCCCCACCAGGCCCAGGGTTTCGCCGGGATAGAGGCTGAGGTTCACCCCGTCCACGGCCTTGAGCACCGGGCCGCGGCCCCAGGGGCCGGCCAGGCGGAAATAGCAGGATAAGTCTTGGATTTTCAGTAGTTCAGGCATTCCTACTTCAGTGCTCGAATTTTTTATAGGGTATCAAATTGATTAAGCTGCTGCAAAACCCCTTTTTTGATCTCGGCGGCCGAAGCCAAAAGACCCTTTTTTAACAAAAATGACACAAGTTCATCAAAATCACTTGCAATCTTCGCTTGACCTGCCAATTGAATTTTTTCAAACAGGTCCGAAGGAATTTTTGCTTTAAGTTCCACATAGTCATTTGGCTTGCGAGGACCGCCAGAAGATGGTGGGGGGGTTATATCCCAGGAAGGTAATCCTATTAACCTACCTTGAGGCCCATGAATAAAAATGAGCCTCGGTTGTTGTAAACTCCGTCTCGGATATTTTTATCAATTGTAGAAGCGTGGGATGATATTGGATCCTTAGAATTACTAATAACCATATGGCGTTCAAGTGCAATAGCAGCGATCTCTTTGGATCTGAGAGGTTTCCCAGCCTCTTCAAGAATTTTTTGTGCAGCTTCTTGAATGGTCATAGCGCTTTCCCTCCTTCTTAATTTCCTGCTTGTTTGTTTAAAACAAGATAAGGAAAGAAAGAAGGATTGTCAAGGCTAAAAATGCCTCAGAGTAATTAATGCTAAAAAAGATGAATTATCAAAAAGATATCTAAGGTTTTATTGATTATTTATTGGTAGGATTTTAGGCATAGTTCCAACACCGCACCAGGTGGCCGGGGCTCACTTCCACCCAGGGAGGCTCCTCAAGGCACTGCTCCCGGGCCTCCGGGCAGCGGTCCCGGAAGAGGCAGCCGGCCAAAGGCTCCGTGGGAACGTGCCCCTGGACGGTGGTCAGCGACTCTCCCGGCGGATGGCGAAAATCCAACCGGGGCACCGCGCCCAGCAGGCCCCGGGTGTAAGGATGGCCCGGATGATGAAAAAGCTCTGGGGTTAAGGCCTGCTCCACGATGAGCCCGGCGTACATCACCGCCACCCGGTCCGCGGTCTGGGCCACGATGCCCAGGTTGTGGGTGATGAACAGGATGGCCAGCCCCAATTCGGCCTTCAGCCGGCCCAGCAGGGCCAGGATCTGGGCCTGGATGGTGACGTCGAGAGCGGTGGTGGGCTCGTCGGCGATGAGGAGGTCCGGGGCGCAGGCCAGGGCCATGGCCATGAGGGCCCGCTGGCGCAGCCCGCCGGAGAGCTGATGGGGGTATTGGCCCAGGCGGCGCCCGGCGTCGGGGAGCCCCACCCGGGTGAGGGCCGCCGCGGCCTCACGTTTGGCCTCATGGTTGCTGAGGCCCCGGTGGAGCCTGAGGACCTCCATGACCTGCTCGCCGATGGTGAGCACCGGATTGAGCGCGGTCATGGGCTCCTGGAAGACCATGGCGATGCGGTCGCCCCGGATCTGGCGCATGCGGTCCGCGGGCGAACCCAACAGGTCCTCCCCCAGGAAGCGGATGTCGCCGCTGACGGTGGCCTGGGGCGAGGGGAGCAGCCTGAGGATGGACAGGGCGGTGACGGTCTTGCCGCAGCCCGATTCCCCCACCAGGCCCAGGGTTTCGCCGGGGCTGAGGTCGAAGCTGACGCCGGCCACGGCCCGCATCTGGCCCTTGAGGGTGTCGAAGTGGACCTTAAGGTCCCTGACTTCCAGGAGCAGGGGTGAGGCCGGGTCAACGGCCAGGTTGGCTTTCATCCATAAATCCGCAAGATCTTTTCATAAGCAGATGTTAGCACCATGTCCCCAGGTTATCTTCACAAATTAAGGGCCGGTTGTCTTTTCGGAGTACGACGTTAAATGTAACACATTCGGGAACTTTCCTGAAGGGCGGAACTATTAACAGCGGTTGAAAATTTTCCATAATTGAGAATCTGTCATTCTGAGCGAAGCGAAGAATCTAGTCATAAAATTCTAGATCCTTCACTTCGTTCAGGATGACAAAAAAGCAAGTTTTTTCAACAGCATATTAAGGGGAGCGGAAAATAGAATAACTTCGGAGGGGATTGGGCCCGCCTGGAATTACTTGCTCCCGGGGGGGACGGATGAGGCAGGCGCCTCCTCCAGGGGCAGTCGGATGGTGAAGGTGGAGCCCTTTCCCGGGGTGGACTCGGCGGAGATGACCCCGCCGTGCTCCTGGACGATGCTCTGGCTGATGGCCAGCCCCAGCCCGGTGCCCTTCTCCTTGGTGGTGAAATAGGGCTGGAAAGCATTGCTGATCACGTCCGGGGCCATGCCCTCACCGGTGTCGGTGACCAGGATCTCCACGTAGGGCCGGCGCACCCGGCTGGCCACGGTGATTTCACCCCCCCGGGGCATGGCCTCCATGGCGTTCTTAAAGAGATTGATGAGCACCTGGCGCAACTGCTGGTAATCGAAGCTGACGGGGGGCAGGGGGCCGTCCAGCACCCGATGCACCTGGATGTGGCGCTCCTCGTAGGCGTCCTGGAACAGCCCCTGGACGTCATCCAGCAAGGCCTCGATGCGGCCGGGACGCTTCTGGGCCGCAGGGCGGCGCACGAAATCCCGCATCTCCGCCACCATCTCTTCCAGGTGGCTCACTTCCTCGGCGATGATGGTCAGCTTCTGGCGGGACTTGTCGTCCAGGCCGGGGAGCTTGAGAAGCTGGCGGGCGAAGCCGCCGATGATGAGCAAGGGGTTCTTGATCTCATGGGCGATGTGGGTCACGGTGTTGCCCACCGCGGCCAGGCGCTCGGTTTGGAGCACCCGGTCTTCCATCTCCTGGTATTCGGTCATGTCCCGGATGACGCCGGTGAAATAGAGGTTGCCCCGGATTTCGGCCACGGAAAAGGAGATGCTCATGGGAAATTCGGTGCCGTCCCGGCGCTGGGCGGTGAGGCGCACGTGCTTGCCGATCATCCGGGCCTCCCGGGTGGCCACGTAGCGCCGCACGTAGTCCCGGTGCGCTTCTTTGTAGGGCGGCGGGATGATGATTTTCAGGTCCTGGCCCAGGGCCTCGGCCCGGGTATAGCCTAAAATCTGCTCGGCCCCCCGGTTGTAGCCGATGATGACGTGGTCCTCGTTGATGGTGACGATGGCGTCGGTGGCGCTTTGAATGATGCCGGAGTTGATTTCCTGCTTCTGGCGCAGCTCCTGGAACTGGCACACCAAGCCCTGCAAGACCTGGGCGACCGGGCCGGTAACCAGGTTGTCCAACTTATCCGGGGAAAAGCCGGGGAGGCTGGAGGTGAGGAATTGGCCGTCCAGGATGAGGTCGAACTCTTCCGGGTGCAAATCCGGCAGGGAAGCCACCGGCCGGTCGGTCGTGGTCTGGGGGGTGCCGGCGTACAACACCAGGTCCACCGGGGGGTAACCTGCCAGGGAAAACGGCAGGGTGACCGGCCGGCAGAGAGATTCTTCTCCGTTCAGGACGATGGCGATGCGTATGGTTTTGGGGGTCGCGGTCATCTGAGGCAATCCTGTCAGGTCACGGGGTGAGCGCGAGCTTCTCCTCGGCCGGGGCGCTCTCCTTCAGGGGGAGCTGGATGGTGAAGGTGGAACCCCGGCCCGGGGTGCTGTCGGCAAAGAGGCAGCCCCCATGCTCCTCAATGATACTCCGGCAGATAGCCAGCCCCAGGCCGGTGCCCTTTTCCTTGGTGGTAAAATAAGGCTGAAAGATATTGGCCGCCACCTCCGGAGGCATCCCCTCGCCGGTGTCGGAGACGGTGATCTCCACCTGGTTTTCCCGCACCCGGCTGGCGACGGTGAGTTCACCCCCCCGGGGCATGGCCTCCAGGGCATTTTTAAACAGGTTGAGGAGAACCTGATGCAACTGTTTGGGGTCGAAGGCCACCGGGGGCAACGGGGTTTCGGCCACCAGGCGCACCTGGATATTATGCTCCCGGAAGAAATCCTGAAAGAGTTCCAGGGCATCCTGAATGGCGGCTTCGATCTGCCCCGGCTGCTTCTGGGCCGGAGGGCGGCGCACAAAATCCCGCATTTCGGCCACCATCTCCTCCAGGTGGCTCACCTCTTGGGCCATGGTGGTCAATTTGTTGCGGGCCTGGTCGTCCAGGGCCGGGACCTTGAGAAGCTGCCGGGCGAACCCGCCGATAATCAGGAGGGGGTTCTTGATTTCGTGGGCGATACGGGCCACGGTATTGCCCACCGCGGCCAGGCGTTCGGAGTGGAGCAGGCGCTCTTCCATGGCGATGTATTCGGTAATGTCCCGCATGATGGCGGTAAAATAGAGGTTGCCATGAATTTCGGCCACGGAAAAGGAGATGCTGAGGCTGAACTCTTCGCCGGTGCGCCTGAGGGCGGTGAGGCGCCGTTGCCGGCCCAGCACATGGGCTTCCCGGGTGGCCAGATAGCGCCGCAGGTAGTCCCGGTGGACGTCTTTAAACGGCGGCGGCACGATGATTCTCAGGTCCTGGCCCAGGGCCTCTTCCCGGGAATAGCCGAACATCTGTTCGGCCCCTTGATTGTACCCGACAATGACGTGGTTTTCGTCAATGGTAATCAGGGCGTCGGTGGCGGTGTTGATGATACCGGTGTTGATTTCCTGTTTGTGGCGCAACTCCTGGAGCCGGCACACCAGGTCTTCCAGGAAGCGGGCCGCGGGACCGCTGACGAGGTTAGCCAGCCGGTCCGCCGCAAGATCGGCCCTCCCGGCGGCCAGAAACTGGCCGTCCAGGACCAGGTCGAACTGTTCCGGCTGCAACTCCGGCAGGGGGGCCACCGGCGGGTCCGCCGCGGCCTGGGGCCGGGCGCCGTACAAGACCAGGTCCACCGGCGGATAACCTTCCAGAGAGAAGGGCAGCACGGTGGCCTGGCAGCTGAATTCCTGGCCGTCCAGGACCACGGCGATGCGCATGGGTTTAGGTGAGTTTTCGGTTTTCGGTTTTCGGTTTTCTGTGGGCATAATCCGGGGTTAAGCGTGGCAGTTTCCGGGGTTCTGTTTGCGCGGCAAGGCCGGTTCCCATTGGTCTTTCAACCGGAAACCGGAAACCGAAAACCGAAAACTATCCAAAGAGCGCCCCAGCCAGGCGGTTCAGGGCGTCCAGGCCCTGGATCTCGGTTTCGAACATGGGCACCAGGGCCCGCACCTGGCCGTCGAAGAGCCGCCAGACGGTCTCCATGTGCTCCGCCTGCATAGCCCGGCGGTTGCGGACGAATTCCGGGGTCTTCTCGGGGTCGCCCTCAGGTAGCAAGCCGTTCACCACGATGCCGCCCACCGGGATGCCGAAGTCCTGGAACCATTTGAGGAAGCGGGTAATCACCGCGATGGGCAGGGCCTCGGGCAGGGTCACAAAAAAGAAGGCGGTCTGGGCCGGGTCGGTGAGGAGTTCCTGGGCGCGGGCCATGCGCTCCCGGAAGGTCACCAGGTAATCCATAAGAGGATCGGCTTCTTCCTTTTTGGCCTTGGAAAAGGAGAGCAACTGGCGCAGGGACTTGGCCTCCTCCCGGCTGCGCATCATCTTGTCCACCCACAGGGAATAGACCTTGGACATGCCCAAGAGGCGCCGGGCGTTGGCGGTGGGGGCGGTGTCGAAGACGTAGGCGTCGAACTCGCCGCTGAACATCAGGTCCAGCATGTTCTCGAACATGGCCGACTCTTCGAAGGCCGGGTTCAGGGTGGCCGCGTCCACGAATTCGTCGGCCTTGACGTGCAGGTCGGCAAAGCGCAGAAAATAATTGATTTTTTCCCGGATATCTTTTTTGGACTTCTCGATGGTGTCGGAAGTGTCGATTTCGTAGGCGAAGGCCTGGGGGTTTCCCGGGAGGGCGGTGATGTGGCCGAAGACGTCCCTTCCTAAAAGGCTCGAAAGGGAGTGCACCGGGTTGGTGGAGGCCAAAAGCGTCCGCTTACCCTGGCTGGCCAGATAGAGGGCCGTGGCCCCGGCCATGACGGTCTTGCCCACCCCGCCCTTGCCGCCGAAGAAGAGGAACCGGGCCTGGGGATGCTCTTCCAGGAACCGGCGCATACCGGTGGTGATCTTGGATTCCATGGCTGTCACCCGAAAAGATGGTGGGCTACCCGGGAAATCATGGTGAGCCCGGTGATGTCTCGTTCCAGTTCCGGCACCTGGGTCAGCACCTGGTGGCCGAAGGTTTCATGGATTTTGGCCAGGTAGCGCACTTGCTGCTCGATGCGGTGCCGCAGGAACTCGGGGATCTCCTCGGTCCAGAGCTCCGTGGGGAGCACCCGGTTCACGATGTAGCCGGAGATGGGCACCTTGAAGCGGCTGAAGAGCTCCGCGGCCTTCACCGTGTCCAGGATGATCATCTCTTCGGGCACCAGCACGAAGAAGAAGGCGGTGCGCTCCCGGTCCGTGAGGATGCGGGAGCTGGTCTGGATGCGGTCCTTGATGTAGAGGAGCTCCTCCAGGATGGCGTCTTCGTCCAGGGTGGAGTCGCCCCGTTTCAGGTGGGCCGCCACCTGGTCGTACTCCCGCATCTGTTCCCGGAGCGACGTGATCTTGTCGATCCAGGCGTCGTACACCGTGGCCATGGAGAGGTAATAGAGGGCGTGGCCCAGGGGCACCAGGTCGTAGATGTAATAGTCGTATTCCCCGGCCACCATGATGTCCACCACCGCGTCGAAGATGGCGGACTCCTCCATGGCGGGCTCGGCGGAGGCCGCCTGGATGTAGGACTCGATCTCTTCGGGGAGCTCCTTAAAGCCGTACATGTCCCGGATCTTGCCCCGGATTTCGTCCTGGTAGGCCTTGATCCTACGGTCGGCGTCGATCTCCTGGGCCCAGAGGTTGTCCATGATCTTGACGGGGCCCTTGCCGAAGAGGTCTTGCTGGAAGATGTCGGAGAGCGACGCCTGGGGGTCCACGGAAAAGACCAGGACCTTGTGCCCCTGCTGCGCCAGGTGGTAGCCGGCCGCGGCCGAGAAGGTGGTCTTGCCGAGACCCCCTTTACCGCCGAACATCAGGTAACGGCGCTCGGGATGGGCTTTGAGGAGTTCTGAGAGGGAAATGGGGATTACCTCCATGAAAAGCTGTCAGCTCTCAACTGTCAGCATAGCATGATTAAAAACAGCCTCAATTTTTAACCCTCTGCGGCTTCAGTTCGCTCACATTGCCCCAATTTAATCTTTGGTTAGACCTCGGAAGCTCAAGCGATTCCATATCCGGCTTGATCACCTAATTACGCCAAGGCGTCGGTTAAATCCTTCTCCCTAAGCATGCGGCGCTTCCAGGTGGCGATCTGGGGCACCACGTAAGGGAGGAGGCGCAAGGAGTAATAGGGGGGCAAGAGCGGCACCCCCACCAGATCCCCCATGGTCACCAGCATGAAGAGGTGCTCCATGTTGGCCCGGGTCTTGAGGGCGAAGCGGGCCGAGTCGTGGGCCGCCATGCCGTAGATGAATTCCTTGATGGCGTTGAGGAAGCCTGCCTTCTCTTGTCGGTCATGACTTTGATTCTCCGGTGGCATGTGAGGCGTTCGGTTCTGTCATCCAGGGGAGCGGGCACCTAGATGTCGGCATCCCACCCCCACCCCAACCCTCCCCCCTCAAGGGGGAGGGGGCTAAAGGAAGATATGCTCCAATTGCTACGGGTCCGTGTAGGGGCGTGATTTATCACGCCCCCAGCGGGCGCCATAAATGGCGCCCCGACGATTTATGGAATTGCGGGGGCGGGGTGACCCCGCCCCTACATTTCATGAAAAACCAAAAACCAAAAACCAAAAACCAAAAACCAAAAAGCTGAAAGCTGATCGCTGACAGCTGCTATTGCCCCCCGCCCCCGGCGACTTCCGCTCCCCCCAGGGGCGGCTGGGACACCCTGAGGGCCTTGATGCCGTCGGCCAGCAGCAGGAAGGCCATCACCACCAGGGAGAGGGCCACCAGCCCCATGAGGCCGTTGCCGATGAGCTGCTCCCCCGTGGCCTGGCCGCTGAACACCTTGCCCAGGAGGTTATAGGAGGTGTACAGCAGGGCGGCGATGGTGGTAACAAACATGAAGAACATGGGGATAAGGGCGAAGAGGGCCTTTTTCCCCTGGGAGCGCAGCCACAGGGAGGCCACCAGCAGGGCCAGGGACGCCAGCAGCTGATTGGCGCCGCCGAAGAGCACCCACAGGTATTGCCACCAGCCGGTGTGCACGATGACAAGCGTGAGCAGCGCCGCCACCAGGGTGGCGATGGGGCCGTTGCGCAGGATGGGGGAGCGATCTCCCACCAGTTCGATGGTGGCCACCTTCATGAAGCGCAGCACCAGCTGCATCACGGTGATGGCCAGGACGATGATGATGACGGTGGCCATGGTCTTGCCGTAGTCCAGGGGCAGGCCGATTTTGTTCATCAGGTTGGAGAGCCCGGTGGCAAACACCGCGGCCGGCCCGGCCTTCAGGAGCTCCTTATACTGGGTGAAGGGCATGGCTGCGGCCGCGGTCATCAGGGCCACCACCCCCAGGAGCATCTCCACGTACATGGAGCCGGCCATGACCGGTTTGGCGTCGGTCTCGCTCTCCAACTGGCGGCAGGTGCCGCTGGTGCACACCAGGGAGTGCCAGCCGGAGACCGCGCCGCAGGCGATGGTGACGAAGAGCATGGGCCAGAGCGTCCCCACCGGAATGGTAAACTGGGTGTAGGCCGGGGCCTCGATGGAGGGCATACCCACGAAGATGCCGAGGATGCCGCCCGCCATCCCCAGCATGACGATGTAAAAGGCCACGTAGTTGAGGGGCAGGGCGAAGCGCCAGATGGGCAGGACCGCACTGATGTAACAAAAGGCGATGGCGAAGATGCCCCACAAGAGCTTGTTCTGCGCCAGGGAGGGGCCCAGCAGGGCAGTGGCGGGGAACATCCCCCCCAGCTTGATGCCCACCAGGGCCAGGCCGACGCAGACCCCGGTGATGACCAAAATGTTGACCCGCCAGCGGTAGATCATGTGGCCCGCCAGGGCCCCGGCGCCGGCCAGGATCAGGATGGCCAGCGGCCCGGAAGGCAGTTTGATCAAGGCGCCGGCGATAATGGCGCCGAACGCCCCGGCGATGAGCAGGAGGTAAAAATAGATAAAGGAGAGCAGAATAACCCGGGCCCGCGGGGAGATAAGCTTGTAGCTCAAGCCGCCCAGGGACAGGCCGTCGTTGCGCAACGAGGCCATGCCGGCCAGGTAGTCGTGCACCCAGCCGATGAACAGGACTCCCAGCAAGAGCCACAGCAGGGCGGGCAGCCAGCCCCACTGCAAGGCGATGATGGCGCCCACCACCGGGGAGGCCCCGGCGATGCTCTTGAACTGGTAGCCGAAGAGGACGTTTTTGGAGGTGGGCATGAAATCCACCCCGTCCATGTACATGCGGGCCGGCGTGACCCGATGGGGATCGGCTTCCACCACGTTCCGGTCAATATGGCCGGCATACCAGCGGTATCCCCCCACTGCCACCGCCAGGGCTCCCAGGATGACAAATGCAGCATTCATGCGCGCCTCCTTTTCCTGCTGCTGAAAGAATTAACCGGAGCAAGTCTTCGGGTTCAAATCCAGCCCCGAAGGAGGAGAACGAATTTTACCTTTACCCGGGAATTAACTGGACAACGTCCGTCCCCCCAAAAAAGACCGGGGAACCTGGGATGGGACTGCCGCCCTTGGGTTCCCCGAACTCGTTTTCCCCTGAAGCCTTTTCAGGTGAGGGAAGGTTTTTCATGGCAACGGTGTGGTACGTCACTGGAACATCTCAGCCTTCATAGCGTTTGAATACCAGAGCAGCGTTGGTGCCGCCGAACCCGAAGGAATTGGACAGGACGTAGCGGATATCCGCCCGGCGAGCCTCATTGGCCACCAGATCCAGGCCCTGGCACTCCGGGTCCACTTCCTTAAGATTGATGGTGGGGGGGGCGATGCCATGCTTGATGGCCAGGACCGAAAAAATGGCTTCCACCGCCCCGGCCGCGCCCAGGAGGTGGCCGGTCATGGACTTGGTGCCGCTCACCAGCAGGCGGGAGTTGTTCCCGAAAATTTGCCGGAGGGCCTGGCATTCGTTGCGGTCCCCCACCGGGGTGGCGGTGGCATGGGGATTGACATAATCGATGTCTGCGGGAGTAATGCCGCCGTCTTTCAGGGCCAGAAGGATGCAGCGCGTGGCCCCTTCCAGGTTGGGGTCGGTGATGTGGTGGGCGTCGCCGCTCATCCCGAACCCGACAATTTCCGCGTAAATATCGGCTCCCCGGGCCAGGGCGTGGTCCAGTTCCTCCAGAACCAGGATGCCCGAGCCCTCGGACAGGACAAAGCCATTGCGGCTCACGTCAAAGGGGCGGCTGGCCGCCTCCGGGTTATCGTTGCACCCCATGGCCAGGGCTCCCATGCGGTAGAAAGCGGACATGGTGAGGAGAGTCACGGCGGCTTCGCTGCCCCCGGCGGCCATTAAATCGGCCTCGTCCAACTGGATGGAGCGGCAGGCCATGCCGATGGCGTGGGCGCCGGCGGCGCAGGCGGTGGACAGGGCGATGTTGGGGCCCTTGGCCTTGAAGCTGATGGAAACATTGCCCGCGGCCAGATTGGGAATCATCTTGGGCACCAGGAAGGGGGAGACGCGCCGCACCCCTTCGTACAGGAGCTTTTGCACCCCTTCTTCCCAGGAGCTGACGCCCCCCATGCCGCTGGCAATGATCACTCCGCAGCGTTCCGGGTCTTCCTTCTCCAGGTCGAGCCCGGAGTTTTGTACCGCCTCCAAACTGGCGGCCAGGGCAAACTGGGTGAAGCGGTCGGAATATTTGATCTGCTTGAGGTCTTCTTTGGTGACATGCTCTTTGCGGGCCTGGAGGATTTCTTTCAGGTCGAAGTGCTTGATCTCCCCGGCGGTGAGGGGGAAATCATCGGGAATTTGGTACCGTTGGCGCAGGGATTCCATATCCCCAAATCTAGAGATCCGGGATACCCCGGATTCTCCCTTCAGCAAGCGTTGCCAAACGGTGGGGGCGTCCAGCCCCATAGAGGTGACCATTCCCACCCCGGTGATCACGACCCGCCGCAATCCCATGGTTTTGTTCACGGACATTAATCAGACCTCTCCCCCGACCAGGTCAGGGATATTGCCCAAATTTCCCCAGCGCTCCACGGCGCCGGAAATAGACATAATGTTCTTTTGCCATTGTAAAATACCCATGTTACTATTGCAACGGGTTTCCGCGGCCCAGGGGCCGGCCGGCCTCGAAACCCTGGTGTGAAAGAGGTTTTTGAGGAAGGGGGCCAGGGCTTTTTCATCAGTGGCCCCTGCCTCCTCCCATACCAAAAGCCTTTTTTGATGCTAGGCGGGCCTCCGGGCTCGCCTGCCTTAATGTTTAAAAGGGGTGACGCCAGGATGTCGGAACCGGGCCCGGGGCGCTGCCAGGTGGAAACCTACTCCGGCGGGAGACTCCATGAACGCCCCCGGCGTTTCACCCGGGGCGGGGACTGGCTGGAGGTGCGCCGGATTCTGGAGCAGTGGCGGGACCCCGACCATCTCCGTTTCAAGGTGGTGGCGGCAGACCACCGGGTTTATCTGCTGAGTTATCATGTCCGGCGGGACGCCTGGGAGGTGGGGCCGGCTGAGAGCCGCGGTGCACCTGGTCCTGTTTGACTTTAGAAATTTTTCGATTTACTTTTTTTGCAGCCATGGGGTAAAATAGCTTATTTTTCGGCGAAAGTCCGCGCAACTTTCAATCTTACCCGTATCGGGAAGCCGGCCAGTCCCCCAAGCAGGAAGGATTAAGATATGAAATGTCAGGTAAACCCGCGTTATATGGAACGCTTATATTCTTTTTACTCCCCCTTCTATGACTATGTTTTTGGCAAACTCTTGGGCCCCGGGCGCCGCAAGGCCTTCAAATATCTGGACCGCCGGCCTAACCAGAAAGTCCTGGAGATCGGGGTGGGTCCAGGCTCCACCCTGGAGTTTTATCCCCCCAAGACCGACTTCGTCGGGATCGACATCTCCGCTCCCATGATCGCCCAGGCCCGCAAACGAGCGGCCAACATCAACAGCGGCAGCCGTTTTGCCCTGCACGTCATGGACGCCTCCCGTCTGGAATTTCCCGATGACCATTTCGACGTGGTCATGGCGGCCTATGTGATCACCACCGTCCAGGACCCCTATCGGGTATGCCGGGAAATCCTCCGGGTGGCGAAGCCCGGCAGCCAGATCATCGCGGTCAATCACACCCGATCTCAGAATGGCAGCCTCTGGGGGAGAATCGAGGACATCTTGGCCCCGGTTTGTGTCCGCGTCGGCTTCACCACCGACTTGGACGTCATCCGGGTCATGAACGAGGTGGGCATATCCGTGCAGCAACTGGTACGCTGCAATCTTCTGAACACCGGCCGGATTATCATGGGCACCAAGTGTCAGGAGGCCGGAAGATAGCCATCCAAGTGGCTCCTCAGGTTCTTTCCGCTCATAAAGGCCCCGGCTTTTTGGCCGGCTCCCTTGTTACCTTGTTCGGATCAGAATATAATCATAGCGTTTACTAACAAGGGCGCGCCGTGTCGCCTCTCCGGGAGAAGCTGATGAAAATCGACAAAGATTCTTTCGTTACCATAGATTATCTTATCCGCCTGGGAGAAGATGAGACCTACCCCCCCAGCGGCACCCCCGAGAACATTTCCTTCTGCATGGGTTGGGGGGCCATGCCTCCGGGCCTGGAAGAGGCCATGATGGGGATGGACGCCGAGGAGCACAAGGTAGTCGTTCTCACCCCCGAGGAGGCCTACGGGGAGTTGGACGAGGAGCTCATCATGGAGGTGCCCCGGTCGGATTTTTCCCCCGACGTCGAGCTCAGGCCCGGCCTGGTATTCGAGACGGAAAACGAGGAGGGGCATCCCGTCTATTTCATCGTCCAGGAAGTCAACTCCGACAACGTGATCATCGACTTCAACCACCCGCTGGCGGGCAAGGATCTGGAAGTCTCCTTCACGGTGCGGCAGGTTCGGGAAGCCACTCCGGAAGATCTTCAGGAGCATGAAGGCTGCACCTGCTCCCAATGCGAGGAAGGGGGCCCTCACCAGCACTAAAGGAGGGGATCCCCATGACCCTGCCCTGGGTTAAGAACTATGACCCGGGTGTGCCCCTAAAAGTGGGGCCGGTGACGGCCTCCTTGCCCTGGCTCCTTTTGCAGGCGGCGGCAAAAACCCCTCGGGCTCCTGCCCTGGCCTTCTTCGGCCGCCTCATCACCTACCAGGAACTAGCAGAGCAAACGGCCCGTCTGGCCCTGGCCTTGAAAAACCTGGGCCTGGCTCCTGGGGAACGCCTCGGCCTCCTGCTGCCCAACTGCCCGCAGCTGGTGGCGGCCTACCACGCCGCCCTGCGCCTGGGAGCCGTGGCGGTGATGCTCAACCCGCTCTTAACCCCCAAGGAGCTGAAGTACCAGCTGGCTGACTCCGGCGCCCGCCGCCTGGTGACTCTGGACCACTTTCTGCCCCAGGTGGCAGAAGTGCAGAAGACCCTGGACCTGGACCAGGTGATCGTCACCAGCCTGACGGAGGCCCTGCCCTGGCCGCTCAACTGGCTCTATCCTTTCAAAGCCCGGCGCCAGGGCCTGACGGTGGGCTTTAAGCCGGGCCCGGGCCGGCTGGGCTACCAAACCTTGCTTAAGCACCCGCCCCTGACGGACGGCACTCTGCCGGAACCCCAGGACCTGGCGGTCCTGCAGTACACCGGCGGCACCACCGGCACCCCCAAGGCGGCCATGCTCACCCACGCCAACCTCATGGTCAACGTGGCCCAGATCAACGCCTGGCTCCACCGGGTGCGCTACGGGGAAGAAAGGGTGGTGGGAGTCCTACCCTTTACCCACTCCTTCGGCCTCACCGCCTGCCTCAACTGGCCCATGTCCCAGGGGGCCCTGATCGTCTTATTGCCGCGTTTTGAGCGCACCTCCTTTTTAAAGGCCTTGAAGAAGCACCGGCCCACCATGTTGCCGGGGGTGCCCACCCTGTTCGTGGCCCTGATCAACGACCCCAAGCTCCCCAAACTGGATCTCACCTCCCTGTGGGCCTGCATCAGCGGCTCGGCCCCCCTGCCCCTGGAGGTGCGGGACCGATTCGAGGCCCTGAGCGGTTGCCGCATCATGGAGGGCTACGGGCTCACCGAGGCCTCCCCGGTGACCCACCTCAACCCCGTGACGGGGCCGCGTCCCCCGGGCAGCATGGGCCTGCCGCTCCCCGAAACCGAGGCCCGGGTGGTGGACCAGGAGACCGGCGCCCGGGATTTGCCCCCGGGGGAGGTGGGGGAGCTGATCCTGAAAGGCCCCCAGGTGATGCGGGGTTACTGGCAAAACCTGGAGGAGACCGCCGGCGTCCTCAAGGACGGCTGGCTGTACACCGGCGACCTGGCTAAAATGGACGAGCAGGGCTATTTTTATATCGTGGAAAGGAAAAAAGACCTGATTATCGCCGGCGGCTACAACATCTATCCCCGGGAGGTGGAAGAAGTCCTCTATCAGCATCCCCAGGTGAAGGAAGCCGTGGCCCTGGGGGTGCCGGACCCTTACCGCGGGGAGACGGTGAAGGTGGTCATAGTGCCCAAAGACGGCGCCCGGCCCACCGCTCAGGAGATTCAGGATTACTGTAAGGGGCAACTGGCGGTGTACAAGGTGCCCCGGATCGTGGAGTTTCGGGACGAGCTCCCCAAAAGCCAGGTGGGCAAGGTGCTGCGCCGGGTGCTGAAGGAAGAAGCCTGCCGCTCCCAAGCTCCGGTTCCTTGACCATGTCTTTCCGGCGCATCCTCCGGTACCAATGGCTTAAATTCCTGCGGCTCCAGGACGACCCGCGCAAACTGGCCTGGGGCATGGCCCTGGGGGTCTTCATCGGCGTTACCCCCACGGTGCCCTTTCATACCGTGGCGGCTCTGACCCTGGCGCCCCTGCTGCGCATTTCGCCGGTGACCGCCTTTCTGGGCATCCAGATTTGCAATCCCTTGACCATTCCGCCCTTTTATCTGGCGGCCTACAAGGTGGGGCAGTACCTCCTCTATAATGGGGCGCCCCTGGTCTTCCCGGAGCCTTACACCTACGAATCCCTGTGGCGACTGCTCTGGCAGGGGGGCCTCGCCCTGCAAGTGGGCGGCATCGTCCTGGCCGTGCCCCCGGCCATCATTTCCTATTTCCTCACCCTGTGGGTGGTGCAGCGCTACCGTCAGCGCAAGGCGCAAAGGGCCGCCAGTGTCTTCACTCTCTCCCAAAACCCTCCTCCGCCGCCTGGGCCTGAGGCCTAAGAAATCGTGGGGCCAGCATTTTCTGGTGCACCCGCACCAGGCCCGGCGCATTGCTGAGGCCCTGGCGCTTACTGCCGGCGACACCGTGGTGGAAATCGGGGCCGGCCTGGGGGCCCTCACGGTATTTCTGGCCGCAGCCGCCGGCCGGGTGGTGGCCCTGGAGCTGGACCCGGCCCTGGCCCGGTTCTTAAAGGAAGAGCTGTTGGCGGCAGCCCCCCAGGTGGAAGTTATCTGCCAGGATGTCCTGGAGTTCGATTTTACGGGCCTCAGCCTGGAGGTGGGGGCGCCCCTTAAGGTGGCGGGCAATCTCCCCTACCAGATCACTTCGCCGCTGCTCTTCAAGCTGATCCGGGAGCTGCCGGCCCTGTCCCGGGCCGTCCTCATGATGCAGCAGGAAGTGGGGGACCGGCTGCTCGCCCGGCCGGGCACCAAGGATTACGGCATCCTGTCGGTCCTGCTGCAATACCACTTTAGGCTGACGCGCCTGTTCACCCTCACCCCGGCTAATTTTTATCCGCCGCCCCAGGTCTCCTCCGTGGTGCTGTCCTTGCAGCCGGCGAGCCCTCAGCCCCGGGCCCGGGACGAGGCGCTGCTGGCCCGGGTGGTGAAGGCGGCCTTCGGCCAGCGGCGGAAAAACCTGAACAACACCCTGGCGGCCAAGGCTGCGGCTTTCGGGCTCAGCCCCGAAGCAGATGCAGGGCAATCTTAGCGGAATTGGATATCGACCCATTGAGACGGGGCGAAACCCTGAGCGCCGCGGAGTTTGTGGCCCTCAGCAACGCCATCGGGGTAGTCAGTAGTCAGTAGCCAGTTGCCAGTAGTCAGTAGTCAGTGATCAGATATTCTTTTCTTTTGCTGACACCTGAAACCTAACACCTAAAAATTGTTAACTGGCTACTAACTGCTGCAGGAATTCTTAACCAAGGGGTAAAGGAAATGGGCTCCGGCCTCTGGCTCCTGCTGGGCCTCAGCGCCGCGCTGGGGGACTCCGGCGCCGATGTGGTGACCAAGCGGTCCTTTGCCCACCTGTCCCCCTACGGCATGGCCCTGGCCCGGCTCTTTGCCGCCGTCCCTTTCCTGGTGCTGGCGGCCTTGTTCGTCCAGGTGCCGCCCCTGGGGCGGACCTTCTGGATAACCGTGGCCGTCATGCTGCCCCTGGAAGCTACAGCCGCACTCCTGTACATGCGGGCCCTGAAGGTCTGCCACCTCTCCCTGTGCGTGCCGTTTCTGGCCTTCACCCCGGTCTTGATGATCCTCACCGGCTGGCTGCTGTTGGATGAGAGGCTAAACTCCTGGGCCGTGGCCGGGATCCTCCTGGTCGCCTCGGGCAGCTACCTGCTGGGCCTGGGGGCCAACGCCACCGGCCTGACGGGGTTTTTCGCCCCCATCAAGGCCCTGGCCCGGGAAACGGGGGCCCGCCTCATGCTCATCGTGGCCGCCATCTATTCCTGCACCGCGGCCCTGTTTAAGCTGGCCATCCTCCATTCGGGCCCCGGCTTTTTCGGGGTGGCCTACCCCCTCACCTTCATAATGCTGATGGCCGTGGGCTTCCCTGGGAGCCGGGTCCGGCTGCGCCCCACCATCCGGTCCCATTACGGCTGGTGGCTGGTCATGGGGTTTTGCTATGCCCTGGGCACCCTTTCTTTGGCTGGCGGCATGGAATTGGCTCCGGCCAGCTACCTCATCGCGGCCAAAAGGATGAGCCTGCTGCTGAGCGTGACCCTGGGGGGCCTGTGGCTTAAGGAGCGCCCCTTTCTGCCCCGGCTGGTGGGGGCGGGGCTCATGTGCGCCGGGGTGGTCCTCATTGCCTGCGGGGCTGACCCAACCCGGGCTCCTGTTCCGAAGGTTCAAAGTTCAAGGTTCAAAGTTTAGAGCGGGGGTCCAGAGAATTTTTCATAAATTACGGGTAAACCGAAGGCTCATGAGCGACTGCTGGGAAAAATTAATGAGATTACGCGGGACACTTGCCCCCGGGTGTCCGGTTCTGGCGCCGCCGAGGGCGGCGGCGCTCCATTTTCATGGTCTCGGAGGGTCAAAAGCCCATGAATGGCGGCATGGAATAAAATATCCGTTTGAAAGCAGCCGGTTATGCAAAACTGTCCTTGCCATTTTGCCGGGCCCTATCTATATAATTACTAGGTAACAAATTGAAGAAAGGGGGCCGCTTTCCCCGGACCCATGACGGACCTAAAACCCGAACCCCGCACCTATCGCACCCGCATGGCCCGGGCCGGCCTGGTGGGTTTCCGGGTGGCGGTAAAGGAAACCGACCTCTGGGTGCTGGCCGGCCGGGACTTGAGCCGGGAGGTGCGGGAGGTGGTGCTGCAGGAGCGGGCCCGATTGGAGGGCTACATCGCCGCGCACCCGGCCTTTCTCACCACCCTGACGCCCTGGCCGGAGGACCCCTTCGCCCCCGGGGTGGTGCGGGAGATGATCGCCGCCGGGGCCCGGGTGGGGGTGGGGCCCATGGCTGCGGTGGCCGGGGCCCTGGCCGCCCGGGTGGGGATCGCCCTGGCGCCCCTTACTGAAGAGGTGATCGTGGAAAACGGCGGCGACATTTACCTCCGGGTGACCCAGCCGGCCACCGTGGCCCTGTTTGCCGGGAAGTCGCCCCTGAGCCACCGGGTGGGCCTGAGGATCGAGCCCGCCTGGAGCCCCCTGGGGGTGTGCACCTCCTCGGGGACCGTGGGGCATTCCCTGAGTTTGGGCCGGGCCGACGCGGCCTGCGTCGTGGCCCGGGATGCGGCTCTGGCCGATGCCGCGGCCACCGCCCTGGGGAACCGGGTAAAGGACGCGGGCGACGTGGCCGCGGCCCTGGAATGGGCGGCCGGCATCCCGGAGCTCCTGGGGGCCGTGGTCATCGTGGGGGACAAATTGGGAGCCCGGGGCCAGGTGGAACTGGTGCCGCTCTAAGGATAGCCGCCCCGGCTTCTGGCCCCGGGGGAATTATGTTAAAATGTCTGTTTTGCCACACGGTTATCATTGCCGGATGGAGGGAGGCCCGAAATTAAACCAAACTGACTTGCAGGTTGGCAGCGGTCCAATCGAAGATTTGCAATGCTTGGACCGAGAAATATCTGCTGGAGTACTCGTCAAGTGGGTAAGTTCTCTTGAATTTTGCCAAAGGGACTCTCGAGGCACGGTACTTCTCTATGCCGGCTTCTTGTTAGTATTGATTCTGTGTTCTGAAGAGTTCAAGCGACTGGTAACGTACCTTTGGAAGGTAATATCGCGCTATCCCCGGCTAAAAGTTCTTTGTTATCCACTGGCTGTCGTGCTAATTATGGCCGCAGCGGCACTGATCGCCAATTCATTCATTACTTTGTTTGTCACCGTACTGTTTTCTTATGATTAGAGGGGCCAGGTCTCTCTCTATTCAACCTGTTGGCCAGATGCCGTCTGACACGCCGGGACGCTGCGGTTCCCAGGCGCCCCCAACGGCGATGCCGCGGTCAACCTTCAGATAGTTCCACCGGGTTCAAGATTCTGTTATCAGAAAGCCTTTTTTACCGGGAGGTCAAAATGACGGATACCCCGCAGCCGAAAGACTTGGAAGCCATCCTGGCCCAACTGGAGCAGAATTGGCAGGAACTTGCCGAACTGCTCAGAACCCAGGGCCGGCAGCTCCGCGGCAAGGTTATCGAAGCCGAAAAGTTTGTGCTGGTGGACGCCCGGGGCGAGCCCCGGGGCAAGCTGGAGGCGAAGGAGGACGGCTCCTCCGCCCTGGTCTTGCTGGACCGGGACGGGAATTATCGCGCCTGGCTGGGCCTCAAAGAGGACGGCACGGGTTACCTGACCCTCAAAGACCGGTTTGGCCGGATCTGTTGGGAAGCTCCCCCGGAACCCCGCCAGAGCGCCGCGGCGGCCCCGGCGGGTTTCCCCTGGGAGGCGGAAAGCGTCAGCCGCGAGACCCCCGAGGTCATGGAAAGGCTGGAGAAGCTGAGCGCGGACCTGGCCGCCCTGAAGGAGCTTTTGCCTAGCCGGGGGCGGACCGAGGACCGGGAGCCGGAGCCGGAGCCAGCCGCCCCGGAGGTCAAACCCCAGGAGACCGAGGCCGGGCCGGGGTTCCTGGTAGGCCGGCGCCTGGACCAGTTGGAGCGCCAACATGGCCGCTTGAAGATTTGGAGCTCCCTGCTGACGGCTGTGTTGCTGGTGGCCCTGGCCGGCCTGGGATTTACCCTGGCTAAGGTGCTCCCTCTGACCCAGGTGGCCCCCAAGCCGGGTGGAGAGGTGGCCGCCCCGGCCCCCGGCGGGGAGGTGAAAGCCCCGGCTCCGGGGGGCGAGCTCCTGGCCCGGGCGCTCACCATCCAGGACCCCGATGGCGGCGCCAGCCGGGCCTGGTTGGGTCCCCGGGACGGCGGCCTCTATCTCGACCTGATGGACGGAGAAGGGAAGATTCGCACCACCCTGGGGCTGGACAAAGCAGGGGACCCCTCGCTTAAACTGTACGACCAGAGCCACAATCTCCGGGCCGAACTGGCGCTGAGCCCCGCAGGGGAGCCGGGGCTCAGCCTGGTGGACGCCGCCGGCCTGCTGCGGGTGGCCCTGGGGGGTATCAACCCCGGGTTCCAGGTGCCGGAGGAACTCCAGGAGCGGCCCCTGTCGTCCCTGGTGCTGTTCAACCAGGACGGGGTTCCCGTGTGGCGGGCGCCCCTGCGCTGGCGGCGCTAGCCCAGGGTGAAAGAAAGCGATTTTTTAGGGGAGGGCCGGGGGACTTTTTTGTAAGGTGCCCCCCACCCTCCCCTCAAACTCCCCTCCCAACCCCCCAAAATGTTAACCCCATTAGGGGGACTGCAAAAGTCCAAAAAAGAAACCATTAGGCTAATTGAACTATTAATAATCCCCCCTTTAGTAAAGGGGGGAATAAAAGAAAATTCCACGATGTTTCACCGCCTTGCATTTCATTAAGTCCCCCTTTCTTAAAGGGGGATTTAGGGGGATTACTAAGCGCAACCTCTGCCTGGGCGTTTTTTCAGAGTTCACCATAAGGGGTTGGGGGGCAGGGGCCACCTTACAAAAACCTTCGGACCCCTCCCTCAAAAACCAACTTCTTACCTAAGGACTTGCGGGTCTGGGGAAAATAAGTTGAAATATAAGGCCAATATCCTAAGCGAGGAAGCCCATGACCCATCACGAGCCTGAACCGGGCCACCGGATTGCCGCCACCCCTGGGGGAGGCCTCTCGGTTCCCGATGAGCCCATAGTCTTATACATCGAGGGAGACGGCACCGGCCCGGATATCTGGCGGGCCACCCGGCCGGTGCTGGACGCCGCGGTGGCCAAGGCCTACGGCGGCCAAAGGAAGATCGCCTGGCAGGAAATCCTGGCGGGGGAAAAGGCCTTCAAGCACAACCACAGCTATCTGCCGGTGGAGAGCCTGACGGCCCTCAGGGAATACCGGGTGGCCCTCAAGGGACCCCTCACCACCCCCATCGGCGGCGGCTTCCGGTCCCTAAACGTGACCCTGCGCCAGGTGCTGGACTTGTACGCCTGTATCCGCCCCGTGCGTTACTACGCCGGGGTGCCCAGCCCCTTGAAAGAGCCGGAAAAGATCGACATGGTGATCTTTAGGGAGAACACCGAAGACGTCTACGCCGGCCTGGAGTGGGCCGCCACCAGCCCCGAGGCTCAGAAACTCATCCGTTTCCTCAATAACGAGTTGGGTTGTTCCCTGGATTTAACCGCGGCCATCGGCATCAAGCCCATGACCGAGCGCTGCAGCAAGCGCCTGATCCGCATGGCCCTGAAATACGCCGTGGAGCACCATCGGGCCTCCGTCACCCTGATGCACAAGGGCAACATCATGAAGTACACCGAAGGGGCCTTCCAGAACTGGGGCTACGAGGTGGCCGCGGCGGAATTCGCGGAGCAAGTGATCTCCGAGGCCGAGTTGGGCACCGTCTACCAGGGGAAGCTCCCCGCCGGCAAGGTGGCCCTCAAGGACCGGCTGGCGGACAACCTTTTTCAGCAGGTGCTCCTGAGGCCGGCGGAATACCAGGTTATCGCCACCCCGAACCTGAACGGCGATTACATCTCCGACGCCCTGGCCGCTCAGGTGGGGGGCTTGGGCATGGCCCCCGGGGCCAATATCGGCGACAACTGCGCCATCTTCGAAGCCACCCACGGCAGCGCTCCCAAATACGCCGGCCTGGACAAAGTGAATCCCGGTTCCCTGATTTTGTCCGGCGCCATGCTGTTGGAATACCTGGGTTGGACCGAGGCGGCGGCCTTGATCCACCAAAGCCTGCCCCGCACCCTGAAGGACGGCATCGCTACTTATGACCTGGCGCGGCTGCTGCCCGGCGCCCGGGAGGTGGCCTGCTCGGAATTCGGCCGGGCCCTCATCGATCACATGGGTTAGAAGGTGGAGTGTGGGGGAGGGGGCTAAGGGCTTTTTCGTAAGTGGCCCTTACCCCCACCCTCACGCCCCCTCCCCCAATCCCTTAAGTTGAAAAGCAGGGGCACGGTGGGCCGTGCCCCTGCTTTGCGTTGCAAAGGGGCTTTCAGGAGCCCCCTTTCTTAAAAGAGGGGTATTCCGAAATCGGTGCGCCAAAGGGGTTAAGCCACGGGCCCCGGCTCTCCTTCCTGAATCACATAAAGAAGTTGGAACCGGGAGGCCAACTGGGCCTTGGCGGCCTCCACGTCCTTGGGCGAGAGGTTTTTCACCCGGATATAGACGTCCCGCAGGTTGCCCTCAGGAGCGGGGTAGGTGGTAAGCAGGCTCACCATGCGGCCGCCTTTGGCCCGCAGGAGATCCGCCACTTCCTTGAGGACGCCGGGCCGGTCCTCCAGTCTGAGGGCGAATTGCACCCCGCCCTGGAGGATGCCGGTGATGTGCATGAAGGCCCGGAAGACGTCGGATTGGGTGATGATGCCCACCAGTTTGCCGCCGGCGTCTACCACCGGCAAACCGGAGATGGTGTTCTCCAGCATCATTTGGGCGGCGTGCTCCACCGTGTCGTTTTCGCTGACGCTCACCGGGTCGCGGCTCATGATCTCCCTCACCTGCAGTTCCGCCAGGAGGTAGTACAGTTCGTGCACATCCAGGGTGGTGGCCTTGGAAGGCGAGGCCTCCTTCAGATCCCGGTCGGTCACCATGCCCACCAGCTTCCCGGCGCTCACCACCGGCAGCCGCCGGAAGCGATGCTCCTTCATGATGTGCAGGGCCTTGATCATGGAAGTGTCTTCGTTGATGGTGATGGGGTCCCGGGTCATCCAGTCCTTGATCAGCATGTCATCCTCCGTTCCTTATTAAATGCGCGGTTCTTCTCCTTTGAAGAAGCGTTCCAGATTGTCGCGGTGGCACACCAATATCAACCCCGAGAGGCCTGCGGCCAGCAGGAGATAAGCCTTGGAGTCCACAAAGAGGCCCACGGCCACGGGCAGCAGCCAGGCGGCGATGAGGGCGCTCAGCGAGAAGATGCGGGTTTGGGCCAGGGCCAGGAGATAGACCAGGGTCAGGTTCAGCGCGGCCCAGGGGGCCAGAGCGGCCACCACCCCGAAGGTGGTGGCCACACCCTTGCCGCCCTTGAAGCGCAGATACAGGGGAAAGACGTGACCCAGAACCGCGGCGGCCCCCACTACGGCCACCGCGCCTTCCTGCCAGGGCCCCAGGGGCGAAAGCCAAGACAGAGCCAGCATCACGGGCAGCGTCCCTTTAACCACGTCTCCCAGCAAGGTCAGGGCCCCGGCTTGGCGCCCCAGGAGCCGGTAGAGGTTGGCCGTCCCCAGGTTGCCGCTACCCGAGCGGCGGGGGTCCGGGCCGCCCATGGCCCGGGCCACCAGGAGCCCGGTGGGGATGGAACCGATTAAATAAGCCAGAACTACCAGCCCCAGAAAATGTTGCATGGTTAACCGCTCCGAAAATTTGCTTCCTCCAGGATTTTGGAGAAAATCTGCGCAAATGTCGATAAAAAACTAAAGGGCCAGGTCTTCCGAGTCTGCCAAGTCAGCACCGGCTATTTCCTGCCTTGATGCCAAACCGCGGCCGGTGGCAGCTGGTTTCCGGGGGGCTTTCATCTCCGGCCGGCCCCTTGGCCTAGCAGACCAAATAGTAATACCAGATATCCAACTGAAGCGTAAAATTGTCTGGTTTGTGGACAGATATAATAATAATTTACGAATCCTGGACAAGAGGCGGGCCGTCCTCTTGGGCATCCATTTGATATTTATCAGTTATTTTGCCAGCAGGTTCTGGTATGCCATTTGCTTATCAAACAGATGGTGGAATCCCCGGGGATTAATCTGTGAAACCAAAATTAGCCTTGGTTTAAGAGAAAGTGCGAGCGGCTGCAAATGCCGGGAAGATCTCCGGCGCCTAAAGGCCAATAGCTCTCGGCGGACCAAAATGAGGAGGGTTAGCGTGCGAAAGCGAAATAATATTACGATTACCTTGTTCCTAGTCATCCTGGCGTTGGGTTTCTCTTCCGCTCCGGTCCGAGCCAATCCATTTATCCTGTCAGAGGTTCCGTCCTATAACTGGTACCATGGTTGCGGGCCCACCGCGGCCGCTGATATCATCGGCTATTGGGACTTGCACGGCTACTCCAACCTGTTTACCGCCGCAGGCTGGGACCAGGTGAGCCTGACGGTCAATGTCCAGGACCAGATTTCCAGCCCGGCCCACAACGCCAAGTACGATCCCACGCCGGACGACTCGAGTCTGCCGGTGCCGCTGGCCACCAGCATTGCCGACTTTATGCAAACTTCAGTGGACCCCCAACCTGGCGGGTCGACTGCTGTGTCCAAGGTTGCCGGTGGTTTTACAGGCTACATCAACTATCGAGGCTATATTTTTAGCGCGGTTACCCAAACCTATGGAGCCCAGTTCACCTGGGCGACCCTGGTAAACGAAATCAATCAAGGCCGTCCCGTGTTTTTTGCCGTGGATTCTAATGGCGATAGCCAGACGGACCACGCCGTCCCGGTATTTGGCTATGACGACCGGGGCGCCGGGGGCCTGTGGTACGCCTGCTATACCACCTGGACCGAGGATGAAACGGTCGAATGGGAACAGTTCCAGGGCATGGGAGCGGCCTGGGGGGTGGGTTATGCCACCCTGGTGGACCCCATATCCGACCCGGCCCCTCTTCCCTCCGCCTTACTGCTCCTCGGCTCCGGGCTGGCGGCTCTGGGATGGAAAAGAACCTTTAAGCGTCGCTAATTCCCCCATCATGGGGTCGTCCAAGGCAGGGTCGCCCGCGGCCCTGCCTTTTTTATTTGTGGGCCTCGGCCGGCAAGGGAATTTAGGGCGTGAACAGCCGCGCCCCCGGGGGTCCGGTCCCGGGAGGCGGGAGATCCTTCAATTCCGGAGGGTTTGGTCGGCCGGGGGAGCCCCCGCGACGATTTATAAATAATTCTCCGCCAAGGGTTCGTAATAGGCCCGGGGGTGTTTGCAAGAGGGACAAACCTCCGGGGGGGTCTTGCCTTCCACCAGATAGCCGCAGTTGCGGCAGTGCCAGGTGACGGGCTTCTCCCGGTGGAACATAGTGTCGTTTTGCAAGTGCGCCATCAAAGCCCGGTACCGGGCTTCGTGGAACTTCTCCACCTTGGCGATTTCCCGGAAGGAGGCGGCGATCTCCTTGCAGCCTTCCCTGGCGGCCACTTCGGCGAAATCCTGGTACATGGTGGTCCACTCGAAATTTTCGCCGGCCGCCGCGGCTCCCAGGTTGCTCAGGGTATCCCCCAGGTGAAAGGGGTAGCCGGCGACGATCTCCGCGGTCCCCTCCCCCAGGTGCTGGTAAAAAACCTTGGCATGCTCCCGTTCGTTTTCCGCGGTTTCCAGGAACACGGCGGCGATGAGTTCGTAGCCCGCTTTTTTGGCTTCGCCGGCATAGAACGTATAGCGATTCCGGGCCTGGGACTCCCCGGCAAAAGCGATGAGCAGGTTCTTCTCCGTCTGGGAACCCTTTAAATCCATAAAAATTCCTCCTTGGCGGGAAACTTATTTATTTCATTAAGATAATTGTTACATTGGCGGAAACAGGCTAGAGGCCTTCGAGGGCGAGGAGTAAAAATCCCCTCATAAGTCCCACCTTAAAAAGTTTCAACAAATTAGGGGCACAGGTCTCTCGCGGGTATTGTAGGGGCGGGTTTAAAACCCGCCCCTACATGGCGTTTTCATACTTTACGGATGAGCCGAAGGCTCATGAATGACTGTACTGATAAGTTGTTCTAAGGGAGACCAGGGGCACCTTTCAGAGTATCCTTCTTCAAGCATCCTCCCATAACAGGCCGTTGCTTCCTTGAATTAAGGATAATCACCCGGAGGCGTTTTGCCACCACCGGCAGGGAGGGTTTGGCGCGGATCAGCCGAACATCAGGGCTTCGGGGCGAAAGATAAGCAAAATCCCCAGAATCAGCATCAAGATGCCGCCGATCAGATTGGAGGCCTGCTTGTACCTGGTCCCCACGCCCAGCAACTGCAAAGTAATCATGGCCACCACAAAGATAATCATATCGTCGAGCATATACATGACGATATATAAGGTCATGTAAAGATAGTACTGCCAAAACGGCAAGGGATTTAAGCTCAGGATTTGCAGATAAATAACCGGAAAACCGGCGGAGCAGATCAGTTCCACCAGATTAACCGCAATGGCCAACAGGATGATGCCGCCCAGGGCCAGCCAGAATTTCCTGGTCTGAATGGCTTCCTTGATCTTTGCCATCCGTCTTTTCCGGCGCGCCCCTTCCTCGAGCTTGCACACCCCGGCCCGGTTGGTAAAATATTCCCGCAAATTATAAAAACCGGCCAACAGGGCCACCAGACCGATGATGACCCGGATCCAGATAATAAAGCCCAAGAACAATAGCAGGTTGAGCCAGGCGGTCATAAAGAGGAAGTAGATGATCCCCGAGGCGGCGATGAAGGTGCCCCCCAGAATCCACATCCTGCGCCGGTTTTCCATCCCCAGAAGCAGGTTGATGAGAAAGACCAATACCCACATGGCGCAGGGGTTAAAGCCGTCCAGCAATCCGATGATCAGGGTGATCAGGCCCAGGGACAGGTATTTGATTTCAATCTCGCCGAAAAACGGCAGGGTGAGTTTCTCCGGGATCGCGGTCTTTTCCCGGGGAGGCGGTGGCATCGGTGGGGCGGGAAGTAGGGGAGCCACCACATCGGGGGAGTTAAGTTTCCGGGCCTCCCGGACGGCCTTCTCCAGGGCCGCCCCGCTGCTGCCGGCATCGAGCCAGCCGATGAGATATCGGTCGCCCACCACCGTGAAGGGCACGCCGGAGACGTCGGCCTGGAGCCTCTCGCCTACTTTCTTGAATAATTCCTGATGCTCCCGGGATTCGGTCAGCTCCAAAGTGATAATTTTTACATCCCTGTCTCTCTCCGCCAATCTTGCCAAAAACTCTTTTTCATGCAAGCAATGAGGACAGCCTTGGGCCCAAAAAAGATAAATCTTGACTGGTTGGCCCTCGGTGGCGCCGACATTATGGATGAGGCCGGATAACGCGGTGAGTGCCAATAATAAGGCAATCAAGACTAATCTGGGCAGGCGTTTGGCCATGACGTTATTATGACAAACCTTGGTTGGTCGGGAAACTATTGCGTGAAGCCTCGGTGACCTCAAGGTTACGGCCTTGGCGTCTTTGCGTCTTGCGTGGGATATGTGAGCCTTAAGCTATTAAGTAGAATTCGTTAGCTGAAAGCTGTTTTTAAGGCAGGATTGTATCCCCAAAGAGCAGATTAATAAAGGCTTTCTTGTAAGTGGTGAGGACCTTGTCCCGGCGCAGGACCACGGCCAGGTGGTCGGGCTTGAAGTAGCGTTTCAGGGGGATGAAGGCCAGGTTCCTGGCCGTGAGGGGCCGGGCCCCCCGGGCCAGGGTGGCGAAGGCGACCCCCAGGCCCATCTCCACGTAAAGGGCGGAGAGCTCCACGTTGGTGGATTCCAGGATGACGTGGTAGCTGAGGGCCAGTTTCCGGAAGTGCTCTTCCAGCACGCGGCGCCCGGCGGAGTCCACGCCCCGGGGCGGCAGGATAAGGGGGTGACGGGCGATCTGGCGCAAGCTGACCCGTTTCAAGGAAGCCAGGGGGTGGCCCTGGGGAGCCATGAGCACCGTTTCCACCGGCAGCCAGCGGTGGGCGGCCAGATCGCCGGGAACCAGGGATTCCAGGGCCAGCCCCAGGTCGGCGTCGCCGTTTTTCACCAGGGCCAGGACGCCCGGTTGGGGGCGGTCCAGCAGGGTGAGCTCCACCTGGGGAAAGAGTCGGGTGTAGGTCCTTAAGGGACTCGGGCAAAAGATGGAGGAGAGTGGTGAAAGGCGCAGCCAGGCTGAGGCGCCCCCGGTGCAACCCCTTGATTGCGTTCAGTTCCTCTTTGAGGCTTTCAAATCCGGCCAGCAGGGACTCGGCAAAGGCCAAGAGCTTCTCCCCGGCCGGGGTGAGGCGCAGCCGCCGTTTGCCGATGCGCTCCAGCAGCCGGCAGTCCAGCTCGTCTTCCAGGGCCTTCACCTGCTGGCTCAGGGCCGATTGGGTCCGGAAGGTGGCCTCCGCGGCCCGGGTGAAGCTCCCCAGTTTGGCCACCTGGTGGAAGCCCAGGAGCTGCTGTATTTCCATAAGAATAATTTATATAAAATATAAAATTAATTAATTTTACTTATCTTTTAAGATACCGCAATATTAAAGAAAATCAATGGCAAAATTTCCCCGACCAGGGGTGAGAAATGGAGGCAATCCTGCCAGCGCTAGATAAATCGCTCGGCTTCACCGACGGGGTTCCAGGCAATGCCGGCGCGCCGGCTGCGGATTTCAGTCCGGCTGAGCCGCGTTACTTAAGGTCGTCAAGCCATGCTCGTAAACCACTACCACACGAAATTTGTTCGGCCGCCTAACCCATCGGCGCAACATCTGCGCTGTTTTGCCTACCTCGATGGCGACCTCAGCGAAGTGCTCCCTTATCTTAATACCGTGCTGAAAGGCTACGAATTTTCCCCTAATCCTCCTGCGCTGACCTTAAAAATCCCCGGCAAGCTTATAACTTTGACTTCCCGGGAGATTGCCATCAATATGGTTAAAGACCAGGAAGAGGCCGGGGAGATTCTGGAATGGTTGCAGCAGGAAATCAACGCCACCTGGGAGCGGCGGGAAGAAATCGCCCCAACTTTCGAGGTTGCCGCGCCACCTCGGGTCCTGGACATCCTTAAACTTTTGCCCCGCACCAACTGTCGGGCCTGCGGCCAGCCCACCTGCATGGTTTTCGCCGTGCAGGTGGGCCAGGGGGCTCAAAGCCTCGATGCTTGCCCGCACCTTGACCAGGAAAATCAACAGAGACTGCGACAATATCTCAGGCAATTTCACCTGCCGGATTAATACAAGTCAGGTGATTGGAGGTGTCCTATGAAGGATTCTTTGCAACCCGGTCTCACCTTTGAGTTTAAATTTTTGGTGCCGGAAAACAAAACCGTACCCTACCTCTACCCCGAGTCCCCGGAGTTCCAGGAGATGCCCCGGGTCCTGGCCACCGGCTTCATGGTGGGGCTCTTCGAGTGGGCCTGCATCCAGGCCCTGAACCCCCATCTCGACTGGCCCCGGGAGCAGAGCGTGGGCATCCACGTGGACCTGAGCCATGTGGCCGCCACCCCGCCGGGGCTCACGGTGACGGTCAAGGGATTCCTGGAGAAAGTGGAGGGGCGCAAGCTCACCTTCTCCCTGGTGGCCGACGACGGGGTGGATAAAATCTCCGAGGGCCACCACGTCAGATTCATCATCGACGCCCTGAAGTTCAACGCCAAGGTCAAGGCCAAGGCCATGTAAGTTGCAGGGGAAGATTGAGGGGGGGCCGGATCGAGAGCGAGCAGTAAGCAGTAAGGAAAAGGCAGCCCCCAAAAGATGTCAGTTTCGCTGCTTACCGCTTCCTCCCTTCAACCCCCTCACCCAACCCTTGAACCGGGGAATAAATAACCGGGCAAACGTCCATAATTGCAAGGCTTGTGAACCACCGGCCAAATCCTGGCCGGGGTTTTATTTTGGTGGATTTGCCGCAAAGGAGGTGATATTTTTGGGGATGATTACGGCCAAATTCTGAAAAGAGCAGGAATATGAAGCAGATAAAAATCGGCTTTGCGGGCACGGACGGCCGAACTTTTTTGGCGGCCCTGGAAACCAGCCGGGCCACCAGCGAGCTCTACCCCGGCGACTACCGGGGCCTTGTCGTCCGGGGCACCCCGGCCATGCCCCCCTTTGCCGGGAGAATGAACTGGCCGGTGGCTTTCATCCCCACCGCGGACAACTCGGTTGAGGCCTATGCCCAGGCCCTGATCAAGGCTTTTCAGGAGGAAGCCCTGGATCTGGCGCTGATCATGCCGGAAGGCTTAATCTTTGAAGGTCTGGCGGACCGGCTCGCCGCAGCCGGGTTCGGGGACCGGGTCATCGGCCTGGATGAGAAAGGGGCCTTTATCGAGGCCGACAAGATTGCCTGCAAGCACCTGTGCCGGGAGGCCGGAATCCCGGTGGCCCCGGCCTGGAGGGAGGCGGACGCCAAAGATTACCCCGCGGTCCTGGAGACCTGCCTGGACTACCTCCATGAATACGGCGGCGCGGTGTTGAAATATCCTTACAGCGCCGGCGGCAAAGGCGCCCGCATCATTTTGAACGCCTGGGAGATCCGGGACGTCTACGACGAATTGCTGAAGGATTATAAAGACCCCTACGCCCGGCAGTTCGGGAAGAAAGCCCCCTGGCCCCTGCTCCTGGAAGCCCGCATGTCCGGGGTGGAAATCAGCTTCACCATTTTGGTGGATAAAAACGGCCGCCACCGGATTCTGCCCACCGCCATGGACTACCCCGAAAGGTTCGCAGGCCCGCCATCCATCGACAACCCTATCACCGGGGGCATGGGCTCCATTTCGCCCCACCCCCTGGAGTCTCCGGAATTGCTCCAACTGGCCGAGGAGACCATTGCCCGGCCCCTCATCGACAATCTGAAGGCGAAAGGCGTCCTGCGCCCCTGCGTCCTGTATCCCGGTTGTTTCGTCTCCTTTGAGAACGGCTTCAAGCCCCGATCCATTCGGGTGTGCGAGATCAACATCCGCCCCGGAGAGCCCGAATTCCAGCCCATCGTGAAGCGGCTGCGCAACCTGGGCGCCCTGCTCCAGGCCATGGCGGAGGGGAACCTGCACGAAGTTGCCCCGGAGGTGAGGAGTGAGCAGATCTCGCTCTGCCTCGCCCTGGTGACGGGCCCCGGCGGCCCCAAGCAGCAGAAGGGCTACCCCTGGTCCCTGACCAAGGGAGAGGTCCTGGAGCTGGACTTCGACTATTTTGACAAAAAGGGCATCACCGTGGTGCCCTCAGCCATGGACTGCTCCGAGGACGGGATTTTCAAGTCCGACGGCTCCCGGGTGGCTTACCTGGTGGCCAACGCCACGGTGAAGGCGGGGCAAAAGCGGGGCCAGGTGGTGGAGAACCTGCGCCAGAAGTTGCTGAACGCCTTCGATAACGGCAAGATCCGGGTCATCCCCCGGGAAAATTCGGCCGGCAACCGCCTGGCGCTGCGGCGCGACATCGGGGCGCATTATCAGAAGGCGGAGACGCTGGAGGGTTGATTAGCGGTCAGCGGTCAGCTATCAGCGGTCAGCTTTAAGCAGGGATTGGGTCTCTGCGGCCGAATATCTTCTTTAAAATTTTCCAAAGGAAAGTTTCCCGCCCTAATCCACCAGGTTAGATAATGCCTAAAACCAAGCTTTGCTGAAGGGGGCAGGGCTGAAAGCTGTAGGCTGTTTCACTGCACTTGGTTCTCGCCGGGGTCCACCTGGAATTTCAGGGCCCCGGGGCGGCCGGTGCGGTCGATGTACCGGTTCCAGATATCCCTGAGGTCCTGGATGGCCCTTTTGACGTCCAGCTCTATCCCCTGGGCCCGGAGCTGGCCCAGGCAGTAGTAGAGTTCGTTGAGCAGCCGGATGTGGGTGATGCCCACCACCTGATCGAAATCGCCCTCTTCCAGAGACTCCAGGTTCAGTTTCTCCAGCTCGGACAGCTCGTTCAGGATTTCCTGGGCGATGCCGGTGAGCAGGTCCTGGTAGTAGTCCGGAGTGGAAAGATCGATCCGGTGGCCCCGGCTCAGGCTGATGGCGGCAGGGGGTGCGGCGCCCATCTCTCAGCAGGCCGGGCCTTTGTCCACCAGGTAGCGGTAAATGGCCCCGTCGTATTCGCTGGTCAGTTTGAAGACCTTGGTGGCCAGCTTGAAGCGGGTGGCCAGGTTGAGGGCGCCTTTGCCCAGCTTCATTTCCTGCATGATGTGGGGATAATCCTTGGGGTCCACCACCACGGCCACGTCCTTATGGTTCTTGGCCGAGGACCGGAGCATGGCGGGGCCGCCGATGTCGATGTTTTCGATGGCGTCTTCCAGGGTGCAGCCCGGCTTGGCCACGGCCTGCTCAAACTGATAGAGGTTCACCACCACCAGGTCGATGGGCTGGATGCCGTGTTTGGCCATCTGCTCCCGGTGGGCGGCGAGATCCCGGCGCCCCAGGATGCCGCCGTGAATCTTGGGATGCAGGGTCTTCACCCGGCCGTCCAGCATCTCGGGAAATCCCGTGTAGTCCGAGACCTCCTTCACGGGGACGCCGCCGGCCCGGAGCATCTTGGCGGTGCCGCCGGTGGAGAGGATTTCCACCTTATATTCCGTGAGAAACTTGGCGAACTCCAGCAAGCCGCTCTTATCGGTAACGCTCATCAAGGCTCGGGATATGGTCTTCATGGGGCTTCCTCCATGGTGGTATTTTCCCTCCCAGGGGTGCAAAGGTTGAAGGGAGAGGGGCTTCAGGGGCAGTCGGCGCCCCGCCCCGGCAAGCCGGCTTTTCTTCAGAGGGCGGGGGTTGGAGCAAACCTACTACAGGTCCGGGATTAATGCAAGGCCGGAGCGCGGGGCTATTTTTCTTTCCTGCCGGAGGCAATCGCGGTAAGATAAACCATGCGCTACGTGATTATCGGGGCCAGCGCCGCGGGGTGCCAGGCCGCGGAGACCTTGCGGCGCTTTGCCCCCGAGAGCAGCATCACGGTGGTCAGCGACGAGCCCCGGCCCCTCTACAGCCGCCCCTTGCTCACCTACCTGCTGAGCGGCGAGGTCACCCCGGACCGGGTCTGGCTTAAGGGGGAGGATTATTTCCGCCGGTGGGGATTGGTTCCGGTCCTGGGCGAGGCGGTGACCCGGGTGGACCCCGGGGCCCGGGAAGTGCGCCTGGCCTCCGGGCGGATTCTCGCCTATGACCGCCTCCTCATTGCCTCCGGGGCCCGGCCTCGGCTCCCCGGGATTCCCGGGGAAGACCTGGCGGGCGTCTTCACCCTGCGCACCCTGGCGGATTTCCACCGCCTGGACCGAGGCTTGCCGGCGGGCGTCCCCGTGGCGGTGGTGGGGGCCGGCGCCGTGGGTTTGAAGGCCGCGGAGGCCCTGGCCCACCGGGGTCACCCGGTTATTTTGCTGGAAGCGGAGGATAAGGCTCTCCCCCATCTCCTGGACGGGGCGGCCGCGGCGCTCCTTAACGAAGCCCTGGCCCGGCGGGGAGTGGAGCTGCACCTGAGGGCCCGCCCCGGGGCCATCCTGGGGGAAAAGGGCCGGGTCCGGGCCCTGGCTCTGACCGACGGCCGGGAAATTCCCGCGGGCGCGGTGCTCCTGGCCACCGGAGTCACGCCCAACGTGGATTTTTTGGCGGGGACCGGGCTCACCGATGAGGACGGCCTCACCGTGGACCGGCGCCTGCAGACCGCCGACCCCCACATCTATGCCGCGGGGGACTGCACCCGGGCCCCCCATTTCCTCTCGGGGGAGCCCGCCTACTATCCCATCTGGCCCGGGGCCGTGGCCCAGGGCCGGGTGGCCGGGGCCAACCTGGCGGGGGCGGGCCTAACCTACGACGGGGTCCTGCCCCAGAACAGCATTTCGCTCAGGGGGTTCCATATTATCAGCGGGGGGCTCACGCCCGGGGAGACGGGGGAGGATTGCCAGGTCATCACCGAAGCGGACCGCCACCGGGGCCAGTACCGGCGGCTGGTGTACCGGGAAGGCCGCCTGGTGGGCCTCACCTTCGTGGGGGCGGTGGAAGACGCGGGCATCTATTTCCAGCTCATGGCCCGGCAACTGCCGGTGCAGGAGCCGGTAAACCCGGGGCTGCTGTGGGGGTGAAGAAAAGTGGCACCGGCGTCCCGCCGGTGCCTTAGGGGTGGGTTTAAGACCCGCCCCTGCCCTGTCCTTTTAATGCTTTACGGGTGAGCCAGTCAGGCGAGGCTACTAAAAGTTTTATAAAGGAAATTTCTATGAAAACCGTCATCGTTCGCCCGGAGCGCTGTGTGGGCTGCCTGCAGTGCCGCCTGGCCTGCGGGGTGGAGCATTCCCGGTCCAAGGGCCTGGCCGGGGCCATCGGCGAAGCGGTGCGGCCCAAGCCCCGGCTGCGCATCTATGCAGGAAGCCTCAATTTTGCCTTCCCCAACAAGTGCCGCCACTGCGACCCGGCCCCCTGCCAGGAGGTCTGCATCGCCGGGGCCATCAGTCGGGACGCCGCCCGGGGCACGGTGGACATCGACCCCCACCGCTGCATCCGCTGCGCCATGTGCGCCATGGCCTGCCCCTTCGGGGTGCTCACCTATGCCCCGGTTTTTGAGGCTCCGGAGCGGGCCGGGGTGGCCCTGAAATGCGACCAGTGCCCGGAGCGGGAGCGGGTGGGGCGAGTCCCCGCCTGCGTGGAGGCCTGCAAGGTGGGGGCCTTGAGTTACGGCGATTGGGAGCAAACCCAGGAAGATAAGGGCCGCTTCGTAGCCCAGGCCTTCTTCGGCTCGCTTCCGGGGGCGGAGGAGGCCGCGGCTACGGAGCCGGAGACCATCCGCCTCTGGCGGCAGTTGGGGTGAGTGCGGTCCCACTTGCTGATACCTTGTAGGGGCGGTTCGCGAACCGCCCCCTACAGCACCCCTATAGATGAAGAAGGAACCTTTCGGAGCAGGCGCTCATGAACCTTTGGCTCTCAAAATAATGAAACGACCGGTGGCACAGGCTTTCCAGCCTGTGCTTGGACACCCGGGGGCGGGTGTCCTACATAATCTCAGGAAGTTTTCCAAGCAGTTGTAATGATTATTTGGACCACTCATAAACCATGAAAATGGCCAGTAAGGGGCGGGTTTTAAACCCGCCCCTACAGTGAAGGCGAGACGCCTGTGCCACCAGTTTACTGAGACTTTTCAAGGCAAAATAAAAAAAGCGGGCCGGGGCCCGCTTGATCAGCCATAATTTTCCCACATTGGTCCCACCCGCCGGCCCGCCCGGCAAATCAAACCAGCTCAACTTAAAAAGATGCGCAGGGCGGTCTGTTTCAGGCGCCGCAGCTCTTCTTCCGCCTGGCGCAGCTGCTTCTGGTGCAGGGCGTGCCGGATCTTGCGGATGATTTCGTCCATGCTCAGCGGCTTATAGACGATGTCCACCTGCTCCAGATAAACCATCTGGTGCGTCTGAGTCCGTTGCATCATGACGATAAAGCGGGTGTTGGGGTGGCGGGTGCGGGCATTGTCCAGGAGGCGCTGGTAGTCAGGCTGCTTCAGGTCGGTGATCACCAGGTCGTAGGTGGCCTCATCCAGGGCCACCAGGGCCTCGGCCACCGAATTGGCCAGCTTGAATTCTTCGAAGCCGCAGAGTTTCATGATGGAGGAGAGGAACTGGCGGCACCAGTCCTCCTGGTCCACCACCAGGATGCGGGCCCGGCCAATGCTTTCCTTGCCTGCCATGGGCATGGGGGAGTCTCCTCGCAGAAAGACCTGTATAAATGTACTACCTAATTGGCTCTCTGGCAAGGGGGGCCGGAATTTTCCCGGCCCCGGACCTGAAAGGTGGGTTACCTTACAACCTAGGTCAAAACCGATTCTTATGTTATCCGCAACGAAGTGAATGATGGCAACTTATTGGAAATAAAAGATTATTCGCTTGGCGCAGAATGACATTTTATGGGACCTTCGGGTTTGAAGCAGCCTGTATCCATGGTATCTGGCAAGTTTCGTTAAGGGCGCCTTCATTGCTTCTGCGGGCGGGATAAATCAACGCCCTACGCCACTGATGTAAAATTTTTTCCTCAGTCCTAATCAGCCGCCCGGGACGACGATTTCCTCTTCGGGGTGGATGGGATTGAGGATCAGCCCGGACATCACCTTGGGGTAGAAATAAGTGGATTTCCGGGGCATGACCAACCCGGCGGACGCCACATCCTGCACCTGCTCGATGCGGGTGGGATTGAGCACAAAAGCCAGGCGGGCTTCCCCCCGGGACACCGCGGCCACGGCCTCGCTGATCTTGCTGGTGTACTTGCAGGTCTCCTGATCGTCCTGGGCCTTGGAGTCCAGCCCCAGGATCTTCTCGAAAATGAGATAATTGAGCACCGCGACGTCCAGCTGGGCCAGGGCCGGGTGCATCTGGCGCGCCAGCAGGCTCTGGCGCACCCCGGGCCGCAGCACCAGACGCCAGGCTTTGCGCCCGAACCCCAACAGGATAAAGGCGCTCTCCACCACCCCGGCCTCCGCCAGGTTCTGCTGCAAAAACTCCTCGTAAGCCTCGCCGAACTCGTCGGCGCTGGGCAGCGCCTCAATTTCGAAATATTCCTTGAGCCGCCCCAACACCCTGGCTTCCTCCAACTGTTTTACCCGGGGCCCCCCCAGGAGGCGGTGGGCCATGAGGATGACCAGGTCCGGGTCGAAAATATTGGAGAGGTACATGAGGGTATAGTTGAAGGCCGCCCGGGGTGAGGCATTGGGATAGCGGGCCTTGAGCAGCTTCTGATAGTTCAGGGAAGTCTCGTAGCGGTGATGCCCATCGGCAATAAACAGGGGCATTTCCGCCAGGGCTTCATGGACCGCCTTCAGGGCGCCGGGGGCGGTCACCGGGTACAGGCGCTGCACGTAGCCCAGGGTATCCTCAAAGTCCATGAGGGGCGAGGGCGGCAGCCCCTGGTGCAATAGCTCCAACACCCGCTGCTCGGGGTCGGGGAACAGGGAGAAAATGGGAGAAAAATGCGCCTGGGCGTGCTTGAACAACTCCAGCCGGTCAGCCTTGGCCGCAGAAAACGTCTGCTCGTGGGGCCGGATAACTCCCCCGGTCAGAGGCTCCAGCCGGACCAGCGCTGCCAGCCCCTTTCGGGTTCTCTTTTGGCCCGCATGTTCGAACTCCGTCTCCCAGTAATAGAAGGCCGGCTCGGCATCCCGCACCAGCATCCCTTCTTTCTGCCACTGCCGGAACAAGGCCGCGGCCCGGGCATAGCGGTTGTGCAGCAGATCGTCCCCCGGCAGGGCCTGGGGCAGGATCAGGTGCACCATGTTATAAGGGTTCCGGGCGGCGAGGGCCTGGCGCTCCTCGGGGCGGATCACGTCATACGGCGGTGTGACCACCTCGGTGAGATTAGGGACCTTGGCGGTATTATAATGTAGCCCCCGGAAAGGGGCGACTAGGGCCACTTTTGATTGTCCTCCTAAGGCATGATAACCTATTAAATTTAACACCAATGAGCCTCACGTCAATAGCTAAAGCGACAAGTTCACCCTTCCCCCGACCTACGGCGCGTTAAAACTTCCAAAAAAATCTTGACCCTGGGGGTCTCGCAAGTTATATATTTTTGAATAATCTTGATTAAGGGATGGGCATATGCGGATAACCCCTTCTGGAGTGTGGGGAGGGGTTAACAAGGTTTCGGGGCAAAAAATCATGGGGCGGTAACGCTCCCTTCCTCGTGCTCTCCGAAACGGTTGCCGGGAGCCCAAAACCTTATTTACCCTGGGACCAGGAGTTCCAGGGCCGCGCCGTTGCCACGGCGCGTACGGTTTGACTGCCGGGCATTCCCCGGTGACGCTCAACCCTGGTACGAGGAGGACGACGATTTGAACAGACCGGTGCTCGGCTTCGGACTGCACCTGACCCTGGACGGCTACGGTTGCAGTTATGAGAGCCTGACGAACCTGGACGCCATTTATAAGTTCCTGGACACCTGCCCGGACCTCATCCAAATGACCAAGATCATGCCGCCTTATGTCTTCAAGTACAGCGGCAAGGTGCCTGATGATTGGGGCCTCTCCGGGTTTGTGCTCATCGCGGAGTCTCACATCAGCATTCACACCTTTCCTGAACGGGGCTATCTCAGCCTGGATATCTTTTCCTGCAAAGGCTTCGATTACGATAAAGCAGTGGCTTACGTCACCGAAATGTTCGGCATTGCCCGCCACGAGCTCAATCTCCTGGACCGGGGCCTGGAATTTCCCCGGGAAGTGCGAACCGTGGAACGTATCTTGCGTCAGGAGCGGGAACAGATGCGAGGCTGAGCATGGACGAGGCTGATAGTCCTCCCTCCGGGTTGCTTAAACGCCTGCGGCAGCGGTTCACCCGCAGGGCCATTTCGCAGCCGGAAGATCTCGAACGCGAAATCCAGACCATCATCGATGAGGGCGAAGAAGCGGGCCTCATCACCCGCCAGGAAGGCGAACTCATCGAAAGCATCTTTGAGTTCAAAGACACCCTGGTTCGGGAGATCATGGTGCCCCGTCTGGAGATGATGGGGGTGGAACGCCTCACCCCCCTGGCCCAGATCATCTCCCTGGTGCTTTCGTGCGGCCACTCCCGCCTGCCCGTCTTTGAGGGCGACATCGACCACATCAAAGGCATCTTGCTGGCCAAGGACCTTCTGGTCTTCTGGCAGACCCCCGAGGAGACCTGGGACCTGGACCGGGTGCTGCGCCCCGCCTACTTCATTCCCGAAAGCAAGAAGATCAGTGATCTGTTGCGGGACCTGGTGGAGCGCAAGACCCAGATCGCCATCGTCATCGACGAGTACGGCGGCACCGCCGGCCTCATCACCCTGGAAGACATCCTGGAAGAAATAGTCGGCGAAATCTACGACGAATACGACCGCATGGAGCCCCGCCTGGTGCCCCAGGAGGACGGCGCCGTCCTGGTGGACGCCAGGCTGGACGTGGAAGAGCTCATGGACCACTTCGACCTGCCCCGGCCCGAAGGCAAATTCGAATCCGTGGGCGGCCTCTTGATCCATCTGCTGGGCCGGGTGCCCCAGGTGGACGACCAGGTGGCCATCGACAACCTGGAACTCACCGTGGTGCAGGCCGACGAGCGCCGGGCTAAACAGGTGCGGGCCCGCAGGCTGCCGCCGACTGAAGACAATAATCAATAAGGTTACCACAGAGACACAGAGGACGCAGAGAAGGCACAGAGAATTCTCTTGAGGTTTTGGTGACGAGTCACCAAAATCTCAAATTTAACACTCTTTGTGTCTCTGTGCCTCTGTGGTGAATTTTTTATGCGCTTGGGTCTCTCACATCTGCTAGCCGCCATCCTATCCGGGCTCCTGCTGGCCGCGGCTTTCCCCAAGTGGGACCAGACCTACCTGCTGGTCTTCGCCCTGGTGCCCCTGCTCTGGGCCCTCAGGGGGCAGTCCCTGAAGGGCGCCTTCTTCCTGGGCCTGGTCTCCGGGCTGGCCCACTACCTGGGGCTGCTCTACTGGATCATCTACGTCACCCATGTCTTTGGGCACCTGCCCCTGCCCCTGGCTTTAGGGGTGTTGTTCTTGCTGGCCGGCTACCTCAGCCTCTACCGGGCCCTGTGGGCCCTGGGGGTGAACTGGGGCGCAGCCCGGGGCTTAAGCCTCCTCTGGTGGGCCCCCACCCTCTGGGTGACCCTGGAGTTCGGCCAGACTTACATCATCAGCGGCTTCCCCTGGGGGTTGCTGGGGGGCGGCCTCTATCTCTATCCGCTGCTGCTGCAAATCTCCGACCTCACCGGCGTCTATGGTCTGTCTTTCCTGGTGGCCCTGGTAAACGCGGCTCTGTACTTATTATTTTTCCCGCCCCGGGGCTTGAAGGGGCGCAAGCTCCCGCAGGCGGTGGCGGTCTCACTCATCCTGGCCCTATGGGTGGGCTACGGCTGGTACCGGTTGGGGACGGTGCGGCACCTGGAGGCCGCCAGCCCCAAGATCAAGGTGGCCGTGGCCCAGGGCAATATCAAACAGGGAGAGAAGTGGAAGAAGGAGATGGTGCAGGAAACCTTGGACCGGTATGCCGAGCTGACCCAAAAGGTCAAAGGGGCCCGGCTCATCGTCTGGCCCGAGACTGCGGCGCCCTTCTTCTTTCTGCGCACCCCGGACCTCACGGCCCGGGTCCAGGAAATCGCCCGGGCCGCCGATGGCTACCTCCTTTTCGGCAGCCCCGCCTGGGAACTGACCCCGGAAGGGGAGCGCTATTTCAACCGGGCCTACCTGCTCTCCCCCCAGGGGGAAGTGGCCGGCTACTACGACAAGGCTCACCTGGTGCCCTACGGCGAATACGTGCCGCTGAAGCGCTTCTTCCCCTTCATCGACAAGATGGTGCCCATGATCGGGGATTTTGCCGAAGGGCCGGTGGGGGGCACGGTGTCGCTGCCGGAAGGAGCCGTAGGTCCCCTGGTTTGCTACGAATCCATCTTTCCCAATCTTAGCCGGGCTCAGGTGGAAAACGGGGCGCGCCTGCTGGTGAACATCACCAACGACGCCTGGTTCGGGAAAACGTCGGCGGCCTACCAGCACTTGTCCATGGCGGTGCTGCGGGCGGTGGAGAACCACGTCTGCCTGGCCCGGGCCGCCAACACCGGGATTTCCGCCTTCATCGACGCCCAGGGGCGTATCCTGTGGCAGTCGGAGCTGTTCGTGCCGGATTCCCACGCCCAGGAACTGGCCTGGCTCCCCGGCGGCAGCCTCTACACCAGGATCGGCGACGCCTTCGCCTGGGCCTGCATCATCCTGACGGGCCTGCCGCTCATCCTGGCCCGCCGCCGGCGGCGAGGATGAGGTGAAAGAGAATTTGAGGGGAGGACCGGGGGACGCGAGTCCTCCGCCCTCCCCTCAAACTCCCCTCCCAACCCCCAGAAGGGGCCGGGGAAGGCGGGGTTTTCAACCCCGACTTCCCCGGCCAAAAATTAATCACCCTAAAGGGATTGGGGGTAGGAATCTGGGGGAGGGGTAAGGGCTTCCTGCCCTTAGTAAATTTAAGGCCCAGGGCCATGGCCCCGGGCCTTAAATTGTTTATAATGAATATATGTCATTTGACTTTTATACCAAAAACCAAAAACCAAAAACCAAAAACGGTTTTAAATGCGGCTACATTGCCCTCATCGGCTATCCCAACGTGGGGAAGTCCACGTTGTTGAACCGGTTGGTGGGGGGCAAGCTGGCCATCACCTCCCCCAAGCCCCAGACCACGCGCTTCCGCCTGCTGGGCATCGTGAACCGGCCTGACGCCCAGCTCTTATTCCTGGACACCCCGGGCATGCTGGAAGCCAAAGGAGCGTTGAATGAGACCCTGGTGCAGGCGGCCATCACGGCCCTGAACGAAGCCGACGTGGTGGTCTGGCTGGTGGAGCCCCGGCCCCCCGACCCCCAGGATAAGGTGCTGCTCCCCCATTTGCGGAAACTGCGCCGGCCCTTGATCGTGGCCCTGAACAAAGTGGACCTATCGGCCAAACCGAAGTTGCTGCCCGTCATGGAGGCCTACCACCAGCTCTTTCCCCAGGCCCCCATCATCCCGGTGAGCGGCCTGCTGGGGGACGGGGTCGAGGAGCTGCAGGCCGAGATCCTCAAGTTGCTCCCCCCGGGGGAGCCCCTGTACCCGCCGGACCAGGAGACCGAGGCCACGGAGCGCTTCCTGGCCGCGGAGTTCATCCGGGAGCGGGCGCTGCACCATACCAAGGAAGAGGTCCCCCACTCGGTGGCGGTGCTCATCGAAGAGTTCGACGAGAGCCGCCGCCCGGATCTGGTGCGCATCCGGGCGGTCATCTACGTGGAGCGGGACTCCCAGAAGGGTATCCTCATCGGCAAGCACGGCCGGATGCTCAAGTCCATCGGGGCCGAGGCCCGGGTGGAAATGGAGAAACTTTTGGACGCCAGGGTCTTCCTGGACCTCTGGGTCAAGGTGTGGAAAAATTGGCGCCGGGACCCCCGGGCCATCCGCATGTTGGGCTACCAGGGACAGAAATAATTTACCACCAAGACACCAAGAGCACCAAGATACAGCAAAAAACTGCGTTGTGGCCTGGTAAAACCGGGCCCTAATGATTTTTTCTTTGTGCTTATTTGTGTACTTTGTGTCTTAGTGGTTGATTTTTCTTAACTCTCCCCCCAACCCATAAGGCTCATTGACAATTCCCTCGATCATGCTAACAATAGAGCTGAGTGAGGCGTGACATCATGAGGCGTCACCCAGCCAAAATTCCAGCCGTGGCGGGCGCCCTGGTGCTGCTCTCCCCCGGGCCGGCCCTGGCCCAGTGGGCGGGATGGTTCCAATTCGGCACCCAGGGTTCCTACGTGCACCAGGCTGCCCACCTGTTGTTCGGCGTGGCCATGCTCTTTTTCATCGTCGAGATTTATCAGGCCGGGTTGGAGCAATTTCGCGGCTTCCGGCTCTTGATCTGGGCTTGGGCAGTGCTGGCCTTCTGGAACCTGGACGCCTTTGTCGGCCACTTTGCCGCCTGGACCCTCACCAATCCGGTGCTTCTCGGGGAGGGTCTTTCCCGAAAAATCCTCATGTATGATTTCCATACCTGGCTGGTTTATATCACCAAGATCGACCACTTCTTATTCCTGGTGCCAGCTTTCTACCTGTTTTACCGGGGGCTGAAGGTCCTGACCCGGGAGTCCCAAGGCGAGCGGCCATGATCGCCCTGCCCCTGGCCCCCATCTGGATCCTGGAATTTACCTGCGCCATCATCATCATTATTCTCAACCTTCTTTCCCTGCGGCTGAGCTATCGCTTGGTGGCCCAGGACCCGGAAAACGCCTTGTGGCTCTTTCTCAACTGGCTGGCCATCGTCTTTCTGATCCTTTCCTGCACGCACCTGACCTCCCATAGCCTGGAAGAGCTCATCACTTACTTCAATTTTCCTAATTTGAATGTGGCCCACCGGGTCTTCGGGGGCTTCGACACCATCATGTACGTGATCATCGCGGCCATCACCCTGTTTTTCCACCGCATCCAGCGCCTGTACCGGCGCATGGAGGCCGACCATCACCACCTGGAGGAAACCAGCCAGGAGATCCTGGCCTTGAACCGGGAGATGGAGGCCCTGGTGATGGAGCGCACCATGTCGGAGATGGCCTTAGGCATGGCCCACGGCATCCGCAACCCCCTGCACGTCATCGGCGGCTTCAGCCACCGGCTCTTGAAAAAAACGGACGAATCCGACCCCAGCCGGGCCTGGGCTATGGCTATCGCCGAAGAGGCCCGCCACATCGAGCAGATGGTGGAGCGCTTCGAAACCCTGGCCCAGAGGAAGACCTCCTTTTTTGCCCAGGAGGATCTGAACGTCATCATCCAGAGCACCGTGGACCTGGTGCGCCCGGAGCTCAAAGCCAAAAACATTACCCTGATGACCGATCTGAGCCTCACCCCCCTGGTGGGCCGTCTCAATAAGCATCTGCTGAAGGTGGCCATATCGCACCTGCTGCGCAACGCCATCGAAGCCATGCGCCCGGGAGGAATCCTCATGGTGCAGACCTCCAGGGACAAGAATTTCGCCATTCTGGTAATCAAGGATACGGGTCGGGGCATGCTGCCGGACGTGGTGGATAAGGTCTTCGTGCCGTTCTATACCACCAAGTTGGGGGGGACCGGTTTAGGAATGGTGTTCGTGCGCCAGATCGTGGATGAGCACCGGGGCGTCATCACCCTGGAAAGCAAGCTGGGCCAGGGGACCACGGTGACCATCAGACTGCCGCACCGCTTCGCGGAACGGCCGGAGTTCAGCGAAGAATTCCCCACCCCGGAACCCCCAGGAGAAAAGAAATAGGCCGGACCGGATGCTTCGCTTCCCTCGGAATAATTATAGCGTTTGCCAAGAGTAATTTCATTTTGTAGGGGCACGGCGAGCCGTGCCCTATGAGCTCTTAGCAATCGCTATAAAAAGATTTTTGGCAGAATTTCTATGCGGGTTGGGGGGTGGGTTTCAGGGAGGATGGTACATGGGCCGTCGGCCCTACCCCTCCTGAAAGATCATTTGCCGCCTCCGCTCTTGCCGGCTTCGGCCCGGGAAACCAGCCAGTAAATCAAGCCGCAAACCAGGATGCCCGCCAGATACAGGCCTTCCGTCATTAAATCCTGATGACCCAGGGAGGCAATCAGCACCTTTCGGATAAAGGCCACCAGGGCCACCCCCACGAACAGGTTCAACTTGAAGGCCCCGCCCTGCAGGCGGTCGATCTCCATGTCCAGAAGTTCGATGACCACCCAGAGGACCAGGACGGAACCCAGAGCGCCCACCAGCCCCTGGTCCAACCGGCCCCCGGCGATGTGGCCCACGTCCTGGATGATGAGGGCCACGGCTCCCAGGGACAGGCCCAGGAGGCCCAGCACCAGCAGGATGTTGAGGCCGAAGGTAAACCGCTGGGAGAACCGGATCAGCAGGGAATCCAGTCTTTGGGACAGAAAAACCCGGCGCAGCTCCTCATCGCGATAGGTGCGGGCAATGACATCCAGGTTGAGGTCCAGGATCTTTTCCACGGCTGTCAGGGTCAGGCCTTGAAGCCGCGGCTCCACCTCCGACTCCACCAGGCGCAGCAAGTGCTGCCGGATCAGGTTCATGCCCACGTAAACGAAGTGGGCCGACAAGCCGATGCGCACGTGGGCGTGGCCGATGCGCTGCAGGCGCTGGAAGTAGCGCTCGTCGTAAGGCCCCTGGAACATGGACAGCAACCAATCCCGGTGGATCTCATGGAGCCGGGCCACCTGGTCCACATCCTTGAGGAACTTGGCCGCATCCGGGAGTTGCAGGAAGTGGTTGTAAAAATCCCCCACTATGCGGTCGGCGTGAGGTTCGACGATGGGTAGCAGGCCCTTCAGGGTCTCCATCTCCGGCTCGGTGAACCGGTAATTGTCCTTGACCTCTTGGAAGGTGCGCATGGCTTCGGCTCCTGGGTATCTATTTCATCACTATCATAGACCCGGGAAGGTGTAAATCAGTCAAGAGGTTTTGGACTTTATTTCTTTTGGAAAGAAAGTTGTCACGGCTACCCCCGGCATTTATAATGGCCGGAGATTTCGGCGAGGAGCATTATGAAGTTAAGGGCCATCATCCTGACCATGATCGCGCTCTGCCTGGGGTCCGGAACCGCCCCGGCTGCCCCCGCGCCCTCGCTCCCGCCCCTGACCCTGGCGGAGGCCATGCTCCTGGCCTTAAGCCACAACCCGTCTCTGAAGGCCGCGGGCATGACGGTGGAAACCGCGGAGGCCGACCTGGCCAAGGCCCGGGCCCGGTTTCTTCCCAAGGTCAACTTCGCCGAGACCTATAACTTTTCCGACAACCCTTCCCAGGTCTTCATGAGCAAGCTGAACCAGCGGGTCTTCACCGCCCAGGATTTTCTCCTCAACAATCTCAACCAGCCTAACCCGTACGGCAACTTTCGGGCCGGGATTTCTCTGAGCCAGCCCCTCTTCCAGGCGGGGGAGGCCGCCCTCGGCTACCAGCAGGCGCAATTGGGCCGGGAGATGGCCGGGGCCCTGGTCCTGAGCTCCCGGCAGCAGCTGCTCTTTCAGGTGACCCAGGCCTATTTCGGCCTGCAGCTGGCCGGCGAAAGGCTCCGGGTGGTCCAGCAGGCCCGTGAGACCGCGGCCCAGCACCTGAAGATCGCCCAGACCCGCTTCCAGGCCGGGTCGGTGGTGCAGGCCGACGTCCTGTCCGCGGAAGTCCACCTGGCCCGCCTCACCCAGGAGGAGCTGACCGCGGCCAGTCAGGTGAAGATTGGCCAGAGTTTGCTGGGTACCGTGGTGGGTTTGCGGGAAGTGAGTTCCCGGCCTCTGGCGCCGGCCCCCCGGGAAGCGGCGGCGCCGCCCCCCCGGCTGGAGGACCTGGAGAAGACGGCCCAGGAGAAACGTCCGGACCTCAAGGGTCTGGAGCTGGCGGCCCGGGTGGCCCAGCAGGAGTATGCCAAGGCCCGCCTCAATTACCTGCCCCGGGTCCATGTGGTGGCCGAATACGATGTGGACCAGCGCCGGCTGTTCGGCAGCAGCGGCGACAGCTACACCGTCATGGCCCTGATGAATTTCAATCTCTTCAACGGCCTCTCGGACCTGGCCCGGGTCAGGGAGTCCCGGGCCAAGGAGGCCCAGGCCCGGGAGCTCAAAAGGGACCTGGAGGACCGCATCCGCCACCAGGTCACCGAGACCATCCTGAATCTCAAGACGGCCCATGAGCGCCTGCAAGTGGCCAGGACCTCGGTGGCCCAGGCCCGGGAGTCTCTGCGCCTGATTCGCCTGCGGTACCAGGAGGGCCTCACCATCCTGGTGGATTTGCTCACCGGGGAGGATGCCTTGAAAAACGCGGAGCTGGGAGAAGTGGCGGCCTTGTTTGACACGCACCTGGCCCAGGCCGGTCTGGATCTGGCCCTGGGCACCATCTCCGGCCCGGCGCCGGAGAAGGCGGAGCCAGGGCAAAAATGATGGACCTTGAGGGGAGGACCGGGGGAAAGCAATTCCCCCGCCCTCCCCTCAACCTCCCCTCCCAGCCCCCTTTATGGGGGTTGGGGGAGGGTTTCAGGGAGGGGGCAGGGGCCGTCGGCCCATAGCCCCCTCCCTGAAAAGCCCTTTGCAGAGTTCTTATGACCTATAAAACCAAGATCGCGGGACTGGCGGCACTCATCATCGGGGCCCTGGCCTTCATGCTGTGGCTGGCGGGTCTGCTGCATTTCGGGAAAATCGCCCCGGGCACCAAGGCCGTGCAAGCCCCGCCGGCCCGGGGACAGGTGATCACGGTCCAGGAAACGGCTATTCCCCAGGAGCTGCAGGTCCTGGGGGCGGTGATTGCCAAGAGCCTGGCCCAGGTTTCCGCCCAGGTCCCCGGCCGGGTCACCCGCATCTGGGTGGAAGCCGGCTCCCGGGTAAAGCCGGGGGAGCCCCTGGTGACCCTCACCGGGGAGGAGTACCAGGCCCGGGTGCACCAGGCCCAGGCCGGGGTGGCCGAGGCCAATGCCCGTCTGGCCCAGGTGGCGGCGAACCATAAGCGCTATCAATTCCTGCGCCGGGAGGGGGCGGCGAGTCCCCAGGAGTTTGAGGCCATGGAGGCCCGTTATAAATCGGCGCAGGCGGCTCTGGCCCAGGCTCAGGCTCACTTTAAGGAGGCCTCCACCCTGAAGGGCTATACGGTGGTCCGGGCTCCCGGGGCCGGGGTGGTGGCGGGGCGTCAGGTGGCGGTGGGGGACCTGGCCCAGCCCGGGCAAATCCTGGTTACCCTCTATAATCCGGCGGAGCTCCAGATTGAAGGGGAGGTCAACGACGCCTACCGGCCGGCCTGCAAAGTGGGCAGCCCGGCTCGGGTCCAAGTGCCGGCGGCCAACTGGCAGGCGGAGATGCCCCTGGCCGAAATTTTCCCCATCAGCCAGGCGGGCAGCCGCACTTTCAAGGTGCGTACCGGGGTGGTCCAGGACCGGGACCTGGTGCCGGGGATGTTCGCCCGCCTGGAATTGTCCCAGGGCGAGACCCGGGGTATTCTGATCCCCCAGGCCGCGGTGCTCCAGGTGGGGCAGCTGAGCATGGTGCGGGTGGCGGTGGAGGGCGCCGCCCAACTGCGCCAGGTGAAGCTGGGGCGCCGCCTGGACCAGCAGGTGGAAGTTCTGGCCGGCCTGCAGCCGGGAGAGAAGATTCTGTCTGAATAAGGCTATCTAGGACGGCAAGAAAGGGACAATTAGGCTTACTGGCCCAAGAGATTTGACCAACATATCAAAACATTTTTATTGACTCGAAAACTGGAGATATATAGCAGTTAGCGAAAGTCCGGAACGTTCACTTTCTGCTTTATGATAAATTGCTTCCTGCTCATCATGCTGCCTCCCTTCGATCCACTACTCTAACATAACTTGTGGATCAGTTTTCGGGGGGCAGGTCAGGCTTGACCGAGGAGAAATTAGGCAGGTGCGTCAGGGGAATAGCTGAGGCGACATTGACATACCATCGCAGAGCGAAGCCATCCAACCATCAGCTCATCATTTGCCAAAAAGGCGAGTTATTAAATTCAACCCTCTTGAAGATATGCACTTCATTGACTAAAATGACTTTGATCAAGAAAGGAGAACTCCCAACAAATGAAAAATGGTCAGGAAGGCTATATCCCGGTAATTGGGGGAAATGTCTGGCATCGACTTTTTTTCGATATTTTAAAGGCATATCAACAACTTCTAGATATTTTTTATTATTTTCATTTTCCTTACGTCTAATAAAATCTTCTATATCATCAATATTAGTCACAGTCGAAACTGCCTGTTGTGGAATCATTCTCTCATTATCAATTGCCAATGCATCTAAAACTGAGATATATGGGTAAGAGTAACGTAGAATACTGACTCGACTAAAATCCTTTTGCCATTCTTTTTGATCAAAAATAAAGATACGTACTTTTTTATCCTCGCCTGCTTTTGAAGAATCTGAATTACTAATTTCACGATATGCGAAAAATGCGGCTACATAAGGAGAATACGTCCAATCCCAGCAATGGCGTTGGGTTACCCATGATGCCGAATTAGATTATGAAAAGCACCGTTCTCTTTAGGATCTTTCAAATCAAAAAAATGGCGAGTCCTAGCACATAGATATTTATGTAGCGTTTCTATATCTTTCAAGTTCGAATTTATTTAAATCTGCTCTACCTCCCCTATGGAATGTCGTCCTAAGTCTACGTCTGTTATCTTTTTGACCGCGAAAGATATATCTCCTATGTTCTAATTCATTTACGTAAATTTTATAATCATTCCAGTCATTAATATTTAATAATGTGGGTTTATATTCCGATGGCTCGCCAGCCTTGCTTTTATTAAATACACAATTACCCTTCCCTCCAAATTCTGATGTCCATCTTAACATTAATTTATCTTCTTCCAAATTTCCTTGTACTTCATTCATATTAGCAATTTTTTCGACGCCCATATCGCTGTTTAATTATTCCCCAATCATCTGCCGTTTCTACTGGCATACCATTCTCAGGATTAATTGGAAGAAATGCCACCCGATTAATTATAAAGTTTCTGCTTTTGTCGTTTGTCATAAAAAATGCATAAATATCAGGAAATTTCGGGTCATCTTCGATTAACGTAGCGACGCCTTGATAATGGGTAGGCGCTTCATCAATATTAATGATTACTGATCCAGTGATTTTATTTCCAGAAAAGGCGATTTCGCTGAACTCACCTATCCATTGTCCTTTCATTTCGGTCTCCATTAGAATTTTATAATAAGATATGATACGCAAAAACTATATTTATCAACAATTAAAGGAAATAATTCAATGCAGGTTTGCTTTGTAGCCGCCTCTTCTCCCCGGCTTGGCGTCCCATTTTGATGGCACAACCAATATCTTGCCATTATTCGCATTTTCCAAAAGATTGCGCTAACATTATGGTATCTGAAGAAAGTTAGGGACAATTTGAGAGAAGGGAAAATTACCACAAGTCAGCGCCTAGGGCGCGCCCTCTAATCCGGTTATCACTTCCCCTCCATCACCGTCACTGCTTCCCAATCGGGTCCCGGGGGAGATTCCCGGTACTTCTGGGCCAGGCCCAAATAGCGTTTGGTGGCGGCGTCGTCGGGATGCAGCTGCAGGGCCTGCTCCAGGGCCTCGAGGCTCTCAGGCCAACGCTGCTGGCGGTACAGGGCCACGCCCTGATGGTAGGCGGTAAGGAAGCGGGCCACTTCCGGGTCCGGTTCCCCCTCACCCACCACTTCGAAAATCCCGGAGGCCTGGGCCTTGCCTTTGACCCGCACCCGGTCGATGTCCCTGAGGATAAAGCCGTTGCTCAGGGCTTCGGCCGTGGCCTGGCTGATGAGAATACTGGTGCCGTAATACTTGTTCAGGCCCTCCAGCCGGGAAGCCAGGTTGACGTTGTCCCCGATGGCGGTGTAGTCGAAGAGCCGGTCGGACCCCATGTTGCCCACGGCCACCGGCCCGGAGTTCACCCCCACCCCGATCTTGAGGGGCGGCTTGCCCTCCTTGACCCATTGCTGGTTGAGGTCCACCAGGGTGGCGGCCATCTGCAGGGCGGCCCGGCACGCCGAGGTGGCATGGTCCGGCTGTTCCAGCGGGGCGCCGAACAGGGCCATGATGGCGTCCCCCATGTACTTGTCGATGGTGCCGCCCTGGTTGATGATAATATTGCTCATGGGGTTCAAGAAATCGTGCAGCAGCTGCACCAGGGCCTGGGGGTCCAGGTTCTCCGACATGGTGGTAAAACCGCGGATATCGGTGAACAGCAGGGTGATCACCCGCCGCTCGCCACCCAGCCGCAAGGCTTCGGGGTGCTTCAGCATTTCCTGGACCACCGTGGGGGCCACGTAGGACTCAAAGGCCTTGCGGATGCGGACGCGCTCCCGCTCTTCGGCCAGGAAGCGCTGCATGGTGATGCCGAGATAGACCCCCACAATCTCCGCCATGGGATAAAACAGCTCCAGCTGGACGCCCAGGCGGCTGAACAGGAGATAATTGCCCAGGGTGTAGCCCTCCAACAGCAGGAGGGTGAATACGAAGGACCAGCCCGCGGAAAGCCTGGGGAGCGCCTGGCCCACCGTGACCCCCAAACCCAGGAGGATCAACAGCATTAAAGGCAGGTGGAACTTGGGGACCCGGACGAAATTGTGCCGCAAAAGATTTTCCAGGACCGTGGCCTGGACTTCCACCCCCGGGGCGATGCCGGAGAACGGGGTTACCCGGAGGTCATAGATGCCCACGGCGGTGGCCCCCACCAGGACGATTTTGTCCTTCAGGGCCTCGGCCGGCAGGCTGCCGTCCAGCAACGCCTTGGCGGAGTAAGTCGGAATCATCCCGGGCGGTCCCAGATAGTTGATGAGCATACGGCCATGGCGGTCCACCGGCACCTGCATGCTCCCCAGGCGGATTTCTTCCACCCCCACCTGGGAGAGGGTGATGGCCGAAGTAGGTTTGCCCAGGTATTGGGCCAGGGCCGCAAAACTCATGGGGGCGTAGAAATCGGGTCCGTAAAGGATGGTCATGGGAAACCAGCGGACCGTGCCGTCCACGTCCGGCAACATATTGAAGTAGCCGGCCCCGGCGGCTGCCTGGTTGAACTGCGGCAGGTTGACCTCCACGCCGGCGGCCCCGATTAACGGAATGCGGGACGGCTCGGTGTCCAGCAGGCGCACCACGTTGTAAGAGGAGGCGCGGACAAAGGAGGGCGCCATCAACTCGGTCATTTGCACGCCCCCGGCCGTGCCTCCCACCTTCCGGAAGAAAAAGCCCAGGACCGTGGGCGGGTCCCGTTTGATGGCCTCCGCCAGCATGCCGTCCACATCGGCTCGCTTCTGTTCTTGATCCAGCAGCCCCAGGATGGATGCGGAGTCCAGACACTTCTGCTTAATGCCCTCGCGCAGGCTTTCCAAGGTGCGCACTGCGGCAGTCTCTTGCCTCTCGGCGAAAATGATGTCCAGGGCGATGACCCGGGGGCCGGCTTCTTTCAGCCGATTGAGCAGCCAGGCTAAGTGCTCCCGGGACCAGGGCCAGCGGCCCACCATTTTCAGGCTCTCGTCGTCGATGCCCACGATGACCACAGTCTGACTGGCGGGCTTCGGTCCTCTGACCCGGAACTTGAGATCGTAGAGCTTCAGCTCCATGAATTCGGTAAAGGTGGGACGCCAGAGCAGCAGGATGGAAACCAGCAGGGTGACGCCGGTGACCCAGCGCACGAAGGGAGAGTTAAAGATGGAGCCCAAACGACGAATCATGGCTTGGGTTCTTGACCCGCCTCACCAATGAAGGGCAGTTATTTCCCTCTGAAATAACGCCATATTAGCAAAGGCGGTGCAAGGTTGCAAGGGATGACTGGCGGCCGAGTCGGAAGCCCGACCGGAGCCCGGACTCCGGTCAATGGCCTCCGGCAAACTGGCGGAAGCGAGTTGGTCCCGGGAGGGGGCCCGGCCGGGACCTATTTTTTTACCTGCGTCAAGTTGATGGTGGCGGTTCCGCTGGGCGCCCAGACTAAAGGTGCCGTTGGCTTGATACGTCAGGTTCCCGTTGGGCTGCAGCGTGACCTGACCGGTGGGAAAAGTGAAGTTGGGGGTGGTTCCTCCTCCCACGAAGCCGGTCAGTTGCATGGTGCCGGTGAGCACCCCGCCGGCCGGCCCGCTGACACTGCCCGTTGCCCTGCAGCAACACGCTGCTGGTGGCAAATATGCCAAACGTGCCGCTTCGTAGCCGTGGCCAGGATATTAGAGGGAGGGGTGCTTACGGCGAAGTTACCGCTGGAAGCTCCGGTGCTCCAAGTGCCCTGGCCGTCGGGGAAGGTAAAAGTGGCGTTGGTTGCGGCTGGAGCTGGCCATGGCGATGTTGCCGTTAAAGATTCCCGAGAAGGTGTAGGTCGGGTTGACCACCACCGGGGTCGGCGGCGGCGGCGTGATCACCGGCGCGATTATGACTGCGGGCATGGCTGCCATGGTGGTAGCGGCGTTGGTGACGAAGCTGGCAGCGGTGGTATCCGCGGCCAGGGTGCTTCCGGCGCCGGCCCCGGTAGTCACGGAGCCACCGCCCCCGCCGGCGCTGTCCCCCGCCGCGGCCGGCGGCATCCCCGCCGCCGCTCTTAGTGACCAGTGGGGCGATGTTGAACGCCCGCATGAACAACTTGCGATCTTCCGGGCCGATGGTGTAGGGCAAGGTGGGAGGCAGCCCCCGGGCCACGGTGCAGCCCTGGCTGTCTTTCAACATCACCGAGGGCTGGCCTTGGGCGAAGGCGATTTTATTGGCCTTTTTGAACATCGAGTCCCCCACCTCGGGGAAGATATTGGCAACCTGGGTCTTGCCCTGGAAATTTAAAAAGGTCGTGTCGTTGGCAGCCAGGCGGATACCCACCTCGGTGCCGCGGATTCCCATGATGGCAGTGTGGGTCTTGACCACGAAGTCCGGTTTTTCCGTCTGATAGATTTTCGAGACCACGGCCAGGACCATCCCCTGGAAGACTTGCAGCAAGGCATTGCGCTGACCCTTGGCCGCATCGACCATGTATTCTTCGATGGCGATGCGGGACTCCGGGGAAATGGTCAGCGTGGAGTTGTCCTTAAAAGTAACCTGGGCCTTGGACAACGACTTGGTGCGCAGGACGTCTCCTTGTTCCACGCCGTCCCCCACCTTTACCGCCGTGGCCGGCAGCTTTCCTCCCTTAAGCAGGTCCACCCGCCCTTCCACCTGGGTAAAGTGACCCACCGCCTCGGCCGCGGCGCCTTGCGGCAGCCCCAGGATCAGAGCCGAAATGAAGATGGCCGTCAGGAAAATACGAATAGTCATTGCCTTCTCCTTGCTACGGAGGCAGCTGGAGGCAATAATCGCAGCAACCTCAATTTTGAGGTGTGAATAATTAACGGCTCAAGTTGCAGGAAGACCCTATCGGTCTCAGGTTTTACGCCTCAAAGGTGAAAGGAGTAAGGATTACGACAAGTCGCTCAAATCCCTACGTTATTAAACGGTAGCAGATATATCTTTCTAGGACGGATAAATTTTTTATCATGATAATTAATATTTTTATAAAATTCAAGCTTTTTTTACTAACTTTTTTAAAAAAATACCAACCGGCTACCCTTCACAGACCCCCGGAAACCAACCCCTGGCCCCGTGGAAGGGGCCCACGGATGAACCCCGGTGTTACTTCGGGTTGTCCTTGGGCCCCGGCGGCTTTTCCAGGGCGTCGGTGTAAGGAGAAAGGTTATCAGGCCATTCGCCCACTTCTCCATATCCTTTTGGCCGGCCTTCTCAAAGTTGCCTCCTCAGGGCTTCGGGGTCGCCGTCAAGGCCCCCGTCTGGGTGGTGGGGGAGCCGTTAGGCGCCAGGTTCGTGACGCTGTTCAAGGTTGTGGTCAACACCGGCGGCACGCCCGCCGCCCCGGGCTGCAAGGTGGCCGTGCCCACGTAGCCGGGCGTATTGGTGGTCTCGCCTACGGTTTTCACCACCTGGGTCGAGGCCACCCCGGTCTGGACGCCGCCGGCCGGCCCCCCCACCGCCCCCACCGTGGTGGCGGTTATGGTCCCGGTAACCGAATTATTGTAAGTGCTAGGCTGCAAGGCGGTGCTGGTGATGGCCAGGTTGGCGTTAATGGGCCCGGTTATGGTCCCGGTGGAGGTCCCGATCAGCGGGGTGGGGGTGGTAACGACCATCTGGGTGCCGTTGGCGCCAGCCACCGGCGCCTGGTCGAAAGTCCCCGAGGCCGTCTGGGCGAAGGAGGAGGTCGTCTGCCCGGAGCCCGTGGGCACTGAAACCACGTTAATACTTATTTTATCAGGCGGCCCGCTGGGGTTGTTTGACTGATCCACAAACTGAGCGGTGAGTTTACCTGCGGTGTCAATGGTCACCGGGCCGCTTATGGTCGCCTCGGTTAAGGGGCTGGAGCCGGAAGCCACGCCCCATCTGGTATCCCAGGCGCCGCCGGCCACCACCCCTTGCAGACTAACAGTGGCCGAACCGCTGCCGCCAGATGGCAAGGGATTGGGGGAACTCACCCCTATGGCGACGCTGGCGGTAGTCGTGATGGGTTCGGGACTAAGTCCCGTGCGGGTGCCGCTTAAGGTCGCGGTATCCTTGACGACCCCGACGTTTAGCGACCCGCTGGTGCTGGTGGACAGTTGCATATTGCCACTGGCGGTCTCGGAGAAGTAGGTGCCCATCACCTGTTGCAAGAGCCCGGAGCCGGTGCCGGTCTGGCCGCTGGTAGTATTATTCCAGTTGCCCCCGTAATTGAAGATCAGGCTGCCGTTGGCCGCCAGGCTGGCCTGGCCGTTATAGGTGAAGGAGGTGCCGCTGCTGGTGGTGCCGGTGAAAGTCATCTGGCCGGACAGGGTCTGCCCCGCCACTCCGCTGAGGGTGCCGGTCATGGTGCCGGTGACCCCCAACCAGTTGGAGTTTATAGCCGTCAGGGAAGCCCGGGTGCCCAGGTCCTGGGCGACGAAATACCCGGTATAACTGCTGGGAAGGGTGGTGCTGGTGAGCTTCCCCCAGCCGTAACCTTCGATGTTGGCCAGGTTGAGGCTGGTGGAGGTTGAGAGCCGGAACCCCTGGTAGGTCTCGGAAAAGGTGTACATGGGCATCTGGGCCAGGGTGCCCGAGTTGACGTTAAAGCTGGGGGCTCCCACGGGTTGGACAAAGACCCCGTTGGTATTAAAGAAGCTGCTCCCGGGGGTGATGCCGATGGACCCGGGAATGGAGACGTTAAAAGGCGCAGTCAGGGTATAGGTGGCGGCTCCGAAGGTGGCCCCCAGCTCCGAGTTAGTCACCACCCCTTCCGCCGAAATGGACGTGGGCCCGCTACTGGAAGCGGGCAGGCTGCCCGTTGGATCATAAAGGGAAAAAGTGCCGCTGAAGCCGCCGATGTTCCCTGGGTACACCCCGGGATTGGCAGGATCCCCGGGAATCCCGAAGCGGGACCCGGTTGTTCCCGATCCCGAAAGGTTGAGAGTCGCATTATAAGACGTTGAATTGAGATTATAGCTGCCTGTCATGGTCTGTTTGAAATAATACCCCGGGCTCTGGTACATGGTCCCCGAGGCGGTGCCGCTGGCGCCGCCGGGGGCGGTCCAGTTGCCGGTGTAATTGAATTGCACGGAGCCGCCATTATCCATGGTTACCGGACCGGAGTAGCTGAAGCTGGTGCCGTTCAGCAAGCTGCCGATGAAGGTCATGTTGCCGCTGAGGGTCTGGCCCAGGACCCCGGTAACCCGGCCTGACATCTGGGAGATGCCGGGGGAGGTGGGCGACAGCACGGTGGACCCGTAATAAGTGGGCGGGGAGCCGGTGGTCGCGGTCCAGGTGCCCTGTTTCCAGGCCGCAAAGTAACCGTCCAGGGTACCCTGGATGCTGGTGGAGAGAGGAGTGCCGGTGGCGAGGTCGGTGATGGACCCGGTGCGCAACCCCCAGCCCTGGCCTCCCGTAGTACTGGTGTTTGAGGTTCCCCCGGGATTGAGCCACATGGTGCCGTTGTAGCTCTGGGTGAAGTCATAGGCGGCGCTGGCCGTCGGGGTCACCGGCGTGGTCTGGGTCGTTATATTGTAGACCCCGGAAGTAAATTTGCCGTCCTGGTAATCGTTCATGTAGAGAAGGCCGGAGACGGAACCGTTCGGCTGGACGGTGATGGAACTCACCATGGGCGTATCGATACTATACCACGGCGTCCGGGGGAAGAGGTAAGGGCTGGGCGGTACGGGGAGCGCACTCACAAAGGGGGGATCCGAATTGCTGTCCTTTATGGTCATGGCCCCCACCTGGGTTCCATCGGGACCGGGGCTCACCACGCCCTGCAAGGTGGATGTGACGTTCCCCAATTCATTGGGCCGGTAGTAGTAGGGCCAGGGGGATTTGTCCGTACCCGACAGGTAGAGGTAATATCCCTGGGCAATGGGCCCGCTGCCGCTGACTCCCACCCAGGTGGAGGCGCTGGTTTGGACGCTATAAGGGCTCTGGTAGCTTGGGGTGCCCGGGGTGCCCGTGGGGGTGGAGTTCGAGGTGCTGGACATGCTGCCGTCCAGGTTCTGGGTGAAGTAGGTGCCGGGCACGTAGGTGCTGGTCCCGGAGGCCGACAGCAATCGGGTGGAGGAAGACAGGGCGCCGTTACTATAGGTAAAGGTCATCTGCCCCGACGGGTCTATGACGACGTTCCCGCTAAAAGAGTTGCTCTCGCCGTATGAGTTCATGCCGGTGTAGGTGGCCGTGCCCGTGAGGTTCGACCCCAGGACCCCGGTGACGGTGCCGGAGAGAGTGCCATAGCTGGTGCCGGTGGCGTTACCGAGCAAGGCGCCCTGCACCACGGTGCGGGTGCCGGTGGAGCTGCTGGTATAGTATTCCGGGAAGGTACCCGTCGGCCAGCTACCCGTGCGGTCCGCCCAGCCGGACGAGGCCATGGTGTTGCCGGTGCCGCCGCCGGTGGCCGTGGTCTGCCACATGGTGTACGCGGTCTGCTGGAAGGTGTAGGTGGATGGGGACGGGGTGCTGGTGCCTCCGCCGGTGCCGCCACTCCCGCCGGTGCCGCCGCCACTGGTGTCGCTGACACTACTGCCGGTATTCTGGACGACCAACCCGGTGTTATTGAGCACGGTCTGTCCGGCGCCGCTTAACCCGGTCCCCCCGAGATTGGTACCAGCCAGATCGACCGTGCCGCCGGTGCCCCCGGTAGCAGCCGTCCCGGTGCTCAGAGGATTGTCAAAAGCCAGGCTGGAGGGGGTGAAGCCGCCGGACTCCATGCCACCGCCCCCGCCGGCTCCCGAGGTGCCGCCGGTCGAAGCCGTGCCCGAGCCGGCCGTGGAGGAGCTGTCGCTTCCCGAACTCCCGCTGGAACTCCCGGACCCGGAGCCGCCGCCGGAGCCGCCTCCTTTACTCGCCTGGGATCCGGCGCCGGCATCCTTGCCCTTCCTGCTGGTCAGGCCGGTGGCCATCTGGCCCATAAACTGTTTCCGCTCTTCGGCGCTAACCTGAAAAGGCAGGGTGGGGGGGAGTCCCCGGGCCACCATGGTGCCCTGCATGGCATACAAAAGCACCGAGGCCCGGCCGAAGGAGAAGGCGATTTTAGAGACCCGTTTGAACATCGCGTCCCCCACTTCGGGGAAGATGTTGCCCACCTGGGTCAGGCCCTCGAAATTGAGAAAGGTCGAGGCGTTGGGTGCCAGGCGGATACCCACTTCGGTGCCCCTGACCCCCATGACCGCGGTGTGAGTCTTGATGAGAAAATCGGGCTCCTGCACCTTGAAGAGTTTGGAGACCACCACGTGGGCCAGGCCCTGGAAGAGCTGGAGCACCGCGCTGCGCTTGCCCTTGGCGGGGTCGTACATGTATTCTTCGATGGCTATCCGGCTCTCCGGGGAAATGGTGAGTACGGTGTTGTCCATGAAGGTCAGCTGGGCCCGGGAAAGGGACTTGGTGCGGATCACGTCCCCCATCTGCAGCGAGTCCTCCACCTTGGCCGGGGTGGCGGGAAGCTTGCCGTCTTTCAGGAGGTCAACCCGGCCCTCCACCTGGGTGAGGCGCCCCACCACTGCCGCCGCCGCTCCTGGGGGCAGCGCCAGGGCCAAGGCCAAAATGAAGATCATGGACGTCAGAAAAGCGCGAGCAGTCATCGATTTCTCCTTATGCCGCAGACAATTGGGGACATGGGTCCCTAGACCTCATTTTGTTATTGCAGCAAAAAATTATCCAAAAAATAGCAGAATAATTATTTTCAAAATAATAAAAAAATTTATTATTATAAAATTATCCGGTGCATTAGCCCGGGAAGGGCGCCGACGCGACCTGGAAGCCGCGCCGGAGCCCGCTAAAGTTAGAAGGGAAAGGCCAAAGCCCTTTCCCCTCTCTTATTCACACCCTTTATCCGGACCTTTTGAAGTTACCTCCCTAAGGCTTCAAGGTGGTCGTCAAGCCCCCCGTCTGAGCCAGGCTGGCACCTTTGGGGATGATGTTGGCGCTGTTCAGGGTTGTGGTCAAAACGGGCGGGGGGCTTACCGTCCCGGGCTGCGAGATGGCGGTCCCCAAAGAGGACGGAGTAAAGGTGATTAGGCCGCCGGTTTCCATGGTACTGACCGCCTGGTCGCCACCCAAGCCGGTTCCGGTGGGCGCCACCGGAACATCCGCAGCCGCTTTGGACAGCACTCCCTTTCCGATGCTGTCATCGGCACCGGTACTCAAAACATTAGAAAAAGTCAGGTTGGCGGCGACGGGCGCGGTAGCCTCGGAAGCCGACATGGCGGCAGAACCGTCTCCCGCCGGATTGCCGCTGCCTCCGGCTGAAGTCTTGCCGGGGTCTGCCGCAGAGGAACCGTCGGCCCCCGAACTTCCGGCGGAATTCCCGGAGCCGCCCCGGCCGAAGCCGGAACCTGCCTGGGCGGTCCCGGGGTTGCCGGCGTCCTTACCCCTCTTTCTGGCAACCAGCCCCGTGACCAGTTGCTGCATGAACTGCTTCTGGTCCTGGGGGCTCACCTCAAAAGGCATGGTGGGGGGCAATCCCCGGGCCACCACCGTGCCTTGCATTTTATGCAACATCACCGAGGCCCGGCCGAAGGCGAAGGCGATTTTAGAGACCCGGTTGAACAGCGCCTCCCCCACCTCGGGAAAGACGTTGGCAACCTGGATCAGGCCATCGAAATTTAAAATGGTCGAGGAGTTGGGAGCCAGGCGGATGCCGATTTCGGTACCCCTGACCCCCAACGCCGCGGTGTGAGTCTTGAAGATGAAATCCGGCTCCTGCACCTTATAGAGTTTGGTGACCACTATGTGGGCCAGGCCCCGGAAGAGCTGGAGTACCGCACTGCGCTTGGTTTTAGCCGGGTCGAACAGGTATTCTTCGATGGCCAGGCGGCTCTCCGGGGCAATGGTGAGCACGGTTTTATCCACGAAGGTCAGCTGGACCCTGGAGAGGGACTTGGTGCGGATCACGTCCCCCGGCTGCAGCGGGTCGTCCATCTTGGCCGGGGTGGCCGGGAGTTTACCGCCTTTCAGGAGGTCAACCTGGCCCTCCACCTGGGTGATGCGGCCGACCGCATCCGCCGCTGCCCCGGGCGGCAGCGCCAAAGCTAAAGCCAATATGAAGGTCAAGGCCAGCAAGAAAGCACGGGCAGTCATGGTTCTCTCCCTAGCGGCAGCTTAAAATATTGCGCTCTGGCCCTCCCGTAATGCAATAAACCGGCCAAAAACAGGGAGATAGGTTGGTTGAAATTTCTAGAAGAGGGTATTGAACTGACGTATTAAGAGGTATTCATATCAAGTTGAGGCCAGCCGCCGGTTTTAGCCTGCAGCCTCCTAGGGAAGACGCCAGGGTCACTCAAAATTGGCAGAGAATAATGGATTGGTCGCCATCGGAGATCGTGCCTTCCATGGCCAAGCCGGCGGGGAAAAAGTGCGGAACGTTAACAAAGTTGAACATCTGTCCAAAAACCGGACAGAGGCGCCTAATTCGGCACCCGACCCTCATCTGATTGAGGCGTCCCCCAGAGGCTCGATACTTTAGCTAGGCCGGATTTAATCTGAGATCCTACTGAGGCTCTTGACGCGGCTGATGAATCGGAGGGCATGTCGATGGGGCCGCGGACAGCAGCAGGCCCTCGGGGGGGCCGGTTAGGGAATGGTGACAAGGATTGCGGACAGTTGAGGGTTAGCGCCAATTATGTTCAAATTTATGATTTAATGCCTACCCTAATAACGATAACCCAACTGGCAGCCGACGATGTGGCGGCTGTAACTATAGAGCCTGACGTTGGAAGCGTCCCGGGTGAAGAAATAATGGACGTTGAATTCCAGTCCCTTGAGCATTTCATAGGTGATCTGCAACCCAGGGATGATGACCTGGTCATAACGCTTCGGTTGGGGGAGCAAGGGGGCGCCCGCGACGTTATCCACCGTTTCCCCGTTGAAAAAGACATTGTCATAGGGCTGGAGGTACATATCCACGAAAGCGTTAATCTTCAACCTGTCCGTGACCGGATAAAGGGCGGCCACGAGCAGGCGGTAAGTGGAATTGTCCCAGTTGCTGCCTTGGGTGTTATCGTGCTCATAGCTGACCCGCGCTTGTAGAAAGCCTTTTTGGTTCTTGAAAAAATAATAGAGGCCCAGGCTGTTCCCAAAAACATTGCCCGTGCGCTCGTCCTGCGACAGAAACACCGGGGTCCAGTAGACTTGGCGGTTGAAGCGGGCGCCGACCTCCAATCCCACCGTGGGGGTGACCAGATAGAGCAGGGTGGGGGTCATCAGATACCCGGTGTAGTATTTGTCGGACCCCACGTCGGCGTAGTTGTAGCTTAAAGGGAACCAGAAGCGACCGGACTTGAAGTTATAAGTGGGAATGACGGCAACGTAATGGCTCAGCAGGTCGAAGCTGGGGATGCGCATGTGGAAGTTCTGATAATAAGCGTACTGGGTCAGGACATTTATGGGCTGGCCGGCAAAGAAATTGTACTCCGCCGTGGCCGTCTGGGTGTAGGTTAGACTACCCTGGCCAGCGGAGGTCGCCGCCGCGCTGGCGCCCCCCGTCTGCAAGGTGACGTTGGAGTCGTAATCAACCCCGACGGTGGCCCCGAGGTGGAAAGGGCGCAGCTCCTCCAGCCTTTTTTCCAGGAGCCCCATGTAACGCTGGGCGAAATCCGCCGTCTGGGTCTGGGGGCCCAGGGTGATGACCTTCTCCATGGTGGCGCGGGCTTCTTTCAGACGGTTGAGCGCGGCCAGAGCCAGGCTGGCTTGAAACGCCGCCTCCTGGGCCATCTTGGGATCCTGCTGGGCCTTGCGGAAATATTCCAGGGCCTCGCTGTACTTGCCTTCCTTCACCAGGGCCATGCCCAGGAGATAGGCCGTCTGGCCCGGCTCATAACCCGAAGCCTCCAACTTTTGCAGCACCGGCAGAGCTTCCTTGGGCTTGTCTATGGCCAGCAAGGTATCCGCCAACATGAGCTGCGCCTGAGGGAAGTTGGGCTTCAGGCGCAAGGCCTCTTCCAGGTACTCCCTGGCCTTGGGGTAATTCAGCATGAGGCGGTACGTCTGCCCCAGTAGAAAGGCTTTTTCGGGAGTGTGGGTCCCTTTCTCCCAGGCCTGGGTCAGAAGCGCGATGGCCTCGTCATAGTTTTCCTGCTGGATCTGTTGCACGGCCTGTTGCACCATAACATCATCATACGGGGTGATGCCCAGGCCCGGGCGGCAGAAAACCAGTCCCCCCAGAAGCACCATTGCCACAATCAAGGTCGCCTTGCGCGTCATCTTCCCCCCCACCTGGCAGCCGGTCCGGCGAAAAAGCGTAGACAGCCCCCCACGTTACTGCGTCTGGGCCACGATAGCACAGCAGTGCACATTGTAAAGAAAATTATCGACCCCTTACTAAAATCATTAAAATTGATAATTTTTGTTATGCAGATTCCTATAAAGTTGTTAAAACCGGAAATAACGGCAAGAATGGAGAAGGAAGTTGGCTAACCGCATTGCCGGACCGCGACGGGAATGATAATCTAAAAACGTTACGCCACCCCACTTGAGGTGCTCACATGGCCGCAGAGACAGAAGGCGTTACCCCGGCGCCGGATAAATTTCATCGGGAGTTGGCAACTCTGAAGGAACAGCTGCTGGAACTGGCCCGCCTGGCGGAACAAGCCATGGAACGGAGCGTCCGCGCCTTTCTGAAGCGGGACGAGAATCTGGCCCACCAGGTCATCAAAGGCGACAAAGCCGTCAATGAGCTGGAGGAAACCATCGACGGCGAATGCGTGCGCCTCATCGCCCTGTTCCAGCCCGTAGCCATCGATCTCAGGCAGTTGATGGCGGTGGACCACATCAGCGCCGAACTGGAGCGTATAGGCGATTCCGCCACCAACATCGCCGAAGAGGTGCTGGCTCTGCAAGACTCGCCTCCGGAACCGGCTCACCCCGAGCTGTCGCAGATGGCTCGGGACGTCCAGGAAATGGTGCGGCAAAGCCTGCGGGCCTTTCTCCAGCGGGACACCCAGCTGGCCCGGGAGATCTGCAAGGCCGACAATATCGTGGATGAGTTGGATCGGGACATCATTACCGAGCTGCTCGAAGACATGACGGGAAACCCCGGAGCCATCCCGGCAGGCCAAAGCCAGATCAACGTGGTGCGCAACCTGGAGCGGGTGGGAGACCACGCCACCAACATCGCCGAACAGGTGGTCTACATGGTGGAAGGAGAGAGCGTCCGCCATCGCTGCCAGGGGTAGGGGCGGGCCGCCCCTACCGGGCCACCGGGATTGTTAGCACTCGACGGCGGGTGTTGCTATCGGGGCAAAAATCCCCATATCTCTTGACAAATCCGGGTTGGAGCATTAACTTTTATTTTTAAAATATGCATGGAAGGCTGCATGGAAGTCCTGGGAGAACGAGACATTCGGGTCCTGAAAACGGTGGTGGCGCAATACATCGCCACCGGGGAACCGGTGGGCTCCCGCCTGGTGGCCAAGATTTCAGGCCTCGGGCTTTCACCGGCCAGCATTCGCAATATGATGCTGGAGTTGGAGGAGCGCGGCTACCTGCAGCAGCCCCACACTTCCGCGGGACGCATCCCCACTCCCAGGGGGTTTCGCTATTACGTGGACCATATCCTGCCCATCAGTGAGTTGGGCCCTGCCATGCAGCAGCAGATCCAGGAGGCCTTTTCACCCCCGGCCAGTGAGCCCCAGGAGCTGTTCCGCCAGGCTTCCCGGGTACTTTCCATGGTGAGCGGCCATCCGGCTCTGGTGCTGGCTCCCCGCCCCCAGGGAATGCGGCTCCGGCACATTCAATTCATCGACTTAAGCGGCGACGGGGTGCTCATTGTCCTGGTCTCCCGGGGCAATCAGGTGCAAACCCGGTTCGTGCGCACGGAAGTCCGGTATTCCCAGGAGCTGCTGGACCGGTTCAGCCAGTACCTTAACGGGCTGTGTCAGGACCTCACCCTGGCGGAGTCCCGACAGCAGATATTGGCCCGGATGCTGGAGGACAAAAACCTGGTGGACAAGATGATCTCCCAGGCTCTGAGCCTCAGCCGCCAGGCCTTGCAGAACGAAGAGGAGGAAGAGCTCTATATAGAAGGAACCAGCCAGATTTTAGATTATCCGGAGTTTGCCGCGGACGTGGCCAAGATCAGGACCATATTCAAGGCCTTCGAAGAGAAACACTATCTGATCAATCTGCTGGATCAAACCATGGCTGCCCAAGGAGTGCAGATCATCATCAGCCCGGCGGAGTACTTTCCGGCGATGCAGCTCAGCCTGGTAGCCTCCTCGTATGGCACCCACCGGTCCCCTCTGGGCAGTCTTGGGGTGATCGGGCCCATGCGCATGGACTATGCCCGGCTGGTTCCCATCGTGCGGTATACCGCTTCCATGGTCACCGACCTGCTCAACAAGCGGCAATCCTGACCGACTCCCTTAGATACCGCCGGGCGAAATTGGCTTGGAAAGCTCCGGAGGAGAAATTGATCTATGTCCTTATCCAAAGAAGATAAGGGGAAAAAAACCAAAGGCGCGGCGCCGAAGGAGGCCGAGCCCGGGACCCCGGCCCAGCCCCAAGATGTGGCCGGGTTAGAGAAGGCCCTGAAGGAAAAAACCGGGGAAGCCGAAGAGAATTACGAACGCCTGCTCCGCCTGGCCGCGGAGATGGAAAATTTGAAAAAACGGCAAGAACGGGAACGGGCCGACCTGCTGCAATTCGCCAACGAAAACCTGATCAAAGAGCTGCTGCCCGTGGTGGATAATCTGGAGCTGGCCTTGGACCACGGCCGCCAGCTGGAGGCCCCGGCCCCGCTGCTGGAAGGACTGGAACGGGTGCAGCAGGGTTTCTTAAAGGCCCTGGCCAAGTTTGGGGTGACCCCCCTGGTCAGCGTGGGACAAAACTTTGACCCGGCTTTTCACAACGCGGTGTTGCAGGAAGAGGCCCCGGAAATCCCCGACTGCACCGTTCTGAAAGAATTACAGAAAGGCTACCTCCTCCAGAACCGGCTCATCAGGCCGGCCATGGTGGTGGTGGCCCGCAACCCCGAAAAATCTACATCTTCAGGTGAAACTGTTCAGGAGGACAAAATAAATGGCTAAACCCATCGGCATTGACTTAGGCACCACCAATTCCTGCGTGGCGATCATAGAAGGGGGAGAGCCCAAGGTAATCCCCAACGTGGAAGGCGCCCGCACCACGCCCTCAGTAGTCGCTTTTACCGAGAGCGGCGAACGGTTGGTGGGGCAGATCGCCAAACGTCAGGCCATCACCAACCCTTTAAATACCGTATTTTCCGTCAAACGCCTCATCGGCCGCAAGTTCGAGGACCCGGAAGTGCAGCGGGACCTCAAGATCCTGCCCTATAAGATCGTGCGGGCCGACAACGGCGACGCCCATATCGAAATTCGAGGCCGGCGCTACTCCCCCGCGGAAATTTCGGCCATGATCCTCACCAAGATGAAGCAAACCGCAGAGGAGTATCTGGGCGAGAAGGTCACCGAGGCGGTGGTCACCGTCCCGGCCTATTTCAACGACGCCCAGCGGCAGGCCACCAAGGATGCAGGAAAAATCGCTGGTTTGGAAGTGCTGCGCATCATCAACGAGCCCACCGCGGCCTCCATGGCTTACGGCCTGGAGAAAAAGAAAGACGAACGCATCGCGGTCTTCGACCTGGGCGGCGGCACCTTTGACATCTCCATCCTGGAACTGGGCGAAGGCGTGTTCGAAGTCAAATCCACCAACGGCGACACCCACCTGGGGGGCGACGACTTCGATCAGCGGGTCATGGACTTTCTGGCCGACGAGTTTCTCAGGGAGCAGGGCATCGATCTGCGCAAGGACAAGATGGCTCTCCAGCGCCTGAAAGAGGCGGCGGAAAAGGCCAAATGCGAGCTGTCCACCTCTTTGGAGACCGAAGTCAACCTGCCCTTCATTACCGCGGACGCCAGCGGCCCCAAGCACCTGCTCATCAAGCTCAGCCGGGCCAAGCTGGAGGCGCTCGTGGCGGAACTCATCGACAAGACGGGAGCCCCCTGCCTCCAGGCCCTCAAAGACGCCAAGGCGAGCCCCCAGGACATCGACGAGGTCATCCTGGTGGGCGGCATGACCCGCATGCCCAAGGTGCAGGAAAAGGTCAAGGCCATCTTCGCCAAAGACCCTCACAAGGGGGTCAACCCCGACGAAGTGGTGGCCGTGGGGGCCGCCATCCAGGCCGGGGTGCTCAAAGGCGAAGTGAAAGACATCCTCCTCTTGGACGTCACGCCCCTTTCCCTGGGCATCGAGACCCTGGGCGGGGTCTTCACCAAGATCATCGAGCGCAACACCACCATCCCCACCCGCAAGGGCCAGGTTTTCTCCACGGCCGCCGACAACCAGAACGCGGTGACCATCCACGTGCTCCAGGGCGAGCGGGATATGGCCGGGGACAACAAGACCATGGGGCGCTTCGAACTGTTCGGCATTCCGCCGGCTCCCCGGGGCGTGCCCCAGATCGAGGTCACCTTCGACATCGACGCCAACGGCATCGTGCACGTCGCCGCCAAGGACCTGGGCACCGGGAAGGAGCAGTCCATCCGCATCACCGCGCCCAGCGGCCTCAATAAGGAAGAGATCGACAAGCTGGTCAAAGAGGCGGAAGTGCACGCCGAGGAAGACCACCGGAAAAAGGAGCTGGCCGAGGCCCGCAACCAGGCCGACACCTTGATCTACACCACCCAGCGCACCCTGGCCGACCTGGGGGACAAGGTGGACGCGGCCACCAAGAGCGACATCGAAAGCCACATCACGGCGCTGAAGACCGTCATGGACGGCACCGACATCGAGGCTATCAAGAAGGCGAGCGAGGACTTGATGAAGTCTTCTCACAAACTGGCCGAGCAGATGTACGCCAAGACCGGCACCGGCGGCGGCCCCGGGGCGGGTGCCGCCCCCGGCCACGAAGAGAAGGCCAAAAAGCCCGAAGAAGAAGTGGTGGAGGCTGAATTCGAGGAAGTGAAGTAAATCCTATAAAAAAATCTACCGACCGTAGGGGCGGGTTTCAAACCCGCCCCTACACTTCCTTAGGCGGTCTTATAAGTTGAGGGATAATCCGGGCAGGCCCGCGTTGCCGGTGCCTTCCCCAATTCTGAACTTCGAGCGAAAACGAATGACCCGGAAAGCCCTTCTCCTGTTCCTGGGCATCTTGCTGCTGCCGGCCTGCGCCGAGCTGACGCCCTTAATCCAGCCCTCCCCTGGGGTTCAGAGTGCGGACGAGTCTCTGTACCAGGAGGCTGAAGCCGGCTACCGTCGCCAGGCCTACAACCAGGCCCTGCAAAAATATAGCGCTTATCTGGAGCGCGCTCCCCAGGGGAAACACGCCACCGAGGCCAGGTTGCGGCAGGCCGAACTGCTGGGGCTGGTGGGGGACTGGCAGGGCTCTCTCAGGCGCTTCCAGAACCTCCTAGCCCGCCAGCCGGAACCCGATGTGGCCCAAAAGGCCCGCTACGGCATCGGCCGGGCCTACTTCAGGCTGGGCCAGTACCAGCAGGCCGGCCAGGTCCTGGACAGCCTCACCGCCGGGGATCTGCCCCGGTCCCTGTGGTTTTCCACTCAGGCGCTGCTCACGGAGATCGCCTTGAAGCAGGGCCACGTTTCCCAGGCCTTCTCGCGGCTGCGCCTGGCCGCCCAGGATTTGCCCGCCGGGGACCAGGAGTGGTTCGAAGACCTGAAGACCCGGGTGGTGGAGGCTGCCACGCCGCCGGAGCTGGAACAACTGGCCACCCTCTACCGGGACAGCCCCTTATCCGCGGCGCTGCTGCTGCGCCTGGCCCGGCTGGCCCAGGAAGGCGGGCGCCTTGATGAGGCCCGCAAGTGGGTGAGCACCTTAAAAGAGCGCTTCCCCGGCAGCCCTGAGGCTGCCGCGGCGGAACGCCTGCTCACCGGCAACAAGGTTTTGGTGGGCTGCCTCCTGCCGTTGAGCGGCCAGCTGAGCAACGTCGGTTTCCGGGTGCAGCGGGGCATGGAGCTGGCGGCCAAGGGAGGTCCCGTGGAATTGGTCTTCCGGGACACCCACGGCGACGCGGGAGAGATTCCCGCCCTGGTGCGGGAACTGGCCCGGGACGAGCGGGTAGTGGCCATCCTGGGCCCCCTCACGTCCGGAGTGGCCCAGGTGGCCGCGGAAACGGCCCAGGCCGCCGGCGTCCCCCTCGTCGCCTTATCCCAGAAAGAGGGCCTGACCCAGACCGGCAACCTGGTCTTCCAGGCCTTGCTCACCCCCCGGCAGCAGGTGCGGGCCCTGGTGCGCCGTACCTTGGGCCAGGGAATCAAGCGGTATGCCGTACTTTTCCCCGATTCCAATTACGGCCGCGCCTTCCAGCAGCAATTCCAGGAGGAGCTGGGAACCCAGGGCGGCGAACTGGCGGCCCAGGAATCCTACGCGCCCGGCACCCAGGATTTCCTGCCGGCGCTGACCACTCTGGCCGAGACGATGAAGACCGGGGAAGAGGTCTCAGGCTCTGGAGCCATCCTGGTCCCGGATGATGCCGCCGCGGTGGCGGCCATCGCCGGGGCCCTGCCCGGCACCAGGCTCAAGGGGGTGCAACTGCTGGGCACCAACCTGCTGCACAACCCCGCCGTCCCCGAGGCCCAGCTCCGGGCCCTGGAAGGGGTCCTGTTTCCCGACGGTTTTTTTGCCGGGGACCCGGACCCTGCGGTCCAGAAATTCATCGCCGCCTACCGGCAGCAATACGGCGCCAGCCCCGATTACCTGTCGGCCCAGGGTTACGTGGCGGTGCGGGTAATGGCGCAGCTGGCCGGGTCCCAACCAACGCTCAGCCGGGCCGAGTTGCCCCGGCTGCTGCTGTCCCTACGCGGGGTGCCGGACCTTCCCTGGTTTAAGGGCTTCAATGACCAGCGGGAGGAGGAGGCCGCCATCTACCTCCTCACCGTCAAAGGCGGCGCCATCCAGCCGGTCTCCTCCGGCGCTTCTCAGCTTTAACCATGATAACTCGCGTCCCGGGCTTTGCGGTGGGTCATGCCAGTGATTTTACCAACGTCACCGGCTGCACCGTAATCCTCTGTCCCCCGGGCACGGTGGGGAGCGCCGACATCCGGGGCTCCGCCGCGGGGACCCGGCAGATGGACGCCCTGCTGGCCTACCACATCTCCACGGAAGTGCATGCGGTGTTCATTTCCGGAGGCAGCGCCTTCGGGCTGGACGCGGCCGGCGGGGTCATGGAATATCTGGAGGAACGGGGCCGGGGTTTTGACGTCACCGTCACCCGGGTGCCCATCGTCCCCACCGCGGTGATTTATGACCTGTCCGTGGGCAACTGCCGGGCCCGGCCCGACAAGGCCATGGGTTTTGCCGCCTGCCAGGCGGCGACAAACGGAGCCCCAGGGGGACGGCAGCGTGGGCGCCGGGGTGGGGGCCACCGTGGGGAAACTCCTGGGGATCCACCAGGCCACCAAGGGGGGCCTGGGGACGGCATATGAGGAAGGCCCCGCCGGCCTGAAAGTGGGGGCCCTGGCGGTGGTCAACGCCCTGGGCGACGTGATGGACCCCGAGACCGGGGAAATCCTGGCCGGGGTGCGCACCGCCCCGGAGTCCCGGGAGTTCGCCGACGCCGCCGGCCTACTGCGCCGGGGCGTGGTGCGCCGCCGTTTCGGCGAGCCCGTGGCCGGGAACACCACCATTGGCGTGGTGGCCACCAACGCCCGCCTGAGTCGGGAGCAGGCCCAGAAGATCGCCCAGATGGGGCACAACGCCCTGGCCCGCACCATCCGGCCGGTGCACACCTTGTTTGACGGCGACGTGGTCTTCGTGCTGGCCCACCCCGAGGTGGAGGCCGACCTGCACGTCATCGGCCTGCTGGGCGAAATCGCCCTGCAGCAGGCCATCATCAGCGCGGTCAAGAACGCCCACAACCTGGGGGTGCTGCCCAGTTGCCAGGACCTGCGGGAAGGGGGCGAGTTCCCCATCCTACCGGGAGGGGGCTAGGGGCCGCCCATGCACCATTCTCCCTGGAACCCTCCCCCCAAATGACTTTTTCAGAAGTGGGGCGGGCCTCCGTGCCCGCCGCAATTGTAAAAAGAAAGACATGTCTTCCTTAACCCGTAAGATAAGCGTGGACCTCATCGTCTTCGACCTGGACGGCACCCTGGCCGACTCCCTGGCGGACCTGACCAACGCCGCCAACTTCGCCTGCCGGCAGCTGGGGTTGCCGGAGCATGCGCCCCAGGCCGTCAAGTCCATGATCGGCGGCGGGGAACGCAAGTTCATGGAGCGGGTGGTGGGCCCGGAGAACCGGCACCTGATGGACCAGTGCCTAAAGCTCTACCTGGATTATTACACGGAGCACTGCGGCGATCTTACCCGGCTCTATCCCGGCGTGCCGGAAACCCTGGAAAAGCTGGCCGTCAAGAAGGCGGTGCTCTCCAACAAGCTCCAGCGCCTCACGGAGAAAATCTTGCAGGTCCTGGGGATCGCCTCCCGGTTCACGGCTATTCGGGGAGGCGGCCCCGACGTGCCTCTGAAGCCTTCACCGGAGCCCCTCAGGGCCCTGATCCGGGAGCTGGGGGTGGCCCCGGCCCGCGCTCTGATGGTGGGCGATAAAATCGCCGACCTCAAAGCGGGGCAGGAGGCCGGGACCTTCACCGCGGCCGTCACTTACGGCTATGGTGACCTGGCCGCCCTGACCGCCGCGGCCCCCGATTTCCTGCTGCCGGAATTTTCCCAGCTGCCCGAGATTATCGGTTAAAACCTGTCCTGAGGTAGGACCCCGCCCCCTTCAGCTGAGGCCAAGATCCGGCCGTTTTATATGGTTAGGAAGAAAGGGATCATAGGGACCGGTTGGCGTTAATAACCCCTTTAACCTATAGAAAAATATGCCTTTCCCCTCCTGGGCCCCAGGGCCTTCGGGCCCCTGGAATTTTGTTTGACAGACCAGGCTCAGATTAATATATTTCAGGTGTCATGGCGGTGTAGCTCAGTTGGTTAGAGCATGCGGCTCATATCCGCAGTGTCCGGGGTTCAAATCCCTGCACCGCCACCAATCATTTAAAGTCCTTATAAAGGGGAGGGTGGACGGCTATGAAGAAACTTGTTACCTTGGCGTGTGCGGGAGTTTTCCTGCTGAGCCTCCAGGGGGCTTCCCTGGGGCAGGAAAAGCCCGCGGCACCGCCGGCGGCGGCGCCGCCGGCGATGGAGAAGCCCGTGGCGCCTGAAGTGAAGGCGCCGGCGGCTCCCGCGGCGGAAGAGGCGAAGGAAACCAAAAAGGCCAAAAAGGCCGAAAAGAAAAAAGCCAAAAAGGCCAAGGCTAAAAAGAAAAAGGCCAAAACTGAAGAGGCGCAGTAAGGCAGCAGCATCAGAGGATTGGTTGCCGGGATTCGGCTGCGAATCCCGGCAACGGCTTATGGATTTTAAATGGGAGAACCCCAGGTAAAGTTATGAAAAAGTTTGTCACATTGGCCACCGCGGGAATATTCCTGTTGAGCCTCCAGGGCGCCAGGGCGCAAAAAGAAGTGGCACCGCCCGCCGTGCCGCCCATGCTGGAAGGACAACGGCCCCTGGCGCAGCCGGAGACCAAAGAGCCGGCGGCGCCCAAGGCGGCAGAAGAGAAGGCCAAACCCAAAGGCAAGGCCAAAGCCGCCAAAGCCAAAGACGGCAAAAAGGCCTCCAAGAAGGCTGCGGCTAAGAAAGGCGAGAAAAAGACCAACGGCAAAGCAACCAAGAAAAAAGGGACCAAAGCCAGCAAGAAAAAGAAGCCGGCAGCCGAGCCCCAGGCCGGCCCTGAAGAAGGCTAAATCGTTCGACCCAAATTAACCCAGCCAAGGGGAGGAAGAACCCCATGAAACTTCAAGGCAAGGCCGCCATTATCGGGTTGGCCCTAGTCTTCGTCCTGGCCGCCGGGGCCCTGGGCGCCGCGGAAAAGGGATTCCTGTGGAACGGCACTCAATGGCAAGACATGACCCCGGAGCTCAAGGTGGCTTATGTCAAGGGCATCGGCAACATGGCGGACGTTGAAACCGCAGCCGGCGGCGCCGGCAGGGCTGCTTGTATTTCCAAGGGTTTTGTGGACGAACTCAAGACTAAGAGCGTGGGTCAGGTGATTGCCGAAGTCGACGCTTTCTACAAAGAAAACCCCGGGAAGATGTCGACTCCGGTCATCGAGGTTATTCTCATGAGGTGCACCAAGCTGTGCCCACCTGAACCCCCCGCGGCGAGGAAAAAGAAATGAGACAGGCGAGCCTCCTGGCATTGGCGGCGGTCTTGCTCCTGGGTCTGGCGGCCAGTGGTATCGCCGCCCCGGACAAGGCCTTCCTATGGAACGGTGAAAACTGGCAGCAAGTTTCCCTGGATGGCAAGGTGGGTTACATCTTCGGCATCGGCAATCTGGCTGACTTCGAAATGGCCGCAGGCGGCGGCCGCGGTCGGCCCGCCTGCATCTCCAAGGTCTTCGTGGACGATCTGAAAAAGAAAACCGTCATGCAAATCGTCCAGGAAGTGGACAAGTATTACCAGGAAAACCCCGGTAAGCTGAACACTTCCGTCATCGAGGTGGTGCTCAGGCGCTGCACCTCGGTTTGTCCTCCGGAAACTTCAGGCGGAGTAAAGAAAAAATGAACAGGACGATGGTTTTGGTTTTGGTGGCCGCCATGTTAATGGGCGGGTGCTCCGGGATGTCCAACACTGAGCAACGGGTATTAAGCGGCGGCGCCATCGGCGCCGGCAGTGGCGCCCTCATCGGCTGGGCCGCGGGTTGCCCGGGTTGCGGCGCCGCCATCGGCGGCGGCGCGGGAGCGGTGGGCGGCTATGTTTACGACCAATACGAAAAATCTCAAGGTCGTCCCTGAGCGCAGATTGACCACGTGATTTTGAGGTTGGCGCCACCGGGTTTTTCTCTTCCGACCTCGGGTCGTTACTTGCCCCTGGAAGGCGGCCAAGTCGAGCCGGGGACCTTTCCCTATGCCCCTTTACCCGAAATATTGGGCGCGGAGTTTTGCCCCAAGGCGGTGCACTCCGCCAGCATAGCAAAACCAGGAGAGGATTAGATGAAGAAGGCAGTAATTTGCATAATGGTAGTGGCCCTGGCGCTGGGAGGCTGTTCCGGCATGTCCAGCACCCAGCAGCGGGTGTTGAGCGGCGGCGCCATTGGCGCCAGTAGTGGCGCCCTCGTCGGCTGGGCCGCGGGTTCCCCCGCGGCGGGCGCGGCCATCGGCGCGGGAGCCGGGGCCCTGGGCGGCTTCCTTTACGACCAGTATCAAAAGACCCGGGGCCATTAGGGTCAGGCCGCTATTTGGCCTCAGCGGCTCCAAGGAGAAAGGCAGCCCCAGGCTTTAGCCTGCGCCGGCACCGGCTGAAAGCCTGGGCCCCCAAAGATCCCTTAGGGAGGGGCTGGTTCCAGGTGGGGATAGCGCCCCGCATAACCGGAGATATCCTGAGCGGATATCTGTTCTCCGCGGTTGAGAGGGATGAACTCCTTGTTGCCTGCCGGGAAATGAATGTTTGGGAAAACCAACCAAAGCCTGCTAAATTAGCTGAAAGGTTTCCGGAAAGAACCCGAGGAGAGGAATAAAAATGGTCAGAACGGTCCTGCTGTTGGCGGCGGCGGTCTTGCTGTTGGGTAGTTGCGCCGAGGAGTCCCTGAGCGACCAGCGCCGCCGGGACGTGACGAGCCAGGCTGCCATCTGCGCCATGTGCGGCGCCAGTGTCAGCGGTGGCTATTTTGAGCAGAGCCTCGACAAAACCTTGGGCCCCGGCCAGGGGTGGTGAGCCGATAACGACAGTTCACCACCAAGACGCTGCGCGCCCCAGGAAACAGTTCGGGCGCCCTAGGGTTCAACCGCATGGCGCCCGGAGACTTTTTTCCCTCAGGGGTCTTGGCGGTTAATCTTTTCTTATCTCTCCGGTTCCTTCTTCCCTTGTTTCTTCTTCAGATAAACCATCAGCACTGCCAAAGCCGCGGGGGTCACCCCGGAGATGCGGGCCGCCTGGCCCAGGGACCGGGGCCGCACCTCTGTCAGTTTTTGCCGGACCTCGTGGGAGAGCCCGGGAACCTGCTCATAATCAAAGGCTGCGGGGATGCGCCGGTCCTCCGCCCGGGCGAACTTGCGGGCTGAGTCCTCCTGGCGCTTCAGGTAGCCGTCGTATTTGTATTTGATTTCGATCTGCTCCACCACTGCGGCGGGAAGTCGCGGCTCCTCTCCGGCCAGGCGGTAGAGGGTGGGCAAATCCAGTTGGGGGCGCTTCACCAGCTGGAGGACGGAGGTGGGCGCCTTTAGGGGAGCGGTGCCCCGGAGGGCCAGCTCCTGGTTCACCGCGGGCGTGGGGAAGACCCGGCGCCCCGCCAGCCTGGCTTCCTCCTCCTCAATGAGGCGCTGTTTTTCCCGGAGGCGCTCCAGGGCCTCCGGCTCCACCAGCCCCAGCTCGTAGCCCCATTCGGTGAGGCGGGCGTCGGCGTTGTCCTCCCTGAGGAGCAGCCGGTACTCCGCCCGGGAGGTGAACATGCGGTACGGCTCCCGGGTGCCCCGGGTCACCAGGTCGTCCACCAGCACCGCCAGGTACGCCTGGGAGCGGTGCGGGAGAAAGGGGGGCCGCCCCTGGACCTGGCAGGCGGCGTTGACGCCGGCCCAGAGGCCCTGGGCCGCGGCCTCCTCGTAGCCCGAAGTGCCGTTGATCTGGCCCGCCAAAAAGAGCCCCCGGATCAGCTTGGTCTCCAGGGTGGGCTTGAGCTGCAGCGGGTCCACGTAATCGTACTCGATGGCGTAGGCCGGGCGCATCACTTCGGCTGCCTCCAACCCCGGCACGCTGCGGAACAGTTCGAGCTGCAGTTCCACGGGCAGGCAGTTTCCCAGGCCCTTGGCGTAGATTTCCGCGGTGTCCCGGCCCTCGGGTTCCAGAGTCACCTGGTGGCTATCTTTCTCCGGGAACCGCATCACCTTGTCTTCCAGCGAAGGGCAGTAGCGGGCGCTCACCCCCTGGATCACCCCGCTGTACAGGGGCGAGAAGTGGATGTTGTCCCGGACCAGCCGGTGGGTGGCCGCGGTGGTGTGGGTCACGAAGCAGGTCACCTGGGAGGCGCCCAGACCCCCGGGCGGGGTGCGCCAGGAGAAGGGGCGGGGCTGGGGGTCCCCGGTGAGCGTGCCCATGGAGGCGAAGTCGATGGTGCCGGCCCGGAGCCGGGGCGGCGTCCCGGTCTTCATGCGGCCCATCCGGAACCCCAATTCCTTAAGGTGGTCGGCCAGGGCGGTGGCGGCGAACTCCCCGGCCCGACCGGCCTGGACGCGGCAGTCCCCGATGTGAATGAGGCCGTTTAAGAAGGTGCCGGTGGTGATGAGCACGGCCCGGGCCCGGTAGGTCATTCCTAAGGTCTCCACCACTCCGGTAACCCGACCGTCCTCCACCAGGAGCCGCGCCACCATGGCCTCCCGCAAGTGGATGCGGCTTTCTTGCTCCAGCCGGGTTTTCATGGCCAGGCGGTAGGCCTGCTTATCGCACTGGACCCGGGTGCCCCTGACCGCCGGCCCCTTGGAGAGGTTGAGGGTGCGGAACTGAATGCCGGTGAGGTCGGCGAGGCGCCCCATGGCCCCCCCCAGGGCGTCGATCTCCTTCACCAGGTGGCCTTTGGCCAGGCCCCCCACCGCGGGGTTGCAGGCCATCTGGGCTATGGTGTCCAGGTTGAGGTTGAACAGAAGAACCTTGAGCCCCATACGGGACGCGGCCAGTGCCCCCTCACAGCCGGCGTGGCCGGCGCCGATGACGATCAAATCATATTCTTGCGGATAAAAGGCCATGGCGGGAAACTTCTAACTTGAATTAATGCCGTTAGATGATTATGCTAAACCTCAAGCTATTTCCAGAGCCGAGGAGGAGTTTATGGTTCATCCCGTTCACGGACAAGACCCCGACAAACCGGTGCATCGCACCTATAAAACTATCGAACCCGAGGGGGAAGTCGCGGTGGTGCAGCGCCCTGAAGGGGCGGTAAAAGTGCTGTTTTATACCTGCAGCGGCGAAAAAAAGGCCTGCCACACCGAAGTTACCATGGACCGCGACGCCGCCTTCAACTTTGCCATGGAGATCCTGCAGCAAACCTACCGGGTCGGACAGGCGGAGTAATTTCAGCAAATTCAGGCCATCGGGGCGGGTTTCAACCCGCCCTTGGTATTTTGAGGCAGAGGCCAAAGTCGGCTGCGGAGGGCCCGGAGGAAAGCCAGGCTCCCCTCCCCCCTGGAAGGCGGGCTGGTGAAGCCGGGCCAGGTCAGACCGCACCGGCCCGGATCAGCGCTCCCACTCCACCTCGCGCACCAGGTCGATGAACTCCTGGGACTCCCCATAAGACTTCATGGCCTGCTGGTAATCGAGCCAGACCCGCCAGAGGGCCACCCACTCCCGATTGTGCCAGTAATAGGGGCTTTCCTGACCCTGCTCGGTGATGCGGAGAAAGTCCTCGTACTCTTCCTGGCAGAAATCGCAGAAACGATAAGGCCCCTTGTGCCTCTTGTACATCTCGTGAGTCTCAAACTGGACCCCGCATTTGCCGCAGCGGGCCAGGCACTTGGTGCACTGCGCCACCTTGCGCACCACTTCCAGCTTTTTGGCCTTGTCGATCTTGGCTCGCTTTTTCTGCTCCAACTTGAGCCGGTCTTCTAAATCAATGACCTTGGACATGGTCGACCTCGGTCCTACGGGAGGTTGCGGGACTGTTTCCCTTGATGCCCTCGCTTCTTACCGCCACCCGGGGAAATATGAAGGCCGGAAAGAAATGGCGATCTTTTACTCTCCTGCCTCTTACTACTAGGATAACAGCATGTCAGAGGCGGGTCAAGATAGGGCCTTTGGTTCCTATCCGGGGGGCCTAATACCGAGTTGCGTTCTAAAGGGAAAAAATTGTCGGGGCGTGATTTATCACGCCCGCTTTTACAGGCGCAATAAATTGCGCCCCTTGTATCTTAACAAAGCAGTCGGCACCTTCCCCTGGCACCTCTCATGGGGTAAGATATGTGCCCAAGGTCAACAAGTTTCTCCCCCAGGGGCAGGCCCATGGGCCTGCCCCTGGGGCCAACGGTTGCGGACGTGGCAGCCCGACCGCCCCTGGGTCTTCGAAGACCGTTTTGTAGCATGGGCGCCACGTCCCGCTTGCCCTAACCCGAACAGTCACCTGAGACCATGATCTCGCATGTACAAGGACGGGAAAGCAAGCTATGAAGACGCAAGTTTTTGTCGGCCTCGACGTCTCCAAGCAACACCTGGATGTGGCCGTACGGCCCCAGAATCGCCATTTTGTCACCCCCAACGACGATCGCGGCATCAAGCAGCTGGTGAAGCGCCTGGCGGCCCTCAAACCCCAGCTCATCGTGCTGGAGGCCTCCGGGGGGTATGAGTTCCTGGTGACCGCGGCCCTGGCCGAGGCCCAACTGCCGGTGGCCCTGGTCAATCCCCAGGCGGTGCGAAAATTCGCCGGCGCCACCGGCAAGCTGGCCAAGACCGATAAGATCGACGCCCAGGTCTTGGCCCACTTCGCCGAGGCCCTGCGGCCCGAACCCCGCCCCTTGCCGGACCAGGCCCAGCAGATACTCAAGGCGGCCCTGCAGCGGCGCCTGCAGGTGGTGAAGATGATCGGCCAGGAGAAAAACCGCCTGGAGAAAACCTTCATCCCTGCGGTCCGCCAGGATATCCAGGCGCATCTCACCTGGTTGAGTCAACGCCTGGAGCAGTTGGACCAGGATCTCAGCGACCAGATCCGCCAGAGTCCCCTCTGGCGGGACCGTGACCGCTTGTTACGGACCATCCCCGGCATCGGACCGATCGTTTCTCGGGCCGTCATCGCCCAGTTGCCGGAGGCGGGCACGCTGCCCGGCAAAAAAACCGTGGCCCTGGTGGGGGTGGCCCCTTATAACCGGGATAGCGGCCGCTTCCGGGGAAAAAGGATGATCCGGGGTGGCCGCAGCTACCTGCGCCGCATGCTTTATATGGCGGCGGTGGTGGCCTCTCGATGGAATCCGGTGATCCGCGCCTTTTACCAACGCTTGTTGGCCGCCGGCAAACCCAAAAAACTGGCCCTCACCGCCTGTATGCGCAAACTCGTTCTCATCCTCAATGCTATGGTGAAAAACAATCAACCCTGGAACCAATTCATTACCCAGGTACCTTGACTTGAAAGACAGTCGCTACAAAAAATACCTGTCTTGCGGGGAGGATGGCGAAAGCTTACAAAAGACTTCCTCCGCCTCCCCCCAAATCACTTCCTACCAAGGTCTCCTATTTCCTGGCGGCCGTCCCCAAACCGCCAGACCCAACAGGCCGGTCCCCAACAAGAGCGCGGTGGGCGGCACCGGGACTTCGGGGATGTCCAGCTGCACTTCATACCAGGCGGCGGAGCCGATGGGGACGTCGTTGAATTCCAGCACGAAGGTATAATTGTTGCTGGCACTGGGTTGCTCAATGACGGATACGGCGCCGCGCGCGGTAATGACCGTCAGCGTCACCGGGAGGCCGTCGGCGGGCAATGGGGGGGTCAGGCCGCTATAAACGGCTGAATACGCTTCAACGTCAGGTCCAATGGCCCCCTGGGGCCAAACGGGATACCACTCCACCTGGTTCATGGCCGGCGTCGTGATCACGGTGGGAAAGTCGGGAACGGGATCGTTGGGTCCGGCCCCGATGATGTGGAGGCCCACCGGCCACTTATCAAAATGGTGCCACTGCAGGGTATCGCCCTGAATGATGAGCTGGTCCCGCCCATCGATGACCGCCTGGATGTCAATGGTGAAAGCCTGGCCAACCCCAGGCAAGAAGGCCACTGCCAGGGCGACTGCGATTACCAGCCGGCGAAACCTGGAAATCCACCGGGTTGCCATAGTTCTCTCCTCCCTTGCGCTCAAGATCCGGGAAGGTAAATTGGGCCTGCTGGCCGGCCAACAACCCCCGATCTTAAGTTACTGAAAATCAGTTACACAAATTAGAGAACCTTGCAGCCCCAAAAAAATATAGCCGGGCTGCCTTGTCCCCAGGCAACCCGGCTATCTCAAGTTCTAAGAGACCCGTGGCTTTCCGCCCCCACTTCACAATGGGTTAGGCTTTTTCGAGGTGATTCGATTAAAACACAAGATTATTAAACTGTCAAGTATATACTTAAAAATTTGTCAAAATTTTTTAAAAAGGCCAAAGATTTCTAAGCGGTCTTAGCCCGGGTGCAGGCCAGCAGGCGGGGGCAGGTCAGGACAGGGGTGTTGCATTCAAGTGGATATTTTTTTGTAGGGGCGGACCCAGGTATTCGCCCCAGACGGGCGCACACGCAAGTGAGCCCTCAAGAAATAGCTTTTCGACCGCGACCCGGTCTTACATGGCCCGGGCGCCCACCGGCGGCTACTTTTTGGGCGGGGAGCCCAGGTCCCGGTCCGAGTCCAGGTTGAACAGCCGGCGCACCAGGTCCAGCTCCCGGTGGGGCTGTTTTAGGTGGTGATGGCGTTTCAGGAAGATAATGGGGTCGTGCAGCAGCTTCTGGACGACGGAGCCGGTGAGCGCCTCCAGGGCCTGGCGCTGCTCCGGGGTGAAGGGGCCCAGGTGGGACAGGGTCTTTTTGAGCTCCGCCCGGCAGATGGCCTCGGCCTTGTCTTTGAGGGCGATGATGGTGGGAAAGACTTCCAAGGTGACCAGCCAGTCCTGGAACTTGAGAGTCTCCGCGGCCACCAGGCGCTCCGCCTTGGCGGCTTCCTGGCGGCGGTGCTCCCGGCCCTGTTCCGCCACTTCTTTTAAGTCATCGATATTATAGAGATAAACGTTATCCAACTCGTTGATGGCCGGGTCCAGGTCCCGGGGCACGGCGATGTCGATGAGGAACAGCGGCCTCTGCTTGCGTCGGCGCATGGCGAACCTGACCTGGTCCCGGGAGAGCAGATAGTCGCCGGCGCCGGTGGAGCTGATGAGGATGTCGGCGGTGAGAAGCTGGGGTTCCAGCTCTTCCAGGGACACGGCGTCGCCGCCAAAGCGCTGGGCCAGACGCACCCCCCGCGCCAGCGTCCGGTTGGCTACGGTGATGCGGGCCACCCCCTGGCCCCGCAGGTGCTCCAGGGCCAGTTCCGCCATTTCCCCGGCCCCCAGGAGCAGGACGTTCTTGCCGTTGAGGTCCCCGAAGATCTTGCGGCCCAGGGTAATGGCGGCGTAGCTGACGCTCACCGCGTGGTCGCCGATGCCCGTCTCCCCGCGCACCTTTTTCGCCACCGAAAAGGCCTTGTGCAGCAGGCGGTTCAGGATAGGTCCGGTGGCCTGGTGCTCCGTGGCCTCCCGGTAAGCCGCCTTCACCTGACCCAGGATCTGGGGCTCCCCCAGCACCATGGAGTCCAGGCTTGCTGCCACCCGAAAGAGATGCTGCACCGCGTCCTGGTCCCGGTGGAGATAAAAGGATGCCTCAAGGGCCGCCGGCGGAATTTCCGGATGGCTGGAGAAGAAAACCCGGGCTCGGGCGGCGGCCGCGTCCGGGTCCTCGGTGACGCACAGCAGCTCCACCCGGTTGCAGGTGGTGTAGAGCAGGAACTCGGAGACCTCCGGCCAGGTCTTCAGGCTTTGATACGCCTGGCCCAGGTCCGGAATGAGGCTGGCCAGCTTTTCCCGCAGGGAAACCGGAGCCGTTTGGTGGTTGACGCCGACGAGCAGAAGGTTCATGGCTGTTGGATGAACTTGGCGAAGCTGTGGTAGCCGGTGAGCCACAGGCTGGCCCCGACGAAGGTGACCACCAGCACCAGGAAGCCGCAGATGGCGAGCCAGGCGGCCCGCCGGCCCCGCCACCCCACGGTGAGGCGCTCGTGCAGCAGCACCGCATAGATCAGCCAGGCGCTCAGGGTCAGGATTTCCTTGGGGTCCCAACTCCAGAACCGGCCCATGGTGTGCTGGGCATACAGCGACCCGCAGATAATCCCCCCGGTGAGCAGGGGGAAACCGATGCTGAGGCACCAGGAATTGAGGGTGTCCAACTGCGACAGCGACGGCAGCCTGCGGTAGAAGAAGCCGAATCTTTTGGACTTGATCTGGCGTTCCTGGATCAGGTAAAAGATGCCGCCCAGGAAGGCCAGGGCCAGAGCGGCGTAACCCAAAAGCGTCAGAGTAATGTGCACCGTCAACCAGAAGCCCTGAAGCAGGGGCGAGACGGTTCCCTTACCCTGGGGCAGAATCAGGGCCCCGGAAACCAGTAGGGCCGCCAGCGGCGCCACCAGGGCTCCCAGGACTTTGATGGGATAGCGCCAGTTGAGCAGGAGGAAGAGGACCACCAGGGCCCAGTCAAAGACCAGCAGGGAATTCCCGAAGGTGGCCACCGGGAGGTAGCCCGCGCTCAGGGTTTGCTGGATGAGGGCCAGGGTGTGGGCCCCCAGGCCCCCGGCCATGACCCAGGCGCCGTAACGGCAGTAACTCTCCCGCTGGACCAGGAAAAATCCCAGCCACAGGACGGTGGCGCCGAAGTAGCCCGCCAGGGTCAGATATACAAAGAAATAAGCCATAAGCTTGGGTAAAATTTCCGGTTTCTCCCGGCGATACGAATTTTACGAGTTTGGGGTCTGCCGGGAATGACCCGGGTCCAGGGCTTCCCCCAGGTTGAAGGGGCGCCAGGTGAACACCTTTAAAATATTGGAGAAATCATCGGTCCACAAAGCCACCCCGGGAGTCCCCGGCAAAGGTTGCCAGCGGGGCTGGCGCGCCAGTTTGGCCAGAGAGGCTTGATCCCGAGCCATCACCACCCAGACAGAACGACCCTTTAAATTCTCCCTATCCTGCTCGCTCAGCTTGGCATCATTTTGCCCCAGGGCGGTGAGGCCGGCAGCCCGCGCCAGGTTGCCCAGCACCGGTCTCAGGTCCAGATAGCGGTTGGTGATATGGAAGGCCAGGATGCCCCCCGGGGCCAGCTTGGAGAGATACAGGCCCAAGGCCTCCCGGGTCACCAGGTGGACCGGAATGGCGTCGGAGCTGAAGGCGTCCAGGATAATCATATCATATCCGGCCTCCGGGGCCTGCTGCAAAGACAGGCGGGCATCCCCCAGAACCACTTTGTACCTGGCCGGGCAGTCTTTAAGGAAGGTGAAATAGCGCGGGTCCCGGGCGATGTGTTCCACCGCGGGGTCGATTTCATAAAAAGTAAAATCCTGTCCCGGCTGGGCATAGCACGCCACCGTCCCGGTTCCCAACCCTATCACCGCCACCCGTGGTTTGGCGTCTTTGCCGGCGAAGGCCGCAAAAACCTGGCCCAGAGGCCCGCTGCGGGAAAAGTAGGTCAGCGGCTCCCGCCGCCGGGCGGGGTCGAGGAACTGCCGGCCGTGCACCGTGCTGCCATGCGTCAGGGTATGGTACTCTCCTTTATCATCCAGGCTCACCTTCAGAATGCCAAAGAAGTTACGTTCCTTCAGGAGCACCTGCTCTTGGCCGGTCTGGAAGAACATCCCCGACAGGATGAGCACGCCCACCCCCAGGGCAAATCGCCGGGGCCGGTGCCGGAAGCTATAGCACAGCGCCCCCGCCAGACAGGACACCAATACCAGGGAAAGAATCGTTTGGGAAGAGGGCAAGGCGCGGAATCCCCACCCCAGCGCCACCAGCAGCAGGGCCAAGGCCCCGGGGAGCAGGAAGTCCCACAGACGGCGGTAGGGCTTGCGATCTTCCAGGGATTGGCCCGGCCGGAGCAGGCAGGCCAGCACGATGATCAAGGGGTATTCGATCACCGCATTAAAGACCATGGGGGCCACCAGGGCGTTGAATACGCCTCCCAGAACCCCGCCCAGCGACATCCAGAGGTAAAATTCCGTCAGCTGCGCGACGGGTGGCCGGGCCTTCATCAGCTCCCCGTGGCACACCATGGCAATAATGAAGAAAGCCAGCAAATGCAGAGGAAAAGTCTGCCAGACCGCGCCCTTAAACCGCAGGAAAAACAGGATGGACACCAGGATGATCAGGTACGGCTCCAAAAAGACCATGAGGTGGTGGGGGAGCAGGGGCTGGCGGGCGAAGATCAGGACAAAGGTCAGGAGATAGATGGCCAGGGGTACCACCCACAGGAGCGGCACCGAGGCAATGTCCGTGCTGATGTAGCTGGTCACGCCCAGGAGCAGGCTGGAAGGGGCAAAGGCCAGCAAGACCCACCAAAAACGCTGGCTCAGGGTCACCGGGGCGGCGCCGGCCTGAGGGGAGACTGCGGCCGCCCGGGTTCCGGCCGCCTCCGGGCCGGCCCCGGTGGCGATCCCGGCGGTCCGCCACAACATCAAGCCGCACAGGGAAATGAGCCCGGTCAGAACCAGGTAGCCCCCGGCCCAGGCCCAGGCCTGGTGTCCCAGGCGCAGGTACGGCTCCACCAGCACCGGGTAGCCCACCAGGGCCAGCATGCTGCCCAGGTTGGAAGCGCCGTAGAGAAAATAGGGGTCGTGGGCCTGAGCATGCCCGGTATGGGCAAACCATTTCTGGAGCATGGGGGCCGTGGTGGAGATCACGAAGAACGGCAGCCCCACCGACACCGCCAGGAGCAACAACAGCCAGAGGATGGGATTGGAGGTGGGCGGCGGGGTCCAGCCGTGGGAAATGCCGATGGGCAGGGTGAAGACGATCACCAGGAGCAGGGCCACGTGAAAGGCCGCCTGCCGGCGCACTCCCAGCCATTTGGGAGCCCAATCGGCGTAAGCATAGCCGGCCAGCAGCGCCGCCTGGTAGAAAACCAGGCAGGTATTCCACACCGCAGGGGTGCCTCCCAGCAGCGGCAGCACCATCTTGGTGAACATGGGTTGGATCAGGAACAGCAGGGTGGCGCTGACAAACATGGTCAGGGCGAAAACTAAGAGCACCTAACCCCTCCCAGTAACCGGCCAACCGCCCTGACGCGGTTTAACATGTCGTGAGTCTGCCCCACTTACTAGCCCTCGCTCTCCTTAAAGGCCTGGGCCACCAACTCCCCCAGGACCGGGGGGCTCAAGACGTCCCCCAGGATCTCGCCGAGCAGGCCCACGATCCGGGCCCGGTCCCCCCGGGCCACGGCCGCCAGCAGGGGGGAGTCCACCAAGCGGTGAAAGAGCCGGGAATTTTCCGGCTGCCCCCGGCGCTCTACCAGCAGCCGGGTCCGCACGGCCTTGAGCAATGCCAGGTAAGGTAGATATTCGGGGCCGAAATACTGCTGCAGCTCTTCCCGCAGTTTCCGGGCCAGGGCCGGCGAGGCCCCGCCGGTGCTGATGGCCACGGTGAGATCCCCCCGGCGCACCTGGGCCGGCACGATAAAGGTGCAGAATTCCGGGGCGTCGGCCACGTTGACCCAGATGGCGGCGGCCTGGGCCGCGGCGCTCACCCGGGCGTTGACCTCAGGGTCGTCGGTGGCGGCCATGACCATGGCCATGCCGCTGACATGCTCCGGCCGGAAATCCTCGGCCAGATGGCGGATCTCCCCGGCCCCGGCCAGTTCCGCCAGGGCCGGGGTGAGGTTGGGGCTGACCACGGTGACCCGGGCCCCGGCGATCCGCAGGTCCTGCACCTTGCGCTCCCCCACGGCGCCGCCGCCCACCACCAGGCAGGGCTTGTCAGTAAGGTTGGCGAATATGGGGTACGTTTTCATAGGACCGGGGTCCAGGGCCTTCCGGAAGTCTAAGGTCGGTTAAATTCTGTGGAAAGTTCCGCCGGAACGTTCTTCTTGCCCCTTCAATTTACCAAGCCCGCCGGCGGGATGCAAGTGGAATGCCATCTTTACCCCGGCGATGGCTCCCCCCTTTGCCATTGACAGAATAAGGAATTCTGGGTTAGATAATCTAAGAATGAATGCCAGCCGCCGGGGCACCGGTAGGCGCCAAGTCCATGAGTTTCTTTCGGGTTCTCGTAATCATCCTTTTTCTGGCCGGGGCCATGGGGGCCCTGACTGCCCCACCCGGCTGGGGGGGAACCAAAGCCATGCACCTAACCGAGGCCGATAAAAACCTGTTGCTGACCCAGGCCCGGGCCAGCATCGAGGCTCATCTCCGCGACCAGTCGGTGCCGCCCGTGACAGACCCGTCCCCCATATTGCGCGAGCGCCGGGGCGCCTTCGTTTCCCTGCATCGCCAGGGACGCTTGCGGGGCTGCATCGGCTATCTGGACGCGTTGAAACCCCTGCTCGCCACCGTGAGGGAAATGGCCGCGGCCGCGGCCTTCCACGACCCGCGCTTTCGGCCCCTGGCACCGGAGGAACTGCCCGACCTGGAGATCGAGATCTCGGTGCTGAGCCCCATGCAGCTTATCAAAAGCACCGACGAAATCGAGGTGGGCAAACACGGCCTCTATGTGGTCCAGGGGGTTTGCCGCGGGCTGCTTTTGCCCCAGGTGGCCACCGAATACAAGTGGGACCGGCTGACCTTTTTACAACAGACCTGTTGCAAGGCCGGTTTGTCCCCGGACGCCTGGAAGGAGCCTTCCACCAAAATCTACGCCTTCACCGCCGACGTTTTTGCGGAGCACCCGCAAAAGGGCGGCTGTTTCAGGCAGGAGCCCAAATCTCCATGACCCCCAACGACAAGCCGCCCGGGGAGCGCCTCCCCGTGCCGCGGCCCCCGGAGCCGACCGGCCCGGGCGAGAGCCTGCTGCTGCGCCTGCTGGGCTACCGCTTCCTCTTGGTGGCCCTGGTAGTCCTGCTGTTTTTAGGAGCCCTGTTTGCCTGGGGTCAAATGGGAAAGGGCAAGGCCACGCCGGAGGAGCCCCAGGCGGTGACTGCAGCCCCCCATGAGCCGGGCCCTGAGGGGCCGGGCGCCCCCGAGGCCCCGAAGGGGAAAGAACCGGAGCACGCCGCCGCCCCCGCCCCGCCCGGGGCTGCCCACCAGGAAGCTCCGGCTCCGGCGCCCCCGCCCGCGGCTCCGGCCCTGGCGCCGCCGCCCCGGGAACCGGTCAAGGGAGAGACTTTCACCCGGGCTCTCATCCAGATCATGGACGACCAGGTGAGCCGGCCCTGGTTCGGCTGGCGGCCCAATTCCATCGTTTTCGGCAAATTTGGCCTGACCGACAACATCAACCACGTCCAGCTGGGGGTCCTGGAGGTGGCCCGCCGCACCGTGGTGGTCCTGAATGAGAACTTTACCCGCTTTGCCACCACCGAGGCCTACGACCCCCGGGTCAACGAAGCTATGAACTTTTTTATGGTGAGCCCGGATAAGTACTGGTTTCCCTCCGCTTCCGGCAAGTACCAGGAAGCCATGCACGACCTGGAAATCTACATCGAGAACTTAAGAAAGGGGCGCAGCCGTTTCTATTCCCGGGTAGACCACCTGATTGCCCTGCTCAGCAATTATAAGGACCTGCTGGGCAGCAGCTTTCACAACCTGATCAAGGATACGGAAGGCGACGGCAAGCCGGTCTCCTGGTGGGTGACGGACGATTACTTCTACTTCTCCCAGGGCATCGCCTTGGGGATGGCGGAGATGCTGGAGGCGGTGAGCAAGGATTTCCACCCGGAGCTGCAGAAGAAGAACTCCCACAAGCTGCTGGAGGACGCCATCCACGCCCTGCACAGCGCCTCGCACCTGAAGCCCTGGGTGGTGACCAACGGCGCCAAGGACGGCATCCTGGCCAACCACCGGGCCAACATGTCCACCTACATCGGCGAAGCCGAGCACGTGATTTCCACCCTGCAGATGCAGCTGGCCACCAATTAGCAGGTACGGAAGAATTGTTTAGGGGAGGGCCGGGGGACAAAAGCCCCCCGCCCTCCCCTAAAACCCCTCCCATCCCCCCGAAATAGGAAAAACCGGGGCCGCACTTAGGGGCCGCAGGCGGGAATTTCCTTGAAATTCCCGCCTCTTTGTTTTAAGGTGAGTTGGCAGTCCAGCAATGCTAATCATGCTAATAGCTTGTGGGGCTGGCTTCCTTAGAAGGGCTTGTAGGGGAGGGTCGCGAACCGCCCCTACGTGATGACATCAGAGACCCGGTCCCCGAATATCGTCTTGGTTGAATTCCAGGTTGAGGAGTAAGCAGATGCTGGTCGGACAGATAATGACCAGGAAGGTGGCCACCATCTCGCCGGACAAGCAGGTGGGCCAGGCCTTGAGGTTGATGCAGAAGCGGGGCATCCGCCACCTCCCGGTAGTGCAAGACGACCGCATGGTGGGCTGGATCACGTCCCGGGACCTCAGGGAAGTGCTCCTGGCCTCCATGTTGGAAAAGATCACGGTGGGGGACGTCATGGTGCCGGCCCCCATCACCGTCACCCCGGACACCAGCGTGGAGGAGACGGCCCGCTTGGTGGTGGAGCACAAGATCGGCGGCATGCCGGTGATGGAGGGCGACCGCCTGGTGGGGGTCATCACCATGCTGGACCTGATCTCCGCCTTTACCGCCATGCTGGGCCTGCTCCGGAGCAGCTCCCGCCTGGACCTCGGTTTGGAGGATAAGCCCGGGGTCCTGGACGCGGCTTCGGAGGCCATCAAAAAGGCGGGGGGGAAGATCATCAACGTGGCCCTGGGCCCCAGCCAGGCCGGCCGGCGATCTTACTATTTTCGCCTGGAAAAGTGCGATCTGAAGCCCCTGAGGGAGAGCTTGCAGCAACAGGGCTTCGAAGTGGTGGATGCCATCCCCTGAAGGCCTTGGAGAGGGAGGGGGCCAGGGGTCGACGGCTCTTACTCAATTCCTCAAATTTCTTTTTCAGAAAGCTTTACCAATAAAAAACGCGGGTCCCGGGACCCGCGTTTTTGATCTCCCCAGGAGCGGTGCAGGTGGGCGCCTACATGCCCTCCACCTGGGCCGCCGGGGCCGGCAAGACTCCTTCCGGCCCGCAGACCTTGTTTCTGCCCGATTGCTTGGCCCGGTAGAGGGCGGCGTCGGCGGCGTCCAGCAGTTCCGCTCCGGACATGTTTTCGTTCAGTCCGGCCACCCCGATGCTGACGGTGAAGGCCAGATCCCGGTCGGGCAAGGGGATGGTGAGTTCCGAAATCTTCTGGCGCAGCCTCTCCGCCAGGACCAAGGCCTGCTCCGGACCGGTGTGGGGCAGGAGCAGCACGAACTCCTCGCCGCCGTACCGGCAAACCACGTCGGCGTGGCGCACCGCGCCTTTCAGATAGGCGGCCAGCGTCTTCAGGACCACGTCGCCCTGGGGGTGCCCCAGGGTATCGTTGATGACCTTAAAATTGTCCAGGTCCAGAAACAGCATGGACAGAGGTTTGGCGTAGCGCCGGCTCAGCTCCACTTCATGGACCAGCAGTTCCCAGAAGTGGCGGTAATTGTAAAGCCCGGTGAGCCCGTCCCGGATGGCCAGGGCTTTGACCTCCTCGAAGAGAACCAGATTCTTCAAGGCCGCCTCCCCCTGCAGCACGAAAATGTGGAAGAGCTCTTTTTCTTCCGGGGTGAAGGGGGCACTGCGGCCCGCAGCGGTGACGGCCAGGACCCCATTGACCTGGGCCTTTTCACAGAGCATCTCCGGGAAAGGTTCCTCGGGGGGAGCGCAGGCCGCCAGGTCCTCCGGGTTCTCCAGGCATTCCTGTTGGAAGCGGGTCTGGAGCCAACTTTTAAATTTTGCCAGTTCGTTTTCCCGGACCGAGGGGTGCCGGCGATAGGCCTCCAGGGACAGCTCTTTGCCGGCTCCTTGAAACTCCATGCCCAAAACGTCCAGGGCCAGGCTCTCCCAGATCAGGTTCAACAGCCCGTGGAAGAGCTGCTCCCAGGTGAGGGGCACGGCCAGGGCTTCGCCGCTGCGCCGCACCTGGGTAAGCTCGGCGCACCGCTGCTTGGAGAGCTCTTTCTGGGCCTGGCGCAAGTTGGTCAAGAGCTCCCGGTTGCTCTGGGCCAGGCGGCGCCGTTCCAGGGCCCGGGACACCACCGCCTGCAGCTCTCCCAGGTGCAGGTCGGCTTTCAGCAGATAGTCATAGGCTCCCAGGCGCAGGGCCTGGATGGCGCTGTCCACTCCGCCATGCCCCGTGAAGAGGATGACTTCGGTGCGAGGGGCGTTGGCTTTGACGTAGGAGAGCAGGTCCAATCCCGAGTACCCCGGCAACTTCAGATCCAGCACGGCCAGGTGAAACTCCGTGGCCTTGAGGGCCTCCATGGCCTGCCAGCCGTCGGCCACCGCGGACACCGCATAGCCCAGGCCCCGCAGAAACTCACTGAGCATCTCCAGTATCTGGGCGTCGTCGTCGGCCAGAAGAATCTTTTCGTGCTTCATCAGTCCCACCCCTCGGATGATATCAAGGTGTCTCGATGAAAGTTTACATCATCTGCCTGGGGATAATCCAGATTATAGTGCAAGCCGCGGCTCTCTTTGCGCCACAAGGCCATGCGGATGATGAGGTCGGCCACGGTGGCGATGTTGCGCAGTTCCAAGAGGTCGCTGGTAATAAGGAATTTCCGGTAATATTCGTCAATCTCTTCCAGAATGGGGCCGATGCGGTGTTGGGCCCGGAGCAGGCGGCTGTTGCTGCGGACAATGCCCACATAGTTCCACATGAAGCGCCGGATTTCATCCCAGCTATGGGAGACCACCACGGCTTCATCACTGCTCTTGGCCCCATAGGTCTCCCAAGCCGCCACGGGGAACGCGGGCTTGGTCAGCAAATCCGGCAAGGCCTCCCGGGCCGCCTGGGCTGCCTGATGGGAGAATACCAGGGCCTCCAGCAGCGAGTTGCTGGCCAGACGGTTGGCGCCGTGGAGGCCCGTCATAGACACCTCGCCCACCGCATAGAGGTTGGAGATGGAGGTCCGGCCCCAGGCATCCGTCGCGACCCCGCCGCACATGTAATGCGCCGCGGGCACCACCGGAATGGGCTCTCGGGTGATATCAATGCTAAACTCCAGGCATTGTTGATAAATGTTGGGGAAGCGGTGCCTGACAAAATCCGCCTCTTTGTGGCTGATGTCCAGATAGACGCAATCCGCACCGCTCTTTTTCAGCTCCAGGTCGATGGCCCGGGCCACCGTATCCCGGGGGGCCAGGTCCTTCAAAGGATGATACTTCTCCATAAAGGGGTGGCGGGCTTGATCCTTAAGGACCGCGCCCTCACCGCGCAAGGCCTCGGAAATGAGAAAGTTTTTGGCCGCGGGGTGGTAGAGGCAGGTGGGGTGGAACTGCACAAACTCCATGTTGCCGATGGTCGCCCCGGCCCGGTAGGCCATGGCTACCCCGTCACCCGTGGCGATGTCCGGATTGCTGGTATAGAGAAAGACTTTGCCCACCCCACCGGTGGCCAACAGGGAGATGCGGGCCAGGAAGGTATCCACCTGCCCGGTTTCTTTGTTCAGGACATAGGCGCCCAGACAGGTTTTATCAGCCTCGCTCACGACCCGCCCCTGGCGCACCACCCGCTCCAGGGTAATGAGATTGACGCCCATGTGGTTTTCAAACACCCGGATATTGGGATGGGCCAGGACTTTCTCCGATAGGATGCGCTCCACTTCCGCGCCGGTCATGTCGTGGGCGTGAATGATGCGGCGGTGGGAGTGGCCTCCTTCCCGGCCCAGGTCGTAGCCATTGTCCGCGCCGGGGTCGAAATGGGCCCCCATTTCCACCAGCTCCCGGATGCGCTCCGGACCCTGGCGCACCACCAGCTCCACAATGTCCGAGTGGGACAGGCCTTCGCCCACGGTGAGGGTGTCCTGGATGTGATACTCAAACCGGTCGTCCGGACCCAACACCGCGGCGATACCCCCCTGGGCCTTGCTGGTGGAAGTATCCGTCAGGCCCCGTTTGGTAATCAGGTTTACCGGGGCGAAATCCGCCACCTTCAGGGCGTAACCCAACCCCGCCAAACCCGATCCTAATACCAGTATGTCGGAGATATGCTCCAAGATGGGTTCCTTTGTCAGAAGTTGTTAGCTTACTTTTTTAGCTATCAGCGGTCAGCTTTCAGCTTTTGAAAAAAATGTAGGGTACGCACTGCCCACTATAAATTTCTTTTCTGAAACTTCTTAACACCTTGTAGATGTGCTTGTTCGGCGATCTTACATCAATTTCAGGCTTTGCCTTGAGTGAGGTTCATTCCATGTATGTAAAGGAATGGGATTGAAAATACTTCTTCACCGCGCTTTTTGCCTTTGGAAAGGAATCCTATATCCAGAAGCTGGGTAGTTATAACATTCCACTCCTTACCAAGAAGAGAGCTAAGAGCCTTTGCAGTGTAATTAGTCTTGCCTCCGTCAAATTTCTCCATATGCTTCCAAAGGTGCGGAAATTCAGCTTGAAGATACGTCTGACGTTTGTGTTTCGATAGCTCTTCCAAACCATACTGGATTGATGTTGTACTGATGAACCAATCTGATGTGCCTTCCGGGTCGGCAGAACATAAATCCTGTTGCTTTTGTTTTGCGCGTATCAGCAGGTCTAGAACATCACGTGGAGTCACAACCCCTCGTCCATCAGCACATCGATTGAATATCCAGCTAATTGTGGGGCTTTGCTTTGGTCCCCTGAAAACAGTAGGTGGGAACAGCTTGTAAAAACACTGTTCCCGATAAGTTGGGCTAGCCTCTATCTGTTCCCGATTAACATCGAAATAAGTAGTTAATCTATCATTTGCAAAAAAGCGCTTAACCACCATTGACAAAATTTGGTCTTGTGACCAGCGAAGAGTATCTGCCTTCCGTGAGGTAACGTGAGTGAGGGCCGTGAATCCATCCTGGCCCCTTACTACCTGCTCCAACATATCGTCACGTAAAAATACCTTAACGCGAATACTTCCAGACCCGAAATAGCGCATTGCACGCAAAAGGCCCCTGAGTGCTAATCTCTCCACTTCAGAGCGTCTGGGGAATATCTCATCAAGTTGATCAACCATCAGCCAAAGAGAAAGCTTACTTTTATTCAAAACGGCATCTAGGGTCTCCTTGATTTCGTTTACATACTTCGGCAGTGGGTTTTCGGAACGTTCTTCTTTACTGGCTTGAGGGGTAGGTATTTTTGAACCGAAGAGGTCCAATTCATATTGGCCGCTATCACCCGGAGGGGTGTATCTAACCTTAGGGTGCCAGGATGTGACCACATGAAGCGACCATTCAAGAACACTCCGTAGTGACTTCCTTGCTTTAATTTCAGGTATTTTCGCATTTGCGCAAGCTATTCTGAACTTATCAATCTCTTCACCAGCCTTTTTGAGAAACTCTCGGTAGCGTGGCCCCTTAATGAACTGCTCATGTGCAAGTGATACTAAGTAAATGCACCAAAAGCTTACAAATTCATCCTCGGAGAGTTTGGAGAATTGATCTGTGAAAGCATGAAATACTGGGTCACCAGGTGCTTGGATGCCGTGAGCGATGACTACTTTGCGCTGGTCCAGCAGGACTTCTGGCAGAAAGTCGACGAAGATGCGAAAAAGTGCACTCTTCCCGGAGCCTTTAGTTCCTGGTACGAGGTCAACGCGGTCGCCGAGGAGGTCGGCGAAAGCGGATGTCTCGATTCTTGCGGCTTCGAGCAATGTATCAGATTCAGCAACCGAGGAGCCGAGGTCAAGCCACTTAAGAAGATTTACTAAAGTTTTATTTTGGTGTGCCATCAGTCATTTTCCTTCTCAAGTTACTCCCATTTCTTTTTCTCGCTCCCAAGTTCAACTTGGGAACGAGTGGAACTCCCCCAAGCCCCCTCCCCCAATCCCTTAAGCTTTCTTGGCCGTGGGAGTCGGGGCCAACGGCCCCGCCTTCCACGGCCACATAAAGGGTTGGGCGGGGGGCTTAGGGGGAGGGCAGGGAGCGTTGCTCCCTGGCCCTCCCCCCAAAATTCCTATCTCACCATCCCAGCAAACGAGCCAGGTTCCCCCCCAAGATCATTTCTCTCCAATCCTCGGGCAGGCCCGCCTCCTCCATCTCCTTCACGTAGCGGCTGGGGGGCAGCAGGGGGTAGTCGCTGCCGAACAGGATCTTTTCCGGGCCCCACCATCTCCGCCACCACCCGGTAGATGACCGGCCGGTAGATATAAGGGGAGGCGGCGGTGTCGAAATAGACGTTTCTGAAGGTTTCGGGGGCCTCCTTCTTCAGGAGACCATAGAACGGCAGGCGGCCGCCCCAATGGGCCAAAATCCAGGTGGTCTCGGGAAAGGCCTTGATCACCCGGTAAACCGCGGCCAGAGGCGTCAGGGACCGTCCCGGATACTCGGCTCCGGCCCGGTCGGTGGCGTGCAGCATCAGCGGCGCCCCGTAATGCTGGCAGAGTTCGGCGACCGGGGCCAGGAGGCGATGCAGCTCCTCGCTCCGGTCCTGCAGGTAAAAGGCCAATTCCCCGATGCCCCGGGCCCCGGCGGCCAGGCAGCGTTCTATCTCCCGGACGCCCCCGGGCCTCCCCGGGTGGGCGGCGCAGAAGCCGATGAGCTTGCGGGGCCAGCGGCGCTGGGCCTCCAGGATCACTTCATTATGCCGCCGCCAATGGCGTTCCTGCCGCCAGGGGAAGCCCAGGGCCACCGCGGCCTCCACCCCTTCCTCCTCCATGGCGGCAACCAGTTCCTCGGGGCCCACCATCTTGGACTTGGGAGAATCGTACAACAGCCGGAAGGCCGGCTCGTCGGCAAAAAAGTCCTCCCGCCGACGGCGGACTTCCTCGGGAAAGATGTGGGTGTGGGCGTCGAGTATCATGCCGCTCCCCTTCTATCTGCTTAGTATACCTCCAAAAACGGGGAAAAGGAGAAAAAATTAGGAAATAGAAAAGTAAGGGTTATTCATGGGTTACCCCCAAGGCCTCTTTATCCTGTACTTTGTGATCTTTCTCTAAGGTTCTTTTTCATATAAGATTACCACCATGTCAGCGCCGCGCAAGATTCTGGGAATTTTCCTGTTAGTCTGGCTGGGGAGCGGCGCGGGCGCCACCTGGGCTGCCGGACCTTTTCACTATCAACTGCCCCGGGGGCCCGGAGTGGACCCGGGAGCGGTCACCGTGGTGGGGGAGGTTCAGCAGCACCACATCGTGCGCTACGAAAACTTGTATCAGATCGCCCAGCAGTACGACCTGGGCTTCTGGGAACTGGCCGGCTTCCACCGCAACCTGGACCATTTCTACCTCCCCTGGGAGACGGACATCGTCATCCCCACCCAGTGGATCATCCCGGAACGGGCTTCTTACCCCGGCTATCTTATCAACGTGGCGGAGTTGCGGGGCTATCGCTTCTTCCCGGAAAAGAACGAAGTGCGCACCTACCCCATAGGCATCGGGGTGCTGGACTACAAGACCCCCATCGGGCAAAAGTTCCGGGTGCAGAGCAAATCGGTGAACCCCGGCTGGCGCATCCCCAAGGGCCTGCAGGCGAAATACGGCATGTCCTTCATGCCCCACAGCGATGAAAACCCCGTGGGCAGCCGCTGGCTGGGCCTGTCCCACTACGGTTTGCACGGCACCCACGCCCCCATGGGGGTGGGCCGCCTGGTGAGCCACGGTTGCATCCGCCACTACCCCAAGGATATTGAGGAGATGTTTGATATCACCCCGGTGGGCACTACCGTGGAGATGATCTACGAACCGGTGAAGTTCGGCTTCCTCAAGGGCCGCATCTTCGTGGAGGTGCATGAGGATATCTACCACAAGATCCCGGACCTGTTGCGGTATGCCATGAAACGCCTGGAGGAAAAGAACCTGGCCGGGCGCATCAACTGGCCCCGCTTCATTCAGACGGTGGCGGAGAGCACCGGCGCCCCGGTGGACATTACCCGGGATTGACCAGCTTCAGGTAAATTCCCCGGCGATTTTTCCCCGGGTTTAACCCCCGGGGGAAATCCGCCGTTATTTGAGATAAGGCTGCCGCAGAGACCATTATGACTAAAAAAACCGCCGACTCAGGAGATGAAGCCCGCGCCATGGACTTTAAGGACCAGGCCGAAACTTACAGCAAGCTGCTGTACACCATGGAAGAACTGTATCACATCAAGGACCTGGACGCCTTGTTGGATACCGTTTTGTTGCAAGCCCGGCGGCTCATCCAAGCGGACGCAGGTTCCATTTACTTGGTGGAGAATAAGGTCTTGAATTTCAGCTTCATCCATAACGACACGTTGTTCAGCTCCACGAGAAGCAAGTACATTTACACCAGCCATACCCTGGAGATCGACAACAAGTCCATTGCCGGATACGTCGCCTGCACCGGCAAGCCCATCGTCATTGACGATGTTTATGACATTCCCTGGAACGTGCCTTTTACCTTCAACCATTTCTTTGACGATATATCGGGATACCGGACCAAGTCACTTTTGGCCGTGCCCTTGAAGACCAGCCGGGACAAGATTGTGGGGGTCCTGGAGATTATCAACGCCTTGAACAGCAAGGGGGAAACAATCCCCTTCACCGACAATGCCAAGCTGATCTTGAATTATTTTGCCAACAACGCCGCCGCGGCGGTGGAACGGGCCTTGCTGACCCGGGAAACCATCCTGCGCATGATCAAGATGTGCGAACTGCGGGATCCCCAGGAAACCGGGGCTCATGCCAACCGGGTGGCCGCTTACTCCGCCGAAATCTATAATCAATGGGCCCTGCGCAAGGAAATCCCCGAAGCGGAAATTAAGAAGACCCGGGATTTAATCAGAATTGCCGCCATGCTGCATGATCTGGGGAAGATCGCCATTTCCGACCTGATTTTGAAGAAACCCGGAGGCCTGGAGCACGACGAGTTCGATACCATGAAGTATCACACGATTTTCGGCGCCCGGCTCTTTGAGAACCCCAACTCCGACCTGGATGTCATCTCGGCGGAAATCGCCCTGAATCATCACGAGCGGTGGGATGGCAGCGGCTATCCCGGCAAGATCCGGAACCTCTACGAGGATCATGTGGAATTGGGCGAAGGGAAAAAGGGGGAGGAGATTCCCCTCTTGGCCCGCATCGTGGCCCTGGCCGACGTCTACGACGCCCTGGTTTCCAAAAGGGTCTACAAAGATTCTTATTCCGAGGATGTGACCCTGGAACTCATCCGGGAACAGTCGGGCAAGCAGTTCGACCCGGAGGTGGTGGCGGCCTTCTTTTCCATTTACGACGTCATCGCGGCCATCAAGGAAAAATACCAGGAAGACCCGTCCCTCACCTTTTCCTGCCGCATCACTCCTTGAGGCTCGGGCGTCCAAGCCCGGGGAAGATGATTTGGGGGCGGGCCGGGGGATTGGTAACCATAGGCGTCTTGCCTGTGGTCCCGCGCCCTCCCCTCAAACTCTCCTCCCAATCCCTCGTAAGGGGACCGGGGAAGGCGGGGTTTTTTGGTGGCACAGGCTTCCAGCCTGTGCATTTAACCGGCAGGATGCCGGTGCCACTTAATTGAGCTTCCTTGATTCATGGATGCGGACCTCCTGATCCATAACGCCCTGCTCCTCACCCTGGAGCCCGGGGCGCCGCCGCTTCCGGCGGGCTACGTGGCCATCCGGGGGCGCCAGATTGCCGCGGTGGGCCAGGCGGGCAGCCCCCGGGATCTGCCGCCGGCCCGGGAAACCCTGGATGTGCAAGGGGCCCTGGTCCTCCCCGGCCTGGTCAACACCCACTGCCATGCCCCCATGGTCTGGTTCCGGGGCCTGGCCGACGATCTGCCCCTGCATCAATGGCTCACGGAGGTCATCTTCCCGGCGGAGTTGGGCTGGCTCACGCCGGAGCGAGTTTACTTAGGCGCCCTGCTGGCCGCGGCGGAAATGATCCGGGGCGGCATCACCACCGTGGCCGACGGCTATTTCTATGAGTCCGAAGTGCGCCGGGCCCTGAGCGCGGCGGGCCTGAAGGGGGTGGCGGCCCAAGGGGTGCTGGACTTTCCTGCGCCGGGGGTGCCCGAGCCCGCGGACAACCTCAAGGTGGCGGCCGACTTTCTGGCATCAGGGGAAAGCCTTGCCCGGGAAGGGATCATCTCCGCCATTTTCTGCCATTCTCCTTACACCTGCGGCCCGGAAACCCTGCGGCGCGCCAAAGGCCTGACCCGGAAACGGGAAACCCTGTTTTTCATCCACCTGTCGGAAACCCGGGAGGAAGTGGCGGAGGTCCGGCGGCGGACGGGGCTCAGTCCCGCCGCCTACCTGGAAAGCTTAGGGGTTTTGGATGAGCGGACCGTGGCCGTCCATGCCGCCTGGCTGACCCCGGAGGAACTGGAGCTCCTGGCCCGGCGGGGGGTGAAGGTGAGCCACTGTCCCGAAAGCAATCTGAAGCTGGCCGGGGGGGTGGCGCCCGTCCCCGAGCTCTTGGCCGCCGGCGTGGCGGTGGGCCTGGGCACGGATGGGGCCGCCTCCAACAACAACCTGGACCTCTGGGGCGAAATGAGCCTGGCGGCCCGCCTCCACAAGGTCTGGCGCCTGGACCCCACCGTATTGCCCGCCAGCCAGGCCGTGGCCCTGGCCACCCGGGAAGGAGCCCGGGTATTGGGCCTGGAACAGGTCACCGGCACCCTCACCCCGGGAAAAGAGGCGGACCTCGTGGTGGTGGACCTTGACCAACCGCACCTGACGCCCCGCTACGACCCTTACTCCCACCTGGTCTATGCGGCCCGGGCCGCGGACGTGCGGCACGTGATGGCCGCCGGGCGCTGGCTGCTGTACGACCGGCAGTTTACCACCCTGGACTGGCCCGGGATTGCCGCTAAGGTCCGGGAAGGCAGCCGGGACCTGGCCTTATTCTGTCAAAAGAATCGGCCCCTTGACCAATCCCCTGGTAGCCGCGAAAATAATGATTAAATAAATAGAAGAGCTCTGAGGAGGTCATTTGAGGGGAGGACCCGGGGAAAGCAATCTTTCCGCCCACCCTTAAACGCCCCAAGAGAGCATTTTGCCTGGAAGCGCATCTTCCGGCGCTTCCCCATACCAACAAGGAAGACAGGTTTCCATTTAATGGTCCAGGCTTACGAATCCGTGGCGGCGAGACTGCGGTCCCTAATGACCACCCCCGAAGTCTTGCGCCTGATCAATGACATCACCACCTGCACGGTGGAGTGGGAGGAGCAACCGGATTTGACCGGCATCGAGCCGGCCCGGGGCCTGCCCCTGTTCCCCTGTTTCACCTTGCATTTCCAGCGCCACCTGCTGGAGGTTAAGGGGACCATTTATCCCAACCTGCCCCAGGGCGAGCAAGGCGTCTCCCACCTTATCCGGCTGGAACTGGCGGGCCTGCCCCTTTATCTAAGGTTGCGCACCGGGCAAACCGCGTTTTTACTTTCTCCCTTCCACTGCCGTTTCCTCAGCATCCTCTTCGGACGCCTGGTGCTGCACCACCTGTCCCTGTCTCCCCAGGGCAGGGGGGAACTTTTGCCCTTCACCCCCTATTCCCTGGAGGAACAGGTGGTGGCGGGTTATCTCCAGAGCCTGGAATGGGCCCCCTGCGCCACTATCAAACTGGACGCCCAGGACAACCCTTACATCGGCTCCATGCTGCACACCCCGGCGGATTTGCGGCGCTGCGAGATGCCCGGCGGCGCCCGGGAGGAAGCCGTTATCCGGGCCTGGCGCCTGTTCAAGCGGCTCCTCTACTACTCCGTGGAAGGCGAGAGGCTGTATACCGGCTTCGTCATTCTGATCTCGGACCGCCCGCCGGAGTATTACCACCAGCGCTTGCCGTCCCTGCTCTGGTATCATGAGAGCAATTACACCTCCCTGGATTTGGGGCTGCAGGCCCTTAAACAATTTCTCCTTAACGCCGACGGCCGCAATACTTTTCTGGCCATGTACGCCGGCCGCATCGTGGGGCTCCTGAAACTGGACCGGGGCACCCACCGCCACCTCGCCTCGGTGCAGGCCTGGCGCACGGTGCTGCCCCTGGCCACCATCTCCCACCGGGGCCGGGTCAGCTTTTGGATAGCCTTGCGAGGCCGCAAGAACCGGCAGATTCCCCTGTCGGTCCTGGAATACCGCCACGGCCACCTGCATATTCCCCTGTTTCAGGATACCTTTTGGCAGGAACTGGAGCGCCAGTTGAAGGAAGTCACCCCCGGCGCCCACCTGCCCGATGGCCTCCTCCGCCTCAAAATCCTCCTGGAGATGATCCGGCACAGCGAGCACGGCGCCATCTTATTGCTGGGCCTGACCCAGGCACAACTGGATGACCCCCACACCCCCATGGAAAACCAGGTGCGCCTGGCCCAGGGCGTGCCGCTGCACGAACGCTGGCTGGACCATCTCCTGGGCCTGTCCAAATCCGACGGGGCCACGATCTTCAACGACCGCCTGGAGGCCTGCCAGTTCCGGGCCCGGCTGAAGCCCACCAACGTCTGCCTGTTGCCGGACACCGACGACCTGGGCACCGGCATGCGCCACCAGGTAACCCGGGAATTCTCCGCGGCCTCCCCGGGCGTCCTGGGCATCGCCGTCTCCCAGGACGGCCACATCTCCCTCTACCGCCAGGGGAAGCTGATTAGCCGGTTGTATTAGCAGAGAAGGTTTGAGGTGAGGGCCGGGGGAATGCTGAGCAGTCAGCGGTCAGCCAGCAGCAGTCAGCTTTAATACCGATTGCTGACCAATAAGATTATCTGAAGAACCGGGACCTGAGAAGTTGCATTATAATAAGACTGCACCCGATCAGGCATTTTTCAGTAGCCGCAGGCTTTAACCTGCGCTGCACAGGCGAGCCGCCAGTTCCACTGTTTGATGCGACTTGGCATCGAATGCTAACAGTATTCCTGAAAACTTACCTCAGTATGGCGTATCACAACATAAAGGTTTTTTAAAAACATTAAACTTTATTTTCTGGACAACTTACCATAATATCTATTCATCATCGTAGATGAAACTAAAAGGATGATTTGGTAACTATATAATATTATTGATATGATAAGGTATGGTTATTATGAGGATATGCTCATACATAGTGAAGATTGATTCTGGTCTTGCTCCCAACCCCTTCTGGGATTATTGCACATTGGCAGTATGTACTCCAAACTATATGGGAGTCAAATTATTCCCAGGTGTTGGATCATGGGCTTCCAATCTCGCCAAGCTGGCAACAAACTCGTCTACGCAATGAGGGTGGATGAAGAAAGACTCCATTTTGACAAATACTTCCATGATGAGCGCTTTCAGGCCAAGAAGCCTGACCTCTCAGGTCCTTGGGAAAGAATATGTGGCGACAATATGTATTGGCTTGATGAAAACGGCGATTGGCAACAGCTTAAATCGCTTCACGACAAGCCGGTGGATAAAGCCAAAGACACAAAGTACCCCTACGCATACGTCGCAGATCATTATTACTATTTTGGTGAAGAAGCAATTAAAATACCTCCCGAGTTCGCTCCAATAATCCGGACCTGCCGGAGCTGCAAATGCAACCACTCTGTTGACTCTACCGGATTGATAGATTGGCTCGAGGATCACTTCCAGACTGGCATAATTGGATTGCCCAGGGACCGCCATAAAGGGCGCCATTGCAAATTTCCACTAAAGCATAAAGTTAAGAAAACAAAGTATATGTCGATAGCAAGGCGCTCCCCGCCGACCATCGCCTTTATTTTGCCCTTTCCATAATCTCTATTTTCCACTCCTCCAATTCCTCCAACGCCCGCTCCGCATAAGCCGCGCCCCGCAGTTTCTTGGGAATGCGTCCGGCTAACGGCGGGAAAAGCCCGAAATTGACGTTCATGGGTTGGAAGTCTTTGCTGGCGGTGTTGGTGAGGTGGTAAATGAGGGCTCCCAGGGCCGTGGCCCGGGGCGGGCTGAGCAGGGCCTGGCCCCGGGCCTGGCGGGCCGCGTTGATCCCGGCTAGGAGACCCATGGCCGCGGACTCCACGTAGCCTTCCACCCCGGAGATCTGCCCCGCCAGGAAAAATTGCGGGTGCTTCAGAAAGTTCAGATGCGGGCTCAAAAGCCCGGGGGAGCGGACAAAGGTGTTGCGGTGGATGGAGCCCAGGCGCACGAATTCCGCCTGCTCCAGGCCCGGGATAAGGCGAAAAACCCGCTGCTGCTCCCCGTATTTCAGCTTGGTCTGAAAGCCCACCAGGTTGTACATGGTGCCTTCCCGGTTCTCGGCCCTGAGTTGCGCCACGGCAAAGGGCTGGCGGCCGGTGGTGGGGTCGATGAGCCCTACCGGCTTCAGGGGCCCGTACGCCAGGGTGAGGTAGCCCCGGGACGCCATCACTTCCAGGGGGAGACACCCCTCGAAGTAGCGAGGCTCCTCGAAGGGCTTCAAAGGGACCTGCTCGGCGCCCGTCAGGGCCTCATAAAAAGCGGCGTACTGCTCCTCGCTGAAGGGGCAGTTGAGATAATCGTCCCCGGCCCCGTAGCGGGAGGCCCGGAAAATCCTGGTCAGGTCAAGGGAATCCGCCGCGACAATGGGGGCGATGGCATCGTAAAAGTGCAGGTGCTCCTGGTCGGTCAAGGCCCCCAGGGCCGCGGCCAGGGGCTCGGAAGTGAGAGGCCCCGTGGCGATGACGGTGGTCTCTGCCCCCTGAAGTGCGGTCACCTCCTCCCGGGTGACGGTAACCAGAGGTTCTGCTTCCAGGGCCCGGGATATATAAGCGGCAAAGGCCTCCCGATCCACCGCCAGGGCCCGGCCCGCGGGCACCCGGGTGGCCGCCGCCGCCGCCATGATCAGGGAGTCGAGACGGCGCATCTCCTCCTTGAGGAGACCCACGGCGTTGTCCACGGATTCCGCCCGCAAGGAGTTGCTGCACACCAGCTCCCCCAACAGGGGGGAGTGGTGCGCCGGCGAAAACTTCCGGGGCTTCATTTCGCAAAGGCGGACCTTAACGCCCCGGCGGGCCGCCTGCCAGGCCGCCTCAGCCCCCGCCAACCCCCCGCCGATGACGGTGATTTGGGGGGGAGGTGAGATGGAAGATTTGAGGGGAGGGCCGGGGGAAATCACTTCCCCCGCCCTCCCCTCAAACTCCCCTCCCAACCCCCTATAAGGGGTTGGGGAAGGGGGCTTGGGGGAAGGGGCAGGGGCCCCGTGGGCCCCTGACCCCTGCCCCCAATATCTCCTTGCTCAGCCTCCGGTAGCGGCTTCTGGTTGGGCGGTTTCCTGGTAATCGCAGTCTTCCTTGGGGCAGAGGATTTTTTTCCCTTTTTTCGACAGCCAGGGGAACTGGCACTGGGGGCAGGGCTGCTCCAGGGGAGCCTGGTTCAGGGTAAACTGGCATTTGGGGTAATTGCTGCAGCCGAAGAAGAACCCGTGGCGGGAGCGCTTTTTCTGGAGCCGGCCGTCGCAGTAGGGGGCAGGGGAAATCGGTGCCCCCCGGTTCCCGGTCCACCGGCACCAGCTGGCCCTGGGCGTCCCGGGTAAAGTTGCTGGTCCACTTGCATTTAGGATAGCCGGTGCAGCCCAGGAATTCCCCCATGCGGCCGCGGCGAAGCAAGACGTCTTTGCCGCATTTGGGGCACTTGAGGCCCGTGGGGGTCTTACCCGGGGCGATGTGTACCGGGGCCCCGCCCTCCGCCGGAACTAGCGGCCGCCGGCTCCGGGCCCTGAAGCATTATCTTCCCCTGGGGGGTGCGGGTGAAGTCCCCGGTAAACCCGCACTTGGGATAATTGGAGCACCCCAGGAACTCGCCGTTCTTGCCCCAGCGCACCACCAGTTCGGCCCCGCACTCGGGGCAGTTGAGGCCGGTGGGCACGCTCTTCACCCGCCGCATCCCCCCTTTGGCCGCTTCCAGTTCCTGGGCAAAGGAGCCGTAAAAATCCTTCATGATCTCCTGCCAGGCAACCCGGCCTTCGGCCACGCGGTCCAGGTCCGTTTCCAGGCTGGCGGTGAACTTGGGGTCCATGATGTCCGGGAAGTTCTCCACCAGGAGATCGCTCACCACCAGGCCCATTTCCGTGGGCCGCAGCGCGGCTTTCTCCTTGAGGACGTAGAGGCGGTCCTGCAAGTTGGTGAGGATGGTGGCGTAAGTGCTGGGCCGGCCGATGCCCTGGACCTCCAGCTCCTTGATGAGAGACGCCTCGGTGAAGCGGGGCGGGGGCTTGGTGAAGTGCTGCTGGGGGTCAAAGTCCCGCAATTTCAGCACTTGGCCAGTTTTAAGGGGCGGCAGTTTGTCGAATTTCTCCGCAACTTCTTCTTCCCGGCTCTCCTGGTAAATTTTGGTGAACCCGGGGAATTGCAGCACCTGGGCGGTGGCCCGGAAGAGGTAGTCGCCCGCGGCCACGTCTATCGTGGTCATTTGATAGATGGCCGGGGTCATCTGGGAGGCCACGAAGCGCCGCCAGATGAGGTCGTACAGGGCCAGCTCATCCTTGCTCAGAAACGGCTTCAAATCCTGGGGGCGCCGGTCCACCGCGGTGGGGCGCACGGCCTCGTGGGCCTCCTGGGCCCCCTTAGGGCTCTTAAAGCGGTTGGGCGCCTGGGGCAGATAGTCGGCCCCGTAAGTCTCTCCGATGAAGGTGCGCACCGCGTCCAGGGCCTCCCCGGAAATCCGGGTGGAGTCGGAGCGCATATAAGTTATGAGTCCCACCGGCCCTTCCGGGCCCAAATCCATCCCTTCGTAAAGCCGCTGAGCCAGGCTCATGGTCTTTTTAGGGGAGAACCTGAGCTTGCGGTTGGCTTCCATCTGCAGGCTGCTGGTGATGAAAGGCGGGGAGGGGTGGCGCCGCTGCGGCTTCTGGTCAATCTTGGCGACCTTGAACGGCGCGGGGTCCAGGGCCTCCAGGATGCGCTCCACTTCCGAGACGCTGTCGGGCTTGAGGTTTTTATTCTTGTGCTTGAGCAGATGGGCCGCAAAAACCGGGGGTTTCTCGGCTTCCAGGCAGGCGTCCAGGGTCCAATACTCCTGGGGCACAAAGGCCTGGATGGCCCGCTCCCGGTCGCATACCAGCCGCAAAGCCACGGACTGCACCCGGCCGGCGCTGAGCCCGGTTTTCACCTTTTGCCACAAGAGCGGGCTGATCTGGTAGCCCACCAACCGGTCCAGGACCCGCCGGGCCTGCTGGGCGTCATAACGGGGGCGATTCAGTTTCACCGGCTTGGCCAGGGCCTCTTTGATGGCCCGGGGGGTCAGCTCCAGGAAGAGCACCCGGTGGAAGCGGTGGTTTTGCTCCCCCAGGGCCTCGGCGATGTGCCAGGCGATGGCCTCCCCTTCCCGGTCCGGGTCGGGGCCGAGATAGATTTCCGGGGTGTCCGCCGCGGCTTTCTTCAGTTCCTGGACCACCTTGGCTTTGCCCAGAATGGTGACGTATTTGGGCTTAAATTCATGCTCCAGGTCCACCCCCAGCTCGTTTTTGGGAAGATCCTTGATATGCCCCTTGCAGGACAGAACCTTGATCTCGGAGCCCAGGTACTTCTGCAGGGTCTTGGCCTTGGTGGGCGATTCGACGATTAAGAGTGATTTAGCCATATCTTTTTAATTATATCTGATTTTAAGTTTATGGGTCAATGCGCCTTGGCCCGCAAGAACTGCGGCGCCGCAGAGACACAGAGGACCTAAAGAAATTTTTCGGTGCTCTCGGTGCCACAGTGGTTAATCTGTTAGCGGGCGATTTCGCCGTGATCGCGCCGGGGTTGCTGGTGAGGCGCGCCGCCGCGGCCAGACGCGGCTCATGCCGGACGTTGAGCACGGGATCGGCGCCGTGGCGTGCCGGCTCCAGGGCCGGGGCCCGGCCCATACCCAGGGAGCCCCCGCTGAGGGTGAGAGTTTTATCCCTTAAATATGTTTATTTCCATATTCTCTGATCATCGATAAAATCTATCAGAGATGCATCATAGCCATGATTAGGGCCGCGTGCATATTCTTCTTCCAATACATTAATAAGACTCTTAGGAGACCAAAGCTCATACCGCAATTTACCAAAGTATGAATGTGCAACATTTATAGAACAATTTCCCCTCTTAACTACTAAAATTGGCACATCGTTAACATCTAATCCTTCTAACTTTTTTAATTCTTCCTCACTCTTAAAAAGGAAAGAATCTTTTATAACCCAACCGGCTTTTTCTACCATTTGCATTATTTCAGAAAAATTCAAGATACTTGATATCATTAATTTACCCATTATAATATCAGTACATATATCAACACTAAATGGCAATATGCTATATGGAATATAATTTCTTGAAAATTCTAGTTTTTCTATAAGAAATGCCCGAAATACAAAATCATTTTTCCTCTTCCATTGTTCTTTAATTGATTCGTGTCTTTTTCTTAAATATTCCTTAAAGTTATCAGGGTCATCGATTTTCCCCAAATCAACCACCTCCAATATCAAGTGGCTTCCTATTAATATCGAGTCATATCCTTTGAACCTAGCTCTATTTATCGAATTCAATAAATCTTTTAAATAATAAACTTGTTTCAAGTTTGATTCAATAATTTGAAATTTTGAACCATCATATTCTGTTGCACCCGTATTAATAAATTCAACAAGTTCGATCATCCTTTGTTTTTGTCTAGCTATTCTCCTTCCCCCACGTCCTCCGCTGGCATGGTCGAAATCTTCCGGGTAAATTGATCCGTTATCCTTATTTGAAATTAATTCTGTTAATTTGTTATTATATTCATCGATGGCTTTACGATTATTAATTAAGTCAGTTAAAATATTTAATTGTAACTTAAACATTGAAAATTTATTATTAACTCTTTTTCTACTTATATAAAGATAATCTTCAATAACATCCCTCCATGACATAATATTTGGGTTCCAAATTCCCCTTAAGAATTTTTCAGTAAACTCTCCCCTTCTTTTTCGCAAAAACTTTTGACTAAATTTCATTATAAACCCATATATTTTTTAGGCTTTAATTCTCCAAAACGTAACACTTCCCCGGCAGTTCCCGCACCAGGCCCTGGAGTTCCAGGATGGTGAGGCGGCTCAGGACCTCCGAGGCGGGCAGCTTCGAGGCCTGCACCAGCTCGTCCAGGCGCAAGGGGTCGGAGCCCAGGAAGGCCAGCAGCGGGTCTTCGGACAGGGTGGGAGCGGGCCCCGGGGTTTCCGCCACCCGTCCGGTCTGGGGGAACCGGAGCCCCGGGCCCGGTCTTACCCCGGGCAGCTCCTGCAAGATGTCCTCCAGGTCCTGCACCAGTTTGGCCCCCTGCTGGATGAGGCGGTGGGGGCCGACGCTGGTGGGGGAATCAATGGGGCCGGGCACCGCAAAGACCTCCCGGCCCTGGTCCAGGGCGAACTGCACCGTGATGGCGGTGCCGCTTTTCAAACCGGCCTCCACCACCACCACCCCCAGGGCCAGGCCGCTGATGATGCGGTTGCGCACCGGGAAGTTCCGGGCCTCAGGCCTAGTGCCCAGGGGAAACTCGGTAATCAGGGCCCCCTGCTCCGGGATCTTCTCATAAAGCTCCCGATTTTCCGGGGGATAAACCACGTCCAGGCCGCAGCCCAGGACCGCCAGGGTGCGGCCGCCGTTTTCCAGGGCGCCCCGGTGGGCCGCGGCGTCGATGCCCCGGGCCAGGCCGCTGACGATGGTGAGCCCCCGGGAGGCCAGGGCCCCGGCCAGGCGGCGGCCGGTCTTGAGGCCGTAGTAAGACGCCCCCCGGGTCCCTACCAAGGCCACGGCCAGATCGTCTTCCGGCCGGATGGTCCCCTGGACGAAGAGACAGGGGGGCGGATAGGGGATCTGCCGGAGGCGGACCGGGAAGTCGGGGTCATCCCAGGTGAGCATTGCGGCCCCCCGATTCTTCAGGCGGGCCAGCTGCTCCTCCATCCGGTCCCAATCCCGGAAGGAGCGGATGGCTTGGGCCAGGGCCGGGGTGATCCCCCGGACGGACTGGAGCTTCTCGGGGGAGGTCTTAAAGACCGCGGCCGGGTCGCCGCAGCGGGCCACCAGGCGCTGGAACAGCACCACCCCCACCCCGGGGATGCTCTTCAAGGCCAGCCATGGAAGCTTGTCGGTCATGAGTAGAATGCCTCACGCAAAGATGTTCCAGGGAGGGAAAGAAAAAGAAAACAATTAGGTAGAAATTATCAGCAATCACCATAGGGGGATTGGTTTTTCATGCTGACGGCTGACAGCTGGCCGCTCAGCGGTCCCCCGGCCCTCCCCTCAAAAAACGTCAGCTGCCTATCCCGGCCAGCCGGGACTCGAGGTCTTGGACCTGGGGGAGCATCTCCTCCAGGCGCCGGCGCCGTTCCTGCCGGTCTTCTTCCGCCAGGTGCACCGCCTCCGCCACCCCCTGCAGGCTGCCGAACAGCGACCCCAGGGTGTCCTCCAGGCCCGATTCCTGGGCCTTGAGCCACTGGTCCACCAGTGGGAAGCAGTACTGAAACTTCAGGCGTTCCCGGTAATCCACCAGTTGGTGCCCCACCTCTTCCTGGAGCCAGTCCTTGAGGGCCGCCAGGGCTCGGCCCAGGTCCCCCAGGAGTTGCTGGCGGGGCTCCAGCTGGGCGCCCCACCCCAGGCGCCGCTTCAAAGCCTGAAAGAAGCGGCCCAGGAAGCCGACGCCGGAGCGCAGCCACACCTCCCGGACCCAGTGCCAGCCGGGCACCGGCGCCAGATCCAACAGCGGCACCTCCAGACCCTGGGGCCGGGAAATGGCCGCCACTTCCAGGGTGGGAGGGACCGCCGGCAGGCCCAGGTCGGCAATCTCCCGGTAATAAAGGGTAATGGCTTCCTGGAGGGCCAAAAAGAGGGGTTCCCACAGCTGGGCCAGCTCTTGCCGCAGCCATTCTTCCTGGCCCCGGATGAATTCCACCAGGGTGATGTTGACCTCGGTGGTGACGAACTGGGTCAGCTCTTTGGCGAACTCCTGGAACAGTTGGTAAAGCGCCGGGCGAAAGAGTACCGGGTTCTCCGGGGGGAACAGGCGGTCCCAGTCGGGCTGGAAGTTCCGGATGAACTCCTTCACGGTCAGGCCCACCTGGCCGGAGTGGGGGTCCAGGACCGCGTCCACCCGCTTGCGGATGGCCTTCTTCAGGCGGATGCCGGCGCCTTCCAGGGTTTCCCGCAGGGTCTCCAGGGTGGCCTTCAGGGGGCGGCGGCGGGCCTCCAGCCGGGACTGCATCTCCTGGATGGCCCCCAGGCCTTTGGTAAGGAGGTCATGGGCGAGCGCGAGCTGCTCCCTGAATGCCCCGGGCCACCATCCGGACCTGAGAGAGACTGCCGCCCGCCAGGCGGCGGGTGCGCAAATCCTGGAGCGCGGCCTGAAGATCCGTCTCGAACCGGGCGAACTCCTGGTCCGAAAAGGCGGTGGATTCCGGGTCCGTGGCCCACACCGTGAGGAGCGCCGCTTCCTTGGGGTCCAGGCTTTCGCCCCGGGCCCGGCGCCGGTCCAGGAGGAGCTTCAGGGCGGAAAAGGCGTACAGGCGGGGCTCCGGCTGCCAGGCGGTAAGTTCCTGGATCACCCGGTGCTTGGTCCGCACCACTTCGCTCTGGGAGCCGTGCTCCCCCAGATCCAGGTTGAGGAGGGTCAGGATATGGGGAGCGAGCCCCATCCTTTTCAGCTCCGCCAGAAACTGGAAGTCCGCCTGGCGCAGCCCCACCCGGGAGCTGACCACGTAGAGCACCAGGTCGCTTTTGATCAGGTAGGCCAGTACCTGAGCCAGGTGCTGGGGGATGGGGGAGTCGCTCCCCTGGCAATCCCCCAACTCGATGCCGGCCGCCGCCCAGGGGATGGGAATGGTGAGAAACACGTCTTTCAGAAAGACCGCGGTGGCCTCCCGGGTCACCAGCTCCCGGTGGCGGGTCAGCTCCGTGCCCCTCAGGGCCAGGACCCCGGAGGCGGGCAACAGGTCTTTGAGGAGGTCGTAGCCTTGCAGGTAAGATTTCAGCAGCAGATAATTCTGATCCAGGGTGCCTTCGTTCCAGAGCTCGTCGCCCCGGGCTTCGGCCAACACCTGGGCCAGCAGTTCCCGGTCTTCGGGCAGCCGCAGGTCCAGGGGCGCGGTCCGCTCCAAGAGGCGGGGGTTGGGGAGCAGCCCCAGGGCTCGGTGAATCTCGCCGTTGACCTCGGTCCACTCCTTGAACTTCAGAACCGCTTTGGGCTCCGGGCCGGGCTGCACCCGGGTGATCATGGCGGTGAGGATGCCGGCGCCCCGCTTCAGCAGGTCCTGGCCCACCAGGGCGTTGATCATGGTGCTTTTGCCGGACTTTACCGCCCCCACCACCGCCAGGCGGGAGATTTCCTCCGCCACGTGGGCCTGGACCTGGGACAGCACCTTCAGCCAGTGCTGCCCCTGGGGGGCGCCCTGGGGGAAGAGCCGGGACCATTCCCGGGCCATCTCGCTAAGACGGCCGATCTCCTGGATCAGTCCCTGGGGGGATTGGGGCTCAGGCACTTTTGAGTTTCCGCACGGGCGAAGAAAAATTCTGGACTGCGGTTCAGCCGCCTTTCTTGGGGGCGAAGCCGGCGATGTAGGGGCGGGCCACTTCCACCCGGACCCTGTCGGCCACTTCAATAATTACCAGGGGGTCTTCGATGTTGATAATGGTGCCGATGAGACCGCCGTTGGTGATGATGCGGTCGCCCTTTTTCAGGTTTTCCAACAAGGCTTTGTGTTCCTTGGCTTTTCTCTGCTGGGGCCGGATGAGCAAAAAATAGAAGATCACGACCATGAAGATCATGGGAACGACGAAACTCCACATGGGGCTGGCCTCAGGAGCGGCTTGGGCTCCCTGGGCAGCGGCATAGGCCCAATTAACCACGGGTGTTACCTCCCTCGAGTCGGTTTTGATAGAAATCCCGGCGAAACGCGGCGAAGGCGTCTTGCGCCACCGCCTGCCGGATATTCGCCATTAAACTTAAATAGTAATACAAATTATGCAAGGTTAAAAGGCGAAAAGCCAGAATTTCCCGACAGGCGAACAGGTGGCGCAGATAGGCCCGGGAATAATTCCGGCAGGTGTAGCAGGAACAGGCCTCGTCCAGGGGCCGGGGGTCCTGGCCGTAAGCGGCGTTCTTGATCACCACCTTGCCCTTGGAGGTGAAGGCCATGCCGTTTCTGGCATTGCGGGTGGGGAGCACGCAGTCGAACATGTCCACCCCCCGGGCCACCGCCTCCACCAGGTCTTCCGGGGTTCCCACCCCCATGAGATACCGGGGTTTGTCCTGGGGCAGGGCCGCGGCGGTCACCGCCACCATCTCATAAGTGAGTTCCTTGGGCTCCCCCACGCTCAAGCCGCCCAGGGCATAGCCGTCGAACCCCAGCTTCGCCATATTCTCAGCCTGCTCGACCGGCGCAGCTCCGGCAGCATGCCTCCCTGGACCACGGCGAACAGGGCCCCACCCTCCCGGCGCCGGGCCGCCAGGGACCGGGAGGCCCACTTGAGGGTGAGATCCGCCGCCCGGCGCACTTCGCCTTCCGGGGCCGGGTAGCCGGGGCACTCGTCCAGGCAGATCATCAGGTCCACCCCCAGGGCCTCCTGGAGGGCCACCACGGTTTCCGGGTCCAGAAAATGCCGGGCGCCGCCGTCCAGGTGCGACTGGAAGACCACGCCTTCTTCCGTGATCTTGCGGAACTGGGCCAGGCTGAAGATCTGGTAGCCGCCGGAGTCGGTGAGAATGGGGCCGTCCCAATGCATGAAGCGGTGCAGGCCCCCTAACGCCGCGATGGTCTCCACCCCGGGGCGCAAGAACAGGTGGTAAACGTTGCACAAAATGATGCCGGCGCCACACTCCCGCAACTCCTCGGGAGTCAGCGTCTTCACCGTGGCATAAGTGCCCACCGGCATAAATACCGGCGTGGGCACCACCCCGCGCCCGGTGCGCAACTCTCCCAATCGAGGCGCGGCCGGGCCCTGGGATTTGAGTAAGCGAAATTCAAACATATCGTTTTTAGTTTCTGGGGGAGGGGGCTAAGGGCTTTTTCGTAAGTGGCCCTTACCCCCTTCCCCAAACCCCATCCCCCAACCCCTTAAGTTTAAAATTTGGCGTGGCAGTCGGCAGCAGGCCGTCTGCCACGGCCCCCATTTCAGGGGGCCGGGAGGGGAGTTGGAGGGGAGGGCGGGGGACCCCTACGAAAAATTTCCCCCGGCCCTCCCCTCAGTTCACAAAACCAACATGCAATCCCCGTAGCTATAAAACCGATACTTCTCTTTTACGGCCTCCTCATAGGCCCGGAGGATCAGGTCCCGGCCCGCGAAGGCGCTCACCAGGAGCAGCAGGGTGGATTTGGGCAGGTGAAAATTGGTGAGCAGCCGGTCCACGGCCCGGAATCGGTAGCCGGGGTAGATGAAGAGGTCGCACCAGCCTGATTGGGGAGCGAAGCCCCCGGTCCCGGCGCAGTGTTCCAGCACCCGGACGCTGGTGGTGCCCACGGCCGTCAGCCGTTTTCCCCCATTGCGAGCTTCATTGAGGCGGGCCGCGATTGGGGCCGACAGTTCGAAGTATTCCGGCAGCATCCGGTGCCGGGTGTAGTCGGAGTGGCGCACCGGCATGAAGGTGCCGGGGCCCACGTGCAGGGTGACCGCGGCGGTGTCGATGCCCCGGCGGGCCAGGTCCCCGAGGACCTCGGGGGTGAAGTGGAGGCCCGCGGTGGGGCAGGCCACGGCCCCGGTCCGGGCGGCGTACACCGTCTGATAACGCTCCTGGTCCATATCTGCCGGGGCCCGGTGGATATAGGGGGGCAGCGGTACTTCCCCCAGGCGCAGCAACGCGTCGCGGACGTCCCCGTCAGCGGAGCTGAAGCGCACTTCGGCCACCCCCGGCACCGCCAGGGCCATTACTTCAGCTCGGAGAAAATCGCCAAAATGCAAGGCCTGTCCCACCTTCAGGCGGCCGCGGTAATGGGCCCGGGCGGCCTTTAGGGGAGGGCGGGTTCTCCCCGCAACCTCCTTTGATAATCCCCCATATGGGGGTTGGGGGATGAGGGTTTGGGGAGAGGGGGCCAGGGGCCCTCGGCCCCTGGCCCCCTCTCCCAGATCGCTTTGCTGCTCCGCCTCCGGCAGGTGGTGGAGCAGCAGTTCCACCCGGCCGCCGCTTTCTTTGCGTCCCTGGAGGCGGGCCGGAAAGACCCGGGTGTCGTTCACCACCAGCAGGTCACGGGGGTCCAGCCACCTGCCCAGGTCCTGGAAGCGGGCGTGCTGGATTTCCCCCGAATCCCGGCGCAGCACCAGCAGGCGGGAGGTGTCCCGCCGCTCCGGCGGGTATTGGGCCACCAGTTCCGGGGGCAGGTGATAGTCAAAATCTTCGATGCGGTTCATGGGCGCGGCGCAATTGACGGGATGCCTTCCATTTGATAACTTTAGTTTATCTCAGCCATTTTTTGGCGCAAGGGAAGCGACCTCCATTGAAACCCAAAAAGCTCTTGTGGTCTCTATCAGTAATATTTTTATCGCTAAGCTCCCTGGGACTGGCCGGGGCGGTCACTCCGGAAGAAGTGATGAGCCGGGTACAGGCCCGGTATGAGAAGTCTGAGGCTTTTCAGGCCCGTTTCCGCCAGGAATCCAACCTCAAGGCCGCCCATCAAACGGATTCGGCCGCGGGCTGGATGTATTTCCAGAAGCCCTGCCGGATGCGGTGGCAGTATGAGACGCCCCCCCAGCAGAAAAAAGAGGTGGTCTCCGACGGTCGGCTGGTATGGATATACATGCCCCAGGACGGCCTGGTCATGGTCTACAAGTTGGATCAGGTATTGCGCTCAGATTTGGTGATGCGGTTTTTCTCGGGGATCGGCCAGTTCCAGAAGGATTTTAACGTCTCCTGGAACCGTCCCCCTGAGGGCTCCGGCAGCTTTGTCATTAATCTTTTCCCCAAGAAGGAGCAGCCGGAACTGAAGCGCCTTACCCTCACCGTCAACCCCCACACTTACCTGTTGGAAAATCTGGAGTTCGCCAACGCCTTGGGGGAAGAGACCCGCTTTACCTTTTCCCAGATGAAGCTGGAGGTGAAGCTGGGACGGGATTTCTTCACGTTCACGCCCCCGCCCGGAGTCCAGGTGGTCCGGGAGACTCCCGGAACCTAGATTAAATTGAGGCTGTTGAAAATGGATTTTAAGAGAGGGGGCCAGGGGCTTCCACAGGCGAGGACGCCTGTGCCACTGGCCACTGCCCCTCTCCCAAACCCACTCCCCCAACCCCCATAACGGTAACTTGAATAAAGTATATACTTCTTTAAAAAAACCATGGAATTTAACGCCCAACAACAAGAGATTCGGCGTTTGCTGAAAGAACGCCGGGGCATAATGCTGGCCCACAACTATCAGCCGGGGCCCATCCAGGACGTGGCCGACTTTGTGGGCGACTCCCTGGAGCTATCCATGACCGCGTCCAGGACCGACGCGGCGGTCATCGTCTTCTGCGGGGTCCATTTCATGGCGGAGACCGCGGCAATTCTCTGCCCGGATAAGACCGTGCTCCTGCCCCGGCTGGACGTGGGCTGCTGCCTGGCCGAATCCGTCACCGCCGCAAAATTGCTGGCCCGCAAGGCGGAGCTGCCCGGGGTCCCCGTGGTCACCTATGTCAACTCCACGGCCGCGGTGAAGGCCGAAAGCGACATCTGCTGCACTTCCGCCAACGCCATCCGGGTGGTCAATTCCCTGGCGGCTCCCCGGGTGCTCATGGTGCCGGACCAGAACCTGGCCCTTTATGCCGCCCGCCATACCGGGAAGGAGATCGAAATCCTCACCTGGGAGGGCTGGTGCAACGTCCACGACGGGCTAACCCCGGAGGAGGTGCTGGAGTGCCAGGCCGCCCACCCCCGGGCCGTTTTTATCGCGCACCCCGAATGCAACCCCGAGGTTCTGGACCAGGCGGACGTGATCCGCAGCACCAGCGGCATGCTCAGTTTTGTGGCGGAATCACCGGAAAAAGAATTCATCATCGGCACGGAAAAAGGTATCCTGCACCGGATGCGGCAGGAAAATCCCGCCAAGGTCTTTTACTCTCCTTCCCGCCGCCTCATCTGCCGCCCCATGAAGCGCATGACCCTGACTGATGTGGTGGCCGCGCTCCAAGAAAACCGCCATCGGGTTACAGTTCCCGAGGAGGTGCGGCTGCGGGCCTTAAAGGCGGTGGAGCGCATGCTGGCCGTGCCCCGGGATTAAAAGTAGGTCTTGCCGAAGTCAGCTCCTATATCCCTTGTTATAATAAGCAATATAGTCTATCGTACTGTAATAAATGTAAACTATTTATTAAACATTAGGGAATCCCTAATGGGAAAATAGGCATTCCCTAATCTAGAATTAGGGATTCCCTAGTTAAAATTAAGAATTTTCTCGGTTATTTTCTTTGGAAATCGCGCCACTCCTGTCGGAGGTCAACTTTGGCCAGGGATGATGAATTGGCAATTTTTCTGCATAGTGTCCGCCACTCCATGGAGATGCTGATTCACCCGCTGTCCTCCATGGTGAGTACCCTGAACCAGTGGTCCTGCAAGCTCCAGGAAGACTGCCAGGATTCCCAAGAAGTTCATCATCTTGACGAAAAACTACATGCAGTCTTGGCAATTATTTTGGAAATTGCCGGAAAAAGCCGAAGAACCATCCAGGCGGACGACTGATTCATCTTTATTCCCCTGACCTTCATTTTCCCACGCCCAAGACCCGGTGACCGCGGTAATCCCCTAGAAATCAGGGTCTTTCCCATCCTCACTTCCAATTCTGGCCCATATCTTGCTATTACTGAAAATATCAAAAACTGACAACCACGTAGAGATGGAACTCTCGAGCCCTTTGCTCACTATCAGGCAATCCTTGCATGACCTGGCCCAGCCCCTGGCCGCGGTGACCGGCTTGGTGGACCTTATGCTGCTGGAAATGGATGAGCAGGACCCCCTGCTCTACGAAGTCCAGACGATCAGCGAACAATTGGAAAAAGTGTTGCAGATTGTCGGGGAGATTCGGCGCATCGCCCGGGAGGGCTCCGGCTCCGGGAGCGTGCCCCTGTCCCCCCAACGGGCCCCGGCAGTGTGACGTGTCGGTGTCACTAACGTCAACTATTTGACACTACTCGGCATGAGTCAAGCCGGGTTCTCTCTTTAACCGGGTAATACCCCATTGTCTTCAAACAAGTAATGAGGATTGCCTTCAAAGGACGTCTTTATTGGCTAGGGGCGGACCTAAGGGTGCGCCCCCAGAGCAGGCGGACACCCAGGTCCGTCCCGATAAACCCGTACCTGTCTGACGGCGGCTTGGTATAAAGGCTAACCGCGGTCTTAATAATAGTTTCCTGCCCCATCCTTGATCTTGAGGTCCAGGGAGCGTTGGCCGCCTCTGCTCGCGGTGGCAGCCTTCCTGGTCCCGCCTCCCCCAGGCTTCATCTTTCGGCCTTGCCAATCAAGGCAAAACTCCCTATCATGTCTGATTAAAGGGACTTGCCGCCTCCGGTCTCTCCCCCGCGGAAAAACAACCATGGCCCAGAAAGATATTCCCCCAGAGGTGGTCTCACGGGTGCAAAAGCTCCGGGAAGAGATCAATTACCACAACTACCGCTACTATGTCCTGGACGCCCCGGTGGTCTCCGACGCCGAGTTCGACCGCCTCCTTAAGGAGCTCACCCGGCTGGAGGAGCAGTACCCCGGGCTGGTCACCCCCGATTCGCCCACCCAACGGGTGGGGGCCGCACCCTTGGAAAAATTCGAAACGGTGCGCCATCGCCAGCCCATGATCTCCCTGGAAAACGCCTTCAGCGAAGCTGAGGCCCGGGAGTTCGATGAGCGGTTAAAGCGGTTTCTCCGGGCCACGGCAGACTTTCACTATGTCATGGAACCCAAGGTGGACGGCTGTGCCATCGAACTGGTTTATGAGAATGGCCGCTTCACCGTGGGTTCCACCCGGGGCGACGGTATTCGGGGGGAAAACGTCACCCAGAATCTGAAGACCATCCATACCATCCCGCTCATGGTCCTGCCCGCGAAAGAGGCGGCGCCGGAGCTGCTGGAGGTCCGGGGCGAGGTCTACATGGACCTCAGAGAGTTTGAAGAGTTGAACCGGGAGCGGGAAGCCCGGGGGGAGCCGGCCTTTGCCAATCCCCGCAACGCCGCGGCCGGCTCCCTGCGCCAGTTGGACCCCAACATCACCGCGGCCCGCCCCCTGAAGATCTTCTGCTACGGGGTGGGGGAGGTCCGGGGCCGCAGTTTTGAGACCCACTGGGAGGTCCTCCAGACCCTGAAGCAGTGGGGCTTTCGCATCAACCCCCTGATCGAGCGGGGGGTGGGGATTGAGTCGGCCATCGACTATCACCGGCGCCTGGAACACCAGCGCCACGGCCTGTCCTACGAGATCGACGGCATGGTGATCAAGGTGGATTCCCTGGCCCTCCAAGAGCGCCTGGGCACCAAGGCCCGGAGCCCCCGCTGGGCCCTGGCCTACAAGTTCGCCGCCAGCCAGGAGACCACTAAGGTCCTGGACATCGTGGTCAACGTGGGGCGCACCGGGGCGGTGACCCCCATGGCGGTGATGGAGCCGGTGGAGGTGGGCGGGGTCACGGTATCCCGGGCCACCCTGCACAACGAAGACGAAGTGGCCAGGAAGGACGTGCGGGTGGGGGACCGGGTCCTGATCCAGCGGGCGGGAGATGTGATCCCGGAAGTGGTGAAAGTCATCATAGAAGAGCGTCCTCCAGGCACCGAGCCTTTCAGGATGCCCCGAAACTGCCCGTCTTGCGGCACCGAACTGGTGCGGCCGGAAGGGGAGAAGGTCACCCGCTGCCCCAACCCCGACTGTTTCGGGGCCCTGACCCGGGGGATCATGCACTTTGCTTCCAAGGCTGGCATGGATATCGACGGCCTGGGGGAAAAGATGGTCCTGAAACTGGTGAACGCGGGCCTGGTGAAGGACGTCAGTGATTTATACAGCCTGACGCCAGGAGACCTCATCCCTCTGACCGAAAAATTAGATAAAAAAAAGAAATCCGGTAAGCTGGCCAACAAAATCTTCAACGCCATTCAAGACAGCAAAAATCGGCCTTTGTGGCGGCTGATCAACGCTCTTGGCATCCGCTTCGTGGGAGAGGCCACGGCCCAACTCCTGGCCCAACACTTTCATACCTTGGATGGCCTGATGAAGGCCACCGAAGAAGATCTGCTCCAGGTGGAAGGCGTGGGCCCCCAAGTGGCTGGCAGCATCCGGGAGTATTTCCAGAATCCCCGGAACCAGGAATTGATTGCCAAGCTTAAAGACACCGAAGTCAAGGGGCGCCAGGAACGCCGGGCCGCGGGCCCCCTGGCGGGGAAAACCTTCGTATTCACCGGGGGGCTGCCGCACCTTTCCCGGGAGGAGGCCAAGGCTATGGTTACGGCCCGGGGCGGCAAGGTGAGTTCCTCGGTGTCCGCCAAGACCGATTACGTGGTTGTGGGGGCCGAGCCGGGCAGCAAGGCTGCCAAGGCCAAGGAACTTGGGGTGGAACCCCTGGATGAGGCGGCCTTTGAAGAACTAATCCGAAGGAGTTCCCAATGACGGATAAGGCGCGAGTCCATGTCTTGATTGAAGGCCGGGTCCAGGGGGTCTTTTTTCGGGCCGCCACTCGAGACGAGGCCCAGGCCCGGGGGCTGGCGGGCTGGGTCAGGAACCGGGCCGACGGCCGGGTGGAGGCCGTCTTCGAAGGCGAGCGGCGGGTGGTCGAGAGCATGCTGGCCTGGTGCAAGAAGGGGCCGCCCTACGCCTACGTCGACCACGTGGAAATCGACTGGCAGCCCTACCAGGGGGACTTGATGGAATTTCGGGTGGTTTATTAGTCAGGCAGCCCAAATTTCCCACCAAAACCCTGTAACCGAATAATTTACGTAGAAAATGCAAATATAAAAGAGATGGCAAATGGATTTCGTTGCAATTGATGTAGAGACGGCAAATGCAGATATGAGTTCAATTTGCCAGATCGGATTGGCATATTTTCAAGAAGGGGAATTGTGTGAAGAATGGAAGTCTTACATAGACCCGAAAGATTTCTTTGACGAAATTAATATCTCAATTCACGGGATTGACGAATCTATAGTACAGGGGGCTCCACAGCTACCAGAAATTGCCGATACATTATATAGGTTCCTTGATGACAAAATTACTGTCTGCCACACTCATTTTGATCGCGTATCAATTCGTAAAGCTTTTGATAAATACTGCATTCGTCCTCCTGACAATGTTTGGTTAGATTCAGCACGAGTCGCAAGAAGAGCTTGGAAAGAGTTTGCATGGGGAGGGTATGGGCTTTGCAACATTTGTGAAAAACTCGGATACAAATTTAATCATCACGACGCATTGGAAGATGCTAAAGCCGCTGGATATATTATGCTCACTGCGATGCAGCAAAGTTGCTTAGACTTGGAAGGATGGCTGAATCGAGTAAACCAACCAATTTCTGGACAGGTAAAAAAACTAAAACTCGGCGTAAACCCTGAAGGTTCCTTATATGGAGAGGTCATAGTCTTTACTGGTGTTTTAGAGTTAAGAAGGGCAGAGGCTGCCGATATGGCTGCCAAGATAGGTTGTCAAGTCGATCCTGGTGTAACGAAGAAAACTACGATATTAGTTGTCGGAAACCAGGATATAAAGAAACTTGTCGGACATGAGAAGAGTTCTAAACATAGAAAAGCGGAGGTGCTCATCCTAAATGGTCAACAGATCAGGATTCTTGGGGAAAGCGATTTTAAGGAGCTAATTAATTTGGGGAATTGAAATAATCTCTTATGACCAAAAATCGGATACCAAGGACTGGCAGCCCTATCGAGGGGACCTGGGAGATTTCCGGGTGGCCTATTAATCAGGTGGGGAAATTTTGGTGGGGATCAAGGTCCTCCGCCTCCCTGAGACTCTTCCCAGCCCCGAAATCATGAAGACTTCGTGGAGAAACGGTGAAAAAGAAACCCATAGTTAAAGCGGCCCTGGCCTTTCTGGGTCTCATATTAGGCGCCTCCCAGGTCTGGGCCCAGGAAGACCTGCCCCGTCTCATCGCCGGAATCCAGCCGGCAGTGGTGATGGTCATCATTTACAACGGCGCCGGTAAAGCCATCGGCAATGGCAGCGGCTTCTTCATCAACCGGGAGGGGCACCTGGTCACCAACTATCACGTCCTGGCCCGGGCGGCCCGGGCCGAAATCAAGACCCAGGACGGCCAGCGCTATGCCATCAAAATGGTGCTGGCGGAAGACCGGCAGGTGGATCTCATCAAGGTGACGGTGGACCTGCCGGCGGACGCCCCCCGGGCTTATTTGCCGGTAAGCGCCACCCGGCCGAGGGTGGGAGAGCGGGTGCTGGTGATCGGCAGTCCCCTGGGCCTGGAGGAAACCGTTACCGACGGCATGATTTCGGGGATTCGCCTGCTCCCTAACCTGGGGGAAATGCTCCAGATATCGGCGCCCATTTCTCCGGGCTCCAGCGGCGGCCCCGTGGTTAATCTCCAAGGTGAGGTGGTGGGCGTGGCCAGGTTCTTCCTGGCCCGAGGCCAGAACCTCAACTTTGCCATTCCCGGAAGTCAGGTCCTGGCCTTGCGGGAGGGAACCCCGCGGCCCCTGGGGGCCAGGGCAGGCGAGGTGGGGGCGCCTGCCGGGGGGCTGCCCTCGCGCCCCGCCGGGCTTCCTCCCCGGCCAACCATAAATCTGCCCCCAAAGACGCCGGAGCCTTAGGGGTCGCGCCTTAATTTTATGACCAACGTAACCCTGAGTTTTTGAAGCCGTGCGTCTCCTTTCCAAGAGGGAGATTTAGTGCCAATGCTGTTCACTTTAGCACCGACTACTAATTTGTCATTCTGAGGGAGCCGAAGGCGACCGAAGAATCTCTAAATACGAGATGCTTCGCTTCGCTCAGCATGACAAGAATACGGCAAAAATGTAGGGTGGGCACTGCCCACCAATTCCTTAGAAAAGAACCGCTTAAGTGAACCGTATTGGATTTAGGGGGATCATCAGTGGTTATTTTTATTGCCCTGGCATAAGTTGGTTTAAATGACTTGATCTCGCCGGAGACTAAGTAATGGCTGACAAAGAAGCGGCGGCTAGCGAACCGGTCTATGCCCCTTGCGGACGGGCCTTTTTCGTTTATTACGTGGCCATGGCCATCTGTTTTCTGGGGCCCCGCCTCAACCCGGCGGTGGGGCTGCCGGTATGGCTGGGGACCATCCTGGGGCTCATCCTGGTGGCGGTGGTGGTCTATATGAAGTGGGGCCAGGAATACCGCCTCACCCCTCAGGGAGTGGTGAAAATCATCCGCTGGCCCTCTCTCCAGCGGCAGGAAATCTCCTGGGCCGACCTGGGAGAAGTCACAGTCGTCCGGGGTCTGACCCAGACCCTGCTGCGGGTGGGCAACCTTATCCTGAAGGATACCTCCGGGGGACCGGAGATGTTCTGGTTCGGCCTGAGCAACCCCAAAGAGATCAAAGAAGAGATCGAACGGAGACGGCCTTGATGGAGCTGGAGGAGGACGGGGGTGTCGCCACGGCTGCCATGGTTTCCCGGGAACTGAAAACCGCCGGACCCATCCCCTGGGAAGATCCGGAACTTTCCAGGCTGCGGGCCTTTTGCCGCACTCTCCGGGAACTCCTGGGGAGCCCCCAGACCTTTTTCCGGAGGCTGGGGGAAAACGGTTGGGGAGAGGCCCTGGCCTTTGGCCTGATCACGGGAACCGCGGGCCTGTTGGCCGGTCTTTTCTGGGGCACCCTGCTATACGTCGCGGCCGGCCGGGCGGCAGGGGGATACTGGGGCATCCCCCAGCTCTACGAGATGGGGACCGGGTTTACGGTGTTTCTGATGGTGGCGTCCCCGGCCATGGCCCTGTTCAACCTGGCTTTCGGCGCCTGCTGTCTCTGGGGGGCGGCGGCCTTGTGCGGCGCCGGCCGGGACTTCAACCCCGCCTGGCGGATCTACAGCTATGCCCAGGGGGCCATGGTGGTGGGCCTCATCCCGTTTCTGGGGGTGCCCCTCGCCGGGCTCTGGGTCCTGTTGCTCGTCTATCTGGGGGTGCAGACAGTCTACGAGACTTCCGGAGGGCGAACCCTGGGGGTCCTGGTCCTCTTCCTGTTGCTGCATGCCTGCGGTTTATTGTTATTGCTGGGGATCCTGCTGGCTTTGCTGGTTTTTCTAGGGTTTCTGCTCTTCCTGGGCTAAGGCCAGGGCCGCGGCCGCCGCAGCTTGCCGCCTCTTCCTTCTGACCCGCAAGACGTGGCCGGTCCAGCCCGCGATGAGCCCCAGGGCCAGGCAGATATAAGCCAGGGCAAAGGTGGGAAGCGTCCCCAAAACGAATTTGAAGAGCTTGATATCAGGGGCAGGTTGAGTGTTTTCCACGGCGAAAGCCACCAGGACCGCCGCCAGGATGACGAGGAACACCGCTTTGAGCCTAGACATGGCCGTCTCTCCCCGCCTCACTCTTTCAGGTAGCGTTTCACCACCGACTTGAGGTCCTCCAGGTCCGAGGATTTGACCAGGTACTCATCGGAGGCCCAGGTGGCGAAATCCTGCTTGTACTCTCCGTAGGCGGTGGAAAGCACCACCGGCAAGCCCGGGCGCTTTTCCTTGATCTGCCTCAGGGCCTCGATGCCGTCCATCTCCGGCATCTTGATGTCCAGGATGACCAGGTCCAGGGGCACCTTGTCCACGATCTCCAGGGCTTCCCGGCCGTTGGCGGCCAGGTAGACGTCGTAGCCCTCCTCTTTGAGTTCTTCACTATAAAGGAGGCGAATGCTCATTTCGTCGTCCGCCACCAGTATCTTCTTCATGACCGTCCTCCTTTGGGAGCTTTCAACGCGCTGGCGGGAACCGCGTCATGACCTGCGTCTTTCACCAGACAATATTTGGCCACCGGTAACGTCACGATGAAGGTCACCCCTTTGCCCATCTCATTGATGACCTCGATCTGGCCGTAATGGCGGGAGACGATGCGTTGGGCGATGGCCAGCCCCAAACCGGTCCCATAATCTTTGGTGGAGAAAAAGGGGTTGAAGATGTTGTGCAGCACTTCCATGGGGATACCCCCGCCGGTGTCGCTGACCGCGGCCGCCTCATAGAGGCCGTCGGGCTTTTCCACCGCATAGGTGCGGATGGTGAGGGTGCCTCCGTGGGGCATGGCCTGGGAGGCGTTTTGGAAAAGATTGTAAAAGACGTGCTTCATCTGCCGGTCATCGCAGTGGAGCCGGGGCAGCGCGGCAAATTCTTTCACCACTTTGATTTTGTTGGCGTCCAGGTCCCGCTGCATCAGGATCAGGGTGTCTTCGATGAGTTTGGCCATCTCGTGATCGCCGTAATATGACAGGTTTTCCCCGGTGAAATCCAGGATTTCCCGCAAGAGTTTTTCCAGCCGGGTGACCTCCTCCTGGATGACCTCCACGTAACCCCGGAGCGGCGAGTTGACCTCCACCAGTTTGGCGATTCTCCGGGCGAACCCGCCGATGGACACCAGGGGGTTCCTGATTTCGTGGGCCATGCCGGAGGCCAGGCTGGAGAGCGCCGCCAGCCGGTCCGACTCCAGCATCCGCTCCCTGATGAGCAGCATTTCCCGGTTGTTGGCTTCGATGGTGGAATAGAGGTGGGCATTTTCCAGGACCAGGGCCGCCTGGGTGGACAGCATTTGGAGGACGTGCAGGGGCTCGGTTTCCAGGGGGCGCCCGGAAGCCTGATTGTCCACCACGATGACCCCGGTGGCCCGGTCTTTCACCACCAGGGGCACCACGAAAAACTCCTGGGCCCCGAACTTGCCCGCCAGCGCCGTGGGCAACCCCGGTTCCTTTAAGGTTTGCGTAGGATGATAGGGGTGTTTCTTGAGCACCGCCAGGGCCAACGGTCCCTGGTCGGCTCTGAGGGGAATCTCCCAGTCGGTTACCGGCACCTCTTCGGGGGGAGGCAGGAGCAGGGCCTTATAATTAGGCATCTTGGGGGGGTGGGTCGGGCGCCGGGCCCCTTTGGCCCCTTTCAGGGTCTGGGAAGCTTCGTCCACCTTCAGCACCACCGCCCGGTCGAATCCCAGGCCCTGCTCCAGGGTAAGGCCCTGCAGCAGGATTTCCAGGAGGCGGTCTTCCTGGACCGTGGTCAGCATGACCTGGGAGATCTCCTGGAGCGCGGTGAGATTATTCACCATGCGCTGGTTTTTCTCCGCCAGGTCCTCCACCTGCTGGTAGGTGAGGGCATTCTCGATGGCGTTGACGATGACGCCGGCCATGGTGTATAGCAACTGGCGGTTTTCCGGGTCAAAGGGGACGAATTCGCCGGTGGGGGCAAATTTGTCGTAAACCCCCAGGGTGCCGTGCAATTGGCCCTTAAAGGTGAGGGGCACCGCCAGGCAATAGTGCATCTGGCCTTTGAGGTCCTCCGACCCCCCCTCGAAGTGGGGCGGTTCCCCGGCGCCGCCGGCGCCTTCTTCCATCCTGGGCAGGGTCGGACACTCCGGGGGAATCTGGCCGTACCGGGAGGAGACCAGGGGCTCGCCGGTGACGCCGTCCACGATATGCAGCGCGGCCCCTCGGGCAGTGATCACCTTGGCAGTGGTGCTGACGATGCGCTCCAGCAACTCCTCCAACTCCACCGTGGAGCTCAGGGCCTTGCCCACTTCGAAGAGGACGGAGAGCTCGGCGATGCGTTTCTTGGCCTCTTCCTGGACGATGGCCTGGCGCAGGGTGCCTGACAGCATCAGGCAAGCCAGCTGCACGCTCTGGCGCTCGGCAGGGGTAAAAGCCCGGTCTCCCCGGTCCATTAAGAGCAGGACGCCGTAAAGGTAGTTGTCGTCGGCCACCGGGAAGGCGGCCAGGGTGTGGTAGGCGGGATTTAATTTTTCCAGAAGGGCGTTGGCTTCCAGCACCCCCGGTTGGTGGCGGTGCACCACCTTCACCTTGCGGCTGCCGGCGGTTTCGCCCACCAGCCCCTGGCCCAGGGAAAATTCCACCCGCAGGTGGGGAGGCACGGGACCGGCGCTGCTGAGGTTTAAGGCCAGGGTTTCCTTGGCCTTGTCCAACCCGAAGTAGAGAGCCAGATCCACCTTCAGGTTGCGCGCCAGCAGGTGGACCATATTGTTGAGCCGTTCCCCAAAGCTGACCGTGGAGGTAAGAACCTCCACCATTTGGGTCAAAAAGGCAGCGCGATCCAAGACCATGGAAGTTTATTCCCCCAACTGGCGCTGTCGCTTTTCCACGGCCAGGCGGTACAGTTCTAAATATTTGGGAGCCGCGGTGTTGACCCAGGAAAAATCCAGGGTCATGTTTTTCCGCATCAGGGCCTGCCAGACCGGGCGGTTCCGGTAGGTGGCCAGGGCTCGCTGCACCGCGCCCAGGAACTCCGTCGGGGTGTAGCCGGAGAACTTGAAGCCGTTGCCGTCACCGGTTTCCGGGTTAAACTCCTGGATGGTCTCATCCAGGCCGCCGGTGGCCCGCACCACCGGGACGGTGCCGTACTTCAAACAATAGAGCTGGTCGAGGCCGCAGGGCTCATATCGGGAGGGCATGAGGAAGATGTCGGCCCCCGCAATGATCTGGTGAGACAAATCTTCGCTGAAGCCGATGACCAGGCCCATCCTCTCGGGATAGCGGTTGCTGATCTCCTGCAGCAGATAGTGGTGGCGCTCCTCCCCGGTGCCCTGGATCACGAACCCCACCTCCAGGCGCATCAGGTCATCCAGAATGTTCTCCACCAGATCGATGCCCTTGCGTTCGAAGAATCGGGTGGTCATGCCGATAAGGGGTTGTTCCGGGGGCAGTTTCAAGCCAAAACGCTGGATAAGGGCGACCTTGCAGGCCTGCTTCCCCTCCAGGTGGTCCTGGTCATAGTTGGCGGCCAGGAGAGAGTCGCGCTGCGGGTCCCAGCGGACATAATCGACGCCGTCCACGATGCCGAAGAGCTCGTGGGCCCGCTCCTGAAAGAGCCCTTCCAGGCCGAAGCCGTACTCCGGAGTCAGGATCTCTTCCCGGTACTTGGTGCTCACGGTGCTGATCAAGTCCGCAAAGACTATGCCGCCCTTCATGAAATTGATCTTGCCGTAAAATTCCAGGGCCTTGGGGGAGAGGAGATCCCACCCCAGCCCGGTGAGGGGCAGATCATAGGAAGAAAAGAGCCCCTGGTACCCCACGTTGTGCACCGTGTACAGCAGGGGCAGATTTTTAAGGCGCGGCCGATCGCTGTACAGCGTCCGCAGATAGACGGGCACCAGGCCCGTTTGCCATTCGTGGCCATGGCAGACGTCCCACTCCAGCTCCAGGGCCTCGATCATTTCCACCACCGCCCGGCTGAAAAAGATAAAGCGCTCGGAGTTATCCTCAAAGTCGCCGTAGGAGGTCCCGTAGAGGCCCTCCCGGTTGAACAGGGCGTCCTGGGCGATGAAATAAAAGTTGAGAGCGGGATCTATCTCGTGGTGATAGATTTCCGCCGGCAAGGTCTTCCAGGACAAGGGAATGGCAAGGGTCTTGCCGGTAAAGGTGAGGGGGCGCCCCGATTCCCGGACCTGCCGGTACAAGGGCAGAACCACGTCCACCTGGTTCCCCCTCTTTACCAGGGCCCAGGCCAGGGCGTAAATCACTTCCGCCAGGCCACCGGTGCGGGCAAAGGGATTGGCCTCAGGAGTAACTATCAGGATCCGCATCGTACCCCCCGAGCATTACAGGTTCAGCTCCCGAAGATATTGGGCCGCATCTTCCGGAGGCGTGGGATTGATGTAAAAACCGGAGCCCCATTCGAAACCGGCAATCAAGGTAAGCTTGGGCACTATCTCGAAGTGCCAGTGATAAAAAGCCAGCTCCGGTTCCCGGATGGGGGCGCTGTGCAACATGAAATTATAGGGGACCTTGCCCAGGGCCTTTTCCAGGCGCTTCAGGGTCTCGGAAAAGAGCTCTGCCAGCAAGGGGTAGGATTTATCCTTCAGGTCCACGTAGGATGAATAATGGGTCTTGGGCATGATCCAGATCTCAAAGGGCGAGCGCGGCGCAAAGGGAGAGATGGCCAGGAACTCGTCGTTTTCCAGGATCACCCGCAGCCGCTGCTGCAGTTCCTGGCGGATCATATCGCAGAAGACGCAGCGCTCCTTGTAGTTGAAGTAAAACTTGCCGCCGCTTAATTCCTCCATCACCAGCTCCGGCACGATGGGGAGCCCGATAAGCTGGCTGTGGCTGTGCTCCAATGAGGCCCCCGCGGCCCGCCCCTGGTTTTTGAAGATCAAGACGTACTTGAACCTGGGGTCCTCGCTCAAGGTCACGATGCGGTCCCGGTAGGCGGTAAGCACCCGGATGAAACCGTCCACCGGGATGTCGGCCAGGGTCGTCTGGTGGTCCGGGCTTTCGATGATGACTTCGTGGGCCCCGATGCCGTTCATCTTGTCGTACATGCCCTCGCCCTGGCGGTCCAGCTGCCCTTCCTGGGCCAGGGCCGGGAACTTGTTGTTCACCACCCGAAGCTGCCAGCCCGGGGTGTTGGGGGCGGTGCCCGGGTCCCGGTAGGCCAGAACTTCCGGGGGTGTGGTATGCTCGTTCCCCGGATCGAAGGGACAGAAGCCGCCTTTGGTTACTTCCGGCTCCACCACAAAGTCGTGAGGGCGCTTGCCGCGCTCGGTGGAAATGATCACCCAACGGCCGATGATGGGGTCTTTGCGCAATTCCGGCATTTAATCTCCTGGCCCGGCGGCCAAGGCCGCCCAAGGCCGCGGCAGCTCACGGCTTAAAGGACCGATTAATTCAATCAGTATACTGCCCCGGGGAAATTTTGCAAGGCATTCGGCAGACATGGCCCACTCTCGAGGGCGAAAGGGGAAGAGAGGAAATAATCTCGCGCCCAGACGCAAAGTTCGCCAAGACCAATTATCTAAACTCTTGGCGCCCCGGCGTCTTGGCAGGAGCTTTCTTCAGGTTCCGCCCCGAAATCATTTTCGGAACAGGTAAAGGATCAGGGTCAGGATGATGCTGATGAGGATGCAGGTCCCCAGGGGAAAGTAGAAGGAAAAATTCTCCCGCTTGAGGACGATATCCCCGGGCAGCCGGCCTAACCAGGGGATCTTGGGGGCCAGAAGCAATGCCATCCCCACGAGCACCAGGATGGCCCCGATAACGATTAAAAATCTAGCAATATCTGCCACTTGTCCTTATCTCCATTCCAGCATTACCGCTTTTTTTTCGGTTTTTTCTTATGGTGCTTCGATAACTTACGAAACCCCGGCGTTTGCCCCTGAACCTGAATTCTATGTTCGGCTAGCCGACTATAGAGTGGATGATCCTGGGGAAGTTGGCCCAGGAATTCGTTAATGAGCTGCAAAGCCGGATACTGGCGTCCCGATTCGCACATCATATATGCTAGTTCCTCCGCATTGCGAACAGTATCAGGATGACGGTCCCCCAGAAGTTCCCTCCTTAGATTCAGTGACTTCTCCAAATACTCTCGGGCTAACTTTCGTTCTCCTAAGTCCCAATAAGCTGTGCCCACATTGTTGAGGGAACGGGCCGTGTCAGGGTGCCTTTCACCCAACACCTCTTGCCTAATCGACAGGGCTTTTTGAGAATATTCCAATAGTCTCTTATGATCTCCCAATTCCCCATAGGCCGCGCCTATATTGTTGAGGGGTAGGGCGGTGTCCGGGTGCCTTTCACCTAACAATTCTTGTGATATAGCCAGGGCTTTTTGGGAATATTCCAATTGTCTTTTATGATCCCCCAAGTATCCAAAGGCCGTGCCCACATTGTTGAGGGAGAGGGCGGTGTAGGGGTGCTTTTCACCAAGCACTTCCTGCCATATAGTCAGGGCTTTTTGGTAGTATTCCAGTTGTCTCTTATAATTTCCCAGTTTCCCAAAGGCCCCGCCCACATTGTTGAGGGAGAGGGCGGTGTCAGGGTGCCTTTCACCCAACACTTCTTGTCTGATAGCCAGAGCTTTTTGCTGATATTCCAATTTGTTATTATAGTCTCCCAGCTCCCCATAGGCTGTGCCCACACTGTTGAGGGAGAGGGCGGTGTCGGGGTGTCGTTTACCCAACACTTCTTGTCTGATAGCCAGGGCTTTTTCGAAATATTCCAATTGTTTTTTATAATCTCCCAGGTCCCCATAGTCCGTGCCCACATTGTTGAGGGAGCTGGCAGTATCAGGATGCCTTTCACCCAACACTTCTTGTCTGATAGCCAGGGCTCTTTTATGATAATCTATCTGAGCACGATAATTTGCCAGCCGACCGCAGGTGGTCCCAAGATCGTTAAGCAAGTTAGCGTGCAATTCAGGATCTGGCTGATCCATAGACTCCAATAATTCCAATGCCTCTTGCACCCATTTTTGGGCCTCCCGATAACGACCCCGATGGTATGGAGGATATCCCTGGAGCCAGATAAGGCGGGGAGCTTGTTGTGGAGCATAAGCCAGAGCGTTTTCCTGCCAGGCTCGCAGATGGTCGATTTCTGCCTCAAATCGGGGAAGGTCGGCGAAATCCTCACGCCGTGCCTGGAACCAATTTCCCAGGCGCTGACAGATGCTGATGACGAAATCTTGACGGCCGGTCAGAGGGGAGGTTTCCCGTCCTACGGCGCGCACCAAACGATGGATGGCATAACTTTCTGTCCGAGGAGTCTTTTGTAAAAGGCGAAGCGCTTCTCCCAGGCCTAAAGCACGAGATAAGGTAGTTAGGTCCTGGATTTGCAATAATTCTGAGAGCAAATCCTTTCCCATAGGAGATGATCCGCTCCACGTCAGGAGGTCCAGGATGTCTTTGAGCAAAGGTTCTTCTAAGAAGACCTTCTCACTTATTGCAAGTGTGGAATAGAGTTCGGCCTCATGTTTGGTAAAGCTGTCGAGAAACCTTACTGGCATCGCCGCCTGGAGGTTTTTTTGTAAGAGACTATGGTATTCTCGCCAGCCCACCGGCCGGTGGCGGAGATAAGCCCCGGCCAGTTCCAGGGCCAGCGGGAGCCCTCCCAGGGCTTTGACAATATCCTTTGCCGCCTCCCTTTCCTCGCCGTCCACCGGTTGGCGGTTGGCTTCTTGGAAGAGCATTTGCAAGGAATAATCCTCATCCAGCGGGTCCAGAGGGATAGGGGTGAATCCAGGTTGCTCGAACCGGCTGGTGACCAAGATGTGGGGGTCGGCCTGGGGCTCCGGCAGATATTTATTAATCGTTTCCAGGTTCTCCACGTTATCAAAAATGATCAGGCAGTCGGAGTAGTTCCTAATGCGCTTTAAAGCCACGTCCAACTTGTGGTGATGCTCGGATTCAGGGGCAATCCAACGAGCCTTTTCAGCTATTTCAATTAGCTGCGCATCCAAGTCCTGATCGGCATTTAACCAGATGATGCCGCTGGGATATTCGTTATGGAAGCGGTAAGCATATTCCACCGCCAGTTGGGTCTTGCCCAGGCCCCCCATTCCTCCGAAGGCCACTGCCTGGCCGATGGAGGTGCGGCGACCGCGGGTGAGTTCCCGCCGCACGGTTTCCAAGGCGTCATCCCGCCCAACCAACTGGTCCCCCTTGGACCGGAAGGGAACAAAAAATACCGGATGACGAGGATCATAGGTCTGCTGCAATTTTTGCAGTTCTTCCAGGATTTCCGGAGGCAAAGGATCGCTGTATAGGTTTTCTTCTACCCCGGAATCGCGGCTGATGACTATGGGGATTCTATTAGCTACCAAGATTTCTAAAACCGGGCGGTTCTTTGTTTGAAATTCGGTAATGAAGGCTGTATGGATTACCGCCCCGTGCTGCCCGGCATCTTTGGGGTGCAAGAGAATTTTCAGATAAATCAGGTTCTGGTCAATGTTCACTTTGGTGCAGTTATGTATCCACCAATAAATGCTGTGATGGGGGCTCAGAGCAAAATTTTTAACCGTCTCAATATCTACTCTGCTAGCATCTATGTCTAGTTCGTCCGCAAAACGTAACAAAGAGGCTACTAATTGTAACCGCTGGGTGGTGTCATGTTTAAAATTGACAGGGCAATCGTAGATAGGCAGCCGCGAATGGTACATGCAGATAGCCATCAAATCTTTCACTAAATCTGAGGGAATGGTTTTAGCCGCTGGTTCCAGGATAGTCTCACCCCTAAGGCGAGCGCAATGAATCCAGGCCACGCTCAGGTATTGGTGATTTTTTCGAATTTCCTTTTGTTCTTCCAAGGGGTAATTATCTGCTTCATGGCTCTGGAAGACTACATCAAATACTGCTCCTAATCTTTCAGCTTCTGTTTTAATTTCAGGGAGTTGAACCACATCGCACTGCATGCCGATGTCATGCAGGTAAATGCCGGCCAGGAGCAAATAGAGTTCCTCAGATGAAAAACGTCTTCCTTTATTTTCTTCGAGGAGTTTCAAAGCATATTCTGCAAGGCTCACACTATGCGGAATCCCATGATCGGTGTACCCTTTTATAATTCGAGGATTTGCCGCCCCCCAAACTTTCTCTACGGCTTGGCGAATATTTTCCAAGCTGGTAGATAAGTCTGGGGCGTTGATATAACCCAGGAGCTTTTCTTCTGTTGCTGTAAACCTTGTCATAGGTGCTCCGTTTAAGATAAAAATCTTTAAATAAACGGGCTAATCTTATTATTAAAGAAAAAATTAAGGATTTCAAGCAGTTTTGCTGCCTGCTGGGATTATGCTCGTCACGGGGATTGTCAGCGGCCCGGCCTTTGGGTTAAGATTTTAATTATGCTGATAATTCCCGCGGTGGATATTCGGGGCGGCAAATGCGTGCGCCTGCGCCAGGGCAGGTTGGAAGAGGAGACCGTCTTCAGCGACGACCCCGTGGCCATGGGGCTCAAGTGGCAGGAGGCCGGGGCTTCGTTACTCCACGTGGTGGACCTGGACGGCGCCTTTACTTCCAGGCCCCAGAACCTGGACGTCATCCGCGCGTCTGCGCCGGGCCCTCACCATCCCCCTGGAGTTGGGGGGCGGGCTGCGCACCCTGGATATCATGGCCGCTTACGCAGACTTGGGGATCGACCGCCTCATCCTGGGCACGGTGGCCCTCAAGGACCCGGACCTGGCGGCCCGGGCCTGCGCCCGGTTCCCCGGGCGCATCGCCTTCGGCCTGGACGCCAAAGACGGCCTCCTGGCGGTGGAGGGCTGGACCGAGACCAGCCGCCAAACCGCCCTGGAGGTGGCCCGGAGCCTGGCGGCGCTTAAGCCCGCGGCCTTGATTTACACCGACATCAGTAGGGACGGGGTGAAAAAGGGGGTCAACGTGGAGGCCACCCGGGCCCTGGCCGAGGCCGTGAATCTCCCGGTCATCGCTTCGGGGGGCGTCAGCTCCCTGGAGGATATCAAGGCCCTCTTGCCCCTGGAGAAGGTGGGGGTGGTGGGGGTCATCGTGGGCCGGGCCCTGTACGACGGCAACCTGGACCTGGCGGCAGCCATAAACGCCTGGCCACAGGAACCTGTAGGGCACCAAGTGATTCATCAGGCGCCCTAAATCTCCTGATCCTTATGGGGGCGCAATGAATTGCGCCCCTACGATTAGGTGAAATACATTTCTTTGCCCGCGGCAGCTCAAATACCATGAGTAGCATACCGAAAATCTGGTCATCATAGGTTAAGAACCAAAACTCAAAACCAAGAACCAAAACCAAAACCAAAAACCAAAAACCAAAAACTTGAAACTCGAAACTCAAAACTCTGATTCTCTTCTCAGCCGCGTCCAGCGCCCCACCCGCTATCTGGGGCGGGAGATCAACGCGGTCTTTAAAGACCCCCGGGCCGTAAGCCTGCGGGTGGCGCTCCTCTTTCCCGACCTCTACGAAGTGGGCATGTCCCACCTGGGCCTGGGCCTGCTTTACGGCATCCTCAATGGCGAAGACCATATCTGGGCGGAGCGGGCCTACGCCCCGGCGCCGGATCTGGAAGTCGAACTCCGGGCCCGGGGGCTGCCCCTTGCCAGCCTGGAGTCCGGCACCCCTCTGGGCCAATTCGACCTACTGGGGGTGAGCTTCCAGTACGAGCTGGGCTACACCAATTTTTTGAATATGCTGGACCTGGGGGGCGTGCCCCTTATGGCCGCGGACCGCAGCGCCACCGACCCGGTGGTCATCGCCGGCGGTCCCGCCTGCTTCAACCCGGAGCCGGTGGCCCCTTTCTGCGACGCGGTCGTCCTGGGAGACGGCGAAGAAGCGGTGCTGGAGGTGGCGGCGGCGGTCCGGGGCTGGAAGGAGGCCCGGGGCTCCCGCCCGGAGCTGTGGCAGGCCCTGGAAAACCTCGAGGGCGTTTACGTTCCCGCCCTCTTTCACATGGATTTTGACGAGCAGGGCCGCCTCCGGGAAATCGTTCCCCGGGGCCGCCGCGCCCTGGTCCGCAAGCGGGTCCTGGACGACCTTAACCGCATGGCGCTCAGCCCCCACGCCCTGGTGCCCCAGTGCCAGATCATCCACGACCGCCTGGGCGTGGAGATCTCCCGGGGCTGCACCCGGGGCTGCCGCTACTGCCAGGCCGGCATGATCTACCGGCCGGTGCGGGAGCGGGACCCGGCTGCCGTGCTGGCCTGGGCGGAAGCGGCCCTGGCCGCCACCGGCTTTGAGGAGTTGTCCGTCCTGTCGCTCAGCGTGGGCGATTACGGACCCCTGGGGGCCCTCCTCAAGGAGCTCATGGACCGCACGGCCCGCCAGCAGGTGGCCCTGTCCCTGCCGTCTCTGCGGGCGGACACCCTGACCCCGGAAATCATGGACCAGATCCGGCGGGTGCGCCGCACCGGGCTGACCCTGGCCCCGGAGGCCGCCAGCCACCGCTTGCGCCAGGTGATCAACAAGAATCTCACGGAAGAGACCATCATCGACTCGGCCCGCCAGGCCTTTGCCGCCGGCTGGCAGTTGCTCAAGCTCTACTTCATGATCGGCCTGCCCCGGGAGACCCCGGCGGATCGGGAGGCCATCATCACTCTGGTGCAGCAGATCCTCCAGGCCGCGCCCCGGGGGCGCCGCCCCCGGCTCAATGTGAGCCTTTCCAGCTTTATTCCCAAGGCCCATACCCCCTTCCAGTGGGAGGGCCAGGCGGGCCTGGAAGAGAACCGGCGCCGCCTCCACGAAGTCAAAGACCGGCTCCGGGGGCCAAATATCCAGGCCAAATGGAACAGCGCCGCCCAGACCTGGCTGGAAGGCGTCTTCTCCCGGGGGGACCGCAGGTTGGCCCCGGTTTTGGTAGCGGCCCACCGCCGGGGCTGCCGCCTGGACGCCTGGAGCGAGCAGGTGCGCCTGGACCGCTGGCAAGAGGCCTTCAAAGAAGCCGGGGTGGCTCCGGATTTTTATCTCAGGGCCAGAGACCTGGGGGAAGTGCTGCCCTGGGACCACCTGGACAGCGGCGTCAGCCGGGCCTTCCTGGCCCGGGAGCGTGAACTGGCCTACCAGGGGGTGGAAACCCCGGATTGCCGCCAGGCGGGCTGCCAGGATTGCGGCGTCTGCGACCAGGACCGAATCTCCCTGAAGCTCAATGACCCCCTGGTTTTCTCGCCGGCGCCTGCCGCCACTCCGGCCCCGACCCAGCCGCAGCCGGTGCGCTACCGGCTCCATTATGCCAAGCTCAACGAGGCCCGCTGGCTCAGCCACCTGGAGCTGGTCTCGGCCATCTACCGGAGTCTGCGCCGCTCGGGCCTGCCCCTGGCGTTCAGCTCCGGGTTCCATCCCCTGCCCCGGGTCTCCTTCCATGGGGCGCTGCCCGTGGGGATGGAAAGTCTGGGCGAGACCCTGGACGTGGTGCTGGCCCAAAAGGTGGAGGAGGCGGCCTTGATGGACGACCTGAACCGGGTCTTGCCGCCGGGGTTGCAGATCTTGCAGGCGGCCCTGCTGCCGGTACGCCTGGCCCCGCCCCGGTTTGAAAGCGCGGTCTACCAGGTGGAAAGCCGCGAGCCGGTCTTTCAGGTGCAGGCCTCGGACCATTTTTGGGCCCGGGAAACCTTCCCGGTGACCCGGAGGCGGCCCCGGGAGGAACGGCAAATTGACCTGCGGCCCCTGGTGGCGAAACTGGAGGTCATGGACCCCTGCCACCTGGAAATGCATCTCAGGATCCTGGAAAAAGACAACCTCAGGGCCGCGGACGCCCTGGCCGCCGTCTTCTCCCTGGACGACAGCCAGACCCGGGGCTTGCGGATTTTGAAGATGAGGAGTATTTAGGAGAAGTTTTGGGGGGAGGGCTGAAAAGTAGCCAGTAGCCAGTTGTCAGTTGTCAGAGTCCTATCTTCCACTGGATACTGGCAACTGACTACTGGTAACTGTCGGGCCGTGGGCCCTTAGCCCCCTCCCCCAACTAACCGGTCCCTTATGGCTAATCTTTTGCTAATCAGCGTGGCGGAGTGTGACACCCGGGTGGCCCTGGTGGAGGATGGCCGCCTGGTGGAGTTCTATGTGGAGGGCCATCCCCGGAACGGGGTGGTGGGCAATATTTACAAGGGCCGGGTGGTAAGGTTGCTGCCGGGCATGGCCGCGGCTTTCGTCGATTTGGGTTTGGAGCGCCCGGCGTATCTGTTTGTCGAGGACGTCACGGCCCAGGAGGACGAATTTTATCAACTCTGGCTCAAGGATGAGGTGAGCGAGGTCTCCGAGCCGCGGCGGCATTCTCCGCCTGCAGCCATCAGCGATCTCCTGCACCAAGGCCAGGAGATCATGGTGCAGGTCCTGCGCGGCCCCCTGGGCAAAAAAGGGGCCCGCCTCACCACCCAGATCTCTCTGGCGGGACACTACCTGGTCTATCTGCCCACCCTGTCGCACCTGGGGATCTCCCGGCGCATCACCGACGAAGGGGAGCGCCAGCGGCTCAAGTCTATGCTGGAGGAGATCAAACCTCCCGAGGGAGGCTTCATCGCCCGCACCGCCTGCCGGGGCCAAAACCTGGAAAAGCTGGTCCGGGAACGGGAGATTTTGCTGCCCTTGTGGCAGCGGGTGCTGCGCCGCAAGGATGGCGTCGCGGCCCCGGCGTTAATCCACCAGGAGTTGGAAGCGGGCCGCCGGCTGCTCCGGGAGCTGCTTTCCCCTGAGATAGACCGGGTGGTGGTGGACGGCCCCCAGGCTTTTGAGCAAGTCCTGGACTATCTGGAATCATTCAGCCCGGGGGAAAGGTATCGGGTGGAGCTCTACAGCGAGCCGGAGCCGCTTTTTTCTCACTTTGGCCTGGAGGTGGACTGGAAGAAGCTGTTGGCCCCCCGGGTGTGGCTCAAGAGCGGCGGCTACCTGCTCATCGACAGCACCGAGGCCCTCACCGCCATAGATGTCAATACCGGCAAATTCGTGGGCCGGAATCATCTGGAAGAAACCATCTTTAAGACCAACCTGGAGGCCGCCAAGGAAATCGCCCGGCAAATCAGGCTGCGCAACATCGGGGGCCTCATCGTCATCGACTTCATCGATATGGAAAAAGCGGCGCACCGGGACCTGGTCTATCAGGCTTTGGTGCAGGAGCTCAGCCGGGACCGGGCCAAGACCACGGTTTTACCCATCTCTTCCCTGGGGCTGGTGGAGATGACCCGCCAGCGGTTGCGGGACAGCCTGCCCCAGACCGTCACCGCCGCCTGTACCTGCTGCGCCGGCCGGGGAGAAGCTTTATCAAGCACCACCCTGGCCTGTGATATTATGCGGCAGCTGGCCGCCGAAGCCCGGGAATTCCCCGGTTACCATCTGCGGCTGACGGCGCATCCCCAGGTACTGGAGATAATTAAGGAGGAAGGCCAGGACCTCCTGGGGCGTCTGGCCGCGGAGCACCGGGTCCGGGTGAGCTTCAGAGAAGAGCCCCTGTTTTCCCGGGACCAATTCGAAATCATCCGGGAGCTGAAATAGGGAGCAGTGAGCAGTGAGCAGTTGTCAGTAGCCAGTGGTCAGTAGCCAGTGGTCAGTGGTCAGTTGTCAGTGTTAGAAAAACCGAAGGGGTCTTGCGCAATGCCAGACGTTCTATCCTGGTTCCCAAGCTGCGCTTGGGAACCCAAGTGATTGCAAAGCTTGGCTTTGCTAATGAAATTTATTTCTTATTCGGGAAGCGCCATTAGTAATCAGTTTGCCCAAGCCAAGCTTGGGCCATAAATGCGTTCCCAAGTACAACTTGGGAACGAGAAAACTAGAATAAAACCAAAAACCAAAAACCAAAAACTGACCACTGGCAACTGCCCTATGTCTACCGCGCCCATCATCTTAGGCACCGCCGGCCACATTGATCATGGCAAGAGCGCCCTGGTCAAGTCCTTGACCGGCGTCGACCCGGACCGCCTGAAAGAGGAGAAGCTCCGGGGCATCACCATCGAGCTGGGTTTCGCCGAGCTGCGGCTGCCCAGCGGCCAGCTCCTGGGGATCGTGGACGTCCCGGGCCACGAGCGCTTCGTGCGCCACATGGTGGCCGGCGCCACCGGCATGGACCTGGTGGCCCTGGTGATCGCCGCAGACGAAGGGGTCATGCCCCAGACCCGGGAGCATCTGGAAATCTGCCAGTTGCTCCAGGTCAAGCAAGGGCTGGTGGTCCTCACCAAGGCGGACCTGGTGGAGGAAGACTGGCTGGAGCTGGTGGAAGAGGAGGTGCGGGAGGCCATTAAGGGGACCTTCCTGGAGAACGCCCCCATGGTGCGCTTTTCCGCGGTCACCGGCCAGGGCAAGGAAGAACTCCTTACTACCCTGGCGGAACTGGCGGCCGGGGTGCCGCCCAAACCGGTGAAAGGCATCTTCCGGCTGCCCATCGACCGGGTCTTCACCATCAAGGGCTTCGGCACCGTGGTCACCGGCACCGCCATCTCCGGAAGGGTGAAAGTGGGGGAGTCGGTGACCGTCTATCCCCCCGGCTACAAGGCCCGGGTGCGGAGTCTCCAGGTCCATGGACGGGCCGTGGAGGAGGCCCTGGCCGGCAACCGCACCGCGGTCAATCTCCAGGGGTTGGAGAAAGAGGAACTGGAACGGGGCATGGTATTGGCGCCCCCGGGGTCCCTGCTCCCCGGCCGGCGCCTGGACGCCTTCCTGACCATTCTGCCCAGCGCCCCCCGGCCCTTAAAGCACCGGCAAATGGTGCGGCTGCATACCGGCACCGGTGAGCGCGTGGCCCTGCCGCTGCTGCTGGAGGCCGATGAATTGCCCCCCGGGGCCTCCGGCTACGTGCAATTTTTTCTGCGGGAGCCCCTGGCGCTGAAGCCCGGCGACCGCCTGGTGATCCGCAGCTTCTCCCCGGCCTTCACCTGGGGAGGCGGCCAGGTCCTCCACGCCAACCCGCCCCGCCACAAGAGGCAGCAGGCCGCGGTGCTGACGGGCCTTACCACCCTGGAGCAGGGCACGCCGGAAGAGGTGCTGCGCTTCTATCTGGAGGAAGCCGGCGCCGCCGGCCGCTCCCGGGCCGAGTTGGAAGCCTTGCTTCCCTGGGACCCCGGGGACCTGGCCCACCTCCTGGCCTCCTTTACCAAAGACGGGCGGGCCAGCAATTACGACCAGGAAAAGGAGCGCTACCTCTCGGCGGCCACCGCCCGGGAACTGAAGCAGCAGGTCCAGGCCTTGCTCACCGCCTACCACCGCAAAAATCCGCTGAAGCCCGGCCTCTCCAAGGAGGAGCTGCGCCGTCAGCTGCCGCCCCAGATGGAGGTGCGCCTGTTCAATTACCTGCTGGCCGATATGGTCAATGCCAGGCAGATCGTCCTGGAAAAAGACCTGGTGCGCCTGGCCGCCCACAAGGTAACCCTGGCCGTGGACCAGGAGGACCTGATCAACCGCCTGGCCGCCCTCTACCGGCAAGGCCGGCTCTCCCCGCCCACCTTGAAGGAGGTGATGGCGGCGCTGGACGTGCCCCCGGACAAGCTGAAGCAGCTCCTGGCGGTGCTGGTAAACCAGGGCCGCCTGGTGAAGGTGAAGGAGGACCTCTACTTCCACCAGGAGGCCATCGCCGGGCTCAAAGCGGCCCTCGTAGATTTCCTCAAGAAAAACAAGGAGATCAGCGTCATCCAGTTCAAAGACCTGACCCAGACCTCCAGGAAGTTCACCATACCCCTCCTGGAATATTTTGACTCCACCCGGACCACGGTGCGGGTGGGCGAAGCCAGGCGGCTGCGGGAGGGGGTGTAGGCAGGATGTTGAGGTTGAAGAAGTTCTTTTAGGGGAGGGGCGGGGACTTTTTCGTAAGCGCCTGCGCCCAGATAGGGGCTCTTAAGGGGCAGAAGTTAGAAATCATCTTACTGACTGTTGCAATCGCCCGCCCAGAACCCCCTGGTTTGGGGGGCTAAATTCCTTTGACCACCAGCACCGGGCAGGGAGCGCTGCCGATGACCTTTTCCGCGGTGCTCCCCATGAAAACTTTCTGCAAACCGGTGCGGCCATAGCTACCCATAATGATCAGGTCAACCTCATTTTTGATGGCCTGCTGAACGATGCCGGCGGCTGGTGCTATTCCCTGGGGCGAAACCCCTTTTAACGCCTTTAAAGGCATGCCGGCCTGCTTGGCGGCCGTGAGCATCTTCTGGATAACGGCCTTGGCTGCAATGACATCGCCTTTTTTTGGCGCCACTGAGACGCCGATCAACTGACTCTTGGCCTGTTTGGCCATGGCCAATGCGAGTTTCCAGGCCGCCTCGCTGTATGGAGAGCCGTCCGTGGCGACGAGAAGGCGCTGGAAACCCACCGCCGCGCCCTGGGGCACTACCAGGACGTTCACCGGGCTGAGCCCAATGACCCGGGCGGTGACACTGCCCATCAACAGGCGGGCCAGGGCGGTTTTGCCGCGCCGGCCCATGATAACCAGGTCAGGGCGGATCTTCTCAGCTTCCGAGACGATGGCGGCAGGCGGCACCTGGCTCTGGGGCACCACGGGATGGATGGGCACCTCCAACTTGGCGGCCGCGTCTTGGATGGCCTCCATGTTTTTCTGCACTTCTGCGGCCGCCTGGTGTTCGGGGACGACTTCCAGCACCTGCACGACATGGACTTGGCTACCGCAGGCCCGGGCCAGTTCCAGGGTAACGGCCACGGCGTTCTGCCCCTCGGCGGAACCATCGGTGCAGACCAGCAATTTGTCCCATCTGGCAGGACAGACCAGCGCCGGGAATATTTCCATATGTGCTCCCGCTCGTCACCGCTAACTGAAGGGCCTAAATTCCCAAGTCAACCCTTCTCGTGGGAAGTATAATAGCACAAATTCTTTTAAAAGCTCATTTCCCCCGGATTCCAGGCAGACTCGATGACCAGGTTTGCTTGACAGTCAGAAAACCCGGGATAACAAGATTAAAAGGGGACAACTATGCGGCTAAAGGACAAGATCGCCATCATCACCGGTGCCGGCACCGGCATCGGCGAAGCCATCGCGCATAAATTCGCCCGGGAAGGCGCTCACCTGGTTTTGAACGGCTTGCCGGCCGATCCGGTGCGGGAGGTGGCGGCGGCCATCGTGGCCGACGGCGGCCAGGCGGAGGTGCACCTCGGAGACGTGGCCGAAGAAACGGCGGCGCGCACCTGTGTGGATCTCGCCATGCAACGCTTTGGGCGCCTCGATATCCTGGTGAATAATGCCGGCATCTTCATCGCCAACGCCGAGACCGACGACTACCGCATTGAGGATTTCGACCGGACGGTGCGGCATAATCTTCGCACCGCCTTTCTCATGACCAAGTTCGCCCTGCCGCATCTTCAGAAAAGCCGCGGCAACATTATTTGCGCCGGTTCCGAGGCGGGATTCAACGGCTCGCCGAGATGCACTCCTTATGGGGGGACCAAAGCCTTTTTGCACGCCTTTGTCAGGGGCGTGGCGCTAGAGCAGGCCAAATATGGCGTGCGCGCCAACTGCGTCTGCCCCGGCGCCATCGACACCGCCTGGACGCGTCCGGGCAAAGGTCCCATGAACGAGGCGATGGCCAACTCCATTGACGCCGCAGTGCCCCTGGGCCGCCGGGGCACCCCGGAAGAAATGGCGAACATCTATGCTTTCCTGGCTTCCGATGAGGCCAGCTATGTGACGGGATCGCTGTGGCTGGCCGACGGGGGAATCACTCCCGCCAAAGGGAACATGGGAGTGAACGTGCCGGAGGAGCTGCGCCGTGCCCCGACGGGGGTATTGCCGCTGCGCCATTCCCATGACGGCGAGAACGGCAAGGAAGTATATCGTGCCCAGAAGTAGATCGCGGCCGGCCGTTTTTTAACGGTCCACTCCTGCGGCGTGGAGGCGGTTCCCTGTCCCCGGCATGCGTTTAACACTCTCCAGCAGTTCCCGATTCAAGGGGGCTGAGCCGGCCCCATTAGCGTCGGCATTAGAAGGGGGTCCTCTGGGGGTTAAGCTCAGAGAAAGAGGTCCCAAGCGCCGATTGGGGATGGACGCGGCTAAAGCCATGGCTTATCCTCGGCTTATAATGCTTGAAATAATCTTTTTGGCAAATTATAATGGGGCGTCCCTATTTTGGGGGGAGGGTGGAACTCTTGAATAGGGAAGGGACCCAAGTTTCTAAACCGATTTCGAGATCGACATTTATTAGCTTGAGGGGGGAGCTAATTATGAAGAAAAAGTCCTATATTTTGTGCCTGGTGGTTCTGGTGGCGGTTTTGACGGCGCTGCCGGGAGTATCCCGGGCGGCAATGTGGGTGGGGGGCGAAATCGGGGGAAATTTCACGAAAAGAACCGATATTCAGTTCGCGCCTGGACTAGGTTTAGCGCAGTTTTATGTTAAGCCGTCCGTGATCGGCGGGATAACCCTCGGCTACGACTTCGTCAATTCCGGTTTTCTGGCTTATAGCTGGCCCGACTGGATGAAGTACTTCAGTTTTGCCCTGGACCTTACCTACAATCGCATGGATATTCCCGCCCAAGATAGATTAAGCAGAATATTCAACACACCTGGGTTGAATTTTAGGGGCTACGCCGTGGCCTGGACTTTCCTGTTCATGGCCCATTATAGCTTCTTATGCGATGACGAGATTCCTTCCGGCCGGATAAATCCATACTTCGGCATTGGTCCTGCCATCCTGTTCAGTGGCATAGACGCCGGCTCGCTGGGTATCGGCTCAAGTTCCGCCACGAACGTGGCTTTGGTGGTCGAACCCGGCATCAGGTGGATGGCCTTGAAGAATGTCTCCATCGACACGGCCCTCCGGTACCGCTATGCCGCGCCCGAATACGGGTTTGGTTCAACCAACATACAGGTCAGTCCCCTGCATATATTCACCTTCCTGGTACGGGCCAACTATCACTTCTGAGCCTTGCAAAACTTGAGATTGCCAGGCGGCCTGCGGGCCGCCTTTTTGTTGCGGCAATCGCTCTTGAGATGGCGCGGCTGGGACATATGGGAGATTGCAGATAACCTGGAAGCGGGTGGAAGCGGGTTTAGTCAGGCCTATCCTCGGAAACCAAGGGCCTGGCCCCCATCACGGCTTGAATAACGGCGCCCTTCGTCTTAGCTTAAGGGGTAATAAGGTTATTAGCTGAAGATGGAGAGTTGACATGGGGAAATCCATAGCTCTGTTGGTGTTAGGGTCCCTGCTGCTTGCCGCTTGCGCCAGCCCGGGTCTCCAACGGGACTGCCTGGAGAGGAAGCAAAAGGCGGAGCGGGTGGCCTCCCTGGCCGCCTCCGAACTCCGGGTGGGCCTGACGTCCCTGGAGGTGCGGGCCCTGGTGGGCGAACCCGACGAAATCATTACTGCCGGAGGCCCGGGCGGCCTGGAGGCCTGGAAATATTATCTCTATTCGGATTGTAAAGCCCACCTGGGAATGACGGCGCCGTTGACGGAATTGTTTTTCCTGGACGGTAGGCTGGTGAAATGGCTTACGCAGGCGCAGTGACGGTCCCGGGGCCCCTGGATAAAAGGTGGTCCCATCCATGCCGGGATTTCAGCCGAGGCTTCCCCTATCCCCGGCTATTTTCCCCGCCCGGACTATTAGCGGGTCGGAAGGAAAGGGCCCGGAACCTGTAGATTCGGCCCGGGGGGAAGGGTCCGCTGCTTTTTTATTGAGCCGGCAAGCCGGCTGTGCTATGCATGCTGGTGTTGATACGGTGGACGGTGGCGAGATTTTCCCCGGTCAAACTCCTGGAGGGGTAAATAAATCAGGATTTTTTGACAGACAATGAGCTTACGGCTAAAAGTTTTCTTGGTTCTCTGGGCTTTGCTCCTGCCAGCCTGTGTTTCCACCGGCACCAATATTAATGACCGGCGCCTGGTCTCAAGAATCGTCGTGGACCAATCGACCCAATCCGAAGTTACGGCTCTCCTGGGTCTGCCGGCCAAGGTGGTTTACGGCAAAGGCGGAGAAGAGACCTGGCAATATTTCCAGTTAACGGAAGTCCCCCGGGCCACCAACTACGTTCCCGTAGTCAAAGCCTTTACGGAGGGCTTTGATTGGCAAACCCAAAAGTTGGTAATCACGTTTAACCAAGAAGGGATCGTGAAACATTTGGAACGCCAACAGCAGCCGGCGGGCCGGGAACCCATTCCTTATTAAAGTTAAGCGGCGTCAGGCATTGCCAGGGTTGCCGCGCCGTGATTCATAAGTTGTCTGAAATACATCGGCAGGCTGGGTTCTTAGTCCCCCTTTCTTAAAGGGGGATTTAGGGGGATTATTAAGCGCTTATTCAATCCCCCTTACTCCCATTTATCAGTCTTTTTCACCCCGGTCTTCCGGCAAGTGAAACCCCAGAGGCAACAACTCCCCCAGCGCTTTCTCCGTGAGGCCGTCCGGCCCCTGAAAGATGAGGGCCGCATCTTCCCCAAACTCCAGGATCACCTGCCGGCAGGCTCCGCAAGGGGCAAAGGGGACGGCGGGGTCGCTGACCACTGCCAGGGCCCGGACTCTCATCTCCGGGCCTTCCCGGGCCACCGCGGCGCACACCGCGGCCCGCTCGGCACAGATGGTCAGGCCATAGGAGGCGTTCTCCACGTTGCACCCGGTGAAGACCCGGCCTTTCCGGGTGATGAGGGCCGCCCCCACCCGGTAGCCTGAATATGGGGCGTAGGCGTTTTTTAACGCCTCGCCGGCCTCCTGGAGCAGCCTGGACCGCAGACGAGTTTCCGGCAAGATCTTCTCCTTTCCGGGAGCCAGCTTATAAAAGACGGCGTTAAGAGCCAATTTAGCCAATCGTGGCGCCGGGGTCAACGAGATAAGATTTGCCAGGAGCATAATGGGGTAAAATTCCGGCTCTCGGCCTCCGCCCCGCGGCCTTACACCTTTTTTCCAGGTGCAGCCCCCAACCTGCCTTTGCAACCCCCCGGCAATTTTTTTCTTTACCTCCGCCCCGATTTTATTTATTATTTAGGCAAATTAGCTGACGGTGCCAGTCTGCCAAGCCCCGTGGGCGCAAGCCACGCCACAGAAGGAGAGAAGCGGCATGAACAAGTCACAACTCATCGAGGCCCTGGCCAAAGCTGAGAATATCACTTTGAAAAAGGCGGAAATGGTCGTGAACGCCGTTTTCGAGAACATGGCGGATGCCCTGGCTCAAGAGGAGCGCATCGAGATTCGCGGCTTTGGCAGCTTCAAAGTAAAATTCTACAACGGCTATAAAGGCCGGAACCCCAAGACCGGAGATCTCATCAAAGTGGAGGGCAAGAGATTGCCCTTCTTCAAGGTCGGCAAAGAGATGCGGGAACGCGTCGACCGCTGATACATCCTTTTACCTGGTCGTGCTAGATGGGGAGCTAGCGGTGCCCTGTAACCCGAAAACCGCTTATGCGGGATCGAACCCCCTCCCAGAGGGTCGCAGCGCATCCGGTGACGGCTGATCAGGGCGGCGGGTTGGACCCTGCGCAACAGACGCCTGTGAACCCCGTCAGGTCCGGAAGGAAGCAGCGGTAAACAGGGTCGGTCTGTGTCGTGGCGGACGCTAATCCATTACCCCCTGATTGTCCCACCCGGGTGAGGCGGATTCGAAGGAGGGTGCACGGCCAGGCTATAATTCTGCACCGCAGAGGCGCAAAGAACCCAGAGAAAGACCAAAAGTGCCTTGGGGTTTACCCCAGGCACTTTCTTTTATTTTCCCTCTGTGCTCTCCGGGTCTCTGTGGTAAAAAGAACGAAGGGTGAGCCTAAGCCCGGATATCCCCGCACCTCATAGTTCCCGGAGGCAAAGAGTTGATTCCCCAGTCTCGCCAAGTGCTGCTCTCGCTGCTTTTGTGCTTGCTCTTGTTGTCTGGACCGGACGTCGCCAAGGCCACCGAATTATCCCTGGCCGACTTCACCTGCGGCTTCTGCGGCCAAAAGTTCACGGACAAAATTATCTGGAGCACCAATGTCATGGACCAGGACGCAGAACTCCGCCCTCTTACCATGGGGCTTGATCCTCTGCCCTACTATGTTCACGCCTGTCCCCACTGCGGCTATACGGACGGGGACCCGGTCCAACTGACTGACCCGGAAAAAGCGGCGATCGGCAAATTTTTAACTGCCTACCGCCAGGACCATGGTGGCGGGGTAGCAGGGGCTGGCAAATACGAAGTCCTGGCCAACGTCTATATCATACGTAAATTGCCGGCCGAAAAAATTGCTTATGCCTATCAAAGGGCGGCCTGGCTGGCGGATGACTCCCATGACGAGGCGGCCGCCCGCCGCTATCGCGCCGCCACTCTGGAATACCTGGTCAAAGCCCTGGAGAATCATGGGGTTGAGGCCAAAAAGGTGCTCACCCTCACCTATCTGGCCGGGGAATTGAACCGGCGCCTGGGGCGCTTTGACGAGGCCTTGCAGTGGTTCTCCCGGGTCGAGCCCAATAATCCCCATTTGCAGGAGCTGGTTAGCCAGCAGGCGGCCCTCGCCAGGAAGAAAGATGCCGGTAAGGCCAGGACGTTGAGGTAGAGAAAGCCGTGCCCTCCGGCCGAAGCACCGGCATGGGCCGATTCCCGGCCGGATCAGATTTTCCAGGAAACTGCACGGCCAGGCTATAATCCTTCACCACAGAGGCGCAAAGAACCCAGAGAAAGACCAAAAGTGCCTTGAGGTTTCCCCAAGGCACTTTATTTTTTATTATTTTTCTCTCTGTGATCTCTGCGTCTCTGTGGTGAAATGTCTTAAGTAACCTCGGCCGGCTCCATCTGCATCTTCCCCAAGGCCCGGGTCAACTCCAGCATGACCCCCAGCCCCTGCCGGCATTCCTGGCTCCGCATCTTCCAGAGCAGGCCGAAGGGACCCACCGGCTTGGCCTCCTCCAGGCGCACCTCCGTGGGAACGTCGGTGAGTTTTTCCAGGAACTGGATCAACTGGGGATTCGACAATTTTCGGACTATGCCGTGCATCAGGACGAAGCCGTCGCCCATGGCCTCAATATCTTCGGGCTTATAATGAGTGGCAATCTTGCCGTACATCTCGATCACGGCTGCATTGATGCGGAAAATGCCCTTTTGCTCCAGGTTGTCCAGGTAGTCGATGAGCTTGGGCACCGCCACTTTCATTACGGGCTCCATATCCTGCCACCAGTCCACCAGGTTTTCCAGCTGTTCCAGGGACCAGGTGATGTACTTCAGACTGGGCAAGAGCCGCTTGACCAGGGCGAAGAAGTCTTCCAACTGGAACCCGATCTCCACCTCCACCATTTCCTCGGTGAGCCTTTTAACCGCAGGTTCCATCAACAGGGACAGGTCCCGGCCCAGATCGCTGACGTTTTCCCAGGGTCGGCCGAAGGCGGACAACTGCTCCTCCACCCTAACGACTCCCTCCAGCTTCGCCTCGATGCGGGTGAGGCGCTCCAGGATCATCTCTTCAGTGGTCATGGCCGCCTCCTTCTCAGGGGAATCTCAATATCCGGGGAGAGGATGCCCCGCACTTTGCCGGCAATGACAAACTGGGTTTCCAGGGGCAGATGGCTGCCCTTGAGCATCATGTTATAATAGACCCACCGGAACATCATCTTGGCGATGTAGTTGGAAAAGCTCTCTTTGAGCAGGTCGAACGGTCCCAGACCCGGGAAGGGAAATTTCCCCGGCAAGGGCTCAATCTTGTAGTTGAAGTCGAGAAGGGACCCCTTCTCGTAACCCGTCACCACCAGTCAGGTGGCATGGCCGTCGAAGGACGGCAAGGGCGGCTGGCCGTCGATTTCCCGCATCAAATTTTCTATGATGGTGTCGGCCTCGTAGTGGGCTACCGCCCCGGCCTTGGAAGTGGGCACGTTGGCGGCGTCGCCGATGACATAGATGTGGTCGTATTTCTTGGCCTTCAAGGTGTTGTGGTCCGTCTCCATGTAGCCCATGGGGTCGCCCATGCCGCTGTCAATGATGCACTGGGCCCCGAAGTTCGGCGGAATGGACACCAGCAGGTCGTAAGGCACCTCCTCGCCCCCGTAGGACTTGATGACTTTTTTACCGGCGTCCACCTGCGCGATCTGAAAATTTGGGGTGACTTTGACGTTTTTTTGCTCACAGATCTGGCCCAGCACCTGGGAAGCCACGGGTTTGGTAAAGGCTCCCGGCAAGGGCGTCACCAGTTCGATTTCAACCGAGTCCCTCACCCCGTGGGTGGCGAAAAACCAGTCGGCCATGAAGGCGAATTCCAGGGGGGCCACCGGGCATTTGAAGGGCAGTTCTGCGATATTGATCACGATGCGGCCCTTGTCAAAATATTTCATCTTCTCGTACAAGGCCGGGGCGCCCTCCGCGGAATAGAAATTGTGGATGTCGCCGCCCATGCCTTCGGCCAGGCCCTCCACTTCTTCCGGCACGATGCGGCAGCCGGTGGCGATCACCAGCCAGTCATAGGCATAAGAACCTCGCTTGGTCTTGACTTGTTTGTGCACCGGATCAATCTCGGTGACTTCGTCCAGCTCCAAGGGTAACCCCGGGCGGGATATATTTGGCTTTCGGCTTGACGCAGTCTGCCGAGGTGTAGATCCCGAAGGGGATAAAGAGCCACCCGGGCTGATAGTGGTGCTGCCAGTCCCGGTCGATGACGGTGATCTCCCACTGGGACTCCGGTAATTTTTGTCGCATCTTGCCGGCGATGATGGTGCCGCCGGTGCCGCTGCCTAAAATGAGCAGTTTTTTCATGCGGGTATCCTCTCTTTTAGGGTGAATATTCTCCTTTAACCTCAATCATTAATTTTTTTCTTTGACTTAAGTTAAGACAGGAAAAAAATTTTTCTATATCTCCAAGCAATTAAAAAAGGCCAGGAGGCGAAAAGCCACTAATTTCGTTCCCCAACCCGGGTTGTCAGGCCCCAACATGGATAGAGATTCTCCACTTCGCTCAGAATGACAATTCGCTCCAAAACTTGAAACTTGGAACTCAAAACTCAAAAATTGTTCTTCCCCTTGACTCATCCGGCGTTTCGAGCTAAGATGAACGTGAATTAATCCACAAAGATAATCTTTTATCGTAAACCCACATAGTTAGGAGTACCTCCATGGACTTTCGCACCGTCTACACCACCTGTTCCTATTGCGGCTGCGGCTGCGGGATCTTGCTCGAAGTATTGAACGAAGACCTCATCTCCTCCCTGCCCGTGAAGACCCACCCCGTGAGTGAGGGGAGCCTGTGCATCAAGGGCTGGAATATTCACGAATTTGTCGGCAGCGACCAGCGCCTGAAGACGCCGCTGCTGCGCAAGAACGGGGAACTGGTGCCGGTGAGTTGGGACGAAGCCATGGACGCCGCGGCCCAAGGCCTCAAAAACGCGGTGGCCAAATACGGCCCCGACTCGGTGGCGATACTGGCCTCGGCCAAAGTCACCAATGAAGAAAACTACCTGATCCAGAAATTCTCGAGGGCCGCCATCGGCACCAACAACGTGGACCACTGCGCCCGGCTCTGACACAGCTCCACCGTGGTCGGTCTGGCCGCGGCTTTCGGTTCCGGCGCCATGACTAACTCCATCCCGGAGTTTGCCAACTGCAAGGCCATTTTCATCATCGGCTCCAACACCACCGAAAACCATCCCATTGCCGCCAAGTGGATCATGCGGGGCAAGGCCAACGGCGCCAAGCTCATTGTGGCCGATCCCCGTTGGATCCAGCTCTCCGACCTGGCCGACGTGGCGGTGCAGCAGCGCCTGGGGTCGGACGTGGCCCTCATCAACGGCCTCATGCACATCATCCTCAAGGAAGGCTGGCAGGACCAGGCCTACGTGGACGAGCGCACCGAGGGCTTCGACGCCCTGAAGGCCAAACTGGAGGAATATCCCCCGGACAAGGTGGCCCAGATCACCGGCATTCCGGTCAAGAACTTGCGCCAGATGGCGGAGATCTACGCCAAGAACAAGCCCGCGGCCATCGTCTACGCCATGGGCATCACCCAGCACACCACCGGGGTGGACAACGTCAAGTCCTGTGCCAATCTCGCCATGCTCACCGGCAACGTGGGCGTCGCCTCCGCCGGGGTCAACCCCTTGCGGGGCCAGAACAACGTCCAGGGGGCCTGCGACATGGGGGGTCTCCCCAACGTCTTCACCGGCTATCAGCCGGTGGCTGACGAGGCCGCCAACAAGAAATTCTCCGAGTTCTGGGGCAAAGAGCTCCCCAAAAAACCGGGCATTACCATTATGGAGATGTTCACCGGCATCGACGAAGGCAAAATCAAGGCCCTCTATATCGTGGGCGAAAACCCCATGGTCACCGACCCGGACCTGCACCACGTGGAAGCAGCGCTGAAAAAACTGGAAGTCTTCATCGTCCAGGATGTCTTCCTGACCCAAACCGCCAAGCTGGCCCAGATCGTCCTGCCCGGCACCTCTTTCGCCGAAAAAGACGGCACCTTCTCCAATACCGAGCGCCGGGTCCTCCTGGTGCGCCAGGCCGTAAAGCCCATTGGGGAGTCCCGTCCCGATTGGCAGATCGTCTGCGACCTCTCCACCCGGGTGGGCTACCCCATGAAGTACAACTCCGCGGAAGAGATCTTCGACGAAATGCGCAAGGTCACCCCCAGCTATGCCGGCATGACCTATAAACGCCTGGAGAAAGCCGGCCTGCAGTGGCCCTGCCCCACGGAAGACCACCCGGGCACCATGTTCCTGCACAAGGACCGCTTCAGCCGGGGCAAAGGCATGTTCCACGCCATCGACTACAAGCCGCCGGCGGAAGAGCCCGACGCGGAATACCCCATGTTTTTGACTACCGGCCGGTCCTTCGTCCACTACCACTCCGGCTCCATGACCCGGGTCTCCCCCAGCCTGCACCGGGAACTGGAAACCGGCTACATGGAAATCAGCCCCACGGACGCCAGGGACCTGAGCATCAAGGACGGGGAACGGGTCAAGGTGAGCTCCCGCCGGGGCGAGATCCAGATCAAGGCCAAAGTGAGCCGCAAGGTGAACCGGGGCGTGGTCTTCATCCCCTTCCACTTTGCCGAGGCCGCGGCTAACGTCCTCACCAACCCGGCCTACGACCCTGTGGCCAAGATCCCGGAATACAAGGCCTGCGCCGTGAAGGTGGAAAAACTGGCGGCGTAGGAGAGTAAAAAAAGATCGTTATGGATTAAAGGAGGGTGCGCGCTGCGCACCCTCCTTTTTTGCTTTGCGCCTTAGCGCCCTGGCGTGAGATTTTCTTGGGGAGGGGGCTAAGGGCACCCGCCCTTACACTTACAAAAGACTCCCCAAACCCTACCACCAATCCCTTAAGTAGCAGGGGCGACCCGTTGGGTCGCCCCTATGATTTATTTCTTGGTGCCCTTGGTGCCTTGGTGGTTAATCTTTTTCTCTGTGTCTCTGGGGCCTTGTGGTGGTAATATTGCAAAATGATTGATTTGTTGGAGGCCATAAAAGCTCAGGCCCGGGAATTGACCGAAGAACTCGTCGCCCTGCGTCGGGACTTGCACCAGCACCCGGAGCTCTCCCACCAGGAGGAGCGCACCGCGGGCAAGGTGGCGGACTACCTCCGGGGCCTGGGGCTTACCGTGCGCACCGGCATCGCCGGCCACGGCGTGGTGGGGGTCCTCACCGGCGCTCGGCCCGGCCGCGTCGTGGCCTGGCGGGCCGACATGGACGCCCTGCCCCTCACCGAAAAAGTAAAGGTGCCCTGGCGTTCCAGGGTGCCTGGGGTGATGCACGCCTGCGGCCACGATTTTCACGTGAGCATCGCCCTGGCGGCGGCGCGGCTTCTCAGCCGGTTAAAGGAGCAACTGGCCGGCCGGTACGTCTTCATCTTTCAGGGAGCGGAAGAGGTCCCGCCCCAGGGGGACAGCAGCGGGGCCCAAGGCATGGTGGAGGCCGGCGTCCTGGAGGACCCCCCCGTTGCCGCCATCGGCGCCCTGCACGTGGCCCCCAACCTCGATGCCGGGCATATCCGCTACGGCATGGATGCGGTGATGGCCGGGGCCGACCACCTCACCCTCACCATTACCGGGAGCTCAGCCCACGGCGCCACCCCCCACCGGGGAGTGGACCCCATCCTGGCCGCGGCCCAGGTCCTTACCCACATTCAGGCCTTCCTGGCCCAGCGGGTGGACCCACGGTCCCCCAAGGTCCTCACCTTCGGTAAGATCGAGGGCGGCAACCGCTTCAACATCCTGGCCGACGCCGTGAGATTGGAAGGGAGCCTGCGGTACTTGCAGGACTCGGTGCGCCGGGAGGTGCTGGCCGGCCTCCAGCGCCTGTTTGCAGGGCTCTCCCGGGCCACCGGGGCCGAAATTGATCTCAGCGCGGGCCCCGTCTACCCCATCCTCAGGAATGACCCCGGGCTCAGCCGGGAGGCCGTCAAAATCCTGGCAACCCTGGTGGGCCCGGAGCGCCTCAAGAAGCTCCAGCCGGCCATGGGGAGCGAGGATTTTTCCTACTTCGCCGCCAAGGTACCGGCCTTCTATTTCTTCCTGGGGGTGCGCCCCCCCGGGGGCCGGGGCCAGGCGCTGCACTCCCCCCTGTTCAACCCGGACGAAGCCGCCCTCCCCTGGGGCCTCACCGCCGCGGCGGGGCTCCTGGCGGCCCTGGGCGAGCCGGAGGCTGCCGGACTTCATTCCTCGGGGGGTGCTTAGAGATGCGGCCGCCTGGCTGGCTGGGGTTGATACTGGTGGGGTGGCTGGCGGTATGGAACCCGTTAGGTACCGGGGCGGCTCTCGCTCAGGAGATCGGCCCCGCAGCCGTCTGGCAGCCATCCGTAGAGGTCCTGCATAAGTTTCAGGAATGCGGCCTGGAGTTGGAGTGCTCGGAGGCTGTCATGCGCCGGGGCGGCGCGTCCCCCGCGGCGGTGGCCTTCACCGGATGGTTCGCCCGCCAGGGCCACCAGGTTCTCGGGTATCTGGAATCCTTCCGGGAGATGGGCCGGGTGGACCTGGCCTCCGTCATGATTCCCGGGCGGGCCAACACCAACCAGATATACCTTATGGTCAACGGCACGCCGGGCCTGGTTTCCACCGAAGACCATCTGCGCCAGATTGACCTCACCCAAGACCCGCGGTATTTCGCCATCGCGGCAAAATATCCCAAAATCATGCTGTGGAGCGGCGGTGCGGTGTTTAAGCAGATGGAGGGTTTGCCGGGGGGCGGCCAGCGGTTTATTTTTGCTTATGATCTCAAGAATGGCTGTCACGCCTGCGAGGTGGGAGGCTCGGCTTACGTGGCCTTCGACTTCGACGCCCGAGGGAAGTTTTTGGGCACCAAATTACTGCATCTCACCCAGTCGTCTTCTGAATAGCCTCTGAACTGCTCAAGGATTCGGTTTCTCCTTTTCGGGCCGGCGCGGCCGCTTCACCCACTCCGGGGCGGTGGCCCCGGGGATGGCGTCCCCTTCGGGGATGTAGGGCTTGAGGTCCAGGATGGGGGAGCCGTCTCTGGCGTCCAGGCCCTCCACTTCCACCAAGTTCCCCTGCACCTTGAGGATGCGGCAGGCGGTGATGCCGATGAGGTTGGGCCGCTCCGGCGCCCGGCAGGCGAAAACCCCGGTGAGGGGGTTGGCCGGGTCCCGGCGGGGGTGCACCTGAAGGGTGGCCCGGGCTTCGGGACGGTCGTTTTCGTGGAACCAGTAGAAGACCCAGAGGTGGGAAAAGCCCTCCATCCCCTTTAGGGCCGGGGCGAATTCCGGCTTGATGGTAAAATGGCCCGATCTTTTTCCTGCTTGACTACGCCCACGGGGTTCAGGCAAATGGGATCGATTTTTTTCACTCGCAGGCCCTTCTTAGCAGTGGAGTTCTCAGTTTCAGCGGCCTTGAGGGCGTCAATATGAGCCGTTCCCAGGAGAACCAAGACCACAATCCCCGACAAAACCGGCCAACGCCACATGCATGTCCCTCTTTATTTCCGGTAGGGGCGTGATTTATCACGCCCTGGGGGCGCCATAAATTGCGCCCCTACCCGCTTCCCAACCTCCATGTACCAAAGGCGGAAAGGTCGAGGCCATTGGCCTCGGCTTTCCGGCCCAACCCCTCTTAAGGATTGGGGGTGGGGGTTTGGGGAGGGGGTAAGGGCCACTTACAAAAAAGCCCTTAGCCCCCTCCCCCAAAATTCCTCAGCCTCCTCCCCCAAGAATCTCCCCCAGCGCCGCCGCCACCCGGGGCAGGGGCACGTTCTCGTGGATCACCGCTTCCCCCAGGCGCCTAAGGAGCACGAAGACCAGGCCGCCCTCCTGGCGCTTTTTGTCGCGGCCCAGGGCGGCCAGCACCGAGGAAGGGTCCAGGTCCGGGAGATTCCGGGTGAAGCCGAACTCCCGGATCAGTTCCCGGCCCCAGCTGGGATTCCTCCGGGGGCAAACCGGCCAGTTCTTCGGAAAGGCGGAGGGCCGCCACCATGCCCAAAGCCACCGCCCGGCCGTGGGCCAGGCGGAAGTGGGAGGCCTGCTCCAGGCCGTGGCCCAGGGTGTGGCCGAAGTTAAGGATGCGGCGCAGGTCCCCTTCCCGCTCATCCGCGGCTACTACCTTCGCCTTGATGGCCGCGGCGCGGTGGATGATTTCCGTCAGTTCCGCCTCATCAGTGAAAAGCCGGGCGCGCTCCGCGGCCAGGCGGCGCAGGAGGTCCGGGTCCCGGATGAACCCGGCCTTGAGGACTTCGGCCAGGCCGTTCAGCCGCTCGGCTCTGGGCAGGGTCTGCAGAAACTGGGGGTCCACGGCCACCAGCCGGGGCTGGTGAAAGGTGCCCAGGAGGTTTTTGCCTTCCGGCAGGTTGATGGCGGTTTTGCCGCCGATGGCCGCGTCCACCATGGCGAGGAGCGTAGTGGGCACCTGGATGAAGTCGAGCCCCCGCATGTAGATGGAGGCCAGAAAACCGGTGAGGTCCCCCACCACCCCGCCTCCCAGGGCCATGAGGGCCGAGCCCCGGTGGGCCCCCCGGGCCAGGAGTTCCCGGGCCAGGCGCTGCACCACGGCCCAACTCTTGGAGCGCTCCCCCGGCGGGACGGTGAGCAGCTCCGGGAGGTAGCCGGCCCCGGCCAGGGCCTGCAAAACCGGCTCAGCGTGCAGGCGGGCCACCCTCTGGTCCGAGACCACAAACAGACGTGGGGGTAATTTCAGGGGAGTGAAGAGGTCCACCAATCGGAGGCGCAACCCCGGCGCTAGCACAATCCGGTAGCTCTGGTCGCGGCCCGTCAGGGGGAGCGGGATCTCCCTCAATTCCAACCCCCGGGCTTAAGGGTGTCGATTTCCCGCATCAAGGCGGCGAACTGGTCCGGGTAGAGGGACTGGGCCCCGTCGGACATGGCTTTTTCCGGCTCGTGGTGCACTTCGATGATCAGCCCGTCGCAGCCCGCGGCCACCGCGGCCCGGGCCAGGGGCGGCACCAGGTCCCGGCGCCCCGCGGCGTGGCTGGGGTCTACAATGATGGGTAGATGCGACTCCCGGCGCACCGCCGGGATGGTGGCCAGGTCCAATAGGTTGCGGGCGTGTTCGCCGATGGCCCGGACCCCCCGCTCGCACAGGATCACCTGGGTGTCGCCCTCCGCCATGATGTATTCCGCCGCCATGAGCCACTCTTCCAGGGTGGCGTACATGCCGCGCTTCAAGAGGATAGGCTTGCCGGTGCGGCCGGCGCAGCGCAGCAGGGAAAAGTTCTGCATGTTCCGGGCCCCGATCTGGATGATGTCGGCAAACTCCGCCACCAGCCTCAGGGAATCCTGGTCCATGGCCTCGGTAACGATCAAGAGGCCGGTCTCTTGCCGCACCTTCTTGAGAATCTCCAAGCCCTTTTTCCCCATACCCTGGTAGCTGTATGGGGAGGTGCGGGGCTTGTAGGCGCCGCCCCGGAAAATCCGGGCCCCGGCGGCCTTGACCTTCTCAGCGATGGTCAGGGCCTGGGTTTCGCTCTCCACGGCGCAGGGGCCGGCCATCACCACAAAATGGCCCCGGCCCAGGTCCAAACCCGGCAGGTGGATGACGGTGTCATGCCGGTTCATTTCCCGGCTCACCAGCTTGTAGGGACGGGAAACGGGAATGGCCTGGATCACTCCCGGCATATCCACAAAAATGGCGGGGTCCACCGGCCCGGGGTTGCGCAGGATGGCGATGGCCACCCGTTCGCCGCCGGGCATGGGCTGGGCCACAAAGCCCATGGCCTCGATCTTGGCCGCCACTGCCTTGATCTGGGAAGCGGTGGCGTCCTTGTCCATCACAATGAGCATGTCAGGTCTCCAAATTTAAACCAGCGTTACCGAAGAGGGTCCCGCGTGTCGCCGGGGCGGCGTTCCCGAAAAGCTGGAGGCTAAGATACCTGCAACAGGACCTTTTGGCAAAAATCCCCAAGGCATTATTATCAAGGATCGCCGGCAAAAGCAACCGAGGGGCGGAAAGAGGCTTGACGCCGCCGGGCTTTAAGGTCAACCCGGACCGCCGGCCATGCCAAGGCCCGGGGCCCCGGCGGCAAAGATCGCGACAGCAAGGTTCTAGGAAGTCCTGGGAAGCTTAGAAAATAAGACGGCGGGAACTCAATGGGGGACCGGCTGATTGCCCCAGTCCCTAGCCATCATGCCAGCGCCAGCAGAGGAGGGTCATCCCCAGGGCCAGGGCGACCCCGTAAGGCACGGTCCTGCCTGGGGGCGAGGTGAGGACCGGAAGGCTCCATCTCTGAGGGGCGCACAAAACCAGGTTCACCAGATGGGTCCAAACCTGGCGCAGCGCGGTCCGGAGCAAGCCGCGCCACCACAGGACCACCAGGATCAGCAAACCACCGGAGAGGCCCATGTAGATGAACAGGTGGAAGGTGCGCACCAACCCCAGCCAGGCCCCCATGGCGGCCAGGGCCTTGACGTCCCCCGCCCCCATGCCTCCCTGCAGGTAAGGGAGAAGCAGCAAAGAAAAGCCCAGGGTCAGACCGGCCAGAGAACCGGCCAGGCCGGGCCAGCCGTGAGATCCCAGTTGATAGCCCAGGCCGGCCGACGCCCCGCCCAGAGTAAGATAGTTGGGGATGCGGCTGGTCCGCAAATCCATCCAGGCCATGGCCAGGCTAATGGCCAGGGGCAGAAAAAGCTCCTCCCGCCCCACCAGCCAGGGGACTTTGCCGTTTAAGAGACTGAGACAGGCCACTTCCACATCTTAGCTATTCGGAACTTTCCGGATTTTCTTAATTTCGCCTTCCTAGTCCGCGCTATTCCGGTCCAGAGGCGCCGACAAATTTCTTTCTTCCGCGTCATCGGCCTTAATGGTAAGCTTTGGCACTGGCAAAAGGGTTTAGGCAGGGGATCAGGGCGCCACCCTGATGCGGTCACCTAACTTTTTTCTGAAAACCGGGAACCGAAAACCAAAAACTATTTTAGCCTGCGGTTTATTTGCCGATAATTTAAGAGGACCTAGATGGTCAACCTTATCCTGATCCAGGCCCTTCCCGTCCCCACCCTGGAGAGCCGGGAAAACCTGGACCGGGCCTTGCATTATTTAGCAGAGTGTCAGGGCCGGGGAGCGGATCTCATTTGCTTTCCGGAATATTTCCCCTTCTCGGGGGACAAAGAATTGGCCCGGGCAGCCGCGGCGCTTCAGGCTTATCTCGTGGCGGGCCTGGTGGAGAAAGCAGGAGGGAAACGGTACAACACCGCCACCCTGTTCGACCGCCGGGGCAATCTGGTGGGCCGCCAGCGGAAGCACAACCTGGGGAACCTGGAACGCCGGGGTTTCGGCGTCAGCCCCGGGGACGGCTGGCAGGTGTGGGAGACCGATTTCGGCCGCCTGGGTCTGGCGGTGTGCATCGATTTCTGGGGTCAGCCGGAGGCGGCCCGGCAGCTCACCGCCCAGGGGGCCGACCTCATCGTCAACCCCAGCATCTTCCCTATCCAGCGGGGACACTGGCACTACGGCGCTCTGGTGCGGGCCTTTGATTACTACCTCCCGGTGGCGGGAGTGAACAGCGCCGCCTTTGAGATGGAGGTCGCCGGGCGACGCTATCAGATGCAAGGCGGCCGCTCCTTTGCCATCCAGCCTCCGGCCCCGGCCAATGATCGGGAAATAGCCCGCCTGGTGCGGAGTTGGGACTACCTGCTTGATTGGGTAAGCCTTACCGGGGGTGAAGGGGAAGAAATTCTTTCGGTCAATCTGGACCTGGACGGGGTCCGCCGCTGGCGCCCGGCGGTCCGGCGACGCTTCGGGTTTCGCCAATGATTGGGGGGGACTTAAGGGTAACCCTTTCTCTGGAGTGAGGATATTCATTAATAAAATTTTATCCATAATCAATGATGGAAAGTTTATCTGGCCAAGGACTCTTCTTGACATTGATGAAATAATTCTTAATTATCTATCTAGGTCGAACGGGGCGGGTTTGACTACAAGCTCTAAATAACAAGGAGAGAAATGATGCGACATACTCGTACCTGCGTAATACTTCTGATGGTAGCGGCGCTGTTCCTCCTCGTGTCATCTCCGGTCCTGGCCCAGCCCAAGAGCGGGGGAATAATGGAGGCGGATGTCTTAACTCCCATAGCCAAGGGATATGATTTAATCCGGGATGGCAAATACGAAGCCGCCAAATTTGAATTCGACTCGGCGGTGAAAAAAGATCGCTATAATCCTTTTGCCCTCAACAACCTGGCGGTGCTGGACGAGCGGGACGGTAAGCTGAATGATGCCCTGGCCCACCTTAAGGACGCCACCACCCATGCCGCCGAGTATAAAAATAAGGTCTCCCAGACTTGCTTTGTGGGCGGCGGTTGTCTGGCGGTGAGACCCCTCGCCGGGGCAGCTGAAAAGAGCGAAATCGCCCCGATTATCCAAGATAACATCAAGAAGTTAGAGGCCAAGATGGCCGCGCAGAAGACGCCGGCGCCTCCTGTTTCCCCGCCTCCCATCGTACCACCGCCGAAAACCAAGTAAACTAATGGGGGGCCTGCGGGCCCCCTACCGCCCCGTTTTCTTGGTTTTCTTTGGGCTTGAAAAGGCCATACCCTCTCTAAGCAACTTTTCCAGGGCCGGGGGATTCCCCCCCGGCCCTTTCCATGTCCTGGCGGCGCGGGATTAAGCGGCGGAGAGAATGTCCATGAGGTCCAGGTGGTCCTGAAGATGGTAGTCCGCCTCCAGGCCCGGGTTTTTGTAGGCCACGAAAGGCACCCCCGCGGCCCTCGCCACCTGCCCGTCCAGCGCCGCGTCCCCGATGTACATGGCCTCCCGGGGCCCGACCCGGAAATGGTCCAGGACCTTCTGCAGGCACTCGGGGTGGGGTTTGGGCCGGCTGACGTCATAGCAGCTCACCGTCAGGTCGAACAGGTCCGCAAGTTTAAGGTGCTGGAGAACCAGGGGCAGGCTTTTCCCCCGGTTAGTGGCGATGGCGGGGTGGTATGCCGGGCGCAGGTATTCCAGGATGTCCCGGACGTGGGGCTCCGGCTTGATCAGGGAAATGAATGGCGCGTTGTCGATGTTCAGATGGTAGGCCTGGGCCTCGGCGAGATGGGGGCTTCCCTGAAAGAGAAAGTCGATGGCGGCCCGGGCAGTGCTCACGTGCACCACGTCGAGCTGCTCCGGCGTCATGGGGGGTAACCCGAAGCGCTGGAGGATATGGTCGTAAAAGGCCTGATTGGACCGCCGGGAGTCGATGAGAACCCCGTCGCAGTCGTAAATGATCACCTGCCAGTTGGACAAAACCCCATTAACCCCCATCATGCCGGATTACCATCGACGCCGGATCGAAACAGACCGGCAACCAACCCCTTATGGGAGGGATTAGTCGGGCACGCCAGGTGCCCCCATTGCTCTAAATATAACCGAAAAAGTCCAGTTGGTGGGCGATGTAAATCAACCGGCCCTCCTCGATCTGGCGGTGGCGCGCCTCGATCCAGTCCCGGAAGCGCCCGGCGTTCAAGCGGGGGTGACCCTTCAGGGCCCGGCGCATGGTCTCGATGATGAAATGGAGAAAGTAGGCTTCATCGCCCGGATAGCCGTCTTGGTCCGGGAAAACCACCCAGTCGGAGCTCCCCGCGGCCAGCACCCGGGCCCCCGCGGCGGCCAGATGCCGGAAAAGCCGGCGGCCGGTGCGGCTGTCCCCGGAGGGGTGGCCGTCGACGCGGCACTGGTCCATGGCGCCGTGGTACAGGGTTTCGATCTGCCGGTCCAGGTCCGGGTCCAGGGGTGGTTCCAGGATGGTGGCCCCGTCGAAATTAAGAGTGAAATAAAACATGCCCCCTTCCCGGAGCAAAGAAAACATGGGCGGCAGGGTGTCAGGGAGGTCCATCAAGTCAAGGAAGGCGTGGGCGATAAGCAGATCCCAGGAGGCGCGGCCTTTCTCCCGCTTGATGAAGCGAGCGAGGTCCACGGCTTCCAACTCCACCAGGACCTGGGCCTGGTTTTGAATCAGGAGGTGCCCGGCTTTCCCCACCGCGGCGCCCGGGGCCGGAGCAACCCCCCCGAGGCGCTCCCGGGCGGCCGCCAGGTTTTCCGGCTCCGCATCGATGGCCGTGTAGACGGCCTGGCTGAGCAGGCCCCAATCCAGCAGTCTCTCGATCATGGTGCCGATGCCGCAGCCCACCTCCAGGACCCGTAAAGGCGCCGGGTCCCGGCGTCCCTTGACGGCCCGGGCCAGGGCCTCCCGGACGTGGCGGTTCAAGGAGCGATCGTCCAGGGCCTTCTTGGCGGCCAGATAGCGGGTAAAGCTGTAGTCCGTAGGTCGGGGCATAGCTGCAATTCCACGAGCACGGCACGCCGTGCCGCTCTAGAGGGTTAGGGGAGATTTTTATAATCGTTTGAAAATCCCCCTAAATCCCCCTTTTCAAAGGGGGACTTTATATATTCCTGGTCTTTGAGGACACTCGCAATTAATTGCGCTGATTTTTAGCGGGGCGGCCATGCCCGGCCGCCTCCCAGAGTTCCCGGTAAAGTGGCATTTTCAGATAAAGCCTTGCAAAAAATCCCGCACCCGGCCGGCGCTTTCCTGCCAGGTGGGGTGCGCAGCGTAGCTCTGGTACGCGGCCAGGCTCATGGCCGCCAGCAGCTTCCGGTCCCCGGCCAGGAGGCGCAGGAACCCGGCCAGGGCCTGGGCGTTCCCCGGGGGCACCAGGAAACCGTTGACGCCGTGGTTGACAATCTCCCGGGCCGCACCCGCGGTGCCGGCGATGGCCGGCAACCCGAAGCGCATGGCCTCCAGATAGGCGATGCCGAAGCCTTCGTAAGAGGAAGGCACCGCCAGCAGATGGCTTGATAGCATGGCGGCAGCCAACTCCGGGGCCGGCAGAGTCCCCAGCAGCGACACCTGCCCGCCCAGGCCCCCGGCGTCGATCCGGCGGCGGATGGCCCCGGCATAGGAGGGGTCGGCCGTGAGGCTGCCGGCCACCTGGAGGCGCCAAGCAGCCCCCGGCCAGGTGGCCAGGGCCGTGAGCAGGGTGTGCAATTCCTTGCGGGGGATGACGTTTCCCACAAAGATTATCTTGAAGGGCCCGGCGGCCACCGCCCGGGCGGCGATCTGCTCCGGGGTGGCGCCTCCGGGCAGCCCGTCTCCCCCGGGCGGGGCCACCACCGCGGCACGAGAGTTCCCCACCAGGGATTCCACGTCGGTCCTGGTGGTCCGGCTGACGCAGACAAAGCCGTCCACCGAGGCCAGATACTCACGCTCCACCAGCCCGAATACCCGGTTTAGCCAGGCAGGGTGCGGCTCCCGGCACCGCAAATGATGCACGATGGAGATTATGGGGTATGAAACCCGGGAGCGCAGCCAGCGGTTGAGCCGGAAAAGGGAGGGGTGGGCCAACTCGTCCTGGAGCAGCGCCTCGAAGGAAGCCCGGCGCAGGGACCTGAGAAGGCCGCCCGACAGATTGTCCAGCAGCCCCCGGGCGTAGGAGTGCCAGGGCAGGGAAACGACTTCCACCCGATCCCCCTGAAGGCGCAAGTTGTTGACCAGATTGCGGTCATAGATGAACCCACCGGAGACCAGATCCAGGCTGCCGTAAATCAGCAGGCCCAGGCGCAACTAACGCTCCTCGCGGTAGGCCGCCCAGGCGATGTCGTTTTCCCAGATTTTAACCGTCAGGGAGTGGATGGGTTCCTGGACGCGGCCCAGGAGCTCCTGGCCCATGAGGCGGGCCAGGTTTTCAATGCTGGGGTTCAGGCCGGTAAATTCGGGCAGATCGTTCAAGGTCCGGTCCCGAAAGTAGGCCACCAGCTCCATCAGGTGAGCCTCCAGGGCCACGATGTCCACCAGGTAGCCGTGTGCGTCCAGATCCTTGCCTTGCAGCTGCACCTCAACCCGGTAATGATGGGAGTGAAGTTCATTTTCCGCCCCCCAATCGCCCCCCACGAGATAGTGCCGGGCCACAAAATCCCGGTTTACCGCCAGGGTGTACATGTGCATGGGAATCTTCCTTGGTTGCGAGTTGCGAGTTTTGAGTTTCGAGAGCCAAGTCTCAAGTTTTGAGTTGCGAGTTTCGAGTTAATGGTAGCCCAACATGGGTCTGGGAGTTTCCTGAGTGGTGCAATTTATGTGGCCACGTTAAAGGCATGATAAATCACCGTGGCGATTCATTTGTAACGTAATTGTGAAACCCAATTCTTTTTCTCAAAACTCAAAACTCAAAACTCAGTACTCCAAAATCACCTGGACGACCTCCGCCGGGTTCTGGTCCATCAACTCGTAGGCCTGGGCCGCCTGGGCGATGGGAAAGCGGTGGGTGATGAACCGGGCCGGCTTCACGGCCTGAAGCATCTGCCAGGTTACCTGATAGCGGCGGGACTTGTTCCAGCGGCCGGAAAGACCCGGAGGGATGCTGCTCACCTGGCTGCTGATGAGCTGCACCCGGCTACGGTGAAAGCGACCCCCCAGGTCCAGCTCCGTCTTTTTGGTGCCGTACCAGGAACCGATGACCACCCGCCCGTGGAAACCCGTGGCTGCGATGGCCTGGCCCAGGGCCTCGGGGTTCCCGGAAATCTCGTAAGTCAGGTCCGCTCCCGGGTAGGGGCCGGAACCCTGGAGACGGCTCATCAGCCGCTCAAAGGCGTCCGGCGCCGAGGGGTCGAGGCTCACGTGGGCTCCCAGGTTTTCGGACAGCAACCGGCGCCGGGGATGCAAATCCAGGGTCACCAGGGAGGCCAGAGGCCACCGGGACAGGACCGCAGTGAGCAGCAACCCCACGATGCCCTGGCCGAAGATGGCCACCTGCTCGCCGGCCAGCGGCTGGCCGTCCAGGAGGAAAGTGACCGCGGTTTCCATGTTGGGGAAAAAAACCGCATCCTCGGGGGCCAGGTCCGAGGGCACCATCAACAGTGAATCGGGAGTGGCCAGAAAGTGGCTCTCGTGGGGATGGAAGGCGAAAACCAGCTTCCCCTGCCAGTCCGGGGCGACGCCCCTTCCCAGCTTGATCACCCGGCCCACCACCGCGTAGCCGTATTTCAGGGGAAAGGCGAAACTCCCCGCCAGGGCGGCGATGGTCTCGTCCTTGGGCACGTCTTCCGGGGCCAGGCCCCGGTAGATCAACAGTTCGGTCCCCGGACTGATGGCGGAGATCAGGCTCTGAACCAGAACCTGGCCGAAGGCGGGCGGCGGCACGGTTTCAACCTCCAGACTGACCCGCCGGGGCGCGGCGAAACACAAGGCCTTGCTTTCCATTTAAACCTTCCAGTCCGGTTCACCGCGCAGCACCAGGTCATCGCCCAGCTGCTGGTAACTGAGGTTGCGCAGGCGGGGAAACCGCCTGGGGTCAGAATGTCCCAGGTTATCCACCACTCTCAGGCCCCCCACCAGCAGGGGGGCGATGGTCAGAACCACCTGGTCCACCAGGCGGGCAGCCAGGAAACTCGTGATAATCTGGGCGCCTCCCTCCACCATCAGATGGTTGACGCCCATCTCCCCCAGATAGTCCAGGAGGGCCACCAGGTCCACCCAGCCGTTGTCGCCCGGCAGCCGGAGGACCCGGGCCCCGGCGGCCTCCAGGGCCTGTTGCCTTTCGGGGTCGGCCCCCTGGCTGGTGGCAATCCAGGGCGAGCGGCCGTTGCGCAGCAGGTTGGCGTAAGGCGGAAACCTGAGGCGGCTGTCCACGATGACCGGCTGCGGACTCTTGCCGTCCACCAACCTCACGTTGAGACGGGGATTGTCCGCCAGCACCGTGCCGATGCCCACCAGGATGGCGTCGTGGAAGGCGCGCAGGCGGTGGGTAAAAACCATGGACTGGGCGCCGCTTAAGGCCAGGGGCCGGCCGGGGCGGTCCGCGATGCTGCCGTCCAGGCTCTGGGCGTAGCTCAGGGTGACCAGAGGCCGGCCGGTGCGCTGCCGGTGCGCCGGTGCGGTCTCCAAGACCTTTCTGACCTGCTCTATCACCATGAGGACCACCTCCTTGCTCAGGGGCTGCTAAGAGGGCGCTATCCCAGGCCCTAGCGCCCAGCCGACGCCTCGAGACGCACCGGTTCTTCTCAACTCTACCGGCTAACCTGTAAAATGGGGATGGATGGGGACATTGTCAAGTTGGGTTAAAGGAGGGCGGAAGGGAGTTTGGGTTCAGTTTGCTTATTATGAGAATGTCTTTTAAGAGACCCTTGGAGGCGGCCGGGGACGGCCGCCCTATCAAAACACCTTCTGATGGTAGGGCGGGCCTCCGGGCCCGCCATCATTCCGGCCTAATTGTATCAATCAACGCGCGGCCCTGAGGCCGACCCCATTTCTCAAAAAAGTTTCTTAGTGGCACAGGCATCCCGCCGATGCCGGCGCTGGCTGAAACCTACGACTACACCCGTTCCAAGGCGTTAAAAAAGAAGTCTATCTCAATGTGGGCGTTTTCGGGGCTGTCGGAGCCGTGGACGATGTTGGCCTCGATGTCCCGGGCGAAGTCGGCCCGGATGGTGCCGGGCGCGGCCTGGCGGTAATCGGTGGCCCCCATGAGGTCCCGGTTTTTCTGGATGGCGTTTTCTCCTTCCAGGATCATCGCCACGATGGGCCCGGAACTCATGAAGCTGGTGAGGCTGTCGTAAAAGGGACGCTCCCGGTGCACCGCATAGAAGGCCCGGGCCTGCTCCAGAGTCAGATGCACCATCTTCATGGCCCGGATCTTGAGGCCGGCTTTCTCGAAACGACCGATGACTTCACCAATAAGACCGCGTTGGACGGCGTCGGGTTTGATCATGGAAAGGGTTTGTTCGATAGCCATTGGCAATATCTCCTTGATCCCTTGATATTATTGGATATTAGCGCCATAAATGCTAAGATAGAGTACTCTGCCCCCCCTGCCCCCCCGATATCCCGCAGAAGTCTTTGTCCTCCTTCCCGGGGCGCAGACCGAAATCAATCTTACAGGGTTGGTAGTGTGGATGCGGCCGTTAACGGCCTCTCCCGGAAGTTACCTAATGGGCTTGAAATTCCATCAACGCTATTGGGACATAGACCAATTGGAAGGTAAGGCGCCCCGGCCTTCACCGAACTCGACCAATGCCACCGACCTATAATTTCACGTGAAACCCGTGATACCGCTGTAGGCCAGGTTCGCCTTGACCGCCCCGTTAGGCCGGTTTTCTCGCGAGGACCGGCCAGGATTATGATGGGTTTCGCTTGAGCTCTGCCAATCTACCGCGCTGCGTTCGGCAGTCAGGAAGTGTGCTAGAAGACTACCAATCTAGCTTCACCCGTTTTTAGTGCTTCATCCGTTTACCGACATGAGCGAAATTCAGTATCTGCTCTGTCAAAAAGACCGGCGCTTCCTCTGGCACAAAATGTCCACTTTCTTCGGCAATGACACCCTTGAGATTGTCAGCCTTTTGCATCATTGCCTTGAATAGATTATCCGAAACTCCGTATCGCCCCGCAACAGTAAGGATCGGCATGGCGAACTTCCGGTCCGCATAAGCCGCGAGAAACTTGGCGTCGTCAGGCAAGGTGCGATAGTAATTAAACCCGGCGGTCATCCCTCCTGGACTGGCGTAGTGCTTAGCATACTCATCGAGTGCATCTTGGGTTATTGCATCTTTCTGGTGCAGCCACTTCGACATTTGCGCTGAAATATATTCTCGTTCTCGACCTTTGGTCAGCATCTCTGGGAATTCCGCAGCCATATGAAATCCATAGTGCCACATCCCGCCTTTTGCGGGATCCATATTCTCAGTTCCGGGCGGCATGCAATCCACCAATATGAGTTTCGTCACAAGTTCGGGGTACAACAAACTTAGGACATAAGCAACTTTTCCGCCCATATCGTGGCCCACGACAATTGCCGATCTTTCTCCCAAATGCTTAATTAGTGCTGCAACATCGTTGGCAATAGTGTGTTTGTCGTATCCAGTCTGCGTCTTCTCTGAAAGCCCCAAGCCTCGCAAGTCTGGAGCAACAACAGTAAACTTGCTCGCAAGAGCTGGCATAACCTTACGCCACTCATACCAAGTCTGCGGCCAGCCATGGAGAAGAATAAGTAAAGGGCCTTCTCCCATCTTTACGTAATGCATGCGAATGCCATTCACATGCGCGAACTGACTCTCTGCGCCTTTGGGCAGATCTGCAGCCTTAGACGAAAGAGCAAGGCATGGCAGAATTAATGAAATTAATAATATAAGTGGCTTCATTTTATCTAGTTAGGTTGCGCGAATCTTGTGAGGAAGTGTTTTTTTGCCGAACGACCGGCATCAGGGGCGGCGCCGGCACGAAGCCTGAAAAGTACCACCACGCTGATCGGAAAAGCTTCTAACTGACCACTGACCACTGACAACTGGCAACTGACTACTGCCCTTACCTCTCCTCCCGGCGTTCCACGTGGCCGTAGTGGTCGAACTGCAGGGTGAAGGTGCCCCGGCCCTGGGTGAGGGAGCGCAGATTGGTGGCGTAGCCGAACATTTCGGCCAGGGGGGCGGTGCCGGAGATGAGGCGCACCGGGCCCTTGGCCAGCAGCTGCTCCACCTTGCCCTTGCGGGCGCTCAAATCCCCCATGACTTCGCCGGTGAATTCCTCGGGGGCGATGATCTCCGCCTTCATGATGGGCTCCAGCAATTGGGGCTGGGCCTGGTGGAGCCCCTGTTTCAGGGCGGTCATGGCGGCGATGCGGAAGGCCATCTCCGAGGACTGGCCTTCTTTGACTGCGGCGTCCAAAAGGCCCACGGCGATATCCACCGCGGGATGGCCATAGACCGGGCCCCCTTCCAGGGCCTCCCGGACTGCCTGGGAGATCACCGGCACGAAGCCCTGGGCCGGATGCCCTTGGGGCAGCAGGGAGGTGAAGGTATTGCCGGAACCCCGGGGTCTGGGGGAAATGGCAAAGGTCAGTTCGGCGAAGTGGTGCTTGCCGGCGAGCTCCCGGTCGAAGGTGCCGGTTTCCGTGGTCTGGCCGGCGATGGTCTCCCGGTACACCACCTGGGGGCGCCCCGCCCGCAAGTGGGCGTGGAATTCCCGCTCCAGGCGGTGGATGATCACCTCCAGGTGCAGTTCCCCCATGCCGGAAAGGAGGATCTGGCCCGTGTCTTCGTCGGTGTGGAACTGGAGGCTGGGGTCTTCTTCGGACACCCGGGCCAGGGCCGGCCCCAACCTCTCCTGGTCGTCCCGGGTCAGGGGCTCGATGGCCAGGGAGATCACCGGCACGTAGGAAGAGATGGGCTCCAGGATGATGGGGTGGTTGCGGGAGCACAGGGTGTCACCGGTGGTGGTGGCCTTGAGGCCCAGCAGGGCCAGGATGCTGCCGGCGTGGGCCTCTTCCAGGGGCTCCCGCTTGTTGGCGTGCATCCTGAGGATGCGGGCCACTTTTTCCGTGGTCTGCTTGAGGGGGTTGTAGACCTCCTGGCCGAACTTCAGGGTCCCCGAGTAAATACGCACGTAAGTGAGGCGCTGGTTCTGGTCCACCATGATCTTGAAGGCCAGGGCGGCCAAAGGGGCGTCGTCCCGGGGCGGCCGGGTCTCGGTAGCCCCGGTTTGGGGGTGCTGGCCGGTAATGGGTGGCACCTCCGTGGGGTTGGGGAGGAAATCCTTGATGCCGTCCAGCAGAGGCTGGACCCCTTTGTTCCTGAGGGCGGAACCGCAGTAGATGGGGACCCCTTTGAGGGCCACCGTAGCCCGGTGGATGCCGGCCCTGAGTTCCTCCGGGGACAGGGGATTTTCCGCCAGGTAGGACTCCATCACCTCGTCGTCCACTTCGGCCAGGGCCTCCACCAGGTTCTCCCGGGCCCGGGCGGCCTTGGCCTGATAATCGGCGGGGATTTCCAGCTCCTCAAAATCCGCTCCCAGGGTCTCGTCCCGCCACCTGATGGCTTTGAGGTCAAGGAGATCGATGACCCCCTGAAACCGGTCCTCCTCCCCCCAGGGGATGGTGAGCACCAGGGGATGAACCCCCAGTTTTTCCCGCAGGGACGCCACCGAAGTCCAGAAATTCGCCCCCATGCGGTCCATTTTGTTGATGAAAGCTATCTTAGGCACCCGGTATTTGTCGGCCTGGTGCCACACGGTCTCCGACTGGGGCTCCACGCCGCTCACCGCGTCGAAGACCCCGATGGCGCCGTCCAGCACCCTGAGGGACCGCTCCACTTCGATGGTGAAATCCACATGGCCCGGGGTGTCAATGATATTGATGACGCAGCCTTTCCACTGGCAGGTGGTCACCGCGGCGGTGATGGTGATGCCCCGTTCCTGTTCTTCGGGCATCCAGTCCATGACCGCGGCGCCGTTGTGCACCTCGCCCATCTTGTGGGTGCGGCCGGAGTAATAGAGGATGCGCTCGGTCAGGGTAGTCTTCCCCGCGTCGATGTGGGCGATGATGCCGATATTGCGGATGGCCTTGAGCCTGGGGGTGGTCACTTTGGGTGTCTCCGGTAAAGCAAATACCTTGATTTTTGTAAATGAATTTGCCGTTACTTTCAACCTTTAAATCGGTTTCCGGTTTCCGGTTTCCGGTTTTCGCTGAAAGAAAAACAAGGGAAGTCAAGGATTTTAACCTACTTAGCCCGGTGAAACCGGCTTGCCAGCCTGTTCCAGACCTGGGCCAGACGCCGGTGCCACGAATATCCTTATAGCTTGCGCAATTCAGTAAAATAATTATTATTCAGCCAACGAAAAACCAAAAACCAAAAACGGCTTTCATGTCCTGCAACCCTCCTTCATACCGCTTCTGCCCCTGCTGCGGCGGGGTGCTGGCAAAGCGCCGGCTAAATGAGCAGGAGCGCCTGGTCTGCCGGGAGTGCGGCCGGGTCCTCTACGTCAACCCCGCGGTGGGGGTGGCGGTGGTGGTGCGCCGGGGCCTTGAGATCCTCTGGGGCCGCCGGGCCGGGGGACCGTATAAGGGCGCTTGGTGTCTCCCTTGCGGCTACGTGGAGTGGGGCGAGGAAGTGCGGGCCGCCGCGGCCCGGGAATTTTTGGAGGAGACCGGCCTGGTGGTGGAACTGGGGGAGGTCCTGGCGGTACATTCCAATTTCCACGACCCCCAGCGCCTCACGGTGGGGATCTGGCTGGCCGGTCGGGTGGCGGGAGGCGAACTTAAGGCCGGCGACGACCTCTCGGAGGCGGCTTTCTTTCCCCTGACGGCCCCGCCTAGGCCCCTGGCCTTTCCCACCGACGCCCTGGTGCTCAAGGAGCTCCTGGCGGGAAAGGTGGAATCGGTTCCCGACTCGGTTTTATAAAGCCCGAAGAAAGTAAGGGCCAAGCCGATTTCCTTTCTTTGATTTACCTGGTCTCTTCCGGAACTGCCCATCGCAATAACGCTTTTTCCCAGAAATTAAGAGGCTTCTGGAAAGAAAAGCCTTGAAAAATATCCCATTAAATGGTATATTCCCCCTATGGCATGGAAGGTCCTGTTAACTGCCAGTGTCAGGAAGAGTCTTAAGAAGCTGCCCAAGGGAGTAAACGAGACCTTTCAGCTTTTATTGGCCGAGATCAAGCTCTCCGGTCCGGCTCAAGGCAATTGGCCTTGTTATGGCAAGCTCCGGGAGGACTGCTACCATTGTCACCTGCAGAAAGGCAGGCCTACCTATGTGGCGGTCTGGAGAGTTCTCGGTAAAAAAGAAAAGGTGATAGAGGTTACTTATGTCGGTAGCCACGAAAAAGCCCACTACGACCGACTATGTTGAGGTCAGTTTCCGGATACCTGCAAACAAGGTTATGGAGGCCAAACAGGCTATGGCTTCTTATGGCGCCGTGGCAGAGGAGCCGGAGTCCGTGGCCTGGGAGGAGGTCTATCCCGACTTTAACGGGAGTGTGGCCCTGCGTGGGGCTCGCCGGAGGGAGGGGCTTACTCAAATAGAGTTAGCCCGCCTGGTGGGCATCAACCAGGCCCATATTTCTGAAATGGAGCATGGCAAGCGGCCCATAGGCAAAGAAATGGCCAAGAGGTTAGCTGAAGTTCTCAAGGTTAACTATCGGGTTTTTCTGTAGGCCGAAGATCTTCCCAGTCAGGGTGAACCTTAATATTGAACTGCAAGGGAAGTTGGTTCACTCTCCCGGAAACAGCTCCACCGATTCCAGAGCCCCCAGGTCCTTGAGGGAAACCATGGCCACCCGGGAGGCAGCCAGGTCCAGGACCGCGAAGCTGAAGGTGGGGTGGCGCCCCTCCTCCAGGGTGAAGGCCCCGGGGACGATGAGGTAGACGGTGTCCGGCTCCAGAGTAAGGCAGGCCTGGCGGGGTTGGAACTCCTGGGGCCTGAGGGCGTCGTTGGTGTAGAGCAGGCGGCTGAAAGGCGGGGTGTAGCGGGTGACGCAGGGCACGTGGGTGTGCCCGTGGCACAGGAGCAGGGGGGGGCGGCAGGTGCGGGCCCCATGCCCATAGGCCCGGATGCGTTCGTTGTAATGGGTCCAGATCAGGGCCCGGGTATGGGCCAGGAAGACTCCTGCCTCCAACTCCAGGGCCACGCTGCAGGCCGTGGCCTCGGGCATCTGCGGGCCGAAGACGTCGTAGACCCAGTAGAGCCGGTTCTCGGGGCTCAGCTCCAGCCAGGGCCGGAAAGGCTCCGGCGGACAATCTCCCAGGCAGGCCAGGTGGGTCAGGCCCTGGCGCCGGAAAAAATCAAGCAAGGATGGAAGGCCGGCCTGATAACTGTGGGTGTCGGCTACCAGAGCCAGCCTTTCCATGCCTCGCCTGAAAAAAGTTATGGAAGCAAATGGTTACTTGATGGGCCCGGTGCCGCAGGCGTGAGCCGCTTTGCCTTTGAAGCACTCCACCAGGTAGGCCAGGTACTTGAGGGCCTCTCCCTTGTCCTTGTCAATGACGATGGACTCAATGCGCTGCTTTTCCTGGTCCGAAAAAGCAATCTGTTTTTCCGCCATGAACCGTTCTCCTTGTCGCAGCCAAACCGGCAGGCCGGCCCTGGGGCCTCTCCCGGGCTAAGCAGTGCGTCTCTCAGGGAATCGGGGTTCCAGACCCCGAATCATCCGCGCAACGTGGGGAGCTATCAACCGCGTCCCGGAGGACCCTCGGCGGCTTTGGGACCGCAGGCGTGCCCAAAATGCGGCGAGAGGCGGTCCACCAGATTAGCCAGGAACCGCAAAGCTTCTTCGCCATCTTTGTCGATGAGGATGGCCTCGATTTGCATCTGTTCCTGATCGGTAAAGGATATGGTTTTTTCGGCCATAGGTTTCTCTCCTTTCTAAACTTCGGCGTTGAATCAATGTAAGGCGCAGGTAAGCCGGTGTCAATAGAAACGCGGCCCCAATTGCCGCAACCGGAAAAATCAGAGATAATAAAAAATAGGTTCTCAGTTTATTCTTTTATCCCGACTGTGGGGGAGTCAAGTTGGGCGCGGCCACCGCGATACCCCGAACCACGGCTCCCGAATTTTTTGCGAGGTTTTAATATGCCGAAATTATTCTACGACCGCACCGTGCCGGCCTGCTGCCCGTTTTGCGGCGAAAAAATTCTGAGGCCCGTGGAGGTGGAAGGCGGCCAGTGGTACGATTTCGCCGGGGGGTTTTGCGACTGCGGCGCGGTCTTCGCCCATGACCCCACCGCCAGGAACGGGGGCGCGGTCTTCCTCCAGGCCCTGGTCATGGCCTGCAACGGCGACATGGACCAGGCCCTGAGTCTGGCGGAGGGCGAGGATTATGACGCCGGCTACGTCAAAAAATACAATATCGACCTTAACCGGCTGGAGCCTAATTCCTTCGGCACCCTGTACTTCATCCGCCTGCGGGCCCAGGCCCGCATTGAGTCTTAGAGATTTAAGCCCGTGCAAAAGCTCCGAGAATCTCCCGGTGGCCCAGAAGAAAATGGTTGACAGCGCCGGCAATGATTTCTATATAGGTAAGTAGAGTTATGACAGGCGACAGCCACCCAGACTCGGTCCGGGTGGCTTTTTTATTTGCCGGAGGTGTCCATGCGCCTGGTAATGATCGACAATTACGACTCCTTCACCTATAATCTGGTGCAGCTTTTTTTAGAGTTCGACCTGGAGGTCCTGGTCTTTCGCCACGACGCCGTGACCCTGGCCCAAATCGAGGACTTGTCCCCGGACTGGCTCTGCATCTCTCCGGGGCCCAAGGCGCCGGCCCAGGCGGGCATCAGCAAGGCGGCCATCGCCCACTTCCAGGGAAAAATCCCCGTCCTGGGGGTCTGCCTGGGCCACCAGGCCCTGAACGAGGTCTGCGGCGGCACTACCCGGCGCGCCCCGGTGCCGGTGCACGGCAAGAGGCACCAGGTGTTTCATAACGGCCGCGGCCTCTTTCAGGGGCTGCCGTCCCCTTTCTGGGCCGCCCGCTACCACTCCCTCATGGCCGTCCCCAACTCCCCGGATCTGGAAGTCACCGCCCGCACCGCGGACGGCGTGGTCATGGGCCTCAGCCACCGGCGCTTTCCCCTGCACGGGGTGCAGTTCCACCCCGAATCCTTCCTCACCAGCCACGGCCCGCAACTGGCCGCGAACTTTTTGGGGGAACGGGTTTCTTGGGGGAAGGAGCTAAGGGCCGGTGGGCCCTTACGACTACAAGAAATTCCCCCGAACCCCCATCCCCAATCCCTTATGATATAGTTCAGCCAGGGAAGTCGGGCTTAGCCCGCCTTCCCTGGCTTTTAAAGGGTTGGGAGGGGGGGCTTGGGGGGAGGGCAGGGAGCTGGCTCCCTGGCCCTCCCCTCAATACCAGCCGCAGGCTGGGTGGCAGAGCGGGGCGACCCCCAGGGTCGCCCCTGCCGTACTTCCCAACCTCCAAAAACCATTAAGAAAAGCACCGTAGGGGCGGGTTTTAAACCCGCCCTTGCAATCTGACCGGGAAGCCACGTGTTCGGACGAATAGTAGATATCGAAGTCAAGCCTATTCGGCCCCCGCCGGGGTGAGCGACCTGGCGGACCTCTTCGCCCCCTTGCGTCAGCGGCCCCACGCCATGCTGCTCCTGAGCGGCGGCGACCTGGACTGCTCCGGCCATTCCATCATGGGTTGGGACCCCTTCCTGGTGCTCCAGGCCCGGGGGCGCCAGGTCTCTTTGCTGCAGGAGGGCGGCCTCGACACCTGCCAGGCCGACCCCTTCACGGTGCTGGAGGAGGTGCTGGAGGCCCTGAGGTTGCCGGGCGCCTCCCCGCTGCACCCCCTGGCGGCCGGAGGGCTGGGGTTTCTGGCTTATGATCTGAAAAACCACCTGGAGAGGTTGCCCACCACTGCGGCGGACGACCTCAAGGTGCCGGAAATGGTCTTTGCCTTTCCCCGGCGTCTGGTGGTGCACGACCGGCGGGCCGGAAAATTCTGGCAGATCCGGGTCTGCTATGAAGACGCCAGGGGCCGGCTCCTCAAGGGGGCGGAGGATCCTTTGCCGCCCCCGGGGGAGGCCCTGGGAACCTACCGGGTGGGGGAGCTAAAGAGCAACTTCACCCGGGAGGCTTATCTGGCGGCCATCACCAGGATTCGGGACTACATCCGCCAGGGGGACGTCTACCAGGTGAACCTGGCTCAGCGCTTCTCTTTTTCCTTCCGGGGCGAGGCCTACCGGCTCTTCCGGCGGCTCTTCCACCTGAACCCCGCGCCGTTTTACGCCTACCTGAACTGCGACGGTTTTCAGGTGCTCTCCACTTCCATGGAGCGTTTTCTCTATCGCCGGGGGGATTATCTGGAGACCCGGCCCATCAAGGGGACCCGGCCCCGGGGCCGGACGCCGGAGGAGGACGCGGCCCTGCGCCGGGAGCTGGCCGCAAGCCTGAAGGACGACGCCGAGCTCTCCATGATCGTGGATCTGTTGCGCAACGACCTGGGCAAGGTCTGCGTCCCCCGCAGCGTGAAGGTAAGGGAGCACAAGCGGGAGGAGGCCTACCAGAACGTCTGGCACCTGGTGTCCGTGGTCACCGGGCAGGTGCGCCCGGAGGTGAGCCACGTGGACATCCTGAGGGCCACCTTCCCCGGGGGTTCCATCACCGGGTGCCCCAAGATCCGGGCCATGGAGATCATCGACGAGTTGGAGCCCCACGTGCGCCACGTCTATTGCGGGGCCATCGGTTACCTGGGGCTGCATGATAATATGGACCTCAACGTGGCCATCCGCACCGCCATCATCAGCGGGGGCCAGGCCCATTTCGCGGTGGGCGGCGGCGTAGTTTACGACTCGGTGGAGGCCGACGAATACGAGGAGACCCTACACAAAGGGCGCACTCTGTTTGGGGTCATTGAGGAGGAGGGAAAGGCTGCGGGCGCAAAGGGGAAAAGGTGAAGCCGCGAAAAGGACAAAATATCAGCATCTTTCAAACCCCGTCGCCTTTTTCCCTTTTTGCCCAAAGCCTGCTATAGTCGTAACCCATGAAAGAATTTGTCTGGCTTAATGACGCACTACTACCGTTGGACCAAGCCCGGGTATCCGTCAACGACCGGGGTTTTCAGTACGGCGACGGCTTTTTCGAGACCCTGCGGGCCGAGGACGGCCGCCTCCAATTCCTGGAAGAGCACCTGGCCCGCCTCAAATCCTCGGCCCTGGCCTTCCGGGTGCCGTATCCCGAGGACTGCCCCTGGCAGGAGCGCCTGGGGGAACTCTTGCGCGCCAACGACCTGACCCGGGGCCTGGCCCGGGTGCGGATTCAGCTCACCCGGGGGGAGGCGCCAGGATTGGGCCTGCCGGCGGCGTCCCGCCCCACCCTGGTCATGTGGGCTAAACGCTATGAACCTCCTACGCCGGCAGAGTACGCCGCGGGCTGGCCCGTGGTGATCTTCCCGGAGCGCCGCACCACCTTCGTGGGCCGCCACAAGAGCCTCAATTATCTCTTCTACCTGGCGGCCCGGCAGTACGCCCTGGACCACGGGGCCCGGGAAGCCCTCATCCTGGAGGCTTCCGGCTCGGTCTCCGAGGGCGCCGCCACCAGTTTAGTCTATCTGCACAAAGGAAAACTCTGGACTCCCGCTGCGCCATCGGCCCTGCCCGGCGTCACCGTGGGCATGCTGGCCCTGGGCCTGGCCCGCCTCCGGATACCCCTGAAGGGGATCAGCACCACCCTGAGCCGTCTCCGCAAGGCCGAAGGCATCTGGCTGGCCAACTCGCTGGTGGGCCTGATGCCGGTATCCACCCTGGATGGTGAGAAAGTGCCCCTATCAGCGCATACCGATATCCTCCGAAAGGCCCTGGGCTCCCTGAGTTAAAACACCTCCACTTTTATCTATTATTGAAGGGAGGGCCGGGGGAAAGCAATTCCCCCGCCCTCCCCTCAAACTCCCCTCCCATCCCCCTTTAAGGGGGCCGGGGAAGGCGGGCTGCGCCCGACTTCCCCGGCCAAGCTTATTTCCTCTTATCACATCTCCCAGTTAGGCTAAACTTACAGGATTGGGGGTGGGGGTTTGGGGGAGTTTTGTGTAAGTGTAAGGGCCACTTACGAAAAAGCCCTTAGCCCCCTCCCCCAATTTCTTAGCGGCCAGAGCAAGGCCGCAGGCCTTGCTCTGGCCTGCAAGTTCATTCATCATCTCCTTCGTACAGTCAACCAGGTCTCCCCCTCAGCCTTTTGCCAAGGCCTGCCGCAGCTGCGCCCCGGTTTCGGCCAGGTCCCCCGGCTTGTAGTCCTCCTGGGGAAAAAGCCTCAGGCCGTCGGTGAAGTAGCGGGGAATGACGTGGACGTGGGCGTGGAACACCACCTGGCCCGCGGCTTCGAAGTTGTTCATGCCGAGATTGAAGCCCTGGGCGAAGAGAGCGGCGCGCAAGGCCTGGGCCACCCGGCGGCAGACCTGGCCCATTTCCAACCAGAGGTCGTCCGGCAGATCCAGGAGGTTCTGGTAATGCACCTTGGGGATGACCAGGGTGTGGCCGTAGTTCACCGGGGCGATATCCAGGAAAGCCAGCACCCGGGGAGTCTCGAGCAACCGCTCCGCCGCCTGCCTTCCCGCGGCGATGCCACAAAAAATGCAGTCCCGCATGGTTACCTCATCTTGAGCTTACCGTCTTGCAAGTTCCAGGGGCGCACCTGAAAAACCAGCCGTGACGACCGAGTAAGGCACGGCTCGCCGTGCCCCCACACCTGACCTCCATCACCCCCGTTACCGCAAGTCGGCCACCACCTTGGAAAGCCGGGGAAACTCCCCCGAGCGCTCCTGCAAACGGCGGCGCAGGCTGGAGAGGGCCGGGGGGATGTAACGCGCGAATTGACTTTTCCCTTTTACCCGGGTGAGGTAGCCGAAGGCCCCCAGGATCTGAAGATTGCGGCACAGGGCCAGATGGTAATACTGCTCCCGGAAGGCCTCCCGGTCCACCTCGAGATGGTCTTGCAAAAGGTCCAGGTAGTGGTCCAGAAGTTCAGCCTGCCAGGCCGGACTCAGGTTGACGTAGGGATCGATGAGCAGGGCCGCCAGGTCATAGCCCAGAGGCCCCAGGCGGCCGCCCTGGAAGTCGATGACCCGGAGGCGGCCGTTCTTGATGAAGAGATTGCGGGACTGGAAGTCCCGGTGCAGGAAATAGTTGGGCCCCGGCGGCAGGGCCCCGGTCAGAACCCGCTCAAAGTCCGGGGCCAGGTCCTCCAGGGAAATCTTGAGCTTCAGGTACCCCTGTAAAAACGCCCCGACGAAATAACCGCACTCCCGCTCCCACAAAAAGGGCCGGTGCACCATGGGGGTGTCGAAGCACCAGGAAGGGTCGAAACCTGCGGCGCCTTGGAGCTGCATGGCCACCAGCACCCCCAGGGCCTGGCGGTACCAGTGGCGCACCAGCCCCTCCTGGGGCTGCCGCTTGATGGCCGACTCCAGGCTGATGTCTCCCAGGTCCTCCAGCAACATCCAGAACTCGTCCCGGCAGTAAGTGTAGATCTCCGGCACCGGCACCCCCTGGGCCCTGAGGTGGCGGCCCAATTGGTAGTAGGAGTCGTTTTCGTTCACCTCGCCGCCGGGCGGCTGCGGGTGAAAGAGCAGGACGACGGTGGGGGACCCCAGCAGGCGGAAGAAGCGGCGGTCGGAGCCGTCGCCGGCCAGAGGCTGGGCCCCGTCCAGGGTGGCCCCCCGCTCGGCCACCGCGTTTTTGAGGCGCAGGGTTTGAAAAACCTCGGGCATGGGAGGGCTTCCTAGGGAGTCTCGTAATCCACGGCAATGGCCGACTGGCGCACTCCCTGCATGTATTTCACCACCTCGACGTGAACCGGGTGCTCCTGGTAGGTCTTTAAATCGTCCAGGGAACCGAACCTGGCCAGCAGGGCCAGGTCATAAGACCGGTCGGAGTGAACCACGTTCACCCCCACTTCCAGGTGGCGCAGCTCCGGAATTTTGCCCGCCATCCCAATAAGGACCTGCTGGGCAGCCTCCGCCTTCTCGGGGGTGCAGTCCAGCAGCTTGAACAACACAATGTGAGTGATCATGGGATCTCCTTCATGATGGCTATCAGCGGTCAGCTTTCAGCTTTCGGTAAAAACGCGGGCCCTGGTGGGCTCAGTCCAGGAATAGCCCAGCTTTGCAGCTCTATGGTTCTTTAAACAGAAAACAGAAAACAGAAAACTGTATTATAATTACACCAGCACCCGGCCCCGGGCCGAGGCGGTTACCTGCACACCCGCGGCCACGATGCAATCCTCCAGGCTCACCCCCGGGGCAATGGCCGCCCCTTCCCAAACCACGGTGTTTTTTAAAGAGGCTCCGGGCCCTACCGCCACCCCGGCCCCCAGGCAGACCCCGCCCAGGAATCTCACTCCCTCCCCGATGTCGGCGCCATCCCCGATAAAGGGATCCGCCAGACCCGGAAAGAACCGGGCCAAGCCCGGGGCGCCGCCGGCCAGCAGGCGCCGGTGCAGGGCGAGATAGGCCTCCGGGTCGCCCAGGTCCTGCCAGAAGTGCCCCGACACCACCAGGGCTTCGAGGCGTTCCCCCGCGGCCAGGGCCTCCCGCCAGGCCGCCACCAGGTCGTATTTCCGGCCCGCGGGCGGCAGATACGCCAGCATCTTAGGCGTCACCACCTGAATGCCGGTGTAGGCCAGGGGCCAACCGCCCCGGGCGGGGGGTGCGCCAATGCTCACCACCGCCCCGTCCGCCACCCAAACCTTGTTGTAGGGCGCGCAATCGTGGAGCACCAGGGTGGTGACGGCCCCCGGCCGGTGCTCCCGGTAAACGGCCTTCAGGTCCAGGTCCGTCAGGATGTCCCCGTTCACCGCCAGAAAGGGCCCGCTCCCCAGGAGCTCGCCCAACTGTTTCAGGGCCCCGCCGGTGCCCAACAACTCGGGTTCGTGGCTGACCCGCACCTCTAACCCCGAGCCCCCCTCACCTGCCAGGAATTCTTGCACCCTGGCGGCCAGATGATGGGTGTTCACCGCCACCCGGGTGCAACCGGCACTCTTAAGTTGTTCCAGCAGCAGCCCCAACAAGGGGCGGTTCAACACCGGCATCAGGGGCTTGGGCACCAACTCCGTCAGAGGCCTGAGCCTGGTGCCCAACCCCCCCGCCAGGATAGCCGCGTTCATGGTTGGCTCCGGTGTCCGGGGGAGGGGGCAAAGGGCGCGAGCCCTTTCCCCCTCCCCCGAGCCCCCACCCCCAATCCCTTAAGGGGGCATAAAATCAGGCTGGAGAAGGCGGAGCCGCAGGCTCCGCCTTCTCCAGCCCCCTTCTGGGGGTTGGGAGAGGGGCTTGGGGGGAGGGCAGGGGCCAGTCGGCCCCTGGCCCTCCCCCCAACTTCTTCTCACATCACCACCCGGCAGTCCACGGCCCAGCAGCCGGCGGGTGTGGCCATAACCGGGTTGAGGTCCAGTTCCCGGATTTCCGGGTAGTCCGTGGCCAGTTGGCCCAGGGCCAGCAAGGTGTCGGTCAGGGAAGCCAGGTGGACCCCCGGTTGGCCCCGGACGCCTTTTAAGACCGGGTAGATCTTCAGTTCTCTGAGCAGGGCTTCGGCCTCCTCCCGGCTCACCGGCACCAGGGCCCGGGCCACGTCCCGGAGGATTTCGGTGTAAATTCCCCCGGCGCCGGCCACCAGGACGGGTCCGAATTGGGGGTCCCGCTTGATGCCGAAGAGCAGCTCCACCCCCCTGACCTGCTTTTGCACCAGGATGCCGGCGAGGGTCCCAGCGGGGGTCCGTTCTTGAAACAAGGCCGTCAGGTCCCGGAAGGATTTTCTCAGCTCCGCCTCCCCGGCGATATTGAGGCGCACCCCGCCCAGGTCGGATTTGTGCAGCCACTGCGGTGAGATGATCTTGAGCACCACCGGGTAGCCCAGCTCCCCGGCCAGGGCGGCCGCGGCCTCCTTATCCCGGACCAGGGCCCCGGGAACTGCCGGTATCCCGTAAGGCTGCAAGAGCTCCAGGGCCGCCTCGCCCACCAGCACCCGGCCTGCCGGCAAGGGGGGCCGGCCCCCGGCCGCGGGGGGTGGCAGCTCAAATCTTTCCGGGGACATTTGCTGTTGCCGGAAGGTGTGGTGGCGCTGCAGGGCGGCCAGCCCCATGACGGCTTCGTCCAGGCTGTCAAAGCAGGCCACGTCGGCCTCCTTTTCCAGGACCTGAGCCTGGGCCCGGCACGCCGCCTCATCGCCGTAAAGCAGCAGGGCGATGGGCTTGTGTCCGGTATTTTCGGGCAGAAGTCGGCGCACCGCGCCCACGATATCCAGGTCCGCATGCAGGGGTGAGGTGAATACCGGGGGCACCCCCAGGACGGCGTCCACTTCGCCGGCTTGAAGCAGACCGGTGACGGCGCGTCTGAAGACGCGGGTAAATGAACCGGTGACCATCCCCAGGGGCCAGAGGTCCACCGGATTTTGCAGCTTATGCCAGGAGACCCGCTCCTCTTCCAGCTCCCGAAGGCTTTCGGGAAAAGGCGCCAGCGTAAGGCCATAGTCCTCGCAGGCATCGGCCGCAATGATCCCGAAGGCGCCGGTGGCGGTCACCACCCCCAGGCGGGGCCCCGGCAGGGCCCGATAGTGGAGGAAAGCCCGGCAGACGGCGCGCAGCTCCACCAGGTTGCGGGCCCGGATGATGCCGGCCCGGGCGAAGGCCAGGTCCACCACGGCATCTTCCCCCACCAGAGAACCGGTATGGGACAGGGCCGCCCGGGCCCCGGCGGCGCTGCGCCCGGTTTTAAAGGCGATGATGGGTTTTTGCCGGGCCACCCGGCAGGCGGTCTTTAAGAGCTCCCGGCCCCGCTGGATCCCTTCCAGGTGCAAAACGATAATTTCGGTTTGCGGGTCGTTCTCCAGATATTCCAGGACGTCCACCACGTCCACGTCGCCGGCGTTGCCCACGTCGATGGCCTTGCCCATCTTCACGATGAGGTCGGCGGGCCCCACTTGAAAGGCGCCGGATTGCGCCACCATGGTGAGGGGGGCGGGGTCGGGCTCCCGGGGGACATCGATGAACGCGGTGGAAAACCCGGCAAAAGGGTTAAGAATCCCCATGGTGTTAGGCCCCACCATGCGGGCGCCGTGCTCCCGGGCCAGGGCCACCAGTTTCCTTTGCAGCTCCCCGCCCCGCTCGTCCGCATCCGCAAAACCCTGGCTGATGACCACCAAGCGCTTAATTCCTTGGGTCACACACTCCCTGGCCGCGGCCACCACCCGCTCCCTCCCCAGAGAGATGACGGCCAGGTCGGGAACCTCCGGCAAGTCCGCCACGCGAGGATAAGTCGTGTAGCCCAAAATCTCCGGCACCTTGGGGTGCACCAGGTAGATGCGGCCCTGATAGCCGTAGCGCAGCAGGGTATCCAGATTGTTGTAGGCCCCGGCCCCCACCTGCCGGGACGTGCCGATGAGCACCACGGAACGCGGCTCGAAGAACAAGTGCACTGGATGACTCCTTCGGAGAAATTTTGGGAGAGGGGGCAGGGGCCGACGGCCCCTGCCCCCTCTCCCAAACCCTCTCCCCCAACCCCCATAAGGGAGTAATTGGAGCCCGGAAGTCGGGGCCACAGGCCCCGCCTTCCGGGCTCTATTTCAGGGGTGGGAGGGGGTTTGGGGGAGGGCGGTTAAGAGTGAGCGGTGAGTCGCAAAATCGAAATTTACCGGGACTGCTCACTGCTCACTGCTTACTCTCCCCCTGGCCCTCCCCCCAACCTCACTTCTTATACCCGAACTTCCTCAATATCTCGTAGCGCCAGGTGCGGCCGGCTTCGTCTTCCACGCCTTTGGGGGAGGCTCCGTCCACCACTCCCAGGATGCCCCGGCCCTGCCCGGTTTCAGCCAGGATGACCTCCACCGGGTTGGCGGTGGCGCAGAAGATGCGGCAGACCTCGGGGCACATCTTGACGGCGTTGAGGACATTGATGGGAAAGGCGTTTTTCATCAAGCAGGTTGAAGGTGTGGCCCGCGGCCAGACGCCGGGCGTTTTCCGTGGCCGCGTCCATCAGTTCAGGATCGTTCCCTTCCACCCGGATGAGGCAGTCCCCGGAGGATTCGGAGAAAGCCAGGCCGAATTTAGCCCCCGGCGCGCGGCCCACCATGATTTCATACAAATCTTCCACGGTTTTGATGAAGTGGCTCTGGCCCAAAATGAGGTTGGCCCCTTCGGGAATTAGCAGTTTGGCCAGTTTCAGTTCCATGGCGCCCCTCTCTAGGTGATCGGAATTCATTTCGGGATCGCGGCATTTTGTGATATTATAGGTTCGTTAAGGGGTGGGGACAAGCCTTTAAAAACAAGGGAGAAAAGGTTAAAAGGGAAAAGGCGACGAGGTCTGACGCCGACCCCCATCCTCCATATCCCTTTGCCGTCTTTTTCCCTTTTCGCCTTTTCGCCCAGAATCCAGCAATACGAGGGAGTTCGGCTTATCAAGAGACTCATGGTCATCGGGTGTTTGCTGCTGCTGGCGGTTTCTCCCGCAGTGGCGGAAGTCAAGATCGGACTTTATCTCCCCATGACCGGGTCGGCTGCGGCCATGGGCCAGATGGTGTGGGAAGGGGTGCAGGTGGCGCACCGGCTGCAGCCCCAGGTGCTGGGGCAACCGGTGAAGCTCATCCTGCTGGATACCAGGAGCGACCGCATCGACTCCGCCAACGCCGTGAGCCGCCTCATTGAAAAAGACCAGGTGGCGGCCATCATCGGGGAAGTGATCAGCAGCGACACTCTGGCCGGGGTCCCCATCGCCGAGCGGGCCGGGATCCCCAACCTTTCGCCCACGGCCACCAGCCCCCTGGTGACCCAGAACCGCCAGTACGCCTTTCGGGCCGCCTATGTGGACGACTTGCAAGGGAAGGTGGCCGCCCGCTTCGCCTGGGAAAACCTGAAGGCCCGGCGGGTGGCGGTGCTCATCGACCAGGCCCAGGACTATTGCGTGGGGCTGGCCAATTTCTTCACCGTGGAATTCAAGCGTCGGGGGGGTGAGATCGTCTCCACCAGTTACCTCCAGACGGGCGACCAGGATTTTAGCGCCCAGATCTCGGCCCTGAAGGCGGCCAACCCGGACCTGATCTACGCCCCCAACTACTATACCGAGGACGCCCTCCTGGCCAAGCAACTCCAGGACCTGGGGGTAAAGACCCCGGTGCTTACCGGCGACGGGGCCCAGGTGCCGGAGCTGGTTACCATCGGCGGGGAGGCGGTGAACGGCATGTACTTCACCGCCCTGTTCCACCGGCAGGGGGCCACCTCGGAGCTGGGGCGCCGCTTCCTCAAGGCCTATGAAGACACCTACAAGAAGCAGCTGGACGCCTTTGCGGCCCTGGGGGGCGACGGTTATTTCCTGCTGACCGCGGCCATGGAGAAGGCCGGAGAACTCAACGGCGCCAAGATTGCCCGGGCCCTGGCCGCCACCAAGAATTTTTCCGGGGTCACCGGCACCATCACCATGGGCCCGGACCACAACCCCATCAAAGGCGTGACGGTGATCAAGGTGGACCAGGGCCAGTTTGTGTATCAGACTACTATTAATCCGTAGTTTCCGGAAAGCGGCAGGTAAAGGTTAGTTCACTTAAGCGGGAAAACTCATGAAGATCAAAGTTATCGTCCACGAAGCGGAAGAGGGGGGATATTGGGCGGAAGTGCCATCTATTCCTGGGTGCGCAACGCAAGGTGAAACCTTCGGGGAACTATTAAAAAATCTTTATGAAGCGGTGGAGGGTTGCCTCTTAGTGAATGGGAAAGATTGAGCCTTGCGCTGGCCGAGTTATTGAAATCGCCATATAAGGTCAACTTCCATTAAACAATTATAATTTTAATTAGGAAAATTTATGGCGGCGTATTTAATAAGATTTTTGATGTACAATTTCGTTGGGGCTTTATTGCCATTGTTAATTTCTTTATTTATCCGTCATATTTCTAACATAATCCCTCATCCTGGGGTGTACACACCCGAATTGCTATTTTTTTCCATAATGATTAGCGCAACAGCTCTAGGAGACGTCACCGACGAAATTAAGCTATATGGAAATAAGGCTTTCCAGTTAACAAAAGGTCTATTGCTTTTTGGTTCTATTGGAGCAGCGGGAATTTTTGGGATGTTTCAATATGATGCTATTGTGGGGCCAGGTAACGTTCCTTTTCGTGAGAATATTACAAAATATTCTTTGATTATCGCGGTTTTTTTATTCCTTGTTAGTTTTATGGCCGAATTCCTTGTAGCTAAAATTAAAGGATATTCAGAATGATAGATTCATACTTTTTGACAAAAGTAATTGTTAATATAATAATAATACTAAGTATTGTTGTATTTACATTTATTTTTTGGGAATTTATTTCCGGCTCTTTTCAAAGGTATATTGAAAAAAGAAAAAATCATATTCAAAGATTTGATAGATTAGAAAAAAACATGAATTATTCTGCCTATGACATCAAAACCAGAAATATTCGCGAATTCATTTACTTAGATGTTCCAAAATTATTTTCTTTATATTCTCAAGTATTTGAAGGGCTTTCTGAAAAGATTGTGGAAGAACATATTAATCAAATCATAACCGGCGAAACTCAAAAATCATTGATTAAGCAAGCAGAATCAGATTCCAAAACTTTAGAGGCATCTAGGAGAATAGAAAGTGGGATTTTACATGACCACATGTATAACAAGTTAGAGAAAGAAATAGAATCTAGTATTATTGATGCTTCTAAAATTAAAAAAGAAGAGATCACGCAAGAGTTTTCTAAGCATCCAATAATCAAAATATCTGGAAGGGCTGAGATAGAAGATTATAGGCGTGTTAATATTTTCTTTGAAAAATTCAATGAATTAGGCACAGTAATTGCTTACGCATCGATTATCGGTAATCCAGAATTAAAAGCTAAAATTCAAATTTTACAAGAAAAATTAAATTCGTTGGGAAAAGAAAAAAGAAAACAGTTTGAATCTCAAATTAATGAGCTAAAAGATAGTAAAAAGTTAGCTGAAAAAATGGGTCTTGCCCAAGATCCTACTATGCTAAATAATTTGAAATTTTTGGGTGAATTGTTTAACCCAAATGGATATGATGTGCTAATAACTCCTATTAATTCTCCCGAGTTACATTATCGGGGTGTTTTAGACAGGACCTGGCTCAGAATAGACCCTCAATTAATGAGGCAGTTATTTGGTGGACAGTCTGAGTCCCCTTGGAGCATGGTCGGAACGGTTACCCATATTCAAGGAACGTTTACTAATCTTATTAAGGAATTAGAGAATATTGTTCGAGAGACCACGGAAAAAAAAGAAGCAATAGAAAATCCAATGATGCTTGATTCTTATAGGAATATGTTTAGACAGTTAAGAATTATGGAAAGAATGTTTCTCGAAAGTGAAATATATTTTGAAACTATTGTCTCACCAATTGCAATTTATCGGGAATTTAAATTAACCATTTAATAATTCTTATAACTTAAATTAAGGAAAATTAACACCTGAAAGCGTCTAACAAACAACCAGGGCTATTCAATATGGAAGCACGCGCCGTACCCATCAACATCGAGGATGAAATCCGTAAATCGTACCTGGAGTACGCCCTCTCCGTCATCATCGGCCGGGCCCTCCCTGACGTGCGCGACGGGCTCAAACCCGTGCACCGCCGCATCCTGTTCGCCATGTCCGAGGGGGGCAACGACTGGAACCGGCCCTACCGCAAGAGCGCCCGCATCGTGGGGGATGTCATCGGTAAATACCACCCCCACGGCGACACCGCGGTTTACGACGCGGCGGTGCGCATGGCCCAGGACTTCTCCATGCGCTATCCCCTGGTGGACGGCCAGGGCAACTTCGGCTCCATCGACGGCGACTCCCCCGCGGCCATGCGTTACACCGAGGTGCGGCTCACCCGTCTGGCCCACGAACTCCTCCAGGACCTGGACAAGGACACGGTGGATTTCGGGGCCAACTACGACGGCTCCCTCAAAGAGCCCCTGGTGATGCCCACCCGGCTCCCCAATCTCCTGGTCAACGGGGCCTCGGGCATCGCGGTGGGCATGGCCACCAACATCCCGCCCCACAGCCTGGACGAAGTCTGCGCCGCCCTGCTGGCCACCCTGGCCAACCCGGACATCACCCTGCCGGAGCTCATGGCCCTGGTGCCCGGCCCGGACTTTCCCACCGGCGGCTTCATTTACGGGGCCGACGGCATCGGTGAGGCCTACCGCACCGGCCGGGGGCTCATCCGCCTGCGGGCCAAGGCGACGGTGGAGCGCAAGGCCGGCCGCGATACCCTGGTGATCCGGGAGCTCCCCTACCAGGTAAACAAGGCCCGGCTCGTCGAGCGCATCGCCGAACTGGTGAAGGACAAGAAAGTCGAGGGCATCTCGGACCTCCGGGACGAGTCCGACCGGGAAGGCCTCCGGGTGGTAATCCTGCTCAAAAAGGATGAGGACGCCCAGACCATCCTGAACCAGCTCTACCTCCACACCCAGATGCAGGTCACCTTCGGCATCAACCTGGTGGCCATTGTCCATAACCGACCGGAGCTGCTCAGCTTAAAGGACCTGCTGCACCATTTCCTGGAGCACCGCCGGGAAGTCATCTTAAGGCGCACCCGCTTTGAGCTGAAGCAGGCCGAGGCCCGGGCCCACATCCTGGAGGGGCTGCTCATCGCCCTCAGTTATCTGGACCAGGTCATCGCCCTGATCCGGGCCGCGGCCAACCCGCCGGAGGCCAAACAGCAGTTGATGGCCGGAGCCTACATCGCCGCGGCCCAGCCGAACCTGAGCCTGGAGGAGACCCGGGCCCAGTTCGCCCTGTCCGAGATCCAGGCCCAGGCCATCCTGGACATGCGGCTGCAGCGGTTAACCGGCCTGGAGCGCCAGAAGATCATCCAGGAAGCCAAGGAGGTGGAGGAGGCCATCAAGCGCTTCCGCCAGATCCTGACGGATGAGGCCCAGGTCAAGGCCCTCATCGCCCAGGAACTCACGGAGCTTAAGGAGCGCTACGGCGACGGCCGCCGCACCGAGATCATCCCCCAGGCCCAGGATTTTACCGCCGAAGATTTGATCGCCGACGAAGACATGGTGGTGACCATCAGCCACCGGGGCTACATCAAGCGCACGCCGCTCACCATCTACCGCAGCCAGCGGCGGGGCGGCAAAGGCCGCACCGGCATGGCGACCCGGGAAAACGATTTTGTCTCCCAGCTCTACGTGGAATCCACCCACAGCTATTTTCTGGTCTTCACCAACAAGGGCCGGGTGTACTGGCTCAAGGTGCACGAGATCCCCGTGGGCTCGCCCACGGCCCAGGGCAAGGCTATCGTCAATCTGGTGCAGCTCACCGCGGATGAAAAAGTGGCTGCCATCCTGCCGGTGCGGGAATTCACTCCCGGGTTCTCCGTGGTGATGGCCACCCGCCGGGGCGTGGTCAAGAAGACGGATCTCCTGAACTTCCAGCGGCCCCGAGGCGGCGGCCTCATCGCCCTGTCCCTGGACCCGGAGGACGAAATGGTGGGCGTGTCCTTGAGCGAGCCCGACCAGACCATCCTCCTGGGCACCCGGGAGGGGAAGATCATCCGGTTTCCCACCGCGGAGGTCCGGGACATGGGCCGCGCCGCCCGAGGCGTCAAGGGCATAGGGGTGGCCCCGGAGGACGAAGTGGTGGGCATGGAGGTGCTGCGGCCTGAGGGCACTATCCTCACCGTGACGGAGCGGGGCTTCGGCAAACGCACCGACCCGGCCAAGTACCCCCAGCAGCACCGGGGCGGCCAGGGCGTCCGGGGCCTGAACGTTACCAAGCGCACCGGGCGGGTGATGGGTATCCTCCAGGTGAACGAAGACGACGAAGTCATCCTGGTCACCGACGGGGGCAAGATTCTGCGCCTGGCCGCCCGGGGCATCTCCCTCATCGGCCGGGTCACCCAGGGGGTCAAGCTCATGGACGCGGAAGCCGAAGAACGGGTGGTGAGCGTGGCCAAGGTGGCGGAAAGAAGCGACGACAACGGCGACGACGAGGCCGAGGCGGATCTTGGTCTCTCCTGAACCTAAACCCGTGGCCGTCATCGGCGCCGGCAGTTGGGGCACCACTCTGGCCCAACTCCTGGGGGACAAGGGCGTCGAGGTCCGCTTGTGGGTCCGGGAGCCGGAGGTCCTAGCGGACTTGCGCCGGGACCGGATCAACCATGGTTTTCTGCCGGGGGTGCGGCTCTCCTCCCGCCTCAGCTTCACCCCAGAGTTTGCCGCGGCGCTCGAGGGCGCCGGCGTGGTCCTCATGGCGGTGCCTTCCCACGTCTTCAGGCCCACGGTGCAGGCCTTCAAGCCCTACTGGACCGCGGAGACCGTGCTGCTCAGCGCCACCAAGGGCATGGAGATCGACTCCATGCTCACCATGGATGGCGTGGTTCGGGAAGAGCTGGGCGCGGCGACGCCTTACGCGGTGCTGGCCGGACCCAGCTTTGCCCGGGAAGTGGCCCAGAAGCAGCCCACCGCGGTGACCGTGGCTTCCCGCTGGCGGGAATGGGCCCAATACCTGCAAAAACTGCTCTCGACCCCCTATTTCCGGGTTTACACCTCCCACGACGTCACCGGCGCAGAGTTAGGCGGGGCCCTGAAGAACATCTTCGCCATCGGCACCGGGATCCTTGCGGGCATGGGCCTGGGGGACAACCCCCGGGGGGCCCTCATCACCCGGGGGCTGGCGGAGATGACCCGCCTGGGGGTCCGCCTGGGGGCCAACCCCATGACCCTCACGGGCCTGGCAGGCCTGGGGGACCTGGTCCTCACCTGCACCGGCACCCAGAGCCGCAACTTCCAGGTGGGGCTGAAGCTGGGCCAGGGAGAGACCCTCCCCCAGATCCTGGGCGGCATGGCCATGGTGGCGGAGGGGGTGAAAACCTCCCGGGCCGTCTATTTCCTGGCGGAGCGCCTGAGGGTGGACATGCCCATCGTGGCCGCGGTCTACAAGATTCTTTATGAGGGCCTGGCCCCCAAGGACGCCATCAAAAAATTGATGGCCCGGGAGCTCAAGGACGAGCTGGAGGCCATGACCGAGACCTGGTGAGGGTGGCGGTCTTCCGCACGTCTTGTAGGGGCGGTGTGCGAACCGCCCCTACCTGGATGCTTCCATATTTGGACTTGGTAATAAACCAGATTGTTGGTATGTAAAATGGCCAAGACCCAACTTCCGCGCCTCAGCAGAAAGCGCGGCAAAGAAGTCGACCAACCTCAAGGGATAAAACCCAACATGCCCTATGAACCATTAGAGACCGGGATACCTTCCCTGGGAGAGGCCAAGGTGCTCTCCCCCATCCGCGACTATACCATGGTCACCCGGGACGGCCGGGTCATCGAAAAATCCTTCGTCCAGGAAGAGGATAAGGTCCTGGTCTATGATGACCGGGAATACCTGGAGAACCTGAAACCCGGGGAGCAGCCTCTCTATTTCGAAACGGCCGGCCCCCGCCCCCGGATCTATTTCGATCCCTACAAGGTCCACTGCGCCATCGTCACCTGCGGCGGCCTGTGCCCCGGCACCAACGACGTCATCCGGGCCATCGTCCTGGAGCTTTATCACCTGTACAACGTCCGGCACATCTTCGGGGTGCGCTACGGCTTCCAGGGCTTCATCCCCAAATACGGCCACGACCTGGTGGACCTCACCCCCGACGGGGTGGCCAACATCCACACCTTCGGCGGCACCATCCTGGGCACCTCCCGTGGCCCCCAGAACACCGGGGAGATCGTGGACGCCTTGGACCGCATCAATATCCGCATCCTGTTTCTCATCGGCGGCGATGGCACCCTCCGGGCCGCCTCGGAGATCTGCGATGAAATCGCCCGCCGGGAGTTGCGCATCTCGGTCATCGTCATTCCCAAGACCATCGACAACGACATCGCCCTGGTGAGCCGCTCCTTCGGGTTCGACACCGCGGTGGAGGTGGCCACCAACTCCATCCATGCGGCCCACACCGAGGCGGTGGGCTCGCCCAATGGTATCGGGCTGGTGAAGCTCATGGGGCGCTACTCCGGATTCATCACCGCCAACGCCACCTTAGCCTTGCGGGAGGTCAACTATGTCCTCATCCCCGAGATGGACTTCGATCTGGAAGGGGATTGCGGTCTCTTGGCCAACCTGGAGTGGCGGCTCAAAGAGCGGCAACATGCCCTGATCCTGGCGGCCGAGGGCGCCGGCCAGAAATTCTTCCCCAAAGAGAACCTGCTCCGGGACCCCTCGGGCAATATCAAGCCCGGGGACATCGGCGTTTTCCTCCAGGAGAGGATCAAGGAATACTTCCACGGGCGCAGCATGGAAGTCAACGTGAAGTACATCGACCCCAGCTACTTGATCCGCAGCATGCCGGCCAATTATAATGACCGCATCTACTGCGGCTTCCTGGGGCAGAACGCGGTGCACGCCGGCATGGCCGGGAAAACCGCCATGCTGCTGAGCCGCTACCACAGCCATTACGTGCATATTCCCATCAAGGCGGCGGTGAATAAGCACAAAGAGGTGGAGCTGGACTCGGCCCTGTGGCGCAGCGTCCTGGAATCCACCGGCCAGCCGCCGCTGAAGAACCTGTGAAGCAGCCGTCAGCTGTCAGCAGTCAGCGGTCAGCTTTTAGCTATCAGTGGTCAGTGGTGAGTGGTAAGTAGTCATTGACCGGTAGTCAAAGCATCGGCCAGGTTAAGGCCTCTATTTCGTGGTTGGGTAACGCCATAAAACTGGGACAAAGTGTTTTTTCCCTCTCCCCCCGCTGGCGGGGGGAGAGGGTTGGGGTGAGGGGGGCTTGGAGGCGGCCTCCCTACCAAGATAATCAATCCTTTTTTGCTCGTTCCCAAGTTCTTGCTTGGGAACGCAAATTTGGCCCAAGCTCCGCTTGGGCACCTTAAACCATATTGCCATGACCTTAGAACCCAAACCACCCGTCTTCCAATGCCGCCAGTGCGGCGACTGCTGCGCCGGCCGGGGCGGCATCTTTGTCAAACCCGACGAGGTGGAGCATATGGCGGCGCTCCTGCAGATGCCGGTGGCGGAATTTTGCCGCCGCTACGTGGAGGCCTCTGCGCTGGGGCCCTGGCTGACCGTGGCCGACAATGGCGTCTGCGTCTTTCTGATGGAAGGGAACCTCTGCCGGGTGCACCAGGTAAAACCCTTCATCTGCCGCCAGTGGCCGTATCTCCCAGCCCTCTTGGTGGATCCCGGATGAGTTGGAGCACGCCAAGGGCGCCTGCCCCGGCATCAACCCGGACTGCATCCACGAGGACTTCGTGGAGGAGGCGCTGAGCCAGGGGCGGAAGTGACCAGTGGCTTACCCTGGTAGCGGCGGTTCGCGAACCGCCCCTATAGCCATCGCCGCGATCTGAAAAATATTGGTGGGCGGCGCCCACCCTACATATTGTCAGTGGGCCCGGCCCACCCGACTTAAAAGCGGAGCCAAGCAACCATAATGGGGAAAATTCTACTTAAGTTTTTACTGGCCCTATTGATCGCAGCCTTGATGCTGCAGCCGGCCCTGGCCGCCCAGGAAAACCCACCCGACCCGGCCCCAGAACCCTTTGAGCAAGGCGTGGCGGCCCTCACCCAGGGCAATCCCTCCCTGGCGGTGGAGAAATTCACCGAAGCCTTGAAACTCGATCCCGAGATGGTGGAGGCCTACGTCAACCGTGGCATCGCGGAGCTTAAGCTGGAGCAGTACGCCGACGCGGTGGGGGATTTCGACAAGGCCCTGGAGCTGGCCCCCAAGCTGCCCCAGGCCTACTACAACCGGGCTCTGGCCTACAGTCGCTCGGGGCTCTATGACCAGGCCCTTAAAGATTACACCCAGGCCCTGAAAAACGCCCCCAAGGACTGGCAGATCTATTACAACCGGGGCAACGCCTATCTCGACCTGGGCAAGGGCGAAGAGGCCCTGAAGGACTACAACCAGGCCTTGAAGCTCCAGCCTCGGACGCCGGAAGTCCTGCACAACCGGAGCCTGGCCTACCTGCAGATGGGAAAGGCGGCCCAGGCCCTGGAGGATTCCCGGGCTGTCCTCGAGCTCAACCCCAACTTCGCCCGGGCCTACTACAGCCAGGCCCAGGCCCTGGAAAAACTGGGCCAGAAGTACGAAGCCATGGCCGCGTACCGCCAGTTTCTGAAATCCGGCAACCCCGACACGGACGGGGCCCTGCTGAAACAGGCCCTGGAGCGGCTGCAAACTTTGGAAGGAAAGAAAGAATAGCGTTCAGCTATCAGCCGTCCCCTATCAGCTAAATGCAAAAGAGCTGAAAATTGGGAATTATTTGCTGAAAGCTGAAAGCTGACCGCTGACCGCTATGACCTACTACCTGACCACGCCCATCTATTACGTCAATGCCGAACCCCACATCGGCCACGCCTACACCACCGTGGTGGCCGACGCCTGCGCCCGCTTCCACCGCCTCCTGGGGGCGGAGGTGCGTTTTCAAACCGGCACCGACGAGCACGGCGAAAAGGTGCTGGAGGCCGCCGCGGCCGCGGGGCTGCCGGTCAAAGAGTTCGTGGATCGGGTGAGCGGGTTGTTCCGCCAGACCTGGGACGAACTGGATATCAGCTACGACCACTTCATCCGCACCACCCAACCGGAGCACGTCCGCGTGGTGCAGCAGGTCCTGGCCCGGGTCCACGACGCGGGCGACATCTACTTCGGGGAGTACGGCGGCCTTTATTGCTACGGCTGCGAAGCCTTCTACCTGGAACGGGACCTGGTGGACGGCCTCTGCCCCGATCACCGCACCAAGCCCACCTTAATCAAGGAAGAGAACTATTTCTTCCGCATGAGCAAGTACCAGGGATGGCTCATCGATTACCTCACCGACAATCCCGACTGGGTCCGGCCGGAGCGCTACCGCAACGAGGTGCTGGCCTTCTTGAAGGAGCCCCTGGAGGACCTGTGCATCTCCCGGCCCCGGAGCCGGGTGGAGTGGGGCATACCGTTGCCCTTCGACGAGCGCTACGTCACCTACGTCTGGTTCGACGCCCTGCTCAACTACCTTTCGGGTCTGGACTACCCCCAGGGGGCCCCTTACAAAAAATTCTGGCCGGCCCAGCACCTCATCGCCAAGGACATCCTGAAGCCCCACGCCATCTATTGGCCCACCATGCTGGCCTCCATGGGGGTGGAACCTTTTCAGCACCTCCACGTGCACGGCTACTGGCAGATGGCCGCAGGCAAGATGTCCAAGAGCCTGGGCAACGTGGTGGAGCCCCGGGCCCTGGTGGCGAAATACGGCCTGGACCAGCTGCGCTATTTCTTTCTGCGGGAGATGGTCTACGGGCTGGACGCCCATTTCAGCGAAGCGGCCCTCATCGCCCGGATCAACGCCGACCTGGCCAACGACCTGGGCAACCTCCTGGCCCGCAGCCTGGGGATGGCCTTCAAGTACCGCCAGGGCGTGGTGCCGGCCCCGGGAGTGCCGGGAGCCCCGGACAAAGCGGTGACCGTTGCGGCCCAGGAGGCGGCCGCCGAGTTCCTGCGCCACTTCCCGGCCCTGGAATTCCCCCGGGCCTTGGCCGGCCTCTGGGAGTTCATCGGCTATCTCAACCGTTACATCGTATCCTCGGCCCCCTGGGAACTGGCCAAGGAGCCGCGGGCCGCCGGACAACTGGACACCGTGCTCTACCACCTCCTGGAGTCCCTGCGCTGGATCGCGGCGCTGTTGCGGCCCGTAATGCCCGGGAGCGCCCTCAAGATGAGCGAACAATTGGGACTGGGCCTGAGCCTGTGGGACGCACCGCTGCCCCAGACCCTCAACTGGGGCCGCCTGCTGCCCGGCAGCGCCCTGAAGAAAGGCCCGGCCCTGTTCCCGCGCATCGAGGCGGAGGAGAAGGAGAAGTGAGAGATTGGGGGGAGGGCCAGGGACCGGTGGGTCCCTGCCCTCCCCCCAAGCCCCCCTCCCCACCCTTTAAGGGGCCTGGAAGGCGAGCCTGCGGCTCGACTTCCAGGCCAAGAAAATTTAAGGGATTGGGGGTGGGGACTTGGGGGAGGGGTAAGGGCCACTTACAAAAAAGCCCTTAGCCCCCTCCCCCAATAACCCGCCAGGGTGGCCTATGGCCAGTAGATTTAAGGGTTATTGGGGAGTTGCCCTGGGGACGGCCCTGCTGTTGGCCGGCTGCGCCGGGGCGCCGCCGCCCCCGCCGCCGCCGGGGCTGGCGGGCTGCCGCCGCCCGTGCCGGGGCGGCAGCCCCAGGAAGTGGCTCTGGAGCGGGCCCTGGGCGAGTTCTACGGCGCGCCGTATCGTGCCGGAGGGACCACGCCGGCGGGGGTGGACTGCTCCGGCCTGGTTCAGGCGCTGTATCAGCGGGCCGGGGTGATCCTGCCCCGCACCGTAGCCGAGCAGTTTAATGAGGGGCGGCCCGTGGGCCCGGGGGAGCTGCGGTTCGGGGATGTGGTCTTCTTCAACCGCTATTGCCAGTCCCGGGGCCGGGGCCCGTTTCTGGCGGGCATCCTGTCTCCGGCTTACGCTGACGAAATTTGCCACAACGGCCTCTACCTGAGCGACGGCCGGTTCGTGCACGCCTCCCCCAGGGGCGTTTTCGTGAGCCGGCTGGACGCCGAAGTCTGGCGCCTATCATATAAAGGGGCCCGGCGTTATCTAAATTATTAATTATTTAAAGGCCTGTTAGAGGAGATTCCCATGCAGCAAAACCGGCGTCGTTCCCTGGCGTGGTTGGGCCTCATCTGTCTGTTGACGGCCATGGTCGGTGGCCTGGCTGCCGAAGCGCAAGAAATCCCGTATAAATATAAGGACAATTCCTGGGGCGGTTTTACCTTTGGCTTTGGACCACCCCGGGAAGAATTGCGCCTGAACAGGGAGGACGTGATCACCCGGGAGGGGGCTTGCCCCACCGGCGGTTGCGTCCTGCAACTGAACAAGGTGGAGGTCCTGCCGTCCCGGGGCCGCCAGGGAGAGACCCTGAAACTGGTAACCACTTACACCATCCTCACCCCGGAGCAGGTCGCCCTGCCCATAACCATCACCCGGGAGATCTTCTTCCAGGGAAAATCTCTGGGACAGACCAAGAGCATGGATAACCGCCGGTTCAACGGCACCTGGAGCCATGAGGTGGACTTCAAACTGCCGGCCAATGCGGTGCCGGGAACCTACACCCTGAATACCAGAGTGAGCACCGGCTATGCCAGGGAGCAAAAAAGCGTCGAGTTTCAGGTTTATTAGACCATAAGTAACGAATCTCGCCGAAATAATCTGCCGCGGTCAGGGATAGGGTCATGATTTCGCCCTGGGTGGACCGGGGGCACCTGCCCTCAGGGGCGTTTTTGCCTAATTCTAAATCTCGATCTTTGCTATAAGCTGACGGCTGACAGCCGACTACCGGATAAACTAAGTGCTTATCCGTAAATAACTCCAACTTTTCGCCAGCAAATTATGGCCGCTGCCAGATGATGCAATGCGATGTAGCTGGAAAGGGTTTTTTCATAGCGAACCAGGATCTTCCGAAACCGGTTGAACCATGAATTGCAAACTTCCACGACCCAGCGACGCGCCTGATAACCAGGAATTGTCCTTTGGGCCATGATCTCCTCGTCTCGCTTGAAGATGCGAGGTATATAATCGCGGTCAACAATGCTTTGATACGCCGGCTTCCCTTTGTAGGCCTTGTCGGCGCAAAGGGTTTGAGGCTGTTCCGGTGTCGGAGTTGGTCGTTTGATCACGATGGCATCCAAGACGATTGCTAATTGAGTTACATCATGCCTATTTGCCCCGGTAACGACGATGGCCAGAGGGACGCCATGGCCTTCCACCAACAGATGGCGTTTGCTTCCTTTTTTTCCCCCTATCCACCGGACTCGGCCCAACCGCCTCCAGTGCCAAAGGAGCTTTGGTTAAGGCGCTATCAATACTTTGCCATGACCAGGATATGCCTTCCATTTCGTCGTATTCCGCCAACCCGGCACGCCAGATGGCGAGAAATACCCCGGCCTTTTCCCACAGGCGAAAGTAGGCATGGATGGAACTGGGACTGCCATATCTTTCTTTGGGGACGGCCTTCCATTGGCAACCGGTACGGAGAACGTAGACAATACCTTCAAATACCTTGCGATAATCTAACGGTTTTCTGCCACCACCCTGTTTACGGATATAAGGTTTATTCGGGTCCCTTGCCGGTTGCGGCAAGAGAGGCTCCACACGCGCCCAAAAAGCATCGGAAACAGCCCATGACGGCAACCTTGGCATGTGCACCTCCGATAATTAATTGATGAGGTATACATGCCATATTATTTATCAAATGTCTATTTAATTACGGATAAGCACTAAGTTCTTCCCCCTGGAAATAATTTCAGGTAAGATAAATCAGGTGGACAAGGTTTTGCCTGGAGAGATCAACTACCTGCGGGTTTCCATCACCGACCGCTGCAATCTCCGGTGCTTCTACTGCACCCCCTGGGGGGGCTGGAAGAAGCTGCCGGCCCCGGAAATCCTGCGCTACGAGGAGTTGCTGCGCCTGGCCGGGGTGGCCGCAGGGGTGGGCATCCGGAAGATCCGGGTCACCGGCGGCGAGCCCCTGGTGCGCCGGGGGGTCTTGGAATTCATCCGGAGCCTGCACCGGCTGCCGGGGCTCCAGGAAGTCTGCCTCACCACCAACGGGGTGCTGCTGCCGGAGATGGCCGCGGACCTTTATGCCACGGGTTTGCGCCACCTCAACCTCAGCCTGGACACCCTGCGCCGGGACCGCTACCGGGAGCTCACCGGCCACGACGACTTCCTCAAGGTGCTGGCCGGCATCGAGGGCGCCGCGGCCTTAGGCTTCCGCCCTTTAAAGATCAACTGCGTGGTGCTGAAGGGCCTCAATGACGACGAACTCCTGGATTTTGCCCTGCTGACCCGGGACCACGCCTACCAGGTGCGGTTCATCGAATTCATGCCCACCGTGGCCCGGGAGCGCTGGGCCCGCCATTTTCTGCCCATGGCCGAGGTGCGGCGGCGGCTGGAAGCCCTGGGCGGGCTTACGCCCGTGGCCCAAGGAGCCACCGCCGGGCCCGCCCGGACCTTCCGGTTGCCGGGCTTCCAGGGAGAGCTGGGGTTCATCAGCTCCGTCAGCGACCATCACTGCCCCACCTGTAACCGGCTGCGCCTCACCGCGGCCGGGATGCTCAAGCCCTGCCTCTTCGCGGCGCCGGAAATCGACCTGAAAGGGCCTTTGCGCCAGGGGGCCGACGACGAGTCCCTGGGGAACCTGTTCCGGGAGGCCGTGCGCCTTAAAGGCCAGGGCCTCAAATCTTCCCTGAGCGACTCTTCCCTGCCCGGCCGCGCCATGGTCAGCATCGGCGGCTGAGCCGCATTTAAGGAGGAGAGTCCTCTTAGGGGAGGGCCGGGGGACAAAAGCCCCCCGCCCTCCCCTAAAAACCCTCCCAGCCCCCCAAAATGGTTAAAAAGTTGCGCGTTGCGACCACGAAACCCGTTCCCCCAAACGGAAAAAAGCTAACATCTTTCCCGTAACTGAGGTATATAATTAAAAGATTAACTTCAGGAGCGAAACTGCATGAAGCTTAGCATCGTCATCCCGGTGTACAACGAAAAAGACACCCTGGAAGAAATCTTCCGCCTGGTGCAGCTCACCCCCTACGACAAAGAGATCATTGCGGTGGATGACGCTTCCAGCGACGGTTCCCGGGAAATCCTGGGCCATCTGACCCAGGAGTATGAAAACGTCAAGGTGTTTTATCACGAACGCAATCAGGGCAAGGGAGCGGCCCTGCGCACGGCCTTCGCCCAGGTGACGGGGGACGTGGTCATCATCCAGGACGCCGACCTGGAGTACCGGCCCGGGGATTACCCCGGCCCTGCTGGAGCCCATTGAGCAGGATGTGGCGGACGTGGTCTACGGCAGCCGCATGGTGGGCGGCCGCCCCCATCGGGTGCTGTTCTTCTGGCACTACATGGGCAACCGGGCGGTGACCACCCTGTCCAACATGTTTACCAACCTAAATCTCTCCGACATGGAGGTGGGCTACAAGGTTTTTAGGGCCGAGGTTTTACAAGGGGTTCAGATTAAGTGCGACCGCTTCGGGGTGGAGCCGGAGCTCACCGCCAAGATCGCCAGGGGGAACTGGCGCATCTACGAGGTTCCCATCCAGTACCACGGCCGGGACTATGCCCACGGCAAGAAGATCACCTGGCGGGACGGCATCGCCGCCATCTTTCACATCATCCGGTTCCGTTTCTGGGATTAAAAGACAGGGGCCAGGGGTTAGGGGTCAGGTTTCAGGGGTGGCGTTGCTTTTTCTTTCTTGACGCCTGACACCTCTAGCCCTATTTATCATGCTACCAACGAAAAACTGGAAACCCTGGCTGGTAAGAAGCCTCCTCATCATCTGGGGCCTCCAGGTAGCTTGGCTGTTCTTTCATTTCTACCCGGAGATCCATGACCTGGCCCGCAGGGCGGCGCACGGAAATGTCGGGGCCGCCATCCGGCAGGAAGACCCCCTCTATCCCTGGCTGAAATCCCTGGCCGTCCTGATTCCCCCGAACGCCACCTACGTCTTTTTAGATAATTACGAAGCCGGCAAAGAGATCGAAGCCCGCTACTTCCTCATCCCCCGGCGGCATATCCTCCTGTCGCCCCAGGTGCCGGCCGACTTTCTCTTCTATGTGATCCACCAGGAAAAGGCGTCCTTTCTGATCCTCCGGGACCGGGAGCAGCCTTTGGGGCCGGGGGTGGAGGCGGCCCGGCTCTCTCCGGCCTTCCGGCCGGTGGACCTGCCCGGGCCCGGCCTGGTATTCCGGGTGGACCAGAGCGCTCTCAAGTGGGGCTTCTATGATTGAACCAGCCCTTGCCCTGCTGCGCCTTTTCCTGGGCCTGGGGGGAATATTTTTGATAGGCTACGCCCTGCTGGCGGTCCTGGTCCCCAACCCCCGTGATTTTTCCCCCGGCGAAAAAACGGCCCTGAGTTTCGGAGCCGGCGCCCTGCTTCTTACCCTCTGGATGCTGGCCCTCAGCTTTCTGGGGCTCGCCTTCAGTCCGGCCCTCATGCTGGGGCCCCTCCTGGTTTTGAGTGGGGCCCTGCTCCTCACTCCCCGGGGCCGGGCGGCCCTGGCCGCGGACCGGCGGGCCTTGGGCACCGGGGGCCGCCTGGGCCTCAGCGGCTGGGACTGGCTCCCGGCAGGCCTGCTTACCGCCCTGTTTCTCTTTGCCGTCCTCCGGGCGACGCTCTACCCCATGTGGGCCTGGGATGAAATCGCCACCTGGGGCTGCAAGGCCAGGGTCTTTTACACCACCCGGGGCCTGAACCTCACCTGCGTCGACGCCCACAACTACTACCCCAACCTGGTGCCGCTGCTGCTCAGCTACCTGTACTCCTGCCTGGGAATGGTGAACGACCATCTCGTCAAAATGGTCGTTCCCCTCTGGGGGGCCCTGCTCCTCACCTTGCTTTACTCCTTTGCCGGGCGCCTGGGGCTGACCCGGCGCCAGGCCCTGGGGCTCACCGCTTTTTTCGCCTTGAACGGCACTGTGTTCATCGTCCACCTTTACATCGCTTACGCCGACCTGGCCCTGGCCTACTTCACCCTGGGCGCCGCGGGTCTCACCTACCTCTGGCTCCAAGACGCGGCCCCCCGGGGCAGCCTGCCGGTGGCCGCCTTAATGCTCGCCGGCATGGCCTGGTGCAAGTACGAGGGCCCGCCCCTGGCCGCCACCATTATCCTGGCCGCGGCCTTAACCCTGGTCTGGCTAAGGCCTCCCAAATGGCTACCGCGCCTGGGACAACTAACCGTGCTCCTGGCGGGGCTGGCGGCCGGGTATCTCCCCTGGCGCCTGTTCTCCCTCAAGCAGCATCTGGAGATCGGCGCGGACCACATCCAGAGCTTCTACCCGCACCAGTTCCTGGAGGCCGCCGTTTATTTGCTGCAGGGCCTGGCGCAACCTTACTATTTTGGCTTTCTGTGGCCCGCCCTGCTGCTGGCCCTCCTCTTCTCCGGCCGGCGCCTGTGGCGCTCCCCCCGCCTCTTTCTGGCCCTGTTTATCGGGGGCAACCTGCTGGCCATCATCCTGGCCTACGCCGTGGCTCCCACTGCGGCGGCGGAGTTCCCCGGCTACGTCCGGGCCACTCTGGACCGCCTACTCCTGCACCTGACGCCGGTGGCCGCACTGCTGGTGGGCTTGGGAATTAAAGACTTGGGCCCGGAGGCGAAGGCCTAGGCGGGCTGAAGCTTGTTCAGGCAGGGGGATAGGGCCATGTCCCAGAATTATCAGACAGTTCTATTTGCTGTTACGAAAAGTTCAAGGTTCAAAGTTCAAAGTTGGGAGCATGCCCATCAAGACTTTTCATGATTTATGGACAAGCCGTGTTCATGACCGACTGTTACGACAAAGTTATAGTGAATATGTAGGACACCCGCCCTCGGGTGTCCAATTCCTCGCCGCCGAGGGCGGCGGCGCCACATTTTCAAGATTTACGGGTGAGTGATGGCTCATGAGCGACTGCCCTGAAAGTCTCAATAAATTGGTAGCACAGGCGTCTCGCCTGTGCTGTAGGGGCGGGTTTAAAACCCGCCCCTACGTGGCGTTTCATCATTTATAGGTGAGCCAAAGACTCATGAGCGACTGCCTTTAAACGTTCAATAAAAATTGGTGGCACAGGCTTTCCAGCCTGTGCATCATTATGTAGAGCCCCGCCGCGCCCCCTACCTGACGGTAACCCAAATGGGTGGAAAGAGGCGCTCGACCACCCAATGCGGCGGGCGAGGACGCCCGCCCTACCAAATTATTCATGATTTGCAGTGAGCCAAAGGCTCATGTTCCACTGCTTGGGCACACCTGTGATTATCATAGGTCTTTATTCGGTCTTGCCGCTGGGCCGTGGCTGCTCCTGTTCCCGCAAACGCCGTTCCGCCTCGCGCTGTCGCTTTTCGGCATCCTGGCGGCGCTTTACGGCTTCTTGCAACCGCTCTCCGGTGTTTTCCTGGTGTTTGTCCAATTTTTCCAGGTAGTCCCATTGCTCCTGGTACTTCCGCTCCAACTCCTGCCGCTGGCTCTCCGTCATCTGCGAGCCGCCCTGGGCATAGGCCCTGCTGCCGTGGAAGGCCGGTCCGGGGATAACCAGTGAACCGGCGAAGATAAGTACAACCAAACCTTTCATCTTTTTCATCGGCCTCTCCTTCCAAACCCAAATAACCTACACCATGCCTTAATACCAAGTCGAGACCTCTGCGAAAGTCTCATGTGGGATAGCCGCCCTCGGCTGTCCACACTTAATTTAGCCGTAGGCGAGGGCGCCTACGCTACATGTTGATTAAAGAGGGTAGCAATTGAGACTTTCGCAGAGGTCTCAAGTCGCGGTCATAGAGGTAAAATCGGCATTTCTGTTGTAGGGGCGCAATTCATTGCGCCCTTGAGGGCGTGATAAATCACGCCCCTACATTAAAAATACCTTTTGACGACAAGTTGGCTTAAGCTGCCAATATGTCGGCCGTTTATCCCTTCTTGCTTCCCCATTCCGTGGGGTTGGGAGGGGTTTTTGTCCTCCGTCTCTTCCCTAAGAAAGGCGTCCGCCCCGGCAGCGGACCTCCCCCGGCTCTCCCAAACTGCCCCGGACCCGAAAGATAGGCCCCAGGAACTGCTCGATGACCCAGAGGTTGGTGAGCAGGTGGGAGGTAATCTCAGCCGTGGTAAAGGTGGAAGCCCCCTGGGCTTGCGCCAGGTACAGCACCAGCTGGTCGGCCAGGTGGGAGTCCACCGCGGCGCCGCTTTGCCGAAAGGCGAGATAGGCGTCGGCCGCCTCATCCGCCACGCGCTCCGCGGGTTTGCCCCGGGCTCCCAGGGCGTTGAAGCTGGCCCGCGGCCCCCAGACCAGGACCAGGCTGCCCGGGTCCAGCCCGCCGGCGGGCACCTCCTCCACCGGGAAACCCTGGCCCAGGCGTTCCTTAAGGCGGGCCGCCTGGCGGCGACTCACGTGCTCCGGCAGCCGCGAGGCCGCGGAAATCCCCCGAAAGCTCCCAGGTGGGGCCGGGGTGCGCCAATCCACCCCGGCAAAGCTGGGCGCCGGGCTAATGGTGAGCCGGATTTCCCCGCCCCCCCGGGGGTACCAGCCCCAGCGCTCCAGGGTCATGCCGACCTCGGCCCCCAGCTCGGCCAGGGCCGGGAAAAAGACGTACTCCAGGTAATGGGCCGGGGGGCTCCAGGGCACGTGGGTCCCGCCTCTGAGGATCAGGGTGGAGGGCTGGGCCGCCTTGAGCAGTGGCGGCACCAGGGCCTGGGCGATGAGGGTGACGGAGCCGGCGCTGCCGGTTTTCTCCGCCACATCAAAGAGATAATGCCCCGGCTGGGGAGCCCGGGGCCGGAAGGTGAGCGCCTGGCTACTGATCTCGGCCCCATTGAGTTCCGCCCGGGTAATCCGGGCCAGGGCCTGGACCGCGGTGAGATGTTGGGGCCTCAGCCCCGGTTTGGGGCGGCCGGCCCGGATATTTTCGATCCGGAGCGGTACCCCCAGCCAGGCCGAAAAAGACAGGGCGGTGCGCAAAATCTGGCCACCGCCCTCACCGTAAGAACCGTCCAGATGCAGCATCAATCTTGCAGCAGGAAGATCACCTCGAATCTTACCCGGTAAGTGGCGATTTTGTTATCCTTCACCGAAACCCGTTCTTCCAGGACGCGCAATCCGGTGATGCCCCGCAGGGTCTCGGTGGCCCGTTTAAACCCCACTTGCAGAGCGTCTACGAAGCTGATGGGCGATTCGGCAATGGCCTGGGTTACCCTGGCCACTTGAGTTGACATGGCTTTCTCCTTGAGCAGGCTTGCTTAAGCCCGCAGGGTCATACTATTGATTGGTTGGTTGCCCCATAGGACCGCCGGGCGCGGCACCGATCCATTTCTTGGCCCGGTTCAAGAAATTGACCTTATTCCAGAATAAAAATAACTTCCATCTTCACCCGGAAGGTGTTGATTTTGTTATCCTTTACGGAAACCCGCTGCTCCACGATACGTAGGCCGGTGATGCCACGCAGGGTGGCTGCCGCCCTGGCGAACCCCACCTGGACCGCATCGTCAAAACTTTTGGGAGATTCGGCAATGATATGGGTTACCCTGGCCACATTGGTGCTCGACATGATTTAGCCCTCCTTGAAGATGTGCTGGTTCCGCGTGATGAGCCCATGCCTCCAACCGAACCAGTTAATTGGGCTAAAGTTAAGACCAAAGCGCGGCAATGCAAGGGGGTATGCTAGTTTCGAGTTTCCAGTTTCGAGTTTTTAGGGTTTTAGTTTGAAGTGGCAAGGCTCATCTGGCCGGCCGATAATCAGCCCATGGACCGGAGAGGAAGATATCCTCCCGGTGACTTTGCTACTTTGCCAACCCTAAAACTCGAAACTTGAAACTCGGAACTCAGAACTCGTAAGGGATGGGATCGGGGACGCCGGCCGCGGCAAAACCTTTGAGGCGCAACCGGCAGGAAGAGCACCGGCCGCAGGCCCGGGAGTCGTTCTGGTAGCAGGACCAGGTAAGCTCCAGGGGGGCTCCCAGTCTCAGCCCCAGGCGCACGATGCCGGCCTTGTCCAGGTGGATCAAAGGGGTGTGGATGCGGATATGGGTCTCGGGGCGGGTGCCCAACTCGATGAGCCGGTTGAAGGCCTGGAAATACTCGGGGCGGCAATCGGGATAGCCGGGGTTATCCAGGACGTTGGCGCCGATGAAGAGGGCTGCGGCCCCCAGGACTTCGGCCCAGGCCACCGCCGCGGCCAGGAGGTTGCTGTTGCGGAAAGGCACGTAGGTGGAGGGAATGCCGGGGGGGTCCGCCGGCGCGGTGGGAAGTTCCCGGTCCAGGTCCGTGAGGCTGGAGCCGCCGATCTGTCCCAGGAAATTAAGGTCCACTTCCAGGGTGCTGACCACCTGGTAAAACGCCGCCTGGGCCCGGAAGGCCTCCAGCTCCCGGGTCAAGGTGCGCTGGCCGTAATTGGCGTGGAACAGGGCCAGATCGAAACTCTGGCGGGCCACCGCCGCGGCCACGCAACTGTCCAACCCCCCGCTGGCCAGCACCACCGCCAGGGGCTTGGGGATAGAGACCGTTTTTCGTTTTTCGTTTTTCGTTTTTGGTGAACTGCTGGCAGGCATTTATGATCCCAACTTTTTAGTTCTTAAGTTTTTTATATATTAAGATAAATCAGCCAATCTTCATATTCTGTCTTTAACCGAAAAACGAAAAACGAAAAACCATCCTTACTTCCCCCGGGCCTCCGGTCCCCAGAGGTATTTGTGGAGTTGCAGGTTGAGCCTGAGAGGCAGACCGCTGGCCAGAATCCAGGCCGCGGCCTCCTGGGGCGCGAGTTCCCCGAACACCGGGGAAATGAGCACCGGCGCCTTACCAGCCAGTCCGTGCCGATTGATGATCTCCAGGGCCCAGAGAAAATCCTCCCGGTGGGAAATGACGAACTTGACTTCATCCCGGGAAGTCAAAAGCTCCAGGTTTTCCCAACAATTGTGCCCGGACATGCCGCTCCCCGGGCACTTCAGGTCCAGGACGCGGTGCACCCGGGAATCCACCGCGGCCATGGAGAGCGACCCGTTGGTCTCCAGAAACACGGTGAAGCCCTCGTCGGCCAGGGAGACCAGCAGCGGCAAGGTTTCGGCCTGCAGCAAGGGTTCCCCGCCGGTCACCAGCGCCAGGCGCGCCGGCTGGGCCAGGGCCGCAGCCACCAGTTGGGCCACCGACATCTCCTCTCCGCCCTCATAGGCGTAGGCGGTGTCGCAGTAGCGGCAGCGCAGGTTACAGCCGGTGAGGCGGATGAAAAACGCGGGGGCCCCGGCCAGGGTGGATTCCCCCATCAGGCTGGAGAAAGTTTCGCAGACCTTGAGAGCCATGGGTTTGGGGGTACCGGGCAAGTTTTGGTTGAATCCGGGCACATATTATTTTAATTATCGGCTGGCCCCGAAATTAAATCAAGCCTCATCGCAACTTAGCCCGAACCTCACAACGCACCAGGAAATTTCAGGATGGCGAGGAGGCCGGCAAGGGGATCTTGGTAGGGGCGCCCCCCCAGCCGCCTCGAACCTTTACTACAAACCTGGTAGGCAGGGTCTTACCCTTTGGCCAGGGCAACACTCTTCCTCGGGTTCTCTTCTAACCCTTGATAGGACCGGCATTGTACGAAGTTTCACATAATTTTTCCATTGCGTTCTTCCATCCCCTGCCGTAAAATAAAATCCGCTTTCGAGGAGGCTTGGATGAGCGAGCCGGGCCCGCCGCTCCCGGTCAAGCCGGTGGTCAGCCTGCTTCTGGCCCGGGAGGATTTGGGCCCCGCGGTTCTGTCCAGGCTCAGCGAGTTCCTCGGCCCCCCGGACCTGGTGGGACCCTGGTGGCCCTTTACCGAAACGGATTATTACACTCCGGAGATGGGCCCGAATTTAGGACGCCGCCTGGTTTCTTTCCTGCACCTGGCCGACCCGGCCCAGCTGGCGAGTTGGAAGGTACACACCAATCGAATCGAAGCGGGTTTCGCCCTGGGAGGACGCAGGGTGGTGAACCTGGACCCGGGTTATGTGGCCAAAGAAAGGCTGGTGCTGGCCACCGGGAAGAATTACAGCCACCGCCTCTATCTGGGCCAAGGCATCTATGGCGATCTGACCCTGCTCTACGGCGGGGGGAAATTCCGCTCCCTGCCCTGGAGCTTTCCGGACTACGCCCAGGGGGAGGTGCCGGCGCTCCTTAACCTGGTGCGGCGCAAATACCTGTGGCAGCTTGAAGTGATGACCCGATTATGATCAAGAGCATGACGGCCTTCGGCCGGGGGGAGGCGGAAGGCCCAAGCCTGAAGTGGGTGGTGGAACTGCGCACCGTCAACCACCGCTTTCTGGAGCTTTCCTTAAACCTGCCCAAGCGCCTCTGGGCTCTGGAGGACCGGTTCCGCAAGCTCATCAAGGGCCGCATTAACCGGGGGCGGGTGGATATGCAGCTTTCCTGGGAGTATCTGGGGGAGAGGTCCATCACCCTGAAGCTGGACCCGGGGGTGGCCGCCGAGACCCGGTTGGTGCTGCAGGAACTACGGGCGGCCGCGGGTCTCGACGAGCCGCTTACGCTTGAGCATTTTCTGCATTTCTCGGATCTTTTTATTAGCAAAGAGCGGGAGCCCCAGGGGGACCCGGAGGAAACCTGGTCCCTGGTCTCCCAGGCGGTGGGCCAGGCCCTGGACGTCTTGGAAGAGATGCGCCGCACCGAAGGGGCCGCCCTGGCGACTGATCTGGCCGGGCACCTGGAGATGATTCGCCTGGAGATGGGCCGCATCACGGAGCAGGCCCCCTTGCTGCCCCAGTTGTGGCGGGAGCGGGCCTTGGTCCGCCTGGCGGAGTTGTTCCCGGAAGGCGCCCCGGTAGACGAGGTCCGCTTGGCTCAGGAAGTGGCCCTCATGGCCGACCGCCGGGATCTCTCCGAAGAGCTGACCCGGTTGGAAAGCCACCTGGCCCAATTCGCCGAGACCCTGGAAGCCCAGGTCCCGGTGGGCCGCAAACAGGAGTTTTTACTGCAGGAGATGCTACGGGAGGCCAACACCATCGGCTCCAAGGCCGGCGACCTGACGATCACCCAGGCGGTGTTGGAAATCAAAGGGGCCCTGGAGCGCCTGCGGGAGCAGGTCCAGAACATCGAGTAACCTTAAAGTGGGGGGAAACTGAATGGAAGCTCGCCTGATCAACATCGGCTTTGGGAACACTGTGGTTTCCCACCGGGTGGTGGCGGTGGTGATGCCGGGTTCGGCGCCCATGAAACGCCTGCGGGAGAAGGCCACCCAGGCCGACCGCCTCATCGACGCCACCCAAGGCCGCAAGACCCGCTCCATCATCATCACCGACAGCAACCACATCATTCTGTCGGCGGTGCATGCCGAGACCCTGTCCCTGCGCATCAACGGCAACCACAGCTCCAAGGAGAGCTTCGATAAAGGTGACTGAGCCAGGGATGGTCTTCGTCATCACCGCCCCTTCCGGGACGGGCAAAACCACCTTATTGAAAAAGCTACTGGCCTCGGACCCGCGGCTGAGATTCTCCATTTCCTATACTACCCGCCCGCCGCGCCCGGGAGAAGTTCCGGGGGAGGATTACTTTTTCGTCTCTCCGGAAGAGTTTCGGCGCCTCAGGGACGCCGGCGCCCTGGTGGAGTGGGTGGAGCAGTTCGGCTACGGCTACGGCACCTCCCGCCAATGGGTGGAGGAGACCCTGGCCGCCGGGGTGGATGTGATTTTCGACATCGAGACTCGGGGGGCCCGGGCCCTGAAGCAGGAGTTCCCCCAGGGGACCTTTGTCTTTATCCTGCCCCCCAGCCTGGAGCAGTTGGAACTCCGGTTGCAGGTCCGGGGAGACCTCGATCCCGGGGAGCTCCACCGCCGCCTCCAGCAGGGCCGGAGCGAACTCGCGGAAGTCCCCTGGTACGACTTCGTGGTGGTCAACGACGACCTGGCCGAAGCCCTGGGCCAGCTCCAGGCCATCGTCAAGGCCGGACGCTGCCGCACCTCCTTCCTCTGGCCGCAACTCGCCCCCAGGTTCCCCGTCGATTAATCCTTAATTGTGCCAACTTCCGCTTTGGACCGCCCATTTCGATCCCGGTTCCAGATGATCTGACACTTCCTTGGATTCAGCCTGGTCAGAAAATTCCACCAAGAGTTGGCCGAACCCAAGAGAAAATCTATCCTTAAGATTTGCTTAACGATATGCCGAGTGGTAAAGAAATGGTAAACATCGCCCCTAATAGCAATGGGGCCGACAACCTCACGATTGCCAATCCCCTGTAATTTCCCTCACTTTCATGGTCGGGACGGGCGGATTCGAACCGCCGACCTCATGCGCCCAAGGCATGCGCGCTAACCAGGCTGCGCTACGTCCCGATGTTGGAAACTGAAAACCTTTGCTGCCGCGGGCAGCTCGTCAAACTTTTTCGGTACTGCTGGCTAATCCAGCTTTTGGTCTTTACGGCACGGAGAGCTCACCTTCCGACCCCACCCACCTGCAAACACCTGCGCTACCAATATATAAATTAACCTTTAAAATGCAACTAGCGAGGCGGTGGAAAAAGGCTCTGAAAACCTGGGCCGGACCAGTTCATTACGAAGCCCACCCTAAGGGCTTCCCAACCTTCTCAATTTTTAGAACATATTGAATTTGTTGGATTATACTCTGGCAGGCATTTTCCGGTTTTGGCAGTTCTTGGCTGGCTTTTGACCGCTTTTCTCTGGCGGATTCTCATATACAAAAATAATTTGAATAACCGCCATCGGTTGGGTTTTCGCATGATCTGCCGTTATCCGAAACGAACGTGGTGGTGAGGTCTTGGACACTTTTCCAGCCCCTGCCGCTCCAGGGGCCAGTGATAAGGAATGCCAGGCTTCGTCAGGATGACACCAATAGTTATGCCGAGCTAAAAGGCGATATCTAACTTCTATAATTTTCCTATATAATAAAAACGTAACCCCCCACCGTGCGCGTGGGCGAAGCCAGGCGGCTGCGGGAGGGGGCGTAGGCAGGAGATGGGAAAGAAGTTTTGGGGCAGGGGCCAGGGGCCGGTAGCACAGGCGTCCCGCCTGGGGGGACCCCTGCCGCCCTCCCCCAAACCCCATAAGTAATATAGGGCGGGCCCTGCCCGCCAGGCAGGGTGCGGCGCACCCTGCAAAGTCCACGGGAACGCTCGGGTCGCCAACTCTGAAGAGTTTGGCAGAACAAGTTGCTCGCAAGACTTCATAGCTGGCTTGGACCTGTCGGCGTCTCGGATTGCGGAGCTCTGCAAATTTTGTCCAGACTGTTAAAAATTGCCGTATTAATGCTGCTTGCCTTCCCCTGGGCCACTTCGGAGGCCCTGGCCCTGGCCCCCGGCGACCTGATCATCGTGTGCAACCGCAAGGTGCCGGAAAGCCAGGCCGTGGCCGCCTATTATGCGGAAAAGCGGCGGGTTCCCCCGGCCAATATCGTGGCCGTGGAGGTCACCACCTCTGAGCATATGTCCCGGAAAGAGTTTGATAACAGCCTCCTGCCTCCGGTCCGACAGGCGGCGGAGCGGCTTAAGAGCCAGGGAGCGACACCGGCTGTCTTGCTGGTTTACGGGATTCCCCTGATGGTGACAAGCCCCGGCGAGAGCGACGCGGACAAGGCCCTCAGGGAGTTGGCGGCGGCCAGGGCTGGGGAGTACCGGGGCCTGGTGCAACAAATGGTCGGGGAACTGGACCGCCTGATGGAAACCTCGGACGCCGGAGGCAAACCACCCAGGCGGCTCACCTACCCCCCCAGGCCGATGCTCGAGATGGCGGAAAGGTCCCTTAACCAGGCAGTCCAGTATTTGGGTAAAGAGGCATCCCGGGCCGGAGAGGAGCCCGCCAGAGTAAAAGTCCTGTCACTCCTGATCAGGCTGGTGGGAACTTCCCCGGAAGCCGCGGCCAAGGCTGCCAAGATGTCCAAAGAGAGCACCAGCACCCGGGAACGGGAGTTGATTCAGGGGCAGGAGCTTTTGGGCTGGAACGCCATTATGCGCCGGGAGTTGGAGGAGGGCATGTTCTCAGGCGTCCTGCCGGAGACTGCCCTTAAGACCGCGGCGGCTGTGCGCTTTGCCAACGGCATCATCGGGGAGTGGCAGTTCTGGGAAAACTTGCACACCATGCTTGAGAAGCGCGAAAAAGGCGCCGGGGTGGACAGCGAATTGACCCTGGCCCTGCGGGACGGCTATCAGTTGAGCGGGTGGCTGCCCAACCCCTTCCAAGCCAGGTACGACCGCCTGCCGTGCATCACAGAAGTCAGGGAAAAAACCCTGATGGTAGGCCGCCTGGACGGCCCCACTCCGGAGATTGCCAAACGTTTGGTGGACGACGCCCTGGCCACCGAGGAAGCGGGGCTGCAGGGCAACTTTTACATCGACGCCCGGGGGCTCACCGGCGAGGCCAAATACGGCAACTATGTCTGGTATGATGAGCATCTGGCGGCTCTTTATGAGCTGGTGAAAGAATACTCCATCATGAAAGTGGTCATCGACCGCAACCCCGAACTCTTTCCCCCGGGGTCCTGCCCCGATGCGGCCCTGTACGTGGGTTGGTATTCCCTGGGCAACTACGTGGCCTCCTGCAAATGGAACCGGGGCGCGGTGGCCTTCCACGTGGCCAGCGCCGAGGCCACCACCCTGAAAGGATTGCGCAACGTCTGGTGCAAGCGCCTGCTGGAGGAAGGGGTGGCCGCCACCCTGGGGCCGGTGGCGGAGCCTTACCTCGGGTCCTTTCCCTCTGCCCGACGAGTTTTTCCCCCTGCTCATGGAAGGGGAACTGCCGCTGCTGGAAGTCTACTTCCGCACCGTGCCCTTCGTCTCCTGGATGCAAATCCTCATCGGCGATCCCCTGTACATCCCCTTCAAGAACAACCCGGTAATGGGCCGGCCCGGGCACGGGAAAGATAGGTTGTGGGAGGGGATCAGAAAAGAATTTTTGGGGGAGGGGGCCAAGGGCCGGTAGCACCGGCGTCTCCGTCCGACGGGACGTTACCTCGGCTATGAGCTATCTGCTCAGGGGCACCCACTGGCCGCAGGGAGGGGCGGGCCGGTTTGGAGGGGAGGCGGGGGAGGGGGGGCCGGTGGACATGGGCTGTAATTCCAGGTCATCGTCCTTAAGCGGTGGCTCTCCGGGCTGGGGCCCCGGTTTCTGGCCGGGCTGGGGGGGCGACTGCGGCGCGGGCCGCGGTTCCCGGGGGGCCTGAGCCTGCGGTTCCTGGCCGGGCGGCGGTTTCGGTCCGGGTGGGGGCGCCGTCGGAGAGACGTAGGGAGTGTAGACCTCCGGCGGTGGCTGATAATACTTCTGCGCTTCCGGCAGGAACGCGGCCATCTCCTGGAGGCGCTTGTCGTCTTTAGGGTGGGTGGAGAGGAACTGGGGGAGGTTCGGCCCCTGCTCCTTTGCCAGCATGCGTTTCCAGAAATTGAGGGCCTCGGCCGGGTCGTAGCCCGCCTTGGCCAGGAGAATCATGCCGATGCGGTCCGCCTCGTACTCCTGGGAGCGGCTGTAAGGGAGCAGAATTCCCATCTGGGTCCCCAGACCATAGCCCTGCATGATGGCCTGGCCGGCGGCGGGGTTGACGCCGCCCAGGCCCAGGCCCAACCCCAGGCCTCCCACCTGGGTCAGCATGGACTGGCTCAGGCGCTCGCCGGCGTGGCGGGCCAGGGCATGGGCCGATTCGTGGGCCATGACCGTGGCCAGCCCGGCCTCATCCCGGGTGTACTTCAGGATGCCGGTGAAGACCCCCACCTTGCCCCCCGGGAGGCAAAAGGCATTGGCCTCCTGGTCGTTTACCAGGACCACGAACTCCCAGCGGTAATCCGGCCGGTAGGCGGCCGCCGCGAGGCGTTGCCCCACCCGCTGCACCATCTCATTGATCTCCGGGTCCCGGCAGACGGGGTAGCGGCGTTTCAGGTCCTGGAAGGCCTTAAGACCCATGGCGGTCTCCCGGCCTTCGGAGGTGAGCAACAGCTGACGGCGGCCGGTGTAGGGCGCGGTGGCGCACGCGGCCGCCAGAAAGGCCAGCCCCAAGGTCAGAGCCAGGATCATTTTTCCGGACCTGGGGAACATGAGAACCCCAATCGGACGCTGAAACCGCCGATTTAGGTTGCCGCATGGATTTGGCAGAGGGCAGGGGAATCCCTTATAAAATATTCACCCGGCCCTTCCCTCCATCAACTCTTGCACAATCTCAATTTAAATATATCGTCGGGCAATTGCAAAAAATATTCTCTTCCGGCGCCGGCCCGGCGTAAATTATTCCTGAAAAATCTTTTTAAAACCGAAGACTTGTGCTATTCCGTCTTTAATGGTGGCAGCAGGTGCTGCACCGGAGGGGCAACCTGACAGAAATTCCGCGGTAACACCAAGGCAACGCAACGGGAGAAGAAGCCATGCGAGTTAGCTGGAGCTTTTTGATCATGATAGCCTTTCCCATCTGGGCCGCGGTGGATTACTTCTTGGGAAGGCGCGCCAAGATCATGGCATACTTGGGACAACCGTCCTCCTTTAACCTGGAGGGGGAGAATTCTCCTCCGTTGCGCACCCATTCCTTGATCATCGCCAATGTGGGCCGGAGGGACGCCACCAATATTCGCCTGGGCCACCAGGTCTTGCCGGAATTCAAGTTCCTGTTTCCCGCCACTGAGGTGCCCTCCTCGCTCTTTGAGGTTTCGTCCCTGCCGGAGGAGGGCAAAGAGATCATTATCCCCCTGTTGTCGCCGGAGCAGCAGGTGACGATCTCATATGTGTACTCGCCGCCGTTGAGCGTTCAGGAGATCAACACTTATGTCAAGAGCGATCTCGGCTCTGCCAAATTGCTGAGGGTCCTGCCCCTGTCGCAATATCCGGTCTGGTTGTGCTTCCTCGGGGTCCAGTTTATGGAAATAGCGGCCATTCTCGCTTTTCTCTATTGGGGCTTTATCTGGGGAAGATCTTGATGTCTCGAATCTGTTTCCGGACCAATTGTTTTGCCAATCCGTTAGGTAGGGGCGGGTCATAACCCCGCCGCTACAGACGGAACGGTTTTTCAACTCCAAATGATAATCAATACACGCCATGGGGACTTGAGACTTGCCTGAACCCATTTACGTGGCAGTGATCGGGGGCGGTGACGTGGGTCCCGAAATCGCCCACCTGGCCCTGGAAGTGGGGCGGGAATTGGCCCGGAAGGAAGCGGTGCTGCTGTGCGGCGGGCTGGGGGGCGTCATGGCGGCCGCGGCCCAGGGCGTCCGGGAAGCGGGCGGGGTGAGCCTGGGAATCCTGCCCGACCCCGACCGCCGGCGGGCCAACCCGTTTCTCACCTACTCCCTTGCCACCAACCTGGGGCACGCCCGCAACGCGGTCATCGTGCATTCCGCCGACGCCCTCATCGCGGTGGACGGCGGCTACGGCACCATATCCGAAGCCGCCATCGCTCTGAAGCTGGGAAAACCGGTGGTCGCCCTCCAAGTCTCTTGGGACCTTCCCGGACTTCAGCGCGCCTCCACTCCCCAGGAAGCCGTGGCCATGGTCTGGAAGGCGCTGGGGCGGGAGTGAGAGGAGAGGCTGGGGGAGGGGGCTAAGGGCCCACGGCCCTTACCCCCTCCCCCAGACCCGCACCCCCAGACCCGCACCCCCAATCCCTTAAGTTTAATAAAAAAGCCGGGGAAGTCGGGGCCGCAGGCCCCGCCTTCCCCGGCCTCCATTTCAGGGTGGGGAGAGGGTTTGGGGGAGGGCAGGGACTCCTGTCCCTGGCCCTCCCCCAAACCATTTTCCCCGCTACCTCCTCAGAAAACGCGCCAGTTGGCGGCCGTAGTATTCTTTGGCGTCTTCGTCTTCCGGGCGGCTGAAGGTGGTGGCCCCTTTGCCTTCCGGCGATTTTTTCAGCAAGATGCCTATTTCTCCGAAGAGTTTGAGGGCGTTTTGGAAGGTGGCTTCCGACAGGGCTTCGGTGCGTTCCACTTCCCCCAGCTTGTAGAGTTTCTGGCCGATGGACTGGATGCGTTTCAGGAACTCCCTTTCGCTCCTGGGCTTTTTCTGGAGGTAGGTCATGGAACGGAAGACAATCCAATAAGATTCCAGGTAATTGTAGAGCAGATTGGCGAAGTAGGACAGCTCCTTGAGCCCGGAGGCGGACAGTGTGTAGGAGGCCTCCTGGGGGTCCAAAATGATGACCACGCCCCGGGAGTTGAAATACTTCAAAATTTCCTCCACCTGGCTTTCCGGGTCCCGGTTACTGAAAATGAATTCGTTTTTGAAAAAGTCCTGGAGGAAGGAGAAGTCTTCCAGCACCTGGCTGCGGTCGAATTCGAAGCCTTGGCGGGCCAAAATGGCCAGGGACACCATGGAGGCCGGCAGGAAGAAGTGGAGGATGTTGTTCTTGTAATATTCCAGCAAAGGCCGCTTGGTTTCGTCAATGCTGTAACCCCCCAGCCCCAATTCGTCGGAGAGGCCTTCCTCCTTTTCGATGGGGGTGACGAGCTTGCGGGACTCGCACAGGGCCAGGGTGTCTTCCACCGCCTGGTTGAGATTATCCAGGGAGTCGGCCTGGGGGACCGCATGGGCCTGGAGGAAATCATAGAGAACCTGAATGATCTGCAGCAGTTCCCGGCGATACACGCCTTTGCGGGGGTAGGTGAGCAAGGCGGCGCACAGCAGAGAAAAGGGGGTGACCACCGAGATCTGGTTTATGGCCTGGATGATGCGGTAGGCGATCTCCTGGCCGTGGTCCCGGGCTTGATGGGACTCGGACGCGGGAAGGAGGGCCAGATATTTTTTGATGGAAAGGGGCTGGCTGAATTGGATATAGGCCCGTCCGTAGCGCTTCTTCAGGAATTTCCGGGCCTTTACCAATTGGCTCACCGATTCCGCTTCTTTACTCCCGCCTTCCAGTTCGGAGAGATAGGCCTTCTCCTCCAACACCTGGTCGTAGCCGATGAAGGTGGGGACAAACAACAGATCCGGCGCGGCCTTTTCGTCGTACGTCCTGAGGAGCATGCTGAGGAGGCCAAATTTCGGCAGCACCAGCTTGCCGGTGCGGCTGCGGCCGCCTTCGATGAAAAACTCGATGTTGTAGCCGGTCTTGACCAGGGTCTTGATGTAGGCGTAGAGCACCTCGGCGTAAAGCTTCCCGCCCAGGAAGCGGCGCCGGATGAAGAACGCCCCGGAGCCGCGGAAAATGGGGCCCAGGGGCCAGAAAGACAGGTTCTTGCCCGCGGCGATGCGGGGCGATTGCATATGGTGCTCATAGATGAGGTTGTTGAGAATGAGGTAGTCCAGATGGCTCTTGTGGCAGGGAACGAAGATCAGGCAGCCTTTCTGGCCGGCTTTCCGAACTTTCTCAAAACCTTCGGCGTCAAAGGCGATGCCCTCGAAGAGGTGCTCCGACAACCAGGAGACCAACCGGTGCATGACGTTGATACAAATGAGGTTGGAGTCCGCGGAGATTTCCCAGAAGTAATCCTGGGCCGTGTTCTTGATCTTGTAGAGTTTCTTTTTTTCGGTTTCGGCCAGGAGTTCCATGGTCCGGGTCAGCCCTGGATCGGTCAGGGTCAGTTCCAGCACTTCTTCCCGGGACTTGACCACCGGTCCGGTGATCACCCGCCTCTGGGTGTCGAGGCGTTGGATGAGCTCCCGCCGGATTTGCTGGGCCAGTTCCCGCAGGCTGCCGCCTTTGGGGGCGGTAGCCAACACCTCCTTCAGGTTCACCGGTTCCGCCACTTCCACCACGGCCCGCTTGGCCTTGAGGAAGCAAAGGCCCAGTTTCCTGAGCTTCCCCGGGTTCTCGCTGTCCCCGAAAAAATGCTGCCAGAGGCTCTTGCTTTCCCGGAAGGGGGCCTTCTCGTACATCACCATTTGGGGGACCAGGAAAATGGGGAAGTCTATCTGCTCTTGTAATTCCAGGAGGTGGCGAATGGGGTCCTCCCGGGGCTTGAGAAAGCGTTGCCGGAAACCTACCTGGTCCACCAGGAACAGGAGAGAGCCGCGCTTCTCCTTCAGGGTCTTGAGAAAATAGCCATCCTGAAAGGGATTGGGCCAGGCCCGGCGGCGGGTGAAATAATTGACCGCGGCGGAAACGATCTGCACCAGGTGGGAAAAGGGCTGCCACGCCCACAGGTTGAGGTCGAAGGCCACCTCGGGAGCCCGCACCCCCAGCTTTTGATAGCGCCGGTTGAGAAAGAGAAAATCCAGATGGCTGCGGTACTTCAAGGCGTAAACCACGGCGCCCTGGTCGGCCAGTTCTTTAAGGCGCTCCAGGTGGCGGGGGTTTACGGTGACCCGGCTGAAGAACGGGTCCAGGGTGTAGCGCAACAGAAATCCCGGCCGGCTGGGAAGGTACCCGGCATAATGAAATTCATGACCGCCCAGCCAGCCGGAAATGCCGTTAAGCAGTCGGCCCAGCCAGGACCTGGGTCTTTCGGTTTCAGGGGGGCCGGCTGCCCCGTGGCCCTGCCCTTCAATATCAGCGTTCATTACCGACCTTCTGCTATCAGGCTGTGGAAAAACGGGTTTTTGGGGTCACCCTTCATGGAGTGCATGATTTATAACTTATTAATATAATGAGATTAATAGCTACGCTCAGAATAACCGGTGCTCAATTATGGAACTTTTTCAACAGATTGCTCATCTCCTACTAAGGTGTTCAATATATAGATAAGCCTGGGAGTATGTCAACCGAAATGGCGTCGGGGGACCGGGGTCTCAGCCGGCGGGAGGGGGCCTGGGGAACTGCCGATTGGCCCCGGCTTCGCCTCTGGCGGCAGGGAGAGGACTGGCTGGCAAGACGCCGGGGCCGGCCCATCCCTGGCCTCACTGGTCCGCAGGTGGCCTCAGTCCCGTATCTGCCGGCACCGGAGCCGGCTCCAGGCTTTCCTCCGAGGCGGGGCGGGTACCGAATAGCCGGACCGCCAGAATGGAGAGCTCGTACATGCCGTAAAGGGGAATGGCGATGGCCGTCATGGTCAGAAGATCGGCATGAAAGGCCGCCACCACGGCGCTGAGCAGGATGGCCAGCCGCCGCTGGCGCTTCAGGAAATCCACCTCCACCAGCCCCACCCGGCCCAGGATCACCAGGACCAGGGGCAACTCGAAGATCAACCCGAACAGCAGCAGGAGGCGCAGGCAGAAATTGACAAACTGGGTCAGGTTGAGCATGGAGTACAGGAACTCGCTCTCATAGCGCAGGGAAAAGGAGATGATGAGGGGCCACACCAGCTTGAGGAAAAAGATATTGCCCAGAATAAAGGCCACCGTGCCCAGGGGCACGAAATAATAAACGATTTTTCTTTCTTTGGGGTAAAGAGCCGGCGCCAGAAAAAGCCACAACTGGTACAGGATTATGGGAAAGGCCAGGGCCGTGCCGCTGATGAAGGAAATCTTCATCTGCACGAAAAAGGGCTCCAGGGGGGCCATGTAGTTGAGTTTGTGGGGTATGACCTCGGGCGGCTTCGGGTCCAGGTCCAGGCGTTTGGACATCTCTGGGAATCTATGGAGCATCCAGGTTTCAATCTGGTAAGACCATTGCTGGGTGACGGAGGGTTCTTGCAAGGGTTTGGTGATGAACTGCTGCACCGTGGGCACCAGCGGCCAGGCTATCCCCATGCAGATAAGCAGGGCGATGCTGGAAATAATGAGGCGCTTGCGCAGCTCCTCCAGATGTTGCAGGAAAGACATGGTGGTCACGGGGGCAATTCCTCCTGGGCCGCAACCTTGCCGGTCTGCCCTCGCCGGGCCCCAGATGGTGGTTCGGGGTAGGTCAGGCAGCCAATCTCCTTACTACGGGGCGAACCCAGGTGAGACCTACCGGTGGGCCCAGCAGGGACAAGAATTCCTTAACCGGCGCCTAAGGTTATCACCAGTTTAACCCAAGGATCGAGTTATGGCAACTTGGGAGGAGTTACGGCCGGGGGACCGTGAAGAGAAGAGGAATCCAGGAGTTCGCGTACTTTGCGGGCCAGGGCGTGGGCCTCGAAGGGTTTCTGGATATAAACCAGTCCTGGGCCCGCCATATTCTTATCCATGACGCCGTTGTCGGCGTAGCCGGACATGAAGAGCACCTTCATCTCCGGGTAGCGGGAGGTCAGGCGGCTGGCCAGTTCCCGGCCGTTGAGACCGGGCATCACCAGATCGGTGAGCATCAGGTCTATGGGTCCCCGCTGCTGCTTAAGGATTTGCAAAGCCTCATTGCCGTTCCTGGCTTCCAGCACGGTATAGCCATGGCTCTGAAGAATCCGGCGGGCGATTTGGCGCACCAGTTGGTCGTCTTCCACCAGCAAGATGGTCTCCCGGCCCTGGAGGGAAGAGTCGGAGGCCTGGGGCTCCCGGGGCGCCAGGGCGCCGGCTTCAAGCCGCGGCAGATAAATCTTGAAAGTCGTGCCCTGGCCCGGCTCGCTGTAGACCCAGATATGCCCGCCGCTCTGCCGGATAATCCCGTAGACGGTGGACAACCCCAGCCCGGTGCCTTTGCCCACTTCCTTGGTGGTGAAGAAAGGTTCGAAGATGTGGGCCTGGGTGGCCGTGTCCATGCCGCAGCCCGTGTCAGTTACCGACAGCAGCACGTAGGGCCCCGGCTGCACCTGGGCGTGGATGGCGGCGTAAGCCTCGTCCAGATCCACGTTGGAGGTCTTGATGACCAGCCGCCCCCCCTGGGGCATGGCATCCCGGGCGTTGACGGTGAGGTTCAGAATGACCTGTTCGATCTGTCCGGGGTCGGCCATCACCTGGCCCAACCCCGACCCGGGGATGATGGACAGCTCGATGTCCTCCCCGATCACCCGTTTCAGCATTTTGCCCAGATTTTCCATCACCTGATTGAGGTCAAGCGACTTGGGCTGCAGCACCTGCCGCCGGCTGAAGGCCAGGAGTTGGCGGGTGAGCAGGGCCGCCCGCTCCCCGGCCTTCTTGATTTCAGCCACGTCCTGGTGCGCCGGGTCGCCGGCCTTAAGAGCGCTCAGCAACAGCTCACAGTAGCCCAGGATGGCGGTGAGGAGATTGTTGAAGTCGTGGGCCACTCCTCCGGCCAGCCGGCCCACCACTTCCATTTTCTGGGATTGCCGCAGTTGCTCTTCCAGCTTCCGGCGCATGGTGATGTCCCGGGTGATCCCCAGGACCCCAACGGGGCGGCCCTTTGCATCCCTGAGAAACGAGGCCTTGACTTCGGTCCAGACCGTGGAGCCGTCCCGGCGGAAAAACTCCATCTCCGCGATGGCGGATCTCGAAGGGTCAGGTTTTATTTCCTCCTGGGTCAGCATGTCCTTCAGTTTCTTTTTGGCCAGCTCCACTGAAGCCGCGGGCAACATCCCCTCCAGTTCCAGGGACATATACTCCTTGATGGTATGCCCGGTCAACCACCGGATGGAAGGGCTGACATAGATCAGCCGCAGGTTCAGGTCCATGGTCCAAATGACGTCCGTGACGTTTTCGGCCAGCAGGCGGTAACGCCGCTCGCTTTCTCTTAAGGCTTCCTGTGCCCGCCGCCGGTCGGTGATGTCCTGAATGGTGCCCAGCATCCGGGCGGGCTTGCCGGGTTCATCGGAGTAAACTTCCCCCTGGGCGTGCACAAACCTTTCCGAGCCGTCGGGCCGCACGATGCGGTGTTCGATGCCGAAAGGTTTGCCGTGATACCGGGCCTGGCCCAGGGCCTTCCCGACCCGCCTCCGGTCGTCGGGGTGGACGGTTCGTAGGAAGGCCTGGAAAGTTGCGGGGATTTCCCGGGGAGCGAACCCCAATATCCGGTAGACTTCGTCGGACCATAGGGTCTCCCCGGTGGCGGTGTTCCACTCCCAGTTTCCCAGGTGGGCCAGGCGTTGCGCTTCCGCCAGGCTGGCCCGGCTCTTTCTCAGGGTTTCCTCCCAGTTCTTGCGTTCTGTGATGTCAAAGGTCACCCCACTTACGTAGTCGACTTTGCCTTCCTCATTGCAGATTATCTGGCCCCGGCACTGGACCCAGCGTTCCTCACCGCTTTTGGTTTTGATGCGGTGCTCCCGCACATAGGACTTGTTAGTTTTGAGGGCCTCGACAAAAATCTTAGTGGCGTATTCCAGGTCTTCGGGATGAATGACGTCGCACCACTTGACCCGGCGGGAGTCGAAATCCTCCTTGGAATAGCCGGTCATGGCTTCGATCTTGTGGTCCAAGAAATCGACACTCCAGTCCGGATATCCTTTAATCACCAGCGCGGGGAGCTGATCAACCAGTAGCCGGTAACGGGTTTCGCTCTCCTTGAGGGCTTCCTCCGCCTGTCGGCGTGCGGTGATATCGATGCCGGTGCCGATGATGCCCTCCACCTTTCCTGCCTGGTCCAGGAGCACGGTATTGGACCAGCTGATCAGGCGCCGGTCGCCCTTTTTGGTGACCCAGTAATTTGTAGAATCAAAAGGCGTATTGGAGGCCAGCATCTTCTGGAAGGCATCCTTCACGGACTCCGCTTCTTCGGGCACCAATAACAGATCCCAGCATGGCCGCCCTTTTACTTCCCCAAAGGTATATCCGGTGGTGGCTTCGCAAGCCCGGTTGAAGCCCAGGATGCGCCCTTCAGGATCCAGCATCACCACCAGGGCGCTGAGGGTGTCTAGGATGGTGGCGTTGAAATAGCGCTCCTTCTTTAAATCCTCCTCCATCTGCTTGCGGTGGGTGATGTCCAGGGCGAATTCTATCACCCCGGTGGTTTTTCCGGTGGCCCGGTCAATCAGAGGGTGGACGTAAAGCTCCACCCAGCCGACTTGGGTTCCCCCGGGACCCATTCTCGGCACCACCCCGCTGACCGCTTCCCCCGTCTCCAGGGCCTGGCGGCTGGGGCAAACCTCGCAAGGCCGGTTGCGCCCCTTTAAGGCCTCATAGCATTTTTTACCCTCCACGGGCATGGCGTGGGGGTACCATCGAGCCGTTACGGGGTTCACCCGGATGATATTGTAATCCCGGTCCCTGATGAGCAGGCCTTCCTGGATGCTGTTGATGACGGTGTCCAGCAGGCGCTGGCCTTCCCACAAGGCTTCCCGGGATTGCCGGCGCCGGGAAAAAATCTTCCAGGCAAGGAAGACGCCGCCCATAATGATGACCACATGGAATGAGCGTTCAGCCAATTCTTCGGAAGGAATATCCAGGATCAGCAGGTTAAGGAATGAGAGCCGGGGATGGAGAAGCTGGTAGAAAACCGCATCCACGGTCCAAGCTGCCAGGGCGATGACTAGGGCCCCGAGGATTAGGTTGCGCCTGTTTCCGGACATGATCTCAGCTTTTGCGGCAAAGCATTTCCCTCTGGCCCGCTCCCAAAACGACGCGGCCTCACCAGCCCCGGCGCCATAATCGGCCAGGCCGGCAGGGGTTATCCACTTTGTCGGACGCCCGGCAAGTTTACATTAAACCAGGGCTGGTCCGGGGGGCGGCGGGGTTAAGGAACTAGAGGGCGAGGAGTTGAGGAAAAAACTGTGATCTCGAGGAGAAAAATTCTTTAAAAGGGACTAGGCGGCGGAGGCTTAACGGCGCCCACCAATTCCGACACCGTGACCATCCGGTAGCCCGCGGCCCTGAGGGCCGGCAGGATTCGGGCCAGAGCGGCCACGGTGGGGCGGCGGTCCGCCCGGCCCGTCTCGTCGCCGTCGTGAAAAATGATGATGGAGCCGTTGCGCACCCGACCCAGGACGTTCTCCACGATGGCCGGGGCGGCGAGACCCCGCCAGTCGCCGGAGTCCAGGCTCCACAACACCAGCTTACGGTTGGTGTGGGCCAGGTAGCGCGCCAGCCGGGAGTCATAGGCGCTATAGGGGGGGCGGAAGAGACGCTGGGTGCAGGGGCCGCCCAAGAGGTCCAGGTCCAGTGAGGTGCGCTCCAGTTCCTGCTCCCGGGTGGGCTGATCCGCCCCGGTCAGGCGGGGATGGCCGAAGCTGTGGTTGCCCACTTCGTTGCCTCCCTGCAGCTTCGGCCCGCACCATCTCGGGGTATTTTTCCGCCCGGCACCCCAGGACGAAAAAGGTGCCTCGGGCTCCGTAGCGCTTCAGCAGTGACAGAATGGGCGCGGTATACCGGGGGGAGGGGCCGTCGTCAAAGGTGAGGGCCACGGCGTGCTCCTGGGGCGGGCCGGCCCAGATAGTCACCGGCTCGGCTCCCCAGGCCGGCAGACCCGGGGCGGCGCCCAGAAAAAGTCCCAGCACCAGGACGCCAAAGAGGCGGAAAAATCGTCTCATGATTTTCTATAACACAATTTGGTAGCAAAATCAAGATATTACTGAAGGCTTTTTTTAACCCACGGTGCGAGAGCCGCCAACCCCTTAGATGACGGTGATCTCCCGGGGGCTGCGGGTCAGCCACTCCACCCCGGCTGGGGTGATGCAACCCGTGTCCTCCAGGCCCACCATGCCCAGGTCCGGCAGGAAGAACTTGGGCTCAAAGGCCAAGACCACGCCCGCTTCCAGGGGGTGGGGGAACCGGGCGGAAATGAGGGGAAACTCGTCCAGCTCCAGCCCCACTCCGTGGCCCAGGAAGCTCACCCGCTCCGGCCCCGGCCCCATAAACCAGTCCTGGAGCCCCCTGGCCTTGACCAGGTCCCAGAGGCGGTGGAACAGGCTCCCCGGCAGCACCCCGGGCCTGGCTTCGGCTTCAAAGGTCCGGTAGAGCTCCTGCACCACCCGCCAGGCCTCCCAGGCCGGCGCCGGCAGGGACCCCAGGGCGTACATGCGGGTCATGTCCACCACGTAGCCGTTAACACAGGCGGCCAGGTCGATGCTGATGGGCTCGTTAAGGGCCAGCCGCTTTAAGGACGGCCCCTGGGGGAAGGCAGGGCCGACGCCCGGCCCGCCGCTGGGGGTGTCCACGTAGGCCAGGGCCAGGCCCGAGACCCCGGACAAGACGTGGCCGTAGTGCAGCTCCAGGTCCCAGTTGCGCACCCGCACCAGCCCTTGGTGCCCCAGAACCCGGAGGCGGTATTCCAGGGCCGCGGACAGCTCCAGTTCGGTGAGCCCGGGTTTCAAGAGCTCCGGCACCGTCCGGTGGGCCTGGTCCAAAACGACCGCGGCCCGGCGCAGTTGCTCGATTTCATAAGGGCTCTTGACCATGCGCTGGCGCCGGATCAGGGGGGAGAGGTCCTGGGTGGGACGGGGCGCCAAGAGCGACATGAGCCTTTGGTAAAACAGGGCGGGCATGACGTCCAGCTCCAGGCCCACGGCGCCCTGGGCGGCCAGCCCCCCTTGAGCCAAAAGGGCCGGAAGCTCTTTGAGATCCCGGTAGCAGGATAGGGGCCACGGCACCCCGGCGTCTTTGATCCGGGACTGGGGCCGGCGCACCAGGAGCAGAGGTTCCGACGCCGGCGCCACCGCCAGAAAACCGTCCACCAGGACGCCGGTGTAATAATAGAGGTCCGCGGCCTGACGGATCAGGGCCAGGCCCAGGCCTTCCCGGGCCAGATTTTCCTGGAGAATAGACACCCGCGCCTTGATTTCCGCGGTCGGCACCGGCTCCATCATTCCTCCCCCTGGTACAGCACCAGTTCCAGTTCTTTGGGGCCCTGGGCCGCAGCCTTGAGTTCCCGGCCCTGGCGGCGCCATTCTTCCCAATGAGGGTATTCTTGGAGACGCTGGTCCCTGGCGGCCAGGGCGCGGTGGGTGGCGGCCCGGATGGCTGAAGGTAGCCCCAGTCTCCCGGCCGCGGGTTGGGAAGAAGATGGTTCCGTAGCGTTCAATCCCTGGGATGGCCCTCTTATTTTTTATATTCCCGGACGCAAGCTTCGAACTTGGACATCCATTCGGGGAAATGCAGGTCTTCGGGAGACTCCGTGGCAATCCTTAAGAATTCGGTGCCGTTTTCTTGGACCCAGGGATGTTTGGCGAAATCGTCGATGCCTTTTCCCATCAGCTCTTTGAAATCCACCGGCAAGTTTTCGTCGCAGGCCAACTGGCTTTTCAAGTAGCCGGCCATCATCTGGAGGGAAATGAGCTTTTTCTCCACTCCATAGCGGTGCAGTTCATCTTTAATGTCGTCCCGCACCCGTTCGGTGGCTATCTCGCGGAGATACCGGATCGGATTGCTTCCGCTGAACAACGATGACCAGGCAAATCTCATGTAATAAAATCTCTTGCCGGTGTGCCAAATCTCATGCATGAGTTCATGCTTGTCCGGGTCCCGGGTAATGGACGCCAGGGCAACCCGGTAGGGCCGTTCCAGTCTGGCCTGCATCAGGTACCAAAATATGGAGAGGTTGATGAGGAACATGCCGAAAAGGCTGATGCTCCTGAGGGTCGGCTGGACGGTGCTGGCCCAGATGAACATTAAGTAGAAGAAAATCAGGACCACGATACCGGTGCGCACCATTCTGATGCTCGAAACTACCAGGCGTCTGCGGTACACGAAGAAGGCAATCAGGAGCGCCATAAAGATTACTATTTCAACATAGGCGCTGCTTAATATGTCAGTCAGAAATTGGAACATTGCATCTCCCTTCGCTGACGATTGGCACCACGATTCATAAAATGTATGGTTGGAAACGAGCCAAACCGAATGCTTGGGTCATTTAAGTCCCCCTTTCTTAAAGGGGGATTTAGGGGGATTATTAAGAGATAATTAATCGCCCCTACCCTCGCTCAAAATGACTTTTAATTATTTTATATTGATATGACCGCCCCTTCATCATTTCAAGGAAGCTCGAAGGTTTTAATCTTGGCCCGCTTCCGCTCGCCATCCAGCCACGAGGCGAAAATCATCTCGCGTTTCTGCTTCATGAAATTGTCCCGGAGTTTGTTTATCTCCTGTTGAACTTCCGCCTGGTCCGGGGTCCGCCGGCCTTTAAAGGCGAGGATATAATAGCTGTCCTTCACGGAAAGGGGGTGGTCCGGGTAGGGCTGCTTGGTTGAAAGCCGAAACGCCGCGGCAGTGACCTGCTCGGCGCTGGGCTGCCCCAGAAAACCCTGGAACCGGGTAAAGTAGCCGCTGTCCTTGACGGTTAAGCCGGCCTGGGCCGCCACCTGGGCCAGGGGCTTACCTTTCCGCAGTTGCTCCAGCAGGCGGGCGGCCTCCTGGTCCGCCTGTTTCTTGGCCAGGTCTTTCTTCAGCGCCGCCCGCGCCTGGTCTTTGATCTTTTCCAGAGGCGGGACATAGTCGGGTTGGTGCTCCAGCCCCTTCAGGACGGCAAACCCGTCCGGCAAATCCACCACCTTACTGATCTCTTTGGGTTTCAGCTCCAGGACGGTCAGATTAAAATTGGGGAGCACCCCCAGGCCGGGGACGGGGTCCTGCCGGCTCATGAGGGGCGTCTCTTTGGGAGTCACCCCGTAACTCTTGGCCACTTCGGGAACCGCGGCCTGGGACCACTCCCCCCGGGCCTGCTGGGCCGCTTCCCGGGCCATGGCCGTGGCCCGCTCTTCTTTCAGGCGCTTGGTCACCAGGGCTTCGGCGTCCGGGAGGCGCTCCGATTCCTTGATCCCTTCCACCTTGATGAGGTAGATGCCCTGGGGGGTGATGGCCTGGCCCACGGTCCCCGGTTTCAGGGCGAAGGCCACTTTGTCCCATTCAGCGGGGTGCTGGCCCCGGGTGACGTCCCCCAGGTCACCGCCTTGGTCTTTGGTGGCCGCGTCCTGGGAGTGGGCCCGGGCGAGCTGGGCGAAATCCTCCCCTGCCGCGGTCTTGCCGGCCAGTTCCTGGGCCTGCTTGCCCGCCGCCTGCTTCTCAGCCGGGGTAGCTTTGGGATCGAGCTTCAGGAACAGCTGTCGGGCCCGAATCACCTTGGGCCGGGTGAATTCATCGGGACGCTCTTTCAAGTAATTGGTCACTTCTCCGGTGGAGATATTGACCCGGTCCAGAAAATCTTTGACGCGGAAAGCCAGGTAGCTTGCCCGGGCCCGGGCAGGCACGTGGAAGACGGCCTGGTTATCCTGGTAATAGCGGGCCACTTCGGCGTCGCCGGGATTCTGTTTCGCCACGAAAGGCTCCGGGGCGACCTCCAGGTATTTGACCTCCACCGCCTCTTTGCCCAGGCGGTAGAATTCTTCCAGTTCCTGGTCAGAGACTTTGGCAAAGGAGCTCACTTCGTCCACGACCTTTAGGACGAGGAGTCGCCGCCGCTCTTGCTGTTCAAAGTCGGGGGGGTTGATGCGGTTCCGGGAGAGCACCCAAAAATACCGTTGCTGGTCATACTTGCCGTCCGTCTGGAAAAAGGGGTAGCTTTGGATGGCTTCCCGTAATTCGGCGTCGGAGACCGTGAGCCCCAAGCGCGCCCCGGCCTGGAGGAGCAAGGTCTCGTCTATCAGGCGGCCCAGGGCCGTTTCCTTGAGCCGTAGCGCCTTGACGGTTTCTTCGGTCAACTCGGTCTGGGTTTGGTCCCGGTATTGCTTCGCCAGTTCGTTGAACTGGCGCATATAGGCGCTGAGGAGAATGGGGGTGCCGTTGACTTCGGCCGCTTCCTGGAACCGGGGGGACATCATGGAGCCGGCCCCCCAAAAAATGAAGACCACCACAATGGCGCCGATGGCTATGGCGATGAACCAGTGGCGGGAGTGTTTGCGCAGGGATTTCAACATTGACTTTATCTACCTCGTTGCTTTCCCGGAGCCTGGCATTCCACCTCAATTAACGCCTGAGGCTGGGGGATGTTGATGGACGTCTTGGCGGCTTTTCGGGTTCCGCCCGGCAGGCAAGGATTCCCCGGCATCTTCCGGGTCGCGCTGCCGCAAGGCTTTTTCCGGGAGGGGGCCAGGGCCAGTGGCACAGGCGTCCTCGCCTGTGGAAGCCACTTGCCATCCTCCCTGAAACCCACCCCGGAGCCCCCTAAAGGGGAAAATGTCCCTAAATCCACAGGGCTCGCAAACCAGGTAAGGGCCGGCCTGGGGTTAACCTAATGGGCCGGTTCCTTCTTTTCCTCCTTCAGCCATTTCTGGGCCTCTTTGGCCTCGGGGCTGTTGGGATAGGCCTTGGCCAGTTTGCCCAAGGCACTGCGATAAGCAATGTTTTGGCCCTGCTGCTTGTAGCACAGGGCCTGGCGCAGCAGCGCCGCGGGAGCCAAAATGCTCTTGGGGAATTGGCTGGCCATTTTGTTGAATTCCACCCCGGCCTCCCGGTATTTGGCCTCCTGATAAAAGCTGTCGGCCAGATAGTAGCGGGCCTCGCCGACCTTGGAGCCCTGGGGGTGGGCTTTTAAGTACTGGTAAAACTGGGTGCGCGCCGGGCCGTATTTCTTGCTCTGATAAAGCTTCAGCCCCTCGTTGTAGGATTTGTCCGAGGCGGCGGCCGAAGCCGGGGGATAGCTGGAGGTGGAGGGGGCCGGGACCTTCTGGGTCGCTTTCGCCTCTTTACCCCGGGGGGCGGCCGGGGCGGCCTTGGGGGCTTCCAATTCCGCCAGCCGGGTTTCTAATTGCTGCACCCGGGTCTCCAGGGCCTGCACCTGCTGGGGCAGGTCAGGGGCGGGCGCCGGGGCCGGGGCGGCCGGTGGCGCCGCGGCGCCCTCGGGCGGCAGCGACGCCGGTTTGCCCAGGCTGGGCACATAGGAGTAGGTCTGGCTGCAAGCCGGCAGGAGCGCAACCAGAGCCAACAGCGCCAGGCTCCGGATATTCAAGAACCGCTTCATCATCTGGCCTCCTCTTGGTGGGGCGGGGGTAGTCCCTCTAAATAATTAAGCTGTTGGCCGCGGGCCCCGGACCGGCGCGCCCGGGGGGCTTTCGAAGTTGTCTAAATAGTTCATCATATTATCCCGGCACAGACATGTCAACAATACCCGGCGGGAAGATGTTGTAGTCGTGGAGAAGTTTGGGGAGAAAACTGTCTGGAGCGGGGTTGTATCACTCTTTGAGATCAAGGGGCACCCCCAAGCTACTAAATGCTACGCCTGGTCATCGCCCATAGAGGGGAGCACTAAAAGACGGTATTATGCCGTTCTCCATATTCCTCCTATAGATTCTCCCGAGAAGGCGGTTAGGGCGGCGATTGTTCAGGACTTTAAGACAGGCAAAATTAATTAGCAACTGTCTGTCTTCCACTCTTTTTCTTTTTAGGCTGTGAGCATCCATTTTCCCTCAATTCTTTCTGATGAAAGCGAGAGAAAAATATATCATTTAATAGAGCCCTGTCATATTCATTTATATTCTCGAATGACAATTTTTGTATTATGGTCTCTTTTGGATATTCAAATGCTAATTTACCAAAAGCTTCGTCTAAAAAAGATACTGAAGCAATGGTAATATTGCTCAGATCAATTGTGATTTTTTCATTAGTATTCCAGACATTTTTAATTATAGAATTTATTCTCTGACCATCTTCCCTTGTGATGGTTTGTTTATCACATATTTCCTTTACATTTATTTTCATTGTACACCTCCCTTTAAAACAGATAATCCTCTTCTTCAGCCAAAAAGTATAATCCTTCTTTATCGGTGTTTATGACAAATTTCACGACAGTTCCTGTAAATGGTTTCATCATTTTTTGCTTCAATATCTTTCCTTGATCATATTTCCAAAATACTTTCCCGCGCCCAGATATTATGCACATTTGACCTTCATTCACCTTAGCAAAGCCTTTTAAATGACTTAACCCAAGTCCTGCCCTACCAGGTCGAGATGAAACACCCTCCGTGGTGGCAAGAATAATTGCATCATGTGAATTTCTCAAATTCAATTTGTACTTTTTAGAAAGGTAGAGAGACCGTAAAATACCCATACCACGGTCTGCTATACATAGACGCAGTTGCCCTCTTTCGGGATAAGTATAAGCACATACATAATAATCTTTAACTCCACTATGTTCAACTACATTTGTCATCAATTCATTTAAGCTTAAACGTAAAGAGTAATTAAGACCCGGAGAGATGCCAATTATTTCAGTTAAAGTCTCTGCAATAAGTGCATCTAACCCACTAACTCTTGTTAATTGAAATGTTCCAGTTCGCATTCTATCAGGAACAACAGTATCAGTTTTTAAGTGGAACAAACTATTAAATCCGATATCTAATAGAAATGCTTTAAGTGATGGTTTTCGAGGCTCTATATAAGCACATTTTCTCCCTTTGCGGGAACATTCGTCAATTGTCGATGTTAGCATTACAATCCCAAAAGGAGTAAGTGATTCTGACCTACTAAGATCAAACCTAACCTCGTCATCAAGAGTATTTCTTGCCTAGATTGTATAATCGAATCATTGTGTCTGAGAAAGCAATACTCACCCGTTTGGGATATGTTAGGGTAATCATGTTGACTGCCTATCCGCAATTTTGAACGATGAGATTGCCATAAGAGGCGAAGTGATAAATTATAAGGTCTAAGACAAAAACTGTCAATCATTGGGAACCTTCTAATTCCTTTTGCATCGGAGAGTATTTATAAAACTTGAATTTCTCTTATCATAAATGAATCGCATTTGCAATAGAAAATTCGCAATGAGTTGAGATCCTGCACTCCGCTCAGGATGACAGAAAGAACCGGTTTTGAAATGGCTTGTGGACCACCTTTCTTCCTCCTTGCCCGGGGTCATATTTTCAGGATAAGATAACCTAATAGAATTGATTGCAACTCCCAAGACGCGCTCCCAGACCCCATGCGGGGAAGGAGCGGCGAGATGAGGAAAAATGGCTGCCCCCGAGTTCGTCCATCTCCACGTGCACACGGCCTACAGCCTGCTGGACGGGGCCATCCGCGTCAAGGACCTCGTGGCCCGGGTCCAGGCCCTGGAGATGCCGGCGGTGGCCATCACCGATCACGGCTCGCTGTTCGGGGTCCTGGATTTCTACGAAAAGGCCCGGGCCGCGGGTATCAAGCCCATTTTAGGGTGCGAGCTCTATGTGGCGCCGGGCTCGCGCCAGGAAAAACGGGGCAAAGGGGACAACCACCACCTGGTGGTCCTGGCCCAAAACAACCAGGGCTACCGGAACCTGATCCACCTGGTGACCCGGGCCCACCTGGAAGGGTTTTATTACCGCCCCCGGGTGGACAAAGAGCTCCTGACGGAGCACCACGAAGGGCTCATCGCGCTCTCCTCCTGCCTGCACGGCGAAGTGGCCCGGCGTCTGGTCAATGACGACCCGGCGGCCGCGGAAGCCGCCGCCCGGGAGTATGCCGAAATCTTCCCCGGCCGGTTCTACCTGGAAGTCCAGGCCAACGATCTCCCCGAGCAACTCAAGGTGAACGCCGCTCTGCTGGATCTGGCGCCCCGCTGGCAGCTCCCCCTGGTGGCCACCAACGACATCCATTACCTCAAGCCCGAAGACGCCCGGGCCCACGACCTGCTCTTGTGCGTCCAGACCGGTAAAACGGTGAACAGCGCCGGCCGCATGAAATTTCACACCGACCAGCTCTATTTGAAGAGCGCCGCCGAAATGGCCCGGGCCTTCCCTTATCCCGAGGTGCTGGCCGCCTCCGGAGAGATCGCCTCCCGCTGCGAGGTCACCCTGGAGCTAGGGACCACCCATTTTCCGGTGTACCCCACCGGGGAGCGGACCATGGAGGAGACCCTCACCCAAGGGGCCCGGGAAGGTCTGGCGACTCGCCTTCAGCAGCCTCAAACCCGCCGGCACACCGAGGAAGAATACCGGCAGCGCCTGGAATTCGAGCTGGGAGTCCTCACCAAGATGGGCTTTGCCGGCTATTTCCTGGTGGTGGCCGACATCATCAACTATGCCCGGCACCAGCAGATTCCCGTGGGGCCGGGCCGGGGTTCCGCGGCCGGCAGCCTGGTGGCTTACGCTTTAGGGATCACGGACCTGGACCCCCTGGCCTACGGCCTCTTCTTCGAGCGCTTCCTCAACCCCGAGCGGGTCAGCCCCCCGGACATCGACGTGGACTTTTGTTTCGAGCGCCGGGGGGAGATCATCGACTACGTTTCCCGGGCTTACGGCTGGCAGAACGTGGCCCACATCACCACCTTCGGCAGCATGAAGACCCGCCAGGTGATCCGGGACGTGGGCCGGGCCCTGGAAGCCCCCTATCCGGAAGTGGACAAGATCGCCAAGCTGGTGCCGGAAAAGCTTAACATCACCCTGGAGCAGTCCCTGCAAATGGAGCCCCGCCTCCGGGAACTGCGGGACGCCAACCCCGTGGTGGAAGATATCCTCAGCATCGCCGCCACCCTGGAGGGACTCCCCCGCCACGCCTCCACCCACGCCTCCGCGGTGGTCATCGCCGATAAGCCCTTGATCGAATACCTGCCTCTTTACAAAGGCAACAAGGGCGAGCTGGTCACCCAGTTCGACATGAAGGGGGTGGAGAAGGTGGGCCTGGTGAAGTTCGACTTCCTGGGCTTGCGCACCCTCACGGTCATCGATCAGGCGGTGCGCCTCATCCGGCGCCACCATCAGGGAGATTTCGATATTCACACCCTCCCCCTGGACGACGAAGGCACTTTCAAACTCCTCCAGGCCGCCAACACCGCCGGCGTCTTCCAGCTGGAAAGCGCCGGCATGCGGGCTCTCATGGTGCGCTTGAAGCCCACCGTCTTCGAGGACATCATCGCCCTGGTGGCCCTCTACCGCCCGGGCCCCATGGAGTCCGGCATGCACGAGGACTTCGTGCGCCGCAAGCATGGGGAGGCCAAGGTGGAGTATCCGCTGCCCCAACTGGAGCCCATCCTCAATGAGACCTACGGCGTCATCCTCTACCAGGAGCAGGTGATGCAGATCGCCGCGGCGGTGTCCGGGTTTTCCCTGGCCGAAGCCGACCTGTTGCGCCGGGCCATGGGCAAAAAGGACCCTGTGGTGATGGCGGCCCAGCGGGACCGGTTCGTCACCGGGGCTAAGGCCGGAGGCGTTCCCATGGGCAAGGCCCAGGAACTGTTCAGCCTCATCGAAAAATTCGCGGGCTACGGGTTTAACAAATCCCACAGCGCCGCCTACGCCCTCATCGCCTACCAGACGGCTTATCTCAAGGCCCACTACCCCCTGGAATTTTTGGCCGCGGTCTTAAACAGCGAAATCAACAACACCACGGCCCTGGCCAAGCACATCATGGAGGCCCGGGACCAGGGGGTCGAGCTGCTGCCTCCGGACATCAACCGTAGCGACCGGGACTTCACCGTGGAGGACGGCAAGGTCCGCTTCGGCCTGGCGGGCGTGAAAAACGTGGGGCTGGGGGCCATCCAGGAGGCCCTGGAGGCCCGGGGGCCGGGCCGGTTCGAAAGTTTCCGGGACTTTCTGGAGCGCGTCAGTCTGAACAAGGTCAACCGCAAGGTCCTGGAGGCCCTCATCCAGGGCGGCGCCTTCGACGGCCTGCAGCCCCGCCGGGCCCGCCTCATGGCCGGCCTGGAGGGAGCCCTGGAGAAGGTGAACAACCTCAAACGCCTCCAGGCCTCCAAGCAGATGTCCATGTTCGGCGGCCTGGCCGAACCCCATGAAGACGACTGGCTTCCCGAGGCGCCGCCTTGGGACAAATCCGTGAAGCTGGCCCGGGAAAAAGAGGCCCTGGGCGTCTATCTTTCCGGCCACCCCCTGGACGCCCACCGCACGCTTCTGAAGACCCGCCTCAAGACCACCACGGGGGACCTGGCCGAGATCCCCGACTCCCAGGAAGTGGTTCTGGGGGTGGTGGTCACTTCTCTCACCGAGAAGGTGGGCAAGAGGGGAGGGCGCCTGGCCATCCTCACGGTGGAAGACCTGGCGGGCAGCGCCGAGGTGCTGGTCTTTGGCGATCTCTACGAGAAGGTCGGCCCCCTGCTGCACCAGCCCAGCCTGCCTTTGTGGCTGCGGGCTAGCGTGATCCAGGAAGAACAGGGCCCCAAGCTGCGGGCCCAGGAGATCGCCCCCCTGGAGAGCGCCTTTCCTCCCTGGCCGGAGCGGCTGGACCTCAGGATAAGGGCCGCGGCGGTCACCCGGGAGCAACTGGTGGCCCTCAAGGAAATCCTGGCGCGGCACCGGGGACCGGTGCCGGCTTTCCTCCACTTCCTGGACCCCCGGGAGGAAGGGGTCCTGGCCCTGCCGGAGGACCTGTTTCTCACGCCTTCGCCGGAGTTGGCCGCGGAAGTGAATCGCCTCTTCGGCTATCCGGCCTTGAGCCTGTGACCAGCCGGTTTCGGTAAATTAAGGGATAGGACTTCGCGGTAGGGGCGCAATTTATTGCGTCCGCCCGCACCTAAAACTCCCCTCCCAGCCTTATCTAGGGGGGTGGGGGAGCTTCATGGGGCGCGTCATAGCCGCCACTTTGGTGCATAAGACGCACCCAGGGAAAACCGGGATTGAAGCCCATGTTCATGTTCAAAAAAATCGTGGCCCAATTCTTCTATCCGGTGCCGTTATGCCTGGAAATTATGGGGTTGGGGCTGTTGCTGCTGTGGTGTACCAGGAGGCAGCGGGCCGGCAAAATTTTGGTGACCGCGGGAGTCGGCTTACTGGCGTTTTTCAGTTTTGGTTTCGGAGCAGACCTGCTCCTCAAGCCCCTGGAGCACCGGTACCCGCCCCTGATGCAGCCTGCTGCCGGAACCTCGGTTAAATGGGTCGTGGTCCTGGGCGGGGGCATCAATCCCGACCCCCAACTCCCCGACACCAGCTGCATCGGCGGAGCCTCTCTCTACCGGGTTTTGGAGGGGGTGAGATTATATAAGCAGATGCCCGGAAGCAAACTGGTTCTGTCCGGCGGGGCGGTATTCCACTCCCAACCGGAAGCGGAGGTTATGGCGGAAATTGCCCGGATAATGGGGGCGGCTCCCCGGGATCTGGTCCTGGAATCGACCTCCGGGGATACGGAGGCGCAGGCCGGGCTCATTAAGGATCTGGTGGGCCGGGATCAATTGGTTCTGGTGACTGCCGCCTGCCATATGCCTCGCGCCATGGCCCTTTTTCAAAAACAGGGCCTGAACCCGCTACCGGCGCCCACCGGGTATTTCCTCCACCAGGGTTCGAGATTCGGCCCCGACCCCGGGTCGTGGTTTCCTCGCGGCGAGAACCTTAAGGGAGCCGAAGCCGCGGTGCATGAATACCTGGGCCTGGTCTGGGCCCGACTCCGGGGCGCGATTTAAGGAAATGAGAACAGGCTCCGGAGTGGCTGCGCCCTCGCGCCGGATCGCCTCTCACCCTCCCTACCTGCGGGGGCCGGCGTTGCCCTCTCGGGTCCCCCCCTTGACCAGCCCTTATTATTCAGTGCCTAAACAAGATTACCCCGGGGGCGCGGGTAATAAGCCTAGGTGCAGTACTTCTTTCCTGGCTGCCCTGGGGTCCTCTCCCGGCCGCCTCTATTTCATTTCTGCAGCCTGCCTAGATTTGGCAGAAACAGGCTCACGTGGAACCCAATTAAGAAGTGAGTTACAGCCGTTAAACCGGAATTAACTTTTAATAATAAAGATTAATAATTTATTTTATTTTTTGCTTTACAAGTAATGATGAACGTTGGTAAAAGAGAATCAACCGGACCCTTAGGAACCTTCACCTTCGGCATTCCAAGGAGGGAATGTTTATGACACAGGGCGGCCAAAGAACATCCAGTCTATGGTCCGGTTTCCATAAAGGGGGGATTCTTCATGAGGAAGAATCCCCCCTTGTTTTTCCGGGCCGACCTGAGCGCCGACTGCCGCACCCTTGCTAAAGGCCGTAAAGTGCATTTTATCCCCGATGGGGGGCGCGGCTCGTGCAGTGTAGCATTTCACCGTAAACCATAGCGTGGAGGGCGCGGGGACTAAACTAATCTTGTAAACTATGGCAGATGCCTAGGGGATTCCCTAACCCATTATTAGGGTTTTCCCTATTTACAAGCCAGGGAAATCCCCACATAAAAGTAGGGGGAACCGGACCCTTATAAACCTTCACCATTAGCATTCCAAGGAGGGAATGTTTATGACGCAGGCCGACCGGAGAACATCCGGGCCTAAGGTCCGGTTCCCCTGAGGGGATTCTTCCATGGGTAAGAATCCCCTCTTGTTTTTCTGGGCCGACCTGAGGCGCCGACTGCCGTACCGGCGGTATCTGGACCTGACGGATCGTCCCCGCCGGCTGCGGGCCGGGGTCTTTTCCTGGCTGACCCTGATTCTGGGATTTGCCTACCTGGTTTGGATCGGCTGGCTGGTCCTTAAAACCCGGGAACCGCAGGACTTCTGCTTTTTTAGTGCCGAAATCCTCTCTTTTGTGCTCCTGGCCCTGATGGCCCTGGATGTCTGGCATCTCCGGGGCCACCGGCCCCAGGGTCTCGTCAGCCCGCTGCACCGGACCGTGGACGTTTTCATCCCCTGTTGCGGCGAACCCATCGAGGTCATCAGAACCACCCTTAGAGCCGTAAAGCAGATGGCGTATTCCGGACTCCAGGTTTTCATCCTGGATGACGGGGCCTCTCCCCAATTGGCGGCCCTGGCCCAGTCCCTGGGATTTCACTATCTGTCCCGCCCTGCCGCCGGGCTCGACCTCAGCGATTCCAAAAGCGGCAACCTCAACTACGGCCTCCGGCACAGCACGGGAGAATTAATCCTGGTCCTGGACGCGGACCAGGTGCCCCTGCCGGAGATCGTTACCGTGCTGGCGGGTTTCTTCCATCTGCCCCAGGTGGCTTATGTCCAGAGTAAGCAAGCCTTTTTCTTGCCGGAAGGCGATCCTTTCTACAACGCCGACCAGATCTTTTACGAGACCTTGCAGTTAAGCAACGACCAGGCCAACACGGTGATCTCCTGCGGCTCCGGAGTGATCTATCGCCGCCGGGCCCTGCAAGAAATGGGCGGCTTCGCCACCTGGAACATCGTGGAAGATTTCACCACTTCTTACGACCTGCTGAGCCGGGGCTGGAAAGGGATCTACTACCCCTACCCCCTCTCCCGGGGGCTGGCGCCGGCCACCCTTACCGGAGTCTACCGTCAGCGCTTCCAGTGGTGCCTGGATGCCATGCGCCTGTTCTTCTGGGATAACCCCCTCTTCAAAGCCGGCCTGAATTGGCGGCAAAAATCCCATTTCCTCATTATTATGTTGAGTTACCTGGCCAGCGGCCTGGTGTTTCCCATTTTTTACGCCATCCCGCTGTTTATTTATTGCTACGGCAAATCCCTGCTGCTGGGCCACGAGGTCGGGTACCTGCTGCTGCGGAGCGCTTATCTAATCTCCACCGTCTTGATGTTCCGATTTCTGTTTTTCCGCCAGAACGCCTTAAAGCAGCTGAAGATGTTTTGTGGCCTTTTCCCGGTGCACGCCCTGGCTATCCTCACGGCCCTGGCCTTTCCGCCGGGCCGCAAGCCACCCTACCGGGCCAACAACCTGCACCCGTTTACCGAGAGCGACTCCTGGTGGCAGTTGGCTCCGCAACTGGTCCTCATCGGTCTGCATCTTATTCTTCCCCTGGCATCTCTCTGGCGAGGCTGGGCCTTGCCGCAGCTGGTTCTCTGCAATTCCTTCTTCTCAGCCTTCATTATCTGGGTGATGGCGGACCTGGTGCAGGCCGTATTGGCCGGACCCCGCTGGAGCCCCGCCATGGACCCGAGGCAAGTTTATGGCTAAGCGGCTGCGCTGGTTGGTGTGGATGCTGCCCCTGGGATTTTTAACCCTGGCCGGTGGGATCGCCTGGCACCAGGACCCCGACTTCTGGCGGTCGGCCGGCTCTTTGCATCGCTTGGCCCAGGAAGCCGTCGAGCGGGGCGACTGCCCCCGATCTCTGGAGCTGGCCCGGAAGGCCTGGGCCCGGGACCCGGGCAATTGCCGAGTATGGGTTATTTTTGGGGCAGCTGTATCTCAATGTGGGCCAGCCCCAGGAGGCCTTGCAGGCGGCCCTCCAGGTGGCGGGCCGGGACCCCAAGGCCCGGGGAGCTTTAAGGATCCGGGCCCAGGCCCTGGATCTCCTGGGCCGCCGGCCCGAGGCCCTGGCGCTAGTGGCCGAATTCCTCCAGGACCAAAACGATCCGGAGATCCTGGCCTGCGCCGCCTCCCTGGCGGCTGGGCGCCCCGAGGATCGCGAGCTGGCCGTAACTTATTATCAGCGTCTCTATAAAGTCAGTCCGGACCCCCTGGTGCGGCGGCAGCTGGTGGAACTCCTGCTGTCGCTGGACCGTTTCGCCGAAGCCCTGCCCTTGCAGGAAGAGGAGGCGGCTCAGTTCCCGGAGAACCAGGAAGCCCTGCATCGCCTGGCCTTGCTCTACTACTGGCAGCGGGACTTCCAGGCCGCCGGCCAGATCTATCAGCGCCTCCTGGAGAAATATGCCGAAGACGCCACCCTGCGCCGGGAAGCGGCCCAAACCGCGGACGCCTCCCAGGACACCGACAAGGCCCTGGCCCACTATCTCTGGCTCTACGGCCATTACCAGGGGAAGCGGGAGTACGCCCTGGCCCTGGCCCGCCTCTGGGCCCGGAAAGGGAATCACGCCGAAGCCGCCGGGGTTTTGGCCCCTCTGATTAAGGACCAGCCTGATCCTGAACTGCGGCGCTGGTACGGGCTGGAGCTGCTGCTCACCGGGGATTTCGCCGGGTCCCGCAAGGAATACCAGGCCGCCTGGGAAGCCGGCGACACCCACAAGGAAACCATCATCAATCTGGCCCGCCTCTACGGCCAGAAGCGCCACTTTGCCAAAGCCGCGGCCATGTGGGACGAGGCCGCCCGCCGGCAGCTGCTGGACGGCGGCTTGCGCTGGGAAGCGGCCCTGACCTATTCTTACGCCCACCGCTACGAGGACGCGGTGGCAGTGCTGAAGGCGGTGCAGGGTGAAGGCCGCCAGGACCCCCGAATGCAGCTCTTCCTGGGCCAGCTCCATTTCTATCAGAAGCACTGGGGGCAGGCAGCCCATTATTTCACCGCCTATCTGGAACAGAACCCCCAGGACACGGAGGTTAGGCGCCAGTTGGCCGAGGCCCTGTCATTTCAGCCCGAGGGCTTGGAGGGGGCCCTGGCCCAATACGGTGAAACCTTAAAACTCAAGGATGACCCAGGCTTGCGCCTGCGGCGCGTCAGTCTGTTGCTTAAGGCCCGGCGCTGGGAAGAGGCGGCCCGGGAGCTCAAGGCCTGCCCGATTCCCGAGGACCCCCGGCTGCTCAAGGAGCAGGCCCACCTCTATCTGTGGTTGGGAGACCTGGACGGGGCCCTCCAGCATTACGACCTGCTGCTCCGGAAAGTCCCCCAGGACCCGGCCGGCCGCCTGGCTAAGGCCCGGATCTTGACCTACCAGGGCCGGGCCGCCGAGGCCCTGGAGCTCTTGAACCGGCTGCGCCTGGACCAACCCCGGGACCCGGTGGTGCGGGTGGCGGCCATCGAGGCTTACCTGAGTAGCCGGGACTTTCCCAAGGCCCTGAAGTTGGCCCGGACGGAACTGGCGCCCCTGCCCGATCTGAGTCTGGAGGAGCGGGCCCTGGTGGCCCGGTGCTACTTCCATTCCCCCGACCCCAAAGACCTGAAGCGGGCCACGGACCTGGTGGTGGAAAACTTGCAGCAGAACCGCTACCATCACCCGTCCCTCCTGATCCTGGCCGCCATCTTGCCAAAGCTCCCCCGTTACGAAGACCTGGACCACCTGATGGACCGCCTCCCCGGCGCCCAGATGGCGGGCCACGAGACCGCTCCGACCCTGGCCTACTTCGATGGGCAGATGGGGCGCCAAGGCGGTAAGCTCAATTACCTGCTGCATGTGTTGCAAGGGTATCGCCACCACAAACTGCCCGACAGCCCCGGAGAACTGGTGGGCCTGGCCTGGCTGGCCGGGGAGCTGGGAGACCGGCAGGCCGCGGCGGGCTATTTGCGCCGGGCCCTGAACCTCAGGCCCAATGATAAGCAGATCGCCGGCCTCCTCCTTCAAAACCAAATGGACCGCAAGGAGTGGGGCCAGGCCCTGGCCTCCCTGGGGAAAGAGCAGGACAACCCCGGCGCGCCCCTGGAGATGGCCCGTATCTACCTGATGCGGGGCCAGTATGAAGGGGTCAAGGCCGTGGTGGCCAAGATTCCCGATGACTCCCCGGACCGTCCCCAGGCGCTGTTGCTGCTGGTCCAGGCTTGCCGGGGAGAACACAGCCATCAGGAAGCCCTGGAAGCCCTGGCTAAGCTTCAAGGCAAGGTCCCCCGGGAGGAGTGGCTCATGGAGAAGGCCCAGATTCTGGAGGCCATGGGCGACAAGGGGGCGGGGGAGCTTTACGAGGCTATCATCCGGGCCCAGCCCGACTCCCAGGCGGCCCGGGTGGCCAGGGCGAGGCGGGCCAAGGCCCGGGAGAATTGGGCCGCAGCTTATAAGGACTACGCCGAGGCCCTGAAGCAGGCCCCTCAGGACATCGAACTCTTGAATGAATTGGAGTACGTCCGGCAACAGATGCGCCCCCAGATGGCCTCCCGGGGATTTCCCTATTCCCGGGGGGAGCGCCGTCCCGAAGAGGCCCAGCGGCCCTGGCAGTTTTCCCGCTTCGGCCGGGAGCCCCAGGGGCTGGGCCTCAGCAATTACCTGCCGGCCTTCATCAGCGACGTGCTCCCCATCGTCCAGCCCGAGTCCCTCTTCTTCACGGACAGCAACAAACTCTACGGCGGCATCTTCCGCATTGAAGGGGGCTTCTGGATCACCAAGGTGCTGCCGGCCAGGGTGGGGGCCGAGTACCGGGAATACAACCAGAACAGCGAGTCCGTGAAGCAAGGGCCTCTCGACCTGGGGTTGAATAAGGTTTTCGACCAGCAGACCAGCGCCGCCGCCCGCCTGCGCCGGGCCGAAGTCTCCCTGGGGTTGGGCCCCCTGGCGGTGGAGGACCGGCTGCGCTTGAGCGGCGAGATCATCCTTAGGCGGTACTGGAAGCGCACGGACCTCACCGTGGCCCAGCAGGGGCAAAAACAGCAGTTAGTGCCGTTTCCCGTTCCCCATGTGGTCATCACCGATACCACGGCCAACCTGGGGATAACCCAAAAAGACGACCAAAATCGCCTCTTAGGCTCCCTGGAGCTGGGTTTTTCGCCCGGCTTCCGCACCGACGCGACCCTGAGATACAGCCGCCGGGACATCTTTGACCAGGAAGCCTACGCCTTTCCCCGCCTCTACCAGTCGGTGCTGAACCTGGCGGAGGCCGCGGTCACCACCTACCAGCAAGTGGATTTCTCCTACACCCATCAATTCCGGCCGGGCCTGGACTGGCGGGGTAACGTAGCCGGGGCCTTCTATTCGGACCAAAACCGCCGCCTCACCCTCTATCAGGGGCTCACCTGGCAGGCCGTGGGACAGCCCCGGATGCACCTGGACCTTACCCCCCACTACTACCTGGCGGCTTACTCGCAGCAGCACCCGGCCTACTTCAGTCCCCACGCCTACAACGCCTTCGGCCTGGGGCTGGACTTTGACCGCCAGATCTTCCGCCTGCCCACCCTCATCCTCCAGGCCACGGTACAGGGGGTGAGCCAGCACGGCGACTTCGGTCCGGCCCTGCAAGGGCTGGCGGCCCTGGAGTGGGAGTTCGTGCACAACTTTTACATGGACCTGCACTTCTTTTATTTCCGGGAATGGGTGGACAATTACCGCCTCATGACCACGGGAGCGTCATTCCGGTGGCGGTTTTGAGGCAGGGGGTGAGGCAACATTTATCTGAATGGGGCTGGGGCACGGCACGCCGTGCCCCTACAAAAAAAATTGCGATACCACCGCGTCCACTGGGTTGGCCTGAGATGATTCTCTGTTATTTCCTTTATCCGTTTTGGAAAATAAGTCTCGTAGGGGCACGGCGTGCCGTGCCCCTTGGGGGGAATCGGTTTCAGATTCGTGGGGGGAATTCGGTACGGTTCTGGTTGATCCTGACCATGCTTCTTCTAGCCGTCCTCACCGGCTGCGCCGAGGTGACCCGGCCCACCCCCACGGGGCCGGAACAGGAAGCGGCCCAACTGGCCGCGGCCCGGCGCCATCCTTATCAAACCTGGTCTTCGGAGCGGGTCTCCCGGGTCTTTCTGCGCCTGCTGCCCTGTCTCCCCCAGATTCACGGCCGCACCTACCCCTTCCTGGGTTTCAACTGGTGGGTCACCGCCACCGGCAAGGTGGCGGTGGACCACGTCTGGCGGCCGTCGCCGGCTCAGGATGCCGGTCTCAAACCCGGAGACCTCATCCTGGCGGTGAACAATTGGCCCCTGCCCGCCTGGGTGGAGCAATGGGACGAATATATCAAGACCACCCGGGGTTTTTTCCAGGATTTCATGATGGTCCAGCAGGCGTCCCGACGCACCAATGCCGATTACCGACACGTGCGCTCCCACCACGACGTCTATTCCATTCTCCTCCCCGGGGAACTGCTGGCCGCCATCATGCTGGACCTGAAGCACATCGGCATGGAGGCCCGGGAACGCTATTTCAGCGGGCCGGTGGAACTGCTGGTCCAACGGGAAGACCAAAAGTTCAGCCTGGTTCTCTATCCCCAGCATCTACCTGCGGAGTACGCCATCCTGGTCAAGACCCAAGACTACAAAATTAACGCCTACGCGGCGCCCGGCCAAGTCATCCTGACCCAGCGACTGGTGAACTTCTGCCTCAATGACGACGAACTGGCCCTGGTGGTGGGGCACGAACTGGCGCACCACGCCCAGGGCCACCTGATCCGGGGGGCGTCCCACCGGGAGCTGGGCAAGTTCCTGGGGGAGACGGTGACCGCGTTCAGCACCTTTTCCCTGAGTAGAATGCTGGATTGGAAACGCTCCAGGGTGGACCCCAGCGTGCGCCGGGTGGCCCAGGAGGCGGTGGAAAGCGTCTTCTCCCAGGCCGACGAGCGGGAGGCCGACGCCTACGGGGCGTGGTACGCCTTCCAGGCGGGGTATGACCTCGAAAAGGGCGCGGCGGTGTGGGAACGGATGGCCGCGGTGGATGAAAAAGACCCTTTTATGACCACCTACTTTCTGGATTCGCACCCGGCGTCCCTGGAACGCCTGGTCCGGATAAAAACGATCGCCAGATATTTCAAAGCCGGGCGGGCCGCCGAGGTTTTCCTGCAAACCGCGGACCTGGACCGCAAGCCGCCGCCTTAAAGCAGTTTTCTGTTTTCGGTTGTTTTCAGTTTTCGGTGCCGCGGGCAGCGGGCCTCCGGGCCCGCCTTTTTTATTTATGGCCGCGGTAGCAGATTACTTTCACTTCCGTAACTGCTCCAAAAGCCAGCGCTTCCGAAAACAGAAAACCGAAAACAGAAAACAGGAAACCCCCTAAACCGGCAGGCGCACCCTTACCCAGGTGGCCCCGGGGGCGCTCTCCACCGTGATTTGGGCGCCGTAAGGGACGAGCAGGCGCCGGACCATGAAGAGCCCCAGACCCGCATGGCCCCGCTTGGTGGAGAAAAAGGGCTGGAAAATCAAGGACTGGACTTCGGGGGGAATGCCCGGGCCGGTGTCGCCCACGGCTAGAACGGGGCGCCCGTCCTCACAAGAGGTCGCCACCGTCAATTCCCGGCGCGTCTGCCCCCTCCATGGCTTCCAGGGCGTTGTCCAGGAGGTTCCGAAAGCTCTGGCTGAAGTCGGGGTAATGGCCATATATGCACGGCAGACCGGGCTGGAAGCGGATTTCCTTGTTCACCCGGTGCCGGAAGAAGGGATGCGCCTGATAAAGTTCCAGTTCTTCCTGGCATAAGCGGTTGAGATCAAAGGACTGTTTATCCTGGGCTTCCTCGTGGACTCCCTGGAGGATGAGGCGGCGGGACAACTCCTGGAGCTTGTCGATCTCAGCCCGGACCTGGCGGATTTTCTCCCGGCGATAATCATGGAGCGGGGTCAGCTTTGCCGCCGTGGGCGAGGGGCAGCCGGCCAGAATTTCCAGTTCTTCCCGGTTCTTCTGCTCCAGGAGTTCCAGCTGGAAGGAGAGCACCTGCAAAGGGGTGTTCATCCGGTGGACGATGCCGGTAACCAGGCGGCCGGCGCTGGAGTGGCGGTAATACCGGACCAGTTCGGCCAGGGCGCGCTCCAGGGAATCAGCCGGGGATAACCGGGCACCGGCCTCCTCCGTCCGGGGCTCCGGTCCGGGACCCGGGACCGGCGCCTGGGCCTCTTCGAAGAGCGGGTGCGAACGCGGCTCAGTCATTTCTCCCTCGGGGAAGGCTCTTTTGGAAAGATAAATTTCCCCCCCCCCGTAGAAAGTCTCGGCATAATCCCACAAGTACTTAAATGGGGAAAAATGGAGAAGTGGGGAAAGTCGGATTCCTGGCCAGAGAGCTATGAAAAAGGCCCGGCTGCCCAAGTTATCCATGGAGCTCTTGCCAGGGAATAAATGTAGAAACGCCCTCGGCGGTTCTGGAGCCGGCGGGGGCGCCGGCTCTACATTAGGTCGGAGTTGGGGGAAGGACGGGGGGACGGAGGCCTGGGTCTGGGATGAGAGCATAGTGATAAATTTCCCGGCCAGGTCCGGGTCGAAATGGGTGCCGGCCCCGGCCCGGATGTTTGCCAGGGCAGCCGGGATGGGAAAGCGGCGCCGGTAAGGTCGGTCACTGGTGAGGGCGTCGAACACGTCCGCCAGGGCCACCAGGCGGCACAGAAAAGGGATCTCCTCTCCGGCCAGACCGTGGGGATAGCCCTGCCCGTCCCAGCGCTCGTGATGGTGCAGGATAATTTCCCGTTCCTGGTCCTTGAGGCCCAGGGGCCGGACGATTTTTTCGCCGATAAGGGGGTGGGTTTCGATGATGACCCGCTCCTCCCGGGTGAGGGGCCCCGGCTTGAGAAGCAGGTGGTCGCTGATTCCCACTTTGCCGATGTCATGGAGGCAACCGGCGGTCTTCACCGAGGTCAATTCCGGGGGGGATAGCTCCAGGTCCCGGGCGAAGTGCAAGGCGAGCTCCGTCACCCGCCTGCAATGTTGGCCGGTGTAATGGTCCCGGGCTTCCAGGGTCTTGACCAGGGCCTGGATGGACTCCATCTGGTAGATGGTATTTCTTTCATGGAACGCCAGGTTCCTGGAGACCAGGGTCGGGTTTTCCGCCAGCAGGGCCACCAGGTTCAAGTCATCCCGGTTCAAGGGCGGTTTGGGGCGGTGGCTGATGATCATCACTCCCAGGAGATTATTCCGGTACTGCACCGGCACCGCCAGCAGGGGAGAGAATGACCGCTGGCCCGGGGACTGGAACAGGAGGGGGACGGGATTTCTGGCCACCTCCAGGGCCGCCTCCCAATAAAGGGGAGGCAAGTCCGGATCGGTCCCGTTAACCAGCAAACCCGCGGGCCCATCCAACGGCAGGAAGGCGGCGTGGCGCGCCCCGGTTAGCCTGGCGGCCAGATCCAGGAGTTCGGAGTAATTCTCCCGGGCGCTTAGGACCTGGGATGGGATCGGCGAGTGCAGCATGATGGTTTCTGAGCTCGGTTGCGGGTTTGTCAGGCAAGCCGTCTGATATCCTTATCGGCTGGGGTCCGGCCCCACTTAAAATTTCTGCTAACCGGTGGGAGAATAGGGGCGCTTGGGCGACTTGGTCTTAAAAAAGCAATATCGCCCCCAAAGGACGTGGTTGTTATGTAAGGGCTCACCCAGATGGAAGCCCTCTAAGCGGGGGAGCCCCCCTAATACCAAGTTGCCGTCAAAAAGGTATTTTTTAGGGAGGGGCGTAATTTATCACGCCCTCAAGGGCGCAATGAATTGCGCCCCTATACGACGGTATTAAAGGGTATTAGCCAAAGGCAGGTGGATGAGGCAGGTGGTGCCGCGGTTTACTTCACTGTCGATTTCAATGGTCCCGTGATGCTGCTCAATGAGGCCCTGGCAGATGGTCAGGCCCAAGCCGGTGCCCCCTTCCTTGGTGGAGAAAAACGGGGTGAAGAGTGATTTCAAATGCTCCGGAGCAATACCGTGACCGGTGTCGCTAATGGTGAGGTGCACCCGGTCATGGCGCAGCTCCGCCCCCACCGTCAATTTGCCCCTCTGGGGCATGGCCTCCTGGGCGTTTTTGAAGAGGTTGATCAGGACCTGGCGGATCTGCCCGGGATCGAAGAAAAATCGGGGCATGGTTTTGGGGGCCCGGAGCTCAAAGATGATGTCCCGCTCCTTGAAACCGGCCTCCATCAGCTCCGCCACTTCCCGGATTAAAGCCAGGAGATCACCGGATACTTTACGGGGCGGGGCGGCCCGGGTAAAGGTGCTCAAATCGCCCAGAAATTTCTCCAGGCGCTGCACCTCCTCCCGGATGAGCTTAAGCTTGCCCCGGGCTTCTGGGGGCAATGCCTCCAGGCGCTCCAATTGCCCGGCAAATCCGCCGATGGTCATCAGGGGATTTTTGATTTCATGGGTGATGTGGGCCACCATTCTGCCCAGGGTGGCCAGACGTTCGCTGCGGAAGAGGTCTTCCTCCAGCCGCTTGCGCTCGCGGAGGTCGCGGAAAAACCCGACGATGCCGATCTCCCGGTCGCCTTCGTGCAGGATGCGGGCCGAAAGCCAGATGGGCACCAGGGTCCCGTCTTGGTGGCGCACCACGGTTTCATAGTTCTCCAACCTGCCGGGGCCGGTAAATTCCGAAGAATAGATTTTCTGCTTGATATCGTGGGCCACCCCGGGCGGATAGAGCTGGCCGACGCTGAGCTTGCCGATGACCTCCTGGGGCGAGTATCCCAGTATGTTGGCGGCCCCCTGGTTGAATACCAGGATGTTGCCCAGCAAATCGTTGACCACGATGCCGTCCATGGAGGCCTGGATCAGGTTGCGCTCCAGTTCGTCCAGCTTCCGGATCTGCGATTCCAGGTTGAACCGGTGGGTGACGTCCCGGAAGGTGCAAACGGTCCAGAGGCTGGAATCATCATCCGGGGGGCGGTAATAGGTGACTTCATAAAATAATTTTCCCCCGCCCCCCCCGCCCCGTTGCCGGGTCAGGATGGTGTGGGCCGGGTAAAAGGGGGCCAGCTCTGAAGGACAGAACCCCACCTGGTCCCACTGGGGGCTGGCAAAGGGGGTCCCCAACCAGGAGCAAGATTTTCCGGAGATTTGCTTCCACTCCAGCCCGAAATGCACGAGAAAGGCCAGATTGGCGTAAGTGATCTTCTGGTCCTGATCCAGCACCAGGGTGTAGGTATCGGTGAGGCCGTCCAGGAGACGGGCAAAGAGGCCCTCCGGGGGCTGGCGCATGCTCGACCTGGTAGAAGTGGATTTTGCCTGCATACTACGTATTACTTATGCGCAAAATCCCGGCGGTGCAATACCTAATTTACGGACGGCATGGGGCGTTGGCGGACGGCGGGGCACCTTAAGAAGAGCGAGGCGGTTAAAAGAAATCGGTGAGAAACGGATTGTGGATCTTCTCTTCGCCCAGGGTGGAAGTGGGGGTGTCGCCGTAGTCGTGGCCGGGCCAGATGCGGGTCTCGTCCGGCAGGGGCATGATTTTCGACTCCAGGGAGGAGATGAGGGCCTCAAGTGAGGCTCCCGGCAGATCGGTGCGCCCCGCGGCCCCTACGAACAGGGTGTCCCCGGTGAAGAGATGGCCCGGGAAATAAAGGCAGATGGCCCCCGGCGTGTGTCCCGGGGTGTGGAGGACGTCGGCTGGAAAGCCCCCCAGGGACAACCGGTCGCCGTCGTTAACCAATAAGTCGGCGCGGCTCAAGGGGGGAAAGCCCTCGGCTCGGGCCGCGTCCTGCATCTCCGGGCGGCGGAAAAACTCCCAGTCCAGGGCGTGCATGACGATGCGGGCCCCGGTGGCGGCGGCCCACAGGTCGTTCCCCGCAATATGGTCGGCGTGGCCGTGGGTGTTGACGATAAACTTAAGGCGCCAGCCTTCCCGGCGCAGGCGGGCCATGAGCCCGGGCGCGGGGCCGCCGGGGTCGACGAGGAGGGCTTCCCCGGTCTTCGGGCAGGCTACCAGGTAGGTGATCACCTGGAGAGGCCCCACGACCTCGGCCGTGATGGTCAGGGGCACGGCGGCTTCCTCCGGGGGTGGGAGAAGGGAGCTTCTTTACGGTGGGAGCCGGTTTTCCCGGCCCTCTCCTAAAATGATATTTGCAGCGCTCTCAGGTTCTATTTGCCCAGGAAGCTGAAGATCATCTGCTGGTTGCGCAGGGCATAGATGCCAGCCTTGATATAGCGCTTGTGGGCCTGCTCGTATTCTTCCTTGGCCTCCCGCTGATACTTCACCGCGACGTCCGGCTGGGAAGCTTCCAGTTGCTGGGCCTTCTTCTCTTTGTCTTCGGCGGATTTCATCAGGCGGTCGGCGGCGGACCGTTCATCCGCGGACAGTTTCTGGTTGATAGACTCCTGCTGGGTCTCCTTCTCGGTCAGGAGCCGGTCCTTTTGGTCCGCGCCGCACTCCTTCTGCAGGATGGTGAACAGGGAGTTGGCCTCTTTCACCAGGGACTTGGCTTCGGCCGTGTACCTGGCGGTCAACTTTTTTTCGGCCTGGTCCAGGAGGCCCACGGCCCGCTTGTAAAGGATGGCGTGGTCCGGACCGCACTTGGCCGTCGCGGTCTGGGCCAGAACGGTACCCGACAACCCCAATACCAACAGAACTCCCATCATGATAGCTGCACGCCGCGCCAAAGTCATAGCTTTTCCCTCTATTAATGAAGCTGGTAGGTTTCGGTGATGGCCCGCTGGAGGCGGGGGCGGTAGATAATATCGAAGGCCGTTTCCTTGCCGGGGAACAGGGTCAAGGCCTGACGGCGAACGTTCTCCACGATCTTCCCGGCCTGGGCCAAAGTCATACTGCCGGACCGGATCTCCATGAGGGCCAGGTCCACCATAAAGCGCAGGTATCTCAAGTTGCGGTTTTCTTCCCGGATAGCCTGGCGCCGGGCCGCCTCGTCCATCTCACTCAAGGTGCTACGCTCCCGGATGGATGCAGGGGTGAGTTTGAGACCCACCCCCACATTGCCCCAACGCTGACAAAATTTATTTTACCTTGGCTTCCTTGCCGTGTAAAGGGGAAAGCCTGACTTCCCGGGGGGAGGAGGCGCCCCTGGGGGCAGGCGCCGGGGGCGCCTCCGGGCCTCGGGGGTCCCGGGTGATGTCCTGGGCGATACCTTCCCCGGCCTTGAGGATGGGCGGCACTTTGTCCCAATCGATGCGGTCGGTGAGCCGGTAGTATTGGGCCAGTTCCTTGACATATTCCAGGGCGTTCAGCTCCTTGCTGTAGATATTGGGGTTGGCTTCCAGGTAGATCCTACCCTCCGGGGTCAGGGCCACCTTGATGGGGCGGTAGATAATCTTCACCGGCGTACCCACCGTCACCTGGGGAAAAAGCTGGGCGATCTCTTCGGGCAGCATGCGGATGCAGCCGTGGGATATAAAGTGGCCGACACTCCAGGGCCGGTTGGTGGCGTGGATGCCCACGCCCGTGGCGGAAGTGCCCATCCAGTAGTCTCCCAAGGGGTTATCGGGGCCGGGCGGCACCCGCTCAATCACCTCCAGGCCCTGCTCTTCCATTTCCTCCTGGATGGACTCGGGCACCAACCAGGTGGGTTTCCGCTTTTTTTCCACCACTTTAAAATTGCCGGTGGGGGTCTCCCAGGTGCGCTTGCCCACCGCCAGGGCGTAGCGTCGCATATAGACCCCGTTGACACAATGGTACAGGCACAACTCCGGCAGGTTGATGACCAGCCCGTTTTTCACCTCCACGGGTACGATATGGGTGGTGTCCAGCTTCAATTCCATGCCCGGCTTCAGTTTGTAAGGCTTTTTCAGGCCATTGCGCCGGGCCAGCGCCGTCCATTTCAGGCCTTTTTCCAGGGCGATGCGGTTGAGGGTCTCCTTGGCCTTCACTACATGGATTTCTTCGCCTCCGGCCACCTGTTGGTACAGGGGAGGCGGGCTAGGAGGGGCCCCTGCCGCCGGAACGGCCGTCAGCAGCAGCATTAAGACCAGCCAGGTTATACGCGCCATAATCAATTTCCCACCTCTATCAATATTCCACCTCTGCTTCATAGGGAAAATGGTCGGAAGGATAGCGACCATCCCGATTGTCGGTGACCATGGCCACCCGGCGCACCCGGAAAGGAGGGGTGACCAGGATCCAGTCGATGCGGGCCCCCCGGTTGAGGCCGTTGAAGCTGTGCTGGGTGGTGGCCTCCTCCTCGGGGGGGTGCAGGGCCCGCCAGGTATCCGTCAGGGGGCTCTCTTTATTGATGAACTGCCGGTAAACCGGGGAATCCGGCGGCTCGTTGAAATCCCCGGCCAGGATCAGGGGCAGATTGAAGCGGAAAAAGTACTCCCGGATCATCCTGGCGCCCTGAAGACGGGCCTCTACCGAGATGTGGTCCAGATGGGTGTTAATAAAGTAAAAGTCCTGGTCCCGGCTGACTTCCTGAAAAAGGCCGTAGGTGACCAGGCGGGGAAAGGCGCTGTCCCAGCTCATGCTGCGGTGCACCTCGGGGGTCTCGGAGAGCCAGAACTCGCCGCTGGCCTTCACCCGGAAGCGCTCCACCCGGTAAAAGATAGTAGGGTACTGGCAGGTGCGGTCCACGTCCCGGTGGGCCGTGAGCGGCAGATACCCGGGGAGACTGGCCTCCAGGTATTCCAACTGCGGCACCGTGCCTTCCTGGGTGCCCAACAGGTCCGGAAGGTGGGCCTTGATGATGTCCGCCACCAGTTCCTTGCGGAACTCCCATTCGTTGGGGCCGTCCAGGGGGGTGGCGAATCTGAGGTTAAAGGTCATTAGCCGCATAGTTTTTTGAAAATAGCTGTCAGCAGTCAGCGTTCAGCATTTAGCAAAAATCAAGGTTTAGCCCATGTAGGGTGGGCATTGTCCACCCAACCTTCTTTCCCAGCCCGGAACTCACCCCAGCCGCAAGGGCTGGGGGAAGAGAAGCTCCTGGGACTTGCGCAAAAAATAGGCGTCGGTCATGGAGGATAGAAAGTCCCGGACGATCTCCGCCGGCTGGTGGGCCGCGGCGTAGCCGGGCTCCATGGGGGCCAGGAAGTCCGTCCAGATGAGGGCGCCACGCCGCTCCTCCTTAACGTCGGCCAGGAATCTGGCGAACAACCTCTCGAACAGGCCCTCGATCTTGGGGGTCTCCTCTTTGATGCGCCGGTTGTTATAAATGTGCTCGTAATTGAAGTCTTTCAATTGCTTCAGCAAGGAGCCCACCTCAGGACTGTAGCCCACATAATTTTTATCATAGCTGTGGCTGATGAGGTCTGCCACCAGGCTGTAAATGATGGCGCCGTTGGTGCGGCCCAGGCCCAGGGCCACCTCCTCGGGCAGGTCCTGCCGGCGCACCAGCTTCAGGGTGATGGCGTCCTCCAGGTCCCGGCCGATGTAACTGATGGTGTCGGAGAGCCGTACCACGCAGCCCTCCAGGGTCATGGGCTTCAAGTCTAGGGATGGGTTCGCCGGTTTGCGGCGGAACTCGCTCTCCAACTCGGCGAAGGTCTTTTCCGGGTCAGGCGAGAGGCGCTCCAGGTGAGACTCCCCGTCGTGGCACAAAATGCCGTCCAATACCTGTAGCGACAGGTTGAGGCCCCGGCCGCTTTTCTCCAGCCGGTCGAGAAAGCGGACTCCCTGGATACTGTGGAGAAAGGGACCGATGCCTTGGGCCTCACAGATGGCGGACAGGATGCGCTCGCCGTCATGGCCGAAGGGAGGATGGCCGATGTCGTGGCCCAGGGCGATGGCCTCCAGCAAGTCCTCGTTTAAGCGCAAGAACTTGCCGATGGTCCGGGCGATCTTGGAAAGGAGCTGCACGTGCAGGACCCGGTGACTGATGTGCTCGTGGTCTATGAGGTAGAAGACCTGGGTCTTGTCGATATAGCGGGTGTAGGCCCGGGAATGGAGGATGCGGTCGGCGTCCACCGCAAAATTTTGCCGGTGGCCTTCCGCAATGCGCTCTTCGAAATGGCGGCGGCTGGCCTGGACGCTCCTGGTGGCGTAAGGAGAAAGCCATGTCTCCTCCTGCCGGTCCAGGGTGCGGCGGAGTTCTCCCAGTGTAACCATACGATACCCACTTCCCCCTGGGTATCATACCACAGAGTGCCCCGGCCCTCAATATCCTTATATAATCCCCCCTGGATTTCCGGGCAGTCCTGTTATATTAATTAAACTAGGCTGCGGACTGGAGACCAAGTTCAGGAGGGAGCCATGGTCAAGGTATTGGTGGAAAGAAAGATCGCCGGCAGGAACGTGGGCGAGATCGTGCGCCTGCTGCGGCAGCTCCGGGTGCAGGCCATGCAGCAGCCGGGGTATATCAGCGGGGAGACCATGCATGCCGTGGACGACCCCAATCTTTACCTGGTGATCAGCACCTGGGAGTCCCTGGAGCACTGGCAGGCCTGGTTTAAAAACCCGTTGCGGCAGAAATTGGCCGCCGAAATCGACACTCACCTGGAATCCCCCACCCGCATGCGCGCCTTCATCAGTTGAGGGTCCCGCAGAAGCACCGGCCTGCGGAGCAGCCGCCCCCCGGCTGTTCCCGGCCAGGCGGGGGCCCGCATGGTGGGCGCGGCTTTTAAACCCCCGCCCCCGCCGCGTCGTCTCCAGAGCACGGCGCAGGTTGATGGAATTGGCTTGCTGGAACCGGAGAGAGGTTCGGTTTGGTAATAAAAACTTGCCACGAGGTTTCCACTGCCTTCATAGCGCGAATTTAACTGTCATCCTGAGCATACCGAAGAATCTTGAATTGCCCATAAGTTGAGATCCTTCACTTCGTTCAGGATGACAGAATAATCGGTTTTTAAAGTAGCTGCTAAGGGAAGGAAAATCGGATGCAGTCCAAACCAATCCTGGTTACCGGGGCCACCGGCTATGTGGGCGGGCGCCTGGTGCCGCGCTTGCTGGAAGCCGGTTACCGGGTGCGGGCCCTGGGCCGTTCTCTGGGCAAATTGCAAAGCCGCCCCTGGGGGAATCATCCTAACATCGAGTTGGCCAAGGGGGACGTGCTGGATTTTGAGTCCCTGCGCCTGGCGACCCAGGGTTGCGGGGCGGCTTTTTACCTGGTGCACTCCATGGCCGTGGGGACCAGGGATTTCGCCGCCACTGACCGCCAGGCGGCCCAAAACATGGCCCGGGCCGCGGCGGAAGCCGGCCTGGACCGCATCGTTTATCTGGGCGGTCTGGGCGGTGAGGACGATCCTCTTCTGAGCGAGCACCTGCGCTCCCGACTGGAGGTGGCCCGCATCCTGAAATCCGGGGCGGTGCCCACCACTTTTTTGCGGGCCGCCATGATCCTGGGGTCCGGAGGGGCGGCTTTCGAAATCATGCGCTACCTGGTGGATCGCCTGCCGGTGATGCTCACGCCCCGCTGGGTCCACAATCCCGTGCAGCCCATCGCCATCAGGAATGTTCTCATCTACCTCATGGGCTGCCTGGAGCCTGAAGAAGTCAAAGGCCAGACCTTCGACATCGGCGGCCCCGAAGTGGTGACTTACCGGCAGCTGTTCGACCTCTACGCCGAAGAGGCCGGCCTCCCCCGCAGGATCATCATCCCGGTGCCGGTGCTCACCCCCAGGCTCAGCTCCTACTGGATCCACCTCGTGACCCCGGTGCCCGCTTCCCTGGCCCAGCCTCTGGCGGAAGGGCTGCGCAACCCCGTGATCTGCCGGGATGACCGCATCCGGGACCTCATCCCCCAGGAACTCCTGGATTGCCGCCAGACCATCAGGCTGGCCCTGCAGCGGATCGAGCAACAGCGGGTGGAAACCTGCTGGAGCGACGCGGGCACAATCATCCCGCCGGAGTGGAGCCACTGCGGCGACGCTCAGTTCGCCGGGGGCACGGTTTTGAGCCTGGGCTACCGCGTCCGCTTACAGGTGACGCCGGAAGAGCTCTGGGAGCCCATCGCCAGGATCGGGGGGGAGACCGGCTGGTACTTCGGTGACTATTTGTGGGGCCTCAGGGGCTGGATCGACCGGCTGCTGGGGGGCTCGGGGCTGCGGAGGGGCCGACGCCAACCCCGGGAGCTTCACGCCGGCGACGCCCTGGATTTTTTCCGGGTCCTGGAAATCGAACCCCATAAGCGCCTGCTGCTCCTGGCAGAAATGAAGATGCCGGGGGAAGCCACCCTGGAGTTTCGCCTGACGCCGCGGGCGGACGGCCAGACGGAACTTGCCCAGATCGCCCGGTTCCTGCCCCGGGGCCTGTGGGGCATGGCCTACTGGTACATTCTCGACCCCTGCCACCGCCACATCTACCAGGGCATGCTCAGGAACATCGCGGCAGCCACGGGCAAACCCATCACCGCCGGCCCGGAGTTGCTGGGATAAGGATGTTGGGGAAGGGGGGCCGACGGCCCCAGCCCCCTCCCCCAGACCCCCACCCCAACCCCTTAAGTAAGCTGGGGAAGTCGGGACTTTTGGTCCCGACTTCCCCAGCTTATTCTAGCCCTATTTCGGGTGGATGGGAGGGATTTTATACCAGGTTGAGACCTCTGCGAAAGTCCCTTAAAAAATAGTTTTAATATAACGAAAAAATCAGTTCAACATATTGAAATAACGTGTTAATCTGCGATTAAAGTCAGATATTGGAGGTCGCAGATGCTGGGGAAAAAATCGGGGCAGATGGGCTTTGGGGACATGGAGGCCACGGGTCGGGTGCCTGAAGGCCACTTTCTGAAGAAGATCGACGGCCAGATTGACTGGCGGCCCTTCGAGAAGGTTATGGAACCTCTCTATCATCCCAACCTGGGGCGACCCAGCCATCCGCCCCTGGTAATGTTCAAGGCCCTGCTTTTGCAGCAGTGGTACGGCTTGTCCGATCCCGGCTTGGAAGAAGCCATCTGCGACCGCTTGTCGTTTCAGCGGTTTTTGGGTCTGTCGCTGCAAGACCCGGTCCCGGATGAAACCAGGATTTGCCGGTTCCGCAATATGCTGGCCCAGGCGGGGTTGGGAGAACGCTTGTTTGCCTTGCTGGAGGAGCAGCTCCAGGCCAAGGGGATGATCGTGCGGCGGGGTTCCTTGATTGACGCCACTTTGATCAAAGCCCAACCTCACCCGCCGCGCCGGGGCGAGCCCAGCCCCGACCCCGAGGCGGATTGGACCCGCCGGGGCAAGGACGGGCACTTTGGCTACAAAGTCCACCTCAGCGTGGATCAAGGGAGCGGCCTGCTCCGGCGTCTGGCTCTGACCCCGGCCAGCGTCTCCGAGTCGCACCTGTTTGAGGAGATGGTCAGCGGCGATGAAGCCGCGGTGTTTGCCGATGGGGCCTATGCCAAAGATGCTCGCAAGAAGGCCTTGCGACGCCGAGGGGTGTTCTGCGGTATCATCAATCGGCCCTGGCGTTATCGGGCCATAACAGCGCAGCAAAAGAAGCGGAATAAATTCTTTTCCCGGGTGCGCCGGGCGGTAGAGCGGGTCATCGGCACCCTGAAGTGCCGCTATGGGCTGGAACGATGTCGTTATCTCGGTCGGGTGCGCAACCGAAATCATTTCTGGCTGGTAGGGATCAGCTACAACCTGAAAAAGATGCTGGTGCTGCAAGGGACAACCTAAGTCTCTTTTGCAGGGTGGTAGGCCTGAAAGATTAAAGAAGGCCTGCAAGGGACCTCGGCGGCCTTCCCCAGGACCGCTGCAACTGGGCTCAGAAGGGCTCATCGCTTTCCTGAATGCGCAAAAATGCCATGCACCACATCAACCATTTACAAAACTTTCTTTAGCAGAGGTCTCAGGTTGCACTCATAGAGGTAAAATCAGCATTTTGCTGTAGGGGCGCAATTCATTGCGCCCTTGAGGGCTCTGGCTACTGACAACTGGTCACTGACCACTATCTTCCCCTGGCCCTCCCCCCAAACTCAATCCATCAGCCGGTCCATGAGGTGTTCCACCAGGAAGAGCATGGCTTCCAGGTCCAGGTAGGCAGTGACGCTGGCGTCGAAGAGAAAGCGGGCCTGGGGTTCGAAGCCTTCCTCTGTTTCGGCGTCCCAAAACAGGAGCAGCAGGGGGACCCGGGGCAGCGGCCGGAAGATGGCCTGGACGTCCGCGTCTTCGCCCACCGCGGTGAGCTCCGCTCCCAGGGCCGCGGCCTGCTCCTTAAGTTTTCCGGCCTGGCCGGCGAAGTGGGCCGCCAGCTGCTTTTCCAACCGGGCCAGGGTCTTGGCCTTGGACACGGAGTTGGGCAGGCTGTGGTAGGCGATCCACTCTCCGCTGGGCACCTGGTTTCCCCGGGAGGCGATGTAATTGTAAAGAAGGATGGCGTCCCAGGGGTCGGCCAGGGCCCCGGGGGGATAGCGCAACTCGTCTTTGAAGACCTGGAGGCAATGGCCGAAGTAGGGTAGGGTGAGGTAGGGGCGGCCGGCCTCCGAACCAAAGCCGGCGCCGAGACCATCGGCCAGGGCGGCGAAATCCAGGGGGGCCACCTTGGCCTGGAGGACTTCCAGGGAGATGGCGACGGATTCCCGGCGCCGGCCGACGCCGGAGAGCTGTTGGGCCTGCACCGCGGCTCTCATCTCCCCGGCGGTCTCCGGCAGGTAGGGGCATTTGGACAGGTCTGCCCCCTCCTTGATGACCTGGGTGGCAAAGGCCAGGCAGGTGGGTTGGCCGCAGTCGCCGCAGTTGGTGCGGGGCAGGTGTTTCAGCACCTCTAAGACCGTGATGGCCATTCAGCCCTCAGTTAAGTCTTGTCAGACCTTTCCCAAATCTCACAAGCCATGCTCCCCCTACCTTCGGGCCAGAGCGCCACCCGGTACTTTCTGAAAACCATTTCAGGGGGGTGGGAGGGGAGTTTGAGGGGAGGGCGGGGGAAGCTTACAAAAAATTTCCCCCGGCCCTCCCCTCAACCTATCCTTGCATCTCTTTTAATTTGGCCTCCAGCAGGCGGCCCAGGCTGGCCAGGTGGACTTTTTCCTCCTCGGCAATGCTGAAAAGCACCTCTCGGGCGGCGGCCTGGGAGCAGCGCCGGGCCAAACGCAGGTAGAGGTCCAGGGCCTGGGTCTCCAACATCATGGCCAGGTCGAGAACGTGGGGCACCGTTTGCAAATATGACTCGTTTTTTTCCATAAACTCCTGCACCTTAAAGCCGCCTTCCAGGATTTCGGTAACCGCGGAGGCTTCCAGGAGGTTCACGTCCTCCCCGGCCGGCGCCGCCTGCCGGTATTGGTCCCGCAGGCGCTGCTGGTGCTTCTTCTCCACCTGGGCCAGGCTTAAGAAGAGGCTTTTCAGGTCCTGGTCCCGGGCCTGGTCCAACCTGGTTTCGTAAAACAATTGCAGGGCCCTTTCCATGCCGTAAGCCAGGGCGATGATCTCCGCCGGCGTCTCGTCGCCCCGCACCAGGTCCAGGTTGAGTTCCTGGGGGCCGGCGGCTTTGGGTCCCTGGAAGGCCTTGATGCCGCCGGCCAGGTTGTAAACCTCATTGAAGCCCATCCCCGACAACATCTGGGCCGCCACCCGGCTGCGGCCCCCGATGGCGCAGTGGACGATGACGGGTTTCTCCGGGTCCAATTCCTGATAGGCTTCGGACAACCGGGGCAGGGGGATGAGCTTGGCCCCGGGGAGGTGCGCCTCCTCATACTCCCCCGGCTGGCGCACGTCCAGGATGGTGTATTCGTCTTCTCTATGCCCGGCCAGGTAAGCTTTGGCCTCCTCGGCATCCATGGAACTTACGGGGGTAAAAAGTTTTTTAAATTGAATCATTAATCTTTCTCTTTCTCTAAATTTGCAGAGCAGGAATGAATCCAGCCATGGCCAATAGTTATTTCGTTTTGCAGGGGCACGGCCATCATGCCTCGGGCTGGTCGAACCCCAGCTCCTCCAGCACCCGGCGCATGACCTCAGGGACGGCCGCGGCCACTTCCGGGGAAAGCCCCGAACCCAGGGTAAAGTCTTGGCCCTCGATGCCGAAAACGATGAGTCTGGGCGGCAGTTGTTGGAGTTCCCGGGCGATTTCTATTTGCTGGGCCAGTCCGAAGGCGTGGCAGGAGCAGCAGGTGGCAAAGAGCTTACGGGGCAAGGCTTCCCGGTGGGCCTCAAACCGGTAGATCGTGCCCGCCACCCCCCTGGAGGTGGCGGCGTCCATCACGATGACCTTGGGGGTTCCTTGCCAGCTTTCTGCTATGGTGGTTATATCGCCGTCCAGTTCCAGGATCTGCACTGTGGGCAGCTGCATTTCCCGGAGCCGGCGCGCCGCCACCAACCCCACGGCATCGTCGCCACGAAAGATGTTGCCGATGCCGATAATCATAACCTGGTTCACTTGGGAGCCTTTTTAACAAGGGAGGGCGGAGTAAATCATAACCGTCTTCCCTCAAGTGCCCCTCCTAACCCTTAGGTATGGGGTTGGAGGACTCAGCGCTCTATCTCCAGCTTCAAGAAATGGGTGGCGCAGGAGATGCACGGGTCATAGTTGCGCACCAACTGCTCGCACTTCCAGGTAAGCTCCGCCTCGGGCAGGTCCACCCGGGGGGCCACGAAGCGGTACAGATCCCGTTCAATGATCTTCTGGTTCTGGGAAGTGGGCGGCACGATCTTGGCATCCTCGATGACGCCGCGCTCGTCCAGGCGGTAGCGGTGGTACAGCAACCCCCGGGGCGCTTCGGTGACGGCATAGCCCACACTCTCCCGGGGCGAGACCTTCACCGCAGGAGCATCCGGCATCTCATAAGTATCAATGATGGCCAGGGCCTCTTCCAGGGCATAGAGGATCTCCACGGCCCGCACGATGATGCTCTTAAAGGGGTTGCGGCACACCTCGCCCAGCCCAGCGGAGCGCGCCGCCTCCCGGGCCGTGGGGGTGAGCTTCTCGAAGTTCAGGTTGTAGCGGGCCAGGGGGCCGGCAAAATAAGGGCCCCGGTCCCGGCGGACCGAATGGAGGGCATGGGAATAGGGCGCCTGCTCTTCCACGAAGTGGAGGTCATAATCACTCACCGGGATATCCAGGCCCTGGTTGGAGACCAGGCGGCCCTCGTTGAAGGGGTATTCGTCCTCATGGCGCAGGGAGACGAATTCATAGTCCTGCTCAAAGTCCGGAAAGGGAAAGCCGGCCACCCACGTAACCGTTTTCAGGGCCGCGTCCCGGGCCCACTTGAGTCTTTCGGCGAGAGGCGCCAGTTCGCCTCTGGTGGGCACCTTATAAAACCCTCCCACCCGGATGTTGATGGGGTGGATCTCCCGGCCGCCCAGGAAGCTGACGATGTCGTTTCCCGTCTTTTTGAGCTTGAGCCCCAGCTTCACCATGTCCGGATAGTCCCGGGCCATTTGGATGGAATCCGCATATCCCAGGAAGTCCGGGGCGTGCAGCATGAAGACGTGGAGACCGTGGGACTCGATCCACTCGCCGCAGTAAATGAGGCGGCGGAGCGCCCGCAGCGGTCCGGTCACCTTCACCCCCAGGGCGTTTTCCATGGCGTGCACCGCGCTCATCTGGTAGGCCACCGGGCAGATGCCGCAGATGCGGGAGGTGAAGTCCGGGGCCTCGTGATATTTGCGCCCCTTAAGAAAAGCCTCGAAAAACCGGGGCGGCTCGAAGATCTTGAGCTTCACATCCGCCACGGCGCCGTCTTTGACCCGGACGTAAAGAGCCCCTTCCCCCTCCACCCGGGCGAGGTAATTGACTTTGATGGTCTTATCGTTCATGGGCTTCGCTCTCCCGGCGAAACTCCGGGGCGCTGTTGTAAAAAGTGCGGAAGGCCCGCATCAGGCTGTCTTCGCTGACGCCTAAGCGGCGGCTGAACCAGGAGGCCAGCGACGCGGTGTTGGGCGTCTCCTTGGGGCCATAGCAGCCGTAGCAGCCGCGGTGGTAGGTGGGGCACAGGGCCCCGCAGCCCGCGTGGGTCACCGGCCCCAGGCAGGGGGTGCCCAGCACCAAAACGCAGATGTTGCCCCGGAGCTTGCATTCGAGGCAGACGCTGTGCGCCGCCACCACGGGGGCGCGCCCGGCCAGATAGGCGCTGATGACCTCCAGGAGCTGGACCTTGTTGATGGGGCAGCCGTTCAGTTCATAGTCCACCTTGACGTGGGCCGCGATGGGGGTGGACTGATTCAGGGTCTTGATAAACCGGGGCTCGGCGTAAACCGCCCGGATGAAGTCGTTCACGTCCGCAAAATTGCGCAGGGCCTGGATGCCCCCGGAGACGGCGCAGGTGCCGATGGCCACCAGGAACCGGGAGGCCCGGCGCACTTTTTTGATGAGCGCCGCGTCGTGGGCGGTGGTGATGGAGCCGTCCACCAGGGTGAGGTCATAAGGGCCCCGCACCATGGCCCGGGAGGCTTCCACGAAGTAGGCCAGATCAAGTTCGCCCGTTACCGCCAGCAGCTCGTCCTCGCAGTCCAGGAGGGACAACTGGCAGCCGTCGCAGGAGGCGAATTTCCACACGGAGAGTTTCGGCCGGCGCTTTTTGGGGGCCATCTTACACCTCCCGCCGGTCGAACCAGTCTTTGATGCGGTCGAAGGGGAACACCGGGCCGTCCTTGCAGATGAAGAAAGGACCCCACTGGCAGTGGCCGCACAACCCGAGGCCGCACTTCATGTTGCGCTCCATGGACACGAAGATCTGCCGGGGGGCCAGGCCCCGGCCCAGGAGTTCCATAACCGTGAAGCGCATCATGAGGCCGGGGCCGCAGACCAGGGCCACGGTGTTGGGGGCGTCGAAGCGGGCCCGGCCGATGAGGTTGGTCACCACCCCCACGTTACCCCGCCAGTCGCCGGCGGCGGAGTCCACGGTGACGTGCACCCTGAGATCGAAGCGGCCCCGCCAGCGCTCCAGCTCCCGGCGGTAGAGGAGATCGGCCGGGGTGCGGGCCCCGTAGATCAGCTCGAGGTTGCCGAACAAGGGGCGCTGGTTGAGCAGATAATAGATGGCGGGCCGGAGGGGGGCCAGGCCCAGGCCGCCGGCCAGGATGATGACGTCGTTGCCCGGGGCGGCCGCCAGGGGCCAGGGCGTTCCGAAGGGGCCCCGCACCCCCAGGGCCTCCCCCTTTTTCAGGCGGCAGATGGCATGGGTGACGCGGCCCACGTCCCGCACCGTGTGGATCAGGGTTTTCGGGCGGGCCGGGTCGCCGCTGATGGAGATGGGCACTTCCCCCACCCCGAAGGCGTAGAGCATGTTGAACTGCCCGGGGGCGAAGGGAAAATCGGCCGGGCCCTCGGGGGGGACCAAGTCCAGGGTGTAGGTGTCCGCGGTTTCCCGCCGCACCCTTTGCACCACAAAGGGCGAGGGTATCATGGGGTCTGGGATATCAGGAGCCATTAGCGTTCCTGGGGGTGTCCCTCTATTAGCGGTCAGCGGTCAGCTTTCAGCAAAGACGCCGGTGGGGCAGGCTTCCGAGCCTGCCCGATAAAACAGCGGGCACGGAGGCCCGCCATTGCTTGCTTAAAGAATATTCTCAGGTCCCGTACATATCCATTAATTGCAGCTTGGTCACCCGGAACTGCACCGCAATGTAATGGGCGTAGCGCTTCAGCAGTTCATAACCCAACTCATGGTTGGTGTCGCATTTATTGAGGAGGCACTGCACGTCCAAACTGATTACCCGGGTGAGGTCCAGGGCCCGGGCATCGAAGTGCCAGTGGTAGGGTTTGAGGAACCCGAGCCACCCCAGCACGTCCCCGGCGCCCAAGGTCTGGATGGTAACGGCCCCCCGCCGGGCGCTGAAGATTTCCACCGCCACTCTGCCGTGATTAATCAGGTAAAATTGCCGGGCTTCCTCCTCGGCCCGGCAGAGAAACCGGCCGGCCTCAAAGTTGGCCCGGGAGGCGCAGGGGGCAAGTTCCTGAAGATGACGCAGTTCCAGGCCCTGGAGAAAGGGGTGCATGGCCAGAACCGGCTCAATGGTTTCCATCATGCTTCTCCTTGGGGGCTGCTTCAGTTTCCCGGATGGCCCGCACTTCTTCGGTGAGGTCGATGGCCACGGGGCACCAGGTGATGCACCGGCCGCAGCCGATGCAGCCCAGGCAACCGAACTGGTCCAGCCAGGTGGCCAGCTTGTGGGTCAGCCACTGGCGGTAGCGGGACCTTTCGGTGGCCCGGATGCTGCCGCCGTGGATATAGGAGAAATCCACGGTGAAGCACACATCCATCCGGCGCCGCCGCTGGGCGACGCTCCCCGTTACGTCGGTAGCATCTTCCGTGGTGTGGCAAAAACAGGTGGGGCAGACATAGGTGCAGTTGCCGCAGGTGAGGCAGCGATTGGTCACTTCATCCCAGCGGGGATGCTCATAATTGCGGTAGAGCAATTCCTTGATCCCCCGGGTGTCCAGCCGCCGGCCCATGTGGCCGGCGGTGGCCGCCACCACCCGGGCCGCGGCGTCCAGCTCCTCCCGGCCCGCCGTTAGGTGGCGCACCTGCCCGAGAACCTCGGCCCCCCGTTCGCTGCCGACCTCGGTGACCAGGTAGTGAGCCCCATTTGCCAACACCTCGGTCAGGGCCAGGTCAAAACCGAAGGTGGCTTTGGGCCCCGTGCCCATGGAGACGCAGAAACAGGTGCCGCAGGACCCTCCGCCGCAGTTCACCGCCACAATGAAGGCGGCCTCCCGGCGGGCTTTATAGGTGGGATCAACGTATTTACCCCGGAGGAAAACCCGGTCCTGGACTTCCATGGCGTGGAGGTCGCAGGGGCGCACCCCGATGAAGGCGAACCGGGGGGCGTCCTCGGCCGCGGCGATGATCCTGAAACCGCGGCCCTCCCGGCGGGCCTCCCACAGTGGTTTTTGAGGCGGGAAGAGAAACTGCTTCCAGGATTGCTGGCCCACCCCGTAGCCGAAGAGGGCCCGGTCTTCCCGGGGCTATGAGGCGGAAGGCGCCGCCATCCTGGACGTCGGTTAAGCCCACGGGGAGGTCGGTGACCGCGGACAGCTCGTCTAAAATCAGCTCACCCCGGCGCAGGGTGGGCCCCGCCAGCCGGTAGCCCCTACCGGTGAGGGCATCCAGGAGTTGCTGAAAATCTTCGGCGGCAATTACCAGGTTGGCGCCCACCCCCCACCCTCCCTCAGTAGAGCATATTCAGGAATATAGGGCAGGAGGGTAGTGGCGTCAAGGAGAGAGAATGGAATGGAGGGGAAAGGTAAGGGGCGACCACCCCGCCAAAATTAGCGCAGAAAACGCCCCCTAAAAGCGGTAATTTCTTTATCTCATCCTCTGGGCTCTTTAGGCGTTAAGGCAGGGCCTTGAACCAGTTTTATACCCCAGGGTGACGGGACCGCGGTCATCCCCCTCCGGCAGTTTACCAGGGGTCTGGCACCCCGCGGCTCCTCGCCGGCGTGGCGACTAAATTTAGCCGCCAGGAATATCCCACCTACCAGAAGTACAATTATTCCAAACAATATCAGAGTCCAGATCATCTTGTCTCTCCGCTGCACCATCGATGCTATAGATGGAGTTGACGTCCCAATCTACATTTTATGCGGCGGTTCCGTCAGATAGATGATGTCGCAAGCCCGCATTTCAATGAGCCTGGGGTTGCGCTTTTTCATGGATTCGAACTCTTCCCGGCTCAAGAGGTTGACTTTGGCATGCTCATCCACGATGGCGAAGCGCTCGCCCCGGGCTAGGTTGTTTTCTTTGGTTTCTTCCACGCGCAGATCCTCCTTGGCGCCGCTCCGTCTTGGACAGGCGGCTAGGTTTATCCCCCAGGGCGCTGGCAGCCAGGAGTATGGCCGCCACTAAGATTGCCACCACAGCAAATGGCAATAGGGTCCAAAGCATATTTTAGCTCCCCGATAATTTTAACCTCGCGGTAGATGCAGATAAGTTTATCCGCCAGGGGTCCGGCAGCCGGGGGTGTTTCGGAAAAAGCCGGTTTCATAGTGCTTGGTATAAGAGGAGGTATGTCCATCTATTGCCTAACTAGCGCGGCCCAAGCTTGCATACCCCCTCCCTCTGCCGCACCCCTGCCTAAAAGGTATATAACGCGGTAAGCATGGGGGTGATTTTGTGGACGCCGTTTTTACCCGCCAGGTCAAAGGACGCCCCCGCGGCTAAAGACAATTTATCCGTGGCCAGGAATTCGATCCCCGGCAGGAGGCCAATGACGGTCTCCGGGGTTTGGTAACCCTGGGGGGTGGAGAGATTCGACCAAGTCCAGGTGCTGTACATTTCCAGCAGGGCGACCCAGCGTTTGCCGAGGGGTAGTTCCGTCGCCAGGTTGAAAGTCACATATTCCCGGGAACGCACGTTGCCGGGCTCGTCAGAAGCTCTGGTCGGAAAAATATTGATGGGGGTGTTGAGCCAGATATTGCTGTACACCAGGAACGGCTTCAGCCATTTGTACAGGTTGACGCCGGTGGTAACAGTTAACGCCCCGGTGCCGATGGCATCCTGGCCCAGGAAGGCCGGGTTGAGGTGGGAAGCATGGCCGGTGGGGATACTGGCAAACCCGGCCACGCCGGTCACGGCCGGCCGGCAATCGGTTTCCGGTAACAGCAAGTATTTGCCCATCAGCGTGATATCCCCGATACCGGCGTAACTGGCGGAGCGTTCCCCATTGGGGCCGGCTATGCCGCGGTCTAAATTATTGACCCAGTTATTGACGAAGGGAACGATGATATACATCTCCAGATTTTTGGTGGGGCCATAGGTGAACTTCACCGGCATGAAGAAGGTATGATAATCTCCTTTGGCGCTAATCGAGCGCCAGTTATTGGTGAATACTCCCGGGTACAAGGACAAAGCCCACCAAACCTGCATGGAGTACTTGCCGCTGTCAATGGGCACGCAGGTATCACTGACAATGGGACCGCAGGTAGTGGGCGCGGCCTCTTCTTTCTTCTCTTCGGGCGCCGCCGGCTTCTCCAGCATCGGCGCGGCTTGGGCCAGGACCGGCGACGGCGTCACGGGAACCAGCCATCCCCCCAGGCAAACCAGAATCAGGGCAACCAGATAAGGCTTTCTCAATGTAAACAGATGCAGTTTCATAGCAATTCCCCCTTTCCCCTTGATGGGTTTGCAGTAAAGCGTTTGGCATTAAGGTTTACGAATTTGCAAAGGCGGAGGACTCCCCTCCGCCCTTCCGGTTTAGACGGCTTCATTCCCGGTCTCTCCGGTACGGATGCGGATGACTTCCGCCACCGGGTAGACGAAGATCTTGCCGTCGCCGATCCGGCCGGTGCGGGCCTTGGCTACAATGGTGTCGACAATGGTTTGTGCCTTATCGTCGGGGGTAACGATCTCGATTTTCACCTTGGGGAGAAAATCCACCTGGTATTCCATGCCCCGGTAGACTTCCCGGATACCCTTTTGCACCCCGAAACCCTTGACTTCGGTCACCGTCATGCCCTCGACACTGATGGCGTGCAGGGCCTCCTTCACCGGTTCCAATCTGAAAGGCTGGATGATGGCCTCAATTTTCTTCATGCTTGTTCTCCTGTCGTCATAATTGCCGGTTGCCCCGGATATCCTTGATTAACCCAGCTCGCCATTGGCCGTTTCTTTGCGCATGGTCTTGGCCATGGCAAAGTCGGGATACGCTGTGGTTCCCATTTCGCCGACATCCAGGCCGCCCAGTTCCGTTTCCGGAGAAACGCGCATGCCGATGACCAGATCGATCAGTTTGAAGATCACCCAGGAGGCGCAGAAGACCCAGATGATATTGGTGCAGACACTGATGATCTGGGCCACCAATTGCCCGCCATCACCATAAAAGAGGCCCTTCACCGTGCCTTCCACGCTGTTCCACTTATCGCCGTAAGAGCCGTCGGCCAGAAGTCCCAAAGCGAGGACCCCCCAGGCGCCACAGACGCCGTGCACCGAGATGGCGCCCACCGGGTCGTCCAGCTTAAAGACCTGGTCCACCGTCAAGACGCTGTAGACCACCAGGACGCCGGCGATGGCGCCGATGGCCACCGCCGCCACGGGATGCACAAAGGCGCAGGGAGCGGTGATGGCCACCAGGCCGGCCAGCAGGCCGTTGGCGGACATGGTGAGGTCCGGCTTGCCGAACTTGAGCCACATGACGATCATGGCCATTACGGCCCCGGAGGCGGAGGCCAGCATGGTGTTGGCGGCAATAACGCCGATCCTGAGGTCGGTGCCCGCCAGGGTGGAGCCGGGGTTAAAGCCGAACCAGCCAAAGGCCAGGATCAGGGCGCCGGCCACGCCCATGGGGATATGGTGGCCCGGGATGGCGTTGGAAGTGCCGTCCTTTTTATACTTGCCGATCCGGGGCCCCAGGACCATGACCCCGGCTATGGAGGCCACGCCGCCCACCATATGAACCACGCCGGAGCCGGCAAAGTCCACCGCCCCATGGCCCAATCCGAAGTTGGAGCCCAGCTGCGAGAGCCAGCCGCCGCCCCAGACCCAGTTGCCGTACACGGGATAGATAATCATGGAGATAAACAGACCGTAGACGCAGAAAGCCAGAAATTTCCAGCGCTCCGCCAGAGCCCCGGTGGGGATGGTGGCCGCGGTGTCCATAAAAACCATCTGGAAGAGAAAGAGGGTCATCACCGAGACATCATAGGCCCCACCGGTCAGGAGAAAGCCTTTGTAGCCCAGGATGCCGAAGTCCTTGCCGAATAAATGAAAGGTGAATTCATTGCCCAAATTGGCGCCCATGCCCAGGGAAGCCACCTGGCCTACGCCGCCGAACATGAAGGCAAAACCGGCGAGCCAGAAGCCCAGCATGCCGATGCCGTAAATCATGATGTTCATGCCCATGGTATGCACCGCATTCTTGGCCCGGGTAAAGCCGGTCTCCACCAAGGCAAAACCCAATTGCATGAACATGACCAGGTAGCCGGTGATCAAGGTCCAGGTAATGTTGATGGAGATTTTGTTATGGCCCACCGCGTCCATAAGTTCCACCAGGGTAGGCTTGCCGGCCTCCTTGGCGGTAACGTCCTTGACGTTCCCAGCGGTGGTTCCCCCGGGATCAGGGGCATCGGTGACCGCCGGGGCGGCCGCGGGGGCGGCCGCTTCCTCCGCGGCCCACACCAGCAGCGGCGATAAGAGTAACACCGCGATAAATGCCAAGAGATAAATCGTGATCAAGCGTTTAGATTGCACTTTGACCATCCTCCCTTAAAATGGTTTCGATAGATAGAATAGCGCGCCTTTCACCTGAATGAATTGAAAGCAATTGTCGTGCCATCTTAAATGTATTGGTAATTCAGTAAGTTAACTATTTGCCAGGCAAATTAATAATTAGCATTTTTGTAAATATATTTATTGCTATTTTGCATTATTGGCCGATTAATTAATTTAATAATTTGGCAATCTCGTTTTCTATAGGAAATTACGCAAATTATTGTTTGCAAATTTGTATTGTCAACAATTTGGACAAAATAATAGGGAGGTGGGAATCCATGATTCCCGCCTCCCTTATATTTGCATCTGGTTAAGGTCTAGGCTGGTGCTGGTTTAAACCGCACTTTCCCCGGTTTCTCCGGTGCGGATGCGGATGACTTCCGCCACGGGATACACGAAGATCTTGCCGTCCCCGATGCGACCGGTGCGGGCCTTGGCCACGATAGTGTCCACGATGGCCGTCACCTTATCGTCCGGGGCGACGATCTCGATCTTCACCTTGGGGAGAAAATCCACCTGGTATGCCATGCCCCGGTAAACTTCCCGGATGCCCTTTTGCACCCCGAAGCCTTTGACTTCGGTGACCGTCATCCCCTGGACGCTGAGGGCGTGGAGGGCCTCCTTAACCGGTTCCAGTTTGAAGGGCTGGATGATCGCCTCTATCTTTTTCATGTCATGCCTCCTGAAATTTTACAGACTGTAGCCGATTTCCTGGTGTTCGGAGATGTCCAACCCGGCCACTTCTTCGTCGGTTGATACCCTGAGACCCATGGTGGCGTCAAGGATTTTAAAGAGAATGTAGCTGATGATGAAGGAGTAGGCCAGGGTGGCCGCCACCGCGATGAACTGGGTGAGAAGTTGGCCGGGGTTGCCGAAGAACAGGCCGTCGCCCCCCGCGGCGTTCACCAGCTTGGAGGCGAAGAGCCCGGTGCACAGGGCGCCCACAATGCCGCCGACACAGTGTACCCCCACCACGTCCAGGGAGTCGTCGTAGCCCAGTTTGGGTTTAGCCAACACCGCCAGATAGCAGATAATACCGGCGATGATGCCGATGATGATGGCGGACATGGGGCCCACAAAGCCGGCGGCCGGGGTAATGGCCACCAGGCCGGCCACGGCCCCGGAAGCGGCGCCCAGGGTGGTGGGCTTGCCCCGATGAATCCATTCGGCGCCCACCCAGGCCAAGGTGGCGGCGCAGGTGGCGAGATGGGTGGCGGTGAAGGCGGAGCTGGCCAGGGCGCCGGACGCCAGGGCGCTGCCGGCATTAAAACCGAACCAGCCGAACCACAGGAGGCCGGCCCCCAGGACGGTCATGCCCAGGTTGTGGGGAATAAAGGCCTCGGCGCCGTTGCCATAGCCCGCATAGCCCTTGCGGGGGCCCACCACCAGGGCGGCGGCCAGGGCGGCAATGCCGGCGTTGATGTGCACCACGGTGCCCCCGGCGAAATCCAGGGCCCCCAGGTTTTTCAACCAGCCGCCGTCGCCCCAGACCCAGTGGGCTACGGGATTGTAAACAATGGTGGACCATATGACCATGAATACCAGAAAAGTGCTGAATTTCAGGCGCTCGGCAAAGGCGCCGGTGATGAGGGCCGGGGTGATGATGGCGAACATGGCCTGGTAAATCATGAAGGTCTGATGGGGGATGGTCTCGGAATAAACCTTGAAAGGCTCAAACCCAACCCCATTTAAGCCCAGGTAGGACAGGTCGCCGATAAAGTGGCCCACGTCGGGGCCGAAGGCCAGGCTGTAACCGTAAATGGCCCAGAGTACCCCGATGAGACCCAGCAGGATGAAGTTTTGCATGATGGTGCCCAGGACGTTTTTGCTGCGCACCATGCCCCCGTAAAACAGAGCCAGCCCTGGGGTCATGAGCATCACCAGGGCGGCCGAGATCAGAACAAAGGCAGTATCAGCGCCATTCATAAACCATTTCTCCTCAATAAATAAATTTATAACTGAAAGATTAGCAAATGGCGTGCCAATAAAATATATTGTAAATTCAGTAAGTTATCTAAAGGATAGCAAGAAAGCATACATTATTGTTAATTCATAATTAATCAAGTTTACTATTTCGTAAAAACTGCTAAGGAGATTAAGAAATATGGGCCGATATTTTTGTCACAAAATGCAAATTTGTTATCAAAAAGACCTATTCCGTCCGGTTGCATAAAAAATTTGGATCTTTTGGGCCAGTCCGGCGAAAATCCGGAGAAGGCCCAAATTTAATTCCCCGCTCCCGTTCTTTGTGGTATTAGTATGGCTAAGTTCAGCCGGTGGGGCTTGCCAGGTGCGAGGCCTGAGCCTGGCGGCGGTAGCCCCCCGGAAGAGGAAACTCCCTGACCCTTTTCAGGTTGGTTCAAACCAAAATCAGGAGTGAGGCCATGCCCGTGGGGAACCCGAGAGTCCGCCGGCCCTTGCCAAACTTGAGAAGGCCCTTTTGGGCGCTTTGGGGGGTGATGCTCCTGGCGGTTGCCGCCTGCGCCCCCCTGCCGCCGCCACCGCCTCCCATCAAGACCCCCAGCAAGGTCATCACCGAAAAAGGCTTGGAGGTCTTCGTCTATAGCCTCAGATTTCCCGGCACCAGCCAGGATTTCAAGATGCGGGTAACTGGATCCCTGATCTGGCTCCCCCTCTCCAGCGTCCGGGTCATCCGGCTCTGGGGTCCGGAACAAGACAATTATCGCCAGGCCGAGCTTGTTCTCATTTCCGGGGAGAAGTTCCAGGGCGAGGTTTACGTGGGGCAGCTCATCGAAGGCACCACCGACGTGGGCTACTGGAACATGCCTTTCAAGGATGTGAGGATCCTGGGCATGGGAGAAGAATGACCGGCGGCAGATCACCCTCACCATTCTTCCCGTTGCGGCGGGTCTGACTCGACCTTCAGTCCATGGCGTACGTGCTGGCGTTTCTGGTGGGGTTGGCTCTGGGAAGCTTCCTCAACGTGGTGATCACCCGGCTGCCCCGGGGGGAGCAAATCGTTACCGGCCGGTCCCGCTGCCCCCACTGCCGCACCCCGCTGGCCTGGCGCGATAATCTGCCGCTCCTAAGCTACTTCCGGCTGGGGGGCCGCTGCCGCTTCTGCGGGGCCCCCATTTCCCGGCGTTATCCCCTGGTGGAGTTGGCGGCCGGCATCCTGGCGGCCGCCCTCTGGTGGCGCTTCCCCGCCAGTCCCCTGCTGCTGGCATATGGGCCTTTTTGCGGGGCCTTGCTGGCTTTGAGCGCCATCGATCTGGAGCACCGCCTGCTCCCCGACGCCATCACCCTGCCCGGCATCGCCCTGGGACTGGCCCTGGCCCTGGTCCTCCCGCATCTTACCTTCCTCTCCGCCGCCGCCGGGGCCGCGGTGGGGGGAGCTCTGTTTTTCGGGATAGGGTGGATTTACCAGAAACTCACCGGCAGGAAGGGCATGGGAGGCGGCGACGTGAAGCTGATGGCCTTCATCGGCGCCTTCCTGGGGATCCAGTCGCTGCCCTGGGTGATCTTCATCAGCGCCGCCCTGGGCAGTCTGGCGGGAATCGGCGCGGTCCTCATCACCGGGTCCTGGCGGGAGGGGGGGTGGCGGGTGGCAGCCATTCCCTACGGCCCGTTTCTGGCCGCGGCGGCGCTTTTGTATCTCTTTGGGCACCAGGAACTTTCCCGGTGGTTTTTAGGCTGAAAATAGCCGGCAGTGGTTAGCCTGCAGCGGGTAACCCATGCCTGAGAGGACTATAACCCATTTCAAGAGCCGGGTTTGACCGCGGCATGTCATTCTGAGCGCCGCGAAGAATCTAGTCATTTCGAACCCCTAGACCCTTCGCCGCGCTCAGGGTGACAGATGAAGAGCGGTTTTGACATAGGTTCTATACGATATTGAGAAGATAATGCGGGGCAATAACCTGGCAGGAGAACCCGGGCTTTGGTTCGTGGGATTTCAGGATAGGGAAAAAATCAGGGGCGGGTTAAGAACCCGCCCCGCAAGTTTTTTATCGAAAGATGCCCTTTTCTTCGCACCCCGGCATGCCCTGACCGAAGGGGCGAGAAAAAGTCCAGCACCCCGGGCGGCCTACCAGACCCCAGGAGGCTTCCCGGGTGCTCCCGGATGCCAAGCTCATGGGCAGGGTGACGAGGAAGACTCCGGCGCCGGCGATGGTGGTGGCCAGTCCCAGGGGGCGCCCGATGACGGCATCGGCGGCCACCACTCCGCCACTGGGTTTCTCTTTGGACGGGATCGCGAATCCTCGTTCCGCCTTTTCCAGGCTGTAGGGCATCTCCCCGGCGACGCCCACACTGCCCCAGGCTGCCACCAGAATTATGGTCAAGATTGCCACCAAGGGTCGACGCGTCATGGTGGTTCCTCCTTTGCTCCTTTAAACAGGGGAACTCTATTGCCCGTATTTTAATTCACTTAGCTGTTTTCCTTGATACCACAATAAGTTTCATGATGCAAGCTTAATAAGACGGCCGCGCTGCAGGCGCCGCCGGAGGCTCCCGGCGCTGGGGCGGAGTTTCCTCCAGGCCCACCTTTTCCTTCATGTCATGGGTAATCCGGGCCCCTTCTTCTAAATTAGTGATGATATGCGGGGTAATCAAGACCAGGAGTTCGGTTTTGGTCTTGCCCACCTGTTGCGAGCCGAACAAGGGGCCCAAAACGGGCATGTTCCGCAGCCCGGGAATGCCCGCCTGGCTAGTAGTGCGGTCTTCGCGAATCAGCCCGCCCAGGACCACGGTCTGGTTGTCCGCGGTAATCAGGGAGGTCTTGGCCTGGCGCACCGTGAAGGTGGGCGTGCCGCTAACCCCGGTGCTGGTGTTTTGGACGTCGCTGACTTCCTGGGCGATTTCCAGGGTCACCAGCCCCTTGGCATTGATCTGGGGTTTCACGGTAAGGATGATGCCGGTGCTGCGATACTGCACGGTGGAGGTCTGAAACGAGGTAGTCTGGCTGATGAGGGGCACCGATTGCGAGGTGAGGATGGGGACATCCGAGCCGATCATGATCTTAGCCTCCTGGTTGTTGGCCGCCATGATGTGGGGGGAGGCCAGGATATTGACCTTCCCTTCGGCAGCCAGCAGGTTGATAAGACCTTTTAGTTTGTTAACGGTGTCCAGGGCCACGAAAGTGAAGCCGCTGGCAGCCGTAAAGGTGGCAGCGGCCCCGGAGGAGAGGGTCACCCCCTCGAGGGTGGCTGGCGCCGCGGTAATAGTGCCGGTTTGACCGGAAGGACCTGTCACCAATACCCCGCTGGGTTGGGTAGTGGCGCCCGTGGCCGTGGTGGTAGAGGTCTGGGCTGGGGTCCCCCCTATGAGAAACTCGATGCCGTACTTGAGTTGATCCGTGAGGGTCACTTCGGCCACCAGCACTTCGTTCAGCACCTGCCGGGGCATGATGTCCAGGTCTTTGAGGACCCTGGAGATGATGTTCCATTCATGGGGCGGGGCCACCACCACCAGGAGGTTGTTTTCCTCGTCGGGGATGATCCTCACCCCTTCCTTGGGAGCGGCTCCCGCGGCTCCGGCCCCGGCTACGGCCCGCTCCTTCAGGCCGGCCGCGGCTGCGGCGTCAGCGCCCGGGGCTGCTTGAGCCGCCTGGCCGCCGGTGCCCAGAATGCCACCGCCCAACCCTCCGGTGGTGGTGGCGCCCAGGCCGCCCATACCGGTGGTCGTTTGGGTGCCGCCCATACCGCCGGCGCCGCCGCCCAGACCGCCGCCCATACCGCCCATACCGCCACCCATGCCGCCGGTGCCAAAAGGTGAGGCGCCAAAGGCCGGGGCCGCGCCTCCAGGCTTGGCCTCCGTGACCGTGGGCGCGGTCGGTGTGCCGCCGTAGACCTGGGTCAGGATGTTGGCGAGATTCTTGGCTTTATAATTCACCACATTGTAAACGTGGATATTGGCCAGCATGTCGGTTTGCAGGTCCAACTGTTTCGTCCAGTAGAGGGCCCGCTCCATCAGCGACGGCGAGGTTGCCAGGATCATTACCGAATTGAGGCGGCTCACCGGCAGGAAGCTCACCCCGAATCTGTCTTTGCCTTTTTGGGCCAGGGTGCCGTAAGCCGAAAAAATCGTCTCTATCTCGGAGATGATTTCCTTGGGGTCGGTGTTGTGGACCTTGACGATGCGCACCAGGGTCTGGGCCATGGCCCGGCTGTCCACCAGGTGGATCAATTGCAGCAATTTTTCCAGGTTGTCGGGAGTGTCCACCAGGATCAGGGCGTTGTGGGCCGCCTCGCTGATGTTGCCTCCCTGGGTCATGAGGGGCTTCAGTACCGGGGTCATCTCCTTGGCGGCGGTCTGCTCCAGAAAGACCACCTGGGCCCGCATGCCCGGCGGCACCACTCCCTGGCTGTAGACCGGCAGGGCCCCGGTGGAGGCCTTGTCCAGGGGCACGATTCTGTACAACTCGGGCCCCTTGATCAAGGTGGCCCCGTTGATGGCCAGCAGGGTCTCCATGATGGACATGAGGTCGCTCTGGGTCAGGTTGCCGGTGGCCCGCACGTTGACCGTACCCTTGACCTTGGGGTCGATGGAGTAATTGATCCCCATAGTGTCGGCCAGGACGCGGACAGCCTCCACCAGGTCGGCGTTTTTCAGGTTCAGGTCGATGGGATAGACCTTTTCCCCCTGCTTGGGGGTGCGGCGGGCGGCGGGGATCTGTTTCAGGCGAGCCGTGTAACGCTCCAGGCTCCGCTCCTCCCCGATGATTTCGTCCGTGGCCGGCTTTTTCTCTTTGGGGACATATTTTGACTCCGGTTTCACCGGAGTGGTGGTGACCCTAACCGGCACCTGCCGGGAGACGGGCGGCGGCGGCGGCGCCACCTGGGAGGGAGCGCAGCCCAGCAACCCCACAGTTAGCCAGCAGGTCAAGATGCCCGGGAGCCATCCCGCCATCAGGTGCCCCCTTACTATCGTGTGGGAGTAACCGCGCATCGTCTTCAACGTGGGCCTCTACTCAGGAAAATTTAAGGTTTTTCTGCCGTCTTTACCTTGAAATACCACACCATCGCTGGAAATTTCCACTACTTTAAAGCCGCCCCATTCTTCTCCCAGACGCACTACCTCGATCTGCGGTGGCTGCTGCGGGGCCCGACCCGGGGTTTGTCCGCCGCCGATCATGGCCGCCCGCTCGTTGCCGATGATGATGGTGCCCAGAAGCTTGCGCCCCTCCAGGGTATCCTGTTTGGCGGTCTGCACTTCCGAGTCAGGGCCGGAGCGGTCCTGGCTGAAAAGATTTTTGGCCTGAATCACCCTAAAGGCGTTCAAGGCCTGGGCGTCCCGCAGGATCGGAGTCTTGGGCACTTCCGGCCCTTTGCCCGAGCGGGACAGGGCCGGACTTTCCCCTCCGCCCCACCATACCTGGATTATGGCCACCAGCAACAGGCAATTGGCCGCCACCAACAAAATATGCCAGAAGTTGATGCCCCGGCGCCAGTTCAACTGGACACCCCCTTCTTTATCACCCCCGACACCACCATGTTAACCTGCAAGAGGCTGTCGGTCTGGCTCTGTTGTCCCACCGTCCAGCGGGGGGCGTTAATTTCCAGGTCCGGGATGAAAAGCAGTTTCTTGTGATGCTCCAGGTGATAGATAATGGTCAACAATTGTCCCACCGTGCCCGAAAGTTGCAACTGCACGGGCACCTCCAGGTAGAGGCCGGCCTCCCGGGGCGTCAGGACCTTGGTGCTGGTTAATTGCACCCCGTGGTCCCGGGCGAGGCTCTTGATGATTTCCTGGAGTTCGGCGGAGGCCACTGCCGGACCGGAGCCGGAGAGAAACTGGCTTTCGGTGCGGGCCAGGGCGGCTTTCATGGCCTTGTTCGCCTCCAGCACCTGGGCCTTGCCCTGGACGAGGCTCTGGTATTTAACCAGCAATTGGCGCTGCCTGGCCAAATCCTGGCTCCAGGAATCTTCCAGGGACAAAAGCGGGCTGACCACCACCAGGTAAAGCAGGAGAATTACCAGCCCTCCCCCCAGCAGCCAGGCCAGACGGCGCTGCTGGGGGTTGAGCTTCTCAAGAACCTGGTTCCAGTCCTTTAATCTCTGCTTTAATTTTAAAATGTTCGAGTTTGTTGGCATCGGTAACTATGGGTGAGGCAAATTCGGTTTTTTGGAGCCAACCGGATTTCTCCAGCAGGGGGATGAGATCGGAAGCCGACCGGGACATCCCGCTAATATCTAAAGTCTGCTTGCTTAGATGGAGGTTGAACAGCCAGGTATTGTCCGGGATGATGGTGGTCAACTCCTTCAAGATCCGGAGCTTATCGGGGGATTGGCCGACCGTGCGCAAACTTTCCATCTGTTTGGCCAGGTCCCGGCTCTCCTGGAGCTGGCCCTCCACCTGCTTGGCCTCCGGGGTCAGGGCCGCGATTTGCCGGTTTACCTGATAGAGGACGATGCGCTTATGGATCAGGGCGCTGCCGGCCCAGATTACGCCAAGACCAAGAAAGACCAGGATGAGAAGTTTGGATAGCGAAAACCTGCCAAAATCGCTCCCAGCCCGTTCCGCCGCGGGCAACAGGTTGGCCTGCAGGGGCACTTTGCCCAGGCTCCGCAAGGCCGCGCCCAAAGCCGGCAGGGCCCCGGGGAGTTCGGTCTCCGGCGGCAGCCCCTTCAGAGGGAACAGGTTGGGGTAGACCAGGTCCATCCCCAGGCGCTGGCCCAGGGCCGCCCCGTCGAACTTCCCCCCGCCGCTGCCGTAAAGGCACAGCGCTTTGTGGTCGGGCCCTGCGGCTCTGAGGCGGTCCATCTCGGCCTGGAGCGCCTTGGCAAGGTCTTTGGCCGGGATGCCGCTCCTGGCGACGAAGGCCTGCAAGGTGCGGCCCTTAACCTGAGTCAGCTGGAAGGCGCCGGCTTCAAGATGCAGCAGCAGCCAGGGACTGGGGAGCTTCCCTCCCAGCAGGGCAAAGGCGTTGGCCGCGGCCGTGGGAGCCAGCTCCAGGGACACGGGCCTCAGGCCTGCTTGGCTCAGCAGATTAATGCAGGCCTCCACCGGCTCCCGGGGCAAAGCCATCAGCATCAGGATAATCTCGGCTTCCGTTTCTTGCAGTACCTGAAAATCGAAGTACAATTTGTCGGCGGGCAAGGGCAGAAAGCGGTCCAGTTCGTAAGCCACCACCTGGGAGAGATTCTCGGCAGCCGCGGGGGGAAGAGCGGCCTGCCGGCAAAACCCCATTTCCTGGCTTATCGCCAGGCTCACCGGACAAGATTCCAGGCCCCAGTCGGCAACGATCTCCTGCAGTCTGGGAGCCAGGTCCGCCATGGCGCCTCCTGCCACGGGCAGGAAGATCGTCTGCTGGACCTGCAAGCCGGAGAAGTTCTTTTGCACCTGGGCCAGGGTAAGGCCGGCCCCGTCCAGATAAACCCCCAGGCTGTTGGTTCCGGCCAGCAGGGAAGTGGATAGTTGATCCCACCAAGTATTAAGTTTAAAATTCACCTTCATGCTTTTTACCAGATTAAGGAAGCGTCGCGGTCTCCCAAGTTTGGCGTTGGAGCGCAACTTAGTCTAAGTATAGTTTAATCGCGTTAAATCTTTAAGTTAATTATTTGTCATAGCTTCCTAGCAGTAAAGGAAGCAAGCATTCTACCTTTTAACCGGGGAAATTGTCCACCCAGGAGAGGATTTCCCAGGGGCTGGGAGCGGAGAAATCAAACCGCACCACCGCCTTAATAGTATACAATCCTTGGTTTTTGTTTATCATACCCGTAGATTTTATTGTAAAAAAAGGTGAACTCTGAAAAATTAGCAGCTGCTGTTGACCCAACCGGGGGTCCGGACTCAACTGGAAGATTTCCTGGAGATTGCGGAACGGCATGGTTTGCCGGGTGGCGATTATGGTGTCGCAGAGTTCCGGAGCCAGCCCCAGGGCTTGCAACACCGGCAGCGGCGCGGTATTGATATTCACTCCCATGGCAACCCCCTGCACCGTGAACCACTGAGAGAGACGGGGAATGAGGGGGCTGTTCGCGAAACCGCGTACCCAGGCAAGTTCTTCCACTGTTTCAAAATTACTGTTCTTGGCCACATAAGGCGGATCCAGGCCGAGGTAGTAGTCGCTCTTGGCTCCGTTAGGCCGGGGAGCGTCGCCGCGGCTCCGCCAATCCTGGATGGAATCCACCATGGTCCGGACTCTCTCCAGCGGCAGCCCCAAGGCCGTGAACAAATTTGCCAGGGTCGCCTCGGGAGCCCGGTTCAGGTTGATCTTGCCCCCTTCGTCAGCCACCCGGATCTCCGCCCAGCCCCCCGGTAGTTCCAGGAGGTGGGGCTTCTGGTCTCCTTGCCAGGCGGAGGGCTGGCTGGGGACATTCAGCAAGACTCCCGGATTCAGCCGGGAAGACTCCTCTATCTTGGCCGACACCAGCTTCCCCAGCGCATAATAAACCCCTGCCTCGGCCAGGCGACGGCACTGGTGCGCCTCCCGGAAGTTGGCGGCCAGCCGCAGTTCCGTGCGCCACTCCTGGCCCCAGCTCAGCACCAGGACACTGATGAGGGCCAGGACCAGGATCACCATCAGCAGGACGGCCCCGCCCTGGTCCGTGGGCGGGGCGTTTGCCCTACTGCGGTTTTTCGGATGTCTTATATTCGGCAACATGAATGGGTATGAGCAGCACCTGGGTTTGGTGGTCGCTCTGAGTCAGATAAACCTTCACCCAGTCGGGCAGGCCGCCGTCACGTTTGGCCTCCCAGGTTTGAACTTCTTCCGAGCCGCGGCCGTAGGCAAAACGGAGGGAAGCTACGTTGTGAAGGATGGTTTGCCGCACCTCAACCCCTTCGGGGTCCCGGTACCAGTTGACGTTTTTGGTTTGCTCCACCGCCAGGACCCCCTGGTGGGATTCGTCCTGGCCCAGCAGGATGCGCCAGTGATAAACTCCCCCCAGACTGTGGGCTTCCAGGGGTACCAGGGTGAAGAACCTGAGCTGCGTGGGTTCCCCTACAAAATATATGCGGTTCCCCAGGGAGCCGCGCACCGCGGAACTCAGGGAGCGCTCCATGATGCTTTGCCCCACCCGCAGTTCCTGCAACCTTTCCGCGGCCATCTGGCCCCGGCCCACCACCTTCAGGCTGAGAGAAAGGGAGCCGTAGGCCACCAAAGTGAGCAGGCTGGTGAGCAACATGGCCACCAACAGTTCCAACAGGGTGAAACCCACCTGGCCGCTTGCGTGGTTAGAGACCATAATTAAGAGTTAACCCCAGGCTCCGGCGGCCGCATCTCCTGAACCTGGCTTCCAGCCAATGCCGGAGCTTCATCTCCAGGACCACAACTCCCCCTCCCCCCATCCGGGGTTGGGAATAAAAGATTGGCAAGATATCCCAAGAGATAACAACGGGTTACCTCAGGTTTTCTGCTGCACCACGGTCCTGATGGTTTGGAGGGAAAGGGACTTGGGCTGTCCCCGCTCCCGCCAGGACACCGTGACCTGGATGAGGGAGCACATCACCAGCTGGTTCACACCGGCGCCGGACACCTCAAACTGGGGGCTAAACCGCACCAGGTAGTCGAAACCCCCGTCCCGGCCCTGGAAAGTGGCCGCGGCCAGGGAAGGGGAGCCGCACTTTTCCTGCAGCACCTTTTCGGCCACCAACAGGGCCTGGATATGATTCAGGGAGGTTTCCTGGGCCCGCATGGCGGAGGTGAGCACCTGGAGCAGCACCACCAGCACCACGCCCATGAGGGCGGTGGCCACCAGCACCTCCAGGAGGCTGAAACCGGCAGCATCCTGGGGCCGACGCCGGGCTTGCCATCTAGCTTTCACGGAATCAGGTTTCTCCGCTCTTGAGGGAGACTCTCCCGGTGACCACCTCAATTTCCACCACATGGGGCTGTCCCGCCGGGTCCACCAACTTCAGCCGGCCCCCGCTGGAGCTGCCGTCGCTGTAAAAGGCCACGTATCCATGCTGCTTCTGGTGATCCTGCCACACCAGGCTGGCGTCGGACAATTTCATCCCGGTGAGCTGACCCTGCGTCGCGGACCCCTCCAGCCGGTATTGCCCGGTTTTAAGATCCAGAAAGACCCGCACCCGCTTACGGTTGGTGGCCGCCTCGCTGCGCGCCACCTTGAGGGCCGTCACCAGCCTTCTCAAGTTGGCCCGGTCGTGCTCCCGCACGTAGCTTTGCCGCAGGCCGGGCAGCACCAGGGCCATGATCAGGGTCATCAGGCCCAGGACCACTATCAGCTCCAGCAGGGTGAAGCCGCGTTCGGCCTGGGGCCCCCGCCGGTTGCCGGGCAGCCGCGCTAAGAAGCCGGACGCGCCCCCCAAGCTAGAAATCCCCCCTGCCCCTCCTTCCAGAAAGGGGGGAACCCAGGCAAGTCCTCCTTTGGTAAAAGGAGATTGAGGGGGATTCTGCAAACCCAGCGTCATATTAGAGCCGCTCAGCCTTACTCCGGTGAGGCTTGCCAGTTGGTAATGTCGGCGTTCTCTCCTTCTCCGCCGGGCTGCCCGTCGGCGCCCAGGGAGTAAAGGTCATAGGTGCCGTGATCCCCCGGGCACTTGTAGACGTAATCCCGGCTCCAGGGGTCTTTGGGCATGTCTTTGGTCAGATAAGGGCCGGCCCAGGAGGAGGCGTTGTCCGGTCTCTGGTTCAGGGCCTTCAACCCCTCCCCTTCAGTAGGATAGCGCCCCACATCCAGGTGGAAGAGGTCCAGCGCGGTGGACAGCATCTGAATCTGGGCCTGGGCCGATTTCTGCTTGGCCTTGCCCACCCGGCCCATGAGGCGCGGCGCCACCAGCGCGGCCAGCAACCCCAGAATGAACAGCACGATCATCAGCTCGATGAGGGTGAAACCGGCAGCCCGGTGATGTTTCTTGGTCAAAGCCAGATTTCCTCCTAGATTAGAATTGGATCTCATAGAGATTGAGGATGGGCAGCAGCAAGGACACAATGATAAAGGCCACCACCAGAGCCGTCACCAGGATCAGCACCGGCTCCAGTAAGGCCATGAGTCTTTGCACCGCGGACCTGGCGTCATTCTCCAGGGATTCCGCCGAGGTGAGCAGCATGTCCGCCAGGTGCCCGGTCTCCTCCCCGATGCCCACCATCTGGAGAAAAAGCTCCGGAAACACCCCCACCTTTTTCAACAGGACCGAAAGGTGTTGGCCTTTTTCCACGTTGCCCAATACCCCGTCCAGAGACTTGGAAAGATACCGGTTGTTCACCGAGGAAATGACCACCTTGAGGGAGGGCACCAGGGGGACGCCGTTGTTCAACAGGGTCCCCAGGGTCTTGGCAAAGAAGGCCGCGGCCACCCGCCGGTTGAGGTCGCCCAGGAAAGGGGCCTTGATTTTGAAGCGGTCCAGCGCCATCTGTCCCCGGGGAGTGCGGCACAGGCGCACCACGCCGAATCCCATGAGGGCCAGCCCCAGTACCCCCAGCCACCAGTAGGACCGGAAGGCGGCGCTGAGACCCAACAGGAAGCGGGTGCTCCAAAACAGGGTCTGGCCCATCTCCTTGAAAAAGGATTCGAACCGGGGCACCACGTAAAGGAGCATGAGGATCATGGAGAGGCCGCCCACGGCCGCCAGGATCATGGGGTAGATGAGGGCGGTGATGAGGTAGCTGCGGAACTCGCTCACCCTCTTTAAATAGTCCGACAACCGGGCCAGGGCCTCTTCCAGGAAGCCGCCCGTTTCTCCGGCCTGGATCAGGCTCACGTAGAGGTGGGAAAAGATGCGGTGGCGGCTCAAAGCGTCGGCCAGGGTCTTGCCGCCTTGCAGGTCGCGCAGGATCTGGCTCAGGATGGACTTCATGGCCGGCCGGGTGGTCACGTCCTGGAGGGCCTGCAGGCTGCGGTCCAGGGGGAGGCCGGCTTTCAAAAGGACCGCCAGTTCCTGGGTGAAGTGCACCACTTCCCGGGGCGGCACCCGGGTACCCCGGCGCCGGAGCAGGCCCAGGCTTACTTCCCAACCCGGGGCCTTTTCTTCCAGGCTGATGCGCAAGGGGATAAGGCCGCCTTGTTGCAGGTGCAGCACCACCAGACGTTCTTCCCGGGCTTCCAGGGCCCCATGCACGATGTTGCCTCCGGGGTCCGCGGCCCGATAATGAAAAATCGGCATACCTTATCCCGTTTCCTGGTTGCGGTTTGCGGTTTTCGGTAAAAAGAGGTGATGAATACGCCATCTGTAACCTGTAACTTATGGACAATTCGTTAATATTAGCCAAAAACCCAAAACGCTATTATTCCTGGGTGACCCGCAGTACTTCCTGGACGGTGGTGAACCCCTGGGCCACCTTGGACCAGCCGTCCTCCGCCATGGTTTGCATGCCCCGGCTGATGGCCATCTGGCGGATGGCGGCAGCCTCCGCCCTCTGCAGGATCATCTGGCGGATGGCCTCATCCACCGGCAAGAGTTCGTAGATGCCGGACCGGCCTTGATAGCCGGTGTGGGCGCAGGCCGGGCAGCCCTTTCCTTCGAACAGTTGCTCCGGCTGCCAGGCGGGCAGGCCGTCGCGGTCGGGGCGGATTTCTTCCTGGAAGGCCGTCCCGGACACGGGCGCCTTGCATTCGGGGCAGATGAGGCGCACCAGGCGCTGGGCCATGATGCCTATCACCGCGGAGGCCAGCAGGAAGTCCTCGATGCCCATTTCCAGCAGCCGGGTGATGGCCCCGGAGGCGTCGTTGGTGTGCAGGGTGCTGAAGACCAGATGCCCGGTGAGGGCGGCGTGCACCGCGATTTCCGCAGTCTCCCGGTCACGGATCTCCCCCACCAGGACCACGTCCGGGTCCTGACGCACGATGTGGCGCAGTCCCCGGGCAAAAGTGAGGTCGATGGCCGGCTTCACCTGCATCTGGGTGACCCCCGTGAGGCGGTACTCCACCGGGTCCTCGATGGTGATGATCTTTTTGTCCGGGGAGTTGATGCGCTCCAGGGCGGCGTACAGGGTGGTGGTCTTGCCGCTGCCGGTGGGTCCGGTGACCAGGAGCATGCCGTAGGGCTTGTGGATCAGGTCGTCGAACTGCTTCAGCTCCCGGGGTGGAAAGCCCAGGCGATGCAGGTCCAGAATGACCTTCTCCCGGTCCAGGATGCGGATGACCATGCTTTCGCCCAGGAGGGTGGGCAAGGTGGAGACCCGGAAATCGATGTCGTGGCCCTTGACCTTCAAGCGGAAGCGGCCGTCCTGGGGCAGGCGGCGTTCGGCGATGTCCAGGCGGGCCATGATCTTCAGGCGGGACAGCACCGCGGCCTGCAACCCCTTGGGGGGAGACTCGGCCTCAAAGAGGATGCCGTCCTTGCGGTACCGCACCCGGAAGGCGTCCTCGAAGGGCTCCAGGTGGATGTCGCTGGCCCCCATTTGAATGGCCCGGAGCACCAGCAGATTCACCAGCTGGATGATGGGGGCCTCCCGGGCCATGTCCCTAAGGTGGCCGATCTCCGAGGTCTCTTCCGAGGCCAGGTCCATTTCCTCGGGCTCCAGGTCCCCCACCAACCGGGACATGGGGCTGCCCGGCTGGTAAACCGCCTCGATGAATTCGAGAATTTCTCCTTCACCGGCCAGGACCGGGGAGATACTGGCTCCCAAGGCCACTTCCAGGGCCTTGGAGGCCTGGTGGTCGCTGGGGTCGGCCATGGCCAGGAGAATGCCGCCGTCCTCCCGCTTCAGGGGGAGGCAGCGGTTTTCCTTCAGGAACCGCACGGACAGACCGGGGAAAGATTCGATGGGGCCCAGGTCTTTAAGGCTGAGGGGCCGGGAACTCATATTCTCGATCCTCTCTTTTTAATGAAAAACATTAGCCAAGGTCACCCATTATCGGGTGGTGCCTCCGGAGGAGGCGCCACCTGGGGCGCTTCGGGGGGCGCCTGGATCGTTTCCGCGGGCACCTCCGCGGTTTCCGCCGACGGCGATACCACCTCCGGCGGCTGCGCGAGCGGCGGCTGAGCGTGCGGCACCTGAAGCCGGTGGCACCCGAGTTTGTGGCCCCAGGGGCCTTACGGGAACCCCGGCCGGCGGTGGGGCCGGAGGTTTGGCCTGGTCATCCGGCTCCACGTTGGTAATGTGCAGAGTTCCTTGATCATCCTTGAAATGTCCGACCTTCTCGGCGGCTGCCGGGGTCAGGCTCCACCAGGTCAACGTTATCAGAATCAGGACGACGCGCCATTGCCGATGCATGGATTTCACTCTAATCCCTAATCATCCACTGGCAGTCAGGTTCGCTGGAATGAGGTGTTCTTAGCTAAGAATTGTACGTAGTTCTTGTGAAAAAGGCAAGATGAGTAACCGCTGCCAACTCGTTTACCCATTACGATGTACAGAAATAGGCTTTGCCTTCCGGGGAAACCTGAATCGGGGGAAAGAATTTTGCGGGGGAAGTCCGGCCCTGCCCGGAGCTCTCAGGCCGGCAGCTGTTAAAATATGCCTCTCAGGGCCTCCAGCACCCGGTCCTGATCGGCGTCGGTCATTTCCGGGTACAGAGGCAGGATAATGGCGCGATCCTGCAAAAGTTCGCTCACCGGCAAGGGATACCGCAGGGGCAGATCCCGGTAGGCCGCTTCCCGGTGGGCGCACATCACCCCCCGGCGGGTGTGAATGCCCCGATGCAACAGGGCCTGCATTACCGTCACCTGGTCCAGGGGAGAATCGGTGGCAAGGATGACCCAAAAAGATTGCCAGTTGCTCCGGGCATAAGGAGGTTCCTGGGGCAGGGCGAGGTAAGGGTGGCCGGATAATTCTTGCCGGTAGCGGGCCGCCAGGCGGCGCCGGGCCGCGATCAACCCCGGCAGGCGCTTGAGCTGCTCCCGGCCCACGGCCCCCTGGATATCGCTGAGGCGGTAGTTGTATCCCACCTCCGGGTATTGTTCGAACCTGACCGTTGCGGCCCCGTGGCGCTCCGCCGTGGACATGGACATGGCGTGGGTGCGGAGTCGCGCCAGGCGGGCCATGACCTGGGGGTCGGACCCGGTGACCATGCCGCCGTCCCCCGTGGTGATGACCTTGCGGGGGTGAAAAGAGAAGGTGGCCAGATCGCCCCGGGGCCGGCCGACGGGCTCCCAGCCTTCGGAGTGTGTCTTTGAGAGGAGACCCGGGGGAAGACGATTCCCCCGGCCCTCCCCCCAATATCCTTTTTCTCAAACCAAATTTCCGAGCCGATGGCGCAGGCCGCGTCTTCCACCACTTTGAGGCCGTGCTTGGCGGCCAGGGGCAGGATGCGCCCCAAGTCGCAGGGCATCCCCAGCTGGTGCACCGCCAGGATGGCCCGGGTGCGGTCCGTAATGGCTGGTTCAATCAGGGCCGGGTTAAGGTTGCCGGTCTCAAACTCCACGTCCACGAAGACGGGCACGGCCCCTACGTAGCGCACCGCGTTGGCCGTGGCGATAAAGGAGTGGGAGACCGTGATTACTTCGTCGCCGGGCTTAAGATCCAGGGCCAGCAGGGCCAGGTGCAGGGCCGCGGTGCCGCTGGAGCAAGCCACGGCGTGAGGCGCCCCCACCGCCGCGGCGAATTCTTCCTCAAAGGCCGCCACCTCGGGACCCTGAACCACCCAGCCCGACAGAATGGCCCGCCGGGCCGCCGCGGCTTCCTCTTCCCCTAAGGTTGGCCGAGCTACGGGGATTTGCTGCACTAATCTTCTCCTTTCAGGAGAGCGGGGGAGGGGCTAAGGGCCCTTACCCCTCCCCGCCCCCTCCCAATCCCTTAGGGGATTTAAGTGGAAGTCGGGCCTTAGGCCCGCCTTCCAGCCCCTTACAGGGGGCGAGGGGGGAGGGGAGGGCGGTTGCCCGGCCCTCCCCTCTATCTCACTTCTCCCCCACTCCCTCCCAGGCCAGGCGGGCGGCGCCGATGAGGCCGGCGTCGTCCCCCAGTTGGGCCGGGCAGACTTTGACGTTTTCCGGCGGGAACAGGGTGAGGCGCCGGTGCAGTTCCTCGGCCAGGGGCGGTTGAAAGACCTCCCAGGCCCGGGCAAAGCGGCCGCCGATGACGATGCGGGAAAGGCCCAGCAGGTGCACCACCGAGGCGATGGCCAGTCCCAGGCTGCGGCCCACCCGGTCGAAGGCCTTGAGGGCCAGGGGGTCCCGTTGCAGGGCCGCCACCACCAGGGTTTCTCCCTGGATGGCGTCGGGGTCGGCTTCCCAAAGTTCCCGCAGCCAGGAAACGGCGCCCTGGGCCAGTTGCTTTTTAACCCAGTCCACGGTCCAGAAGGCTGACGCCAGGGTTTCCAGGCAGCCCCGGTTGCCGCAGTGGCAGCGCTCGCCTTCGGGGTCCACGGTGATATGACCGATCTCGCCGGTGGTGCCTTCGGTCCCGGGCCAGAGCTGTCCGTTGAGGATGAGGCCGCCCCCCACGCCGGTGCCCAGGGTAATGCCCAGCAACTGCTCACAGCCCGCCCCGGCCCCCAGCCAGTGTTCCCCCAGGGTGAAGAGGTTGGCGTCATTTTGCAGGAAAATGGGCCATTCCACCAGGGCTTGCAGCCGGGGCACCAGGGGGCAATCATTCAAGGCGGGGACGTTGGGGGAAAAGGCGATGCGGCCCTCCTGGACCAGGACCCGCCCGGGGACCCCCATTCCCACCGCCTTGACTTCGTAGCCCCGAGACCGGGCTTCCTGGGAGCAGCCGGTGAGGTCGGCGGCCAGGGTATTAATCAGGCTGTCCGCATCGGGCATGGAAGCCGTGGCCCGTTCCCAACGGGTGATAAGTTCTCCCCGGGTATTTACCAGGGCCAGGCGAACATTGGTGCCCCCCAGGTCAATGCCTATTACCGCCGGGTCTTTTGCCATGCGGGCCTCGTGTCAGTTAAGGGCCAGTTCCGGAACCACATCCGTCAACCGCGCCAGGGGCACCGCCCCGGCTCGCACCAGGCGGGGCGGATGGCAAGTCACGTCCACGATGGTGGAGGGCAGCCCCCCGGGGCAAGGGCCGGTGTCCAGGATTAGATCCACGCCGGCGCCAAATTCCCGGGCCACTTCTGCCGCCCCGATCAGGGGCGGCCTTCCGGAGCGGTTGGCGCTGGTGCCCGTCACCGGGAAGCCCAGGGAGGCCAGCAGCCGGCAGGTGACGGCCTGTCGGGGCTGGCGCACCCCGATGGTCCTGGTGCCGCCGGTGAGCAAGTCCGGCAAGCCGGGACGAGCCGGCAAGATCAGGGTCAGGGGTCCGGGCCAGAAGGCGGCCATCAGCCGGGCTCCGGCCTCCGGGACTTCACCTGCCACCTGGGGCAGCATCTCCGGTGCGCCCACCAATACCAGCAACGCCTTTTCCGGGGCGCGCTCCTTCAAGGTAAAGAGCCGGGTTAAGGCCGGTTCATTAAAAGGATAAGCCGCCAGGGCGTAAAAGGTTTCGGTGGGCAGGGCCGCGATGCCTCCACCCACAAGGAGGGCGCGGATTTCCTCCACCAAGGCCTCGGACTCCTCCTCCCGCCAAATCCGGACGCGCCCCATGGTCCATCATACCTTCCATAGCTGAGTCTGGCAAGGAGGTATTAGCTGTCAGCTTTCAGCAGTCAGCGGTCAGCTATAGACAAGAAATACATCTAGAGGAAAGGGATGGGTGTTTTGGGTGATACATGATGGAAAGGAACAGATTGTTAGGTTTCCGGTTTTTTGCTGAAAGCTGAAAGCTGGCCGCTGACCGCTAATCTCTGCCGGCGGGCTTCGAAGAGGGCCACGGCGCCGGCGGTGGCGGCGTTCAGCGAGCCGATTTCCGGTGCGGCCAGGGGAATATGGAGGATCAAGTCGCACTGCTGGCGCACCCGGGGGCGCATCCCCTTGTCTTCGCTGCCGATGACCAGGGCCAGGGGTCCGGTGAGGTCGGATTGGTAAAGGCTCAGGGGGGCGCCGGCGTCGGTGCCGATGATGAACAGGCCGGAGTCCTTAAGGCGCAAAAGGGAATCGGCCAGGTTGGTGACCCGGTAAACGGCCAGGTATTCCAGGGCTCCGGCCGCGGCCTTGGCCACCGTGGGGGTGACGCCCACGGCCCGGTCCTTGGGGATGATGAGGCCGTGGGCCCCGGCGGCCAGGGCGCTGCGGCAAAGATTCCCCATATTCATGGGGTCGGTGAGGCCGTCGGCGGCCAGGAGCAGGGCGGGCTCGGGCAGGTGGGGCAAACGGTCCAGGAGTTCGTCCTGGGAGCGGTAGGCGTAGGCAGCCCGGCGGGCCGCAATCCCCTGGTGATTGGAGGTGCCGCAGAGCCGGTCCAGGGCGGCCCGGTCCTGGACCCTCAGACGCACGCCTGCGGCCTGGGCCAACTGACGCACTTCATGGAGCCACTTGCCGCCGGCCCCCTGGGCCACCATAATTTCCTCCAGGGGGGACTCAGCCCGGCGCAAAGCTGCCAGCACGGGGTGGCGCCCGTAGATGATCTGACTGGGGGGGCCCTTCATAGGTCCTATTTTATTACCTCTTAACGCAAAAGCAATAAAAGTTGGGACCTCTGCGAAAATCCAAATAGAGGATAGCCGCCCGCGGCTGTCCATACGTCATCTGGGCGCAGGCGAGGGCGCCTAGGCTACATTCTCCATAGTCAGAGCGACAATAGAGATTTTCGCAGAGGTCTCGGGGTGGGTATTAGACGACCTTTCCAGAGCTCATATAGCGATTACTAAAAGTTTTTTCCGATAAATTATTTTGATTGTGGGGGCACCGCGGGCAGTACCATCAAAAGCTTATAGGGCACGGCTCGCGGTGCCCCTACAAAACGAAATTGCTTCTGGCACTGGCTATAAATCCCACCTCAGAACCCCTGCAACTCCAACTGATAAATTTCTTATGTAAGCTCCTGGGAAAGCCGATGTATAGAGTGGCCGTCACCGAGATGGGGCCGGCTGCGCCTCTTTCCCGCCCGCCGGCCCGGGCGCGGGAATTCATAAAGGTTCGGCCCGGCTTCCGCAACCCCTTTCTGCTCCCGGGACTCAGGGATGCCAGGAAGGGAGAGGAACCCCCGGGAAGACGGAACTGCGGACGGGAGCCGCGGTCGGGAATCCCCCCGGCACCCGAACCGCCTGGAGGGGCGAGTTTAAACCCGCCCCTGCCAAGAGCTTCCGGCAGGGGGCTTAAACGGCCCATAGCGCCCGGACCGCCCCGGCGGCCGGACAGGGAGGGCAAGGTTTCGCCCCGAAAGCTGTTATACATCCCCGTGGTCCATACCCAGGCCGACCTGGGCGCCTTGCGGGAAGCCGTCGCCCGGGAGGCCCAGAGGAAGCTGGGCCCGCGGGGCTGGCAACTTAAGGTGCGGGCCGTGGAGCAAGTCTGGATGGAGATCGAGTGGGTCCTTAAGGGCCTGAAACTCTCATATGACCAGGTGCGCCTTTACCAGGACGGTCTCCCCGTTTGCGGCCGGGAGGCGGCCATCGTGGCGGAGTTGGCCCGGGCGGGCAGTCGCAACCATCAAATCCTTCAGAGCCTGATGGCCAAAGGCGCCACCCTCATGGGGACGGAATCCTGGGAACTCCTGCAGGAAGAATACCGCCTGGCCCGGGAGTCCCTGGCATCGCCCTGCCCAACCGGCGGGGCGGCGCCGTCGGCGGCCCGGCCCCCGGGGGAGAGCCTTGACGTCCTGGAGCGACGTGACCGCTTCATGGCGGGGCGCATCAACGACACCCTGAAGGAAGGGGAAACGGGCATCCTCTTTGTGGGGAGGCTCCATGCCGTCGACCGGCACCTGGACAAGGACATCCGGATAATCTATCCGTGCCGTTGGCGCGGATAATTCGAGGGAGGACCTGAACGGGACATGAATCCGAACCGCCGTGTTCTCATCGTCGATGATGACCGGGACATCTGCCTGATGCTCTCCAGGCTCATGAAGGGAGAAGGGCTGGCTAGCGAAATTGCCCATGACGGGCAGACGGCCCTTAAGCTGGTGCGGAGCCAGAGGCCCGATGCCCTCTTGCTGGATCTCAAGATGCCCGGCATGGACGGCATGGAGGTACTGAGAAGGGTAAAAGAGATGGACACCGACCTGCCGGTGGTGCTCATCACCGCCCATGCCGATATTGCCGGTTCGGTGGCGGCCATCAAGGCCGGCGCCTTTGACTACCTGCCCAAACCCTTTGAGCACCCCCAGGTGGCCCAGGTGGTGCGCCGGGCCCTGGCCCTGCGGGCTGAGGGGCTCGCCCCGGCCGGCGCCCCGGGCCACGGATCCCAAGACGCCGGCCTCCGGGAAATGATGGGGCCCAGCGATGCGGTAAGCCGGGTTATCTTCGAGATCAACCAGGTGGCCGCCTCCGACTTCAGCGTGGTGATCCAGGGGGAGACCGGGGCCGGCAAGGAGCTGGTGGCCCGGGCCATGCACCGCCTGAGCCGCCGGGCCCGACAGCCCTTCGTGCCCGTGGATTGCGGCGCCATTCCCGAGACCTTGCTGGAGAGCGAACTTTTCGGCTTCCAGAAGGGGGCCTTCACCGGCGCGGTGCTGGCCAAAGCCGGGAAGTTCGCCGCGGCCCAGGGCGGGACCCTGTTCCTGGACGAGATCTCCAACCTGCCCCTGGGGTCCCAGGCCAAGCTGCTGCGCGCCCTGCAAGACCGGGTAATCTATCAGCTGGGGGCCACCCGGCCCACCGCGGTGGACGTCCGGGTCCTGATAGCCACCAACCAGGACCTCAAAACCATGGTGGAATCAAACCTGATGCGCCGGGACCTGTTTTTCCGCTTGAACGAGTTCACCATCGCCATACCGCCCCTGAGGGAGCGCAAAGAGGACATTCCCTATCTGGCCAAGCGGTTTTTGGACATCACCAACCGGGAACTGGGCAAGAACGTTAAAAGCTTTACCGCCTCCTGCCTGGAAGCCCTGTTCGACTACAGCTGGCCCGGCAACGTGCGCCAGCTCAGATCGGTCATCCGCCGGGCGGTCCTGTTGGCCGACGAGATGGTCACCGAAAGCCATCTGGACCTCAAGCGGGCCCCGGTGCCGGGGCTGGCCTTCACCCCCAAGGTCCAGGGAACCCCCTGGCGGGACCTGTCCCTCAAAGAGATCGTGCGCCAGAGCATCCTCACGGTAGAGAAGGAGGTCCTGGCCCAGGCCTTGAAACACACCGGCGGCAACAAGGCCAAGGCGGCCCGGCTGCTGCAGATAGATTACAAGACCATGCACACCAAGGTGAAGTTATTCGGCATCAAACGACCGGGAGGACAATATGACTAAGAGAAAAGGTGCGGGCCGGGAAGCGGGTTCCGGCTACGGCGGGATCTTCAAGGGGCTGGCGGACCTGGTGGAGAAACTGGGGGACCTGGCCGAAAAGGGGGAGACCCTGAGAAGAACCGGGGAAATCCGGGGCGACAACCAGGATCTCAAGGGCGTTTACGGCTTCACCGTGAAGGTGGGCCTGGGGGACAAGGGCGACAAGGAGTTTAAAGTGGAGCCCTTCGGGAACGTGCGCCGGTCCGGCGGCCCCGGGGAAACCGTAGTCCAGGAGGTCCGGGAGCCCGTGGTGGACGTGTTCGAGGAAAAGGACTACACCCTGGTGGTGGCGGAAATCCCCGGCGTCAGCCTCAAGGACGTGCGCCTGGACGTCAAAGATGACCTGCTCACCCTCTACGCCGAGAGCGGCGACAAGAAATACCGCAAAGAGGTCCTGCTGCCCCGGACCTACCGCCGGGACCGGATGAAGCTCTCTTGCAACAACGGCATCCTGGAGATCAAGTGCGTGGGGTGATGGTGGGGAGAAAAGGGGAAGAGGGGAAAGGGGGAAAAGGGGAAATAAACCAAGGACAAGTCATGACGTGATTCAGGTTCTTAGTTTTTCACCTTTTCGCCCAGGTAACGGGCAGGCTGGCAAAGTATTGCGTTTCAGAAGACCTTCAAAAAGCCTCTCATTCCCTCCCCCTTGAGGGGGGAGGGTTAGGGTGGGGGTGACAAAAGGAAGAGCAAATACAAACCCTTATCCCCCTCCCCCTAACCCCCTCCCACCAGGGGAGGGGAGATTTTGAAACCCTAACTTATTAAAGGTACTCCTGAAACACGACACTAGGGAGAAAAAAATTGAAGGGGGACAGATGAAACAGGCTGAGGGGGTGACCCTCAAATTGAAAGTGACCGAAGCCCTGAGCAAGGACGTGGGCCGGGCCCTGGCCCGTATGGGGCCGGAAGACCTGGAGAAGCTGGGGGTGGCCATCGGCGACCTGGTGGAGGTTTTGGGCAAGCGCCGCACGGTGTGCAAGGCCATGCCGGCGTACCGGGAGCTCCGGGGCCAGTCCCGGGTGCAGCTGGACGGCCTTTCCCGGGAGAACGCCGGCGCGGGGCTCGATGAGTACGTCCAGGTCAAAAAGATCGCCTGCCGGGGGGCGGACCGGGTGGTGCTCACCCCGCTCACCATCACTCCCCAGGAGCGGGACCTGAAGTACATCGGCAGCTTGCTGGACGGGCTGCCGGTGCTGGAAGGGGACCGCATCCGGGCCACCCTGTTCGGCAGCCGTTGGGTGGATTTCAAGGTGCAGGGCCTGACCCCCAAGGGGCCGGCGCTGATTAACCCCACCACCACCTTGGTCATCGGCAAGCCCCAGGCCCAGGAGGGCTTGCGGGCCGCGGCTTCCTCCGTGTCTTACGAAGATATCGGCGGCCTCAAACCCCAGCTGCAGCGCATCCGGGAGATGATCGAGCTGCCTTTAAGGTACCCCGAGCTCTTTGAGCGCCTGGGGATCGACGCGCCCAAGGGCGTCCTGCTGCACGGCCCCCCGGGGTGCGGCAAGACCCTTATCGCCCGGGCCATCGCCCAGGAGACCGAGGCCAACTTTTTCTCCGTGAGCGGCCCCGAAGTGGTTCACAAGTTTTACGGCGAATCCGAAGCCCATCTGCGTAAGATCTTCGAGGAGGCCAGCCGCAAGGGCCCCAGCATCATCTTCATGGACGAACTGGACGCCATCGCCCCCCGGCGGGAGAACGTGGTGGGGGACGTGGAAAAACGGGTGGTGGCCCAGTTGCTCGCCCTGATGGACGGCCTTAACAAGCGCCAGAACGTCATTGTGGTCGCCGCCACCAATCTCCCCAACGCCCTGGACCCGGCTCTCCGTCGCCCCGGGCGCTTCGACCGGGAGATCACCATCCCCATCCCCGACCGCCACGGCCGCCTGGAGATCCTGGAGATCCACAGCCGGGGCATGCCCCTTTCCCAGGACGTGGACATGGGCCACCTGGCCGAGATCACCCACGGCTTCGTGGGCGCCGACCTGGAGGCCCTGTGCCGGGAGGCGGCCATGATTTGTCTGCGCCGGCTCATGCCGAACATCGATTTCGCCCTGACCTCTATCCCCTATGAGCAGCTGGCCAAGCTGGAAGTGCACATGGAGGATTTCCTGGGGGCCCTGCGGGAGGTGGAGGCCTCGGCCATCCGGGAAGTCTTCGTGGAAGTGCCCGACGTCTTCTGGCGGGACGTGGGCGGTCTCACCGGCGTGAAAGAACGCCTGAAAGAGGCGGTGGAGTGGCCCCTCATGTATGCCCAGCTCTTCAAGGAAGCGGGCATCAAGCCGCCCAAGGGGGTGCTGTTGAGCGGCCCCCCGGGGTGCGGCAAGACCCTCCTCGCCAAGGCCGTGGCCAACGAGAGCCGGGTGAACTTCATCTCCGTCAAGGGGCCGGCCCTGCTCTCCAAGTACGTGGGCGAATCGGAACGGGGGGTGCGGGAGATCTTTCGCAAGGCCCGCCAGGCGGCCCCCTGCATCATTTTCCTGGACGAAGTGGACGCCCTCCTGCCCATGCGAGGCCAGGGCGGCGGCGACTCCCACGTCAGCGAGCGGGTCCTCAGCCAGTTCCTGGCGGAGTTGGACGGCATCGAGGAGCTGAAAGGCGTCCTGGTGCTGGGGGCCACCAATCGCCTGGACATCCTGGACCCCGCGGTGCTCCGCCCCGGGCGCTTCGACGAGATCGTGGAGATCCCCCCGGCAGAGGCTGAGGACCGCCGGGAAATCTTTAAGGTGCACCTCAAGGGCAAACCCCTGGCCCCAGGGATCGACGCGGCTTCCCTGGCCGCCCGGACCGAGGGTTTCAGCGGGGCGGAAATCGCCTCGGTCTACAACAAGGCGGCCCTGGCTGCGGTGCGTCGGGCCCTGGCCGCCGGCAAAGGGAAAAAGCCGGCCAAAGTGGTGGTCACCGCCCGGGATCTGGAAGAAGCCCTGGAGGCCATGCGCCAGGGGTGAAATTTGCATGGCAGGCCGCTTGTGACCTGTGCAAACCCGCTTTCGCTATTCTGAGCGACCGTCGGGACCTGCTGGTCACCGCGCCACATGAGCATGTAGAACCGCCGCCCTCGGCGGTTCCTGCGCCGGCGAGGGCGCGGCGCGACATTTCGGATCTAGCGCAGCTCCCGGTTGGTGCAAGTCCGCATAGAGCGATTGCCAAAAGGAATTTCCTTTTGTAGGGGCATGGCGAGCCGTGCCCAATTGGTTATGAGGGCACAGCACGCTGTGCCCCTACGAACAAAATAGCTAATGAGAAAAAACTTTTGGCAATCGCCATAACTTTTATAGGAATACGCCCATGACCGACGGCCTTTACCTGTTTTGCCTGGCCCGGTTAAGTCTCCTGCCGCCGCTCCCGGGCCCGGGGCTGAGCCCCGGGAGCCCCTTGGGCGTGGCGCACCTGGGGGATCTGGCAGCCATCTATTGCCCCGTTTCCCTGGAAGACTTTTCCGGACCGGATGCGGAGCACCGCCTTCAGGATCTTTCTTGGGTGGGGCCCCGGGCCTGCCGCCATCAGGAGGTGGTGGAGACGGTGATGCGCCACTCCCCGGTGTTGCCCGCCCGCTTCGGCACCCTGTTTTCCTCCCGGGAACGGCTGGACCAGGTCTTACGGGCCCATCAGCATACGGTGTTGGAGTTCCTGGATCAGGTGACGGACCAGGAGGAGTGGGCGGTTAAAGGCCTGCTGGACCGGCCCCGGGCCCTGGAAGCTCACCTGGCCGAACTGTTGGCCCGGGAGGCGGATCGCCTGGACCCTCTCCCCCCGGGGCGGCGCTACCTGGAGGAACAGCGCCTCCGGGGCCAGGCCGAGCAGGAGCTTTACCGCCGGCTCCGGGAAGTCGGCCAGGAACTGGCCGGGGAGCTGCAGGACTATGCCCTGCACCAGCGCCAGCGGCGGCTGGCGGACCGGAATGGCAACGGCAGCGGCCTGGAAATGATCTTGAATTGGGCCTTTATGGTTCCCAAACCCGCCGCGGCGGGATTCAAAGCTAGGATTGACGCGGCCAACCGCCGCCACGGCCCTTGGGGGCTGGTCTTTAAGTGCACCGGCCCCTGGCCGCCCTATAGCTTCTCTCCCTCCCTCACGGTGGAGGCGGACCCATGAGCTGCCACCTCTATTGCGTCAGGCGCCGGGTGGAGTCGCCGGAGCCGGAAATGCCGCCGGGCGTGGGCGGGGAGCGAGTTTACCTGGTTTCCCATGCAAACTTGAGTGTCGCCGTCTCCCCCGTCTCCCGGGCCGGCCAGGAGACTCTCTCCGACCTCTCCGGGATCCGGGCCCATTCCCGGGTGGTAGCCTTCTTTAACCGCTCCCGCACCGTGATCCCCCTGCGCTATGGCTGCCGCCTGGCCGATGAGGCCCAGGTCGCCGGCCTGCTCCGGGACCGCGGTCCCCACTATGAGGCACTTTTTCAGGAGTTGGACGGGTGCGTGGAGATGGGCCTACGCCTGCTGGTGCCGGAAGAGCCAAGCCAAGCCCTGGCCGCAGGGGATCTCGAGAGCCTTAAGGACGGCGCCTCGTCTCCCACCGGGCTGGCGTATCTCCAGGCCCGCCAAGCTCATTATGACCGCCAGGAAGAGTGGAGCCGAGAGCAGCGCCACCGGTGCCAGGAAGTGACGGCCAATTTTGCCGGGCTCTTTACCAAGGTCAAAACCGAAGGCCCGTTTCCCCGGCTGCCCTTGCTCTCGGTATATTTCCTGGTGCCGAGGATACGGGTGGCAGAGTTCCGCCAGTCCTTTCGCCGCTTCAGCCGCCAGACCGAGGCCCGGCTGCTGCTGAGCGGCCCCTGGCCGCCCTATAACTTCGCGGTGGACGAAGCAGAGAACCCGCTAAACGGGATTATGGCAAGACCTTCTTATACCGGTTGGTAGGGCAGGCCGCCGCGCCCGCGCCGTCTGCAAGCAGGGGGGCCCAGGGCGCATCCTTAGTTAACCCCCATAAGGGATGGGGGAGGGAGTTTGAGGGAGGATTCAGGGTTCTAACAGGCGAGACGCCGGGGCTACCTCCCCTGGCCCCCTCCCGCAAAAAACCATTTTCCAAGCCGAGGTCCCCATGCCCTTGTCGCCAGTGCCGGAAGCCGGGTCCGCCCCCGGGGAAGTACCCCAACGCTACCGGAAACTCTATGAGATGCTGCTGGAGGCCATTCCCTCCTCGGTCCTGCTCATCAACCGGGACCTGAGGATCGCCTCGGTCAACCGGAATTTCCTGGAGAAGATGCGGCGCTCCCAGCCGGATACCATCGGCCAGCGCCTGGACGAGGTCTTTCCGGCCATCATTTTGGACCATGTCAACCTTACCGGTCCCCTGCGCCAGGCTTTTGAGAAAAACCTACCCACCCGGGGAGGGCGCATGACTTACCGGGCCCCGGGGATTCCCCTCAGGATCTATTATTACAGCATCCTGCCCTTCTCTTGGAACGGCGTGGTGGAGCAGGCCCTGCTCCTGATGGAGGACGTCACCGAGCAGGTCCGTCTGAGCGAAGAAGTGCGGCGGGTGGAGCGCCACCTGGCCAGCGTGGTGGAAAGCGCCCGGGACCTGGTGCTTTCCTTGGACAACGACGGCAAGATCCTGACCTGGAACACCGCGGCGGAAAACCTCTCGGGCTTTAGCTTCAACGAAGTCAGAGACCGGGCCTTGAGCGACTTTTGCGCTCCGGAGCAGCGGGGTGAAATGGACCGGGTCTTTGCGGGTCTGAAAACCGGCCAGGATTCGCAGATGGGGGAGTGGGACCTGTTGGCCCGGGACGGCGGCCGCTTCCAGGTCTCCTGGGTCTGTTCCCCCCTCATCGACAACCGGTCCAAGATCGTGGGAGTGGTGGCCGTGGGCCGGGACCTCACCGAGCGCCGCAAGTTGGAGGCGCATCTGCTGCAGTCCCAGAAGCTGGCGGCTCTGGGGGTGATGGCCGGAGGCATCGCCCACGAGGTGCGCAATCCCCTGGCCGTATGCTCCTCCGCGGCCCAGTTCCTCCTGGAAGACCAGACTGATCCGGAAATGCAGCAGGAATGCGCTCGCAAGATCCACTCCGGCATCAGACGGGCTTGCATGATCATCGAGAACCTGCTCCGCTTTGCCCGGCCCTCGGTGGAGACGGAGCTCAGGCAGACGGACCTGGCCGCCATCCTCAAAGAGACCCTGTCCCTGGTCACCACCCAGGCCCGGGTGCAAAAGATCGAGTTGGTCACCCATCTGCCCGACGGGTCCGTCTGGATCAACGGCATCGAGGCCCTGTTGCAGCAGGCCTTCCTGAACCTGTTCCTGAACGCCCTGAAGGCGATGCCCGACGGCGGGGTGTTAACTACCGACCTGGGTTATGGCGAAAACGAAGCCTGGGTCCGCATCGCCGACACCGGCCAGGGCATCTCCCCCCAGGACCTGGACAAAATCTTCGACCCCTTTTACACCACGGCCCCGGTGGGCCAGGGTTCGGGATTGGGCCTCTCCATCTGCTACTCCATCGTCAAGCAGCACCTGGGCGCCATCGAAGTCGACAGCAGCCGGGGCGCAGGGGCCACCTTCACGGTGCGCCTGCCCATTCTGTGAGTCCGGGGAGCCCGGGTTGGCTGGCACGGGACTGCTCCTGGTGGTGGACGACGAACCCGACCTGTGTTGGGCGCTGGAACATATTTTAAATAAAAATGGCTACAACATTAAGAAAGCTCTAAACGGTACTAAGGCACTTGATTTAATGAAACGGTATCGTTTCCCCCTGGCTTTTGTGGACGCCAAGTTGCCGGACGTGGATGGACTGGAATTAGCCGGACAAATGCGGCATCTCGATCCGGACATGGCCATTGTCATGGTCTCCGGTTACTTTTACCGCGACGATGTTGCCATCCAACAAGCGTTGTCCCAGGGATTGATCAAATATTTTATCAGCAAGCCTTTTCAGCAGGAAGAGATCTTAAAAGCCACCGAAAGTTAAGGAATGAGTTCTCTACTAGGTAATTCGTTCCATAGATCAATTTCATCGATTGATCCGGAGCCGGCTATGATCTTTTTCAAAGAGGTAATCATTATAGTTACTTATATAATGTAGTTGCTACTTATATCTTTGGCACGCTTCTTGGACCTCAGTACGTCAGGCATGCCTGATTCTCGCAAAATAACCGAATAACCAAGGAGGTTCAACATGGCTAAAGTACAGAAATCCACGGATTCCTCCAGCCTGGCGGAAGTAGTGGATCGCATCCTGGATAAAGGCATCGTCATTGACGCCTGGGTCAAGGTGGCGTTGGTGGGCATCGAGCTCCTGTCCATTGAAGCCCGGGTGGTCATCGCCTCGGTGGAGACCTACCTGAAGTACGCCGAGGCCATCGGCCTCACCGCCAGCGCGGCCGCTCCGGCGTAAGGACCCCCATCCCGGGAGGCGACCCCTCCCGGGAGGTTGGTCCCCGGCCCCGGCCAAAGCCGGGAGTCGGGGGCTCGCCCGGAATAACCCACGACGGAGAAGAAGGAGAAACTACATGGGTCATTTAACCGACGATATGACTCGGTTGTGCTCAGAGATCGTGACACTCAGGGGGGCGCGGCAGTCCTTCGTCAAGGACCTGTGCCACGAAGTGGCCACCCTGAAGTCGTCCTTCCGCCGGCACCATCGGGACATGGCCCGTCGGGCCAAGGCCGAGCGGCGGACGGCTTTTGCCGACCTGAAGAAGACCGTGGCCGGCCTGCGGCAAGCCTTTGCCGCGGACCTGGAAGGGGCCCGCCGGGCCTGGTGCGGCCGCTAGGCCGCAGGCGCTCTTAAAACCACAGCTACCAATCTAACCAAGGAGATCAAACATGGCTAAAGTACAGAAATCCACCGACTCCTCCAGCCTGGCGGAAGTAGTGGATCGCATCCTGGATAAGGGCATCGTCATCGACGCCTGGGTCAAAGTGGCGCTGGTGGGCATCGAACTCCTGTCCATTGAAGCCCGGGTGGTCATCGCCTCGGTGGAAACCTATCTGAAATATGCCGAAGCCATCGGCCTGACGGCCAGCGCGGCGGCTCCTGCCTGAAATCCGCGGCAATAATGCCCCTGGCGGGAGGGGCCCGGCCTCTCCCTTCCAGGGCGGACTCCGGGGGCGCCGGCCCGCCAAGGCAGGCGCCCAGGGGCCCTGAGGCAAGGAGAGGAGATCAACATGGGTTCCTTAAGCGATGACATGGCCCGGTTGTGCGGCGAAATTGTGACCATGCGCCATCTGCGGCGGGCCTTCGTCCAGGACCTGGTGGAAAACGTGGCCCGGTTGAAGGCCTCCTTCCGGGAGAGCCGCGGCCGGATGTCCCGGGAGACCAGGGAAGAGCGGGCCAGGGCGGTGTTGGACCTGAAGGTGGCGGTGGCCGGCTTGCGCCACGACAACCTCCTGGACCTTGAAGGCGCCCGCCGGGCCTGGTCCGGGGTGGCGCCGGCGAAACCCCGGGCGCCAAAGAGTGCAAAACCGCAGGTCGAGGCCGAGCCTCCATCCCTAGGGGCCGGCAAGCCCGCCGGTACCCAAGTCCGGCAAGGCTCCCCCCCGGCCCGGGAGGCCATAAAGCGCCCGCCGGCCAAAAAAGGAGGCGCCCCAGGTGGGGCCCGGCCGGGAAGCAAGCGGCCCGGGAGTCGCCCCCAGCCCAAGAAGAAGGCCTGAGCCGGGGGGATCTGGTCCGAATACCGGCAAGCTGCGGGGGGCACAATGAAATGTAGAACTACCGCCCTTGGCGGTTCTGCGCCGAGGCGCCGGCGCTACATTTTCATTTTCATCTTTAGTTGTGTCCCTCGGGTCCTGATGGTTCGTTCAGGATGACCGTAAAATCGGCAACCTAGGTTGGAGCCGGGGGCGGGGCCGGCGGCCTCCCGGGGCCTCCCCGGGGCCGCAGGCAACTGCCGGGCCCCAGGAGCCGGTTTGCCGGTTCTCCCCCTGGCTTTTGGAAAACTATTAAAGATAACCGGTCAACTTGCCGTTCTTAGAGATGGGCAGGGCCAAGACCGGGGAAGCCCCGGAGGGACCCGGAGTCCTCCTACAGTCTGGGGGAGCCCGGGGCTTAACGCGCCGTACTCCAGCAAAAATTTGCTTACAGGAGCCGATACATGGGTGGTGAGGATTTGAGGAGTGGGGCCGCAGCCACGGCCGAAGTCCGGGGCGGCGACGCCAACATTCTTCCTGAGGCCAGCCCGGAATTTGTTTACACCTCGTATGTCCAGGATCTCACCGAGCGGGCCCTGGCGTATTTGGAGGTGGGCTACCCCGTTCACTTTGCCGGCCCCGCGGGGACTGGCAAGACAACCCTGGCCTTTCACGTGGCGGCCCAGTTAGGCAGGCCCGTTACCCTGATCCACGGTGACGACGAGTTCGGCAGCTCCGACCTGGTGGGCCGGCACGCGGGCTACCGCAAACAGAAACTCATCGACAATTTCATCCACTCGGTCCTGAAGACCGAAGAGTCCATGAACGTGCTGTGGATGGACAACCGTCTCACCACGGCCTGCAAAGAGGGCTATATCCTGATTTACGATGAGTTCACCCGGTCCCGCCCCGAAGCCAACAACGCCCTGCTCAGCATCCTGGAGGAAGGGATTCTCAACCTTCCCAAGATGAACCGCAACGGCGAGGGCTACCTGGAAGTGCACCCGCAGTTCCGGGCCATCTTCACGTCCAACCCCGAGGAATACGCCGGGGTGCACAAGACCCAGGATGCCCTCCTGGACCGGCTCATCACCGTGAGCCTGGGCCATTTCGACCGGGAAACCGAGATCCGGATCGCCATGGCCAGATCCGGCATCCACCGGGCCGACGCCGAAACCATCGTGGATGTGGTGCGGGAACTCCGGGGGGTCGGGGTCAACAACCACCGCCCCACAGTGCGGGCCTGCATCGCCATTGCCAAGATCCTGATGCACCGGGGAGGCAGGGCCCGGCCCGACGACCCCGTCTTCCGGTGGGCTTGCCGGGACGTGCTCAACACCGACACCGCCAAGGTCTCCCGGGCGGGGCAGTCCCTCATGGGGGAAAAGGTGGACGAAGTAATCGCCGCGGTCTTAAGCCGGCCTCAAGGCTGACCGCGCCGCCCCGGAAAGGAGGAAAGTCATGGCCATCCCCAGAAGAGGTCTCCAGGACATCCGCACCCTCTCGGGCCGGGTGGAAAAAGCCACCATTCCCTACATGGCTTATCTGCGCATCAGCCACATCGAGCTGGAAAAGGCCCGGCGCGGCCGGGAAAGTGAGAGCGCCTCCCAGCGGATACGCTCCATCGCGGCGCGCCTTGAGGAGATCGAAGCGGAAAAGGCGGCCCTGCTCCAGGCCTTGGGGGAGGCAGGCCGCGCTTATTCCCAGCCCCGCCCGGGGAGGCGCCCCAGCCCGGGCAGCTTCAAGATCAGGTATTGACACGAGGAGACGGTTATGCTCCATCTCAAAAGTTCCAGCCATCTCAGGACCGGCAGGTTCCTCAGGAGCTTTCGGGCCTGCCCGACTTCCACCGGGCTCTCCCGGGCGTCAGCTGAATGGATGCGGCTCTACCTGGAGGAGGCGGCCCTGGCTCGCCGGGAAGGGCGGCGCCGCTGGCTGGCCCGGGGTTGGGGAGCGCATCTCAGAGCCTGCCGTCGGTTGAGAGAAGGTGCCCCATGGGTTATGCCCTGAAGGTCCTGGGCCGGTTTAGCCCCGGGTTAGGGGGCCCGGGGCGGTTGCGCTTTGAGGCCCTGGTGCCCTGCGCCTACTGCGCCGGCACCGGCGAAGATCCCAAGTACGGCGATGCGGTCCGCTGCCCCGTCTGCGGGGGCGCCGGCGAAATCGAGACGGCGCCGCCCATAGTTACCTGCCTGCCGTGCGGCGGCACCGGCAGGACCAATGGGGACTTGATCTGTCTGAGCTGCCGCGGCCGGGGGGTGGCCGCAGTGCGTCCCGAGGCCCGGATCTGTCCCCGCTGCCGGGGAACCGGGGCGGACGGAATCTTTTATTGCAACTCCTGTAAGGGACAGGGCATCGTCTAGGGTTGGGTTCCGCCCAGAGGTAACCGGCCTTTTTTCCTCCTCCTGGAGAAGGGGGAGTCGGGGTGGGGGGAGTCTCTGGCAATTTTATCATGATTCCCTTCCGCCAGGGGAGGGGAGGATTTGGCGCTTAAAATTTGGTGAAAGGGGTGGCGGCACGCGACCCAGCGGCTCAGAAGGAGAAAAACTATGAGAATTAACTGCCTTTCCTGCGGACACAAGGTGGATCTGGATGACGCCTACGACGACTTCGAGGGTCAGATCAAGTGCTTTCCCTGCGGGGCGGTGCTGGAGATCAAAACCGACCAGGCCAAGTTGAAGAAGATCAAGATTGTCAGCACCCCGGCCCGCCTGTCCCGGCCCCGGAGAATGGCGGCAGTGCCCGCGGGTTAGCCGGCCAGGATCAAGGCCTCCCGGGGCCAAGGGAACCATGGAGGGGCGGCTGGGCAAGAAATATCACCTTGCCGCCGCTGGCCTCCCTGGCGGTAAGAGTTGCCGCCGGTTGGCGGCGCCGTTTCTCCTAACAGACCAGATGCGGGTGATTGAATGGCAGCACAGGCTCAGAATGGCAGATATCTCTACGCCGTAGTGCCCGGCCCCCTGGAGAGAACCTTTGATCTTTCCGGCCTTTACGGGGGCCTGGTGTACACCATCTCCAACGGGAAGACGGCCGCGGTGGTCAGTGACGTTCCGGATGACCGGGTCCGTCCCGAGCGCCGCCACCTGGCGGCCCAGCAAGGGGTCCTGCGGGTCCTGATGACCGCGGTGCCGGCCCTGCTGCCCATGGCCTTCGGCATCATCGCCAATGGGACCAAGGCCGTCAAAAGGATCCTGTCCCGCAACCAGGCAGCTTTTCTCCAGCAACTGGAGCGGGTGGCCTGGAAAATGGAAATGGGGTTGCGGGTTTCCTGGGACGTCCCCAATATCTTTGAATACTTCGTCAACACCCATGGGGAGTTGCGGGCCGCCCGGGACCGGCTCCTGGGTCCCCAGGGGAACCCTTCCCAAGAAGACCGGGTGGAACTGGGGCGCCTCTTCGATCGCCTCTTGCAAGAAGACCGGGAACGTTACCTCACCCAGGTGGAAGAAGCCCTGGCCCACTCTTGCGCGGAGATCAAGCGCAACAAGTGCCGGGTGGAGGCGGAAGTCATGAACCTGGCCTGCCTGGTGGACCGCCGGAATGAAACGGCCTTTGAGGCCGACGTCTTCGCCGCGGCCCGGCTCTTCGACAACAATTTTTCCTTTGATTACAATGGCCCCTGGGCCCCCCACAACTTCGTGGAATTAGACCTCAAGTTATGAGCCGCCCGACCGATAAGGGGAATTAGATGCTGATCATCGACGACCTCCTGACCTCTCCCATCCGGGGCCTTTTCTGGCTCTTTAAAGAAGTGCACCACGCGGCCCAGGAGGAACTGGCCGGCGCTTCGGATGCCATCACCGCGCAACTGAGCGAGCTCTACATGGAGCTGGAAACCGGCAGGATCACCGAGGCCGAGTTCGACGCCCGGGAGAAGGTCTTGCTGGACCGCCTGGACCGAGTCCAGGAGTCCGCCTAAGGCAGGGGGTTGGCGGAAATTAGCCGTCTATTGGAAAACTCCGATAATTGACCACTTGTCAATCTGGGAGAACAGTCCAAGGCCTGGCGGTCGCCACGAAAAGATGAAGATGTGGTACCGCCACCTTCGGCTGTGCGTGAAAAGAGTAGTGGTGGGTGGTGCCCACCCTACGTGTTGGCCGCCTGCGCCATCAATTGCTTGGCTGCAAGCTGACTGCTGTTAGCTTCTCTTATAGGGACCACATGCCCGTTTTTCTGGAGGATCATGGCCTTAAGCTGCTGTTCTTCAGCGGCAAAGGCGGGGTGGGAAAAACCACCTGCGCCACCGCCGCCGCCTTGCAGCTGGCCCGCACCTCTCCCCAGGCCTCATTTCTGCTGGTCTCCACCGACCCGGCCCACTCCGTTAAGGACTGCCTCGCCGGCCTGAGGCCGCCTGCCAACCTGGCCATCCGGGAGCCGGACGCCCGCAGCCAGCTCGCGGCCTTCCAGGCGGAGCATCGCCAGAAAATCCGGGATATCGCCCTGCGGGGCACCCTCCTGGACGAATCCGACCTGGGCCGCCTGCTTAACCTCTCCCTGCCGGGTCTGGACGAACTCATGGCGCTGCTGATGATCGCCCGGACGGTGGAGGCCCGGGAATACGACACCCTGGTGGTGGACACCGCCCCCACCGGCCATACCCTGCGGCTGCTGGCCATGCCGGAGCTGCTGGGGCACTGGCTGGGGGCCCTGGACGCCTTGCTGGCCAAGCACCGCTTCATGAAAAAACGGTTCAACGGCACCTTTCAGGCCGACGAATTGGATGGCTTTCTGGCGGACTGGACCGCGGCGCTGGGGCGCTTTAAAGCTCTCCTTCAAGACCCCGGCCGCTGCCGCTTTGTGCCGGTGATGCTGGCCGAAGAGATGGTGGTCCGGGAGACCGCCACCCTCCTCAAGGAGCTGAAGCGGCTCCAGGTGCCGGTTACCGAGATGGTGATCAACCGGCTTTATCCGGAAAGCACCTGCCCGGTTTGCGCCGGGGAGCGCCGGCGTCAAGGGGAGATTATTGCGGGTCTGGCCCATAACCGCGCCTTTGCCGGGCTTAAGCTGTGGACCGTGCCCCTTAGCCGGCAGGAAGTGCGGGGCAAACCCCTGGAGAGCTTCTGGGAGGGCGCGGCAAAAATCGGTGCTGCCGTCACCGCCGCGCCCCCCGGGGTTGCCGACCTCCCCCCCGGGTGGAGGCGGCCCCGCCCCCGCCCTCGCCGGAGAGCAACTTCTTGATTTTTGCCGGCAAGGGCGGAGTGGGAAAGACCACCCTGGCTTGCGCCACCGCAGTACGCCTGGCCCAAGACCGGCCGGGCCAGGAGATTTTGCTGGTCTCCACCGACCCGGCCCACTCCCTGTCGGACTGCTTGCAGATGCCCCTGGGCCCGGAACCCGCCAGGGTCCGGCCCGGACTCATGGCCCTGGAAATCGACGCGGCCCGGGAATTCACCTCACTCAAGAAAGAGCTGCGACAGGGTTTGGCGCGGTTTTGGGAATCGGTCTGCGGGCACCTGGATCTGCCCTTTGAGCGCCAGGCCACGGAGCAGATTCTGGAACTCTCGCCTCCGGGCTTGGACGAGATCATGGCCCTGATCCGCACCCTGGACTTTCTGGAACAGGGCCGCTTCCGACTTCTCATCCTGGATTCGGCCCCCACCGGCCATCTGCTCCGCCTCCTGGAGTTGCCGGAAGTCATGGACCAGTGGCTCAAGGGCTTATTCGGCCTGCTCTTGAAGTACCACCTGGCCTTCCGGCTGCCGGAGTTCTCCCAAAGCCTGGTGCGGATTTCCCGGGGCCTGAAACTTTTAAGGCGCCTGTGGCGCGACCCGGCCCGGACGGCGGTGTACGGAGTGGCGGGGCTCACGGAGATGGCCTTTAAAGAGACGGAGGACCTGGTGGCGGCGTGCCAGCGGTTGGGGATGCGGGTACCGGTCCTGTTTCTCAACCTGGCCACCCCAGCCAGGAACTGTCCCCTTTGTGCCGCCTTGAGCCGGAGAGAAGCCCGGGTCAGGGATAGGTTCCAAAGGAAGTTTAAGGACTGCCACCTGAGCGTGGTCTATCGTCAGGAAGACCCCAGGGGAGTGGAGAGTCTGGCCGAGCTGGGGCGCAACCTGTACTCGTCCCGGGTCAGGGGCGCCGGCCTGGGCCGGAAATTGGCGGCTTTGCCTGCCCCTTACGGGAGAGCCCATGTCCGACCCTTCCATGGATGACCTGGAACGGGTCTCTTTGTGTGAGGCCCTGGACCGGGTCCTCAATAAAGGTGCGGTGGTGGTGGGAGAGGTGATGATTTCCGTGGCCGACATCGACCTCATCTACCTGGGGCTCCATCTTATTCTCACTTCCCTGGAAACTGCCCGGGAGCCGGGGGTTCCCCTGGAGGCGGGACCCTCCCTGGGAGGCAGGCGGTGAAGCTGCCCCGGGCCGAAGTGGAGTCCGGGTCCCTGAGCGATTTCGCCCGGATAATGCAGGACTCCCAGAAATTGCCCGCCGCCGGGACCCGGCCCCGGGGCCGGGTCAACCTGGAGGAAGGCCAGGGGAAAAACGGTCTGGCTCAACTGGTCCTGACCCTGGTGAAGCTGCTCCACGAACTTTTGGAGCGCCAGGGAATCCGGCGTATCGAAGCCGGTAATCTCACGGAGGCGGAAATGGAACGGCTGGGCTTGACCTTGATGAAGCAGGCCCGGGAGATCCAACGGCTCCAGAAGGAATTCGGCCTGCAGGACGAGGACCTGAACCTCGATCTCGGTCCCCTGGGAAAGCTCAGGTAAGGAGAACCCAAAATGGCTAATCAACGGGCCGCCCAGCACTCGCTGGAGAGCACCAACCTGGCTGATCTCCTGGAGAGGCTCCTGGACAAGGGGATCGTCATCGCCGGGGATATCAAAGTGAGCCTGGTGGAGGTGGAGCTCTTAACCCTGCAGATTCGCCTGGTGATCTGCTCGGTGGACAAAGCCAGGGAGTTAGGGATGGACTGGTGGGTGAATCACCCGGCTTTTAATTCCCAGCCCCGGGACGGGGCCTTGGCCGATTCTCTATCCAAGATCGATGCGCGGTTGGCCAGGCTGGAGTCGTCCCGGCCCGCGTCCGGGGGCGCTGGAAGCTGATAGCCAGTTGCTTTGAAACGAAAATTATATTTTACCTGGAGGCGGCCCCCAAAATTCTAAAACCAGGAGCGGTGGCTCCATAACTCGTCTTTCAGGTCCTTGATGTCCGTCTGGCACATGAGGTACAGGGAGGCGTTTTGGATGGCCAGGCCCCCCAGGTAGGCCAGGGCGGTGACCAGCATGATCTCGTCCTGGGTAAAGTTCCTTTTCACCCCGCTATAGAGCCGCAGCACCCCGATAACCTTCTCCTTGGTCTTGATGGGCACCGATAAGATGGTGACGATGCCCTCCTCCCGATTCATCTTCCGGTACTGCACCCGTTTGTCCGTGGCCGCATCCTCGATGATCACCGGTTGCTGGCCGTTAAGGGCCTGGGCGATGCTCTTTTTGGCGGACACCGGGCCCTTCTGCAGGTACTTCTCGCTCAAGCCGTAAGAGGCCACCAGCTCCAGGGTCTGCTTGCTTTCATCCAACAGGCGGATGGAGGCCCCCTTCACCCCGAGGGCCACCGCGATGTCGGTGGACATGGCCCGCAGGATCTCCTTCACATCCAGGGTGCCGCTGAGGTTCACGGCCAGATCGAAGAGGAGCCTGGTTTCGCTGCGTAGCTGGTCGATGAGGCGGGCGTGCTCCAGGACCCCCCCGGCCTGCTGCGCCAGGAAAACCAGGAACTCCCGTTCCTCTTTGTAAAACTCCCGGGGAGCACTGGTGAACAGGCAAAAGACCCCGATGTTTTTGCCCTTCACCATAACGGGCACCGCCAGGATGGCGGCAATACCTTCGGCTTTTTTAGCTTCGGGGAATTCCAACTGGGGGTCGGCCGCGGCGTCCTTGCTCTGGAAGAAGCCTGCTTCCAGTACCAGGGGCACGATCTTTCGGGCCAACCTGGACTTCCGGGAAAAAAAGTAGCTTTCCGACAACCCTTTCTGGGCCAGCGGCACCAGTTCTTCTTTGCCCGGTTCGACCAGGTAGAGGCAGGCGGCCTTGCCCTGGAGGGTATCAACGGCGCTTTGGAGGATCAGGTCCAGCAGTTCATTGCGGTTTCGGGCCGTGCCGAAGGCTCTGGCGAGGTTGCACATGGTTTTGCAATAATCCGGTTTGCGAGACATCGGGTATTTCCTTGGGGTTTTGAGTTTTGAGTTTCGAGTTTTCATTTTTCAGTCTAAGTTTTCTTATAGTTCTAAGGCATTGAAGTCTGTTTTTCCCTGGAGAGGTGCTTAACGATCCCCTTGATCATTCGAGTAATTTCATCTGTCAATTGGTTTACTTCGTTAAGAGCTGATTCAGAGATATATTTTACTTCAAAAGCTATGGCTAATAATGTTTCTAATTCAGCCAGGGAACCGAGGCTTATGGAAAGAAAATATTTAAATTCCTTAGGTGAATTACGGGCCTGGCCTTCGGCGATATTTGCCGCAATAGAAACTGCACTCCTTTGTACTTGGGAGCTTAATCCGTAACGTTCTTTGGTAGGAAAAGTGGCAGTAATCTCATAAATAGTTTTTGCTAAAGTTACGGCCTTTTTCCAAGCCTCCAGGTCTAGATAAGAATTAGACTTTGCTCTCATTATTTAACTAGAAACTAGAAACTAGAAACTAAAAACTAAAAACTCGAAACTCGAAACCCCCCCTCAACCGTCTCTTTCCAAGAGCCAGGAGGCGATCATGGGAACCAGCTCCTTCTGGAACCTGGAACTGACATAGAGGCCCACGTGGCCCGTATCCAGGCAGATGTCCTCCGTATCCAGGCTCCCCACCTTGCGGGTCAGGAGCTCACAGGCCTCCGGCGGCACCAGGTGATCGTAACGCCCGTAAATGTTAAGGAGCGGCATGGCGACCTTCCCTAAGTCCACCCGGCGGCCGCCCAGCTCCATCTCCCCCTTAATGAGCAGGTTTTGCTGGTACAGGTCTTTGACCAGCTGGCGCAGCGTCTCTCCGGGGACATCGGGGCTGTCGAAGATCCACTTCTCCATGCGGATGAAGTTCTCCACAAACTCCTTGTTGTCCATGTTCTCCAGGAAGCCCACGTACTTATCGAAAAGGAGCCGGGCCGGGTTAAGGAGGAGAAAGGCGATGTTCAGGAGGTTGCCGGGAAGGTTGCCGAAGGTGTCCACCAGACGGTCCCCGTCGATTTCCTTCATCCAGATATTGAGGAGGCCCTTGTCGGTGTCAAAATGGGTGGGGGCCACGGTGGTAATCAGGTTCCTGACCCTTTCCGGGTGAAGGGCCGCATAGATGACCCCGAAGGTCCCCCCCATGCAAACCCCCATGAGGTTGACCCGGCGGAGGCGGTGCCGCCGGCAGATAAATTCCACCAGGTTGTCCAGGTAACCGTTGATATGGTCGTCCAGGGTCAGAAACCGGTCCTTGCGGGTGGGGGAGCCCCAGTCCACCAGATAGACCTCCACCCCTTCCTTGAGCAGGCCCCGCACCACGCTACGGTCCGGCTGGAGGTCCAGCAGGGTTTCCCGGTTGAACAGGGCGTGCATCAGGAGCAGCGGGGTTTTCAGCCGCGCCGTTTCGGGCCGGTAATGCTTCAGGCTGATCCGGTCTTCCTGGTAAACCAATTCATAAGGGGTGGCGGCGATCTCGGTGTCCAGGGGGCCCAGGAGCACGTCCCTGGCTTTCTCCAGGCGATGGGCGGCCTTGGCCGCATCCGCCGCCAGCATGGCCCTGATCAGGTCCACCGGAATTTTGGACCGGTCCATCAAAGCTCCTCGGGGGAATCGGGGGCCGGGGCCAGTTTGGCCAGTTGCTTCGACAGGTCTTTGACCTGTTTCTTCAGCAGGTAAACTTCCCGATAAAGCTCATCCATATCCTTTTGGGAGGGAATGGGCAGGCCCTCCAGCGAATCGGCCAGCAACTCCTGCTTGGCCAGGGTGAAATCTTCCAGGGCATCCAGGGTGTGGCTCAAAGTCCGGGTGTACTCCGGCGACTTGAACAGCGTCATATAGTGCCCTTCCAGGACCTTCAGCCATCTCCGATAATAGTCCTTGAACTCTTCGGGCTGCTCGCCGGTCTCCTGGGGTTTAATCTCCCGGAGAGATTTCTTCATGGGAAGGTAAAGCAGATAGACGAATTCGGCCATGGCCGCCTGAAACTGGCCGAAGCGGTCCCGGGCCCGGTTGGTGCGCTCCTGGGAGAGGCGGGTCAGGCCCGCCTGGGGCAGATTCAGCAACTGCAGGAAGTCCTTCTCGTAGACTTCGGAGCAGATCTTAAAGATGTCCTGGTCCAGATTCTCGAAGCCGTAAGCTACGGAGGACTCCTCCTGGCTGGCCCTGCCTTCCAGCCACTGCTGATGCAGATGGAAGTAGCCCGTCCAGCCTGCTTGGGCCATCTTCAGGATGGTTTCCGAGGGGGGATTGATACCTCGGAAGACCGCGGCCACGGTTTCCGGCTCGCTGAGGAGGGAAAAAAAGGCCTGCCACATCTTCAGGGCGGACTGCCAGAAATCCTCGGTCTCGCCCATCGGTTCCTGGGGGCCGGGACCCATGTGGGTCATGGCTTCCCAGAAGTCCATGGTCCATTTTATCCAGGCAGCCAGCAGGGGCTCCCGGTGGTTGGCGGGTGAATGATCCTGATCCATGGTTAGCACTTGGCCGCCGGCTAGGCCGGCTAAACGACTTTTCACATTTTTGCCGGCATTGTCAAGAGAAGAATTTCACAAATGGCAATCCCCTTATCATTGGCGGGTTTGCCGGACTTGGCCTTTTTAGGAGAGCCTGTTTCCGGCGGGTGGATCAAAGCCATTTTGATCTCAATTTTATAGCCACGCCGGCGCTCGGGTTCACGGTGTCCTGGGATAAGACCCGACCGCCTGGATCAGCGTCTCTGTGGGCCTCCGGCAGGGGGTAAATCCGCTCCTGCCGATTCTCCCGAATCTGTTGTATATTAATGCCAGGAGAAAGATTTATGCCCGAAATCAAGTTGGGGATCAGCTCCTGCCTGTTGGGGGAAAAGGTCCGCTATGACGGGGGCCACCGGTGGGACCGGTTTCTTACCGACACCCTGGGCCGGTACGTGGAATTCGTGCCGGTGTGCCCCGAAGTGGAAAGCGGCCTCGCCGTGCCCCGGGAGCCCATGCACCTGGTGGGGGACCTGGCCCAGCCCCGGCTGCTGACGGTGCGCACCGGGATTGACCACACCGAGCGCCTGGTCAGTTGGGCCCAAAAACGGGTGGAGGAGCTGGCCGCCCAGGACCTGTGCGGTTTTATCTTCAAGAGCAAGTCTCCCAGCAGCGGCATGGAACGAGTCAAGGTCTACGATAATCAGGGGGTACCGGCCCCCAAAGGGGTGGGGCTATTTGCCCGGATCTTCATGGAGCGCTTCCCCCTGCTCCCGGTGGCGGACGAGGGCCGGCTCCACGATCCTGCACTCCGGGAGAATTTCATTGAGCGCCTCTTTGCTTATCAGCGCTGGCGGGAGCTGCTGGCTCAAGATGCCGGTAGCGGCGCCCTGGTGGCCTTTCATACCCGGCACCAGCTCCTGATCCTGGCTCACAGCCCCAGGCATTACCGGGAAATGGGCCAACTGGTGGCCCGGGCCGGAGAGACGCCGGTTAACGAACTGTACGCCGGCTATCAGACCCTGCTCCTGGCGGCCTTGCGCCTTAAGGCCACGCCCAAAAAGAACGCCAACGTGCTGTACCATCTTTTGGGGTATTTCAAAAAGCAGCTGACCGGCGACGAGAAGCAGGAACTCCTGGAGGTCATCGATGCCTACCGGCGGGAGTACGTGCCCCTGGTCGTTCCCGTTACCCTCATCAACCACTATGTGCGCCAGTACAACCAACCTTACCTCAAGGAGCAATACTACCTTAACCCCCACCCTTTGGAGTTAAAACTGCGCAACCACGCCTAGGGTGCCGGACGGTCTTTATTAGCAGACTGCCGTTAAATTGGCGGGCCCGGAGGCCCGCCCCTACATCATAAAGTTTTCAGGTAGGGCGGCCCCCAGGACCTGCGGGTCCACCCGCTTTTAGGCAAATCCCTGGGTGCGCCCCTGCATCCGCACCACGCCTGCCAATGACCACCCGGGAAGAGATGCGCCCCTGGCGGCCTTTTCCCATATTTTTTTTGTCACCGGGGTAAATCCATGATAAAAATATTATTTTTAGAGAATGATTGGCTTTTGGCGGCGCCCCGGGGCCTTTATGAGCGGCTGGGATCATCTGGAAGATTTTTTGCAATATCTGCGGGTGGAAAGGCAGATGTCGCCTCACACCCTCCGGAACTACCGCCTGGATATCGCCCAATTTCTGGAATTTCATTCCCAGACCCGGGAAACGGCCGACCTTACCGGCATTAATTATCAGGACCTGCGGGCCTTTCTGGCCCTCGGCCTCAAGGGGCGGCGTAAGACCACGGTGGCCCGCAAGCTCTCGGCCCTGCGCACCTTTTTTAAGTATTTGCAGCGTCAGGGACTGGCCAAGAGCAACCCGGCCCGGTTGGCCCCCCTTCCCCGGGTGGAAAAGAACCTGCCCCATTTCCTGACGGTGGATGAAGCTTTCCACCTGCTGGGGGCCCCGGGCGGTAACACCTTTGGCGGGGTCCGGGACCGGGCCATGCTGGAAGTCTTTTATGCCGGAGGCCTGCGCCTGGCCGAACTGGCCGGGCTCAACCTGGGGGACCTGGACCTGGCCCAAGGCGTGGCCCGGGTCTGGGGCAAAGGCGCCAAGGAGCGCTTGGCTTTCCTGGGGCAGCCGGCCCGGGAGGCCCTGACCTCCTATCTTCACAGGCGGCGGGAGCTTCTGGCCCAAACCGGCCAGGGGGCGGAGGTGGCCCTCTTTCTCAATTGCCGGGGCCGCCGGCTCAGCACCCGCTCCGTGGCTCGGGTGGTGGCCAAATGGGCCCGGCTGGCGGGGCTGTCCCAGGACTTGACGCCCCACGGCCTGCGCCACAGCTTTGCCACCCACCTGCTGGAGGGCCAGGCGGATTTGCGGGCGGTGCAGGAACTGCTGGGGCATGCGTCTATTTCCAGCACCCAGCGTTATTTGCACCTTAATTTGGACTACATCATGGAGGAATACGACAAGGCGCATCCCAGAAGCAAATGATGGGGGAAAAGGAAAAGGGGAAGGGGGCAAGACCATCAATCTGCAGGGTTTTACCTTTTACCCTTTTCTCCCCGCTGGTTCACAGCAGGGGAACAGGAAGACTACAGATGCACAAGTTTGAGGAACTTCGCGGCACTACCATATTAATGGTGCGCCGGGGCGACAAAGTGGCGGTGGCCGGCGACGGCCAGGTGAGCCTGGGCGACATGGTGATGAAGCAGCGGGCCCGGAAGGTCCGCCGGCTCTACCACGGCAAGATTATCGTGGGGTTTGCCGGGTCCGCGGCCGATGCCTTGACGCTGTTCGACCGCCTGGAGGCGAAACTCGAAGCCCACCAGGGCAACCTCACCCGGGCGGTGGTGGAGCTGGCCAAGGACTGGCGCACCGACCGGATACTTAGGCGCCTGGAGGCCCTGCTCCTGGCGGTGGACGCGGGCGGCGCCTACCTCATCTCCGGCACCGGCGACGTCATCGAGCCCGACGAAGGGGTCATGGCCATAGGCTCAGGCAGCCCCTATGCCCTGGCCGCGGCTCGGGCCCTCCTGGCCCGCACCAAGCTTTCCGCCGTCGACATCTGCCGGGAGGCCATGGAGATCGCCGCGTCGCTGTGTGTGTATACCAATAATGAGATTGTTATTGAGGAGTTATAACCAGATAATAGAATGGTAACGTGACATATTGAAAAGAAAAGGAGTTCATTTATGTTAAAAAATAATAAATGGTTCTGTGATACTTGCGGAAAGCCAATTGAAAGAGTGGAAGATGGGTGGGTTGAATGGGTAACATATACAGATAAAGAAGGCCGACATACGGCACGAGACCTGCGTCTTGTACACTTTAGACCAGATTGTTATTTTAATGATCAAGTAGAACATAGCAAGGATGGGGGGGGTGTATCTGATTTACCTCTTAAGTCTTTTCTTGGAATTGACGGATTAATGTACCTCCTTTGTAAAATAGCTCAGGGAGAAATACCAACAAATCAATTATTAGAGATGATCAAGCGTCTTTATATTCCTGGTTACGAAATCGCAAGAAGACATTTTGATAAGGCATTACGTAAAGGAATAATTGAGCAAGAATGGTATCCTGGTTATTACACACAGGAGCAAATTTCTTTAGTTTTATCCCAGAACTGGCCAGATGATGTTTCGGATGCATGAACTGAGAAAAATGTAGAGCGGGGACTGCCCGCCGATTCGCTTACCTAATGGTGGGCCATGCCCACCCTGCATTTGGCCGTCTTCCCCGGTCTTGGGCATTTGCTGAAAGCTGAAAGCTGATCGCTGATAGCTATTTTCATATAATTCGAGGAATCAACCAGACATGGAATTAATCAGATTACACCCCGTCTCCGGGGATCACCTGACCCCCCGGCAGATCGTTTCGGAGTTGGACAAATACATCGTGGGGCAGGAGGACGCCAAGAAGTCGGTGGCCATCGCCTTGCGCAACCGCTGGCGGCGCCAGCAGGTCCCCGAGGCCCTCCGGGACGAAATCGCCCCCAAGAACATCATCATGATCGGCCCCACCGGGGTGGGCAAAACCGAAATCGCCCGGCGCCTGGCCAAGCTGGCCCAATCGCCCTTTCTCAAGATCGAGGCCTCCAAGTTCACCGAGGTGGGCTACGTGGGCCGGGACGTGGAGTCCATGGTGCGCGACCTGATGGAGCTGGCCGTGAACATGGTCAAGAGCGAAGAGCGGGAAAAGGTCCAGGCCAAGGCCATCGAAGGGGTGGAGGAGCGTCTGTTGGACCTGCTCCTGCCCGGCCGCACCGGCCCCCCCGCAGCCCCGGGCTCCGTGGAAGCTGAAGCCGACCACACCCGGGACAAGCTGCGGGCCATGCTGCGGGCCGGGAAGCTGGAAGAGCGCTTCGTGGAGCTGGAAGTGAGCCAGCGGGTCACCCCGGTGGTGGAGATCTTCTCCAACACCGGCATGGAGGAGATGGACTTTAACTTTAAGGAGATGCTGGGTAACATCTTTCCCAGCCGCACCAAGCAGCGCCGGGTCCAGGTCTCCGAAGCCCGGGAAATCCTGCTCCAGGAAGAGTCCAGCCGCCTCATCGACATGGACAAGGTCCTGGAAGAGGCCCGGCGCAAGGTGGAGCAGCACGGCATCATCTTCCTGGACGAAATCGACAAGATCGTGGGCCGGGACCACACCCGGGGGCCCGACGTCTCCCGGGAAGGCGTGCAGCGGGACCTGCTGCCCATCGTGGAGGGCACCACGGTGAACACCAAGTACGGCATGGTGCGCACCGACCACATCCTGTTCATCGCCTCCGGAGCCTTCCACCTCTCCCGGCCCTCGGACCTGATCCCGGAGATGCAGGGCCGCTTCCCCATCCGGGTGGAGCTCCACTCCCTGGGGCCGGCGGAATTCGAGCGCATCCTGACGGAGCCCGAAAACGCCCTGATCAAACAGTATCAGGCCCTTATGGACACGGAAGGCATCGGGCTCATCTTCACCCCGGAGGCTATCCGGGAGCTGGCGTCCCTGGCCACCCGGGTGAACGAACGCACGGAAAACATCGGCGCCCGGCGCCTGCATACGGTGATGGAGAAATTGCTGGAGGAAATCTCCTTCACCGCCCCGGAACTGGGGGCCCAGGAGATCACCATTACCGACGGCTACGTCCGGGAGCGTCTGGGAAGTTTGATTGAAGACGAGGACTTGAGCAGATATATTTTGTAGGGGCCGACCTAGGTGTCGGCCCTTAGGGTGGACACGCAGGTCCGCCCCTACGGTTAAAAGCTGAGAGATTCAACCATGAATCCGGAATGGATTAAAAAAGCCGAAGTCCTATTAGAGGCCCTGCCTTACATGCGGAGCTTCCAGGGCCAGACTCTGGTCATCAAGTACGGCGGCGCTGCCCAGAAGGAGCCGGACCTCAAGGCCGCCTTCGCCCAGGACATCACCCTGCTGCAGTACCTGGGCATCCACCCGGTGGTGGTCCACGGCGGCGGCCCCCAGATCGGCCAGGTCCTGGCCCAGATGGGAATCCCCACCCGGTTCGTGGAGGGCATGCGGGTTACCGACGAAATCACCATGGACGTGGTGGAGATGGTCCTGGCCGGTAAGATCAACAAGGAGATCGTCAACCTCATCAATGCCGCGGGCGGCGCCGCGGTGGGTCTGAGCGGCAAGGACGGCCGCCTGCTCACTGCCCGCCAGCTCCAGTTCTACCGCCCCCGGGAGGACGAGCCCCCGGAGATCATCGACATCGGCTTGGTGGGGGAGGTGACCGGGGTTAACACCGCGCTCATCCAGACCCTGCAGGAGCAGCATTTCATCCCGGTCATCGCCCCGGTGGGGGTGGGGGAGGCCGGTGAAACCTATAATATCAACGCCGACCTGGTGGCCGGCGCGGTGGCCCGGGCCATGGGCGCCGCTAAGCTGATCCTGCTCACCGACGTCGCCGGGGTCCTGGACGAGAACCAACACCTGGTCTCCACCCTAAATAAGGAGACGGCCCTGGCCATGGTGGAGGCCGGCACCATCAAGGGCGGCATGCTCCCCAAGATCAACTGCTGCCTGGAGGCCGTGGCCGGCGGCGTGGGCAAGGCCCATATCCTGGACGGCCGGACCCTGCACGCCGTGCTGCTGGAAATCTTCACCGACACCGGCGTGGGTACGGAGATTGTGGGGTAGTAGCAGGGACCAGGGGTCAGGGATCAGGGGTTAGGGGTTACGTCAGGAGGAAAGTCAATGACCAAAGCTTTTATTATTATTGGCGATGCAGGAATGAGGAAGTCTGGAGCAGTAAGGTCATTGACAGGAGCTTATGACAGGGGAGAATATCCAATTGAAACAAAAAATAATGGTATTTTAGATTTCTTTGTCCAGATAAGGTCATTGCAAGAAGTAGAAGATAATATGTCTTTTCATGATTTTATCGAAGAAATGATTGAAGGGGAATACAATCATATTTTACTTACGTTAAGGCCGGCAAATGCAAAAGATTATATTAATAAATTTTTAAAAGAAAAATGGGAATTAGCTCCAATAATAGTTTTTATTAAGGATGTTTTGCCCGACATCACCCAAAATTACCATCCAATCTATAATACAGATAAAATGTGCGCGAACAAAATAGCAGCTTTAATTCGCGACTTATGGAACTGGGTTTAAACAATCAAGGATTAGGGGGATAGAGTAAGCAAATAGGGTTTGCTGATCCCTGGCCCCTGACCCCTGATCCCTAAATGACGGGAGCCAAGAGAATAATAATGAGCAACCAATGGATGGAACGGGCAGATAAAGTAGTAATGACCACCTACGGCCGGCAGCCCCTGGTGCTGGTCAGGGGCGAAGGCTGCCGGGTCTGGGACGATGCGGGCCGGGAGTATCTCGATTTCGTGGCCGGGCTGGCGGTGTGCAACCTGGGCCACGCCCACCCCGAGGTCGCCCGGGCCGCCGCCGCCCAGCTTACCCGGTTGGTGCACGTCTCCAACATCTACTACACCACTCCCATGGTGGAGTTGGCGGAGGAGCTGGTGCGCCTCTCTTTTGCGGACCGGGTCTTTTTCGCCAACAGCGGCGCCGAAGTGAACGAAGGGGCCATCAAGCTTTGCCGGCGCTACTCCCGGGAGAAGTTCGGAGAGGGCCGCCACCGCATCATTTGCATGGAAAACTCCTTCCATGGCCGCACCCTGGGGGCGCTGTCCGCCACCGGCCAGTCCAAGTTCTGGCAGGGGTTCGACCCGTTGCTCCCCGGCTTCATCTTTGTGCCCTTCAACGACCTGGCGGCCCTGGCGAGGGCGGTGGACGACACCGTCTGCGCCGTGCTGCTGGAGCCTATCCAGGGAGAAGGGGGCGTCTGCCTGCCGGACGGGGACTATCTTAAGGGCGTGCGCCGGTTGTGCGACGACGAGGGCCTGCTCCTGGTGTTGGACGAGATCCAGACCGGGCTGGGACGCACCGGCGAGTTGTTCGCCCACCAGCATTTCGGCATCACCCCCGACGTCATGACCCTGGCCAAGGCCCTGGCGGGCGGTCTCCCCATGGGAGCGCTGCTGGCCACGGAAGATGTGGCCCGGGCCTTCGTCCCCGGCACCCACGCCAGCACCTTCGGCGCCGGGCCGGTGATCGCCGCGGCGGCCAAAACCGCCCTGGGCCTCTTGAGCGACTCTGACCTGCTCATGGGGGTGCGGGCTAAAGGGCACGATATCCGGAACAGCTTGCAGTTGCTCCAGGAGCAGTTTTCGGTCATCAAGGAAATCCGCGGGCTGGGGCTGATGTGGGGCCTGGAATTGGCCGTGGAAGGCGCCCCGGTGGTGAATTTCTGCCGGGAGCGGGGCCTCCTGGTGAACTGCACCCAGGGCAACGTCATCCGGCTCTTGCCGCCCCTGATCGTCAGTGCGGATGAGATCAACCGGGGCCTGATGATCCTGACGGAGGCTTTGCGCCAACTTTAACCCGGGCTTGGCTTTTTTTATGTCTAAGCTATTTCAAAACCTATTTTTTCTGTCACCCTGAGCGTAGCGAAGGGTCTAATTACCGAAAGGACTAGATTCTTCGCTGCGCTCAGAATGACATTTATTATCGAAACGGGTTTATGCAATAGCTTCTCTGGGCGGAATTTATGGGGCCCGGAAGGGCTTGATAAATCAAGCCCCGACAAATGATCTTAATCATCGCAACTCGCTAATAGAAGAATTCCCATGAAACGAGACCTGTTAACCATTCTGGACCTGAACCGGGGCGAAATCGAGGCCCTCATCGCCCGGGCCCGGGAGCTCAAAGCCCTGCACGGCAAGGGGCACAACCCCGCCCCCCTCAAGGGCAAGATCCTGGCCATGATCTTTGACAAGCCCTCCACCCGCACCCGGGTCTCGTTCGAGGCCGGGATTGCACAGATGGGAGGGACCAGCATCTATCTGGCCCCGGGCCAGACGCAGATGTCGCGCAGCGAGCCCATCGCCGACACGGCCAGGGTGCTCTCCCGCTACGTGGACGGCGTGATCATCCGCACCTTCGCCCACGAGACCGTGGTTGAGCTGGCGCAACACGCCGCCATTCCGGTGATCAACGGCCTGACGGATACCCACCACCCCTGCCAGGTTTTGAGCGATCTCATGACCATGGAGGAGCGCTTCGGCCGCCTCTCCGGCCTCAAAGTGGCCTGGGTGGGCGACGGCAACAACATGGCCAACTCCTGGATCACCGCGGCCCTGCATCTGGATTTTTCCCTTTATCTGGCCTGCCCTGAGGGTTATGAGCCCGACGCCGCCCTGCTCCGGGAGGCGCAAAAAACCGGGCGCCGGATCTATCTGAACCGGGACCCGCAAGAGGCCGTCCGGGACGTCCATGTCATCAACACCGATGTCTGGGCCTCCATGGGCCAGGAAGACGAGGCCGCGGCCCGGCGGGAAATCTTCCGGCCTTACCAGGTGAACGCCGAACTTATGCAGCTGGCCCGGCCCGAGGCCATCGTGCTCCACTGCCTGCCGGCCCACCGGGGCGAAGAGATCACCGCCGAGGTCCTGGACGGCCCCCAGTCCGCGGTCTGGGACCAGGCGGAAAACCGCCTCCATTTCCAAAAGGCCCTGCTGGAGTGGCTGCTGGGGTGAGGAAGAGACGGAATGATTTTGGGAGAGGGGGCTAAGGGCCAACAGCCCCTGCCCCCTCTCCCTAAACCCCTCACCCCCAACCCATTAAGAATTTGGTGGCACCGGCTTCCAGCCGGTGCAGAAATGTAGGGTGGGCACTAGCCCGCCATAAATCATTAGGAAAATAACTATGGCAGCTATCAAAAAAATCGTCCTGGCCTACTCCGGCGGCCTGGACACCTCGGTGATCCTCAAGTGGCTCAAGGAGACCTATAAGTGCCAGGTGGTGGCCTTCTGCGCCGACATCGGCCAGGGGGAAGAAGTGGAGGAAGTGGCGGCCAAGGCCAGGGCCACCGGCGCTGACGAAGTCTTTGTGGAGGACCTGAAGGACGAGTTCGTCCAGGACTTCATTTTTCCCATGTTTCGGGCCAATGCCTTGTACGAAGGAGCTTATCTCCTGGGCACCTCCATTGCCCGGCCCCTCATCGCCCAGGCCCAGGTGGAGGTCGCCCGGAGCACGGGCGCCGACGCGGTGAGCCACGGCGCCACCGGCAAGGGCAACGACCAGGTGCGCTTTGAGCTCACCTACCAGGCCCTGGCCCCGGATCTGGCCATCATCGCCCCCTGGCGGGAGTGGGACCTGCAAGGCCGGGCCGACTGCGTGGCCTACGCCCAGCGCCACGGCATCCCCGTGCCGGTGACCAAGGAAAAGCCCTATTCCAGCGACCGCAACCTCCTGCATATCAGCTTTGAGGGGGGCATCCTGGAAGACCCCTGGGCCGAGCCCCCGGCGGACATGTTCGTCCTCACCAAAGCGCCGGAGGCGGCCGCGGCCACGCCCCAATACGTGGAGGTCTAGCTTTGAGGCCGGCGACCCGGTGGCCGTGGACGGCGACCGTCTGGGCCCCGCCGACCTCCTGGCCCTACTCAACCGCATGGGCGGCGAGCACGGCATCGGCCGGGTGGACCTGGTGGAAAACCGCTACGTAGGCCTCAAATCCCGGGGCGTTTACGAAACCCCGGGGGGCACCATCTTAAGGCACGCCCACCAGGCGGTGGAGTCCATCACCCTGGACCGGGAAGTGATGCACCTCAGGGACAGCCTCAGCCCCCGGTACGCCGAGCTCGTCTACTACGGCTACTGGTTCGCGCCGGAGCGCCATGCCCTGCAAAAGCTTATGGATGAAGCCCAACTGCCGGTGACCGGCACCGCCCGGCTGAAACTCTACCGGGGCAACGTTACGGTGGTGGGCCGCAAAGCCCCCAAGTCGCTGTACCGCCCGGACCTGGTCACCTTCGAGGCCGGGGGCGACTACCAGCAGGCGGACGCCACCGGCTTCATCCGGCTTAACGCCCTGCGCCTGAAAATCAAGGCCAGGCTGGAGGGGAAGTAGGATCAGTGGTCAGTGGTCAGTGATTAGTTTTGGTTTTTGGTTTTTGTTTTGAGGTAAGATTTTCACCCCAGAGGCGCAGAAAAAAGGCAAATAAATCTCTGTCTTTTACTGACCACTGGCCACTGACCACTGACCCCTGAAATAGGAGGCAGTAATCCCTGCATTACTCGCCATACCTGGTGTCGGGATTCTGCTGGGGACTGGGGCTGCTCATGCTTTTCTGGCAGCCCGGCCCCAATCTGTGGTTTGGGGTGCGCCTGCCCTGGACCCTGGCCGACGGAGCCATCTGGAAAAAATCCTGGCGCCTGGCCTCCAGACTCCTCATGGTCATGGGGGTCACGGCCCTGATCTCCTGGCGGGCTTGGTTCATCTCCGCCGCCCATCTGGTGGGGCTGAGCTGCCTGTACACCGCGCTGCTCTACCGGTGGAAATACGGCACCTGGCGCTACTGGAAGGACCTGGGGTGGATTGGATTACCGGCCGGTGGGGCGCTTGCAGCCATTGCGGCCATTTGCAGAAGCTGACCGGCGCAGATGACTTGGCCGCCGCGGTTTGTGAATCTTGCGGGCCGCAGTTGTCGCTCGAAATAACCCCGGATCGGGTTCCGGAATGGGCGGGGCGCCATGCGCGGGCTCCAGGGCGGAGGCACCGGGCTCCAGGCTTCCTTTGGGTGGCAGACAGGAGGACCGGCTATTCCTAAAGAGATCTCTTACTTGCTGGCGGTGCTCTGCGGCGGCCTGGGATTGCTCATGCTCCTCTGGCGCCACCGCCCCAACTGGTGGATCGGGGTGCGCACCCCCTGGACTTATGCGGACCGGGAAATTTGGGATGAGTCCTGGATTCACGCGGCGGTTCTCCTCCTGGCCATGAGCCTGGGCGCCTTGGTCCACCGGCTCCTTTTTTGGGCAGCCACGGCGGCGCTGTTAATCTGGTGTATCGGCTATCCCATGTTGGCCTATCGCCGGAAATATGGAACCTTGCGCTTCTGGAAAGATACCGGCTGGATCGACTACCGGCCGGTGGCGCGCTGCCTACATTGCGGCCATTTGCAGAAATTGCCTTTCGGGGCGGACCCGGCGGCATGCCAATGTGAGGCTTGCGGCCGGAGCTGCCGGCCTTCTTAGAGAACTGGCAGCACGGCGCCACCCCCCGGGGGCAGGCGCCGGCCCCTCACCCGGGGCCAAAATGCGGGCAGGTGGTCCCATGCGCAGCATACTTATTTTTTTCTGGGTAGTTTTGGCTTCCCTGGCGCAGGTTCATCCGGGCTTTGGGGAACCTGCGGATGCCTATTTTCCGCTGAAGCCGGGGATGGTCTGGGAATACGGCGTCATCTCCAGCCAGGCCGGCACGGGGAAGTTAATCATCACCAATCTGCCGGAGCGGGAGGTGGACGGCAAGAAGGTAATCCCCCAGGAATGGAAAATGGACGGCAATGTCAAATATTACCTGATAGCCCAGGATAGTTATGGTATTTATCGATACGCCGAACAAAAGTCTCAAGATGCCGACCCGGTGGTGGCCACTCCCAAACTATATCATTTGAAAGAACCGGTGGATAAAGGCACCACCTGGGATGTGGTCACGAAAATGGATAACCGCCAGGTAAAAATTAACCTCACCATCGAAAAGACCAACGACGTAGTCCAAGTCCCAGCGGGAACTTTTAATAATTGCGTGCAGGTAAAGCATGAAGGGGAGATTCAGGGGGAAGAAGGTAAATCCCCTCTTGCCGTTTTGGCGTACGAATGGTATGCCCCGGGCACCGGTTTGGTCAAAAGCCTGGTGACCATGAAGGAAAAGTCCAAAGAAGCCAAGCCCGCGGAAACCCTGACATACCAGTTGGAGAGCTTTAAACCTTGAGCCGGTTTTCTTGCCACAAAACGGATGGGTGATTAAATGGCGCAAAAACCCTGGGGGGGAAGGTTCGAAGGAAAGACGGAACAGGCGGTGGAGGAATTCACCAGTTCCTTGAGCTTTGATAGCCGCCTCTATCGCCAGGATCTGGCCGGCTCCATGGCCCACGCCCGCATGTTGGCCGCCCAGGGGATTCTCACCCCGGCGGAAGGCGAGCAAATCGTCCAGGGCCTGGGCGAGATCCAGAGGGAGATGGACGCGGGCGAGTTTGACTTCGACCCGGCCCTGGAAGACATCCACATGGCCATCGAGGCCCGGCTCACCGCCAAAATCGGCGACGTGGGGCTCAAGCTGCACACCGCCAGAAGCCGGAACGATCAGGTGGCCTTGGATGTGCGCCTTTATCTGGCCCAGGAGGTGGAGGCCCTCGTCCAGGGGCTCACCGACCTGCGCCGGGCCGGACTAAAGCTGGCGCACCGTTACCGGGACGTGATTATGCCCGGCTACACCCACTTGCAGCGGGCCCAGCCCATACTGTTCGCCCACCATCTGCTGGCTTACGACGAGATGTGGCGCCGGGACGTGATGCGGCTCACCGAATCCCTGCGCCGCATCAAGGTTTCGCCCCTGGGGGCCGCGGCCTTAGCCGGCACCACCTTTCCCATCGACCCCCAATACGTCGCCTCGCAACTGGGGTTCCCGGAGGTGTTCCGCAACAGCCTGGACGCGGTGAGCGACCGGGATTTTTTGTTGGAATTTCTCTCCCAGGCCGCCATTATTATGATCCATCTGAGCCGCCTGGCTGAGGAACTTATCCTCTGGTCCTCCTCGGAGTTCGGCTTTGTGGTGCTGCCGGATGGCTACGCCACGGGCTCCTCCATCATGCCCCAGAAGAAAAACCCCGACGTGCCGGAACTCATCCGGGGCAAGACCGGCCGGGTGGCAGGAAGCCTCATGGGTCTGCTCATGACGGTGAAGGGGCTGCCCCTGGCTTACAACCGGGACCTCCAGGAAGACAAGGAGCCCCTGTTTGACACGGTGGACACGGTGAAAGGCTCGGTTAAGCTCATGGCCGGCTTGCTGCAGCAGCTCGAGGTGCGGCCGGAGAAGATGGCCGCGGCCCTCAAGGGCGGCTTCCTCACCGCCACCGACCTGGCCGATTACCTGGTGACCAAAGGGGTGCCTTTCCGCACCGCCCATGAACAGGTGGGGCAGACGGTGCGCTACGCCGAAACCCGGGGGCAAGAACTCTGGGAGCTTACCCTCACGGAGATCAAGAGATTCGCCCCCCTGGCGGCGGCCGACGTCTTTGACTGGCTCAAGATCGACAACTCCGTGGCCCGCCGGCGCTCCCCCGGGGGCACCGCCCCGGAGCGGGTGAACGAAGCCCTGGAAAGAACGGAAACCGAACTGGGACTGAGCTTACATGAGCAGAAGGTTTGAAAGCAGCTTGGGAGAGGGGGCCAGGGGCTACCACAGGCAAGATGCCTGTGCCACTAGCCCCTTACCCCCTGCCCCAAACCCACTCCCCCAACCCCTTAAGGGGTCAGACTTGGCCAGGGAAGTCGGGGCCAACGGCCCCGCCTGCTCCTGCCTCCTTACAGGGGGTTGGGAGGGGGTTCGGGGGAGGGTGGGGGAATTGCTTTCCCCCAGCCCTCCCCCGAAAATAATCCCTCTCCCCAAGGGAGGGGGTGCGGGGGAGGGCGGGAAGCTGCGCTTCCCGACCCTCCCCCACATCGTCATCTTCCTTCTTGCCCTCGCCCTCCTGCTCGGCGGCTGCGGCAAGAAGCTGGCGCCCCTGGGTCCGGACGAAGTCTTGCCGGCGCCGGTGCGGGAGTTTCGCCTGGTTCAAGAAGGAGAAGCGCTGACGTTGAGCTGGCTCCTGCCCCGGGTCAACCTGCTGGGGCAGCCTCTGACCCAGGTGGCCGGCTGCCGCGTCTACCGTGCCGATGCCAAAGGGGTGTCGCCGGAGACCCCTTGTCCGTTGGATTTCGTCATGTACGCGGAGATTGATCTGGCTTATCCCAAGCAGGGCCAGGTGCGGGGGGAGGCCATGGTGTTCCAGGACCGGGAGCTGGTGCCGGACCACCGTTATTTCTACCGGGTGGCGGCTTACGGCCCGGACGGCTACCTGGGTGGCTGGTCCAAGACCCTGAGTCACGCCTGGGGAGTGCTGCCCCGGGCGCCCTGGGAGCTGAAGGCGGCGCCGGGAGACAAGGTGGTGCAGTTGACTTGGACGCCGGTGGATAAGCTCAAGGACGGCTCTCCGGCCCGGGACCTGGCGGGATACCTCATTTACCGCCGCTCCGGGCAGAGTCCCTGGATCCGTCTCACTCCCGAGCCCCTGCCTGCCTCCGCTTACCAGGATCTGGCGGTCCTTAATGATGTGGAATATACTTACAAGGTGCAGGCGGGGCGCCGTCTGGGAGGTGACCTGCTGGCCAGTCTCGATTCCCCTACCCGGTTTGCCATGCCGGAGAAGCGCACCCCGCCGCCGCCCGTGCTGAATCTCTTTGCGGTGGCCACCTCTCAGGGGGTGGAACTGCGATGGGAACCCAGCCCGGCCCCGGACCTGGCCGGGTATCGGGTCTATCGACGGGCCGCGGGAGAGGAGAAATATAGCCTGCTAACGCCGGAGTTGCTGACCAAGCCTTATCTGGTCGATGCCCAGGCCCAGCGGGGCCAGACTTATCATTACTACGTCACCGCGGTGGACAACTCGCCCCGGGCCAACGAGAGCCTGCCATCGGAGATGGCGGTAATTACCTTCTGAAGTTTATGAACCACAGAGACACGAAGGGCACAGAGAGCAATGATTGTGCCTAAGTAGGCACAATCATTGTTTCCCTCGTTTCTCTGCGTACTCTGTGTCTCTGTGGTAATGAATTATAGAAAAAGAACGGAACCGACGATGCATCATTTCCACTACCAATCCGGCGAACTGTATTGCGAGGGTGTGCCCGTCAGCCGTATCGCCGCGGCCGTGGGCACTCCCTTTTACCTCTACAGCGCCGCCACCCTGAGCCAGCATTACCGGGTCTTCGAAGCCGCGTTTGCCGGCTTTCCCCACCTGATCTGCTTCGCGGTGAAGGCCAATGCCAACCTGGCCATCTTAAGGCTGTTTGCCTCCATGGGCGCCGGGGCGGACATCGTCTCCGGCGGCGAGCTCTATCGGGCCCTCGCCGCGGGGGTGGACCCGGCCCGGATCGTTTACTCCGGCGTGGGCAAGCGCCCGGAGGAGATCAAGGCGGCGTTAAAGGCGGGGATTCTCCTGTTCAATATGGAATCTTCCCAGGAGTTGGAAGAAATCGACCGCATTGCCGGAAAAATGAGGCGGAAGGCCAGGGTATCGCTGCGCATCAACCCGGATATCGATCCCCAGACCCACCCCTATATCTCCACGGGCCTCAAGAAGAACAAGTTCGGTATCGACATCGAACGGGCCCTGACGGATTACCGCCGGGCCACGGCGCTGCCGCACCTGGAGGTGGTGGGAGTGGCCTGCCACATCGGCTCCCAGATCACCGAGGTTTCCCCCTTTGTGGAAGCCCTGGAACGCCTTAAGGAACTCATCGCCTGCCTCAAGGACCAGGGCATCCCGGTCTGCTACCTGGATCTGGGAGGCGGCCTGGGCATCCGCTACGACCGGGAAGAGCCCCCGCCGCCATCGGAGTATGGCGAGAAAATCCTGGAGAAGCTGAAAGGCCTGCAATGCACCCTGATCCTGGAGCCGGGCCGGGTGCTGGTGGGCAACGCCGGCATCCTGGTGACCCGGGTGCTCTACACCAAGGCCAGCGAAGCCAAGCATTTCATCATTGTGGACGCGGGCATGAATGACCTGGCCCGCCCCAGCCTCTATGGCTCCTACCATGCCATCTGGCCGGTGACGGAGGCGCCGCGGCCGCAGGTTCTGGCCTCCCTGGTGGGGCCCATCTGCGAGTCCGGGGATTTCCTGGCCAAAAACCGGGAGATGCCCGACTTTCAGCCGGGCGAGCTGGTGGCGTTGATGAGCGCCGGGGCTTATGGCTTTTCCATGAGTTCCAACTACAACGCCCGCCCCCGAGTACCCGAAATCTTGGTGCACGATGAGGATTTTTATGTTATCAGAAAACGGGAGACGTACCGCCAGCTTACCTGGGGGGAGCGCATCCCGGAGTTTCTGAAATAGGCTTCAAGAAGTTCGCGCCAGAATCAAATCCCCCTAAATCCCCTTGAGCAAAGGGGGACTTTAAGGTTCTCATGCACTTAATTACCGGTTCCCAAGCTCCCGCTGGGGAACCACCTTTGGGCAAATCAATTCAGTCATAAGGTGTCCAAGCAGAGCTTGGACCAAAAATATCGTTCCCAAGCAGGAGCTTGGGAACGAGTATTTGGGACGCAATGGGCTTAGAAAACCAACAACGCATCCCCTTCTACAAAATGCACGGCGGGGGCAACGATTTCGTCCTTATCGACCACCGGGACCGATTTATTCCGGAAGCCGAGCAGCCCGGGTTCGCCCGCCGGGTCTGTGTGCGTAAGATCGGGGTGGGGGCCGACGGCCTGATCCTCATCGAAGATTCCCAGGCGGCCGACTTTAAGTGGCGCTTTTACAACGCCGACGGCTCCGAGCCGGAGATGTGCGGCAACGGCGGGCGTTGCGCCGCCCGTTTCGCGGTGCTGCACGGCATCGCCTCGGAGACCCTCTCTTTTGAAACCCTGGCCGGGATCATCCACGCGGAAGTCAGCGGCCGCCGGGTCAAGATCACCCTCACCGGGGTGGGGGATTTCAACCTGCACACCAGCATCCCCCTGGAGGCCAAGACCCTGGTGGGCCATTTTGCCCGGGTGGGAGTGCCCCACGTGGTGGTGCCGGTGGACGATCTGGAACTGGCGCCGGTGACTGAATGGGGCCGCCTGATCCGGTTCCACTCCATCTTCCGGCCCGCGGGCACCAACGTTGATTTTATCCGTTTCCAAGGGCCCCGGGATTTGGAGATCCGCACCTACGAGCGGGGCGTGGAGGACGAGACCCTGGCCTGCGGCACTGGCGCGGTGGCCGCGGCCCTCATCGCCGCCCGTCTGGGAAAGGCCGTATCCCCGGTGACGGTGCACACCCGGGGCGGCGAGGCCCTGACTGTCCATTTCCAGCCCCAGGGAGAGGCTTTCACCCAGGTCTACCTGGAGGGCGACGCCCCGGTGGTCTACCAGGGCGAACTGTGGGTCGATGAACTAAAGTAAGGAGGAAGCATCATGTTGAAGGGTGCCATTACCGCCATTGTCACTCCCTTCAAGAACGGCCAACTGGACGAAGAGGCCTATCGGGAACTCATCGAGTTCCAGATCAAGGGAGGCATCCACGGCATCGTGCCGTGCGGCACCACCGGCGAATCCCCCGTTCTCTCCCACGCCGAACACAAGCGGGTGGTGGAGGCCTGCATCGATCAGGTGAAAAAGCGGGTCCCCGTGATTGCGGGCTCCGGCTCCAACAACACCGCGGAAGCCGTTGACCTGACCAAGCACGCCCAGAACGCGGGGGCGGACTACGCCTTGATGATCACTCCTTACTACAACAAACCCACCCAGGAAGGGCTGTACCAGCATTATAAAACCGTGGCCTCCCAGACCAAGATTCCCATCGTGGTCTACAACGTGCCGGGGCGCACCAGTCTCAACCTGCTGCCGGAAACCATGGCCCGGCTGGCGGCGATCCCCAATATCGTGGGCCTCAAGGACGCCACCGGTGACCTCAAACAGGGGGCCAAGACCCTGGAGTTGTGTGGCGATAAAATTACGGTGCTCTCCGGCGACGACTTCACCGTCCTGCCGCTGCTCTCCGTGGGCGGCCAGGGGGTCATTTCGGTGGTCTCCAACGCGGCGCCCGCCGACATGGCGGGCATGTGCAACGCCTTTTTCCAGGGAGACCTGAAGGAGGCCCGGAGACTCCACTATAAGATGTGGCCGCTGATCGAGGCCATGTTCTATGAGACCAACCCCGTCCCGGTCAAGACGGCCCTCAAAATGATGGGCAAGATCACTGGCGAAGTGCGGCAGCCCCTGTGCCCCATGGCCCCGGCCAACGAAGAGAAACTGCGCCAGGTGATGCAGAAATACGGCTTGGTTAAGTAAGTGAATTGGGGGAGGGGGCCAGGGGCAGATAGCCCCTGCCCCCTTCCCCCAAACCCCCTCCCCCAACCCCTTATGATTTTTGGCTGGGGGAGTCGGGGCCGCAGGCCCCGCCTTCCCCAGCCCTTTTGCGGGTTGGGAGGGGAGCTTGGGGGGAGGGCAGGGAACCTCGTTCCCTGGCCCTCCCCCCAATAAACCTCGGAGTGCTTATGGTACGTGCAATCGTCTCCGGCCCCGCGGGGCGCATGGGCGGCCGCATCATCCACCTGATGGAGGAGGTGGAAGGGATTATCCTGGCCGGCGCTTTTGAGCGCCCGGATCATCCCGCGGTGGGCAAAGATGTGGGCGAGGTGGTGGGGCTGCCTCCCAAGGGCATCCAGGTGGCCGGCTCCATCGGCGAGGTCCTGGATAAAGGCGAAGTGGTCATCGAGTTCACCCATCCGGAGCCGTCCCTCTCCCATCTCTGGCAGGTGGCCGATGCGGGCAAGGCCATGGTCCTGGGGACCACGGGGTTTTCCCCGGCCCAGATCGCCGAGATCCACGCCCTGGCTTCCCGGGCCCATCTGGTGTTCGCCCCCAACATGAGCGTGGGGGTGAACCTGATGTTCAAGGTAGTCTCCGACATCGCCCGGGTGCTCTCCGAAGGCTACGACGTGGAGATCGTGGAGGCCCACCACCGCCTGAAGAAGGACGCGCCCAGCGGCACGGCCATCAAGCTGGGTCAGGTCATCGCCCACGCCCTGGGCCGCGACCTGGAGAATGTGGGGATCTATACCCGCCGGGGGATCATCGGCGAGCGCCCTAAAGACGAGATCGGCATCCAGACGGTGCGGGCCGGGGACATCGTGGGGGAGCACACCGTGCTCTTCGGCGGCATCGGCGAGCGCCTGGAGATCATCCACCGGGCCCACAGCCGGGACAACTTCGCCCGGGGCGCGGTCAGGGCCGCCCTCTGGGTGGTGTCCCAGCCGCCGGGGCTCTATGACATGCAAGACGTCCTGGGGTTGAAATAACATGCGCCTGATACGTTACTTCCTGATGGGGCAAATTCATTACGGGGTCCTGGAAGGCCAGATAATCCGGACCCTGGCCCGTCCTCCCTATGAGGGGGTGGCGGAAACCGGGGAAACCGTCCCCCTGGAGCAGGTGCGGCTCCTGGCCCCTTGCGTGCCCAGCAAGATTGTCGCCCTGGGTCTCAACTACCTGGAACACGCCACGGAATTTGGCCACGCCGTGCCCGATGAGCCCCTCATCTTCATGAAGCCTTCCACCTCCGTTATCGGCCCCGAGGACGACATCGTCTATCCCCGGATGGCCCGCCGGGTGGACTACGAGGCGGAGCTGGCCGTGGTGATGGGGCGGGTTTGCCGCTACGTCAAGGAGGAGGCTTTCCGGGATTGCGTTTTGGGGTACACCGTCATCAACGACGTCACGGCCCGGGACTTGCAAAAAAAGGACGGCCAGTTTACCCGCTCCAAAAGCTTCGATACCTTCGCCCCGTTGGGGCCCTGGATCGAAACGGTGCTCCCGGACCCGGACAACCTCACGGTGGAAACTTATCTCAACGGGGAACGGCGGCAGCATTCCAATACCAGCAACATGGTCTTCCCGGTGGCGACCCTGGTGGCTTTCATCTCCCGGATCATGACGCTTCTGCCCGGCGATGTCATCGCCACCGGCACCCCTTCGGGCATCGGTCCTATGCGGGAAGGCGATGTGGTGGAAGTGCGGGTGGAGGGCATCGGCAGCTTGCGAAATCGAGTGGTGGCAGAAAGGGTTACCGAATGACCAATTTTTTTGAGCCGGCGGCGCGCTTGGGCCTGATTCCGCCCTATCTATTCAAGGAAATCGACGAAAAAAAGGTTGAGGTTAAGGCCCGGGGGGTGGACATCATTGACCTGGGGGTGGGGGACCCGGACCTGCCCACGCCCCGGTTCATCGTGGACCAGATGCGGGAGGCGGTTGCCGACCCCGCGACCCACCGCTATCCCGCCTACTCCGGCATGAAGGGCTTTCGGGAGGCCGCGGCCCGCTGGTATAAGAAGCGCTTCGGGGTGGAGCTGGACCCGGAGAGCGAGGTGTTGACCCTCATCGGCTCCAAGGAGGGCATCGCCCACCTGCCCCTGGGAATCAACAACCCCGAGGACATCAACTTGATGACCAGCCCCGGCTATCCGGTCTACCAGATGGGCACCCTCTTTGCCGGGGCCCACAGTCATTTTGTCCCCCTGACCCGGGAAAACCATTTCCTGCCGGATTTAGCCGCCATCGATCCGCTGACGGCCCGGGACGCCAAGGCCATGTTTTTCAACTATCCCAACAATCCCACCGCGGCGGTGGCGGACAAGGACTTTTTCGCCCGGATGGTGGATTTCTGCCGGGAACACCAAATTATCGCGGTGCACGACGCGGCTTATACCGAACTGGCCTTTGACGGCTTTCAGCCCCCCAGCTTCCTGGAAGTTCCGGGAGCCCTGGAGGTGGGCATCGAATTCCATTCGCTTTCCAAAACCTACAACATGACGGGCTGGCGCCTGGGAATGGCGGTGGGGAACCGGGAGATCCTGGCCGCCTTGGGGAAGATCAAGAGCAATATCGACTCCGGGGCCTTTGACGCCATCCAGATCGCCGGCATCGCGGCCCTGGACTCCGACCAGAGCTGTGTCCGGGAAAACTGCGCCATCCTGGAGGCGCGCCGGGACGTGCTGGTGGGGGGCCTGAAAAAACTGGGCTACGACGTGGACTTTCCCAAGGCCACCTTTTACGTCTGGCTCTCGGTACCGCCGGGCATGACTTCCATGAGCTTCACCACACATCTGCTGGAGAGGGCGGGCATCGTCACCATCCCCGGCATGGGCCTGGGGGCGCCCGGCGAGGGCTACGTGCGCCTGGCTCTCACCGTGCCCAAGGAACGGCTGGAAGAGGCCCTGGCGCGGCTGGGCAAATTAGGATGAGAAATTTGAGGGGAAGGCCGGGGACTTTTTCGTAAGTGGTCCCTCCCTCCCTTACACCTCCTCCCAACCCGCATAAGAACCGGGGAAGGCGGGGCCTCAAGGCCCCCACTTCCCCGGTTGTAATTAATGCATATCCACCCCGGAGCCGTAATGCCGCAGCAGGCTGGCAAAAACTGGCTGGAGCGCCATCCCAAGAAGGTCATCTTCCTGTTGGTCCTTCTGGTCGCGGTCGGGCTGACTGTGATCACGGAAAAGATTCTCGCCGGCAGGGTCGGCGGCATCAGACACTCCGGCGTCATGAAAAGATCCATCAAGCTGAGGGAATTTGACCCCCTGTACGCCGACATGTTGACTCCCAGCCCCGAAGCCCTGGCCATTGCTGACGGCCTGGAGCGGAAGAACTTCGTGATCCGGGCGGATGAAAACGGCTTTATCATGCCCAGCAAAGTTCATGACCGGCCGGACCTGACCCTGGCTTTCCTGGGCGGGTCCACCACCGAGAACATTTACGTGGAGGAAGAAAACCGCTTCCCCTATCTGGCTGGCCGGCTTCTGGAGAAAAAGACCGGTCTGAAGGTTAATTCTTACAACGCCGGGAAAAGCGGCAACCATACCCTTCATTCCATCAATGTCCTGATTAACAAGGTCCTGGCGGTCAAACCCCAAGTCGTCATCATGATGCAGAACATCAACGATCTGAGCACCCTGATGTACGAAAAGACCTATTGGAACAGACACCCTTCCAGGTCGCCGCTGGTGGAAAAGAAAGTGTCTTTCCAGAGCGCCATGAAGAACCTGGAAGAGACGGTGCAGATGCTCCGGGATTTGACTATCCCCAACCTTTACGGGGAATTGAGCAAATTGTTCCATTTCGGCTTCAAGCGGCACGCCGATGAATTCAAAGAGGTCCGGGGCCGGAAAATCGACCTGGACGGGGCCCAGATAGCGGGGGAATTCCGCCTGAACTTGCAGACCTTCATCAACATCTGCCGGGCCCGGGGCATCGTGCCGGTCTTGATGACCGAACCTAGCCGGCTGACGGACCCCCCCGACCCCTTCATAGCTAACTTGATGAAAAAACTGGAAAAGAAACAAGGAATAACTTATAAACAATATAAAAGCGCCTTTGACCTGTTCAATCAGACCATTCGAGAGGTGGGGGCCGCTAACCGGGTGCTGGTCATCGATCTGGCCAAAGAAATCCCCGCCAGCCGGGAGTACATCATCGACGTGGTCCATGCCAACGATGCGGGGTCAAAAATGATGGCCCGCCGGATTGCCGGGGCTCTGGAGCCGCTCGTGATCCCGTTGGCAAAACCACCCGGGAACTTAAATTAAGAGAAACCTGAAAACTGATGTGGCGATTCAAAATTACTACGATATTTAAAAACCATGGTTTCTTTACCCCCCTTTTCTAAAGGGGGGCAAGGGGGGATTAATAACCGCTTAATAATCCCCCTAAATCCCCCTTTAAGAAAGGGGGACTTAAAAACCCAGTGTTCCGGTTCGGGCTCGGTTTACTTCAGACAATTCATGAATCACGGCACTAGCTGCTAACTACTAAGATCATGCCCCTGGGACCAGCCGCCATTACCGAAAAATACCCGGTCCTGGCCTTTATCGGCCTGGGAGCCAATTTGGGGGACCCCCGGCGTCAGATTACCGAGGCCCTGGCTCTGCTGGCGGCGGCCGACGAAGTGGAGGTGCTGGCGGTCTCCAGGTTTTACTTGAATCCGCCCCTGGGGCCCCAGGACCAGCCCTGGTACGTCAACGCCGCGGCCGGGGTGCGCACCCGCCTTACTGCCGAGGAGCTGTGGCGGGTTTTGCGCCGGATTGAAAACGCCTTGGGCAGGGTCCGGGGCGAACCTTGGGGTCCACGGCTTCTAGACCTGGACTTATTGTTGTATAATGCTGAAATTATCTTTACTCCGGAGCTGGTCGTGCCCCATCCGGAGATGCACCGGCGGGCCTTCGTGCTGGCCCCCCTGGCGGAAATCGCCCCGGAGGCCTGGCACCCGGTGCTCCAGCGCCGCGCCGCGGAGCTCCTGAAAGAGTTGGACCCCGGCGAGGTGGCGGTTTTACGCCCCATGTCGCAGTCTGAGGAAAAAGTTTAATGTCTCGAATTCTGGCAGGCCTGATTATCGGATATCTGGTATATTGGGTGGTCAAGAAGGCGGCTACCTCCCTGGGCCTGTGGCCCCAGACGCCCCGGTCCGTGGGCGAGCGGGAGCCGGACGTTTTGGTGCAGGACCCGGTGTGCCAGACTTTTATCCCCCGGAAAGAGGCCCTGAAAGCGGAAAAGGACGGCAAGGTCTATTTTTTCTGCTCCGAAGGCTGTTTGAAACGCTTCCAACGTGGTGCCGGCAGTTGACTTATGATATAGTAAGAGGTCCATATGAAATTTTTTATCGACACCGCCAATCTGGATGAGATTCGGGAGGCGCACAAATTTGGCCTGGTGGACGGCGTCACCACCAACCCCAGCCTGTGCGCCAAGGCAGGAATTAAAACCGACCAACAATTTGAAGACCTTATCCGAAGTATTTGCGAAATAGTGCAAGGGCCGGTAAGCGCCGAGGTTACGGCCACGGATGAAGCGGGTATGCTGGCCCAGGCCCGCCATTTGGCCAAGATCCACGAATGGGTGGCGGTGAAGATCCCCATGACCGCGGACGGCCTCAAAGCCACCCGCATCCTGGCGGCGGAAGACATCCGGGTCAACGTCACCCTGATCTTCCAGCCCATCCAGGCCTTGCTGGCGGCGAAAGCCGGGGCCGCGTATGTGAGCCCTTTCATCGGCCGCCTGGATGACATCAGCCACCGGGGCATGGAGATCGTGGAACAGATCATCACCATCTACGAGAACTACGGGTTTGACACCGAAATCATCGTGGCCTCGGTGCGCCACCCCCTGCATGTGCTGGAAGGGGCCCTGGCGGGTGCGGATATCGCCACCATTCCCTACGGGGTGATGATGCAGCTTATGAAGCACCCGTTGACGGACGTGGGCTTAAAAAAGTTTCTGGAGGACTGGGAGCGCGCCCGTAAGTCTTGAGATGGAGCCCACCGGAACCAACGTCTGGAGCACCCCCAACCTGCTCACCGGGGCCCGCATCGCCGCGGTGCCGGTGGTGGTGGTGCTCTTATTTTTCCCAGGGCCCGTGGCCAGTTTTATGGGGGCGCTCCTGTTCTTGCTGGCCGGGGCCACCGATTTCCTGGACGGGTTCCTGGCCCGGCGCCACCGTCTGGTGAGCCGTTTCGGCAAGTTTATGGACCCCCTGGCCGACAAACTGCTGGTATCCGCGGCCCTCATCATGCTCATCCCCCTGGGGAGGGTGCCGGCGTGGATGGCCTATCTCATCGTGGGGCGAGAGCTGGCCGTAACCGGCCTGCGGGGGCTGGCCGCCAGCGAGGGCATCATCCTGGCCCCGGACCGCTGGGGCAAGGCCAAGACCCTGTTACAGATGGCGGCCCTCTTCGCCCTGATTTTGCATTACCCGTATATTTCCGTGGACTTCCACCAGCTGGGCACGGGCCTGCTGTGGCTGGCCCTCATCACCACCCTGATTTCCGGGGTGTGGTATTTTCAGGCTTTTTTCCGCCAGTATCCGGAGTCCTGGCAAACTTGACAAATGCGCCATCCTGAGACAAATTTATAAAGCAACTTTACCCGGAGGAAAAAATTGGCCAGACATCTTTCCGCCATGAAGCGGGCCAGGCAGAATGAAAAGCGGCGGCTGCGCAACCAAAGCCGCAAGACGAGAGTGAAGCACGCGGTGCGGGACGTGCGCCAAGCCGTGGTTGGCAACAACCTGGAGGAGGCCCAGAAGGCCTTGCAGAAAGCCATTCCGGTGATCGCCCGGGTGGCCGGCAAAGGCACCCTCCACTGGCGCACCGCGGCCCGCAAGATCTCCCGCCTGACCCGGCAAGTCAAAGCCTTGCAAGGCGCCTAAAAGCAATAACCACAGAGACACAAAGAGCACAGAGAAATAATTTGGTGCCATGGCGTCAACGCCATGGCACCTCTATTTCTTTTCTTTCTTTGTGTCCTCTGTGTCTCCGTGGTTAATCTTTTTACCGCGGCCCCATCTTGAGAAGCGCCCATTCCAGCCACAGGCGGGGGTTGCCGGTGCTGGTCTTCAGGTGCAGATCCGCCTGGTGCAGGAGCACGAGGTGGGAGCGCAAGGCCGGTTCCGAAAACCGGGCCGCCTGCTGGCCCAGCTTTTTGACCCTCCATTGGGGGAGATTAAGGCTGCGGGCCGCTTCGGGGCCGACGCCGGCGGCCTCTTTGAGGCGGATCAGCAACCGGAGCTGGCGCGCCAGCATCCCCAGGATCTTGGGCGGAGGCTCTCCCAGGTCCAGCAGGTGGTCCAGGGCGGCCAGGCGCTTGTGGGCCCCGGCATCGCCCAGGGCGTCCACCAGGGCGAAGATGCTGTAAGTGCGGCTGTGGCTGGCCAGCTGGGCCACCAGGGCAGGGGTCAGGGTCGTTTCCCCCCCGGCAAAGAGGACCAGCTTCTCCAATTCCTGGCTCAACTCCGAAAGATTGTCTCCCACCACTTCCACCAGCCGCTGGGCCGCAGCCGGCGTCAGAGTCTTCCCCAGGGACTGGGCCTCCTGGGTCAGCCACTGGTAGAGCTCCCCTTCCTTCAGGCGGTAAAACCCCAGGGCGGCTTCTTCCCGCTGCAGACGGCTCCAGACCGGGTTTTTCCCCAGGTCTTTGACCTTCAAGCTTTCTCCCAGGAGCACGATCCAGCTGCGAGCCGCGGGGTGGTCCAGGTAATCGCCCACCGCCTTGAGGGCCGCCGCCGGGTAGTGCTCCACCCGGCGCAGCACCAGGAGCTGGCCCGGCCCCCAGAGGGTGGCGGCCCGGGCCTCGGCCAGGAACTCCGCCAAATCCACCTCCTGGGCCTCCCGCACCACCCTGAGGGGACTCTCCCCGTACCGGTCCGCCAGTGCCGCCTCCAGGCGCTTAACCGCCCGGTGCATGAGGAAATCCTCCTCCCCGAAAAAGAGGTAGAGGGGCCTCAGGCTGCGGCGTTCAATGTGGCGTTCCAGGATGGGATGGGACATGGGTACGAGCCTTCAGCTTTCAGTTATCAGCCTTCAGCTAAGACTGCTAAAATATTTCGTATACCGCTATGCAAGGTTACCGTAAGAGATGTAACCTACCCCAAATAACCAAAATAATTCTGTTTTGCATTTAGCTGAAAGCTGATCGCTGACCGCTGACAGCTAAATCACCAGCAGCACCTTATCCATGACCCGGCGGGCCATGGTGACCGCGGCCCGGTTCAAGCCCTCGGTTTTCGTGGCTTCCCCGATGTGGTAATTGGGGTCCACCACATAGTCTTCCTGGAGCACCTGGGTGTCCTTCCACAGGACTTTGCCGTCCCCTCCCCCCCGTTTCAGCACCAGATCCACCCGCACCGTAATCCGGCGCACGGTGGATCGGGTGACGTCCTGAAAGGCCACCGAAGCGTTATCCACCGAACGCACCTTGCCCTCCAGCACCAGGTCGGCGTTCTTGTCCCCTGGGATAACTTTTACCGCCCGGGTCTTGGCGAAGGCGTTGATCAGGGCATTGGCCAGGGTAGCCTCCAGGCCGATCTCGGTGGAACGGTTGGCGAAGAGCGGAATGGCCAGGGTGGGAGCGCCCTGGGGCGTGGCCGGCTCGGCCCCCAGGGGCCGGTAACCGCACCCCAACAGGAGCAGGGCCGGCAGCAAGAAGAGCCATCGTCCGCGGCGCATCACGGTTTCCTCTCTGAGTAAGATGCCGTCAAATTAGTAATTGTCATTCTGAGCGAAGCGAAGAATCTAGATTCTTCACTCCGCTTCGCTCCGTTCAGAATGACATAAAAGTCTATTTGCTCTCCGGTTTGCCACTTAATCTCAAACGACAATATTCACCAGTTTGCGCCGCGCCAGCACCACCCGTTTGGGCGGACCGTCTTTGAGCCACTTCTGAATGGCCGGGTCATTCAGGGCCCAGTCCTTGATTTCTTCATCCGTGGCCGCGGCCGGCGCCACCAGTTTGCTCCTGACTTTGCCGTTGACCTGGACCACCACCGTGATGGTGGACTCGGCCAGGGCCTCGGCCTGGGACTGGGGCCAGCAGCACGCCTGGAGAGAAGTGCTGTGCCCCAGGGCCTGCCACAGCTCCTCGGCGATGTGGGGCACCATGGGGTTGATGAGCAGCAGGATGGCCTCCGCCGCTTCCCGGAAGACCCCCAGGGTGTCCTGATCCCGGCCCAGGTTCTCCGCGGCCAGGTAGAAGGCGTTCACCAGTTCCATCACCGCGGCGATGGCGGTGTTGAAATGGAAGGAGTCCTCGATGTCCTCCGTCACCTTTTTGATGGTGCGGTGCACCTTGCGGCGGAACTCCTTGAGATCCAGGTTGAGTCCCTCGCCCGGACCCCGGTAAGCCTCCACCTTGGCCAGTTCCGGCAGCGAGTGCACCAGGTTCCAGAGGCGGTGCAGGAAACGGTTGGCCCCGGCCACCCCCTGGTCGCTCCACTCCAGGTCCTTCTCCGGCGGGGCCGCGAACAGCAAAAAGAGCCGGGTGGTGTCGGTGCCGTATTGGTCGATCATGTACTCCGGGTCCACCACGTTGCCCTTGGACTTGGCCATCTTGGCCCCGTCTTTTAGGACCATGCCCTGGGTGAGGAGCCGGGCGAAGGGCTCGTCGATCTTCACCAAGTCCAGATCCCGCAGGACCTTGGTGAAAAAGCGGGCGTAGAGGAGATGCAGCACCGCGTGCTCGATGCCGCCGATGTACTGGTCCACCGGCAGCCAGTAATTGACCCGGGCCGGGTCCAGAACCCCTTCCCGGTAGTCGGCGGAGGCGTAGCGCAGGAAGTACCAGGAGGACTCCACGAAGGTGTCCATGGTGTCTACTTCCCGCCGGGCCGGGCCGCTGCACTGAGGGCAGCTCACCTCGTAGAAGGAGGGCAGGTGGGCCAAAGGTGAGCCGCCCTCGCCCGTGATCTGCACGTCCAGAGGCAGGACCACGGGGAGGTCCGCCTCCGGCACCGGCACCATACCGCAGCGCTCGCAGTAGATGATGGGAATGGGGGCCCCCCAGTAACGCTGGCGGGAAATGAGCCAGTCCCTGAGCCTGAAGTGCACCGAGTGGCGGCCCCTGTCCTCTTTAGCCAGGCAGTCGGTGATGGCCTGCCGGGCCGCTTCGCTCGCCAGGCCGGTGAAGTCCCCGGAGTTCACCAGGACGCCGTCTTCTTCATACGCCGCGCTGAGGTCCGCGGCCCGGAGTTCAGAGGTGGCCTGCGGTGGCTGCACCACCACCTTGATGTCCAGGCCATATTTCCGGGCGAACTCGAAGTCTCGCTGGTCGTGGGCCGGCACCGCCATCACCGCGCCAGTGCCGTACTCCATGAGGACGAAGTTGGCCACGTAGATGGGCATCATTAAGCCGGTGACGGGGTTCACGCAGTAGCGGCCGGTGAACACCCCTGCCTTGGTAATCTCTTCCAGGACGCCCCGGCTGCGGTTCTGAGCCTGCCAGTAGTCCACGAAAGTCCGCACTTGCGGCTCCTGGGGGGTGCCCTGGGCCAGGGCCAAGGCCTGCGGGTGCTCCGGGGCCAGGCTCATGAAGGTGGCCCCGAACAGGGTGTCGGCCCGGGTGGTGAACACCTTGATGGGATCGCCGCCCCCCTCCAGGGGAAAGTCGATCTCGGCCCCCGGGGACTTGCCGATCCAGTTGCGCTGCATGGTGAGGACCCGCTCGGGCCAGTGGGCCAGCTGGTCCAGATCGCGGAGCAGCTCCTCGGCGTAGGCGGTGATCTTGAAGAACCACTGGTCCAGCTCTTTCAGGTGCACCTCGGAATCGCAACGCCAGCAGAGGCCGTCCTCCACCTGCTCGTTGGCCAGCACCGTGGCGCACTTGGGGCACCAGTTCACCGGCGCCTTTTTCTTATAGGCCAGGCCCCGGCGGAACATTTCGATGAAGACCAGCTGCTCCCAGCGGTAATAATCGGGGTCGCAGGTGGCCAGCTCCCGGGGCCAGTCGTAGCTGTAGCCCAGGGCCTTAAGCTGGCCGCGCATATAGTCGATGTTGTCGTAGGTCCATTTGGCCGGGTGGAGATTCCGGGCCAGGGCGGCGTTCTCCGCCGGCAGCCCGAAGGCGTCCCAGCCCATGGGGTGGAGCACGTTGAAGCCCCGCATGCGTTTATAGCGGGCCACCACGTCCCCGATGGTGTAGTTGCGCACGTGTCCCATATGAATGCGCCCGGAAGGATAGGGAAACATCTCCAGCACGTAATACTTGGGCCGGGAGGGATCTTCCGGCGCGTTGAAAAGCCGCCGCCCTTCCCAAAACTCCTGCCATTTGGCTTCCAGGCGGCGGGGCTGATAACGGGGTGGCATGAGGCGCTCCTGCAACGGACGAATTTATCTTTAATAATTTACCACGGATGGCCCTGAGGAACAAACGATAATGGGGAAAATTGACTTCCGGAATCGTTGGGTGGATAAAGCGGGGATTGCCTGCCAGCGCCGTTGTAAAGGCGGTTCGCGCACCGTCCCTACCGGACTCCTTTAGCCTTGAGCGCTCCATGGAATATTTATTAATCAGAGCATTAACTATTTTCCCTCTCCCCCGATGGGGGAGAGGGTTAGGGTGAGGGGGAATGGCTTCTCCATGCTGCTCCGGTGAAAGAGATTCTATTTTATCCCTCAACGGCCCACCAGGGTCAAGCCCCACTTCCCCCTTGAAAAATCCTGATTTTTTGATAACTTCTCTCCATGTCGGCCTATCCCGCGGTGAGCGTCATCATCCCCACCCACAACCGGGCGGCCCTGGTCCGGGAGGCGGTGGCCTCGGTTCTGGCCCAGACCTGCCGGGACTTTGAGCTCCTGGTGGTGGATGACGGCTCCACGGATGGCACGCCGGCGGCCCTGGCCGCGTTGGACGGGCAGTTGACGGTACTCAGCCACCCTGAGCGCCGGGGCGTGTCTGCGGCCCGCAACTCAGGAATCGCCGCGGCCCGGGGAGAGTGGCTGGCGTTTCTGGACTCCGACGACCTCTGGCGGCCGGAAAAACTGGCCCGGCAACTGGCTTATCTCGCGGCCCACCCGGAGACGCTCCTCTGCCAGACGGAGGAGACCTGGGTCCGCCATGGCCTCTGGGTAAACCAGCCTCGGACCCACCGGAAGGTGGGGGGGACCATCTTTCTTCAGTCTCTCAGGCGCTGTATGGTGAGCCCGTCGGCGGTAATCCTGCACCGGCGGCTGTTCGACGCACACGGCCGGTTCGATGAAGATTTACCCGCGGCCGAGGACTACGACCTCTGGCTGCGCCTTACCTGGCGCTACCCGGTGGGCCTCCTCCCGGAACCGCTGATCATCAAGCGGGGCGGCCACGCCGACCAGCTTTCCGGCCAATGGGGCCTGGACCGCCACCGCATCCGGGCGTTGCTAAAACTGCTGGCGGAGCCGCAATTGCCGCCCCCTTACGCCGCGGCGGCCCGCCGGGTGCTGGCCCAAAAATGCGCCATCTATGCCCAGGGCTGCGCCAAAAGGGGGAAGGAAGAGGAAGCTATTTATTATAAAAATATTATTTAATTAATACTGAATGATTAATCTTTACTTGGAATAATTATTATGGATTTCCTTAAGACTTTCAAAAATGACATTTTATTTTTTTTAAAAAACCAATGGCGGAGACCTATAAGTCTTATTATTTTTTTATTCTTAGCTGGCTCCCTATCTGTCTATTGGCTGTCAGATATAGAAATTGAAAATATCAATCGCACTAAAATTATAATAGTTATTTCCATTTTATTATTGATATCCATAATCTGGGCATTATATAGAAGATTACCTAAAAATCGCAAAGGTAAACTTGGGCTTTTAGTTGCTATATCTATTGATAATATTAAGCAGCGTGGCATAATAACTGATGATTTTTTGTTCCATCTTCGGGATTTATTACAGAAAAGTAAAGCCAAGTATCCATTTCATCTAATTGTTATGCCTCAATATTATGCAGCCAAGATTTCCGGGATCGATGAGGCCCAATATTTTTTATATAAGTCAAAGTCACATTTCATGATTTATGGGAGAGGAAGAATACGTGATTTTGATGGCAAAGAGCAGCATATTTTGAATTTGGAAGGGATCGTTCGACATAGACCTATTTTCGATGAAATTAGCAATAGTTTTGCATCAGAATTTTCTGAATTATTCCCAAGAAGGTTGATAATTGCTCGCGAGAACGACCTTTTTTCATTCGAAGTTACAGCAGATTGGGTACGTTTTGTTGCAATGTATATTATTGGCATAGCATCATTACTTTCGGGAGACCTTGATTATTCAAGAACACTTTTCGAAGAACTTAATAGAAGGTTAATAAATATAAAAATAAATCTGCCCGCGATAATTAAAATTAAACAACGTTTACCATCAAGACTTGCAGAAGTTTATTTGCAACAAGCAAGAAATTATTATAATTATTGGCGAAAAACTCATTCCATCGAGACACTCGAAGAGGTTAAGATATTGGTTGATAAGTTGAAGTCAGTTTCCCCTAATAATTATAATGCTTGTCTTCTTAGTGCCGTTTGCTACTTTATTGATAACCGTGATATAGCTAATGCCAAAAAGGAAATTCGTAAATGCTCTAATATAAAGGATGGTACTTGGATGTATAGCTCTGCATTTCTTTATGCTTATACAGACGACTTAAAAAAAGCTTTAAGAATGTATAAAAGAGCTTTTGCCCATCCTGTTGAATCTCATGTGGTTTTTGAAATTGAAGAATTTATATGTTGGGTTATCGAGAAAGAACCAGATAAGATCCAACTTTACTTCTGTCTTGGTCTTCTCAATTATCATGGAAAAGGAGACAATGCCTCAGCATTAAGAGATTTTATAAAATTTTTAGAAATTAACTCAGACGATAGATTTGCTGAAGAAAAAAGAATGTCAGAAGAATATATTGAAAAAATTAAACGAGAAATAAAAGATGAGAAGACTTTAGCCTATTCTAGTAAAATATTAAAAATAACTAAGGGGAATATATGGATATTTACGAAGCCATTCACCGCCGCCGCAGCCACCGGTTGTACCAGCCGGACCTGCCCTCCCGGGAGGTCCTGGAACGGGTCATCGAGGCCGCCCTGTGGGCGCCTTCGGGCACCAACCTCCAGGCCTGGGAGATCACCGTCATGGCCGGGAAGGTCCGGGACGAATTCGTGGAACTGGTGAGCGGAGCCATCACCCACCTGATTCCCATTATGAAGAAGGCCCAGGTCCCGGAAAAAGGCCAGGAACTGGTCATGAAATTTTTCAAAAACCTGGGGGGCGCCCCGGTGGTCCTGGCGGTGACCATCTTCAAAAATCCCGACGACCCCAGCAATTTCAACAACATCCAGGGCGGGGCCGCCCTGTTCCAGAATTTGCTCCTGGCCGCCCACGCCGAAGGCCTGGGCACCTGCTGGATGACCGGGGCCCATTCCCTGGAGAAGGAAATCCTGAAATTTCTGGGGAAAGAAAACCAGCAACTGCTGGCCATCACCCCTATAGGCTACTCGGCCAAAGAGCCGCCCATACCGCCCCGGAAACCCCGGGAAGTGCGCTGGCTGGGGTTTGAATAAAGCAGCTATCAGCTTTCAGCAAAAAAACGCGATCTGAACTGCTGAATCGTGTTATTCGCTGGTAGCTGGCGGCCGACTGCTAACGGCCCTAAAAAAGTTTTGATAATTTGGTGGCACAGGCTTTCAGCCTGTGCTTTGTAAGGGGCGCGCCGCGACCCCCACTGGCAGATAGCCCCCGGATGGGGGTAGGAATAAGGGTTTTGAGAGTCCCAGTGACTGAATGAGAAAAGAGACGAACCAAATTCCCGGCCAGGTTTCACGTAGCCTTGGCTCAAACGGCGCGCCGTTGCTGAAACTTCAGGACGCCACAGTGGTCAAGAATGGGACCCGGGTTCTCGACGGTTTGACCCTGGAGATCCAGGAAGGAGAGCATACTGCCATCATCGGCCCCAATGGCGCGGGCAAAACTTCCCTGATCCGGCTCATCACCCGCCAGGATTACCCCCTGGCCCACGAGGATGGCACCCCGCCCTTGTTAATCTTCGGGCAAAGCCTGTGGAATGTCTCTGAATTGCGCGGCCATCTGGGTATAATCTCCGGGGACCTGCAGTTCTCTTTCCTGACCATGACGATGGCGGGGCGGACCCGGGGACTGGACGCAGTATTGTCGGGCTTCTTCGGGAGCTTTGGCCTGTTCCCGCACCAGAAAGTTACCCCGGAGATGAAGGAACGGGCTGTTAAAGCCCTGGTTCTTATGGAGGCCTCGCACCTGGCGGAAAAATTCATCGAAGAGATGTCCACGGGAGAAGCGCGGCGCATTATCATCGCCCGGGCCCTGGTGCATGATCCCCAGGCCCTCATGCTGGACGAGCCCACCGTGGGATTGGACCTACCCACCCGGCAACGGTTCCTGCGAACCCTGCAAGGCTTGGCCCAACATGGAAAAACCATCATTCTGGTAACCCACCGCATCGAGGAGATCTTTCCGGAAATTAACCGGGTGACCCTGTTGCAGCGCGGCAGGGTCTTGCGGGATGGACCCAAAGACGAGGTCTTGACCTCGGGAAACCTGTCGGCCATGTTTGAGGCGCCCATAAAAGTGCGGCAGATAAACGGGTATTACACCGCGACCAGCGAAGCGGTTTGATAAAATAGCTTTCAGCTTTCAGCAGTCAGCTTTCAGCTAAGACATGGAAAAAGGCATCGGGTTTTTAGCTGACCGCTGATGGCTGACCGCTGACCGCTACAAAGTGAGGCTAACTTGACAGAAAAAAAACAGATTCCCCTGGTAGAGCAGGTTCGGGCCGCGGGCTGAGCGTCCAAGATACCTCCAGGGGTCCTGGAGGAAGTGGTCAAAAGCCTGCCCTTTCAGGTGCATCCAGATTTGCTGGTGGGGCTGGAGGCCCCCGACGACGCGGGGGTCTACCGGTTGACGCCGGAGCTCGCCCTGATCCAGACGGTGGATTTTTTCACCCCCATCGTCAACGATCCCTACCAGTTCGGGGCCATCGCCGCGGCCAATGCCCTGAGCGACATCTACGCCATGGGAGGCCGGCCCCTGACGGCCTTGAATATCGCCTGTTTTCCCCTGAAGACCATGCCCGCCGACGCCCTCAAGGCCATCCTGCGGGGCGGCCTGGACAAGGTCCACGAAGCCGGGGCCCTGCTGGTGGGCGGCCACAGCGTGGAGGACCCGGAGCTTAAGTACGGGCTGGCGGTGACGGGATTGGTGCACCCGGAGCGCATCCTCACCAAGGGCGGAGCCCGGCCCGGGGACGTGCTCATCCTCACCAAACCCCTGGGCACCGGTATCATCGCCACCGCGCTCAAAGGGCGCCTGGCCTCCCCGGCGGCGGAAGCGGCCATGATCCGGGTGATGAGCGAACTGAACCGGGCCGCGGCGGAGGCGCTCGAGGGCCTGGAGATCCACGCGGTCACCGACATCACCGGGTTTGGCCTCTTGGGCCACGCCCTGGAGATGGCTAATGCCAGCCGGGTGGAACTCACCATCTATGCCGCCCGGGTGCCGGTCTTGAGCTGGGCCCGGGAATATGCGGCCATGGGCCTGGTGCCGGCGGGCAGTCACGCCAATCGGCGGTTTTGCGAAAAGCACCTCTTTGTCGACCCCCGGGTGGGCCAGGTGGAGGTGGACCTCCTGAGTGACGCCCAGACCTCCGGGGGCCTGTTCATCGCGGTGGCGGCGCCTCAGGGCGGAACACTCTTAAGCCGGCTTCAGGACCAAGGCGTGGCCGACGCCGCCCTCATCGGGGAAGTCACCGGCACCGGAATCGGCAGAATCAGGGTAATGCCGTGATTACGGGGAAAGGTCTGGTGGCACAGGCTTCCAGCCTGTGCTTTTTTCTGGTTCCCAAGCTCCCCTTAGGGACCATTTGAAGGCAACTTCGCTTTGCGGACTTATTGGTTAACCATTTAATCTTGTTTAGATAATCCATTAGGTTGCCCAAGCAGAGATTGGGCCGCAAACAGCACGTTCCCAAGCAGGAGCTTGGGAACGAGTATTAAAAATCTAGGGAGAATTCAATCCGTGAAGCCGGTGGCAGAGCAGTTGGCCCTCATCAAGCAAGGTTGTCACGATATTATTCGGGAAGAAGAACTGGCGGCGCGCCTGGAGAAATCCCTGGCCACGGGGCAGCCCCTCCGGGTGAAGGCCGGGTTTGACCCCACCGCCCCGGACCTGCATTTAGGCCATACGGTGCTCATCCAGAAACTCAAGAATTTTCAGGACCTGGGGCACCAGGTGATTTTTCTCATCGGGGATTTCACCGGCTTGATCGGAGACCCGTCCGGCAAGAGCGAGACCCGGCCGCCCCTTACCGAAGACGAGGTCCGGGCCAACGCGGCCACCTATGAGCGTCAGATCTTCAAAATCCTGGATCCAACCAAGACCCTCGTCGACTTCAACAGCCGCTGGATGAAAGCCATGCAGGCCCAGGATCTCATTCGCCTGGCGGCTCGGCACACCGTGGCCCGCATGTTGGAGCGGGAGGATTTTCATAAGAGATATACCAGCCAAACTCCTATCAGCATCCACGAGTTCCTTTATCCCCTGATCCAGGGTTATGATTCCGTGGCCCTTAAGGCCGACGTGGAGCTGGGGGGCACCGACCAGACCTTCAATCTGCTGGTGGGCCGGGACTTGCAGCGGGAATACGGCCAGGCGCCCCAGGTGGTGATCACCCTGCCCCTGCTGGAGGGCCTGGACGGGGTGCAGAAGATGAGCAAGTCCCTGGGGAACTACGTGGGCATCGACGAGCCGGCTAAAGAGATGTTTGGCAAGCTCATGTCCATCTCTGACGACTTAATGCTGCGTTATTATGAGCTCTTGACCGACATAACCCCTAATCAGTTGGCCGATCTAAAAAATGATTTAGCCACGGGCAAAAAACACCCGCGCCAGGTGAAAGAAGATTTGGCCAAGGAAATAGTGATCCGATACCACAGCCGGAACGCGGCGGAGCACGAAGTACGGGAGTTTATACGAAGGCATCGAGAGCATGAATTGCCGGAAGACATAGAGGATGCAACTGAAAAATTTAGAGCATATTCCAAGAATTTAGGAGATTTTGCCAAAAAGTTAACCCACATATTGGTGGGGACAGGGATGCTTTCAAGCACCTCAGAGGCGCGGCGTAAAATTAGCGAGGGAGCAGTAAAAGTAGATGGGGAAAAAGTTCAGGATGCAGGTACCGAACTATCTCCTGGCAAATCCTATACTTTGCAAGTGGGCAAACGCAGGTTCAAAAGAGTGACGCTGGCGCCCTGAAGAACCGGCGAAAGGCCGGGTTTACTGAGGATTTTATCGTAGGGGCGAGATTTATCACGCCCTTTAGGGCGCAATAAATTGCGCCCCTACGCTGACTGGCGGACTTGAGCCGGCGACAGCACAGGCGAGACGCCTGTGCATTAAAAGGCTGGTTGACTTCGTCAACCAGCCTTTTTCTTCCCACTTAAGGGATTGGGGGAGGGGGTCTGGGGGAGGGGGTAAGGGCTTTTGCCCTTAGCCCTCTCCCCCAGCCTTCTTTTCTCCCCTGCCCCGTCCCCGGCCGCGGCGGCGCCGGCGGGGGTGGCGGCGGCGGGGTGGGGGGGCCGGAACCGGGCCGGTCTCGGGCCGGCAGGCCTCCAGCAGTTCGTCCTCCGGGGCCTGCTTTATCCGGTACAACCGGTAAACCTCGGGATACAGGGATAGCCGGGTCAGCCGGGCCGGCGGCGGCTGGTTCTTGTTAAGAAACGGGGCCACCCTGGCTTCCAGGGCCAGGATCTGGGAGACTTCGTCATGGCGCTGCCGGGGAAATTCAATGCCTCCCAGGGCTTCCTTGATGTGCTCATGGAAGCGCTCCCGCAGTTCCTTGAAATCCCCGGGAATAGGCTCCTGCTCCAGGTAAGCGGTTAGAAAAACGGCCCAAATCAGGCTGTCCGAGACATTGAGGCCCGCCTGATGGAGGAGATCCAGCCGGCCCACCAGTTTCAACAGGCGTTTCTTCTCCGGCTCTCCCAGCCCTTGCCACGCCGGGAAAATGGCATAAAACAGCCCGGACTCCAGCATCAATTTGAAAAAAGGACGGGCCGCGGCGCTGTGGAAATCCTTGAGCAACTCGTCCCGCACCCGGGCGGGGGGACAGAGGCGGATGAGGTCGCGTTTGGCCAGGAGCTCTTCCCAGGTTCTGGATTCGATGTCAAAGCCGATGCGAGCCGCGTGGCGCAGCACCCGCAGCATGCGCACCGGGTCCCGGAAGTAGCGCACCGCCGGGTCGCCGATGGTCCGGATGCGCCTGGCCTTCAGGTCGTCCAGCCCCCCCACGTAATCCACCAGGGAAAAGTCGGCGATATTGTAGAACAAGCCGTTGATGGTCAGGTCCCGGCGCTGGGCGTCTTCCGCCGGGGTCCCGAAGGTGTTGTCCCGGGCGGTGGCGGCCTCCTCCTGGACCTCCTCGAATTCCGACCGGCGCCGGAAGGTGGAGACCTCCACGATATGGCCCCCCCGGAAAAAGACCTGCACCAGCCGAAAGCGGCGGCCGATAATGCGGCTGTTGCGGAAGAGCTTGCGCAACTCTCCGGGGCGGGCGTCCGTCACCACGTCGAAATCTTTGGGTTTCTTCCCCAGGAGCAGGTCCCGGACGCTGCCCCCCACCAGATAGGCGATATAGCCGGCATGGAGGAGCCGGTACAGCACCTTCAGGGCTTCCACTTCTACGTCTTTGCGGGAGACTGTATGTTCCGGCCGGGGGATGATGTGGGGCTCAGGTGCCCCGGGTTCAGTGGATTCAGACTGCATATTGAGAATTATAGGTTAATTTTCTCAATTTTTTAACCCCTTAAATTACTTCCAGGAACTTATCAAGACCCTTGAGCCGGGATTTCCGGGTTGCGAACCACCCGGTGGCCCCTTCCAGAAGGCCAGGGCCTGCAAGGGTAAGTCATTGACAATTGGTTTAATTCCGTGTACTTATAAGCCGTGGACCCGGGTGGCCGAGGGGGGCAAGATGGTGGGCAAACAACTGGTCCTGGCTCTGGCCACCTGCGGGGGAGTGGGCTATCTGCCGGGTATGCCCGGCACCTGGGGGTCGCTGGCGGCGGTGCCCGTCTGGTGGCTGCTGTCGCACCTGGGGCCGTGGGGCTACGGACTGGTCCTGGTGATTTTCCTGGCGGTGAGCATCCCGGTGGCCGGCCGGGCCCAGGAATATTTGGGGCCGGACCACCCCGCCATCGTGCTGGATGAAATGGTGGGCCTGCTCATCGCCCTGTACGGGGTGCCCTGGCAATGGCCCTGGATTATTATCGGCTTCGCCTTATTTAGATTGCTGGACATTTGGAAACCTTTCCCGATAAAGTATTGCGAGAAACTCCCGGGCGGCTGGGGCGTGGTCCTGGACGACGCGGCCGCGGGCCTCGGCGCCAGAGTGGTGTTGGCGGCGATGCTGGTTTTTGGGGGAGGGGGCTGAGGGCATAAAGTTATCGGCAGCCAGTTGTCAGTTGTCAGAAAAAACAGCTGTCTTCTTGCACTGGCTACTGGCTACTAACTACTGGCTACTTTATGATCCAAGGAGAAATCATCACCACCGGCACGGAGTTGGTCACCGGCCGGGTGGGCGATCTCAATGCCCGCTACGGCGCCCGCCGGCTCCACGAAGTGGGGCTCGAGGTCCTCAGCATCACCATTTTGGGAGACCAGGCGCCGCGGTTTCAGGAGGTCTTGCAGCAGGCTCTGGGCCGGTCCCAGTTTATCATTATCACCGGGGGCCTGGGGCCCACGGAGGATGACATCACCGTGGCGGCCGCGGCCCAGGCCCTGGGTCTGAAGCTTTATCAGGACGAGGCCCTGCTGAGTCGCATCCGCCGCTGCCTGGAAGAGCAGGGCATCCCCTGGGAAGACCGCTACGCCAAGCTGGCCGTCATCCCCGAGGGCTCCCTGGTGCTGGACCCCGGCGGCTCGGCCTGCGGCTTTGCTTTGAAGCACCGGGGCGTCCGGCTCTTTTTCCTGCCCGGGGTGCCCCGGGAGATGCGGAACCTGTTTGATGCTTACGTGCTGCCCAGCCTGGTGGAATGGGCCGGGGGCGGCGAAGGCGTGGCCCAACGCACCCTGCGCCTCTTCGGTATTTCGGAGACCCAGCTCCAACAGGTGGTTTGCCGGTTGCCGGAATTTCAGTTGGGGGTGACGGTGGGGTTTTACCCCGAGTTCCCGGAAAACCACCTCACCCTGACGGTGCGGGGCCGGGATGGCGGGGCCCTGGAGGAGACCCTGAACCGCCTCACCGCCCTGCTGGCCCGGGAGGTGGGGGATGTGCTTTTGGGGCCCGACGAAGTCCGGCTGGAAGAACTGGTGGGCCGCCTGCTCCAGGAGCGGCATCTCACCCTGGCGGTGGCGGAGTCCTGCACCGGCGGCCTCATCGGCCACCGGTTGACCAACGTCCCCGGGTCCTCGGACTATTTTCTGGGGGGAGTGGTATCTTACAGCAATGAGGCCAAAATGGACCTGCTGCGGGTGCCGGCCGACGTCCTGGCCTCGAGGGGCGCGGTGAGCGCCGAAACGGCCCAGGCCATGGCCCGGGGGGTGAGAGAGGTCTTCCACGCGGCCTGGGGGCTCGCGGTGACGGGCATCGCCGGACCCAGCGGCGGGAGCCCGGAGAAGCCGGTGGGCACCGTTTATTTCGGCCTGGCCACCCCCTCAGGGGAGGAAGTTTGGCATTATCTCTTCCGGGGCCACCGGGAAGAGATCAAGATCCTGTCGGCCCAGACCGCCCTGGACCGCTTGCGGCGGATGTTGAAAGATGATTCGCACCTTTCTGGCCGTTGACCTGCCGGATTCCTTGCGCCCCCAACTGGCCCTGGTCCAGGGGGAGCTCAAGCGCAGCAATGCTGACGTGCGTTGGGTGGCGGTGGGCAACATCCACCTGACGCTGAAGTTTTTCGGCAATCTCCCGGACGCGGAAGTGGACCCCATTGCCCAGGCGGCCCGGGAAGTGGCGGCCAAACAGGAGCCTTTTCAGCTCCAGGTCACCGCGGCGGGCGCCTTCCCCAGCGTCAAGGCACCCCGGGTCATCTGGCTGGGTCTGGGGGGCGACCTCATCCCCCTGGCGCAGATGTATAATAAGCTGGAGAAGGCTTTCGCGGCCCTGGGGCATTTACCGGAGGGCAGACCCTTCAATCCGCATCTCACTCTGGGCCGGGTGAAATCGCCGGCCAAAACCGGCACCGGCTGGCAAAGTTGTTGGAAACGCTGCCGCCCCTCAACTGGCCGCCCTTTAAGGTGGGGGAAATTATTCTGTTTAAGAGCACCCTGACTCCCCAGGGCTCGATTTACACGCCGTTGCAGGTGGTGCCGTTGGGGGAGTGAGCAGTAAGCCGTAAGCAGTTAGATGTAGCCGCAGGCTTCAGCCTGCGCCGGCACAGGCTGGAAAGCTTGTGCCACCAATGGCAATATTAACTCGTTCCCAAGCTCTTCCTTGGGAACCAGGGAACCAGAAAAAGGATTAAAGGCGGGCCAGGCAGGCGTAGGGGCGGTTCGCGCACCGCCCCTACCCGGCTCCCCCCTCCCCCAAACATCAACTAAAAAAGGAAGCAAACATGAGCGAGCAAGGTGCGGCGGACAAGGCCAAGGCCCTGGATCAGGCCCTGGGTCAGATTGAGAAGCATTACGGCAAGGGCGCCATCATGCGCCTGGGCGCCGACGAAAAGATCGACGTGCCGGTGATCTCCACCGGCTGTCTCTCCCTCGACCTGGCCCTGGGGGTGGGTGGCATTCCCCGGGGCCGGGTCACCGAAATCTTCGGCCCCGAGGCCTCCGGCAAGACCACGTTGGCTTTGCAAGTTATCGCCGAGGCCCAGAAGTTGGGCGGGGTGGCGGCCTTCGTGGACGCGGAGCACGCCCTGGACGTGGCGTACGCCCGCAAGCTGGGGGTCCGGACCGAGGACCTGCTCATCTCCCAGCCCGACTCCGGCGAGCAGGCCCTGGAAATCGCCGAGATCCTGGTGCGGTCCAACGCGGTGGACATGGTGGTGGTGGACTCCGTGGCCGCCCTGGTGCCCCGCTCGGAAATCGAAGGCGAGATGGGGGACGCCCAGATGGGGTCCCAGGCCCGCCTCATGAGCCAGGCCCTGCGCAAGCTCACCGGCTCCATCGGCAAGACCAATACCTCGGTGGTCTTCATCAACCAGATCCGCCACAAGATCGGGGTCATGTTCGGCAACCCCGAGACCACCACCGGCGGCAACGCCCTGAAGTTTTACGCCTCCATGCGCCTGGACATCCGCCGGATCACCGCCATCAAGGAAGGCAACGACGTCATCGGCCACCACACCCGGGTGAAGGTGGTGAAGAACAAACTGGCGCCGCCTTTCCGGGAGGCGGAGTTCGACATCATTTTCGGCCAGGGGATCTCCAAGGAGGGCGACCTGCTGGATCTGGCCAGCGACGCGGGCCTCATCGCCAAGAGCGGCGCCTGGTATAGCTTAGGCAGCGAGCGCATCGGCCAGGGCCGGGAAAACGCCAAGGCCTATCTCAAGGAGCACCCGGAGGTGGCCGGCGACCTGGAAAAACAGATTCGCGGCCTCCACGGCATGCTGCCTCAACCCGCCCCGGAACAGGAGCAGCCGACGCCATGACCAGCCGCGAGATCCGGGAGACCTTTCTGCGCTTCTTTGCCGAGATGGGGCACACCCGGGTGCCCAGCTCAGCGCTCGTGCCCGCCGGCGACCCCACCCTGCTGTTCACCAACGCCGGCATGGTGCAGTTCAAAAAGGTTTTTCTGGGAGAAGAGGCCCGCCCCTATACCCGGGCCGCCAGCTCCCAGAAATGCGTCCGGGCCGGCGGCAAGCACAACGACCTGGAGAACGTGGGCTTCACCGCCCGGCACCACACCTTCTTCGAGATGCTGGGGAATTTTTCCTTCGGGGACTACTTCAAGGAAGGGGCCATTGAAATGGCCTGGGAGTTGCTCACCCGGCATTATAAATTGCCGGCGGCTAAGCTCTGGGCCACGGTGTTCCACGAAGACCAGGAAGCGGCCCGCCTCTGGGAGCGCCTCGCCGGGCTGCCCCGGGACCGCATCGTGGGCATGGGGGAAAAGGACAACTTCTGGGCCATGGGCGACACCGGGCCCTGCGGCCCCTGCTCCGAGATCCTCATCGACCAGGGCGAGGACATGGCCTGCGGCCCGGAGTGCGGCATCGGCAAGTGTGAGTGCGACCGGTACCTGGAGATCTGGAACCTGGTGTTCATGCAGTACAACCGCACCCCGGACGGCGTCCTCCATCCGCTCCCCAAGCCCAGCATCGACACCGGCATGGGCCTGGAGCGCCTGTGCGCCGTGGTCCAGGGCGTGAAGAGCAACTTCGACTGCGACCTGCTGCGCCCGGTGATTGCCCGCATCGAGGAGCTGGCCGGGCGGCCTTACGGCCAGGATGAAATCCAGAACGTGGCCTTCCGGGTGATTGCGGACCACTCGCCGCGCCACCACCTTCCTGATCGCCGACGGCGTCCTGCCTTCCAACGAAGGCCGGGGCTACGTGCTGCGCCGCATCATGCGCCGGGCCATCCGCTTCGGGCGGCTCCTGAACCTGAAGAGCCCTTTCCTGAACCGGGTGGGCGAAGCGGTGGCGGATTTGATGGGCGAGGTTTACCCCGAGCTCCAGAGCGCCCGGGCCATCCTGGAGCAGGTGGTCACCGGCGAAGAAGAGCGCTTCGCCGACACCCTGGACCACGGCCTGAAGCTTTTGAGCGAGGAGTTGGACTACCTCAAGACCCACAATCTCAAGATCCTGCCCGGCGAAGTGGCCTTTAAGCTCTATGACACTTACGGCTTCCCCCTGGACCTGGTGCAGGACACCCTGCGGGAAGAAGGCCTGGTGCTGGATCTGGAGGGCTTTGAGGAGCACATGCGGGTGCAGCGGGAGGCTTCCCGGCAGTCCTGGCGGGGCGGCGTCGGCGAAGAGGTCCCGGCGATCTACCAGGAGCTGGCCCAGTGGCCCCCCACCCAATTCTTGGGCTACGAGGCCCTGGAGGCGGACAGCACCATCATGGCCCTGATTACCCACCAGGGCCACGGGGAGCAGGCGGCAGCCGGGGAAGAGGTGGAGGTGGTCACCGCGTCCAGTCCCTTTTACGGCGAAGCCGGCGGCCAGGTGGGGGACACCGGCATCATCACCGGGGACGGCTGGCGCATCAAAGTGACCAACACCCAAAAGCTCCCCAACGACCTCATCGTGCACCAGGGAGTGGTGGAAAAAAGCGTGGTCAAAGTCAACGACCCGGCGCACCTGGAGGTGGATCCGGTGCGTCGCCGCCGCATCGCCCGGCACCACACCGCCACCCACATCCTCCAGGCGGTGTTGCGCCGCCACCTGGGCGAGCACGTGAAGCAGTCCGGCTCGCTGGTGGACCCCGAGCGGCTGCGCTTCGACTTCACCCATTTTAAGGCCATCAGCCCGGAGGAACTGGAGAGCATCGAGCTGGACCTCAACGCCGCGGTCGCGGACAACCTGCCGGTGCAGACCGACCGCATGTCCGTGACCCAGGCCCTGGAGGCCGGGGCCACGGCACTGTTCGAAGAGAAATACGGCGAGGAAGTGCGGGTGGTCTCCATCCCGGAGCTGAGCCGGGAGCTGTGCGGCGGCACCCATGTGGAGCGCACCGGCGACCTGGGGTTGTGCAAGTTCACCGGCGAGGCCTCGGTGGCCGCGGGCATCCGGCGCCTGGAGGCGGTGTGCGGCCCGGAGGCGGTGAAATTGACCCAGCAAATGGAACGGGATTTCAACCGGGCAGCAAGCTTTTTCAAAGGGAGCCGGGGGAACCTGTGGGCCCGCTGGAAAAGATCCTCAAGCGCCAGAAGGACCTGGAAAAAGAGCTGGAGGCCATGAAAAGCCGCCTGGCGTCGGCCCAGGCTAAGGACCTCTCGGAAGAGGTGCGCCGCATCGACGGCATCCCGGTCCTGGCCACCGAAGTCCAGGCCCCCGACCCCAAGAGCCTCAGAGAGTTCGCGGTGAAGTTTCTTAACAAACTCAAGAGCGGCGTAGTGGTGCTGGGGAGCGGCGCCGGGGACAAAGCCATGCTCATCGCCATGGTGAGCAAGGACCTGGTAAGTCGCTTTCCCGCCGGGGAGATCATTAAAGAAATTGCCCCCCTGGTGGGCGGCAGTGGTGGCGGCAAACCCGACCTGGCCCAGGCCGGCGGCCCGGACAAGGCCAAGCTCGCGGCCGCCCTGGAGGCGGCCTACGAGGTGGTGGCCCGAAAGGCCAAGGGGTAGGGAATGATGGCTTGTGGGGGAGGAGGCTAAGGGCACCAGCCCTTACCCCCTCCCCCACGCCCCCACCCCCAATCCCTTAAGTAAATGTAGGGTGCGCAATGCGCACCATAGAATTACTACGAGGTGGGTTATGTCTAAAAAATTTACGGCAGTAATAACTAAAGAAGAAAAGTGGTACGTGGCTCATTGCGTCGAATTGGGCGTGGTGAGCCAGGGAAAGACCATCGAAGAGTGCAAGGCCAACCTCAAGGAAGCCGTGGAACTTTATCTGGAAAGTTTTGGAGAGGAAGACCTCCCCACCAGCACCGGCGAAGTGATGCTTTACCTTTGAGGTGGCGGTGGGTGGTTAAGCTGCCTAATTTATCCGGTGAGGAAGTAGGCGAGCAATCACCACCTTCCCCCACCCCATAAGTTAGCCGGGGAAGTCGGGGCCGCAAGCCCCGCCTTCCCCGGCTCCATTTCAGGGGGTTGGGAGGGGAGTTTGAGGGGAGGGCGGGGGACTTTTGTCCCCCGGCCCTTCCCTCAACTTCTCACTGCACAATCACAATTCCCGCCAGGGTGCCTTTGGGCATGTCTGCCGGTTTGGCGTTGCTGCCGATGGGGTAGATATCCCAGCCTAAAGCGGCCACCATCTTGTAGACGTCGATGCCCACCGCTTCCATGGACGGCCGGGACCGCAGGGAAAAGCGGCAGCGCTTGCCCTCCAGGGCCTGGCAGCCCTCCTGCTGGCCGCAGAAGGTGTGGCGGCAGGAACCCGCGGCAAAGCCGAAGGCCAGGTAATGGCCGTCATAGAAGGCCAGGGATTCCACTTCGCTCACCATATTGAACACCTGCTGGTAGGCGGCCACCCGTTCCTTGATGGTGGCCTTGTCCCGGACTATGACCTCCGGGGGCACGTCCAGGATGAAAAAGACGGCCCAGCGGTATTTCTGCAGAAGCTCTTGCAGCTCCGCCGGCTTCAGGGTGTTGGGGGGGCAGTGGGCCCCGGCCCCGTAGCCGAAACAGCGGGGGATCTGGCACTTCAGGGTCACCCGGTCATCCACCGGGATGTCTTTGGCCTCAATGATGGCGGCCCGGGTGGCGCCCAACTCCAGGAATTTAGCTTTATACCGCTCCAGGTCCTGGGGCAGCCGCGCCTCATTCATGTCCACCGTGATCTTCTCCACTTTTCTGCCCATGAAGTGCTCCTTTATCTGGTAATGCCTTGCGAACCAGGGGCCTACCTGCCCGCCGCAAGCCCTAGGCAGCGGTGCTCAGGGGGCAACTTATAAAATCTGCCCTTAAGGAGTTGGGGGAGGGAGCTTGAGAGGGGGTAGGGGCCGTGGGCCCCTGGCCTCCTCCCTCAGGAAAGTTCCTCTCCCGTTAGCGCCTTCAGGGCCTGGAGGTAGCGGGACCGGGTATTGGCGATGACTTCCGGGGGCAGCGGCGGCGGTGGGGGTTTTTTGTTCCAGCCCAGGGACTCCAGGTAGTCCCTAAGGTACTGCTTATCAAAGCTCTTCTGAGGCCCGCCGGGCTTATAGTCCTCCTGAGGCCAGAAGCGGGAGGAGTCCGGGGTCAGGACCTCGTCGATGAGGAGCAGTTCCCCGTCCGCCAGCCCGAACTCGAACTTGGTGTCCGCGATGATGATGCCCCGGGGCTCGGCCCAGGCTTGGGCCCGGCGGTACAGTTCCAGGCTGAGGTCCCTTACCTTCCCGGCCAACGCCGGCCCCACGGCGGCGGCCATTTGCTCAAAGGAGATGTTCTCATCGTGGGTCCCCAGCTCCGCCTTGGTGGAGGGGGTGAAGACGGGCTGGGGCAGCCGGTCCGACTCCACCAGGCCGGGAGGGAGCTTCAGCCCCCCGATGGCCCCGGTTTCCCGGTACTCCGCCCAGCCGGAACCTGACAGAAAACCCCTAACGATGCACTCCACCGGCAGGGGCCGGCATTTCTGCACCAGCATGGTGCGGCCTTGGAGCAGGTCCCGGTAAGGGGCGCAAGCTGGGGGGAACTCGTCCACGCTGAGGGAAATGACGTGGTTGGGGGTGAGATCGCCCAGGAGCCGGAACCAGAAGGCGGACAACTGGGTCAGGATGCGGCCCTTGTCCGGGATGGGCTCGTTCATCACCACGTCGAAGGCGGAGATGCGGTCCGTGGCCACCAGGAGGAGCCGGTCCCCCAGGTCGTAGATGTCCCGCACCTTACCCTGGTGCCGGGGGCCGCACCCCGCCAGGGAGGTGGTCAGCACCGCGGGGGTCATCTGGCAGCCCCCCGGGACCCGGCGGCGCCGGTTTTCGGCGCGGTTTTTTTGGCGGCCTGGGCGGCGGTTTTGCCGCTGGTCTTGATGGGAGTCTTGGCGTTGGCTAGTTTCATAACCTTGGGCGTGATCTTCTCCTGGGTTTTAATAGCTTGGGCCAGATCTTCCGCGGCCTTGGCGCCGGTGACGGGGCCCACCTGCACCTGGTACAGGGTTTTGCCGCCGGTGGGGCTCTGGACAATTTTGGCGCGGTAGTTCCGGGCTTTAAGTCGTTTGAGTAGATCCTGGGCCTGCTTCTGGTTGGCATAAGTGGCGGCCACCAGCAGGAAGCGCTCCTGGGCGGCGGCCTTGGCCTCGGCCCCGGGGGCGGCCGTGGCGGCCGGCGACTTCTGGCCGGCGGCGGGCCTGGCCGTGGGCGCCGCCTGGGGCGGGGCCCCGGTCTCACCGCTTTCCACCAGGGGCGGGCCGCCGCCCACGGGGGCCCCCTGCACCGGGGCGGCCGCGCTGGCCGGAGCCGGAGGAGACGGCGGCGCTGCGGCCCGCCGGCTCGTTTTCAGCCCCCCAATGATGAGCAGGATGATAAGGGCCGCCAGCCCCAGCCCCCACCAGGCGCGGCGAGGGTTGGCTTTCATAATTTGCCAGGAGGCCTGGGCTCCCTCCCCCACCTTTTGTCCCAGGGGCCGGCCCGCGTCCCGGAGTTTTCCCAACATGGCCCCGGCCTGGGCCGCGGCCAGGCGCACCCGGGGCGGCCTGCCCCCCTCCCAGGCGCCTGAGGTTTCCCTGCCGTCTTGGGCGCATCTGCTCCCGAACCTGGCGCAACTGGGTCAAAAAGGCCCCGGCGTCGGGAAGGCGCTCCTCGGGGTCCACCGCCAGGCACTGCAGCAGGAAATTCTGCAAGGGCAGGGGGATCTCCTCCAGATCCACCGGCGGAGTTTCCAGACGGTAAGGAAACGGTTCGTCAAAAGTCAAGGGGTAAGGGAGGCTGCCGGCCGCCAGGCGGAACCCCAGGACCCCCAGGGAAAAGACGTTGCCCGCCGGAGTGAGGGCGTCCCCTTGCAGGACTTCCGGGGGTTCGTACGCCTTGAGTTCCAGGTGCATCACCTGGTCGCCGTCGGGCGGCGGAAAGGCAAAATTGGCCAGCCTCAATTCCTCCCCTTGCAACAGGATATGGAGGGGACTGAGGGCGCGGTGGACCACCCCCCGCTGGTGGCCGAAGGCCACGGCCTGACTGAGGTGCTCCAACAGGTGCAATGCCTGGGGCAGGCTGATGTGGTGCTGCCGGGTCAGCTGGGCCAGCAGGGTCTCCCCCAGGAAGGGCTCCTGCACCAGATACAGGATCCGGTCGGTCTTGCCCAGGTAAAAGACCCCCAGGATTTGGGGATGACGCAACTTCAGAGCCTGGACGGCCTCTTGCTCAAAAATCTTCTGGGCCGCGGCCCACTCCGGCGCTTCCCGGGTCAAAAGCTTGAGGCCCACCTCCGCTTCCAGGATTTGGTCCCGAGCCAGCCACACCGCGCCCCAGGGCTCTTCCCGGAGCTGGCGCACCGGGGTGTATCTTTGCCCGATCAGTTCGCCCGGCTCATCAGGCCTGCGGTAATTCATAGGGATGCCTGCCTTGCCTCATAATTCAGCCGATTCTTGGCTCAACATAGCACAAATGCCGCCGACAACAAAGCCCTTTCGAGGCAGGTGCAGGGCTTATGAAGCTGCCGCCCTGGCTGCTTCCCCGCTCCTCCCAAATAAATTGAAAGGTGGTGATTATTCTGGTAGGTATGGTTAAAATTTCCGGCAATCGGGAAAAGGAATGTCCCTGGCCAACCTCATCACCCTGGCGCGGCTGCCGCTGCTGCTGGTAATAGTGGGCCTGTTATTCCTGCCGTCCTTCCACGCGGGGATGGTGGGGGTGGGGCTCCTGGTGGTGCTTTACCTCATGGACTGGTTTGACGGCTACATCGCCCGGCTGCGCCACGAAGTCACCGAGATGGGGGCGGTTCTGGACGTGGCCCTGGACCGGGCGGTGGAAAATATCCTGTGGATCACCTTCATGTATGTGGGCATGGTGCCCTTGTGGGTGCCCATCGTCTTTTTAAGCCGCTCCTTCATTGTGGACGGCATTCGGGGGGTGGCCCTTTCCCAAGGAAAATCCGGGTTCGGGATGATGCACACTCCCTGGGGCCGTTTCCTGGTGGCTTCCCGTTTCATGCGGGCCTTCTACGGGTTGGCCAAGGCCCTGGTCTTCGGCATGCTTTACCTCACCCACGCCCTGGCCTTTAAATACCCCAGCGTGCCGGCTACCTTGCATTCCTTGAATCAGAGCCTTATCTTTCTCACAGTGGGCCTATGTGTGCTGCGGGGCATCCCCGTGCTCCTGGATGGCCGCCTCTATTTCGGCCCCCAAAAATCTTAGAAAAAAATCTGCTTCCGGGGATCTAATTCGCTTCCTGGAGACGCTTAATGAACGGCGTGGCTGCCATTTTCGACGTGGATCAGACCCTGGTTCAGGGTTACACGGAACGCCTCTTTTTCCGGTACCTGATCCGGCACGGACTGCTCAGCCTCTCCCAGGCCCTGAACTATCTGGGCCGCCTGGCCCGGAACCCCCAGGACCGCTTCCTGGATAAAAGCTACCTGGGGGGCCTCAAGGTGCCGGAAGTCATGCGCCTGGCCCGCCAGTGCTACCAGGAAGAGATCTCTCCCCGGGTAAGCATGCAGGGGTTGGCCTGCATCCTGGAGCACCAGGCCCAGGGCCATGCCATTGCCCTGCTCACCGGGTCCCTCGCCTTTTTGCTGCTGCCCCTCAAGGAAGAACTGGGGGCCGACTGGCTCATCGCCACCGAGGCGGCCCGGCAAAACGGCAAATTCACCGGCGGCATCGCCGGGCTTCATCCCCGGGGAGAAAACAAACTGCGCCTGGTGCGGGAACTGTCCCGGGTCCACGGGGTGGATCTGTCCCAATCCTATGCCTACGGGGATCATTTCCAGGACTTGTACATCTTCCGCCATATCGGGCACCCGGTGGCGGTGAATCCTTCCTGGCGCCTGAAGCGCCTGGCCCGCAGACAGCGCTGGCCCATTCGCTATTTTTAGGAATAACCGGCAGACGGGGGACTCGCTGTCCCCCGGCCCTCCTCTCAAAATTAAGTTTGCCCCAATCCCACCGGGGGAGAGAGACCGGAAGGTCCTGGGGGCCGGCCTTCTCCCCCGGTTTTTTCCCCATTTGCCCCCTTCGGTCAATTGACAGGAAACCCCTTTTAGAGTAGCTATAAACAGGTGCGCTATGGATGATGCTCTGATCAAACAATTGAAGGCCCGGGTGGAAGAGGAACTGCGCCAACGCGAGCTGGCCCTGCTGGAGTTCTGGCTGCAGGAGTTGAAAAATCTGGACGCCAAACGCCACAAGGAACTGGCAAGCCTGCAGACGGACCTGAAGGGTTTTATCAACCGCATGGAGACCCGGCTCCGCACCCTCAAAGGAAGCTCAAGGTAATACCCATGTATGAATTAAAAATCATCACTCAGTTTGCTGCGGCTCACCGCCTGGAGAACTTTTACGGCAAATGCGAAGCCCTGCACGGACACAACTGGAAGGTGGAAGTCTTTCTGGCCGGAGAGCGCCTGGACCGCGCCGGCCTGCTCCTGGATTTCGGCGTGGTGAAGGCTAAGGCCCGGGAAGTGCTGGAGGAGATCGACCACAAATACCTGAACGAGCTGTCTGCCTTTAAGGAGCAAAATCCGTCCTCGGAGAATCTGGCCCGCTACTTGTTCCAACGACTGTCGGACACCTTAAACCGGGACGGGGTTACAGTCCGGCGGGTCAACGTGTGGGAGTCCGACACCTCCTGCGCTGCCTACTACCAGGATTGACGTTGATTTGACCGGAAAGTGCCGCTTGGCTTATCTGGCGGGGCTCCTTGGGGGGATTTTGGGGGTGTTGGGGGCCCAAAGCGGCTCCCTTACCGAGCCTCCGCCCACCAGCACCCTCAGCATCCCGGTGAGGGGCGCCCGGCAGAAGCCGCCGGTTACCTTCAGCCACCGGGTGCACGAAGAGCGCCGGGTGGCCTGCCTACGCTGCCACCACGAGTACCAGGGCAGACGCAACGTCTGGAAGCAGGGGCAGCCGGTGAAGAAATGCCAGTCCTGCCATGGCCTCAGCCCCCAGGCCCGGCGTCCGGATCTGAAGAATGCCCTGCACCGCCAGTGCAAAGGCTGCCATTTGCAGCTGGGGCAGCAGGGGCGCCGGGCGGGCCCCATCGAGTGCCGGGATTGTCACCGGAAAACCTGAGTCTGACCGGCCCGGCGGCGGGCGGAGCCGGGGACGCCGGGCCCCCGCTCAATCCTTTTTGCAATCGCCGAGTTTTTGGTACATAATCAATCAAGCAATAATGGAGCGGCGGCTGTACTTATCCAACCGCCTCAGGGGCCGTGATCAGAGAGTCTCTCACCAGTTTTATCCGGACTCTGCACCGGGAACGGGTCTCCATTCTGGTCCTGGCGGTGGCCCTGCTCGTTTTCCTGGGGGCCGTGGGCTTCAGTCTGACTGAACCCGCCCAGGGAAACTGGTACGAACGGTTTGGCCGAGGCGCCTATTGGGCCGTAGTCACCCTGACCACCGTGGGTTACGGAGATATCTACCCCGTAACTTTTTTTGGGCGGCTGGTGGGGGTGGTCATCATGCTGGGAGGGGTGGTGACCCTGTCCCTGGTCACCGCCACCGTGGCCTCCGTGTTCATTGAACGAAAGTTTCGCCGGGAGAGAGGTTTGGAAGCCACTAAAGCCACGCAACACATCCTGATCCTGGGCTGGCCCGAAGACGGTGAGGCTCTGGTGGACCAGTTACTCAGGCGTCTGCCCGCCTCCATTCCCGTGGTTCTGGTCAATAAACTCCCTCCGGAGCAGATGGACGCCCTGCGGGATAAATACCCCACCGAGGGGATTGATTATCTCCGGGGAGACTATTCCAGGGAAGAAATCCTGTTAAAAGCCAATGTCCGGGGCGCCATCAAGGCCATCATCCTGGCCGATCGCCAACCGGGGGAGACCGCGGCCCAGGTGGACCAACGCACCCTGTTCACCGCCCTCACCCTCAAGGCCTTGCACCCCAAGATCCGCATCCTGGCCGAACTCCTTAAGACGGAAAACCGTTCTTACCTGGAAAGGGCCGGGGCCGATGAAATCTTGATCCGGGGACAATACGACAGTTCCCTCATGGCCGGGGCCGTGGCTTCCCCCGGCCTTTTCCGCATCTTTACCATGCTGTTGACCGGCGACAACCAGGGCCTCTGGACCCTGGAAATCCCCAGCCGGTTTCACGGCCGCACCCTGAAAGAGCTGGTCAGCTATTTGCAGGACCACCATCAAGCTGCCCTCATTGGCCTCTATTCCGAGGGCAGGTCTTTGAGCCTGGAGGACCTGCTGTCGGACGAGCCCTCGGCCATTGATGACTTCATCCGGCGCAAATTTGCCGAAACCAAGATGACCCACCTGTTGGGCCGTACCAAGGTAGAGGTCCAGGTCAACCCGCCCTGGGACCAAGTTATCGGGCCGCACCAGTACGCCGTGGTCATTGCCGCCCAAAGGCCGACCTTGTAATGGCTGACACTGCTTTTTTGCGCAAGATATTTCTCTTCCAGGATCTAAATGACGACGAACTGGAGCATGTGCTGAGCCACACCCAGACCCGGCGTTATTCTGCAGATCGCGTCATCATTGAAGAGGGGGAGACGGGAGACAGCATGTTCATCATGATCTCCGGGGAGGTGGAGATCACCAAGCGGCTTACCCTGGTGCTGGATGAAGACACCCCCAAGGAGCGGGTGATGATCAGGATGAAAGCCGAGGACGGCGTCTACTTCGGAGAGATGACCTTGCTGGAGAGCGAGGCGCGCTCCGCCACCGTGACCGCGCTCACCGATTGCGTCCTGCTGGAACTCCACCGCAATGATTTCCTCCACCTGATTGAGCAGGCAGCCGCCATGGGGGTGAAACTTCTGCTGCGTCTGGCCCAGGTGCTGTCGGCGCATCTTCGCAAGACCAACCAGGACGTGGTGAAGCTGACCACCGCCCTGGCCATCTCCCTGGGGGGATGATCAAGATGAAATTACCAAGAATCCATCCGCGGCACCAAAAATTGATGGCCATCGCTGCCGGCTTGATTATCCTCGGTTTTGCGCTGTACCTGTTCGTCACCGCTTACCTTTACGCCTAAGCTGATGGGGGCCGGTTAAAAAAAAAGGCCGGCTCCCTTGCTTTGGCGAGAAGGCTGGTTAAATTAATTTTCGTAATCCAATTAGGCCATTAAGAACGACTAGGGCCTCCGTTGGCTGAAAATCTGCTTGGCTCTGAGGTAATCATATGCCGCAAATCCTGGACTTTACCGGCCATGCCTGCCCGTTGCCCGTGATTCGCACCAAGGAAGCCCTGGAAGCCGGCCCTTCCCAGGAATTCATCGTGGTGGTGGACAATGAGGCGGCCCGGGACAACGTCACCCGTTTCGCCCAGAGCCGGGGCTGCTCGGTGGCCGTGGCCGCGGTGGAAAACTGTTTCCACCTGACCATCAGCCCGCCGGCGGGCAAATCCGGTGAAGCCTGCGTCTTCCCCGTCGCCGCGGCGGCGCCCCAGACCACCGTGGTGGTCCTGGCTTCGGACCGCATGGGCGAAGGGGACCCGGCCCTGGGGGAAGTCTTGATGCGGGCCTTCTTCCAGTCCCTGGTGCAGATGCCGGTCCCCCAGAAGCTGCTCTTTTATAACCGGGGCGTCTTCCTGACCCTGGATAATTCTCCGGTCCTGCCGGAACTCCAGGGCCTCCAGGACCTGGGGGTGGGCCTCCTGGTGTGCGGCACTTGCCTCGATTTCTATAAGGTGCGGGAGCAAATGTCCGTGGGCCAGGTCTCCAACATGTTCACCATCCTGGAGACCCAGATGCAGGCGGGGCGGATTATCCAGCCGTAAAGAATGAAGATGTGGGGGGAGGGCCAGGGCCAACGGCCCCTGCCCCCGCCCTCCTCTCAAACGAGGTTTTCAGCGCTCTCAAGCTAAATAAGCCTGCACCCACTGGGGCCCTTTATCCCGAAAGAATTGGCCGATCTCCTGAAAACCGGCCGCCAACACCGCCCGGGCCTCATCATGCCGCCGCCTAATCTCCGCCGGCGTCTCCCCCAGCCACAGGCGGGCTTCCAGCTCCCGGGGGTTCTCTTCCCAGGTCTTGAGGGCCAGGAGCAAGGCCCGCAGGTCCCGGCCCCGGACCCGGTGGCGCAGGGTCTCCTCCGCAGCGAGCACGTCCAGGCCGTAATCCCCACCGTCATCCCACCCCAGCCGGTGCAAGGCGACCCGCCGCAGCAGGCAGGGATAACAGTAGCCGCAAGACCCCATGGGCCGGCCCTGCCAGCGGGAGACCACCGGCCGGGCGCACGAGACCGTCCGGCGGCCTAAGGTTTTCAGTAGCTCCAGGTTGCGGCAAGTTTCCAGCAATTCTCCCTTGGTGCGGCCCTGGTAGGGATTAGCCACAGGGTGGGCCAGGCCCGCCTGCCGCCAGAGCCCGGCCAGCCGCTCCAGAAAATAGGGGTGGGTGGTGCGGGTGCTGTAAGGGCCCAGGCGGTTTAGGGTGAGGGGCGGATTGAGGCTGACCCAGCCGTTTTCGGGGATGACCACCGGGGTCTCCGGGCCGCAGGCCGCGGCCGCCGCCAGCCCCAGGGCCAGGTAGAGGACCGACCGGCTCCGGAGGCTCAACTCCGGGGCCTCCGGGAACTGCACCCTTAAACCCAGGTGATGCACCCTCTCGGGGCCGTAATGCTCCACCAGGGCCCCGGCCAGCCCTTGCTGGACCGAGGCCAGTTGCCCGAAGTCATAGTGGCTCACCAGGAGCACCCGGCGGCCCGCCTCCAACCGGTCAATGGCCCCGGCCAGGGAATCCAGGCCGCCGGAGAACAGCACCGCCTCCTGGGGCCGCCAGGCATGGGGCCACCTTTCCTGCCGGCCCAGGTTAGGCGTAAATTCCCGCAGGTTTAAAGTCCAGTCGTCCCCGGTGAGAAAATTGAGAAGTTTGGCCAACTGCGGCCCCAGGGGGAGAAAGGCGGGGCTCACCGGCAGGTGCAGGACGATGCGCCGGGTCCAGGCATCCGGGGCCTGTTGGCGGGACAGGAGTTTATCCGCGGCCCACGCCGCCAGGGCCATCAGGAGAAACGAGGCGACCTCCGGCCCCGGCGGCCGGGGAGAAGCGTACAGCCGCTCCAGGTTGTGGTGCACCGGATAGCCGGCCGCCCCCGGCTCATCCAGGTGGATTACCGCGGCCATCCCCGCCGGGACCCGGCGCTTTTCCCCTGGCGCTTTGAAGTAAATCTCGGAGCTCATCCTTGAACTCCCATGGTCAGATTGTTAGTGATTTGTAGCGTCGTGATTAATAAATTGTCTGAAATAAATCGAGCCCGAATCGAAAGCCGGTTTTTCAGTCCCCCTTTCTTGGTGGGAGGGGGTTAGGGGGATTATTAAACGGTTATTTAATCCCCCCTTACCCCTCCTTCAGAAAGGGGGAGGTAAGAAACCATGGTTTTAAATGTCATATTAATTATGAATCGTCCATACTGACCTTACTTGCCTTTGGGCCCAAGCAAACGTGCCATCATGGTTTCCAGCACCTCGGTGACCCAGGTCCAGCCGGCCAGGCCGCGCCAGCCCTCCGGGTCGCCGGGCGCCCCCGGGGCTGAGGGCGCCGCGGTCTGCTCGATCCAGGCTTGCAGCTCGCCCAGGCCATTGCTGATTTGCCTGACGCTGCTTCCGGCTGCCTCCAGGGGCTCCCCCAGGTCCAGAGCCAACCTGAGGTAGAGGGCCGCGGCCAGGAACCGGGGCACCAGCAGAGCCGCTTCCTCGCCGGTAGCCCTCGATCCGGCGGTCAAGCCGGGAGATTTCAACCATACTGTGACCAGCGCGGCCCTGGCCACCACCGCTTCCAACCCGCCGTCGGCCCCCGCCAGGGCGCTGCTGACGCCCTGGGCCATCTCCTCAGGCGAGTGCCCGGCCAACTCCCCCAACCCGGAGTCCTTGAGGGCCCCTTGCCACCCCTGGAAGCCGGCCCGGGCCGCAAGAGCGCCCAGATCCTGGGCCACCTTCCGGGTAAAGCGCCAGGCCGCCAAGGGGCCTTGCTCCCCTTCCCCCAGGGCCGCCAGATACCGGGCCGCCACCTCCCCGGCAGTAACGACCCCGCCGCCTTCAGGGGAGAGATACCGGGTGGCCGCCCCCTTGGCCTGCCGCCACAACCTGGTGGTGGGCGCCTTTCTTGCCGCCGAAGTTCCCATAACTACCTCGAGTAGGTGAGAGGGGAGGGCCGGGGGAAGTCAATTCCCCCGCCCTCCCCTCAAACTCCCCTCCCAGCCCCCTGTAAGGGGTTGGAGTTGGGGGTTTGGGGGAGGGGGCAGGGGCCACTTACGAAAAAGCCCCTGACCTCCTCCCCCAACACCTTACCACAACTATCACCCCCCGGCCAGGCGTTTCAGGCGGGTATAGGGTTCCCAGGAGAATTGCGGCAGGCAGGGGAACAGGGAATTATTATGGCAGAGGGGTTCGTTCCCCAGGTCGTAGCGGGAACGCTCCACCGCCTGGGGCCACAGGGCGGTGCCGGGGATGGGGGAGTACTGGGCCAGGACCGGGGTGGCCCCCAGCTCTTGCACCCGGCGGATGGAGGCGGCGATTTCCCCTTCCTCCTGCCCGGGCAAACCCATCAGGAGATAGACGCCCAGCTCCTCCCGGCGGAAGCCGGCTTCCCGCAGGTTGGCCAGGGCGCTCTCCAGTTCCCCTTCCTGAAGTTTCCCATCCAGGCGGACTTCCCCCAGGGCCGTGGTCTCCACGCCCAGGCGCAGAGTGGTGAAACGGGCCCGTTTGAGCCAGGTAGCCACCTCCCGGGTGATCAGGCGGGCATGGAGGCCGTTGGGGGTGTGAAACCGGAAGCTGCGGCCCCGCCGGGCCAGTTCTTCCAGGATAACCAGCAGGTGCTCGCTCGCCTCCACCAGCAGGGCATCGTCATAGAAGGCCACCTCCGTAAGGCCCAGGCGCTCCTGCCAGTGGCTCAATTCTTCCGCCACCGCCAGGGGCTGACGGCGCTGATAGTGAGGCTGCAACAGGCGGGAGGCGCAATAGGGGCAATTCAGGGGGCAGCCCCGGGAGGTGAGGATGGGGATAAAAGAAAGAGACGGCAGGAGGTGCAGGGCCGGATAAGGCAGGGAGTCCAAGGTCTGGGAGTGATGGCTGGCTGCCGGAATTAATTGAGGTGGAGTTCACCCCCACCCCAACCCTCCCCCCTCCAGGGGGAGGGAGAATGGGTTTCAGCCCTGGCACCAACACCAGTCCCCACCTGGCAAACCTCCTCCAGCAGATGGCACGATTGCCCCCTCCCCCGGGCCCGTGACCACCAGGTCGGCGCCGCTGTGCCGCCGGGCATGCTCCGGGCACAGGGTGGCGTAGATGCCCCCCAGGATTACCGGCGTCCCCGGAAAGCGCAGTCGGACCTGGCGGATGGCCTCCACCACCCCCGGGTACCAGTAGGTCATGAGGGAGGTTACCAGGATAGCCCCGGGCTGGCGCAGCCGGGAGAGTTGGGCCTGGAACTGGGCCGGGCTGATGCCGTAGCGCCCGTAGCGGCGGGGGATGTCCTGCAAAGACGGCGGGGTGGGAAGGACCTCTTTGGGGTAACGGCCGGTGCCGAAGGGACCGGACCGCTTCGGGGGCGTCCCCAGGCAGTCCAGGAGGTTTACTTCAAACCCCCGGGATTCCAGTAGGCCTGCCAGATACAGGAGCCCCAGTGGCTGGGCGAAAAAGTCGTAAGCCGCGAAATCGTAAATCCAGGGGTTGATGAGAAGCAGGGATGGGCGCATAAAAATGACCTGACCGCATTATGGGACAGACTTATACACCGGAGCAGTATGTAGAGCCGGCGCCCCCGCGGGCTCCGGAACCGCCGAGGGCGGCGGTTCTACCTAGGACCCCGGTAAGCCAGAATGATTTCCCAAAGGCGGCGGCTGGCCGGGCTGGTGGGTGCGATCTCCAGCTCCAGCACGCGGCGGGTATCAGAAGTGATTTTCACCGGGTCGGCCACCCGGAGGCCCGGCACCCAGAGGATCTGGCCGCCGCCGGCCAATAAGGGCAGGTGGGGCCGGAGCCAGCGGGGCACTTTCCGGTCCACCAGGAAATCCTGCAGTTTTCTCACCCCCGGGGCGCCCTGGGGCCAGAAGCGGTCCCCCGGCTCTGAAGCCGCGCCCTTCCAGGGGAAACGCCACCTGGGCCAGGTCCATCACGGCGGCCTGGGGTGGGCGGTGGGGATCTTCCCGAAGCCCCGCCGGGCGGCGCACCAGGCGCCAGCGCCAGCCTGCCGGGGAATCCTTCTCAGTCGCGTCAAGCGGGATAACCGTGACAGTGGCGGGGGGCTCGGGCAAGGCGCGCAAGAAATGCAATTCCGCCCCAGACCGGGCCACCCGCAAATCCCGGCCCAACGCCATGACCCCGCCGCTCCGGGCCCCCTGGGCCAGGTCCAGCAGGGAGGCTACCTGGGAGGCCGTCAGGGTGAGGTCGGGGCTAATTTTGCCCGCCGCAGCCTGGAGCACCCGGTTTTTAAGCGCCCGGTCCAAAGCCATGAACCGGGGTAGGTCAAGGGCAATAAAATCCTCGGCCACTTCCCGGCCCGTGGCGACCCAGGCCCGGGCCGCCTCCTGAGACAGAAACCGGTCCTCCTCCTGAAGGAGAGCCTGGGTCCGCAAGACCGCCTGCTTCAGGCGCGGGTTGTAGCGCCGGGCCAACTCGGGCAAGAGGTCCAGGCGCACCCGGTTGCGCAGATAAGCCCGGCTCAGGTTGCTGGCGTCAGTGCGGAAGCCAAGGGATTCCTGCTCGAGCCAGGCCAGCAGCACCTCCTTGCCCACCGCCAACAGGGGCCGCACCAGGCCGTCCGGCGTGGTCGGCAACATGCCCTTCAAACCCGCCAGGGCCGCGCCCCGGAGCAGCCGCAGCCAAAAAAGTTCCACCTGGTCGTCGGCGGTGTGCCCCAGGGCCAGTTTGTGGTAGCCCCGGGCGCGGCAGGTCTCCCGGAGAAAATCCAGGCGCAGTCGCCGGCCCGCCATCTGCAGGGAGATTTTCTCTCTGCGGGCCAGTTCCCGGACCTCGCCCCGGCCCAGGTGGAAAGGCAGGGAGAGTCGCTGGGCCAGCTCCCCCACAAAGGCGGCATCCTCCCGGGATTGACCCCCCGAAGGCCGTGGTCGAAGTGCCCCACCGCCAGATCCGTCAAGCCCAGCTCCGTTTTTAATCCGGTCAACAGGTGCAGGAGGGCCACGGAATCGGGCCCGCCGGAGACCGCAACCAGGACCCGGTCCCCGGCGGTAAACAACCCCTGGTCCCGGGCATAGGATAAGACCCACTGCGGCAGGCCCGCCGCCGCGGCGGGATCTTCCAGAAAGGGGGGGATCACTCCATTTCGGGATGGCAAAGTTGGGCGATGACCTCCAGGATGGCATCCTTGGAGAAGGGTTTGGCCAGGAACCGGTCCACCACCGTTGCCTGGCCGACGATTTCGTCCAGGTCCGGCAGCTCCGAAGAGATCATGACAATGCGGCAGTCCGGCTGGAGTTCTTTCAACCGCCTGGCCATCTCCAGGCCGTTGAGAGCGGGCAGGTGGTAGTCCACCACCGCCACCTGATAGCGCTGGGAGTAGCGGGTGGCGTCCAGCTCCCCGTCAAACTCCTCCATAGTAGTGACCTGGTAGCCGGCGCGCTCCAGGATGGACACCAGGGCCTCCCGGGTCCAGGGGTCATCGTCGATGACCAGAATCCAGATACTCGTGCAGCTTGCCGTTGCCATTGGCCAACAACCTTACCAGGGCGCCTTTGACGCCCTCACGCCATTAATGGACCGTGACCCTAAGAGGGGCCGTCGCCCCCGGAACCTGACTCCGTCTCCGTCTCCGCTCCAGACCCCTCGCCGCCGCCGGCCGCGGGAAAGGCCAGATGAAACGAGGTTCCCCGGCCCACGACGCTCTCCATCCAGATGCGACCCTGGTTGGCCTCCACCAGGGTCTTGCAGATGTAAAGCCCCAGCCCGGAGCCGTCGGCCTTGTGCCGGGACAGGCGGTATTTCTCAAAGAGATGCTCCTGTTCCTCGGGGCTCAGGCCGCTGCCGGTATCGCTCACCGCGATCTCCACTTCCCGGTGGTTGGACTCCGCCAGCACCTGAGCCTGCACCTTGATTTCCCCTCCCTGGGGGGTGGCCGCCAGGGCGTTCACCAGCAGATTGGCCAGCACCCGGTCCAGGGAGGGCTCGTCCACCCGGATGGGGGGCAGGTCCGGCGCCGGCTGGGCGATCAGATTCACGCCCTGGTGCTGGGCCAGGGGCCCGAAATGGTGCAACAGGCGCTGGATCATAAATCCCGGGGGTACCTCTTCCGGTTTCAGGACCAGGCGCCCGGACTCGAAGCGGCTCAGATCCAGGACGTTGTGGAGATGCAGGAGCAAGCCTTCGCTGCGTTGGATGATCCCTTGCAGCCGGTGGTGGATCTCCGGGGGCAGGGTTTCGTCCTCCAGGGCCTCGATGGTGAGGCGCAGCCCGGTGAGGGGCGCTTTGATGTCATGGACGATCATGGACAAAAAGTCAGCGTTGGCCGCCACCCGGTCCCGCTCCTCCTGGAGCAGCCGGGTCTTGTCCCGCAGCGCCCGGGTCATGGCGTTGAAGGATTCGGCCAGTTCCCCCAACTCGTCATTGCTGGTCACCGGGATGTCCCCGGCCAGCTCCTCTTCCGCCGCCTGGCGGGTGCCTTCGGCCAGGGAAGCGATCTGGCGCCGCATCCCGGTGGACAGCCAGAAGTTAAGGAGCACGCCGATCAAGGCCGCGGCCCCTCCCACCCCGAAAATGACCAGCTTCAGGGTCAGAAGGGTGGGCTCCAGCTCTTTGCGGTTGACTCCCACCACGATGAGGTTCTCCCAGGGCTTTTCTTCTTCTTCCAGGGGGAGAAAGGTGATGGTGTAGGATTCGTTCCCGAAGTCCAGGCTCTGGACCCGCTCCTGGCTGCTGCGGGCGGCGGCGGCCACGTCCTTGCTGCGCCGGATTTTGTTGAGCGCGGTTTCCGGCAGGTCTTTAAAAGAGTTGACCACCAGGCGGTTGCCGAAAAAGATGGCCACTTCCGCCCCCGGGCGGGACAGGGATTCCACAAAGCCCCGGTCGACGAGCAGCCCGGTGAGCACCACCCCCACTACCCGGTCCTGGTAGCGGATGGGGGCCGAGGCGGACAGGGCGATGGTGTCCTTCCAGGAGGTCATGCGGGAGGCTTCCTTGCCGTTGAGGCCGGCCCGCACCAGGGGGTTGCTGGAGATATTCACCCCCAGGGCCCCGGGGTCGTGGGCCCGCACCTGGATCACCCCATTAAAATCGGTAATGGTGAGGATATGAAGGCCGGTGGCCTTCATCATGGGGGTGGCCAGGGCCCGCAGGGGTTCCACGTTGCCGGTGGCCAGGAGTTCCCCGTAGTTGGGGTTGTCGGCCATGAGGCTGGCCGCCTGCTGCACCCGCTCGATCTTCCCCTGATATTCCGCCAGCACCAGGCGGGCCACCAGCTCCACCCGCTGGCGGTGCCACTCCAGGATCTGGTCCGCGGCCAGGTATTGAATTACCAGCAGCAAACCCACCAGGGCCACCAGGAGAGACGACAGGGTGACCCCCAGGAGCTTGCCGCCGACTTTGCTCTTCAGGCGCATCATTTAAAAAAATAATAGCATATTCCGGCGGATAGGGGAATGGAGGCTGGTTATGGAATTTTGCGGCTCGCCAGATGGCGCTCACTTAGGGGCGGTTCGCGACCCGGCCCTGTGAACCCATGCGGAATAGCGCCGCTGAATGGCAAGCTTTGAGCGTCTGCCGGGCGGGTGCGCCCCCTCCAGCCCTCAACCCAGGAGGAGCACCGCGATGGCCCGGTACAGGGGCATGATGAGGGCGCTCATGATCCCGGTGTAGAACAGGATCAGGATGAGGACAAAGCCCACCGGGTCGAGGTAATGGTAGAGGCGGGCCAGGTCCCGGGGCAGCAGGATGGAGAGGATATGGGAGCCGTCCAGGGGCGGGATGGGGATGAGGTTGAACAGCGCCAGGAAGATGTTGATGGTGACCCCGAAGTAGGCCAGCTTCAGGAGGCCCACATTGCCCCACTCCAGGCGCAGGAGCAAGGCGAAGGCCACGGCCAGGGCCAGGTTGCTCAGGGGACCCGCAGCGCTGACGGTGATTTCGCCCCAACGGAGGTTGCGGTAATTCAGGGGATTCACCGGCACCGGTTTGGCCCAGCCGAACAGAATGCCGGCATGGCTGATCAAGAGAAGCAGGGGCAGCAGGATGGTGCCCACGGGGTCGATGTGGGGCCCGGGGTTCAGGGTGAGGCGGCCCAACATCCGGGCGGTGGGGTCGCCGTTCAAGAGGGCCACGTAACCGTGGGCCACCTCATGCACTATGATGGAGAACAGCAGCACCACGGCCATGAGGGCCGCTTCCAGGATGAAGGGTAGGCTTAAACCGGGCATGTTTGCTCAAGTAATTGTAATCACATAAATTAAAACATAAAGTCCTTCCCAACGGAAGGACAATCTGTTATCAACCGGACAAATACCTTAACAATCGTAGGGGCGGGTTTAAAACCCGCCCCCACATGAGCCTTATTTAGCTTAATTCGTATCCTTCACGAATTAATCAGCAAAATTTAGCGCCATCCCAGACTCATCAAGCTTCCTGGAGCAAGGCCTTGCCGGCCTGAAGCAAGCGCTCCAGAGCCTCCGGGGTGTCGGCCTCCAGGTAGAAGCGCACCACCGGCTCGGTGCCCGAGGGCCGGAAGCAGACCCAGCTGCCGTCTTCCAGGATGTACTTGTGCCCGTCCAGGGTAACGTGCTCCGTGACCTTGAGGCCGGCAAAGCGCACCGGCGCGGTCGCCAGGCGCGTCAGGAGCCTGTCTTTGACCTCCGGCGCCAGGGACAGGTTGAGCCGGCGGTTGTAAACCGGCCCCACCCGGGCAAAGAGGTCGTTAAGGAGCTGGGGGAGCCCCTTGCCTTTCCGGGCCACCATTTCCGCCACCATGAGGCCCGCCAGGATGCCGTCCTTCTCCGGCAGGTGATGCTTCATGGAAAAGCCTTCGCTCTCCTCCCCCACCATGACTACCTGATCTTTGAGGATGTATTCCCCCAGGTACTTGAACCCCACTTTGGTCTGGTAAACCGGGCGGCCGTGGCGGGCCGCCACCCGGTCGATGAGGTGGGTGGTGGCCACGCTCCGGGCCACGCCGCCCTCCCAGCTCCGGGTTTCGATCAAATAGTCCAGCAGCAGGCCCAGGATCATGTTGGCATCATGGTACTGCCCGGCCGCGTCCATGACCCCGAAGCGGTCGGCGTCGGCGTCCGTGGCCAGGCCCAGGTGGGCCTTGGCCGCGGGAAGGCGGGCGGCCAGCTCCGTAAGGAACTCCGCCGAGGGCTCCGGCCGGTTGCCCCCGAACAACACGTCCCGGTAGCCGTGAATGACCTCCACCTCCACGCCTGCGTCTTGAAGAAAGACATCCAGATAGCCCCGGCCGGTGCCGTAGAGCACGTCCACCACCACTTTGAGGTGGGCCCGGCGCAGGACCTCGAGGTCCACCAGGGTTTTGAGATGCTGAAAGTAGGTCTCTCGGGGGTCGATCTCGGTGATGAGGCCCTGGCTCCGGGCCTGCTCCAGGGGCATGAATTTAACGTCCCCGGGGCCCAGCTTATTGGCCCGGGTCTCGATGGGCCGGGTGACCGCTTCCGGGGCCGGGCCGCCGGTGGCCGGGGAGAACTTGATGCCGTTGTATTCCGGCGGGTTGTGGGAGGCGGTGATGTTGATGCCGCCGGCCCGCTTGCCCTCCCGGATGGCGAAGCTCACCACCGGGGTGGGGCAGTCCCGGTTGGTAAAATAGGAATGAATGCCGTTGCCGGCCATCACCTCCGCCGCGGTGGCGGCAAAGGCCTCGGAGCGGAAGCGGGTGTCGTAGCCGATGACCACCCCCTGGGAGGCGATCCCCTCATCCTTGAGATAATCCGCAATGGCCTGGCAGACCAGGCGGGCGTTGGCGAAGGTGAAATCCTCGGCCAACACCCCCCGCCAGCCGGATGTGCCGAATTTGATAGCTGTCATAGGCACTTTCCGTTCCTGGGAATTGTGGGAGGAGGGCCAGGGCCAACGGCCCTGCCCTCCCCCCACGCCCCCCTCCCAACCCGTGTAAGGGAGCCGGGGAAGGCGGGGCCAAAAGGCCCCGACTTCCCCGGCTAAAAAACTTAAGGGATTGGGGGAGGGGGCTTGGGGGGAGTTTTTTGTAAGGGTAAGGGGTTCCCACAGGCGAGACGCCTGTGCTACCTGCCCTTAGCCCCTTCCCCCAATAATATTAAGTTCCGAGATCATAGGATGCCAGGTATTTTTCCTGCTCCGGGGTCAGGGTGTCGATTTCCACCTGCATGGCCGCCAGTTTGAGCCGGGCGATCTCCTGATCGATCTCCTCGGGCACCGGGTAGACCTGCTTCTGGAACTTGTGGTGATTCTTGGCAATGAATTCCGCGGCCAGGGACTGGTTGGCAAAGCTCATGTCCATCACCGCCGAGGGGTGCCCTTCGGCCGCGGCCAGGTTCACCAACCGGCCCTCCGCCAGCACGTAGAGGCATCTGCCGTTCTTCAGAGTGTGCTCTTCCACGAAATCCCGGATTTGGCGCCTGCCGGTGCTGAGGCGCTCCAGGGCCGGGATGTCGATCTCCACGTTAAAGTGGCCGGAGTTGGAAAGGATGGCCCCGTCCTTCATGACCTTAAAATGCTCTTCCCGGATGACGTTGATGTCGCCGGTGAGGGTGCAGAAAATATCGCCGATTTGGGCGGCCTGGGCCATGGGCAGCACCTCGTAGCCGTCCATCAGCGCTTCCAGGCCTTTGAGGGGATTCACTTCCGTGACGATCACCCGGGCCCCCAGGCCCCGGGCCCGCATGGCCAGGCCCCGGCCGCACCAGCCGTAGCCGGCCACCACGAAGATGCTGCCGCTCATGAGGCGGTTGGTGGCCCTAAGGATGCCGTCCAGGGTGCTCTGGCCGGTGCCGTAGCGGTTATCGAAAAGATATTTGGTCAGGGCGTCGTTCACCGCAATCATGGGGTAGCGCAGAACCCCGTCTTTCGCCATGGCCTTGAGGCGGATGACGCCGGTGGTGGTCTCTTCGGTGCCGCCCAGGATTTCCGGCAGCAGTTCCTGGCGCTTGGTATGGACGGTAAAGACCAGGTCGGCGCCGTCGTCCATGGTCACCTGGGGTTTCACGTCCAGGGCCTGGTGGATGTGGCGGTAGTAAGTGTCGCCGTCTTCCCCCTTGATGGCAAAGGTGGGGATGCCTTCATGTTTGGCGAGAAACGCGGCCACGTCGTCCTGAGTGCTCAAGGGATTGGAGGCGCAGACGTGCACCAGGGCGCCCCCGGCTTTCAAGGTGGCGGCCAGGACCGCGGTTTCCGTGGTAACGTGGAGACAGGCGGCCAGGCGCAGCCCCTTTAAGGGTTTTTCCCGTTCGAAGCGTTCCCGGATGGCGTTGAGCACCGGCATGTCCCGGCGGGCCCACTCCACCCTCAAGGCCCCTTTAGCGGCCAGGTTGATATCCTTGACATCGTAATCCATGTAATCCTCGTTTCTAGTCGGCTATTCCGGTGCAGACGCACTTCAGGGCAGGCCCTTGCCCTTTCAGACCGGCCTTTTCCCGCAAGACTTCCACCTTGTTGATGTATTCCCAGGTGAAGTCCGGGTCGGTGCGGCCAAAATGGCCGTAAGCCGCAGTCTTTTTGAAGATGGGCCTCTGCAAGTCCAGGTACTGGATCATGGCGGCGGGCTTGAAGCTGAAGGTGTCCTTGATGATGTCCAGGATCTTCTCTTCCGGGATGACCGAGGTGTCGTAAGTGTAAACCATGATGGCTAAAGGATCGGGCAGACCGATGGAGTAAGCCACCTGCACCTCGCAGCGGTTGGCCAGGCCCGCGGCCACCACGTTCTTGGCCACGTGGCGCAGCATGTAGGAAGTGGTGCGGTCCACCTTGGTGGGGTCCTTGCCGGAGAAGGCGCCGCCGCCGTGGTAGCCCCGGCCGCCGTAAGTGTCCACGATGATCTTGCGCCCGGTCATGCCGCAGTCGGCCAGGGGGCCGCCCACCACGAACTTGCCGGTGGTGTTCACCAGGTAGCGGGTGTCCACCAGCAGCTCCGCCGGAATCGTCTTTTTGATCACTTCCTCGACGATGGCTTCTTTCAAGTCTTCGTATTTGACGTCGGGGTTGTGCTGGGCCGCGATGACCGCGGTGTGGACGCTCTTAGGCATGCCGTTTTTATAGCGCACCGTTACCTGGGTCTTGCCGTCCGGGCGCAGGAACGGCAAGGTGCCGTCCTTCCTTACCCGGGCCAGGCGCTCCGCCAGGCGGTGGGCATACCAGATGGGCATGGGCATCAGGTTCTCCGTGGAAGTGGAGGCATAGCCGAACATGAGCCCCTGGTCGCCGGCCCCTTGCTCCGGGGTCAGGCCCCGGCCTTCCACGCCCTGGGCGATATCCGGCGACTGCCGGTCGACGGAGGTCAGGACCGCACAGGTCTCCCAATCGAAGCCCACGGAGGAGTCGTTATAACCGATCTCTTTGATGGTGGCGCGGACGATGTCCGGGTAATCGATGCGGGCGGTGGTGGTGATCTCCCCGGCGATCATGGCCAACCCGGTGGTTACCAGGGTTTCGCAGGCCACCCGGGCGTATTTGTCTTGGGCGATGATGGCGTCTAAAATAGCGTCGGAGATCTGGTCCGCCACCTTGTCCGGATGCCCCTCGGTTACGGATTCCGAGGTAAAAAGAAAATCTTTGGCCATCCTCAAAGGACTCCTTTACAAGATATTCTACGGCGCGGGGGAGCCCCGCGCCAAATCGATCAATTTTAACTGGGTAGGGAGAAAAAAGCCAGAGGTTTTTCCGCTGAAGAGGTATCTTTCAGGCGATTGTGCTTATCCACCAGGACCACCTTGGGATGGTGCTCCCTTAATTCCGCCGCGTTATAAGTGGCGTAGGTAGTGATGATGATGAGATCCCCCGGCGCCCCCTTCCGGGCCGCGGCGCCGTTCAAACAGATCACCCCGGTGTTGGCTGCGCCTTCGATGGCGTAGGTTTCGAAGCGCTCGCCGTTGGAGATGTTATAGACGTGCACCATCTCGTAAGGCAGGATATCCGCAGCCCGCATCAACTCCGAGGATATGGTGAGAGAGCCTTCGTATCCCAGGTCGGCTTGAGTGACGGTGGCTCGGTGGATTTTGGATTTCATCATTACACGCAACATAACAGGGTCTCCGATAACAAGGTATTGTCAATGAGTCTGGTCTTACCCACCCACACCGCCAGGAGCAACCTGGCCTCGCCCTCAATGGCGTCCACTTCCCGCAGGGTCGCCGGGTGCACCAGGGCCGCATAGTCGATGCGGGTGTGGGGGGTGGAGCTGATGATTTGCCGCACCGCCTCCAGGATATTTTCCCGGCTCTTGGCCCCGGAGAGCACCAGTTCCCGGGCGCCCAGCAGGGCCCGGTAGAGACACCGGGCCGCGGTCCGCTCGTCCTCGCTCAAATAGGTGTTCCGGGAACTCAGGGCCAGGCCGTCCGACTCCCGCACGATGGGCCGGCCCACGATCTCCACTGGAAGATCGAGATCCGCGGCCATTCTTTTAACCACCGCCAGCTGCTGGTAATCTTTCTCCCCGAAGATGGCCGTGTGGGGCCGCACCTGGTTGAAGAGCTTCAGCACCACGGTGGCCACGCCCTTAAAGTGCCCCGGCCGGGAGGCCCCGCACAGGCCCTGGCTTAGCTGCTGCACCTCCACATAAGTCTGGTAGCCCGGCGGGTACATCTGCTCCGCCCGGGGAGTGTATAGGACCTCCACCCCCGCCTGGCGGGCCATTTCTGCGTCCCGCTCCAGGTCCCGAGGATAGCGGTCCAGGTCTTCGTTGGGCCCGAACTGGGCGGGGTTGACGAACAGGCTCACCACCAGGGGCCCGCCCAGGGTGCGGCCGTACTCCATCAGGCTTGCGTGCCCCGGGTGGAAGTAGCCCATGGTGGGCACCAGGGCGATCTTGCGACCCTGGGCCCGCCATTCTTGAGCCCGGGCCCGCATCTCCTGTGGGTCGGCCACAATCTCCATAAAAAAACCCCAGACCGATTCTCTGGGGATTAGACCGCCTCCCGCCGAGTCTCAGTCCGCTTCCCGCCGGATCCAAGCTCTGGGTAAAAGTTTCTAGGTAATTATTAATATTATGTGAAGGAATTGTCAATCTTTTGTTGTGTTTTAAAGGCTCCCTGAACTTGGAGGCGCCAGGTTTTTTGTAAATAATAATAATTTCTGCCCCGATTTTACCTCCTCTTTACAAAGACGGGGAAATCGTAAGGCGGACCCGGAGGCCTGCCCTACCAGGATGAATTGCTATGGCGACCCAACGGGTCGCCTTACTTATGGGCTTGGGGGAGGGGGCTTGGGGGAGGGGGAAAGGGCCGTCGGCCCTTAGCCCCCTCCCCCAAAAGGTCACCGGCGAGGGCGCCGGTGCTACATTTCCACGTAGACCAAAGGCGGCTCGCCTTTCTTGCGGGCGACGATTTCGCCGATGACGTAACCCTGTTCCCCCAGGGCCTCCAGGCGCTGCAGCACCTCGTCCACCCCCTTGTCGTCCAACACCAGGGCCAGCCCGATGCCGTTGTTGAAGGTGCGCCGCATCTCTTCTGGGGGGATGTCGCCTTTTTCTTGGAGGAACGGAAAGATGGGGGGCACCGGCCAGGACCCCCAATGGATCACCGCCTGGCACCGCTTGGGCAGGATGCGGGGTACGTTGTCGGTGAGGCCGCCGCCGGTGATGTGGCTGATGCCGCTGATGGAGAAATCCCGCAAGAGATTGAGGACCGTCTCCACGTAGATGCGGGTGGGTTTGAGGAGTTCTTCGCCCAGGGGTCCCCCCAGCTGGGGAATCTCGTCGCTGACCTTAAAGCTGTGGCGCTCGAACAGCACCTGGCGCACCAGGGAGTAACCGTTGGAATGGAGGCCGCTGGAGGCGATCCCAATGATCCGGTAGCCCACCGCGACCTCCGAGCCGTCGATGATCTGGTCCCGCTCCACCACGCCCACCACGAAGCCGGCCAGGTCGTAGTCGCCGGGCTGGTAGATGCCGGGCATCTCCGCGGTCTCGCCCCCGATGAGGGAGCAGCGGGCCAGGCGGCAGCCGTGGGTGACCCCTTCAATTATCTGGATAGCGGCTGCCGGGGCCAGCTTGCCCATGGCCAGGTAATCCAGAAAAAACAGGGGCGTGGCTCCGTGGACGATGATATCGTTGGCGCACATGGCCACCAGATCGATGCCGATGGTGTCATGGCGGTCCATGAGGATGGCGATCTTGATCTTGGTACCCACGCCGTCGGTGGCGGAGACCAGAACCGGGTCGCGGTATTTTTCCCCGCCCAGGTGGAACAGGCCCCCGAAGGCGCCGATCTCCCCCAGGACACCGGTGCGGTAGGTGGATTTTACCAGGGGCCGGATGGACTTGATAAAGGCGTCGGCCTTATCGATGTCAACCCCGGCCTCCTTATAGGAGCTGCCTTTGGCCATCCCCCTTGTTTCCCCCTTCAAAAGGAATTCGGGCCATCTAGGATTGTCGGGTGGCGGATTTCATCCCCTCAAGCCTTCTCCTGGTCCCCGGGTAGAGCCTGGCAACTGCAACACTGTGGGGCCGTGCCTGCTTCCGCCTCCGACCATTGCCCGCAGGAATTGCACTGCTGCCCCAGGCGGTAATCTCCCCCTTCGATGCAAATGGCCTTGCCGTGCACCAAGGCATCAGCCACCGCCCGGTGGACCCGGGCCAACATCCTGGTCACTGTGGGCCGGGAAACCTGCATCTTCTGGGCTACCTCCTCCTGGGTCATTTCCAGAAAATCGGCCAGGCGCATGGCTTCCAGCTCATCCACGGTGATCACCGTTTGTTCCAGGCTTCTCAGGGGAATCCCCCGGGGTTTGAAAAAGGTCACCCCCGGCTCGGTCTCCACCCAGCGGCATTTCTTAGGTCTGCCCATTTTAAGTCCCGTTAATCCGTTGATGATATATATTTAAAGTAAACCCCGAAACTGTCAAGGACAAAGCGAAAATTGGCGGCCTTGGCGCCCCCGCCATTGACGAACCGGGAAAACCGGCTTATCCTAATTGGCACCTGAGGGGAGGGCCGGGGCAGCCTACCAACAACGCCCCAAGCATTGCTGATAATTGCTGTTTTAGCTGAAAGCTAAAAGCCCTGGCCCTCTTTCTGAAGAGGCCCTTTTTCGGAAAATCGGCGGAAGGAAAAATCTTGCTGACCCAGAACTATCGCGAGCAGGTGGAGGAATGCGCCCGGTTCCTCGCCCCCCGACTCAAAAGCAGGCCGGAGTGGGGGATTATCCTGGGCACCGGCCAGAGGCTGTGGGACGAACGGCTGGAGGAGGGGGAATGCCTCTCTTATGAGGAACTGCCCCATTTCCCCCGGGCCACCAGTCCCAGCCACCAGGGGCGGCTTGGTTGGGGACAGATGTCCGGCCGCCGGGTCATGCTCTTACAGGGCCGTTTCCACGCCTATGAAGGCTACACCCTGGCCCAGGTGACCTTTCCGGTGCGGGTGATGGCCGCCCTGGGGGTCAAGGCCCTGGTCCTCACCAACGCCGCGGGCGGCCTCAATCCCCTCTACCGGCCCGGCGAGTTGATGCTCATCTGCGACCACCTCAACTTCATAGGGGACAACCCCCTGGTGGGGCCCAACCTGGATGCCTGGGGACCGCGGTTTCCGGACCTGAGCCGGGTCTACGACCTGGGGTTAAGGGAGGCGGCGGCCGAAGTGGCTCGCCGTCAGGGAACGGTGCTGCGTCAGGGGGTTTACGTGGCGGTTAAGGGCCCCAGCCTGGAGACGCCGGCTGAGACCCGGTTCTTGCGGATGCTGGGCGCCGACGCGGTGGGCATGTCCACCGTACCCGAGGCCATCGTCGCGACCCACGCGGGGCTCAGAATCCTGGGGATCTCGGTGCTCAGCAACCTCAATCTCCCGGACGCCATGGCCCCCATCGCCATTGAGGATATCCTCGCCACCGTGGCCGGGGCCGAACCCCGACTGGCGGACCTGCTGATGGGGATAATGGCAGAAGTTCCTTGAGCCGGCTTAAGCCTTCTTCTTCTTGGGCCCCTTGGCCTTCTTGGCGGCCCTGGCGGGTTCCCCGGCAGAGGCCGGTGCCGCCTTCGGCGGGGAGGATGGCGGAGTGGCAGATCCCAGGGGCTCGATAACGTAAACCCGCTGCTCCGGGGGGAGATTATCCAGGGCCCGCCCACAGGCGGGACAGACCCGTAAAGAAAGGGGATTTTTCGCTTGGCACCCCGGGCATTTTAACCGCAGCCCCATTGCTGTCCTCCTTGGTTTTTCTTTACCATTAGCAAAAGTGGCAGGATTCTTCAAGTCTTTTGTGGCCTTTGACAGCGCAGACGGTTTGCGATCACTCCATTCAAGAGGTAACCAAAATGAAAAAAGTCGTAGTTTCCACGGATCAAGCTCCGGCCCCCAGCGGGGCCTATACCCAGGCCCTGGCGGTGGGCTCCTTTGTCTTCCTCTCCGGGCAGATTCCCCTGGACGCCCAGGGGCGCCTGGTGGCAGGAGACATCGTTATCCAGACCTGCCAGGTCATCGCTAACCTCAAGGCGGTCCTGGCTGCGGTGGGACTCACCCTGAGGGACGTGGTCAAGACCACCGTCTTCCTGGCGGACCTGGCTGATTTCCAGGAGTTTAACCGGGCTTACGCCGAATTTTTCCCCCAGCATCCCCCGGCCCGCACCACCATCCAGGCCGCGGGACTGCCCCGGGGAGTGTCGGTGGAAATCGACGCCATTGCGGCTAGGAAAGAATAGGCTTAATGAGGTGACCGGCGCCGTGAGCACCCCGTAAGGCCTGCAAGGAACCGGGTGCGGTCAAGGTCTTGCCAGGGTCACCGCCTCATGCCACGTCGCAATCAAACCAGTGGCACAGGCGTCTCGACTGTGCAGGCGCAGGCTAAAGCCTGCGGCTACAAAAATAGCCCTTTAATCGTAACTCGGCCTCAAAACTAAAATCCCCCCAGGACCCTCTTGGCTAAGGGGTTTTCATCCTGGGGGGATTTTAGTCTGTAGTTTGCAGGGGTTAGCACGGTGGCCGGCAGCAACCGGCCCATCCCCTAACTGCCGGACGGCTCATTTAAAAAACGATGCGGCCTTGTCGTAAGCCTGTTCCATGTCAGCGGCCGCTTGTTCCATCTTCTCCTTGGCCTGCTCCCAGGCTTTGCCGCTGGCGGCCTTCAACTCCGCCAGCTCCTTTTGGGCCGCTGCCTCTTTTTTCTGCAACTCGGCCATGGCTTCATTATACTTTTTCTGCATTTGCGCCGTCTGCTCATCGGACTTTTTCTTCAAGTCAGCCATCTTCTCATTGAATCCGGCTTTCATTTCGCCCAGCTTCTTTTCCATATGTTCAATCTGGGCGCTGACTTTCTCTTGGTATTTCTCCTCCGGAGATTCAGCCCTGGCGCAGCCGGTGGTAAGCAACAGAAAGGTCATGACCATGATCATTCCCAACTGTCTCATGATGCCACCTCCAGGGGACCTGTACTTGAAAGGATTCCCCGTAACGTAAGTGCGGCCCGAGGGCGCTTCTCCGGCTAAAAAAACTTCTTTTTGATGCCTTCCCACCTGCTTTTCAATTCTGTCATGGTCTTGTCCGAAGCCGCCTTGAGGCTTTCCCATTTTTCGGCGCTGGCCGCCTTGATTTCGCCCAGCTTCTGTTGGGCGGCTTCGATTTTGGGCTTAAGGTCGTCAATCTCCTGGTACATTTTGACCTTAGCCTCAGCCGTGGTTTTGTCGGCCTTGGCCTTCAGATCGTTAAGCTTCCCGGACCACTCCTTCAGCTGGGCCTCGAGCTTTGCCTGATAGTCTTCTTTCAATCCCATGGCGGTACGCTCCTTTCCCTAGCCAATGAACTAATGCCAAGTTACCGTCAAAAAGGTTTTTCTTAAGGTAGCGGCGTGATTTATCACGCCCGCAAGGGCGCCATGAATTGCGCCCGACACCTGAACTGATTTCCCTCAGCTATGAAGATGGCGAGACCCAGCAACGGGAATGAGGGCAAGAGAGGTTCAGGACCACCGATAAGAATCTGATAATCATCCTGAGCCTCCGAGTCAAGGAAACGGATGATTTGACACCCCTTCGCCTTGGCCTTCGAGTGACAGCAATCAGCTTCTTTTTAAGACGTAATTACCAGGTGTTACGAGGAAGGGGTCGCCCGGCGGGAGGCCAGCAGGTAGTAGATTACCGGCACCACCACCAGGGTGAAGGCGGTGGAGGCGAAGAGGCCGAAGATGAAGGACCAGGCCAGGCCCGAGAAGATGGGGTCCAGGGTGATGACCCAGGAGCCGAACATGGCCGCCAGGGCCGTCAGCAGAATGGGCCGGAAACGCACGGCGCAGGACCGCAGGACCGCCTCCTCCAACGAGAAACCCCGGTCCAGGTGGTGGTGGATAAAGTCGATGAGAATGATGGAGTTGCGCACCACGATGCCGGCCAGGGCGATCATGCCGATCATGGCGGTGGCCGTGAAGTAAATGGGGTTGGCGTAGCCGGCCACCTTTCCGGCGAAGAGCAGATTCAGCAGGGCGAACCCGGGCATCACCCCGATCATGGTCAGGGGGATGGCCACCATAATCACCAAGGGCATGGTGTAAGACCCCGTCTGCAGCACCAGCAGGATGTAGATGCCGATAAGGGCCCCGGCAAAGGCGATCCCCAAATCCCGAAAGACCTGCACCGTGATCTTCCACTCCCCTTCCCCGGCATAATTCACGTGATAGCCGGGGGGCGGCGGCTGCCGGGCGGTATCCCCCTTCAGGTCCAGGATGGCGTTCACCGGGCTTTCCCCCGCGGTGTTGCCGGTGACGTAGACCACCCTCTCCAGGTTTTTCCGGGTAATGGCCTGGGGCGCGGTGTCCGCCTCGAAGCGCCCCAACTCCTGCGCCGGCACCAGTTGGCCTTGAGGATTTTTGAAGTAGAGCTGCCCCAGGCTCAGGATGGAGGAGCGCGGCGCCACGGGCCAGCGTAGGAAGATTTCCAGAGGCAGGCGCTCCGTGGGGTCATGGACTCGGCCCACCGCCTCCCCCGCCTGGGCCATGGCCAGGCCCCGGGCGATCTGGGCCTGGCTCAGCCCGCTCAAAGCCGCCTTCTGCCGGTCCACCAGGAAGCGGAACCGGGGTTCAGCCGTGGCCACCGAAGTGTCCACGTCCACCACCCCCCTGGTCTTCAGGAAGAGCGCCTTGATGCGGTCCGCTTCGGCGATGATGCCGCCATACGAGGAGCCGGGAGGGCCGTAAACCTCCGCCACCAGGGTTTGGAGATCCGGCGGCCCGGGAGGCACCTCCACGATGGCCAGACGCACCTGGTGTTTGGCGGCAATCTCCGTAAGTTTCGGGCGGACCCACAGGGCGATGGCGTGGGAGGCCGCGGCCCGCCGCTCTTTGTCCGCCAGGTTGACCCGGATCTGCCCTACCCAGGGGCCCTGCATCAGATAATAATGGCGCACCAGGCCGTTGAAGTCCATGGGCGCGCTCACCCCCGCGAAGAGGACCGCGTTGTCCACCTCCGAGACCGTGGTGAGGTACCGCCCGAAGTCCTTCAAGGCCTCCTGGGTGCCCTCCAGGGGGGTGTCGTTGGGCAGGTCCGCCTTAATGAGAAAATCGTTCTTGTTGTCGAAGGGGAGCATCTTCAAGGGCACCAGGCCCAAGACCGGCAAGGCTACGGAGACCAGGAACAGCCCCACCACCCCCAGCAGAAACAGGCGGCTCCGGCGGGGTGACTCCAGCAGTGGGGTCATGACCCGGGTGTAGGCCCGGTAAATCCAGGTCTCTTCCAGGACAAAGGGTTTTTCCTCCCGGCCGTACTCCTTTTTCAGCAGGTGATAGGTGGCCCAGGGGGTGACGGTAAAGGCGATGAGCAGACTCATGAGCATGGCCAGGGGGACGTTCAGGGGCATAGGGCGCATGTAGGGGCCCATCATGCCGGTGACGAAGAACATGGGGATGAAGCTGATGATCACGGTGAAGGTGGCCAGGATGGTGGGGGCCCGGACCTCGTCCACCGCCACCAGGGTGGCCTCCAGGGGCGGATGCTGCCGAAGCTGGAAGTGGCGGTGGATGTTCTCCACGTCAATGATGGGGTCGTCCACCAGGAGCCCCAGGGACAGAATCAGGGCGAACAGGGTCACTCGGTTGATGGTGTAGCCGAAGAGCAGGTTGCCGGTCAAAGTGATGGCCAGGGTCAGCGGCACCGCCAGGGCCACGATGAGGGCCTCCCGCCAGCCCAGGAAGAGGGTGAGGAGCACGGCGATGGAGAGCACCGCGATGAGCAGCTCCCGGATGAGTTCGTTCACCTTTTCGTCGGCGGTTTTGCCGTAGTCCCGGGTGACCTTGATCTTGATGTTGGGCGGGATCATCTCTTTCTGGAGTTCGGCCACCTTCTTAAGCAGTCCTTCGGCCACGGTCACCGCGTTGGTGCCGGTGCGTTTGGCAAAGGCCATGGTCACCGCGGGATAAAATTCGCCCCGCTTGATCCCGGTGTGGTCCTCGGCCGCGGGGCCGAAGGCGATGCGGCTCAGGGCCACCGGCTCTTCGGGGCCGTCGATCACCTGGGCCACGTCTTTGAGGTACACGGGCCGGCCCTGGTTTACCCCCACCATCAGGTCCGCCACTTCAGCCGCGGAGGTGAGGAACGGCCCGGCCTCCACCAGATACTCCCGGTCCTGGCGGGAAAAATGCCCGGCCGGCACATTGACGTTGCTCACTTCCAGGGCCTGGACCAGGGCCGCCAGGTCCAATCCGTGGCCCGCCAGGCGCACGGGGTCGGGCACCACCCGCACCTGGCGCCGGCGGCCCGCCACCACGTAAGAGCGGGCCGTATCCGGGATCTGCTGCAACCGGTGCAGCAGCTCGTCCGCCACCCGGCGCAACTCAAAGTCGTCGGCGCTATCGCTGTACAGGGTCAGGGTGACGATGGGCACGTCGTTGATGTTCATGGGCTTCACCACCCAGCCCGTCACGCCCTGCGGCACCTGGTCGATATTGGAGAAGACCTTGTTATAGACCTTGAAGAGGCTGGTATCCAGGTCCTCCCCCACCCTGAACTTGGCGGTGACCACCGCGTAGGAGTCCCGGGCCTGGGAATAGAGGTCCTCCAGGCCCTCCATCTCCCAGAGTTTCTTCTCCAGATTGATGACCACCAGGTTTTCCACTTCCTGGGGGGAGGCCCCGGGAAAGCGGATGAGGATGTCCACCATGGCCACTTTGATCTGGGGGTCTTCTTCCCGGGGGGTGTAGAGCAGAGCGGCGGCCCCGGCCAGCAGACTCACCAGGATGATGATGGTGGGCAGTTTGGACAGCAGAAAGAGCCGGACCAGGCGGGCGGTGAGACCGAGATGGACTTCTGCTGGTTCGGGCGGTGGGGCCATTTATAGCTCAGAAAAATATAGGGTAGGGGCGGTGCGTCACCGCCAACCGCGCCCTACGGCGTCGCCCATTTCACTTCCTTTCAGGGCGGCCACCAACTTCTCCAGGCTCTCCCGGTTTTCCACGTTGTGGAAGCTCTCCTTGGGTTCCTGGGGGAGAATCTTCTTCACCAGGCCGGTGAGGACGTTCTTGGGCCCCACTTCCACCCAGGTGTCGGCGCCGGCGGCCTTGAGGTGCAAAATGAGGTCCGCCCAGCGCACCGGGCTGGTGAGCTGCCGGGACATGGCTTCCTGCAGCCGCGCCGGGTCCGCCTCCGGCGCCGCGGTGGCGTTGAGGTAGAGGGTCAGCTGGGGGGCGGTGAACTTGAGCGTGGCCAAAAACCCGGCGAAATCCGGGTAGGCCTCCTCCATCAAGGGAGAGTGCCAGGCTCCCGAGACCTTCAGGGGCACCACCCGGGCCCCCTCGGCCTTGGCCAGGTTCCCGGCCCGGGCCACCATTTCCGGCGAGCCGGAAACCACCGTCTGCTCCGGGGTATTGAAGTTGGCCAGGGCGATGGGGCCTTCCTTGGTCAGAGGGTGGACCAGTCCCGCCAGTTTCTCCGGGGTCAGGCCGATGACCGCCACCATGGCCCCGGGGTATTTATCCGCCTCCCGCTGCATGAGGCGGCCGCGCTGGGCCACCGCGGCCAGGGTGTCGGCGGCGCTGAGGGCCCCCGCGGCAAAGAGGGCGCTGTATTCCCCCAGACTGTGGCCGCACACCGCCCGGGGCTTGACCCCGGCTTGGGCCAGGGCCTGGTAGAGGCAGAGATTGACCACGGTGACCGCGGGCTGCAGGTTCACCGTCTGGGTGAGCTCCTCCATGGGACCTGCAAAACAGAGGCGCTTCAAAGGAAGACCGGTGGTCTCCTCCGCCAGGTGGAAGAGCTCCCGGGCGGCGGCATCGGCGTCGTAAAGATCCTGGCCCATGCCCACGTATTGGGAGCCCTGCCCGGGAAACATCAAAACCAGATAAGCCATGGGACACCTCAAAAAAAATTTCTCCAGCTATTTTAGTCCCTGATGTAACAAAAGCAAGCCCTCAAGAAGCTTCACGCCAAGACGTAGCAGCGCTAAGCTTAGACGCCGGATTGAATAGTAGGCAGGGCGCACCCCACATTACTTTTCTCAATGTACGGGAAATATAAGCCTGGCGCCCAAGCAGAGCTTGGGCCAAAATTTGCGTTCCCAAGCCGGAGCTTGGGAACGAGTTCAAGGGCAGCCATCCCTACTCCCCACCACCTGCCCTTAACTACCCACTACCCACTACCCACTGCTCACCTCTCACCGCTCACCGCTTACTACCTGTTACTTTTGCCCGACTAAGGGTATAATGGCAGCGGCATGGACGCGGAACTCGACCAGTTTTACCAGCACCTGGGCGCGGAGCGGGGCCTGGCCCCCTTGACCCTGTCGGCCTATGCCCGGGATCTCCAGGACTTCTGGGACTTCCTGGAGGCCCGGGGCCGGGAGAGTTGGACCGCGGTCACCCTGGCCGACTTGAAGGAGTACCTGGCGACTCTGGAGGCCCGGGGGCTCTCGGCCCGCAGCCGGGCCCGGAAGCTCTCGGCCTTGCGGCAATTTTTCCGCTTCCTGGAGCGGGAAGAGGTGGTGGGCGCCAACCCGGTGGAGCTGCTGGACTCGCCCCGGCTCCCCCAGTACCTCCCCCGGGTGCTGGGGGAGGCGGAGGTGGAGACCCTGCTCAATGCCCCGGACCCCTCCACCCCGGGGGGCCTGCGGGACGCCGCCCTCCTGGAGGTGCTCTATGCCACGGGCCTGAGGGTCTCGGAGCTGGTGGGCCTCACCCTGAAGCAGCTGGATCTGCGCCGGGGGGTGGTGCGCCCCCTGGGCAAAGGCTCCAAGGAGCGGGTGGTGCCCATGGTGGCCCCGGCCGTGGAGAAGCTTAAGCTTTATCTCTCCCAGGGCCGGCCCCGGCTCCTCAAAGGCCGCCAGAGCCCCCAGGTTTTCGTCAACCAGCGGGGCGGCCCCCTCAGCCGCCAGGGGTTCTGGAAGATTTTGAAGACCTATGCCCTCAAGGCCGGGGTGCGGGATTTGAGTCCCCACACCCTGCGCCACTCCTTTGCCACCCACCTGCTGTCCCGGGGAGCCAACCTCAGGGTGCTGCAACTCCTGCTGGGCCACGCGGACCTGGCCACCACCCAGATTTACACCCATCTGGACGCGGCCCGCCTCAAGGAAATCCACCGGAAGGCCCACCCCCGGCCATGAGCAATCGCCGCCGCAACCGCGCCGAGAAGCCCGCCCGCACCCTGGAGGTGATCACCACCCACCTCAACGCCGACTTCGACGCCATGGCCTCCATGGTGGCCGCCAGGAAGCTCTATCCCAACGCCATCCTGTCTTTTCCCGGGTCCCAGGAGCGCAACTTGCGGGATTTTTTCATCCGGTCCAGTTTTTACTTCATGGACTTTACCCGGGCCAAACAGGTCCCCATTGAAGAAATCAAGCGCCTCATCCTGGTGGACACCCGCCAGACCTCCCGCATCGGCAAATTCGCCGAAGCCGCGGCCGACGGCGAGGTGGACATTCACATCTACGACCACCACCCCGACTCCCCCGAAGACATCCACGGGAGCCAGGAGGTGGTGGAGATGCTGGGCTCCACCACCGCGCTGCTCACCCGCATCATCAAAGAGCGGGGCCTCCCCCTCACCCCTCAGGAAGCCACCGTCATGGCCCTGGGGATCTTTGAGGACACGGGCTCCTTCACCTTCACCTCCACCACCCCCCAGGACTTCGAGGCCGCGGCTTACCTGCTGCAGCAAGGGGCCGACCTCAACGTGGTCTCCGAGATCATCACCCGGGAGCTGAATGCCGAGCAGGTGGCCCTGCTCAACGATCTTTTGGAACACTCCTCCAGCTTCCACGTGGGCGGCATCGAAGTGGTCATCGCCCGCACCGAGGCTCCGGAGTACGTCCCCGATTTTGCGGTGGTGGCCCACAAGCTCATGGACATGGAAAACATCCAGGTCCTCTTCGCCCTGGCCCAGATGGAGGACCGGGTCTTTGTGGTGGGCCGCAGCCGGCTGCCCGAGGTGGACGTGGCCGACATCCTCTCGGAGTTGGGGGGCGGCGGCCACAGCTATGCCGCCTCCGCTGCGGTGAAGGACAAGCCCCTGGCCCAGGTGGAGGAAAAGCTGCGCCAGATCCTGCAGACCCGGGTCCACCCCGGGCGCCGGGCCCGGGAGATCATGTCCTTCCCGGTGAAATTCGTGGGGGCCGAGGTCACCCTGGAACGGGCCGAAGTCATCGTCAACCGCTACAGCATCAACGCCCTGCCGGTGATGTCCGGGGGCAAACTCCTGGGGCTGATTTCCCGGCAAACCATTGAAAAAGGGATTTACCACGGCCTCAAAAACCATCCGGTGAAGGACTACATGACCACGGAGATCGACACGGTGGGGCCCGAGGCCACGCTGCCGGAGATCCGGGAAAGATTGGTGATCAGCAAGCAGCGCCTGCTGCCGGTGGTGGAGGACGGCCAGGTCATCGGCCTGATTTCCCGCACCGATCTCCTGCATCTCCTCATCGCCGAAAATGAAGAGGCCCAGTGGTCCCAGCCTTTGCGCACCCGCAACATCGTCTCCCTGATGCGGGAGCGGCTGCCTAAAAAAATCCTGGCGATCTTGAACCAGGTGGGGGAAGCGGCGGAGGAGCTGGGCTTCCACGCCTATGCCGTGGGCGGCTTCGTCCGGGACCTGCTGCTCAAGCACGAAAACCTGGACATCGACATCGTCATCGAAGGCGACGCCATCGAGTTCGCCCGGCGGTTTGCGGCTCGCTACGGGGCCCGCTCCCGGCAGTTCCAAAAATTCAAGACCGCGGTGATCATCTTCCCCGACGGCTTCAAAATCGACGTGGCCACCGCCCGCACCGAGTACTACGAGGCCCCGGGGGCGCTCCCATAGTAGAGTACAGCTCCATCAAGATGGACCTCTACCGCCGGGACTTCATCATCAACACCCTGGCCCTGAAGCTCAACCCCGGGGAATTCGGCACCCTGCTGGATTTCTTCGGAGCCCAGCGGGATCTGAAGGAAGGCCGCATCAGTCTCTTGCACAACCTGAGCTTCGTGGAGGACCCCACCCGGGTCTTTCGGGCCATTCGCTTCGAGCAGCGCTTCAAGTTCCGCATCACCAAGTTGGCGGCCAATCTCATCGCCAACGCGGTGAGAAACAACTTCTTCGACCGCCTCTCCGGGGCCCGCCTCTTTCAGGAGCTCAAGCTCATCCTGATGGAGGAAAACCCCATTCCCGCCATTGCCCGGTTGGCGGAGTTCGACCTCCTCAAGGCCGTGCACCCCCGCCTGGGATACGACGAAGGGACCCGGTCCATGCTGGAGCGGGTCCAGGCGGTGCTCTCCTGGTACGATCTCCTCTACCTGGAAGGGAAGTACGACAGGTGGCTGGTCTACTTCCTGGGTCTGGTGGAGTTTCTCAGCGCCGGAGAACTGGAGGAGATGCTGGGCCGTTTCATCCTCTCCCCCAAGCAGGCCTCGGAAATCGTCCGGGGGAAGGAAGCGGCGGACGCGGCCTTGGTAAAGCTCTTTCATTACGGCGAGCCCACCCGGAGCCAGATCTACCACCTGCTTAACCCCCTGGACCCGGAGTACCTGCTCTACGTCATGGCCAAATCCCGGCAAGAGCCGTCCCGCCGGGCCATCTCGCTCTATTTCACCCAGCTCAAGGCCCTCAAGCCCGAACTCAAGGGCCGGGACCTGCTGGCCCTGGGATATGAGCCCGGCCCCCTCATCAAGGAGATGCTGGAGCGCCTGCTGGAAGCCCGCCTCAATGGCGAAGTGAAGAGCCGCAAGGAAGAGAAGGATTTTATCCGCCGGTTTTTCGGGCCGCCTTAAGGCCCGGGAAGATTTTTTATATTAGGGGAGGGCCAGGGGACAAAAGCCCCCCGGTGCAGGAAATGAAGGCGCGGCGTAGGGGCGGGTTTAAAACCCGCCCCTACTGCTTTAGCCCCGTTGATTTAAGGCTTTGTTATCCAGAAACCCACGAGCCCAGGAATTGCGAACGTGCTCCTGGGCGCAGGAAGGCGCCCATTGGTATGCGCCTGGCGTCAGATTAGTTTTTCCGGGCGTTTTCCCGGATGAAGTTGATAATGGCCCCCGTGTCGGTGCCGGGCCCGAAGATGGCGGCGATGCCGGCGGCCTTCGAGCGCGGCGATATCCTCTTCGGGAATGATGCCGCCTCCCATCACCAGGACGTCGCCCAGGCCCTTTTCCTTCACCAGCTCCATGACCCGGGGGAACAGATAGTTGTGGGCCCCGGAAAGCACGCTCATGGCGATGACGTCGGCATCTTCCTGGAGGGCTGCCGCCACGATCTGCTCCGGGGTCTGCCGGAGGCCGGTGTAAATCACCTCCATGCCGGCGTCCCTTAAGGCCGCACAGATTACCTTGATACCCCGGTCATGGCCGTCCAGGCCGGGCTTGGCGGCCAAAACCCTGATCTTCCTCTCTTCCGGCATCTTCTATCTCCTTATCCATGGTGTGGATGAGAATTCTTATCAGTTCAAAGTTCAAAGTTCAAAGTTCAAGGTTAAATGCCTCTCCCTTTTGAACTTGGAACAATAAACTTTGAACCTTGAACCTTGAACTTCTACACCAACGCCGGGGTCTCGTATTCGCCGAAGACTTCCCGCAAGGTGTCGCAAATTTCTCCCAGGGTAGCCAGGGCCTTCACCGCCTTGAGAAGGGGCGGCATGAGGTTGTCGGCGCCCTGGGCCGCGGTCTTGAGTTCCGCCAGGGCCTGGCTTACCGCGGCGTTATCCCGGGTGTTCTTCAGCTCTTTGAGGCGGGCCACCTGTTTTTCGCCCACCACGGGGTCCACCTTCAGGAGGCCGGAGGGCTTTTCTTCCGCCGCCACCTGGAAGCGGTTGAGGCCCACCACCACCCGCTGGCCTTTTTCGATCTCCTGCTGGTAGCGGTAAGCGCTGGTAGCGATCTCCTTCTGGACGAAGCCCTTCTCAATGGCGCCCACGGCCCCGCCCAGGCGGTCGATCTGGTCGATGTAATCCTGGGCCCGGGCCTCGATGGCGTCGGTCAGGTTCTCAATATAATAGGAGCCGGCCAGGGGGTCCACGGTGTCGCACACCGCGGTCTCATAGGCCACCACCTGCTGGGAGCGCAGGGCCACCTGCACCGCCAGCTCCGAAGGCAGGGCCAGGGCCTCATCGAAGGAGTTGGTGTGCAGGGACTGGGTGCCGCCCAGCACCGCGCTCAGGGCCTGGAAGGCCACCCGCATGATGTTGTTGAGGGGCTGCTGGGCCGTCAGGGTGCAGCCGGCCGTCTGGGTGTGGAACCTGAGCATCTGGGAGCGGGGGTCCTGGGCCCCGAAGCGCTCCTTCATGATCTTGGCCCACAGGCGCCGGGCGGCCCGGAACTTGGCCACCTCCTCCAGGAAATCGGAGTGGGAGTTGAAGAAAAAGCTGAGCCGCGGTCCGAACTCATCGACCTGCATGCCGGCCTTGATGGCCGCGTCCACGTAAGCGATACCGTTGGCCAGGGTGAAGGCGATCTCCTGCACCGCGGTGGAACCGGCCTCCCGCATGTGGTAGCCGCTGATGCTGATGGTGTTCCATTGGGGCACTTCCTTGGTGCAGTAGGCGAAGATGTCGGTGATGAGACGCATGGAGGGCCGGGGCGGGAAGATATAAGTGCCCCGGGAGGAGTACTCCTTCAGGATGTCGTTTTGCACCGTGCCCCGCAGTTTGTCGAAGGGGATGCCCTGCTTCTCGGCGATGGCCAGATACATGGCCAGGAGCACCGCGCAGGGCGAGTTGATGGTCATGGAGGTGGACACCTGGTCCAGGGGAATGCCCTGGAAGAGGCGCTCCATGTCCCATAGGGAGTCGATGGAGACCCCCACCTTCCCCACTTCCCCCTGGGCCAGGGGGTGGTCGGAATCGAAGCCGATCTGGGTGGGCAGGTCGAAGGCCACGGAGAGACCCGTCTGCCCCGACTTCAGGAGAAAGTGATAGCGCTCGTTGGTCTCATCCGCGGTGGCGAACCCGGCATACTGCCGCATGGTCCAGTAGCGGCCGCGGTAGGCCGTGGGCTGCACCGCCCGGGTGTAGGGGTACTGGCCGGGCAACCCCAACTGCTGCACATAGTCGAAGCCCTCCATATCCAGAGGGGTATAGAGCCGTTTGATGGGGATGCCCGAGGTGTTGACAAATTCCGGCCGGCGCTCCGGCATTTTTTGCAATACCTTGGTCACCTTTTCCTCGTACTTGGCCATGGCGGCCTTCAGAGACTCCATCTTTTGGGGATCACACATAAGCAACCTCACTTTCTAAGGACAAGATGATCGTATCTTAGGACAAGCCAAAAAAAGCGACCGGTGTCGTCGCTTGATTACCCTGCCACATCTCCCCACTTTAGTATAGCCCTTAAACTGAAGCTCAAAATCAGAAAGTTTCTGATTCTGTTATCATAATTTCTCTTACGAGGGCGGTGCCAAAAAAGGAGAAATTTGTGAATCTTGGGTTCAAGCGAACCGCGAGATTCAGCAGCCAAAAAGCTCCAGGTGACCCTTCTCGCTGAAATCTGACTGCGCCTAAATCTCCCCCTCCTGCTCCATCTTGGCCAGGGCCTCGAACCGGATGTCCATACCCAGGATGCCCTGGGTTTCATCCGATTCATTGCGCACCGGCACGCTCACGGTGATGCACAGGGCCCCGGTGAACCGGGAGGTGTAAAAGTCCGAGACGAAGACTTTCCCCGACTTGATGGGCTCGATGAACCAGGACCGGTTGGACAGGTCTTCGTCCAGTTTCATTTCCGAGTACTTGGCCCGGTCCACGATGTGGGTGATGTTCCTGGTGATCTTGCGCCCCTCCAGGTTGGTGATGTACATGAACTGAATGAAGGGGTAGTTGTCCAGGGCCTGCTGCAGCACCGGCTCCATAATGTCCGGGACCATGGAGCGGATTTCCTCCCGCTCCGCCAGGTCTTCGGCCAGATGGGCCGCCAGCTTGTCGGCCTTCAGCTTGAGCTGGTCGAACTCCGAGACGAAGAGCTCGGAGAGGTATTTCCGGGCCATGCTCTCCATCTCTTCGTTGGAGATGGAAGTGCAGCGCCCGGCTTCGTACTGTTCCATGATGCGCTTCAAGATCTTGCCCACCCCGGGGTGGTTCTTGTCCACGGCCCGCTCGCCTTCCAGGTTCAGGCGGGAGTTGATCCAGTGGACGATGCCGGCCTTGCCCGACTTGTCGGTGATGGTGATGCTGATGGGCCGGTTGAGGATCTTCGAGGTGTCAAAGGCGTTGTAAATCTCCTCGTTCTTCAGCAACCCGTCCGCATGGATGCCGGCGCTGGTGTTGTTGAAGTTCTGGCCCACGAAGGGGTAATTGGGCGGGATATGGTAGCGCAGCTCCCGCTCGAAATACTCGGCGATCTCGGTGATCACCCGGGTGTCGATGCCCTCGCTGCTGCCCTTGAAAGAGATGTACTCCATGATCATCCCTTCGATGGGGGCGTTGCCGGTGCGCTCTCCGAACCCCAGGAGCGCCCCGTTCACCGCGCCGCAGCCATAGAGCCAGGCCGTGGCGCTGTTCACCATGACCTTATGGAAGTCGTTGTGCCCGTGCCACTCCAGCAGATGCCCCGGCACCCCGGCGTCGTCGATCATGGCCCGCACCAGCTTGGGCACGCTGCGGGGCAAGGCCGCCCCGGGATACGGCACCCCATAACCCATGGTGTCGCACAACCTGATCTTGATGTCGATGCCGCTCTCTGCCACCAGTTTCATCAGCTCGATGGCGAAGGGCACGCAGAACCCGTAGATGTCCGCCCGGGTGATGTCCTCGAAGTGACAGCGGGGCGCAATCCCTAAGTCCAGGGCCGCCTTGACGATGGCCAGGTATTCTTCCAGGGCCTTCCGCCGGTTCCACTTCAACTTCAGAAAGATGTGGTAGTCGGACACCGAGGTAAGGATGCCGGTCTCCGGCAATCCTATATCCTTCACCAACACCAGGTCGGCGGCATTGGCCCTAATCCAACCGGTGATCTCCGGGTAGCGATAGCCCCGTTCCCGGCAGCGCTCCACCGCCTCCTTGTCCTTGGCGCTGTAAAGGAAAAATTCGCTTTGCCGCACAATCCCCTGGGGGCCGGAAAGCCGGTGGAGCATGTCGAAGATCTCCACCATCTGGCGCACCGTGTACGGCGGCCGGGCCTGCTGGCCGTCCCGAAAAGTGGTGTCCGTGATCAGCATCTCCTCGGGGGGACTGGGCATGACGAACTTGTAGTCGAAATCGATGCGCGCCACCTCGGTGTAGGGAAAGATGTCCCGCATCAAATTGGGCTCTTCCACCTCTTGCAACCGGAACTTCCAGAAGGTGGAATGCTCATGATCCAACAGTCGGCGATCCTTGTTCCAACGTGCCATAGCTTTTGCCATCCGTTTATCAGTTCTCAGTAGTCAGTTCTCAGTAGTCAGTTAAAAATCAAGGCTCAAACTGACTACTGGCTACTGACTACTGGCTACTATTTACTCTTCCAGCCTTACCCCCAACTCCAGCAACTGTTCCAGCTCCACCCGGGACGGCGCTTTGGTCACCGGGCAGGCGGCTTTCTGGGTCTTGGGGAAGGCGATGACTTCCCTGATGGAGCGGGCCCCGCTCAATATGGCCACCAGGCGGTCAAATCCGAAGGCCACCCCCCCGTGGGGCGGGGCCCCGAATTCCAGGGCTTCCAGCAGAAAGCCGAATTTTTCCTCCGCTTCCGCCGGAGTTATGCCCAGGACCTTAAACATCATTTCCTGGAGGTCCCGGCGGCAGTTACGGATGCTGCCCCCGCCGATCTCCACGCCGTTGAGCACCAGGTCGTAGGCCCGGGCCCGCACCGCACCGGGCTCGGTGGCCAGCTTCGGCACGTCCTCTTCCCGGGGCGCGGTGAAGGGATGGTGCATGGCCACGAACCGGCCCTCGTCCTGGTCGAACTCCAGCAGGGGGAAGTCGGTGACCCAGGTCAGGCTGTAAGTGTCCTCGGGGATCAACCCCTCCCGCTGCCCCAGATGGAGCCGCACCATGCCCATGGCAGTGCAGGCCACCGGGGGGGTGTCCGCAATGAAAAGGAGCAGGTCCCCGGCCTTGGCCCCCAGGCGCTGGCTGACCTTGGCCTTCACGGCCTCCGGAAAAAACTTGGCCAGGGGCGACTGCCAGGCGTCCGCCTGCACCTTCACCCAGGCCAGGCCCCGGGCCCCGTAAACCCCGGCGAGATCGATGAGCTCATCCAGTTCCTTCCGGGAGAGCTTGGCCAGCCCCGGGCCGCACAGGGCTTTGACGATGCCGCCCTGGTCCACCACGTCCCGGAACTGGCGGAACTCCGTCTCTTGCACCAGGTCGGTGAGGTCCTTGAGCTCCAGCCCGAACCTGGGGTCCGGGCGGTCCAGGCCGAAGCGGTCCAGGCATTCCTGAAAAGTGAGCCGGGGAAAGGGCCGCTTTAGCTTAACTCCCAGCAGCTCCTTAAAGCAAGCCGCCATCAGTCCTTCCACTACCTGAAAGACGTCCTCCTCGCTGACGAAGGCCATCTCCAGGTCGATCTGGGTGAACTCCGGCTGGCGGTCGGCCCGCAAGTCCTCGTCCCTAAAGCAGCGGCACAGCTGGTAATAGCGGTCCAGGCCCGCCACCATCAAAAGCTGCTTGAACAGCTGGGGCGACTGGGGCAGCGCAAAAAAATGCCCCGGCTGGATGCGGCTGGGCACCAGGTAATCCCGGGCCCCTTCCGGCGTGCTCTTGGTGAGGATGGGGGTCTCCACCTCGATGAAACCCTGGGAGTTGAGGAATTGCCGAGCCACCTGGGCCGCCCGGTGCCGGAAGAGGATCTTCCCCATGACGCTGGGGCGCCTGAGGTCCAGATACCGGTACTTCAGGCGCAGGGTCTCGGAGATGTCCACCCGGTAGTCTTCCAGTTCAAAGGGCGGGGTCTTGGAGGAATTGAGCAGACGCAGCTCCTCCACCAGAGATCTCGATCTCGCCGGTGGGCAGATTCGGGTTCACCATCTCCGGGGGCCGGGGATTCACCACGCCCCGGACGGCGATGACATACTCGTCCCGGAGCACCCCGGCCTTGACATGGGCGTCCGGATTTTGTTTGGGGTCAAAGACCACCTGGGTCAGGCCGTCCCGGTCCCGGAGGTCCACGAAGATGAGGCCGCCGTGGTCCCGGCGCCTTTGGACCCAGCCCATGAGCACCACTTCCACCCCCGCGTCCGTCAGCCTGAGGGCCCCGCAAGAGTGGCTGCGCTTCAGCCCTGCCAAGGTATCAAACACTTTGGTTCCCTTCTCCCCCCTTTCTTAAAGGGGGACTTTGTTATCTCTGGTTGCCAGGCCCCGTCCGAAAATCTCAGAGAAAGCCGGGAAATAATATCGGTGGCACCGGCGTCCCGCCGGTGCAAAAAGAAGGTCGCACCTAACGCATCTTTTTCCTGGTGGGCGGTGCCCACCTTACATCTGCTTCCCCTGGTGGGAGGGGGTTGGGGGGTGGAGGGAGGATGTAGGGGCGGTTCGCGAACCGCCCTACAAGTTACCACCCCCACCCTGACCCTCCCCCCTCAAGGGGGAGGGAAAAAGAAGCGGACTACCGACCTGAGGTCCGGGCCATACCCGACGCTAAGTAAACCAGGTTATCCAGGAGACCAGTCAGGGGAACGAGCTCCTGCTCCCCGGTGGCCATGCGGCGCCATTGGGCTTGCCCCGTTTCCAGCTCACGGTCGCCGAGGATCACCACGTAAGCCGCGCCCAGGCGGTCCGCCAGGGACATCTGGGCCTTCAGGGAGCGCCCCTCAAAATCCATCTCTGCGGCCACGCCCTGCTGCCTCAACTCCCGGAGCAGGTCAAAAGCCTTTTCCCGGGCCGCGTCCCCCAGGGCTGCCAGAAAAACCTTAAATTCATTGCCCTGGCCCAAATCCTGGGGCAGGACCTCCAGCAGCCGGTCCTCGCCGATGGCAAAGCCGATGGCCGGGAGCTCCGGCCCCCCCAATTCCTGGGCCAGGCCGTTGTAGCGGCCGCCGCCGGCCACCGCGTCCTGGGCTCCCAGCCCCACGGCCACCACTTCGAAGGCGGTGCGGGTGTAGTAATCCAGGCCCCGCACCAGCCGGGGCTGCACCGTGTAGGCCACGCCGAAGCGGCTCAAGAGCTCCAGCACCCGGGCGAAATGGGCGGCGCACTCCGGGTCCAGGTAGTCCTTAAGCACCGGGGCGTCCTCAAGTATCTCCTGGCAGTGGGGCGACTTACAATCAAAGACCCGAGCGGGTTGGCCATCCGCCGCCGCCGGCAGTCATCGCAGAGGCCGTCCTTGCCCGCCAAAAAATCCTTCAGAGCCGCCTTGAAGACGGCCTGGCAGTCCCGGCAGCCCAGGGAGTTGACCAGCAGGCGCATCTCCCCCAGCTTCAGGCGCCCCAAAATATCCAGGAGGAGCAGGATGACTTCCGCATCCAGCTCCGGGGCGTCCACCCCGTAGGCTTCGCAGTTGATCTGGTAGAACTGGCGGTAGCGCCCTTTCTGGGGCCGCTCATAGCGGAACATGGGCCCCAGGGTGTAATATTTCTTGACCCCGGCCCCTTTGTCCAGGCCGTGCTCCAGTACCGCCCGCAGCACCGAAGCGGTGGCCTCGGGGCGGAGCGTCAGGGAGTCGCCGTGGCGGTCGGGGAAGGTGTACATCTCCTTGGCCACGATGTCGGTCTCCTCCCCGATGGAGCGGGCGAAGAGCTCGGTGCGCTCGATCAAAGGCAGGCGGACCTCGCGATACCCGTAAAGTTCAAAGACCTCCCGGGCGGTCCGCTCCACCCACTGCCACCGGTCCGTGTCCGGCGGCAGAATATCCCGCATCCCCCGAATTGCCTTAATCATGGCCGACCATCTCGAAACCCGCTGAAATAATAAAAATAACCTCTGAATGAACCAATTGTCAATACGATTTCCAGTGGCCCCGCTCTAACTTCGGGAGCCCAAATCTCTTTGACTCCCATATTGACAATCAGGCAAGCAAATGTTAACGATAGGTCAAATTGTAAAAACCCTCCAGGCAATCCGGAACCCGGTGCGACTCCGGGGCGGTCCCGCCGCTGTAATGGGGGACGGAGGAAGTTGAGGCTGACGCCGGCCACTGCCGGGGGCTTACTTATCAAGTAACCCGGTGGGAAGGCTGGCTTCCTCCGGCTGATCCCAGAGCCAGAAGACCTGCCTGGCGGCTGATAAGGCTACTCCTGATGGTAAAGGGAGTTCCATCGAAGGTGGAACTCCCTTTTTATTTTTTCACCACAGAGACCCGGAGGTCACAGAGAAGGTGTCGGGGCGTGATTTAGCACGCCCCAAGGGCGCAATAAATTGCGCCCCTACAAATGATCTCTGTGTTCTCTGTGCCTCTGTGGTGAAATCAAACAGCTTATCCCCCGGCGGCCGCCATGAGGCTGGCCTGGCCGGTAAACCCAGGAGGAAGGAGGACTATATATGGCAAAAGCGAAGAGTACGAAGAAACCCATCAGCATCCGTTACACCTGCGCCCCGGACGGGAACCAGGTGGGCCTGTCCCATTACCTCATGGCCGAGGCCAAGAAGAAGTAAGAATGGCCCAGGCTACTTCAACCTTGTGGGGCTCGTCCCAGGCGTCCGTCAACGCCGGGGCCGGGCCCCATTTCGACGTGCTGGAGGTGGGCCACGAAGATTACGTGGCCCTGATTAACGCGGACACCGCCTTCTGGATGCTGGCCCCCCGGGCCGAGGCTTTGGACTACCTCTTAGGTGCAGAACTGCCTCAGGCCTTTCGGGAGAAGGAGGCCAAACTCACCGCAGACCTGAACACCGTGCGCTTTGGCCTGTTACCGTCCGCGGTCTATTTCAACCCCACGGAGCGCTGTAACCTGGACTGCGGCTACTGTTACCTGCCCCGGGAGGCCCGGCGCACCGGCAAGGACATGGACCTGGCCCGGTTGCTTACGGCCCTGGCCCGGCTGAAAGATTATTTCGTCGCCACCCTGCCCCAGGGCGCCCGGCCCCAGCTGGTGTTCCACGGCAGCGAGCCGCTCCTGGCCCGGGACGCGGTTTTTCAGGGAATCGAGCAGTACGGGGAATACTTCCGCTTCGGGGTCCAGACCAACGCCACCCTGCTGGACAAAGAGGCCCTAAAGTTTCTCAAGGCCCAGGGCTGCGGCATCGGCATCTCCCTGGACGGCCCCACCGCGGAGATCGCCAACCGCACCCGGCGCACCTGGGGCGGCAGCGGGGTCTTCAACCAGGTCTCCCGGGCCCTGGTGGACCTGGCCGACTACCCCGGCCTCAACGTCATCGCCACGGTGACCAAAGAAAATGTGGCCGTGCTCCCGGAGATGGTGGAACTGCTGCACCGCCAGGGGGTGGTGAACGCCCTCCTCAATCCGGTGCGGGGCACCCAGGCCGGAGGCCGGGCCCTGATGCCCGACCAGGGGGAGCTGGCCCACTTCTTCTTTAAGGCCCTGGACCGGGCCTATGAGCTGTATGAAAAGACCGGCCACAAGCTGGTCATCGGCAACTTTGCCAACCTGCTGCTGGGGCTGGTGGCCCCGGGGGCCCGGCGCCTCATGTGCGACATCTCGCCTTGCGGCGGCGGGCGCTGCTTCTTCGCGGTGGGCGCCGGCGGCGAGGTGGCCCCCTGCAGCGAGTTCCTGGGCCTCCCGGAGTTCCACGGCGGCAACCTCTTTGACACCCCGGTGGCCGAACTCTTGCAGACCGAGCCGTTCTCCCGGGTGACCACCCGGGTGGTGGAGAAGCTCGAACCCTGCAAGGCTTGCGCGGTGCGGCATTTCTGCGGGGCCCCCTGCCCGGCCGAGGTCCACGCCATCAACGGTACCCTGGACGCGCCGGCCCCCTATTGCGATTTCTACGCCGCCCAGGCCCGCTACGCCTTTCAGGTCATCGCCCGGGGCCGCCTGGACGCCTATCTCTGGGACCACTGGAAAGACGGCTTGGAAGAGATCGTGGTGATGTAGGTATTAGCCGGAAAGATTGTGAAAAAACCGTAGGGGCGGGTTTTAAACCCGTCCCTACCGCGTTCGAGAACAGCTTTCCACAGTCAGCAAAACGCCGGCGAGGCGCCGGCGCTGTATCTTATTCTTGGCTGAAAGCTGACTGCTGAAAGCTGAAAGCTTCCTAGAACTGGATCTCGAACAAGGAGCTGATGGAATCCTCGTGGTGGGTCCGGACAATGGCCTGGGCCATTAGATGGGACACCGGGAGCTGGACGATCTTGGGGCAGGCCCTGGCCTCGGGGCTCAGGGGGATGGTGTCGGTGACCACCAGGCGGTTCAAGGGCGAGTCCGTCACCCTCTGGACCGCGGGGCCGGAGAGCACCGCGTGGGTGCAGCAGGCGTTGACGTTCCTGGCGCCCCGCTGCATGATCACACCCGCGGCTTCGCTCAGGGTGCCGCCGGTGTCGATGATATCGTCCATGATGACCACTTCCTTGCCCAGGACCTCACCGATGAGGTTCATGGCCTTGGCCTTCCCGGGCGCGTCCCGGCGCTTGTCGATCAACCCCAGGGTGGCGGCCAGCCGCTTGGCGTAGGCCCGGGCCCGGGGCACGCCGCCGGCGTCCGGCGAGACGATGGCCAGGTCGTTTTGGAAATTCTCCCGGATGTAAGGAATCATAATGGGGGAGGCGTAGAGGTTGTCCACCGGAATGTTGAAAAAGCCCTGGATCTGGCCCACGTGGAGATCCATGGTGAGGATGCGCTGGGCCCCGGCGGTGGAGAGGAGATCGGCCACCAGCTTGGCGGTGATGGGCACCCGGGGAGCCACCTTGCGGTCCTGCCGGGCATAACCGAAATAGGGAATGACCGCGGTGATGCGCCGGGCTGAAGCCCGCTTCACCGCGTCGATCATGATGAGGAGCTCCATGAGGTTATGGTTGGACGGCGGGCAGGTGGACTGGATGATGAAGATATCCAGGCCCCGGACGTTCTCGCCGATCTCCACCCTGATCTCGCCGTCGCTGAAGGCGGTGACCAGGGCCTGCCCCAGGGGCAGGGAGAGGTGATCGCAGATTCTCTGGGCCAATTCCGGGTTGGCGTTGCCCGTGAGGATGCGGATATTGTTGTTTGCTACGGCAGCATTCATAACTCGGCTCTATAAGGATTTTCTGGCAGGACGGCGTGAAATTATTCTCTTCCGGCCCTTATGTTAAATCATAGGGAAGGGTGGAAGCAAGGGTAATTTCCGGGGGGTTGATTTTTTCCTGGAGCACCAGGATGCTCACGCCCTGGGCGGCCGCGGCCGCCAGTTCCCGGGCGTAGGCCGGGTCCACCGCCGCCGCGGGCTTGAGGACCGTGGCGTCGTGGCGCTGCACCACGAATACCTGGCAGGCGCCGTGTCCCTGGCGCACCAGGCCGGTTAGGTCCTCCAGGTGGCGGCGCCCCCGGGACGTGACCCCATCGGGAAAGAGGGCCACCCCGTCTTCCACCCAGGTCACGCTCTTGACTTCCACAAAGAGCAGTTTTCCCCCCAAATCCAGGACAAAATCCAGACGGCTGCCCCGGGGCAGGGTGACTTCGGGGCGCACCCGCACCGCCGGCGGCAGTCCCGGGAGACGGCCCGCGGCCAGGGCTTCGCCCACCACCCGGTTGGGCACCAGGGTGTCAATGCAGATCCAGCCGTCGGGGCCCTGGGTGAACCGCCAGGTATATTCCGTCTTGCGGCCGGGGCGCCCGTCCGCGGTGAGGAGGATCTCCCCGCCCGGGGGGGCGCAGCCGGTGAGGCCCCCGGAATTGGGCACGTGCACCCAAACCTGGCGGGAGTCGCTAAGCTCCACCAGGGCCAGGAAACGTTTATGACGCTTAAGAAAGCGAGCCGGAATCAGAGGGAAGGTAAAGCGCACCAGGGGAAATTTCTTGAATGGGAAAGATTAAAAAGCGTACCAGACGCGGAACCAGTTTTGCAGATCCTTACCTTGACCTTGGTCCTTGTTGCCGCTTTCCACCTGACTCTTCACGAGAAAGCTCCATTGGCCCAGGTTGTACTTGAGCTCGGGACCGAAGCCCAACCGGTTTCCCAGGGGGTGTTGAAAAGAAAAGCCATCGTCGGCCGGACGGTACAGGTAACCGTTCAGGCCCACCTGCAGGTTGGGCAGGAGGCGGTAATCCATGGCGTATTTCATCATCAGGGGTGAGTCGCCGAAGCGCTGGGGCTCCCGGGAGGAGGGCTCCCGGTTGTAGTGCACGGAGATGTTCATCTCCAGGTTATACGGGAGCTTCAAGGCGGTGCTGTCTTGATTCAGTTGTAAAGAGGGGCTGAATTCCTGAAGGAGGGAAGGGCCGGGGCGAGCCGGCTGTGGAGCTTGGTCGCCCAGCATCTGGGCTTCCATGGAGCTTGGGGCCCCCACCAGAGAAATAGGCGGACACCAGCCGGCGTTCTGCCAGGCATCGCCGTCAGAGGCCCAAACCGGGAAAGAGGCACCCGTCACCAGGACCAGCGATAATGCTGCTGCCAGCCAGGCCTTTCCCCCAAGTGCCCGCATGCCAGTTTCTCCCCCAATTTAGTTACCAATAAAGATAGGGCAGATTCGTGAAAATGTCAAGTCCAAACTTTGAGTTAAAGGTCCTGGCCGTAAAGTTCTGCCAGGATTTCCCGGCCCCCCTGATCCAGGAGATGATCCGCCAGGCGCCCTCCCATAAAAGCCGCGTCCGCAGAAGGACCGCGCCGGCTGTCTCTCAGATACCGCCGGCCGTCCAGGTCGCTGATGAGGGCCTCAAGTAGGAGGGTGTCCCCCTCCACCCGGCCATGGGCCGCCACCGGCACCACGCAGCCCCCTTCCAGGCGGGCCAGGAAGGCCCGTTCCCCGGTCACCGCCACCCGGGTGCCCGGGTCATCGAGAAAGGCGATGAGCTCCCGCATACGGTAGTCGCCGGTGCGCATCTCCAGTCCCAGGGCTCCCTGGCCCACCGCGGGCAGCATCTCCGTTTCCGGCAGGGCGGTCCTTTTCACCTGCGAAAGGCCCAGACGGTTCAACCCGGCCGCGGCCAGGATGAGGCCGTCCAGACCTAGGGCGTCCATCTTCTTCAGGCGCGTATCCACGTTGCCCCGCAGGGCCACGATTTCAAGATCTGGCCTCAGATGCAGCAACTGAGCCCGGCGCCGTAGGCTGCCGGTGCCCACCCGGCCCCCGGCGGGAATTTCCGCCAGAGACCCGTAGCGCGGGGAGATCAAGACGTCCCGCCAGTCCTCCCGCGCCGGCACCGCCCCCAGCATCAGGCCGTCCGGAATCACCGCGGGCATGTCCTTGAGGCTGTGCACCGCCAGGTCTATGAGCCCGGCCGCCAGGGCTTCCTCAATCTCCTTGATGAAGAGGCCCTTGCCCCCCACCTGGGCCAGGGGGATGTCGTGGATCTTGTCGCCGGTGGTCTTGATGACCACCAGTTCCACCCGGCACTCGGGGTAGCGGCCGCAAATTTGCGCCGCTACCCAGCGGGACTGGGCCAGGGCCAGGGCGCTGCCCCGGGTGCCGATCTTGATTTCGGTGGGCAAAATCAGGCTTTACCCGCAGGTGCTACAGGAACCGGAGGAGCAGCCGGCGCACGACGCGCCTTTGGGATTGGAAGCCGCGGTGAACTTGTAGCCCACTTTGGCAGAGCAGGCGCTCATCAGCTTCTCCACCCTTTTCTGGCCGCAGAAGGGACACTCCACTTCGGGGTCGCCGCCGAAGACCAGCTTCTCGAAATCCTTGTCGCAACTTGCGCAATGAAACTCAAATATGGGCATGGCAAACCTCAGGTTTTGTTTTCGTGGGGGGAGGGCCAGGGACTTTTTTGTAAGTGCTCCCTGCCCTCCCCCCACGCCCCCCTCCCAACCCATTACTGAGACGATGGCAGGCGGGCCCAAGGCCCGACTGCCATCGTCTTATAAAAACCCCAATAAGGGATTGGGGGAGGGGGATTGGGGGAGGGGGTAAGGGCTTTTGCCCTTAGCTCCCTCACCCAATAAATCAATTTTACACTATTTCTTCTCAAGGCGCACCGGGGCGCCTTCGGCCACCAGTTTGAGGCAGCAAGGGTCGTCGGTGAGGCGGCCGACAAAGTTCACCCGGCTGGCCGGGCGAATCTCCCCCGGGAGGCTGCCGGGGGTGAGGCCGAAAAAGAAGCAGATGGCCCGACCCGTGGGCCAGTAGCCGATATCCCCCACGTCCACCACCTCTTTGGAGGTGTCATCCACTTCCGCCACCACCTGGGGCACGGGGAAATAGATTTCCTCCCCCCACAACTGGGCCTGGCCGGTAAGGGGCAAGGCCGCGGCCAGGGCCCGGCCCGTGGGGGAATCGTTCAGGAAGCCGTTCACCTTCAGGTCACCCGCAATCATCACAATTTCCGTGGGCATCAGGGTTCCTCCATCTCCTCTATCACCGCCGCGGCCAGCAAAGGAAAGAGCAGTTCGTGGTGGCCGGTCAAGGCGTAGCCCTGCCCCGCCCCGGCGGTGGGGCGGCGCACCACGTTGGTCAGGGGCCGGTAGTGCTGGATAAAATCCAAATTAACGGTGGTCAGCGGCGCCACCTTATGGCCCAGGTTGCGGGCCAGGGTCAGGGCCTTCAAAAAGACCTCGGGAATGATCACCGCGGACCCCAGGTTGATAAACACCCCTTCGTCGAGACGGCTCACCAGGGCCGCGAAGAGGCGAAAATCCAGGTGGGTAGTGGCGCCCAGGGCTTCCGGGTCCACCGAGGGGTGCAGGTGGATGATGTCGGTGCCCACCGCCACATGCACCGTCACCGGGACGCCCAGCTCCGCCCCGGCGGCCACCAGACTCAGGGGCTGGTGGGGAAAACCCGCGGCCAGCAAGCGCCGGCCCACGGCTTGGCCCAGTCCCAGGCCTTCCTTAGCGCCCCAGGAGATGGCGGCGTTGAGAAACTCCGCGGTTTCTTTGGCCATGCCGAAGCGGCCGCAGCCCAATTCCTGCTCCACGTCCTCAGAGGTGCAACCCGCCATGGCGAGTTCCGCATCGTGGATGATGCCGGCCCCGTTCAACGCCACCCCGGTGATCAAGCCGCGCCGGAGGAGGTCGATGATGATGGGGCTCAGCCCCACCTTGATGGGGTGGGCCCCCATGCCTAAAAGTACCTGACGCCCGTTCTTCCGGGCCTGCACCCAGGCCGCCGCCACGTCCCGGAAGGCGTTTCCGGCCAGGAGCTTAGGGAGCCGGGCCACAAACTCCTTGAGGGACCCGCCCTTCTCCCAAGGGCCGCCGAAGTCCCGCCAGCTTACCTTGGAGTGCCGGGCCGACAAACTGTAAGTCTCGATATCTTTTAGGTCCAGGGGCTCCAGCTTTTTCATCTGTTTGCCTTTTCCCAATTCTCAGCAGGGGCAGATCAGATCACAGGCATCCTGCATTTCATGATAGGAGCGCAATTTATTGCGCCCCGCCGGGCGTGATAAATCACGCCCCACATTTATGTCTGCAATGGCATGTCATATAGCTGCAAATTTCTCCGGAAAGAGAATAAAATCCACCAGATCGCACAGGATATGGCCCACCGTGATATGCACCTCCTGGATGCGGGGGGTATTCCGGGAGGGCACCACCAGGGCAACGTCCGCCTGGGCCGCCACCGGGCCGCCGTCACGGCCGCTCAGGGCCAGGGTCTTGAGCCCCAGTTCCCGGGCCGCCTTGAGCCCCGCCACCACGTTGGGGGAGTTGCCGCTGGTGCTGATCCCCAGGGCCGCGTCCCCGGGACGGCCCAGGGCCCGCACCTGCTTGGCGAAGACCTCCAGGAAATCGTAGTCGTTGGCCACTGCGGTCAGAATGGAGGTATCGGTGGTGAGGGCCACCGCAGCCAGGGGAGGTCGCTCCACCTGGAAGCGGTTGACGAACTCCGCGGCCAGGTGCTGGGCGTCCGCGGCGCTGCCGCCATTGCCGAAAAGCAGCACCTTGCCCCCTTTCTTAAAGACCTCGGCCAGCATCCGGGCCGCGGCCGCCACGGTTTCCGCCTGCTCCGCCGCCAACCGGTTCTTGAGCGCCACGGACTCGGCCACGGCTTCTTGCACTCGCGCTGACAAATTCATGCCGGCCTCCTGACATGAAAAGTTGTTTTTGGGGGAGGGGGCTAAGGGCATCCCACAGGCGAGACGCCTGTGCCACTAAGCCCTTACCCCTCCCCCAAGCCCCCACCCCCAATCCCTTATGTTCTTAGGAGCCATGAAAGTCGGGGCTTTCGGCCCCGACTTTCATGGCTCCCCATAAAGGGGGATGGGAGGGGAGTTTGAGGGGAGGGCGGGGGATCGTTGATCCCCCGGTCCTCCCCTCAATCCCAAACTTATGGGTTTGGGGGAGGAGCGGGAATCCGCTCCTCCCCCAAAATTCTTAACCCAGAAGTTTCAAATACCGCACCGGGCTGAAGTACAGGGCCTCCATGAGTTCCACCAGGTGGCGGGACAAAACCTCGGCCTTGGAGTCCATGGGAGCCCGGGCCGCCACCGGGGGAAAATGGTCCTTCATCAGAGTGAACATGAAGTTTTGCGCCTCCGTCACCTCCAGGGTGATGGGGATGCGGTTCAGCAGGGTCAGAAACTGTTTTACCCGGATGACGTTTTCCGTCCGGAATTTGGCTGCCAGGTCCTGGAGCTGGCGCTGCAAAATGCGCCCCAGGATCCGGGCCCCTTCCCCCGACTCCAGCTTGAGCCCCATGATCTGAGCGTCCTGGACCACATCCAGGATATCCTCGGAAGTCGCCAACTGGTCCGGCTCCGGCTCCATCTTGCGCAGGAGTTCCACCAGGCGCCGGTTCAGAGTGATTTCCCCCAAGGCCCGGTACAGCCGCGGCAGGGGCAGGCCTTCCGTGGCCATGGCTTTCAGCAGGCCCCGGGTATCTTCGAAATTGCGGGAAATCAGGGCCAGGGCCTCCTCCTGGTTCTGGGCCAACAGGTCCTGGAAGATCTCCATCTTTTCATCCTGGAAAATGTCGTGGAAGCTGTAGTAGCGCTCCCCCAGTCGCCGCACCATGGACGGAATCAGGTCTTCCGGGGTCTTCTCCAGAATGTGGAGAAACTCGTCTTTCAAGGTCTGAAATTCCCGGGGCGCGGGGGCCGCCTGGATCTGGGTGCGGTACAGATAGCTCCCCAGAAAAGCGGTGTAAAAGGCCAGGGAGCGGCTCTCCAGGGTGACCCCGGAAGTGAGCTGGAGGCGCCCCGCGGCAAAGAGCAGCGACCCCTGGGTCCGGTCCTCCAGATCCTGGGGCTCCACCCGGTAGTGGTAAATGTTGTGGGGGCACTTCCGCTCCAGGTCCTTGAGCATGGAAATCACCCACTGGTTGGCCACTTTAGGATAGTCCACCACCGAGGGTTTGACCCGCCGCTGATAAATGTTTCGGCCGTTGCCCTCTTCGGGGAGGTTGCTGGCCCCGCGCTCCAGGATTTTCAGAAAGGGCTCTTCCAGGGGCTCGGGGGTGAACTCCTGCCCCAGTTGCAGGGCCCGGGCCGCGTACCTGATGACCTGCAAGGTCTCCAGACCCGAGAGATCGGCAAAGAACCAGCCGCAACTGGTGTACATGAGCAGGGCGTGGCGTTGCATCTCCAGGAGCTTCAAGGCGGGCACCCAATCGCCCTGGGTCAAGTTTGAGGCCCCTTGTCGGGAGAAAAACTCCGCCAACACCGAGGGGCTGCGGTCCAGGATCACCTGGATGTATGCCTCCCGGGCCGCCCAGGGGTCCCGGAAGTACTTCTGGCCCTCGGTTTCGAAAAGAGCCCCCAGCCGCTGGTTCAAAAAGTCAAAGGATTCTCTAAGCGGGGTGCGCCAGCGCTGGTTCCAGGTGGGCAGCCCCCCGGTGGAGCAGCCGCAGTTCTCCTTCCAGCGGCCCACTCCATGGGCGCAGCTCCAGGAGCTACCCTCGCCTTCGGGCCCCAGGTAAAGCTCCGCCTCCATCTTGGGCGGGGCCAGCTCCAGAAACGCCGCATAATTGGTGAGCTTGAAGCCCTTTTGGGGCAAGACTACGGAGATGGCGTGAGCCAGGGCCAGCTCCCCGAACTTTTTGTGATGCCCGTAGTTTTCCCCGTCCGTGGCCACGTGGAGAATCTGGGGGCGGAAGCGCCCCGGGGCAAAGCCCTCCACCAGGCGTCCCGCCAGGCGGTAGCTGTCGGTAAGCAGCTCCCCGAAGCTGAGGTCCGCGGCCACGCCGCCGTTGTAGAAAAAGACGTCGAGGTGCCGCCGTTTGGCCGGGTCTCCCTTGCCGTCGGGCAGAAAGCACCGGTACGCCTGGGTGGTGTCCAGGGTGTGGCCCTGGACCGTCTGCCACTCGCCCCCGGCCAGGGGGCGCACCCGTTTGGCCTGATAGGGCGACAGAATGACAAACTTCATGCCGTGGTCCGCCAGGGTCTCCAGGGTGGGGTAATTCACCGCGGTTTCCGGCAGCCACATGGCGGCGGCCGGACGCCGAAAGCGGTGCTCGAAATCCTTGAGGCCCCAGACCACCTGGGTCTCCCGGTCACGATTGCTGGCCAGGGGCAGGATGGTGTGGTTGTAAGCCTGGGCCAGGGCGCTGCCGTAGCCCAGGGCCGCCAGGCTCAATTGGTCCGCTTCCAGGATCTTCTCAAAGGTCTCCGGGGCCTTAACCTCCAGCCAGCTGAGCAGGGTGGGGCCAAAGTTATAGCTGAGGTGCTCGTAATTGTTGATGATGTCCAGGATGCGGCGCTGGCCGTCATAGACCCGGGCCGCGCCGTTGGGGTGGTAACATTCCGCGGTGATGCGTTCGTTCCAATCGTGGTAGGGGTGGGCGCTGGTCTCCACTTCAATCTGCTCGATCCAGGGGTTTTCCCGGGGCGGCTGATAAAAGTGGCCGTGGATGACCACGTATCCCAGGGGGCTGACCTTGGCGGGCAAAGTGTCCATGCGTCTCCCTCAATGCAAATCTGTAGGATTCATCATATACAGCAATATTTCACTGTCAACCAAAGAAACGGCGGCAATCGGGGGGAGTCGGAGGACCATGGCGACATTCTTGTCCCCCAACGAACCCTGCCCCAGGAAATCACCAAAACCTCTTGACTTCATCGAAAATTCCTGTAACATTTAAAAGTTCTAAGACAGGAGGCCAGCAGTGTACGCCATTATCAAAACCGGTGGGAAGCAATATCGAGTCGCCCCCGGGGACGTGCTCCGGGTGGAGCACCTGCCCGGCCAGCGGGGTGATGAAGTAATACTGGACCAGGTGCTCATGGTTACCGACGGCCAGGAACTCAAGGTCGGCCAGCCCCTGGTGGAAAACGCCACCGTGCGCTGCCAGATAGTGCGACAGGGCAAGGGCAAGAAAATTATCGTCTTTAAAAAGAAACGCCGCAAGAACTACCGGCGCAAGGCGGGGCACCGGCAACTGTTCACGGCCTTGCAAATTCAGGAAATTACAGTATAATTTGATTTATTCCTCCCCCCTTAAGGGGTTGGGGGTGGGGGTTTGGGGGAGGGGCCACTTACGAAAAACCCCTGGCCTCCTGCCCCAATAATTTCCCCCAAGCACAAGGAGATTCACCATGGCACACAAAAAGGCCGGCGGCAGTTCCAGGAACGGCCGGGACAGCCAGGGCCAGCGCCGCGGCGTCAAGAAGTTCGCCGGGCAGCGGGTGCTGGCCGGCAACATCCTGGTGCGGCAGGTGGGCACCCGCATCCACCCCGGGACCAACGTGGGCATGGGACGGGACTATACCCTGTTTGCCAAGATTGACGGGGTGGTGACCTACGAGCCCTTTGGCAAAGATCGCAAGCGGGTCAGCGTCTATCCCCCAACTTGAAGTCCTTCCCCGACGAGGCCACCATCACGGTGCGGGCCGGACACGGCGGCCCGGGCTGTGTCAGTTTCCTCCGGGCCCGCTTTCAACCCCGGGGCCGGCCCGATGGCGGTGACGGAGGTTCCGGGGGCGACGTGGTACTGGAGGCTTCCCAAACCCTGCGCACCCTGAGCCCGTTTAAGCGCCGCCGCATCTTTCAGGCGGACAACGGCCGCCGCGGCCAGAGCCAGGACCGCCACGGCAAGAACGGCCCTCTCCTCCTCATCCCGGTCCCCCTGGGGACCCGGGTCTTCGACCCCGACAGCGGCCGGCTCCTGGGCGACCTCCTCATCCCCGGCGAGCGGTTGATCCTGGCCAAAGGCGGCCGGGGCGGCAAGGGCAACGCCCACTTCGTCTCTTCCCGGATGCGCTCCCCCCGCTTCGCCCAACCCGGCGAGCCGGGCCGGGAGCGCCGGGTTTACCTGGAACTCCACCTCCTGGCGGACGTCGGCCTCATGGGCGCGCCCAACGCCGGCAAATCCACCCTGCTCAAGGCCCTCACCGCCTCCCGGGCCCGGGTGGCCGCCTTTCCCTTCACCACCCTGAGCCCCCAGCTGGGCGTCATGAGCGGGCCCGAAGACCGGGAGCCCCTGGTCCTGGCGGAAATTCCCGGCCTGATCAAAGGGGCCCATATGGGCAAGGGCCTGGGGCACCGGTTCCTCCGTCACCTGAAACGCACCCGGCTCCTGGTCCAGGTCATCGACTTGAGCCAGACGGACCCCCGGGACCCCCTGGCCCCCCTGAGGATGCTGGAAGAGGAGATGCGGGCCTTCGACCCCGAGCTCTTGAGCCGGCCGCGCCTCATCGCTCTCAACAAAACCGACTTGCTGGCGCCCGATTTTCCTCGCCGGCAGGTGATCGGCGCTTACCGGGAAACCGGCTCCAGAGTCTTCCCCGTTTCGGCCCACTCCGGGGAGGGCCTTGATAACCTGAGAGCAGCCATCTGGGAGGGATTTCCGCCCTTTTCGCCGGCAAATCAAGCAGACTGAATCGTAAGTTATTCGTTTATTATTTTTTATTTTTTTAGTGAAAAACGAAAACTGCAACCGAAAACTGTATTATTATTCGGCCATGAACCCCACTGCGGCAGCAATACCTGAGTAAGGCCCGCCGGGTCGTCCTCAAGCTGGGGAGCGCGGTCCTCACCGCCCCCGAAGGGCTGAACGCGCCCCTCATCCAGCAACTGGTGGGGGAGATCGGCCGCCTCGCCGGGGAGCGCGAGTTCATCATCGTCTCCTCCGGGGCCATCGCCGCGGGCTGCCGCAAGCTGGGCCTCACCGCCCGCCCCACCGGCATCCCCCAGCAGCAGGCTGTGGCCGCCGTCGGCCAAAGCGCCCTCATGCAAACCTACGAGGAGGCCTTTGCCGCCTTCGGCCTCAAAGTTGCCCAGATCCTCCTCACCCACGACGACCTGGAAGCCCGCTCCCGCTTCCTCAACGCCCGGAACACGCTGTTCACCCTGCTGCAGTGGCAGGTGGTGCCCATCATCAACGAAAACGACACCGTGGCCACCGACGAGCTCAAGTTCGGCGACAACGACAACCTGGCGGCCCTCATCTGCAACCTGGCCGGCGCCGACCTTTTGATCCTCCTCACCGACATCGACGGCCTCTACGATAAGGACCCCCGGGACCACCCCGACGCCAGGCTCGTGCCCCTGGTGGAGACCTTCGACGCCTCCCTCACGAAGGCCGCGGGCCGTCGGGCCGGGGCCCTGGGCCGGGGGGGCATGGCCTCCAAGCTCCAGGCCGCCAAAAAGGCCTCGGCCGCGGGCCTCCCCACCCTCATCGCCAACGGCCTCACCTCCGGCATCCTGGGTAAAATCTTTGCCGGCGAAGAGGTGGGGACGCTCGTCCTGCCCCAGGCCCAGAAACTCAAGAGCCGTCAGTACTGGCTGGCCTACAACGTCACCCCCCAGGGGGCCATCCTGGTGGACCAGGGGGCCTTCGACGCCCTCACCCGCCACCACAAGAGCCTGTTGCCCGCCGGCATCGTGGAGGTCTTCGGCGCCTTCGGCAAGGGCGCGCCCGTGCAACTGGTGGACCCCGAAGGCCACCCCTTCGCCATGGGCCTTACCAATTACTCGGCCCGGGAAATCAACCGCATCAAGGGCCGCCAAACCCAGGAGATCGCCCAGGCCCTGGGGGGCCCCAAGGGCTACGACGAAGTCATCCACCGGGATAATTTGGTCATTTTTCCGGAGATATGATGAAATAGGAAAGGATAGGGGCAGGGGACTCCCGGCCAAAGGCCGGGGCCCAGAGCCCACCGCGGCTGCGCCGCGGTAGTTGGGGGAGGGGGCTAAGGGCAGAGGGCCCTTACCCCCTCCCCCAAACCCCCACCCTCAATCCCGAAATGGGAAAATCGGGAAATAGCCGCACCCCCGTTGCGCCTGTCCGAAAGAGTCGTATCTTAATAATTATAGAATCCTCCTCACATTTGGTGGATAATAGAAAAATGGATAAAAGAATTAGAAAAAATGAAATTTGTATAATTGGCCAACCTCGATGTGATTTCGTTTTTTCTTCCACCCGTAATTGCTTCATACCTTATGGCTTTAGAGAAAGTGCCCTTGAGATGAACATTTTGCGCCATTTGCTTACCCAAAGAGGAATTGAACCAATAGAGGCTGGTGGTCAACTTACTCCTGCTCAAAGTGCTTTCTGTGCAAAAATCTGTTCAAAAATTATTACATCTCAGTTTTGCATTGTGCTCTTGAATAACGAAGAAGAAAATTCACGCGAGATTCCAAATGCAAATGTAAATATGGAATATGGATTAATGTTGGGATTTAATAAATTTGTTATTCCTTTTCAACGTTCCTCTCAATCATTACCATTTAATGTAGCTGGTTTGGATACTATAAAATACTCTGACATTGAATTTGAACGACTTTCGGCCACTGCAATAGACCAGGCAATAAATGCCACAGAACAAGATTCACCACAGATAATACCACCTGATCAACTTATTGAACTATTTCTTTTATCAAAGAAAACCATTGTTACTCCTTTGAATAATGAAGGCGACAAAGCAATTTTTCAACTCGGAGCACCTCTTGGCTTTAATTTACTTAATGATTTCAGTGGATTTATATATATTTATTTAGGAAACTTTACCACATTTAGGACAGAAGTAATTTTTTGGCGCTTACATATGCTAAACGAAATCCTTAATAAGAGAAGGGAGAGTTTCCCTTTAAGAGTAAAATTAGGGGCAATTACTGAAGAACAATCACAATTATTTGATACATTATTAAGTCATTTACAAATATGGGTTATTGTTCCGAGTAATTATGAAAAAGAATTAATCAATGACGCTCTCGAGACTTCACCAGTTGGATATAATACTCAAATATTCTCCCTGGAAGATGTAAGAAATGAGCTTAGCAAATTTGCATAACTAAAAAATGATCTAAGTTTAAGGTACCCCTTGAACCTCGACGACGCCGTAGTTCTGGAAACCTTTCCCAACCGCATCGCCGCGGAGATGGCCGCGGGGCTGTTGGAGTCCGAGGGCATCGAGGCCATGGTCCTGGCCGATGACGCCGGCGGCGCCTACCCCATGCTCCAGTTCATCCGGGGGGTGCGACTGCTGGTGGCCCCGGAGGACCAGTACCGGGCCCGGGAGATCCTGGCCGCCATGGCCGAAGAAGTGAAACCGGAAAATCAACCCTGATGCCGGGCTGCACCGGGAGGCCAGAAAATTTACGGAAGGCGGGCACGGAGGCCCGCCCTACCGCTAAAGGGTTTTCCGGTAGGGCGGCCGTCCCTGGCCGCCTTTAATTCTTCCCCGCAGAGCAGCCACCGCGCAGATACAGAGGTGGAACCGCCGCGCTCGGCGGTTTTTGCGGCGACGAGGGCGCCGGCGCTACATTTTCATAAAGGAATGACATTTGCGCATAAACCGTCATAAGAGATTAATTTTGATAGATATTTTTTCTGCCTCAGTTAGTATGATATTTTATTGAAGCAGAAGGAGCATTGGAGAAGGCCCATGAACATCCCCGAAATGGTCAACCAGATGGCGCAAGAGGCCCGGGGCGCGGCCCGCAAATTGGGCAGTCTGTCACGGGGCGTCAAGGACAAGGTGATCCTCAGGGTGGCGGAGCTCTTACGCGAGCGCCAGGCGTTGATCCAGGCGGAGAACCTGCGGGACGTCACCCAGGCCCAGAGCCAGGGCTACCCCGGGGCCTTCATCGACCGCCTGACGCTCTCCGGCAAGGTCATGGACTCCATGGTCAAGGGTCTCGTCGAGGTGGCGGCGCTCCCCGACCCGGTGGGCGCGGTCACCGGCATGTGGGTGCGGCCCAACGGCCTCAAGGTGGGCCGCCAGCGCATCCCCCTGGGGGTCATCGGTTTCATCTACGAGTCCCGCCCCAACGTCACGGTGGACGCCGCGGCCCTGTGCCTGAAAAGCGGCAACGCCGTTATCCTCAAGGGCGGCAAGGAAGCCCTCCACTCCAACCTGGCCCTGACCCAGGTGATGCAGGACGCCCTGGCGGAAGCCGGGGTGCCCGCGGCCGCGGTGCAGGTCATCCCCAGCATTGAGCGGGAGGCCACCCTGGAGCTCTTGAAGCAGGACGAGCTGGTGGACCTGATCATCCCCCGGGGCGGCGAGGGGCTCATCCGCTTTGTGGCGGAGAACTCCCGCATCCCGGTCTTGAAGCACTACAAAGGGGTCTGCCACATCTTCGTGGACGAGGGCGCCGACCTGGAGATGGCCGAGACGGTCTGCTTCAACGCCAAGGTCCAGCGTCCCGGGGTGTGCAACGCCATGGAGACCCTGCTGGTGCACGCCGCCGTGGCTCCAGATTTTCTCCCCCGCATGTTCGCCCGCTTCCGCCAGGCCGGGGTGGAGCTTAGGGGCTGCCCCCGCACCCTGGCCATCGATCCCCAGGCCACCCCGGCCCGGGAAGAGGATTGGGGCTATGAGTTCCTGGACCTCATCCTGGCGGTGAAGGTGGTGCCGGACCTGGACGGGGCCCTGGACCACATCGCCCGCTACAGCTCCAACCACACCGAGGCCATCATTACCCGGGATTATGTCCGGGCCCAGCGGTTTTTGCAGGAGGCGGACTCCTCGGTGGTCCTGGTGAACGCCTCCACCCGGTTCAACGACGGCGGCGAACTGGGGCTGGGCGCGGAAATCGGCATCAACACCTCCAAGCTCCATGCCTTCGGGCCCATGGGCCTGGAAGAGCTGACCACCACCAAGTTCATCGTTTATGGCAACGGCCAGATCCGGCAGTAAGTTAGATGGTGCGGCCTTTGGGGGAGAAGGCCAAGGGCTTTCACAGGCGAGACGCCAGGTGGCTACCAGTCCTCCGGCCCCCCCTCAAGGAACACAGGGTAAACCCTTGACCGATCCCCCACCAAAACGCCTGGGACTTTTCGGAGGGACCTTCAACCCCATCCATTACGGGCATCTGAGGTCCGCGGAGGAGGTGGCGGAAGCCCTGGGTCTCACCCGCCTCTGGTTCATCCCTGCGGCCGTGCCGCCCCACAAGATCACCCGGGAGATGACTCCTTACGAAGTGCGCTGTGAGATGACCCGGCTGGCGGTGGGGGACCACCCGGTGATGGAGGTCTCCGACATCGAGGGCCGGCGCCCGGGCCGCTCTTACTCCATCGAAACCCTGCGGCAAATCCGCCAGGAGGTGGGCCCAGCCTGGGAGCTTTATTTCATCCTGGGGCTGGACGCCATCCTGGAGATTTCCACCTGGAAAGATTATTCCGAGCTTTTCAACCTGTGCCACTTCGTGGTGCTGGACCGCCCGGGCTACGACGAGAGCCGCCTGGGAGAGGTGCTCAGGCGCGAGGTGCACCCTGAGTTCCAACCGCTGCCGGGAGAGGCCGGGTTCAGGCATCCTTCGGGCCACAAAGTAATTTCTTTAAAGACCACCCTGATGGACATCTCCGCCACCGGCATCCGCCGCCTGGTGCGCCAGGGGCGATCTATCCGCTACCTCTTGCCGGAGGCGGTGCGAGGATATATAATTACTCATAAACTTTATCTGTAGGAGGTAGGCGCGGCGGCACCTGCATCCCCCCTTACCCCGGAAGCCCTGGTGGAACTGGCTGTCAGGACCATCGTGGACCACAAGGGCCTGGAGCCGGTGATTTTGGAGGTTAAAGGACTCTGTTCTTTTGCCGATTATTTCATCGTGTGCTCCGGCGGTTCCCGGCGCCACGTCTTGGCCCTGGCCCAGCATCTGGAGGAATCCCTGTCCAAGGCCGGCGCCAAGCCCCTGGGGGTGGAAGGCATGGAGGAGGGGCAGTGGGTCTTGATGGATTACAATGATGTGGTGATTCACATCTTTTCCCAACCTCTCCGGGAATTTTACAACCTGGAGGGGCTGTGGGCCGAAGCTCCTCAGACCCGCGTGGATAGCGCCGCGTATGCCGCATCTCCATCCCTCTCATCCCAGGATCCGGACCCCGACCCCGAGCAATTCCGCCATGAATAACGTCTCTTGGCCCAAGCTACTGGCCATAGTGGTACTGGCCGCCAGCCTAGTTCTGGTCCCCCTGCAGCCCTCCTGGGCCTTTCTGGATCAATTTGCCGCCTTGACGGTGGAGAAAGAAAAGCAGATTGGCGAAGAGTTTCTCCTTGAAATACAACAGGTTATCCCACTGGTAGAGGACCCCTTTCTCACTTCTTACATCAACCGCCTGGGGCAAAAGCTGGTGGCCCAGATAGGGCCCCAACCCTTCAAATACCGCTTTTTTATCATTGATGACCCATCCATGAACGCCTTCGCCGTGCCAGGGGGTTATGTTTTCATTCACTCCGGCATGATTCGCATGGCCGAGCGGGAAGGAGAACTGGCAGGGGTCATGGCCCACGAAATTTCCCACATCTATTGCCGGCATATGGCCCAGATGATGGAAAAGGCCAAAGTTGTCAACATTGCCGCCTTAATCGGCGCCATTGCGTCAATTTTTCTGGGTGGGGCCCTGGCGCAGCCTCTGTTGGTGGGTTCCATGGCCGCGGGGGAAAGCGCCATGCTCAAGTATAGCCGGGATTTTGAAGCTCAGGCTGACTCCATGGGGTTCAAGTGGATGCTTAAAGCCGGCTACAATCCACGGGACATGGTGAGCATCTTCAGCAAAATGAACAAGCAGCGGTGGTTTGAGGGAGGTAAGATTCCGGTCTACCTTGCTACTCACCCTGACGTAGATAATCGAATCGTGGAACTTTCTCACCAACTGACTATCCATCAAGCAGAGCTGCCGGCCGCAAGAGACAATCCTGATTTTCAATACTTCAACATCAAGTTGGAATCGCTCAGCGGCAACCCCCATCAGCTGTTGCGGCGGATGTCCCAAGAGGCGCTGCACGAGCCCAATAATCCCGCCTTCCAATATGGTCGCGCCCTGGCTCTGGCCAAATTAGAAAAGCACGATGAAGCCCTGGCCGGGTTTCAGCAGGCTTTGCGGCTTGCCCCGGATAATCCGCTGATTAAAAGGGATCTGGCTATTTTTTACTTCGACCATAACCAGTATTCCGAGGCCCAGCAAAAATTGACTGAGCTTTCCCAGCGCTATCCCCAGGACGACGTGGTGCTTTACTATCTGGGGAGGGTCTATCAGGAGAGCAAAAAGCTCGATCAGGCCTTGCCCTTATTCGAGAAGGTGCATCAGCTCAACCCCACCTTCAGTGAAGTTTATTACAACCTGGGAACCCTGTACGGAGAGAAGGGACAATTGGGCCTGGCTCATTATTACCTGGGATTCCATAGCCTCAGGGCGAAGGCGTATCCCACGGCGCTGTTCCATTTCAAAAAATCTTTAAAGTACCTGTCTCCCTCCGATGTGCGCTATACCGAGGTCAGCCGGCAGGTAACGCGCCTGGAAAAGCTGCGGGTCAGGGTGCGCAATTGAGTTTTGCCAGGGAGCCGGTGGAAAGCAATTATCCCGGTCTCTCCTCAAACTCCCCTCCCAGTTCCCTTTAGGTGAATTGGGGGAGGTTTTTTAGCCGCAGGCTAGGGAGCCGGTATCATAAGAATGGGCAGCAGGCCCATTCGGTTAGGGGCCGTGGCTAAACTAGCCACCGCGACCCCAGCCTCTGTGATCCTTATTGCCGTTGACCCGGGGAACCCCACCATGCCTATTTATGAATATCGCTGCCAGGAGTGCCGCCGGATCTCCAGTTTTCTGGTCTTGAACCTCAAGGAGCCCTTCGTTCCGGTCTGCGAAGGCTGCGGCAGCCAATCCCTGGAGCGCATCCTCTCCCGGGTGCATGTCCGCCTCTCCGAGGAAACCAGAATGGAAAGGCTGGCAGACCCGGCGCAATGGGGAGGGCTGGATGAAAGCGACCCCAAGAGCATGGCCCGATTTATGAAAAAGATGGGGCAGGAAATGGGGGAAGACTATCCCGGTGAGGTGGATCAGATGGTGGATGAGGCCATGGAGAGCCTGGGAAACGAATCCGGGGACGAATCTGGTTAGCCGCAAAACCCCAATCAACTAGTAGCCCGCTTAATTCACCGACTTTCTAAGAAGACCAATTGTGGGCACGGCACGCCGTGCCCTGATGAATTATTCGGGTTTGCTTCGGCCTCAAGCTACGCCCTCACGGCTGTAATCGAATAACTTTTCTCAAGTCGCGCTTCTCAGATGAGCCATGGCCTCCCCGGCCCGGCCAACCCTGGCCGGGTAATTTAGATTTTTTACGCCAACCCAGGTAACCGTAGTTTGGCCCGCACCCCCATTCCCAGGAGCCCCAGCAGCCCTGAACCGAGAAGGACGAGGGTGGCAGGGACGGGAACGGCGGGAGCGGAACCTATCTGCCCCAGGCCATCGGTAAAGACGATGTCGCCGTTTTGATTCCTCAGGTAAAAGAGGGAGAAATCGTTCCAGGGGCTGAAATCATTTCCCAGAAAAGCCCAGTTGAAAGAAAAGAGCTCCCCCGGAGCCAGCGAAATGGCGGTCTCCAGGATGGAACCATTGGTGCCGCCCTGGCCATTGGCATTATGAAACGCCCCAGTGTCAACGCCGGGCCAGAGGGCAAATTGGTGCGACATAAAATCGCCCTGAACCGGCTTGTATTCAATACCGCTGGGCGCCAAGACCGTTTCCGCGACCACGTCTCCGTAACTATTGCCCAGGAGAGTGAAGCTGGAGTAATTGCCCACCTCAAAGCTCCGGTTGCTCCCACCACCCCCCTGGCTTAAGTTGTCCAGGAGAAGTTCCGAAAAGGCAGAGTTGTCGATGACATTGCTTACCACAAAACCGGCGGTGCCTTTGAAACCGGCAGGACCGGGGTCGTAGACGTAGGTTTGCCAGCCCGTATCTCCTTGATCGGGCACAAAGACCCAGGCCTCGGCCTTGCCGCCAAAGGACCCCAGGATTACCATAACCAACCCCATTAAAAAGATCTTTTTCATAACCTTAGCTCCCAATCTCCCGCCGGCATTACCGGGATTTAGGCCCGGCTAATTCTTTCTGGGCGTCTTGACCGCCCTCCGGGCCTGGTTCAAACCAACCATTAAAAGGTAAAGAGACGTCTTGCGCTTCATTAGAAAGCACAATCCATGCCAGGAAATTGGGGGCTCTAGAGCCGGAAAGCTTGGGTGAAAGCCGGGTAAGTATAGGGATTGATAACCCGGCTGCCACCAAGCCTGGGGATTGACCTTGGGACGGGCGAGCGGCACCTTGAATGGAGGCCGGACCCAGCCTTAAGCGGAACCGCCGTCTCCGGTCACCTCTGGCGGGCTTTGATTTTCCTTGCGTGAAGAGGGGGGAAAGGTATGGGTCGGGAGTTTTAGATCAAGTTGGGATCAAAGGGTTATTCTTTGTAGCCGCAGGCTTTAGCCTGCGCCTTCACAGGCGAGACGCCTGTGCTACTGGTTTAGACGACTTGGTATTATTTCACCAAAAGCCCCGACCGCCCCTGACCCCGGTCCCGGGGCGGATGTCTCCGGGCGGATATGCCCTAACCCCTACTGGGAATTGGGCTTGGGCTTGCCTTCGGCAGGCTTTTCAGGTTTCTGGGCCAGCTTCTCGCTTCCTGGGGGTGGGGCGGCACTCTGGCGGTAAACGGTATAGTAAGCGCCCTTTTGATCCTTGCCCTGCTTCAGGGTCGCTTTTACCCCTTTTTTCTGCAATTCCGCCACCTTGGCGTTGGCGGATTTGGCGTCCCGGAATTGGGCCACCTTGACCTGGGTAGGTGCAGCCGCGGTTTTGGCCTTCTCCTTGTCCTTGGGTTTCTGCTTGCCGGATAACTTGGCCGGTTTAGGGGCGGTATCAAAGCTGTTCTGGAATTTCAGCTTTTGCGCCACCTCCTGGCGCAGCCGGTGCATTTCTTCATCCCGGGCGGCTTTCTGGTCCCGGGAGCTGGAGCCGGATTTGGGTTTTTTCTTGACGCTGGGAGCAGCAGACGGCGCCGGGGCAATGGAACCGGCCACCGGCGCGGCCTGGGTGGACGCCACCGCTACCTGCGTGGCCGGGCCGGCTGGGGTGGGAGCGCCGGCAGGGGTCGGGGGCGCCGCGGCCACCGGCGCCGCCCCCGTCGCCGCCTCCTGGGGCGGAACCGGCGTCGTTGCGGCCGGTGGCGTAAACTGGGCCACTTTGGGGCCGTCGTGCTCCAACAGGCCCCAGGAATAGGCCACCCGGTAGATGTCCCCCCGGCCGGCCAGGGCCCCCAGGGCGAAGCTCATCATCATCAAGCCCACCACCCCGATGCCGGCAAAAATAGTGTCCCTCAGCCCCAAGGTCAAATGCCAGATGGCCTTCTTGCCCTTTTTCCCCCGGCCGTTCTCCACTTCACCTCCTGCAATCTCTCTATGGGAAGTTACCGTGATTGGCGCTTTACATGGTTTCCGGAGCCTCCACCCCTAAGATCCTCAACCCGTGAGCCAATACTGTCTTGATGCCGCTGACCAGCCAGAGACGGGCCTGCGTCAGGTCCGTCTCTTCGGAAATAAAGCGGTGCTTATAATAATAACTATGCAATTGCGCCGCCAGTTCCGTCAAGAAATAAGTGATGCGGTGGGGCTCCAGGTTGCGGGCCGCGCCCTCCACCAGCTCCGGGTAGTTGGCCAGCATCTTGAGCAGGGCCAGCTCCTCGGGGAGCGCCAGCAGATGAAACCGCCCCGGGTCCGGCTCCTCCACTTCCATCCCCTGGGCCGCGGCCTGGCGAAAAACCGAGGCCAGTCGGGCATGGGCGTACTGCACGTAATAGACGGGGTTTTCACTGCTCTGCTGCTTGGCCAGTTCCAGGTCGAACTCCAGATGGGCGTCGGGCCGCCGGCTGAGAAAGATAAAGCGGGCGGCATCCTTCCCCACTTCGTCCATGACCTCCCGCAGGGTGACGAAGGTCCCGCCCCGGGTGGTCATGGCCACCGGCTCCCCCTGGCGCAGCAGCGACACCAGCTGCACCAGGATCACCTGCAAGCGGCCGGTGAGTCCCAGGGCCTGGGCTGCGGCCAGGAGCCGGGGCACGTAGCCGTGGTGGTCGGCCCCCCAGATGTCCACCACCAGGTCGAAACCGCGCTGGAATTTTTCCAGGTGATAGGCCACGTCCGAAGCGAAGTAAGTGGTGGCCCCGTTGCGGCGCCGCACCACCCGGTCCTTTTCGTCGCCGAAGGCGGTGGCCTTGAACCACAAAGCGCCGTCCTGCTCGTAGAGGTATCCCTGTTTCTTAAGGAGTTCAAAGCTCTGCTCCACCAGACCCTGGCGGTAGAGCTCGGTTTCGCTGAACCAGTGGTCGAAGGCGACGCCGAAATCCTCCAGGTCCTTTTTGATGCCGGCCAGGATCAGGTCCCCGGCGTAACGCCCCAGGGTGAGCAGGTCGTCCTCGTGGGGGGGCCAGCCCGGCACCCCACCCCCCGCCGCCAGGTAGTCCCGGGCCAGGTCCTTCATGTAACCACCCTGGTAGCCGTCTTCGGGGAACTCTACGGTTTCCCCTTGAAGTTCCCGGAGGCGAAAATAGAGGGATTTACCCAGGGTGAGGATCTGGTTGCCCACGTCGTTGATGTAGTACTCCCGCTCCACCTGGTGGCCGGTGGCGGCGAGCAGATTGGCCAGGGCGTCCCCCAGGGCCGCGCCCCGGCCGTGGCCGATGTGCAGTGGCCCCGTGGGGTTGGCGCTGACAAACTCCACCTGCACCTTGTGGCCCGCGCCCAGGTCGCTGTCGCCGTAGGCCGCACCCAGCAAGCGGATCTCCGGGATCACCCGGTGCCAGTAAGAATCCTCGATGAAAAAATTGATGAACCCGGGGCCGGCGATCTCCATTTTGCGGAGCATGGCCTCCGGGGCCAGGATGCCGTTGATGATGGTTTCGGCGATCTGGCGGGGGGGCCGCTTGGCCTGGGAGGCCAGGACCATGGCCAGATTGGTGGCCAGGTCCCCGTGCTCCGCCTGTCGGGGGGCCTCCACCTCAAAGGCCGGCAAGGTCTCAAAGGCCAGCCGGCCCGCTTCCCGGGCCCGGTGGGCGCTGTCGGTGATTAGTTCACGTAGAAGTTTCGTTATCCGCATCTCAAACTTTCTCAAAAAAGTGTAGGGGCGCAATTCATGGCGCCCTTGCGGGCGTGAGGAATCACGCCCCCACCATACTATCGGGGTTCTACTTATTTTTGCAAGTCCATAGGGCCTGCCATGCACGCCGAATTATGGCGGCCAGGGGCCGCCCTAGGACTCTTCTCTCTGCCAGCCCTTTTCGCCTTTTTCCCTTTTAACCTTTTCCCCCCTCTTTCAGCCCCTCGCCCGCCGGTTTGGCCTTGAGGGTGAGGTCCCGGGTGAATTCCAGGCAGTGCTGGCCGGTGAAGGAAAATCTCTTCAAACAGTTCTCCCGCCAGGCGCACACCAGGCAGATGCTGGTTTCCTGGGCGTCGGGTTTGCGGTCCACCATCTCAGGCTCCCAGATAGCGCCGGGGGTTGGCCGTCCCCAGGGCGCAATAGATTTCATAGCTGATAGTCTCAGCCCACCCGGCCAGGTCCTCGGCGTAGAGACGCGCTCCCTGATCCGGGCCCATGAGGGTTACGGTATCGCCTTCCTTGACTTCCGGGAGGCCGGTAACCTCCACCATGGTGAGGTTCATGCAGACCCGGCCCCGGATGGGGGCCCGGCGGCCCCGCACCAACACTTCCCCCCGGTTGGACAAGAGGCGGCTGTAGCCGTTGCAGTAGCCCACGGGCAGCACCGCGATATCGGCCCAGTCCGGCGCGGTATAGGTGCGGCCATAGCTGATGCTGCTGCCGGGAGGCAGCCGCTTCGCCTGGAGGACCCGGCAGGTGAGCGACATCACCGGCTGGAGCGTGATTGGCGGCGGCCGATGGGGGGCCGGCGGCGAGCCGTAGAGCATGAGACCCGGACGCACCAGCCCCAGGTGGGCCTCTTTCATCTCCCAAAGGGCGGCGCTGTTGGAAATGTGGCTCAAGGGGAGCTTCCAGCCTCGGTGCCGGGCCTCCCCCAACAGCGCGGTAAACTCCGCAAGCTGCTTCTTAGTATAAGCTTTATCGTCCAGGTCCGCCACCGCCAGGTGGGAGATCAACCCCAGGACTTCGAGGCGGCGGGGCTCTTTGAGCCGGTCCAGGAACGGTAGCACTTCCTCGGGCAGGAGACCCAGGCGCCCCATGCCGGTGTCCACCTTGAGGTGGACCCGGGCCCGCTTCCCCTGGCTGTGGGCGGCGTCCGCCAGGGCCTGGGCCACGTCCTGGCGGAACAGGGCCACCTCCAGGTCTTCGGCCACGGCCCTTTCCGCCTCCCGGGGCAGGATGCCCAGGAGCAGGAGCACGGGGACAGTTATCCCGGACCGGCGCAGGGCCAGACCCTCATCGAGGGAGCCCACCCCCAGATAATCCACCCCGGCCGCGGCCAATCTCTTTCCCACCGGAATGAGCCCGTGACCGTAGGCGTCGGCCTTGACCACCGCCAGCATTTTGACCTGGGGCTCGCACAGGCTCTTAAGCTGCCGGTAATTGTGCTCCAGGGCCGCCAGGTCCACGGTCAGGTCCACCATGGAGGTTACCATCATGGCGCCAGGTCCTCACTGAAAAGTAGGTTTTTGCGGGAGGGGACCAGGGGCTTTTTCGTCAGGGGCCCCTGCCCCCTCCCTCAAACTCCCTCCCCCAACCCCCTATGGAGATATTATTGTGGAGCGCGCATTGTGCACGCTGCTATATCCTTTGGAGCCTTGCAACTCCGTCATCTTCTCATTTTTGCGTTACCTCAGATTCATGATGAATCCTATTCAACCCTTGCCCCGGAACTCCGGGGGGATCTTCTCGGCCTGTTGCGCCACTTGTTGCTCCAGGTCTTCCTTGTGGCGTTTGAGGACCTCTTTAAGCCTCGGATCGCTTAGGGACAGGATCTGGGCGGCAAAGATGGCGGCGTTCTTGGCCCCGGCGCTCCCCAGGGCCATGGTGGCCACCGGCACCCCCGGCGGCATCTGCACCGTGGCAAGGAGGCTATCCAGACCCTGCAGGGGTGAGCCGGTCATGGGCACCCCGATGACCGGCAGGGTGGTCTCCGCGGCCAAGACCCCGGCCAGATGGGCCGCGGCCCCCGCCGCGGCAATGATGACCTTCAACCCGCGTCCCTCCGCCTCCCGAGCATAATCCTGGACCCGGCGGGGGGCCCGGTGGGCCGAAGCCACCACCACCTCAAAGGAGATGCCCCAGTCCTTGAGGAGCTGGGCCCCCGGCTCCACGCTGGGCCAATCGGAAGCGCTGCCCAAAACGACCCCCACCTCCACCTTGCTCGCCATATGCGTCCCCTTTTTTGGGGGAGTGGGTTAAGGGCCCACGGCCCTTACGCTTACGAAAAACTCCCCCAAGGCCCCTCCCCCAATCCCTTAAGTTTTATATGGCCTGGGAAGTCGGGCTGTAAGCCCGCCTTCTCAGGCCCCTTAAAGGGTTGGGAGGGGGGGTGGGGGGAGGGCAGGGAGCGTTGCTCCCTGGTCCTCCCCCCAATATTCTCTTATCCCGCCCGCCGCCGGCGCCGGCCGAACAGGGATTAGCTTGCACCCGGCAAGCTCTGCCTTTCCCTCTTCGCCTTTCCGCCTTTTTACCCCACTAGTACCAGTTGGCCAGGGTAATCACCGTGTCCACGTAGGCGTCGGAGTGATTATAGCTGTAGACGGCCCGGCTCCAGGAAGCCCGGTTCTGGCGCTGGAAGCCGCTCTGGTGCAGGTAGCAGGCGATGCTGAAAATGGCGTCGTCGTGGGTGAACAGGTCCACCGGCCCTTTGCCGGTGGCGGAGACGCCACAGTTCTTCAGGCTGGAGGGCAGAAACTGGCAGAAGCCCATGGCCCCGGCCCAGGAACCGCAATAGGAAAAGGGGTCCAGGCGATGGGCGGCGCAATATTCCAGGAAGATTTGCAATTCCCGCCGGGCCCAGGCGGCTTTCTTTTTCAGTCGGTCTCTGCCCGCCGAACCCAGGTCCAATCCCTCGATGATTTCAGGAGAATCCATTACCGCCAGCGACGCGAAGACGTTGAACACCGGGTACTTACCGGTGATGTTCCCCAGGCCGCTCTCCACCGTGAGGATGGCGACGATGACTTCCGGGGCCACGCCGTATCTGGCTTCGGCCTTGGCAAGCTCACCCCGGTGGGCGCTTAGATAGGCCCGGCCCTGGGCCACCACTTCGGGCCGCAGGAATTTCTGGTAGATATCCGGGGCTTCTTTGCGTAGGAAGGCGATCTTGCGCACCACGTCGGGCATAAAGTTGTTGCGGTTATCCGAGAAGGTCCGGAACACGAAGCCCTTGTCCAGGCCGTGGCGCACCAGGTCGTACTTCAGCCCCACGTAGGCTACCGGGGGGGCCTCGGCCAAGGCCCCACCCCCCAGGGATACCAGCACCGCCACCAGGATGCCGGCCACCATGCCCCAAAATCGGCTCCGAGCCATGCTCTCCCCCTTTATCCGTGGGGTTAACGCTACCCTGTTTGCCGGGGATTGTCAAGACGGGCGGGGATTGCCTTGGAAGAAGAAAAGCTTGACATTGTTTGCGTGGCAGCTTGATTTTTCTTGACAGATGTTTATGTTTATGTAAACTACATTACATGCCGAAAAGGGAGGTGTTATATAAGGGCAAGTTGCATACGATTGAACTCGCTATCACTGCCAACGGCAGGTGCCCAGCAAAGAAATTCCTGGATGGTCTCTCTAAAGTCGATATGGAAAAGATTTTGCGAGTAATAATGCGCTTGGCAGGTAAAGGTAAGTTGGCAAACCGAGAACAGTTCAAGAAGATAGAAGGGCAAGATTTTTTCGAATTTAAAAACTTCCAAATCAGGATGCCAGGCTATTTTCATGCGGATGGTCGGATAATCATTACGCACGGTTTTCTTAAGAAGGGAGATTCAATCAAGCCCGAAGAAATTGATCGGATGAAAAGGATTCGTAATGAATACGAAAAAAGGACCTGAAAAGACTTTGCTGGAAACATATTTAGATGACCCTGAGTTTGCCAAATTGATGGCTCAGGGAGAGTTGATCATGGAAGTCACCGAAACTCTTTGTGAACTCCTTGAGAAAGAGAAGATTTCCAGGAAAGAACTGGCCGACCGCCTGGGGAAATCCAAAGGGTTTGTCTCCCAATTGCTGAATGGGGGCCGGAATCTTACCCTGCGTACTGTGGCTGATATCCTCCACGTCTTGGGATATAAAGTTTCCATCAGGCCTTATAAAGAAGGAATCCGGGGAAAAAGGAGCGAGAAATCAGCCCGCCAAAAGGGGGCCAAGAAGGTGGAAGAAGGTCAACCCGTGAACTTTAATCCTTAGAAAATTAATTTAATGGCCGCGTGAGTACCCCGGCCATGTTTGATTTATTGCGATACCATGCCCAAAATACGCCCCTCGGTCCTTAGAGAAATTATTCCAAAAAACATTCGCAGGTTCATCCTGGAAAACCAGCCCCTGGCGCCGCTGACCACCTGGAAGATCGGCGGGCCGGCCCGGTGCCTGGCCGTGCCCGGGGACCTGGAAGACGTCTACGCCCTCATGCGCCTGGCCCAAAACCGGGACTGGCCCCTGTTCTTCCTGGGCCGGGGCTCCAACGTGCTCATCGACGACGCCGGGCTCCCGGGAATCACCCTGCACCTGGCCCGGAGCCTGCAAAAGTTGGAACGGCAAGGGGATCTGCTCCGGGCCGGAGCCGGCGTGGCCCTCCCCCGGCTGGCCCGGGCCACCATGCGGCTGGGATTTGCCGGCTTCGAGTTCCTGGCGGGCATCCCCGGCACCGTGGGCGCCGCGGTGCGCCTCAATGCCGGGGCCCACGGCGGCAACCTGGCCCAGGTGCTGCGCCGGGTCTGGGTGGCCACGCCGCAGTTGCAGCTCCTGGAATTCCAGGTGCACGAACTGGGCCTGGGTTACCGCACTTCCCTGCTGCTCAATTTCCCCCACTGGCTGGTGGTGGAGGCGGAGTTTGAACTCAAGACCCCGGCGCCGCCGGAAGTAGTGGAAAACCGCATGCAGGAGTTGCTGGCCTACCGCCGGGAGCGCCTGCCCTCCAACCCCCGGAGCTGCGGCAGCGTCTTCAAGAACCCGCCGGGCGGGGGGGCCGCCGGTCTGCTCATCGAGCAGTCCGGCTTCAAGGGCCGCCGCCTTGGCGAGGCCCTGGTGTCCCGCAAACACGCCAACTTCATTCTGAATGCAGGCCATGCCACCGCGGCCCAGGTGAAGGCCCTCATCGGTGAAATCCAGGAAAAGGTGTGGCAGGCCCGGGGCGTGACCCTGGAACGGGAAGTCGTCTTCCTGCCGGAGGATTTGACGTAAGGAATATGGGGGAGGGCCAGGGAGCACTTACAAAAAATCCCTGCCCTCCCCCATACCCCCTCCCAACCCTTTAAGAGCCGTGGCAGGCGGGGCCTGAAGGCCCCGACTCCCACGGCTTATAAAGTATTATTGGGTGCAAAAGGAAAGCAAATAACCCATGGAAATTTATCCCGCAGCTTAAAATAACCGAAAACTGAAAACCGGAAACCGAAAACAATATTTCAGCGAGGTGAACTCATGATACGCAGGGAAACGTGGTATTTCCCCGGGGTGGGTCCGGATAACACTCCGGCGTGCCTGGATCTGATGGAAAAGGCGGCGGGTATGGGCTTCCGCCACTTCGTGGTGGCCTCCACCACCGGGGCCAGCGGCGCCCAGGCGGCCCAGAGGCTGGCGATGGCCCCAGAGATCAACCTGGTGGTGGTGGGGCATTCCGTGGGCTTCAAGGGCCCCAATATCGACGAGTTCCTGGAGGAGCACTACCAGACGATCACCGGCCGGGGCGGCAAGGTGCTCAAGGCTACCATTCTGACGCACTCCCTGGAGACGAGCCTGGCCGACCAGTTCAAGGGCAGCGCCCCGACGCTCCTTATCGCCAACACCTTGCGGCGCCTGGGCCAGGGCCTTAAGGTGTGCTGCGAGATCGTCATGGAGGCGGTGGACGCGGGCCTCATCCCCGAAGGCGAAGAGGTGGTGGCCCTGGGCGGCACCGCCCGGGGCTGGGACACGGTGGCCATCGTCAAGAGCGCCGCGTCCAAGCGCTTCATGCAGCTTTCGGTCCTGGAAATCTGGGCCAAGCCCCGGGTGTGATGGGAAAAATAGGGGGTAGGGGCCGTCGGCCCTTAGCCCCCTCTCTTAAAAACCATTTTCCTAAAACATGGCCAGGCCGGCGCACAGCAGGGCCGAGAACAGGATGAGGCCGGCGCCGCCATAGAAGCCGTCCACCCTGAGCACCCCGGCGCCCCAATAAAACAGCGCCCCGGTTAAGGTCAAACAACCCGCCAGGCTCCACAGAAGACCTGCCATGTTTTTTTACCTCCCGATCCCCGCCCGTAACCGCTGGCGGCGGCTACCACCTCTATGATTTAAAGTCGGCATTTCTTGTCAGAAAATCAAGGAACGGAGGAATGATTGGCATAAAACTGCTGGGGCCGGGAGCGCCCCCTTGGCTTTAAGGGCCACCCGCATTGACACCACGCCGGGTTGAGGCTATAAGGGGGCAGAGGACACGGAAACCATGGCCAAAGAGTCCCAGGTGCTTTACCTCATAGACATCAGTTCTTATTTTTACCGGGCCTATCACGCCCTGCCGCGCCTTACCAACTCCAAGGGCTTGCCCACCGGTGCGGTCTACGGGGTCACCACCATGCTCCTCAAGGTCCTCAAGGAGCGACAGCCCCAATACCTGGCCCTGATCCTCGACGCCAAGGGGCCCACCTTCCGGCATAAGATTTTCGGGGAATACAAGGCCCACCGCCCTCCCATGCCCGAGGAGCTGGTGATGCAGCTCCCTTACATCAACAAAATTATCCAGGGCTTTCGCCTGCCGGCCCTGCTGCAGGAAGGCTTTGAGGCCGACGACCTCATCTGCACCCTGACCGGCAGAGCCCGGGAGCAGGGCTTCCAAGTGGAGATCATCTCCGGCGACAAAGACCTCCTGCCCCTGGTGCAGGATGGGGTGGACATGTGGGATCCCATGAAAGGGGTGCGCTATGACCCGGCGGCCATCCGGGAAAAGTTCGGCCTGACCCCCCAGGAGCTCGTGGAAGTGCGGGCCCTGGCCGGGGACCCCAGCGACAACATCCCGGGGGTGCCGGGAATCGGCGAAAAGACGGCCCTCAAATTGATCGCCGAGTATCACACCCTGGACAACCTGCTGGCCCACGTGGATGAAATTAAACAAAAAACCTTGCGGGACCGAATAAAGGAGTATGCAGAGCAGGCCCGCCTGAGCCGGCGCTTGACCGTGTTGGAATGCCGGGTGCCCCTGGCCGCCGACCTGGAGGCCCTGCACCCCGGTCCTCCGGACCGGGAGGCCCTGCGCCGGCTGTTCGTGGAACTGGAATTCAGCAAGCTGACCAAGGAGCTGGGGTTTGATGAAAAGGCGTTCGAGGCTTTCATCCTGGTCAACCGGCCCGAAGACCTGGACCGGGTGGCCGGAGCCATCCGGGAAGCGGGAGAGATGGGATTGTTTTTCCTGGCCTCCGAGCAGCACCCGGTGATGGCCCAGATTGCCGGCATGGGCCTGTCCTGGCAGCAGGGCCAGGGGGCTTATATTCCTTTTCAGCAGGATTTGCCGGCAGAGAAGGTCTGGCAAGCCTTGGGTCCTTTGTGGTCCGACCCCGGGGTCGCCAAGGTGGGCTCGGATCTCAAAGCCGCCATGCTGTTGTCCCGCCGCCTGGGCGTCGAATTGCAGGGTGGCCGGGGCGACATCCTGCTGGCATCCTATCTCCTCAACCCGGCCCGGTACGAGCAGACCATGGAAAACGTGGCCCTACATCATCTGGGAGTCAACCTGCCCGGCCCCCGGGAGCTGGCCGGCCGTCCCGTGGCGGCGGCGCAGTTGCCGCCGGAGCTTTCCTGCCAGTATGCCGGGGCCCGGGCTGAGACCGCCCTCAATCTCTGGGCCATCCTGCAGCCGGAGTTGGTCCGGGAAGGCCTGTGGGACCTATACCAGGATTTGGAGCTGCCCCTGTTGGGGACCCTGGCCCGCATGGAGGAAACGGGCATCCTGGTGGACCGGGAGTTTTTAAGCCGCTTCGGCAAGGACCTGGAAACGGAGATGCAGCGCCTGGAACGGGAAATCCATGAGCTGGCCGGGGAAGAGTTTCTCATTCAGTCCCCCCAGCAGTTGGGCCGCATCCTCTTTCAGAAATTAGGGCTGGCGCCCCAGAAAAAGACCAAGGGCAAGGCCTTGTCCACCGACGTGGAGGTGCTGCAGGCCCTGGCCACGGCACATCCGCTGCCGGCCAAGGTCCTGGAATACCGCACCATGGGCAAGCTCAAGTCCACTTACGTGGACGCCCTGCTGAAGCTGGTAAACCCGGCCACCGGCCGGATTCACACCACCTTTCTGCAGTCGGTGGCGGCCACCGGAAGGTTGTCCAGCCGGGACCCCAATTTGCAAAACATCCCGGTACGGGGGGAATTGGGGGGCCAGGTGCGCCAGGCCTTTGTGGCTCCCCGGGGACGGGTCTTTCTCAGCGCGGACTACTCCCAGATGGAACTCAGGCTGCTGGCCCATTTTTCCCAGGACCCCACCCTGCTCCAGGCCTTTCAGGAGAAGGTGGACATTCACCGGCAGACCGCGGCGGTGGTCTTCAGCATCCACCCGGAGCTGGTGTCCCCGGATATGCGGCGCGCCGCCAAGGTGGTGAATTTCGGCATCATCTACGGCATGAGCCCCTTCGGCCTGGCCAAGCAGTTGGGAGTCAGCACCCGGGTGGCCCATGATTTCATCCAGCGGTATTTCGCCAGGTACTCCCGGGTGAAGGCCTACCTGGACGGCACCCTGGAGCAGGCCCGCCGGCAGGGCTGGGTCACCACCCTGTTGGGGCGCCGGCGCCAGATTCCCCAAATCAACAGCAGCAACCGCATCCTGCGCCAGGAGGCGGAGCGCAGCGCCATCAACACCCCCCTCCAGGGCACCGCCGCGGACATCATCAAACAGGCCATGGTGCAACTGGAATCAGCCCTGACCGACCGGGGTCTGGCCGGGAAAATGCTGCTGCAGCTTCACGACGAACTCCTCTTGGAGGTGCCGGAAGCTGAACTGGCGGACACCGCCAGGCTGGCGCGCCAGGTGATGGAAAACGTCGTTCATCTCCAGGCGCCTCTGGAGGTGGACCTGCGCACCGGACAAAACTGGGGGGAGATGTCTCCTTACGGGAAAAAAGCAGACTAGAGTAAATCCTAATTATTATTAATTATATCAATGAGATAAATATTTTGAAGGCTTCAGGGAGCCACAAAGAATTTTGCAGCATCGAATAATTTCTCTTGATTTTCTGTGCATGCGACTTATATTTACCGCAAATCAGGAAGTTATGCGCCCCGGCCGTATGTAAACGGAAAAAAAAATTATCTGGAGCGCATAATTTTTCTTGATATTTGTCGGCTCCTATTATTAAATGGGGGCATCTTACTAACCTTAAACCATCTCTTTGAGAAGGGGGGATAGATGATGAGGAAAGCTTTGGTAAGGAAGCGCTTTGCTTTGGCCATCCTCTTGGCGTTTGTTCTCGCCATGGTGGGAGGCTGCTGCGACGCCTGCAAGAAGAGCGTAGACGAAGCTAAGATGTACGCCGATCAAGCGGCGGCTTCGGCTGCTAAGGCAGACAGCGCGGCACGGAACGCCGAAATGGCGGCGGCAGACGCGAAAGCTTCAGCTGACAAGGCTGAGGCCGCGGCTGATCGGGCAGAGGCTGCAGCGGCAAAAGCTGAGGCCTGCCTGATGAAGAAAATGCGGAAGTAGCACCAAGGGTTGATCAGCTACTGGAGAGTGTCAATCTCTCTCCGAAAGGGGGTAATCGATGAGGAAGGCGATGAGAAAAGGCTATGCCTTGGCTCTCCTCGCGGTCTTTGCCCTGGTGCTGGGAGGTGCTGGCTGCTGCCAAACGTACTATGATCAGTGCAAGATGTACATGGAGCAGGCAAAAGCTTCTGCAGATCGGGCTGCCGCGTCGGTAGTAAAGGCTGAAGCGGCCGCACAAGAAGCCAAAGTCCCCGTACCTCGCGCCTCCGCAGCGGCCAACAAGGCTGAAGCGGCTGCTGCTCGGGCGGAAGACGCGGCCGAAAAAGTGTGCGCCAAGGTTAAGTTTGTGAAGGGCAAAAAGGCCAAAAAGGCCAAAAAGGCCAAAAAAGCCAAAAAGGCAATGTAATTCATTAACGTAGTCTATTGGGGTTATTAACCCCCATTACCAAAGGTCAGAGGGTGTGGATTGGGCTGATGCTCACCACACCTTCTGTCTTTTTTGGGGGCCCTGCCGTCTTGTTCCCGCCGTCCGGTCCACCCCGGCTATCCTAATAATCAGCTATTTCAAAACCCATACGTCCGGTGAATTGTCATTCTGAGCGCAGCGAAGAATCTCGTATTTTCGACTTTATGAGATCCTTCACTCCATTCAGGATGACAGCAAAAATAGGTTTTGAAATGGGTTATATTCAGTTTGAGGGCACCGCCCGGGGCGCCCCTACGGCTTTTTAGACGCGAGGTCACCTCGCCCTTCCAGGGAAATTGCGGACAATTAGCGTAGGGGGGGTAATTCCGAGACGCGACCCGGACTCCGGCTTGGGAAGTTGCTGGGATTTCAGGGTGAAGGGCGCCCGCCCCCCCGGTCCCGGGGAGTGCGGCGGGAAGTTGATTGGCCCGGTGGACTAATAAGTCCGGGTGGAGGTGAAGCTCTCGGTCCCTGCCGCGCCTTTGGTGACATCCACCGGCATGCCGTCCTGCTCTTCCACCGTCTGCATCACCTTGCGCATGTCCACCTGGTCCGCCAGGCCCCGCTGCTCCAGCATGGTCAAGACATGCAAAATCATGGAGCGAATCTTGAAATAGACGTCCTCGTGCACCGACAGGAAGACGCGGCCCTGGCGGAAGCCAATCTTGGCGGGTTCGTAGATATATTCGACCTTAGTGCCCATGGGCACCATGGGAAACAGCTTCTTGATATCTTCCGGATAGAGGCGGGTGCAGCCATGGCTCACCAGGCGGCCCACGGCCCACGGCAGGTTGCAGCCGTGGATCCCGTAGTCTCCCCAGGACAGCCCCAGTTTGTAATGCCCCCATGGGGTTGTCCGGGCCGGCGGGCATCACCGCCATCTCATATTTTTTCTGCAACTGCTTAGGTATATGCCAGTCCGGATTCACCTTCTTTTGATTTACGCTAAAAGTGCCGGTAGGGGTTTTGAAGTCCAGGACCCCCATGCCGATGGGGAAAGTATAAACCTGGGTGCCATTATTGATGAAATAATAGAGGCGCATCTCCCCGGTATTCACAATGATTTGCTTGCCCCGGCTATCCGGTACGATCCAGATAGTGGGGATCAGCATATTGGTGCCCACCGGCGGCAAAAACGGATCCCAACTGCGGTACTTGGCCCCGATTTCCGTCCAGCCCAGGTCATAGTGCCGGGCGATATCCAGCAAATCCTCGCCTTTTTTAATCATGTGGTGCTGCGAGTTGCCGATCACGTTCATCGCCTGGGGGTCGATGCCGTTCCGGACGGTGGGCATGTGAATGTTGAAAGGGCCGGCGGCATAGGCCGGCAGCGCTAAGCTGAAGATTATCAAAATCGCCAGGGGCAAGGCCGATTTGCGCATAACTTACTCCTGATGTGGCCGGAATGGCTTCAGGCTGGAGCTGAAGGGGGGCTCCATCACCCCCTTCTCTGTTATGATACCAGAAATCAGCTCATTGGGGGTAACGTCAAAGGCCAGATTGAGGGCTGGGGCCCCGGCGGGAGCCACCGCCTGGCCCCACAGATGGGTCACTTCCTCCCCCCGGCGCTCCTCCACCGGGATGTGGTTGCCGTCGGGAATGGCAAAATCGAAGGTGGACAGGGGCGCCGCCACGTAAAAGGGGATGCCGTGGTGGTGCGCCAGGACGGCCACGCTGTAAGTGCCGATCTTGTTGGCGGTGTCGCCGTTGGCCGCGATGCGGTCCGCGCCCAAGATGACCAGATCCACCCTCCCCTGGTGCATCAGGGTGGCGGCGGCGCCGTCGGGGATCAGGGTGTAGGGGATACCCAGCTTGCCCAACTCCCAGGTGGTGAGGCGGGCGCCCTGAAGCAGCGGCCGGGTTTCGTCCACCCACACGGAGAACTTTTTCCCCGCCTCCCAGGCGGCCCGCAGCACCCCCAGGGCGGTGCCGTAGGCCCCGGTGGCCAGAGCCCCGGTATTGCAATGGGTGAGGACGCGCTGGCCGTTATGGATCAGGACCTGCCCGTGTTGGGCCAGACGCTTGTTGGTGGTCTCGTCCTCCTTGAGCATGGCCTGAGCTTCCAGGATCAGGCGTTCCTTGACGGCCGCCACGCTTTCCCGGGCATGCTCCTGGGCCACTAGCTGCATGCGGTCCAGGGCCCAGAACAGGTTCACTGCGGTGGGCCGGGCTTCGGCAATTTCTCGGCAAATCTTCAGAAACTGCGACTGAAACTCCGCCGGATCATCCGTAGCCAACGCCAGGGCCCCCAGGGCCGCGCCCATGGCCGCGGCCACCCCGATGGCCGGCGCCCCCCGGATGGCCAGGGTCCGGATGGCCTCGATGACCTCCCGGTAATCGGTGATCTCTAAATAAATCTCTTCCCGGGGCAAGCGGCGCTGATCCAGCAACTTCACCTTATCCACGTCCCAGCAGATGCTGCAATAGGGGATCATTTCAACTCCGGTTTTCGGTTTTCAGTTTTCGGTTTAGAAAAGAAAAAAAATGATTCTTCAGTCATTTTTTAAAGATGGTCACAAGCACAAGCAATCCATTTGTGATCGATAGTCCCATCCTCCCGTGATTCCATGTTAGTCTCTCTTGTAGGGGCGCACCTATGTGTGCGCCCTCTGAGGGGCGGACACGCAGGTCCGCCCCTACAAATCCTATCCCAACAGCTTTTGAAAAATCTCATTAGCCAGTTGCGGGTTGGCCTGGCCCTTGGTGCGTTTCATCAGTTGGCCCACGAAGAAGCCCATCAGCTTGGTTTTCCCGGCCCGGAAGTCCGCGGCCTCCTTGGGGTGGGCGTTGATAATCTCTTGGGCCACAGCCTCCAGGGCCCCGGTGTCGCTGATCTGCACCAGGCCCTTTTCCTTGATGATAACTTCCGGGTCTTTACCGGTGGCCACCATCTCTTCAAACACGGTCTTGGCCAGCTTGCCGCTGATGGTTCCCTTTTCCACCAGGGCCAGCAGTTTGGCCAGGGCCGCGGGGGTGATGCGGCAGGAGGCGATGCCGGCCTCCTCCTTTTTCAACTCCCGCAGGAGCTCCACCATGATCCAGTTGCTCACTTGCTTGGGGTGGGGGAACTCCTTGACCGCAGCCTCGAAATAATCCGCCAGGGCCTTATCTGAGGTGAGGACCTCGGCGTCGTATTCCGGCAGCCCGTATTCCGTCTGGAAGCGGGCCAGCCGCGCCTCCGGCAATTCCGGCAGATTTTTCGTCAGGCTTTCTATCCACTCCTGAGAGACCCTCACCGGCACCAGGTCCGGGTCGGGAAAATAGCGGTAATCGTGGGCCTCTTCTTTGCCCCGCATGGAGACGGTCTGGTTGCCCACCGTGTCCCACAGACGGGTCTCCTGGACGATGGCCCGGCCCGCGGCCAACATGGCCCGCTGGCGCTTGATTTCATATTCCAGGGCCGCCTTGACGAACCGGAAGGAGTTCATGTTCTTGAGTTCGACCCTGACCCCGAATTCCTTGGCGCCCACGGGCCGCAGCGAAATGTTGGCGTCGCACCGGAACGAGCCTTCCTCCATATTGCCGTCACAGATTTCCAGGTACAGGAGGATGTTGCGCAGCCCCTTGAGATACTCCACCGCCTCCTCGGGGGCGCGCATATCCGGCTCGCTGACGATCTCGATCAAAGGCACCCCGGTGCGGTTGAAGTCCACCAGGCTCACCGGCCGGGTCTCGCTGTGGATGAGTTTCCCCGCGTCTTCTTCCATATGGATGCGGGTGATGCCGATGCGCCGGCTAACGCCGTTGACCCGAATATCCAGGTGGCCGTGCTCCGCCAGGGGCAGCTCGTACTGGGAAATCTGGTAGCCTTTGGGGAGGTCGGGGTAGAAGTAGTTCTTCCGGGCGAAGACCGACTGGGGATTAACGCGGCAGTTGGTGGCCAGGGCCATTTTCAGGGCGAATTCCACCGCCTTCTTATTCAGGACCGGCAGCGACCCGGGCATCCCCAGGCAGACTTCGCAGACCTGGGTGTTGGGCGGGGAACCGAAAGCAGTGGCGCAGCCGCAGAAGATTTTGCTGGCGGTCAAGAGGTGGGCATGGACTTCCAACCCGATGACGGCTTCAAATTCCACGCAAGTATCCTACCATTCGGTTTTCAAGCGCTCGTTGATGAGCTCCGCCGCCTTGTGGCCGGAGAGAAACATGCCGCCGAAGATGGGGCCCATGCGAAAGGTGCCGTAGGTGGCGGTGGCCGCCATGCCCGCCACGAAGAACCCGGGATAAATCTCCTTAGTGTGGGCCACGGTCTCCTTTTCGCCCACGTCCGCCCACATGGAGCGCTCGCCGCCGATGGCCCCGCTGGGGGTAAAGAGGGTGAGGGGCTGGTTTTTCCTGAGCAGCACCTTCACCACCTCCAGGTCGTGGCCGGTGGCGTCGATGACGTACTTGGACCGGATCACCATGGGGTCCACGTGGAGCCGGGCCATTTCCACCGCGGTCCAGGAGATGACCAGGCCGTTGACCCGGTCTTCCCGCACCATGACGTCTTCCACGCTGATGCAATTGAACACGGTGGCCCCGGCCTTCACGGCCTGGGACCCCAGGGTGGTGACCGCCTCCACCGCGTCCGCGGTGTAATATTCGTTATAAATGGGCTTAAGGCGAATCCCTAGCTCCTCCAGCAGGGGTTTGGCCGCCTCCTGGATCACGATTTCGTTAAACATCATGCCGCCGCCCCACATGCCGCCGCCGATGCTGAGCTTGCGTTCGAACACCGCGACCTTGCGCCCCAATTGACCCAGGCGCCAGGCCGCGGTCAACCCGGATACCCCGCCGCCCACCACGGCCACGTCCACGTCCAGATTGTCCAGCATTTTTTCGGTGAACCGCTCGATAATCGCCCGGGTGATGAGAATTTCATCCAATGCCATGGTGGTGCTCTCCTTGATTTTAATAGATGAGAGAATAACTAACGGCCCCAGGTCTGTCAAGCCGGGGAGGGGTTCGACCCGGGGAGGTCCGGGGTCCCAAACAGCATCCGATTAAAATACTTAATTAGTATATATAAGCCAACGATATTTTATCACTTTTATCAGACCCTCTCGGGGAAATGCTTTCCCCCCACCCAACTTGAGACCTCTTTTCTGAAAAGTCCCAAGTAAATTGATGGCACAGGCGTCTCGCGGGTGTTGTAGGGGCGGGTTTAAAACCCGCCCCTACGTGGCGTTTTCATGCTTTACGGGTGAGCCGCAGGTTCAGGAAGGATTGCAAGGGGGCCGTCGGCCCCTGGCCCCCGGTGCCGCTCAGGCGAGACGCCGGCGCCGCCAAAGGACTATTGGGGCAGAAGGCAGGGGGCGGGAGGGCCGGCCAGGCCAGGGGGGAGGAATATGCGTTCTTGGCAGCTTAACCAGGGGGTCCGCCGCCGTCGGCCGGGGAGTTAGATACCCAGGTAGGTGCGGCGGATGTCGTCGTTTTTGAGGAGTTGGCGGGCCTCGCCTTCCAGCCAAACCTTCCCCTGGGCCAGCACGTAGGCGTAGTCGCTCACCGCCAGGGCCATGGAGACGTTTTGCTCCACCAGGAGCATGGTGAGGCCGGTTTCCTTCAGGCGGGTGAGGGCTTCGAAGAGGGTGAGGGCCAGGAGCGGCGAGAGCCCCAGGGAGAGCTCATCCAGCATCAGGATTTCCGGTTCGGCCATCAGGCCCCGACCCACGGCCACCATCTGCTGCTCGCCGCCGCTCAGGGTGCCGGCCTTCTGATGCGCCCGCTCTTGCAGGCGGGGGAAGAGCTCGAAGACCTTTTCCAGATTCTGCTTGAAGCTGGCATGGGCGCGCTTGGAAAAAGCCCCCATCTCCAGGTTTTCATAGACGGTCATTTCGGTAAACAACTGGCGGCCTTCGGGCACCAGGACCATGCCGGCCTTGGCCCGGGCATGGGCGGACAGATTGGTGACATCCCGTCCCTGAAAGAATACCGAGCCTGCCAGGGGGCGCATCAGTCCCATCATGGTTTTTAACAGGGTGGTCTTGCCCACGCCGTTGGAGCCCACCAGGGTGGTGAGTTTGCCCGCTTCCAGCTTAAGGTTGACCCCCCAGAGGATCTGGACCCCTTCGTAGCCCGAGGCCAGGGAGTTAACTTCCAATAATGCCATGGCATTTACTCCGCCAACAGTCGCTCCGTCATTTTCGGATCGCCCAGGTAGGCTTCGATGACCTGGGGATCGTTGGCCACTTCCTCGGGAGAGCCCTTCGGCAATGAGCATGCCGTAATCCAGAACCAGGATGCGGTCGGAGACGCTCATCACCGCCTGCATGACGTGCTCGATCATGAGAATGGTAAACCCTTCATCCCGGATGGCGCGGACGGTCTCCATCATGGCGGAGATTTCCGACGGATTGAGGCCGGCCAGGACTTCGTCCAGCAGCAGCAGGTAGGGTTTGGCAGCCAGGGCCCGGGCCATCTCCAGGCGCTTTTTCTGGGCCACGTTGAGGTTCCCCGACGGCTGGTCGGCCCGCTCCAGCAGCCCCACCTTGGCCAGGGCCTCATCGGCCTGGCGGGCTGCCGCCGCCAGGGAGTGGCCTTCCCGGCCGAAGCAGGCGCCCACCATGACGTTTTCCCGCACCGTGAGTTCATGCAGGGGCCGCACCACCTGGTGGGCCCGGGCCAGGCCCCGCCGGGCCACCTCATAGGAAGGCAGGCCGGTGATGTCCTCTCCCCGAAAGATCACCTGGCCCCGTTCCGGCTTATAGACCCCGTTGATGACGTTGAACAGCGTGGTTTTGCCGGCGCCGTTGGGGCCGATGAGCCCCAGGATCTGGCCCTCGGGCAGGTCGAAGGTCACTTCGGTGAGGGCCTGAAGACCGCCGAAGCGCTTGGTGACCTCTTGGACCTGGAGGATCATTCCAGCACCCTCCTCAAGCCCCGGAAGCGGCTCCGCACCCAGCCCACCGCCCCGGCGGGCACAAAGAGCACGATGAGCAATAGAATAAGGCCCGCCACCGCCAGATGCAGGCTCTTGAAAATGGGGCTGGTAAGCAGATAGCCCCGCAGGCCTTGATAAGTCACCGCCCCCACCACGGGTCCCAGCACCGTGCCCATGCCCCCCAGCATCACCATCACCAGCATCTCGATGGACATGTGCAGTTGAAAGGCATCACCCGGTTCAATATTGCCGTTTTTAAAGAAATACAGGGTGCCGATCACTCCGGGAAAGAAGGCGGAAATGACATAGGTGAGGGTTTTGGCCTGGGGGGCCTTGACTCCCATCACCATGGCGGCGTCTTCATCCTCGCGAATCGCCAACAACCCCAGGCCGAACCGGGAGTGTTTCACCAGGAAACTCACCAGCAGCACCACCATGGTGGTGATCCACAGGAGAGTGAAGGTGGTCCAGAGGGCCTCACCGGCGCCGCCGTACCTTTGATACGCGGAAAAGTTGACGAACAGGCCGGTGGCCCCGCCGTAAGGCTCGAAGTTGCTGACAAAGGCCCGGGCCGCCTCATTGATGCCGATGGTGGCCAGAGCGAAGTAGGCCCCCCGCAGACGCAAGACCGCCAGGCCCACCAGGAGGGCGATGAGGGCCGAGAGCAGCCCCCCGGCGATGGCGGCGGTGTACAGGGACCAGCCCTGTTCGCTTATCAGGTAGAATCCGGTATACCCTCCCAGGCCGAAGAAGACGATGTGCCCGAAGCTGACGTACCCGGTGTAGCCCAGGAGAATATTGAGGCTGGAGGCCAGCCCCACGGCCATGAGCAGGACGAAGGCCGATTCCCGCATAATGTCCTGGCGGATGACCAGGACCGCGGCCCCCCATACCAAGACAATCGCCAGCGGCAGCCAGAATCCCGGTTGTCGCCAGGCGTTCATCTACTTGGCACCCAGCAGGCCGGTGGGGCGGACCAGCAGCACCAGCACGAAGAGTCCGAATTCCACCACCGGCACCCAGCTAACGGGCATGAAGGTGGGAATGAGACCTTCGAGGCCTCCCAGAATGAGGCCGCCCAACAACGCTCCCAAGGGATTACCCAGTCCTCCCAGGACGCAAATCACGAAGGACTTCAATTCATAGGGACCGCCACTCAGGATGGTGAACGGGAAAGAAGGTGGAGATGAGGCCGCCGGCCACCGCCGCCAGCATGGTGCCCAAACCGAAACTCAGGGCCAAGACCCGGGACGATGGGATGCCCATCAGTTCCGAGGCCATGCGATTGTTGGCCACCGCCCGGATGGCCTTCCCCGGCCGGGTGAAGTAGAGAAAGAGGTAGAGCCCGGCCGTGACCAGGATGGCCCCGAGGGCTCCTATCAGTCGGCTGGAGGGTATGGTGAGGAAGCCCCACTCCAGGGAGCCCAGGGAGTAGTCAATGTTTTGCGGTGAGGTGCTGAAGACTGCAGTGGCGATCCCGATGATGATCATGTTAACCGCGAAGGTGGCCAGCAGGCTGGAGAGATGGGGGGCGTTGATCACCCGGTGCACGGCGACGACGTAAATCACCAGGCCGAGGAGCAGGCCGACTCCGGCCACGGGGATCAGGGCCAGGTAGGGATTAAGGCCCACATGGGTGAATAACAGGTAAGTCCCGAACATCCCCAGGGCAATGACCGGTCCGTGGGCCAGATTGATGACCGACATCACGCCCCAGATCAAGGTCAGGCCCATGGCGGCCACGCCGTAAACAAATCCCAGGAGCAGGCCGTCGGTCAAGGAAGCAGTTAGTTGCGACCACATAAAGGGTTCACCTGTTCTCCTGCCGCTTCCTTTTAGGAAGCGGCAGGGCGGTATTATTGCGGTTAACGGACCGGGCAGACCATGGCGGCAGCGGTGGCGGCTGCCTCCGGCCACACCACCTCCTTCACCGCTTTGCCCTGCTTGTCGTTCTGCCACTGGATGTACACCATGTCATGGCCCACCTGGAGGCCGTGAGCTTTGGGAGTGTTGTCGAACTTGATGTCGCCGTAAAAGGTCATCAGGTTCATGGCGTCCAGAACCGACTTCACCTTGGCCGTCTCCGTGGAGCCGGCCTGCTGTATGGCCTTCTGCAAGATCAGGCCGGCTGCGTAGCCGCCGGCGCTGTGATAGGAGGGGATTTCACCTTCATACTTGGCTTGATATGATTTGGTGAAATCCACCGCCGAGATCCCGAAATATTCCACCCCGGCTTTCTTAGCCGCTTCCGGGCTGTACTTGGCCGCGGGTTCCCACTGGGAGGAGCCCACCACGGAGATGCAGGCTTCGCCCAGTTCGGCGAACTTGGGTTCCGGCGGGGCCACCAGCAGGGCGATCATCTGAGTTTTGATCTTCTTTTCATAGAGCTGCTTGGCGAAGGTGGTGGTGTCGGCGAAGTGCCCCCCGCCCATGATGGCTCCTATGGGCATGGGAATCTTGTTGATAAAGGGTGCGAAGTCAGTGGTGCCTGGTTCATAACCTTCAAATAGAGGAACCTTATAACCTTTCCCTTCCGCATAGGCTTTCAAGGCGGTCACTACATCGGTGGAGAACTTGTCTTTTTCATGAATAATGGCGATGGTCTTGGCGTTGGGCGCCAGCTTAGCCAGCAGGTCCACCGCGCCGGTCAAATACCGGGAGGCCGGGGTATATGTCTGATAGACCAGGGTGAAACCTTTCTTATAAGTGGAATCGGAAGCGGCTCCGGTGGTGATCATGATCTTGTTGTATTGCTGGGCGATCACCGCAGCCGCGTCGGTGAGCGGGCTGCTGTAAGGGCTGATGAGGAAGTCGGCCTTGTCGGCGCTGATGAGCTTGGTATAGAGTTCCTGAACCCGTTCTTTTTTACTTTCGTCGTCGTAGTACTTGGTCGGCGAATTTAACCACCGTGCCATCGGGCAACTTAACCCCGCCCGCTTTGTTCACCTGCTCCATCCACAGGTGCAGGCCGTTGATCTGTCGGGTGGCCTCCACGTTGAATTTGCCGGTCTGGGAGGCGGTGAATCCTATAACTACGGTTTTCGCTTCCGCTCCGGCGCAGGTTGGGGGTTGGACGGCAAAAATTAACCCGATGACAGCCAGACCCACAAGACCCAATCCCAGGCGCTGCATATTGCCTCCTTGGTTTTTAGAATTAATCTTATGGCCAATTAACCTCGTGAGAGATCCAGAATTCCAAGCCAAGTTCCTAGGTTGATTTATATACTCCATTGTTCATAAATTTATCAAGGAAGAATTTGTCTAGAATTTCGGACAGGTACGCCAAGATGGGCATCCTCGCCCCCCAGTCCTTCAGCGCAAGTAAGGGCGAAGAAAATCCAACCCTTCCTTGGGAGCGAGTTCGCCTTGAAACGAGAAGGGCACCCGGACCAGGCCCGCCAGCACCGGGGACAACCGGACCCCTCCGGTCAACTGGTAGTGGAGTTTTTGCTGCTGGTTGTGCAGGGCCCGGGGGAGCAGGGCCAGCACGGAGTTCACATTCACCAAAATAGGGAATTCCGTGACGGTTTCCCCTGAGGGGGGGAGATCCACCTGCCCCTGGCTGGCCCCCTGGGCTACCGGGCGGCCTTCCAGCCACAAATTATAGTCGTATCCCAAGACGCTGAGAGCCTGAGGGTTGGGGTTCTCCAGGCGCAGGGTGGCGAAGATGGGCCAGCCCACCCCCGTGGGCGCCCCCAGGACGACGCCCTGCAAGGTCACCTTGGGGGGCTGGATTTCTCCCCGGGCCAGTTGCTGCACCCCGCAACCGCAAGCGACGGCCAAACCCAGCAGCGCCAACACCGCAGCCGGCACCCATAACAAAGTCGGTACCCTGATTTTCGTCAAATTTTCCTCTAATAATTAAGGGAAGACCGGGGGAATTTTGCTCCTCCCGGCCTCCCCTCAAAGTTGCAGTTTCTCCACCCGGAAGCAGAGAGAGTTATTCCAGGTTAACAGAAAACAGAAAACAGAAAACAGGAGTTACTTGCCTCTGATCTTAGCCACCATGGCCGGGGTGACCGCCAGGGCCCGATTGGACCAGGCCTGACGGATGTAGGTCACCACCCCGGCAACCTGGACGTCGTTAAGCTCGTCCTTCCAGGCGGGCATCTGGCCCAGTTTGCCCCGGCGGCCGTTGAGGACGGTGGCGATGACCGGGGCGGGGTCCCCTACCACAAAGGGATTGCCATTGTGCGCCGGGAAGGTGCAGGGCAGGCCCTCGCCGTTGACGCGATGGCACTGGGCGCAGTTGTCTGCGAAGACTTGCTTGCCCTGCCGGAAAAACTCCTCGGGCCCCTGGGCCCAGCCCGCGCCTGCCAACAGGACGATCAAACCCGGCAGCGCCAGGAAAATTCTCATTTCTTCGCGGGCGGCGCCGCGGCCGGCAGCCCCAAAGAGTCGGGAGGGGTCAGCAGGTTCTGGATGCCGTAGGGGTCTTTAAACTCCTCTTCGAGCTTGAAGTTAAGCTTCTTAACTCCCCGGTTCTGGAGGTACTTGGCCAGTTCCAGTTTGATGTTTTCCGGTTCCTGGACCCCGGCCTGGGCCAGGGCCTGGCGCAGCAAGGCGCTGGCCTTCTCCGCAAAGGCCACCGAATCGCCGCAGATGCGCCCGGCCTCAGTGGGGTTGTGGAAACCCACCGAGTTTTCCGCCCCGAGGTAATTGATGCGGTAGAAGGCTTCCAGGTAAAGGTCCTTAGCCCGGTCATAGAGGGCTTTGTTGATATTTTTTCCCTCGGCCTGAGCCTTGTTGGCGGTCTCGAACAGCTTCGCCGCCACCGCGGTGGCGTAGCCCGCCCGGTTCAAGAGCGAAGTGGTGCGGTCCTGGATGGCGAGGACCCGAGCCTTGAGCCAGTCGGCGGTCTCGGCGTGGCACTGCTGGCAGGAGACCATTCCCTGCCACAGGGGGCTGCCCACGTTGTGGTTGGAAATCTTGTTCACCCCCACCCGCTCAAACTGCATATGGCAATCGGCGCAGGCGACGTTGGCGTTCCAATGGGTGCTGTTCTTGCTGTAGAACTCGTACTCCGGGTGCCGGGAGAAGCCCAGCTTGAAGCCGGTGACGTTCTGCTTCCACTCCAGGTACGCAGGGTCGCTCTTGAGGACCTTGATGATGTTCTCGATGGAGATGTCCCCCACCTTACTCCCCTGCCAGGGGAAGAAGACGTCGATGGACTTCATCTCCGCATCTTTCTTGATGATGTAGGACACATGGCACTGGGCGCACACCAGGGAGCGCTTCTCCTGGCGGGTGGCGGTGGCCGGGTCTTTGCCCATATCTTTCAGGGCCTTTTCCAAGGTCCACCTGGACAGCTTCAGGTCCATGGTCTTGTTGTCGTGGCAGTCGATGCACATGACCCCGGTGCGCTGGAATTGGGCCGGGATCTTGGCGTGCACTTCCACGTAAGGGTCTTTGAAATAATTCAGTCCCAACTCCTGCTTGAGCTTGGGGGCGAAGGGGGTCTTGCAGGTGAGGCAGACCCCGCCGGCCTTGAGACGGGAGGGGTCGATCTCCAACTGGTCGATGAGCATGTACCAGTGCCCCCGGATTTCGTTGTACTCCACCCCGAACCCCCAGCCGTTGAACAGCAGGGCCATGAAGGGGTATTCGCTCAGCTTGTCGAACTTGGCGGCCCCAGTCCAACCCTTGCGGTATTTGCTCAAGCCCGGCGGATTGGGCTCTTTGCTCTTGAGCCAGGAGTCATATTCCAGGGGATAGGCCCGGCCCCAGACCGCGGGGTCGCATTCGCCGTCGGGGATGCTTACGGTCTTCACCGGCTCCGATTTCGGCGGCGAGCAGGCCCATAGTAATAAAATGGCCCCCATGAAAACCACGGCCGAGAGAATCAAGCACTTCCTGGCGGTCATAGGCTTCCCCTTCGGTTCAATTTGGTGTCCAGGTGGCAATGACGCCGGTTTGACGATGCGGGAGACTGCGGTGGCACTCCCAGCACCGGCGGTCGATGTTCACCCGGGAAACGAGTTCGGCGTGGCAGCGCCGGCAATTGGCCTCCACCACGTGGGCGCCGTGCTCGGAAATGCGGATAACGTCGGAGACCTGTCCGGTATGGAATTTCACCGTGTCTTTAAGGCCGTCCACGGTCTTCCACAGCAGGTGATTGGCCAAGTTATCGTTAGGCAGGTGGCAGTCCACGCACTTGACGCGGCTATGGGCGCCGGAGTGGAACCAGGCTTCATATTCAGGCTGCAGGACGTGGCAGCTGCCGCAAAACTCCGGGCTCTCGGATCTGGCATAGATGCCGGGGGGGCCGAAGGCGATAAAGGCGCCCAGGCCCGCGAGAATCACGATGACGCCAAGGAGGTAGAGGAGGTTTTTGGGCTTCCAGGGGCTCATATATGATTAAAATTATCCTGTCATGATAAAAACATCATAATAACGCTTAGCCGCCGCGTCAATTTGTCTCTGACAATTTTGTTAACCATCTGCGAAAAAAACCTTTAGTGAATATGGGAGAGTTGGGGCGGTTGCCGGGGCCGGCAGCTTCCAAAGATTTGGCGGTCTTCCCGGCTCTCGGTCAGCGACGGCCGGGAGCGGGCTCCGAACCGCTTAAAAAGAGGGCGGCTAAGGGCCTGAGGGGGTCCCCCAGGGAACGGGTAGCTGTCGCATGGAGGAAGTAGGAGTGAACGGGGTCAATTGTCGGCATCGCGTGAGGTCAGGGACCCCTCAGGCTTTTGCAGGTTACTTCACTAGGCGGCCAAACGCAATAAATTTTTTTTTAAAAGGAGAGCCGGGGGAAATTTTATTGTAAGCTTCCGCACCCTCCCCGCAAGCTCTCCTCTCACTCCCTGGCCCTCTTCCTGCAATGGTCTTTGGCAAAATGCTCACTCCGCAAACAAGAGGGGCAGGTGGTCGGCCACCACCAGGCCCTCGGGGGTGGGGACGGCCCGGCCGTCCGCCACTCGCACCAGGCCGCACCGGTTCAGCTCGGAGAGGATCTCCTGCCCCCGGGGATGCCGGCGGATGAGGTCCAGGCCCACCCCGTCCCGGGTGCGGAAGCCCAGATACAGGGCCTCCAGGCGCAGCTGGGCCGGGGTCAGGGTCTCGGACCCGGCCACCGGCGCGGCGCCCGCCGCCAGGGCCGCGCCGTACTGCTCAAGGGAGGCGTGGTTCCACCAGCGCCGGGCCCCGTCAAAGGAATGGGCCCCGGGGCCCAACCCCAGGTAAGGCACGTGCCGCCAGTACTTCAAGTTGTGGCGGCAGTAATATGCTTCCAGAGGTTGAATAGCTGGATTGAGGGGGGGACCGGGGGGCAGGGGCCACTTACGAAAAAGCCCCTGGCCCCCTCTCCCCATACTATCGGGCCATATCTTACGGGCGAAGTTGGAGACTTCGTAGTGGATATAGCCGCGCTCGGTTAGGAATCGGGCTGTTAGCAGGAAGAAGGCCCGCTCCTCCTCTTCTCCCAAAGGGGTTATTTCACCCCGGGCCGCCCGCCGGGCGAAGGGGGTTCGTAGGGCGGGCGTCTCGCCCGCCGCGATGGTTAACTGGTAGCAGGAGAGGTGCTCGGGTCCGAACTCCAGGACCTGCCCCAGGGTCTGGAGCCAGGTCTCCGGCCTCTGCCCCGGCAGGCCGTACATGAGGTCCACCGCCAGGTTCCCAAACCCTGCGGCCCGGGCCGACTCCAGGGCCCACCGGGCCTGACGGGCCGTGTGCCGGCGCCCCAGGAAACGCAGCTCCGCCTCATCCAGGGACTGCACCCCCAGGCTGACTCGGTTGACAACCAGGTCCCGCCAGAGGCGCAGCTTTTCCGGGGTCACGTCGTCCGGGTTGGCCTCCAGGGTGATTTCACTGTCCGGGGCAAAGGCGAAATGCCGCCGCAGACTGGCCACCAAAGCGCCAAGTTGCGCCGCGTCCAGAAGAGACGGCGTGCCGCCCCCCAGAAAAAGGGAGTCAAAGATAGGAAACTGCTCCCGGTAGAGCCGGGCCTCGGCGTCCAGGGCGGTAAGATAGGCGGAAATCAGGGTTTCATCAGTGATGGAATAAAAATCGCAGTAGGGGCACTTGGTTTGGCAGAACGGGATGTGAACGTAGAGGCCGGAACTTGTTAAGTGGTCCATATCATGATTTTTTAGGTTTGTCGGGCTCTTCTCACCCTATGCACGTACCACTGGGTAAAGATGATTCCCAAGAACATGCTCCCGGTAGCGAGCAGGGGATAAAGCAAACTGGCCATCTGGTCCAGATATGGCCTGAATAGGCTTGCTCCCAGGGCTAAGAGAAAGATGATTCCCCAGACAATGGATATGAAGTAACCGGTGTGGATGAATTCCGGCGTATGCCAGTAGGCTTCCGGCACGCTTTCCCTGGCGTACTGCAAGACAAAAGGCTGACCCGCGATGATGGAGCCCCAGGCTATGACCGCCAGGCTCCCCCGGGCCAGCAGGTCCATGTGCGAAACCACCCACAGGTTTTTCAGAAAAGCCACCAGGATGAAACAAAGAAAGAAAAACAGCAGGCTTCCCCAGGTCAAGAAAAATCCCTTACGCAGTTGCTTGACTCCCAGGGCCAACGTAGCTGCCAAAGCAACCGCCAAGGCCACCTCCAGCCTGGTAAGAGGTGGCCCGGCCATGATGCCGAACAAGATCCAGGGCAAAAAACCAAGGAGGATTCTAAGCATCTCTTTCACGGGGTTGTTTTCCTCACACAATCCTGATTTCCAAGTTGCACTTGGGAACGATCTTGGGAACTAAGTTGATTAATTATTCAGCTTATTCACCCGCAGCTCTATAGGGCGGGCTGTGCCCGCTGATTTTGCGGATAACCAATAATAATGAACTTATTATCTTTTGCATTAGGGATTTGATCAATCGTTATTTTCAGATCATCATCCCCAAACATTCCAGTTTCGTTTACTTGTCTGAGGTATTTTTGGCATCTTTATGGCAATTATTTAATAGAATATTCATAATATTGCTTATACCTTTATCACTCGCCGCATAAATTATTGTCATGTTGGGAGATAAATAGGTTTCTCCATATATAGAAATTTCTCTATTATTGTATTTAGAATGTTTGTTTAGATCATGGTCAGTAATAATAGCAATTCTGAGATTATTATTATATTGTTTGCTTGATGTAATCATATTGACTAACTTTGCAAAGGCAATTTTTTCTGAAGCATTATTTTGGGCATTTTTAAAACAAATATTTATTATTTTGCCAAAGCTCATTCTTACCATTTCACCTATAATTTTTGCATAACACTGAAATATGCTTGATATGGATATCAAATCATTATTTATTTCTTTGCTATTAGTGTCAATAGCAAAAATAAAATCGAAATCTGTCGCCAATGATTTATTCATATCGAAAGTTACTTTATTGTGAATAAGAGAGATAACTTTGTTTTTGCCAGTTTTTCCAGTGTACTGCACTTGAGAAGACACATAATCTGCCTTAACTTTTTCCCCCGATAAAGTATGTACATAAGCTTGGCCGTTATCGAAAGTCAGACCATTGAAAGGTTCCTTGAATCCAACATAAGCAACTGTTTCCCTCGGGTATTTGCCCATACAGCATTTCTTGAATTTTTTGCCGCTACCGCAAGGACATGGATTGTTTCTTCCAACCTCTTCCATATTTATCCTCTGCCCGGTAACTATGTCTGTAATTGGGTTCCACTGAGCCCGGAAGGTGGGCGGCAGCCCGCTTCCGGGCTTCCTTATGGGGGTTGGGGGAGGGAGCTTGAGGGAGGGGGCAGGGGCCGTCGGCCCCTGCCCCCCTCCCTCAACTATCCCCTCACTCATTCTCCGTCTTCAGGACAGCAACGAACGCGCTCTGGGGGATCTCCACCGCGCCCACCATCTTCATGCGTTTCTTCCCGGCCCGTTGTTTTTCCAGGAGTTTGCGTTTCCGGGTGATATCGCCGCCGTAGCACTTGGCGGTGACGTCTTTGCGGAAGGCCGAAATGGTGGAGCGGGAGATGATCTGGCCGCCGATGGCCCCCTGGATGGCGATCTTGAACTGCTGCCGGGGAATCTCGTCTTTTAACCGGTCGCAGACCCGCACCCCCCACTCCCGGGCCCGGTCCTGGTGGACGATCATGGAAAGGGCGTCCAGCTTCTCGCCGTTCACCAGGATATCCAGCTTCACCAGGTGGGACTCCCGGTAGTCCAACAGTTCGTAGTCGAAGGAGCCGTAGCCCTGGGTGATGGTCTTCAGGCGGTCGTAGAAATCGATGATCACTTCGGCCAGGGGCATCTCGAAGGAGATCTCCACCCGGCCGGGCGAGGGGTAGTTGAAGCGGGAGTTGACCCCCCGGCGCTCCACCCCGAGTTTCATCACCGGGCCCACGAAGCGCTCGGGGATGAGGATGGAGGCCCGGATGAAGGGCTCGGCCGAGCTCTTGATGCTGCTGGGGTCCGGGTAGTGCATGGGGTTGTCCACGGTGATTTCCTGGCCGTCGGCCAGGGTGAAGCGGTACTGAACCCCGGGCACCGTCATGATGATGGATTGCCCGAACTCCCGTTCCAGGCGTTCCTGGACGATCTCCAGGTGCAAGAGGCCCAGGAAGCCGCAGCGGAACCCCAGCCCCAGGGCGGCGGAGGCGTCCTTCTGGTAGATCAGGGCCGCGTCGTTCAATTTGTACTTCTCCAGAGACTCGGTTAGGCTCTGGTAGTCGTCGGCGCCCACCGGAAAGATGGAGGCGAAGACCACGGGCTTCACTTCCTTGAAGCCGGGGAGGGCCTTGGCCGCGGGCCGGGTGTCCAGGGTGACGGTGTCGCCGATGCGGGTGTCGCTCACCGTCTTGAGGCCCGCAATGAGATAGCCCACCATGCCGGCGCTGAGCTGTTTTCTCGGCTCCCGGGTCAACCGGAAGACGCCGACTTCCTCCACCTTGTAGGCGGCATTGTTGTACATGAGGCGGATGACGTCCCCGGCCTGGACCGCGCCGTCAAAGATGCGGCAGGAGACCACGGTGCCCCGGAAGGAGTCGTAGTGGGCGTCGAAGATCAGGGCGCTCAAAGGCGCCTCTATGCTCCCCCGGGGGGCGGGATCTGGGCGACGATGGCCTCCAGCACCTCGTCGATGCCCAGGCCCTCCTTGGCGGAGCACAGGATGGCGTTATCCGGGTCCAGGCCCAGTTCCCGCTCGATCTGCTCTTTCACCCCGTCCACGTCCGCCGCGGGCAGATCGATCTTGTTGATCACCGGGATGATGGTAAGGTCGTGCTCCATGGCCAGATAGAGGTTGGCCACGGTCTGGGCCTCCACCCCCTGGGAGGCGTCCACCAGCAGGAGCACCCCTTCGCAGGAAGCCAGGGCCCGGGAGACCTCGTAGGAAAAATCCACGTGGCCCGGGGTGTCGATGAGGTTGAGTTCGTACTCCCGGCCGTCGTCGGCGGTGTAGGGCAGGGTGATGGTGTTGCTTTTGATGGTGATGCCCCGCTCCCGTTCCAGGTCCATGGTGTCCAGGATCTGGTCCCGGAACTGGCGGTCCTCCACCATGCCGGTCCACTGGATGAGGCGGTCCGCCAGGGTGGACTTGCCGTGGTCGATATGGGCGATGATGCTGAAGTTGCGAATTTGCGGCATAGTGGTTTCGAATTTAGCTTTAAGATTAATTTTTTATTTTACATTTTTCAAGCAAGACCGTCCACTGTTAGATTTTGCCCGCCCTTCTGACGATTACCGGGCAAAATGTGGGGCCGCCGCCCTCGGCGGTTCTAAATCCGGCGAGGGCGGCGGCTCCACCTCAAGAAATTTCCTTTACCGTCTTCCAAATATTATGGCAATAATTTTGTTTAAAACATATAATGTAGATATAAAACTAAGGGCGCTGCCGGCGCCTCCCGAGCGCAAAAAATTTAAGAGGTTTTCTAATAATGATTGACGAAAATGGTCAAGATTTAAACTGGACCCCCGAGCCCCGGAAGATGGTCACCGCGGTGCTGCCCCATCCCATCCACGGCCGCCTGGTGGAAAAGATTATGCTGATGATCACCAGTACTATCTGCTTCAAGGGCTGCTTCTACAAACTGACCTGGCGGGAAGGCGACGTCTGCTTCTATGAGCCGGCCTTTGCCGCAGCCGAGATTTGCTGCGCCTGCTAAATCCCGGCCCGTCGCCTTACCGGGCGCCGGGACCTGAGCGAGAAATTTGGAGAGGGGCGGGTTTTAAACCCGCCCTTATTTTTTGCCGAACCTCAGGCCCTGGGTATCTTTCTGGCCAGGCAAGGCCCGCCCTAAATTAATGTGTAAAATACCTTACGGGGTTGGGGGAGAGGGTTTGGGAGAGGGATTGTAAGTGGCCGGCGGCCCCTGGCCCTCTCTCCCAAAATCTTTCGCGGCGGCCTCCAGTTCTTCCAGCAGGGCGGTGACGAACTTGTGGGCGTAGGCCACAAAGTCGCCTTCCACCACGAAGCCGTACCGGATGTAGCTTTCCTGGAAATTCACCTTGGGGTTCTTGATGACGATATAGAGGTTGGGGTTGATGGGGGCCGGACCGGCGTAGCCGTAATAGAGATTGGGAACCCGCCGGGCGATGATGAGGAGGCCGCTGCCATCCAGGATGGTGAGCCGGTCGTAGGTCTTTGTCTCAGGGCCCAGCTTCTCGATGACCGTGCCCTTGGCGATGAGGCCCAGCTTTTCCCGGTTGAGCTTCTTCAGGGTGGCCTCCAGCCTGGCCAGGGCCTGCTCCTTTTCTTTAACGGGCGCCTTGCGGTACTGGTAAAAAAAGCCGGCGGGAAACTGTTTGGCGCTCACCGCCGGGGCCTGGGTCTGGGCCTGGGCCCGGGCCGGGCCAACCCCGGCGATCATAACCAGGATGGTAAAGATTAGGGTCCGCTTTAAGGTCATGGGGCGGCCATCGGATCGGCTGTGGTTAGCAGTTATGCGACGTTGCCTTCAAAGAAGTAATACGGATTGCACCCAACAACGTGTTTATTATGTAGGGGCGCACCCAGGTGTGCGCCCTCAGAGCGGGCGGACACGCAGGTCCGCCCCTACAAAAAAATACCTGTCTGGCGGCGACTTGGTATTAGCAGTTATTATTAGCATTCGGGAAGTGTTGCTGAAAATTTCTCCGCGGAAAGCTGAGTCGGCCGCCGTGCCCTAACCCCGGCGATAAACAAAGATGTACTCTTCGCCGTTGATATCAATGACCAGGTCGCCGTCCCGGGACTCGGCGTAGGTCAGCCAGGTGGGCTTATCTTCCCGGCAGCAGATGAGGTCGGGGGAATAACGGCCGGTTTTTGCATCGAACCAGGCCAGCAGCATGGGGGCCTCGCAAAGTTCCTGGGCCCGGCGGTCGGCGTGTTGTTTGGCCCGGGAAAAATCCAGAGCCGGGTCCTCAACCCTGAGGTCCACCGGGTTCTGCAGCATCTCTCGGGTCAAGGGCACGGGGCACCGGGTCATAAGTTCTCCGGGGAATTGGCTAGGAGAATTCACTGCTCACTCCATGGGGACCAGGGTGAGACGCCGGACCAGGTAATCCCAAGCATCGTCCCCCCCCAGGCACCGGAGGCGGGATCCGGAACTCAGGGGAGCCGTGGGGGGCGGGAGCCAGGGTCTTCGCAGGAGCACGTTTAGACCCGCAACCTCCGCCGCAGACCGCCCGGCAGACCAGAGCCCGGACCAAGGGTTAGGGGCTGCCGTCCGGGCAGGCCGTCCCCCGGCTTACTCGAAACTGACTTCCTCATCGGGTCCTTCGATTTCCTCGGGAAATTCCGAAAAAGGGAAGGGACGGCGATTTTCGTTCAAGGTGATGTAACGCCACACCCGGTAAGCGAAACTCACCACCTTGTTGGCAAACAGGCGGGCCGGCTCGCTGTGCTTCAGGGTGAGGAAGAGTAAGACGAATTGAAACAGGGTGGTCAGCAGGATGATGGCTTTCAGGATGCAGAACACGGCCAGGTAGAGCAGAGTGTAGAGAAGCCGTACGGCAATCTGGGCGCGGGTGACCGCGGGTACCGGTTTATCGTTCATGGTGCCTCCCCTGGGGTAAGAAGCCTCTGGTGCCACAGCTTACCAGGAACATACTTCCATGAAGAAAAAATATAAGATTGGTGGGGAGGAATTGCAAGGGAAGGGCGGCTCAGCCTCGGGGTGGTTGCCTCTGGGGGCAGCCCCGGGCCGTCTTTTCTGAAGTTGCCGCCTCAGAAAAGGGCTGTGGCGCCAGGCGTCCCGCGGTGGCCCGGGGGCTGAAGCCTGGGGCTTTAGGTTTAGTCTGAGATATTAAATTAATCGTCGCCCCGGGAAGGGCCGGCTCAGGGGCCGGCGTTCCCGATGGTCAGCCCCAATTCGAAACTCGGGCAATACAATAAACGACAAAGTACAAAATGCAGGCGATCATGAGATAGCGGGCCATTTTTTTCTCCTTTTTTCCCTTCTCGAGGATAATTCTTTCAGCCCGACCCTCAATCGGGGTATGGCTGGTTTTGGGATGGGGCAACCCTGATTTTTGGGTCAGGGAATCCTGGAGGGGTGGCTGCTTTTAGGCAACCGTCATAAGCTTGCAGGAGGTTAAATAACCGCACAAAAGCTAAAAAGGGGTTCCGGCCCAAGTCCGTAACCCCTTGAATTTGCTGGTAGGCGGTACTGGATTTGAACCAGTGACTTCCACCGTGTGAGGATGGCACTCTTCCGCTGAGTTAACCGCCCACGCCGTATATAAAGACATATAATCAAAAATCTTCTTTTTGACAAGTCCCTCGGGGGCAAGGGGCCAAGATTTTTGAGGAGGGGAGGGGAGGCAAAGACCCGGCTTTAACAGGCAATGGCAGACTGACTTCTAGGTCATCCCGAACGCAGTGCAGGGTCTCAACCGGCAGAGGATACGAGATTCTTCGCTTTGGATGAAAATGTAGCGCCGGCGCTGGCGGGGGCGCCGGAACCGCCGAGGGCGGCGGTGCTACCTGTCATGGTGCCCCCGCAGGGATCATAATCCAGTGACTGGTTCAGCCTGAAGCCGGCGATTGCCAGGAAATTCCCCAGCATTTTCATCTTTCATGGGGGATCTCGGGGCAGGGGCCGGGCCCTGGGGCTCCAACCCGGATTAATTTTCCCAGGTTCTGCTCCCGGATGATTTCCCCGGCCAGGTCCACCACCGGGTCGTGGGCGTCGATCAAGGCGGTGTCGCTGGTGGCGATGGGGCCGGGAAATTCGGCCAATTCCCTTTCCGGCACCGGCAGCGCCGCGGCCTCCACTGTCAGGCCCCGGGCCGTCAAGATCTCTGCGGTGCGCCGGGCCAACTCGCCGCTGCGGCTCAAAGGGGCGTCGTAGTAGACTTTGATGGCCCCAAGCGATTGGTTCGCCAGATAATCGGCCAGTAGGCCCAGGACCCGGTCGGTGGCGGGCGACGGCTTAAAGGCCCGGGAAACCTCGCCCACGTCCCGGATGAAGCCGTCGTCCGCGGCCACCAGGGGAAGCCCTCGCACCGCGCATTCCAGGGTGATGAGCACGTTATGGCCGTCCACCGCCAGGGAGCGGCCGGGGAAGTCCCGGAGCAGGCGCAGTTTGGCCCGCCGGGCCGCGGCAGTATCCGGGGCGAAGACCCCCCGGTGGAGGAGCTGCCGGGCGGTGCGGTGCAGATGGTAGCGGTTGCCTACCAGGGTGAGGGCCTCATGCCGGGGATAGCCCCGGGCCAGGAGGTAACGGAAGTCCGCGGCGGCGTCTTTAAGGTCAGGCAAAATATGCCTCACGCCAAGACGCCAAGGCGCCAAGAAAAAGTTGCCACCCCCACCCCAACCCTCCCCCCTCAAGGGGGAGGGAGTTTAAGGAAGTGGCTGCTTTGAGGCTCGCGTTAATAGCTTTTGGGGCCTCTCTGGAGCAATCTTGTGCCGGCATCCTGGGAATTACCGCATTTTGGACCACATAAGTACTTAATTTTACCGGATTTATCTCGCTGATAGCTCGCTGATCCGCCACTCCAACTCCGCCAAGGCGCCGCTGCGGTACCGCTCCTCTCCCGCTTGGCAGGGTGTTGAAAAATGTTTTTCTTGTCATCCTGAACGAAGTGAAGGATCTAGAACCTATTAATATGACTAGATTCTTCGCTTCGCTCAGAATGACAAATTGCCAATTATGCGAATTTTTCAACAGCCTGTTAGCTGCCGTGCGATCGGGCGGCAGGGAGTTTAAATTTCGGGTGAAGATAACTTATACAAAATGAGATAAATTTCCAGAAAAGAATAGACCTTTGACCCTTATCCCGCTGCCACGGGCGAAAATAGTCGAGGCCAAGCCAGGGCGGAGCCACCTCCTCCTGGTAGAGACAGCTTCAGGCCGGAAGGGAGCAGAAATCGATGGCTGCCTCGAAGAATATAAGGCCGCGATTCGGTCTACGCTAACTGTTCTTTCCAGCGCTTTCACCTTATTTTTTCATCAGACAGACGTGCAATTATGTTTACGATATCAAAATTTCTTGGAAATGCGGTTATTGGCAAGCTACGTGGACCGATGAGTTGTCAAAGGAAAGGTGTCCGAGGTAGGCTGACCCTACCTTTTCCCGGCAAAAATTACATAGAGACAAGGCATCATGAACAGCGCCACCAGGATTCCCAGGGTGAGCCCGCCGATGGCTCCGGCGGCCATGGGCTGGAGCATCTCGCCGCCTTCTTCCAGGTTTAAGGCCAGGGGGATGAACCCGAAGATGATGGCGAAAGAGATCATGGCCCGGGGCCGCAGCCGTATCTTGGCGGCACTGGTAACGGCTTCCAGAGGAGAAAGTTTATCTCGTTGCCGCAATTCTTCGGCAAAGGTCAGGAGCAACACCCCCTCATTAACAGTGGCCGCCACCACGATGAGCACCCCGATGACCACCGTGGCGCCCAGGGGAAGCTTCGTCAGGTAGAGAGCGTAAACCATGCCGGCCAGACAGAACGGCACACATCCCAAAATCAGGGAGGGGAGTTTCAAGCTGTTAAACTGAACGGCCAGAACCACAAAGGAAAAGAAGATGGCGAAGGTCAGGACCATCGTTAAGGTGCGCTGCATTTCAGCCATCATCTGGGCCTGGCCGCCAAAGGATAAGATATAGCCCACCGGGAGAGACATTTTTTGCATGGCCGCCTTAAGTTCGCTCAGGGCCTGTCCGACGCTCACCCCGGCCGCATCCCCTCGCACAATCACTTCCTTCACCTGATCTTCCCGGGCGATCTCCACCGGCCCCACGGCTTGGGTAACCGTGGCCACGTCCCGCAACCGCAAGTACCCCCCTTGGGAGCTGTTCAACACTAGATTCTCAATATCCTGGCGCGAGGCAAAGTGTTTTTCGGGAATCATCACCCGGATGTTATAGAAATAATCTCCTTCCCGGTATCTGGTGGCCACCGCCCCGCTGACCAGGGAGCGCACGGTGTTGGCTACCTCCACCACCGATAAACCCATATCGGCGGCGCGGGTGCGGTCCACGACCACCTGATACTCCGGTTTGCTCAGGTCCATGGAAACATAGACATTGGTAAAGTGTTGTAGTTTATTCATGGCTTCCGCGGCTTGCCGGGCCAGATCGAAAAGCTTGTCGATTTCGTCCCCTCTGATCTTGACCTCGATATCGGCATCTCCCACCTTGAGAATACCTTTGATTCTCATCTGCATGACCATAGGCTTGCCGCCGGGGACGGAGGTCTTGGCGAGGGTGGTTTTCAAGCGCTCGATGTATGCGCGGGTGCTCACTTTGCGGGCATGGCGCGGCACCAACTGGATGTCCACCTCTCCCTCTTCGGCAATTTCATAAGTTGCGAGCCCCCACACCCGGGCGCCGGCCATGGTAACATAGCTTTCGATCAGCGGATCGCCCACCAGCTTTGCTTCGACCTGGCTCAGGAGTTTATTGGTTTCACCAACAGCAGTTCCGGTCGGCAGCTTGATCTTCACCACGACCCGGCCGTCATCTATTTGGGGCAGGAACTCGCTGCCCAGGAATGGCACCAATAAAACTGCGCCCACCAGCAAGATCACAAAACCAGTCAATGCCGCCTTGCGATGGCGCAAGGTGTGAGTCAACAGGCGTCCGTACCACTCGGTCACCCAGGCGAAGAAGCGCTCGAAGCGGCTGTCCTCCCCATCGCTGCGTCCCGGCTTACCGGTGAGAACCGCGGTGAGCATGGGGGTCAGGGAGATAGCTAAGAGCAGGCTGATGCAGACGATACCGGAGATCACCAGGATCAATTCATGGAAGAGGAGACTGACCATCCCCGGTACCAGAAGAAAAGGCAGGAAAAGAGCCAGAAAGGATAAGGTCGCGGCGAGAATAGCCGGCCCCACTTCGGCAGTCCCCCTCACCGCGACTTCTTCCGAGGGTTCTTCAGGATTTAGATGTTGCAGGCGCGTGATGTTCTCCAATACCACGATGGAATTGTCCAGCACCACGCCGATGGCCACCACCAGGCCGCCGAGGGAGAAGATGTTGAGCGAAAAGCCCCCCAACTTCATGAGCCCGAAGTTGAGGATCAGGGTGGTGGGCAGGGCCAGAGCCATCACCAGGACATGGCGCCAGGTTCCCAGGAACAGATAGATGATCAGGATCACCAACACCGCGGCTTCGACGGCGGCGTTGCGCACGCCGTTCAGGGCGGCGACCACGTAATCCGCCTGGTTCTCCACCATACCCAATTTAATGCCGCTGGGAAGGGCCGGCTGGAGTTCCTGGATGCGACGCTGGACTCCCCTGGCGACCTCCACCGTGTTGGCATCCGCCTGCTTGAAGACGCTCAACTTGACGCACGGATTGCCGCCCAGGCGGGTAATGACGCGCACCTCTTCGTGGGCATCTTCCACCTGGGCCACGTCCCGCAGGTAGACCTTACCGGCGCTGCCGGTAGCCAGAACCACCCCGCGGATTTCGTCCAGATTGCGGTACTCACCTATAGTTCGGGCGATAAACTCCCTGGGGCCGGCGGTCACCCGGCCCCCGAATTGCTCGATGTTTTCCTCCTGGAGGCGCTTGATCACCGCCGGCAGGGTGAGCCCGTATTTCTCCACCGCGTTGGGGTCCAGGTGCACCCGGATCTCCCGCTTCAGGCCGCCCACAATGTCGGTGCCCGCCACCCCGGGGACGGACAAAAGTTGGTTCTGCAGCCAGTTTTCCGTCCAGGTGCGCAATTTGGTTAAGTCCCACTCATCCGAGCCGATGGTGAGCTGCACCATGGGAAGTTGCGACGGGTCGGCCTTATAAATCAGGGGCGGGTCGATGTCCTTGGGGAGTTGCCGGGCGGCCCGGGCCATGGCCGACAGGGCGTCCTGATAGGCCACGTCCACGTTGACGCCATATTTAAAAAAGGCCATCAAGGTGTACATGCCTTCGATGGAGGAGGATTGCAGGTAATCGAGGCCGTCCACCGTCGCCATCTGCCGTTCGATGGGATCGGCCAGATTGGTATTGATCTCCTCCGGAGTAGCGCCGCGCCACCAGATATGCACCCGGATCAGCGGATAGGTTATTTCCGGGAGATAATTGACCGGCAGCCTGGCAAAGCCATAAATCCCCAAGACGATCAGGGCGATGGCGATGACACTGGTAGCAATGCGACGCTTGACGGCGTAGGCGGTGACTTTCACTTGCCGTCCCCTCCCTGGGCTTTGACCTCCATGCCGTCTCTGAGCTTTTCATTACCCGCGACGATGACCTTTTCACCGGGTTGGAGGCCGGTGATGATCTGCACCCGGCCCTCGCCTTCTATCCCGGTTTCAAGCTTGCGCCGCAGGGCTTTCCCGTCTTTGAGCACAAAGGCGATGCGTTCTCCGCCGGGAGTGACGATGACTGCTTCCCGGGGGACTACGGTGGCTCCGGCTACGGTCTGCAAAGGCAGCTTGAGGCGGGCAAACATGCCAGGGATTAAAAAGATGGGATAATCCAACTGCGCTTCGACGGTGCGGGTACGGGACTTGGTATCCAGGTCCGGATAGACCCGGCTGATCTTGCCCTGGAAATCCTTGTCGGGATGGGCGTCCAAATGCACATTTGCCGGAATGCCCTTGAAAACCTCGGTGGATTGGGCTTCCGGCACCGCGAAGCGAATCACCAGGCTGCCGGGGTCATACATTTCCACCAGGGGGGCGCGGGGGGCCACAAAATCCCCGTCCTTGACCAGCACCTTGGAGACCACCCCGTCCCAGGGCGCTTCCACCGAGTAATCGCCGGCGCTCTCTCGGGCCTTGGCGAGAAGGGCCCGGGCCCCCTCAAATTTAGCCCGGGCGCTGTCCAGCTGGGAGCCCGGGATGGCGCCGCTCTGCACCAGGATTTTTACCCGGTTCAGCTCGGCTTCCTGCTCCTTCAGGGACTCCGCCGCCGCGGTTACCTGGGCCGCCGCCGCTCCGGAGCGGCCGATGGTGACCAGCCGCTGCCCCCGCTTGACCTCATCGCCTTCCCGGATCCGGCAATTTTGCACCGGCCCCTCCCCCGGCGAGGCCAGACGCGCTAATTGGGTCGCGGTGACGGACCCGGTCAGTTCCACCGTCCGGGAGATAGCCATGGTCTTAACATCTTGGACAGCTACCAGGGGCAAAGGCTTTTGCTGTTTGGTCGCATCCCCTGCTTTTCCCTGGCCCAGGAATTTCCACACCCCCACCAGGGCCAAAATGCCGATTATTATTCCCCCGGTGATGAACAGAGGCTTTTTCATGACAAGTCTCCCCCCACGGCCAGCTTGAGCCGGGCAATGGCAGTGCGGAAATCGGACAGGGCGCGATAGTAGTTGGTTTCGGTCTGAAGCAGCGCGGCCTGGGCGTCCAGCACATCGGTAATGGAACCGGAGCCCAGGCTGTATTTCAGGATCTCGATGCGCAAGCTCTCCCGGGCCTGCTCGATGGCTTTTTCCGTGGCCTTGACCCGCTCACTGCTGGACCGGACATCCAGGACTGCGATCTCCACCTCTTGCCGGACCTGGAGGTTCAGCTTGCGCAGCCTTTCCTGGGCCGCGGCCAGGGCCGCCCATTCTTCCTTCACTTTGGCGGTGATGCGGCCGCCTTCAAACAAGGGCAAGGTGAGCACCACGCCGACCTGGCCGTCTTCGTCGTACCACGGCCCGCGGTTCTGACCGTTCGGGGACTTTACGGGTGGAACGGGCAGAGCCCGGTCATCAAATGCCCCTACCACTCCCGTACCCCGGTAGCCGTAAGACCCCACCAGGTTAACGTTGGGTGAATGCCCGGCCCGGGCTACGTCCACCCGCCGGGCCTGGGCCTCCACCCTATCCCGCGCCGCCCGGTAATCGGGACGCCGGTCCAAGGCTAAAGGCACCAGCTGCTCGGAACTAAACCCCTTCTTTTCAAAAGTAAGCTTCCCGTTGATCTTCAGGTTCGCCTTCTCGTCCAGGCCCAGGAGAGTTACCAGGAGCTGCTTCTGGATGTCCAGGACATTGGTCTCTTTCTCCAGGGCCTGCAGTAAATCGGCCAGGCGCACCTCGGTCCGCAGTAAATCCACCCGGGCTACTTTGGCGACCTCCAGCATGGCCGCCACTTTCTTCCTTTGCTCTGCCATATCACTGAGGGAAAATTTCAGAGAGTCAATCACCTTTTCCTGGCTGAGAATGGCGTAAAAAGTGCTGGAGACGTTAAAAATAAGTTCATCCCGCGTCCGGGAGAGCCGGTTTTCTTCGGCCAGGTGCACCAGTTCGGCGGCCTTGATCTCATTGATGATGCGTCCGCCGGTGAACAAGGGGAGCTTCAGAATAACATCGCCCCGGCTGATTTGTTTGGAGAATATCCTTCTTTCACCGTTGTACCGGAGGTCAAATAACGGCCGGGAGCTGAGATATTTGGTATAGCTGCCCTCGTAAGCCACCGTGGGCCAGCGGGCCGCCTTCGCCTGGTCCTCTCTGGAGCCCGCCACCGACACGTCCCATAAGGTGGCGGCCACCTCCGGATTATTGGCCAGGGCAATCTCGATGCTGCGCTCCAGGGTAAGCTGACCCGCGGGAGCGGTTTCCTTTTCCGGGAAGGGGTGTGAAGGCGTGGGTATCCTTGCCCCGGAAGCTTTGGTGGTGGGGACCGGAGCATAGGGATCGGTGGGGTATACGACAGCACAACCAGGAAGGATGAGAATCAGGAGCACGGCCACTATAATCTGATTAAATCCCATTGCTTACCTCTCTTGAATCAGCTTCTACTCCGTCCCTTAGCCCTACCAGAGCAGTAAGCCGATTACCATCTTGAACACCTAAGGAGATGGGAAGGGGATTCCCCAGGCCATTATCCTCCACACCTAAATGATAGGATGTCAGATGAAAAAGGAGTATGATTTGAATCATAAGAAAACAGGTTTTCTCCAGGGAGAGAAATTATCTGGGAGTTGCCGCGATGTTGGCAGGGTTACCGATCTTCGCCAATCTTGCGCCGGAGCATCTCAAGGCGCTGGAAGAGATCACCCAGGAAGTTTCCCTGAAAAAGGGGGCGATGCTTTTTACTCCCGGGGATTTATCGCGAGGGTTTTATGTGGTCCGCGACGGCGCGGTGCGGGTTTACGGGATGTCTCCCCAAGGCAGAGAGATAACCCAGGAGATTGCCGACCAAGGGAGCGCCTTCGCCTTAGCCAGTCCATTTTCCGGTTCCTATCACTGCTTTGCGGAGGCCCTGAAAGATAGCCGGCTCTACCTCATAAAAAAGAAGGAATTTCTTGACTTGGTAACCGGCGATATCAAATTCGCCGCCGAATGGATCAGAATGCTGTCCCTATTGGTAATTCACCTCCGCAGGCGCCTGGTCGACCTCACGCTCAAACCCCCCAAGGCGAGAATCGCCAACTACATTTTGCTCCTGGCCGAAATGCAAAATTCCCGTTGCATCGCCCTCCCCGTCCCGCGCAAAGAACTGGCCACCTTCTTGGGCATGACCCACGAGACCTTCTACCGCACCGCCAAGGAACTGGCAAATGATGGTCTGGTGCGGTTTACCGGGCAAAAAATTGATATCCTTGACCAGGACCTGCTGGCGGAAATGACGGAGTGAACTGCCATTCTCGGCGGGTCAATTACGGCTTGCTTACTAGTCTCGACTAACATCAAAGTGCTGCTAACTGCTATATTTAGATTATTTCAATTAGCTCAAATAGTTATGATATAGGTTGCAAATCTTTAACCGGCGTTATCCGGTTGATAGCGGAAAGATCAGAGACGTAAATTCTCCCTGGCCAGCTTTTCCCCCAGGGCCCGGGCCGCGGCCAGCTCCTCGGGGTCGGGGATGTATTTGACCTTGAGCCCTTCGTGCACCACTTTCATCTTCATGGCCTCCAGCTCCTGGTTGATGAGGCCCACGGCCTGGCCGCTCCAGCCATAGGAGCCGAAGGCCGCGGCGGCCTTGTTGACCGGTTTCAGGCCCTTCAGGTAGGTGAGAAACTCCCCCATGGTGGGGAACATCTGGTTGTTGAGGGTGGGGGAGCCGAACAGCAGCAGGCCCGCGTCCAGGAGTTCCGTGACGATGTCGCTGTAGTGGGTGCGCCGGAGATGGTGCATCTGGGCCTCCACCCCGGCGTCCGCCAGGCCTTGGGTCAGGGCCTCCGCCAGTAGCTCGGTGGAGTGCCACATGGTGTCGTAAATCACCAGGGCCTTGGGCGCCGTCAAGCCCGCGGCCCATCCCTGATAGGCCGTAAGCACCCAGGCGGGGTTTTTCCGGTAGATGAGGCCGTGGTCCGGGGCGATGATCCTGAAGGTCAGGCCCAGCTTGGCGATCTTGTCAAACAACTGGGTAATGAGCCCGCCGAAGGGCATGAGGATGTTGGCGTAGTATTTTTTGAGCTGATGGGCGTAGTCGCCAGGGGCGTCGGGCAGGTGGTCGTCGAAGCGGTCGCTGGAGGCCAGGTGGGCCCCGAAGGCGTCGCTGGAGAACAGGAGTTGCTCCTCCTGGAGGTAGGTCATCATGGAGTCGGGCCAGTGGAGCATGGGGGTCTCCAGGAAGCTCAAGGTGTATCTCCCCAAAGAGACCTGGGCGCCGGTCTTCACTTCCTCAAAGGGCCAATCCTGCTTGAAATGGCGGCTCAGGCCCGCTCTCCCCTGGGGGGAGCAGAAGACCTTTTCCGGCCGGACCCGGCCCACCACCTCGGGGAGCCCCCCGGAGTGGTCCATCTCCACGTGGTTGGAGACGATGTAGGAGATCTTCTCCGGGTCGATGATCTCGCCCACCCGGCCCAGCATCTCGGGGACCAGTTCCCGCTTCACGGTGTCGATGAGCGTGGGGCGCTCATCCAGGATGAGGTAAGCGTTGTAGGTGGTGCCGTCTTCGGTTAGATAGCCGTGGAAGTCCCTGATGGTCCAATCCACGGCGCCCACCCAGAATACCCCGGGGGCCAGTTCCACGGGCATGGTTGACTCCTTACATTACTCGGAGCGGAAAAGAAGTTCCATTCACCCCCACCCCAACCCTCCCCCCTCAAGGGGGAGGGAGTAAAAGGAAGGAACTGCTTTCATGCTCCGATTAATAATTTGGGCTTTTCGGAGCTCCTTCGAGGGCGGACACGCAGGTCCGCCCCTACAGAAAAATAAGCCATTGCAGCCCGGTTGTAAAGGGCACGGCACGCCGTGCCCCCTACCTAAGATAATTTTGCGGGGGTTGGGAGGGGTTTTTAGGGGAGGGCAGATTTTATTCTGGGGTTAAAAGGTGAAAAGGGGAAAGGGGGAAAAGGAAAAGATGCTTAATAATTAGAATTCTTGACCCTTTCCCTGCGCCTTTTCCCCTTTCACCCTCCCTCAGACCGATTTGCGGTCACCCGATTTTTTTCATGGTGGCCCAGGCGTTTCGCCGGCGTAGCGCAGGCTACCTGCGGCTACCAATCTCTTCGTCTTTTTCCCTTTAACCCTTTTCCCCTTTTACCCCCTCTTTTAATACGCCTCCTCCTGCTCCAAGTCCCGCTCGCTCACCTTGTCCTTGAAGAGCAGGTGGACCCACACCTGGTAGAGGATGACCACGGGTACAAAAGTGAGGGCCACGCCCAGCATGATCTTCAGGGTCAGGGGGCTGGAGGCGGCATTGTTGATGGTGAGGCTGTAGTCCGGGCTGATGGACGACTTCAGCAGGTTGGGGTACAAGCCCACCACCCCGAACAGGGTGGCGGCCGCGATGGTGGCGGCGGAGGCGAACCAGGCCCGCCACCACTGGGCCTTTTTCATGAAAAACCGGTTCAGGAGCAAAGCTACCACCGCGACAGCCGGGATGATAAAGAGCACCGGCTGCGCCAGGTAGTTGTCGTAGAGGAAGGTCATCCGCTGGGTGGCTAAAAGGAAGAGCACCGCCATGACCAGGAGCCAGGGCCAGAGGCGGCGGGCCATGGCCGCGGCCCGGTAGTGCAGCTCCCCCTGGGATTTCACCGCCAGCCACAGGGAGCCGTGCACCGTGAACAGCAGCACGAAGAGTAGGCCCCCGGCCAGGCCGTAAGGGTTGAGCAGGGTGGTGAGGCCGCCCTGGTAGATACCCCCCTCGCCAATGGGGATGCCCTGGAAGAGGTTGGCGAAGGCCACCCCGAAAAGCAGGGCCGGCAGGAAGCTCCCCAGGATCAGGCACCAGTCCCAAACGGATTTCCAGAGGGGGTGGTCCACCGCGTCCCGAAAGGCAAAGGAGATGCCCCGGAGAATCAAGGCAAAGAGGATGAGCATGAGGGCGGAATAGAGGCCGCTGAACATCACCGCGTAGGCGGTGGGGAAGGCCGCGAAAGTGACTCCGCCCGCGGTGATGAGCCAGACCTCGTTGCCGTCCCAATGGGGGCCCATGGCCCGGTAAATGAGCCGGCGGTCCGTGTCGCTTTTGGCCAGGAAGGGCATCAAGGTCCCCAGACCCAGGTCAAAGCCGTCCAGCATGAAATAAACGGCCCACAAGACCCCCCATAGCACGAACCAAATGGTTTCCAGCATGGCTCACACCTCCTCTCCGGCGGCCGCGCCGGGTGCGGGCTGCGGCCCCAAACGGGCATAGCGGCCCATGAGAAAGAACGCGGCGGCCCCCAGCAGCGAATAAACCAAGATAAAGGCCCCCAGGGAGACCCCCACCTGGGAAGCGGCAATGGGCGAGACCGCGTCGGAAGTTTTCATCAAACCGTAGACGATCCAGGGTTGGCGGCCCACCTCGGTGACGATCCAGCCCGCCTGGAGGGCAATGTAAGGCAGGGGAAGGGCGTAGAGCATCACCTTCAGGTAGCCGGGGCTGGCTGCCAACTGGTTACGCTTGAACCAGCCCACCACCGTGAGCAGGGCGAAGAGAAACCCCAGGCCCACCATGATCCGGAAGGCGATGAAGGTCAGGGCCACCGGGGGGCGCTCCTCTTTGGGGAAGTCCTTGAGCCCCTTGACCGTGGCCTGGGTGGAGTGGTAGGCCAGCAGGCTCAGGGCCCCGGGGATGCGGCCGAACTCCACCAGGTTGCGCTCATTTTTCTCATCGGGAATCAGAAACAGCCACTGGGGCGCCCCGGCCTGGGTCTGCCAATGGGACTCCATGGCGGCCAGCTTGGTGGGCTGGATCTTGGCCACTTCGCCGCCGTGGATGTGGCCCTGGACGACCTCCGCCAGGGAAAAGATCAGGGCAAAGGTGAGACCCATGCGGAAGGACTTGGTGAAGAAGGAGGTGTGCTGCTGCCGCAGCAGGTGGTAGGCGCTCACCCCCATGACGAAGAAGCCCGCCAGGATGTAAGCCCCGCTGACGGTGTGGAAAAAGATCTGGAGGGCAAAGGGTTGGGTGACCACGGCCAGGAAATCGCTGAGCTCAGCCCGGCCGCCTCGGATAACGAAGCCCACCGGGTGTTGCATCCAGGCGTTGGCGATCAAGATCCACAGGGCCGACAAGTTGGAGGCGAAAGCCACCAGCCAGATGGAGGTGCAGTGGAGCTTGGGGGAGAGCCGGTTCCAGCCGAAAATCCAGACCGCCAGGAAGGTGGATTCCAGGAAAAAAGCCAGGGTGGCTTCGATGGCCAAGAGGGACCCGAAGATGTCCCCCACGTAGCGGGAGTACCGGGCCCAGTTGGTGCCGAACTGGAATTCCAGGGTAATGCCCGTGAGCACCCCGATGGCGAAGTTGATGATGAAGAGCTTGCCCCAGAATTTGGCCAGGCGGCGGTAGGTCTCATCGCCGGTCCGGACGTAGATCGTCTCCATGATGGCGATGAGGACGGACAGGCCCAGGGTCAGGGGCACAAAGATAAAGTGGAAGAAAGTGGCCACCGCGAACTGCAAGCGCGAGAGCATCAGGGCGTCCATGAGTTCAATTCCTCCCTTGGTCCCTAATAGCGATGAAAGGAAAAATGGCAGTCTGGTTTCGGTTCCCGGGGGCATCCAGGGGCGCCGGCTCTGCGATAAACCTGACCGGTAGGCAACGGCTCGACCCTTGGGGCGCCGCCGGGTGCTTTCATAAGGCCGTTATCAGTTAATAATTATTACTAAAGTTGTCAAGGTGGGGGACGGGGAAAAAATAAACTTTGGTAAAAAAAAGGCGGCCTGATTCTCCCCGGGAAAGATCAAGCCCCAGGGGCGCAGCGGGATTAGGCCAAGGCCTGGCGCCCATGACCGCGCAAGGGGCGGATGGATCGCCCCCGGTAAAAAACGAAAACCGGCCGGGTGATGATCCGAGGCTGGAGACTTATTAACCGGAGCGGAAAAGAAAAGAGATGACCTTCCCCCTCCCCCTAACCCTCTCCCCCAGGGGAGAGGGTTAGGGGGAAACTAATTTGATGCTCCTATTAATAAGTCCGGGCGGGGCGCTACCCGCTTACAGCCCCTCTTTGGCCAGTTCTTCCAGGAGGGCCTTCTGTTTTTTGCTCAGGGCATCCGGGGTTTCCACGATGATGCGGACGAACTGGTCTCCCCGGGTCTTGCCGTTGGCCGCAGGCAGACCGTAGTTTTTGAGGCGCATCTTGGTGTGGCTCTGGGTGCCCGGCGGCACTTTGAGGCTCATGGTCTTGCCGTCCAGGGTGGGGACCGTCACCTTGGTGCCCAGAGTGGCTTCGGTGAACTTGATCCGCCGGTCCACGTACAGGTCGTTACCCTCCCGCTTGAAGACCGGGTGCTCCACCTCTTTCAGTTTGACGTAGAGGTCGCCGGGGGGCCCCCCCATGGGGCTGGGCTGGCCCTTGCCGGTGAGGCGCAGTTTCTTTCCCGGCAGGGTTCCCGGGGGAATTTTCACCGAGATCTTCTCCACGTGGCCGTTGTGGCTAAAGCTCACCACCTTCTCGGTGCCAAAGGCCATCTCGTGGAGGGTGATGGGCATCTCCACCTGCAGGTCGCCCCCTTTGGTGGGCTGGACCCGGCCCTCAAAGCCTTCCGGTCCGCCGTAACGGAAGACGCGGGTGCGGCCGCCCCGGCCAAAAGCGCGGCCCCCGCCTCCCAGGCCACCGAAGAGACGGCTGAAAATGCCCTCGGAAATGCCGGTGTCGTAGATCTCGCTGAAATCGAACCCCCGGAAGATGTCTTCCTGGGAAAACTTCTGCCTGAAGGCCTGGGAGCCGAACTGGTCGTATTCCGTCCGCTTTTGCGGGTCGCTCAAGGCGGCGTAAGCTTCACTGATCTGCTTGAATTTCTCCTCGGCCTGCTTCTTGTCGCCCTTGGCCTTGTCGGGATGATATTTCAGGGCCAGCTTGCGGTAGGCCTTCTTGATCTCATCCGGGGTGGCGTCCCGGCTCACTCCCAGCAGTTGATAATAATCCATTTCCGCCATGGTCATCTCACATTACTAAATAATTGGGGGCAGGCCACTCGAGATTAACTTTATTCTCTCTAAAAGCCAAGGCCGGCTCCGCCATTTTCGCCTGGGCCCGCCTTCATTCCCCCGGCCTGGCCCCGGCCCTAATTAGCCATATTATAAGATCAGGGGGATTTTTGTCAAGGAATCGTTAAGTATAACCTTTCTATTTCATTAGCAAAATCTTTTAGGGGGCCCCCGGCGGACCAGATTTTCTTCCTTGATTAATTTTTTTCTTTCTGATAACAATCAATTCTTACGTATCTGCCTGGTTTCCGACCCGGCGAACAGCTGGTTATCTAAATTTGATTTAGTCAAGGAGGTTGGCATGACGGCACTGGTAGGCGGACTGGTGGCGGTAGCGTTGGGACTGATTGGCCTGGGCCTGTGGTGGCGGGAGTTTCTCGGCCTGCTGGCCGGGGGCCTTCCCTTATTGCTCCTCTTGGGCGGCGCCCTGGCTGTCTATTTGGGCTTTGAGGAAACCAAGGACAAGTTTTTCAAGAAAGCGGAAACTCCGGGCTACGAGCCTCCCAAGATGGCGGAGGCCGATGTCGAGAAATATAAGGATGAAGTGGAGCGTTTGAAGTCTGAAATAGATGAACTGAAGAAGAAATCCTAAAACCCACCGGATCAGGGGCGTGGTTCTAAGCCCGCCCCTGATCGGTTAATTTGCTCGCAGCCCTGCCCGTAAAGTCTTACCAGGCAATCTCCCCCGACGTCACCCGGACGATCTCCCCGGCCAGGGTCTGAACCAGCAGGGCCCCATCCCCAGCCACTTCCAGGGCCTGGCCGCAGATTTCCACCGGCCCTTGGCGCACCCTGACGGTTTGCCCCAGGGTCACGGTGTAATCCTTCCATTCCTCCAGAATCGCCGCAAACTCCCGGGCCAAGAAGCGCTGGTAGAGGTCTTCCAATTCCTCCAGCCAGGCTTGCAGGATCTTAAGGCGGGAAAAGGTGCGCCCCGTGGCCAGGGCCAGGGAAGTGGCGAGGTGCGCCAGTTCCGCCGGAAACTCCCCGTTGTTGACGTTGAGCCCCAGGCCCACCACCAGGTGGCGGATCTGATCGCTTTCCGTCTCCATTTCCGTGAGGATGCCCCCCAGCTTTCTGCCGGCCAGGATCAGGTCATTGGGCCATTTGATGCCCGGGGCCACGCCGGCGGCGCGCTTAAGGGCCCGGACCACCGCCACCGCGGCGGTGAGGGTTATCTGGGCCATGTCCGTAGGAGGCAGCGGCGGGCGCAGCAGGATGGAGACGTAAAGCCCCGCGCCCGGGGGAGAATCCCACTCCCGGCCCAGGCGGCCCCGCCCCCGGCTCTGCCCTTCGGCCACCACCAGGGTGCCCTCCGGGGCATTGGCGGCCCCCAGCTCCTTGGCCAGATCGTTGGTGGAGGGCAGGGTCTCGAAGTGGTGGATGGGGCCCTTAAGAAGGCGAACCTGCAAACCCGCGGCAATCTCCTCCGGCAGCAATTTGTCCGGCAGGGCCAGCAGGCGGTAGCCCTTGCGGGGCGAGCCGGCGATGGCGTAGCCCTGAGCCTTGAGACGGTTGATGCGCTTCCAGACCGCGGCCCGGCTCAAGCCCAGGCGGCCCGCCAGCATCTCCCCGGAGACGGGCTCGGCTGACTCCCTCAAGGCCCTTAGGACCGGGTCTTCCAAGAGCCCGGGATTTAGCTTCACCTTTTTATTCATCAAGTCCTGAATAATTTCGCTTTAAAAACCATATTAACATATTCTGAAAACTCGTAACCTTCTTGATAAATAGCAGTTACTGGGAAGATGGTTTATCTTAAACATTTGGAAGACATTTGGAAGCTAATTCTGGAACATTGCCATTTAGGCTCGGCGTTAAAGGACAATAAATTTGGTTTATTCCTCTACTGTAATAATGACAATCGCCTTTCCTGATGCAACATCGAATGGTCTCAAATGAACCTGATAATGACTTGTCAATTAATTTCGGGTCGGCTATAAGAGACCTGGCTATGCCATATGTCAAATTGTTCGGGGCCGTGGGAGGTAATTTTCTTAAGTCAAAAATATTTCCAGCTATATTCCATAAAATGTTAGGATATTTAAGCGCTAAAGGGACGGCCATATAAATAAAAGTCCCATGCCCATGTGATTTCGGTGGGTAAATAAGTGACTTATTAACATCATATGTTCCACAGGAAAGACTTATCATGTCTATCCCTGTTCTCACAATGCCATCTATGATTTTCACCTTTCTTTCATACTCAACATCTTTATCTTCAAACCCTTCTACAAGAGAAAGCCTTATATCAATTATAACGTTATCATCGATCGACCTTATTGCAGAAGTTAATGATTCAATTGACGAAAGCGGGTCAACACCAAACTTATCATCTCTTACATTCACCCTATGATCTAAAAGCTGTGCGAGAAAGTAACCATGGGCAGCGTGGATCTGAATTACTTTAAATCCTGCTTTTATAGATAATTCTGCAGAATTAATAAAATTATTAAGAACACTATGTATATTGTCTTTAGATAAGTTTTTCAGTTCAGTTCTAACATTTTCCAAGTAAGCTTTAATGTTCTTAATTCTCCACCCTTTTAGGGGCATCGTTTTTGAAGTGCGGCAAGCCAACTGAATACCTGGAATAGACCCATTTTCGCTTATTATTGATGTTAGCTTTCTCCAATCGCCAAGAGAATCGTAGGAAATTAGCGGCGTATTAGAATTTGGAGTTAATTCTTTCCCAACAGCTACGTTTCCTACATAGGTGATACCTATTCCATGCCCAGATCTTTGAGCATAAAAATCAATAAAACGAGAATTAATATTCCCGTCATCCGCAAAACCGGTATTAATTGGCGAGAGGAAGAACCGCGAAGGAATAGTTATGTCTCCAATACAATATTGTTCGCCATATAATTTGGAATCCTTTAGAATGTTAAATCTCATATTCTTTGTATCTCAGTTTATTATAATCTAATTTGATAAGATATTCCTTTTCTATGTCTATTTTCAGGTGAGTTGCCATCCTAAATAGATATATCATAGCATCTATTAACTCCTCGGCAAGTTGTTCTTTAGATTCCTTAAACATCTTATTACCTTTTGGAATACCATAACTATCCTTTATTAACGTTATTTTTTTTAGAATGTTTGCAAATTCGCCAATTTCACCCAACAAACCAACAAGATCCCTGTGAAGCATATCTACAAGCTCTGAAAGCTTATTGCTTTTAAGACCCCATCCATGTTCCTTATCAAAGGTTTCTTGAAGTGATCTCAACTCATTAATATCCATTACCATAATCTCCTCAGGCTAGTGGCAAATAAAAATATAAGCGCTGATATTATATTTGAGCCAACTCCGATGATCACTGCATATGTCGTGTTAATCCAATTAGTTCCCGACATAATTCCAATTAGAGCAACCATAGACAAGAGATAAATACTTCCAAACAAGAGAAGTTTTCGCTCATAACCGAATACTCGTCTGATTACTTGAGCTAAATCATCACCATATGCCCTTTCCAATTCTTCAGGAGATGATTCAATACGGGTGTCAGCCTTTATCTCATTTTTGTCAAGAATCATGTCGGCGCGAATTGGCCATATTTGCGTTTGGTATCCATGCTGACCTTCATAAGGCCGCGATACAGGGTTCTCTAAACGTGAAAACTCAATCTTTGCTATAGCATCCCCTGGTGTTATTTTTAGATAATTATTTGATAAATTATGGAGAACAATACCAAGTCGACCAGAAAAACCAGGATCTGCATAAGTATTCACAGGAAGAATACCTATGGAAAATAACACTCCTTTTGTTAAAATACGTCCCAAAATATCTAGAGGAAGTCTTAAAGATTCCATGGTTATAATCACTAATGTCTGCTTGGGTTTTAAAAGTATGTTTTCTCCTTCAGGAACTTCATACCTCTTTCTATCTTGAAGGACGTCGTAATAAATGTTTCCGCAGCGAAGCTCATAGCATGCTTGTTTAATTCTTTGGGGATCAAAATATTCTTCAATTAAGATCCCCTGAGAACACATAGAAAAGATATCGCTATCAGGCAATGTCCCAACTTTAGTTTCTGACATAAAGTAACCCTCAAATGGACGTTATGAGATATAACCTTTTTCTACAGCTTGCAAATCGGAAAATTCTTCACAGCTGCCTTTCGGTAATTTCGGGGTTTGCTTTTTTGCCGTTCCTGTATCTGGCGTTTCAGGGAGTTGTTATAGACCGCGGCGCCCAGGAGGCAGCCCACCACCACCCCCACCACCGCCGCGGTGGGGGTGGGCGAGATGAGCAGAGCAATGCACAATCCGGTGACGGCGTAGGCCAGCGGGATATAGAGCTGGGCCGGAGAAAATTGACAGGCCGGCACCAGGGCCAGGATGAGGGCCAGGGCCACCAGTTTCCGCCCCCAACCGGGCCTCTGTTTGAATCTCCCGCCTGACATCAAATCTTCACTCCAACCTGCCTGTTATGAGAGACCTCTGCTACAGTCTCAATGGTCCTCTTTAATCAAAATGTAGCGTAGGCGCCCTCGCCTGCGGCTGAATGAAGGGTGGACAGCCGAGGGCGGCTATCCTACATGAGACTTTCGCAGCGGTCTCAGAGTTTCATATTTTCCCCTCCCCTGGTGGGAGGGGATTAGGGGGAGGGGGATAATGCTTTGTATTTCCTCTTCTTTTTTCCACCCCCACCCTGCCCCTTCCCCCTCCAGGGGGAGGGAAAAGGCCGATTATACGCGTTACCAAAAGTGTTTCCTTCTTCCCCCCTCCCCCCCTCACCCTAACCCTCTCCCCCCGAGGGGGGAGAGGGGATAAAAGGAAGAACTTTTGGGCAATCGCTAGATTGCCGTAAGGTATTTCCGGTACGCCATACTAGAACCAATGGCAAAACCGGTCATACCAAGTTGCCGTCAAAAAGGTATTTTTCATGTAGGGGCGTGATTTATCACGCCCTCAAGGGCGCAATGAATTGCGCCCCTAAAACAAAAATGCTGATTTTACCTCCATGAGCGCAACCTGGTATCATAGGCTACGAATATATATTCTCAACCGGCCAAAGGTTGGGAATTGAGGTTTTTAAGTCCCCCGGTGAAAAAGGGGGATTTAGGGGGATTTCAGTAGGTTAGATAAATCCCCCCTGCCCCCCTTTGCCAAAGGGGGGTGATTATTTCCCCGCTCAGGTCCTGTGGTTGGTTCAGGACGACGCCCGAAATCGGTTTTGCAATGACTTCTAGTGTCACATCCCGGAAATATCTTACAAAAATCCACCCAATTATTCCCCCTCCCCTGGTGGGAGGGGGTTAGGGGGAGGGGGAATTAGATTTCGGATAACATATCATAATCCCTGTTATTTTTGCCACCCCCACCCTGACCCTCCCCCATCAAGGGGGAGGGAATAAAAAGCGAGCATTTTTTAAAGGTATTCGTGGGACACCACACTAGACCCGCTGCCACAGCATCAGGACAAACACCAGGCCCAGACCCAGGTGCAGGGCCAGGGTGAGCCGGGCCAGCCGCGTAATCCTGGTTTCTTCCAGATAGAACTTGCGCTTGACCAGCTCCTGGTTGACCACCGCCAGGAGCAGCAGGGGCCAGAGCCCGGCCCGCCAGGGCAGCGCCGGGGCGGGAAAAAGCAGGATGGCCACCAGCCCCAGGATGGTCAGAACGTTGAAGATGGTGTAGAGCAAGGCTGCCGCCACCGGCCGCAGACGGGACGCCAGGCCGGAGGGCGCCGGCGGGGCGCCCTGGCTGGCCGGCCCGGGCCAGCCGTAAAGCAGAAACAGATTAAAGGCGGCGAAGGTGAGCGGCAGCCCGTAAAGCAGCACCTCGGTGAGCAAGTGGCCGCACTGGAGATAAAGTCCGGCGGCCACCGGCAGCAGCCCGAAGCAGCAGGCTCCGATGGCCTCGCCCATTCCCCGCCGGCCCCAGTGAAGCGGAGGCGCAAAGTAGAAATAGCCCCCCAGGGCTCCCAAGCCGCCCAGGGGGATGGTGAGGTCGCCGGTGCGGCAGACAAATTGCAACAGCACCCCCGTGGCCGCGGCCACGGCCAGGCAGATATAGGCCAACCCCCTAAGGTCCGCGGGCGGCAAAACCTGCCAGGCCGGGCCGCGCCCCCATCCCGGGGCGAATACCTCCCGGGCCGCGTAAGCCGCCTGGACCAGGGCGGCGACGCCCACCAGGCCGAGAACAAACACGGCCGGGCGCAGGGGAAAACCCGACACCACGGCCAGCAGCGCCCCGGCCGTAAAAGGAGCCAGGGCACTCAACACGAAAGGTGCCGGGGCAAACCGGCCACCGGCTGGGGAAGCGGCTGGGGCAACCATGAAATCTTTAAGCGCACACTAGTCTAAATTATTTATGTCATAACTTATCAGAAGGTCAAGGCAATTCCCAGTCTTCTCTGGAGATTCGCCCCCCGGGGCCAGGGCCGGCCCACCTCCCCCTGACTTGCGACTCTGGGGCAACTGATAGAATCCCATTTCAAAACCCGCTTTCCCGTCACCCTCAACGAACGACCATTAGCTTCCCTCGCAACGAAGTATAAAAGTCTGAGGATGGCGGGCACAGAGGCCCGCCCTACCTTAAAATGGCTTTTGGTAGGGCGGCCCGTCCCCGGCCGCTCCAAATCCGCATTCAGAATGACATCTACCGCGCAGTTGGGGGGTTGAAATAACCCCTAGCGATCGCCGAAGGGGCACGGTGAGCCGAACCCCATGAGGTTCGGAGGCACCGCCCGCGGCGCCCCTGTACTCCAAATAATCAACGGGAAAAAACTTTGGGCCAGCGCCATAATTGCCGGGAGAAGCTGACAGGCCCTTGACAACTCTCCCGGTAATTAGGGATAATCAAAAACGCGTTGCCGGGCCGTTAGCTCAATTGGTAGAGCAAGTGACTCTTAATCACTAGGTTTGGGGTTCGAGCCCCCGACGGCCCACCAGAGAAAATCAAGGGGTTAGCTGATCTGGCTAACCCCATTATTATTCAGGGATAACTCAGGGATAACCTGAATGCTGAGTTCTACGGCCTGTCTACTCTTGCCAAGTGCAGGCTTTTTTCGTCCATTTTTCGGGTCAGCCCGGGGTCTCAGAGAGCGTCGGAACGATTTCTCATTTTTGAATTTTCCCGGGGAGGAAGATAGATTTTCAGATTTTTGGTCAGGGCCTTCTCATGGCAGCGTGTTCTCTGGCGAACTTTACTGAAATGACCGCCCCCTGCAGCAGGTCTGGGGTTCAAATCCCCATGCCGGCTCCAGAAATAACAAGGGGTTATCCCATACTGGCTAACCCCTTTTTGTTTCGGGGTAGCATCTGGGGTAGCAAAATTAAGGGTGCTATGGCCTGAAAAAAGAACAGGCCGACCGGTGCCCCCTCGATGATCGCCAGGTCCTGCCCCTTCCAACTTTCTTTAATGTGCTCCGGTCTTGCCGGCCGGCCCCGGGCCCCCGGCGTCCACCATGCATCAGCCGCTCGCCGCGGTCCCCCCACCGGCGCCGCCACCAGCCTGAAGGATTCCCGGCCCGGAAACCGAAACCCCGGGAACGCTGGTACCCCCCCTTTGCTAATTTAAGGGTGGTACGGAGATTTTTCTTAAAATCTTTTCATACCGGAATTGTGATGAGTGGGGAGACCTGCCGTGGAAGCCCATTGGTAAGCTCATCCTACCCCCAAAAAAACTTGACCTCAGACCCGATCGGGATGGCGCCGCCCCCCCTACTTATGGGACCCGCTCCAATAATTTCAAGAGCAAACTATAGCCGGTCCTGGATCTGAAGACCTTGACGATCTTACCTCTTAAACCTCCCCTAAAAAAGCGTCAAACGCTTTGTGGGGCGTGTTCACGCTTCGACCTAGGGGTCAGTCAGGGTAGAAGGAGAGAGGGGGCGAGGTTGGGTCAGAGGTCAACATATAATGACCATATCCAAACATCTTATTGATTATTCAAGTAGTTGAAATATAGCAGTTATCTATGATAGGTTCCAGAATCGGCTGGCCTTTTTCTAACGAGACCACGGCTTCCTTCATTTTCCTTTCCAGATTGTAGTTTTCCCGGGCCATCATCAACTTTCTCCAATTCAAATCAAAAATTAACATTTAATTAAACGTAATTTAACAATTATCATCTTTAATTGTACTATGTCTAAATCTTTCACGCCACAAACGAAGACCCAGGATCTAAATATTCTTAATATGACTCCCTTTCACTTTATGCTTATATCATTATGGAAACTATAAGTTATTTAGTTTTACATTATGGATATCTGGCAATATTTGCCTTGCTGATGTTAGGGATCTTTGGAATTCCCATGCCGGATGAAGTGTTGTTGACCTTTGCCGGATACCTTGTGTTTAGGGGGGAATTACAATTACTGCCCACCATGTTGGTGGTGGTATCAGGGAGTATCTTCGGTATATCCCTGAATTACGTGGTCGGAAGAGCCATCGGCGCCAACCTAATCTTTAAATACCTTGTCAAATTCAATAGATTAAGTAACTTAAAGAATTGGTCGAAACGTTTAGATGGCAGGGTGGTGTTTTGGGGATATTTTCTTCCTGGGGTAAGACACTGGGTCACGGTCGCGGCAGGAATATCAAAACTGCCGTTAGCGATTTTTGCTCTTTTTGCTTATTCCGGAGGCTTCATCTGGTCCTTCCTCTTTATTTCTCTGGGATATTTCTTAGGAAGAGAAGGCGCCCTTTTTTCGCAGAGGATTTGCCTCAATCTCCAAATCACCGCTGGGGTAATTGTTTCTCTTCTCTCGGGTTATTTTCTGATAAGAGAAAAATGGCGGAGGCATAGAAGCTCATAAATCTCAATGAGGACCTATATAGGTTAATCTTTGAAGCGATAGCCCACCCCCCGGACCGTTTCGATGTACCGGGCTGCGGGGCCCAGCTTCTTGCGGAGAGATACAATTTTTACATCTACGGCCCGGTCGGTGACGGGATAGTCTTCGCCATGCACGCCTTCGACAATCTGAGCCCGGGTAAGCACCCAGCCCGGCCTCCGAGCCAACAGATGCAAGAGGCGAAACTCTATTGCCGTCAGGTTCACAGGTTCCCCCTGAACCAGAATCTCGTGGCGGCCGGGGTTGATGATCAGGTCATGGATTCGCAGCAGGGCGTCCTCGCCTTGCGGCGCCGCGGTACGGCGTCGCAACACCGTCCGTATCCGAGCCAGCAAGACCCGTGGGCTAAAGGGTTTGGTGATGTAGTCCTCGGCGCCCAACTCCAGGCCGGTGACAATGTCCGCCTCTTCCCCTTTGGCGGTAAGCATAATAATCGGCACATGCCGGGTCTCCGAATCAAGCCTGAGGCTCCGGCAAACTTCCAACCCGTCCACTCCTGGGAGCATCAGGTCCAGCAAGATCAAGTCCGGCCCCATGGACCGGGCGATTTTCAAGCCTTCTTCACCCGAGGTTGTAGCGGTTACCCGGTAGCCCTCCCTAGCCAGGTTGTACTTGAGGAGTTCCAGGATGTCTTCCTCATCCTCCACGGCTAAAATGCTTTCGTGGGCCATGTGACCTCTTGTCTGCCTAAAGCTAAGATTGCTCTTAGAGCCATCGAAAAAGGGAGTTCATTCAACCCAGTTCCCGCAACCACAATTTAATCCGCTCTGCTATCTTATCCCGCACCTCCCTGAATTTATCCAGCTTTTGGGCATCCGAGCCGACAAAAGCCGCCGGATCTTCAAAGGGCCAGAACATTCTATACCTGAAGCCCGGGAAGGTTATGGGACAATCTTTTTCAATCCTTTCACAAACGATGATTACATACCCGAAGGTCATCTTCCCCAGAAATTCAGTTACGCTCTTCGACCGCTGATTACCGAGATCAATATCCACCTCTGCCATCACCTTTTCGGCATAAGGGTCAATTCCTCTGGGCTCATAACCGGCGCTGAAAACCTCAAATCGGTCCCCCGCATACTTTTTCAGAAAGCCTTCGGCCATCTGGCTCCGGGCGGCATTATGCGTGCAAAGAAACAAGACCTTGGTTTTTTTCATTTAAATCGCCCTCAACTAGTTGGGTAAATCTCTTTCAAATCGCGGCAAGCCGGATCCCGTCCTCTAAGTCCGGCCAGGATATTCAAGATATTAATAACTGCCGAGGCCTGAGAACAAGATAGGGTTAACTGCAGCTGGGCAGGCTCTCCTCTTCATCAAGGCTAAAAAGGCAGGGCCAGGAAAATCTCCGCCAAGCCAATCACAATGAGCAACAGCCCGGAAACGGTTCCGGCGTGCCGGCCCAGCCAGCGAATTCCGAGACTCCGGCCCAGGCCGATTCCCAGCCAGAAGGTGAGAACACTGAGGAGCCCCACCATCAGGGTGGTGAGCAGGGTGGACAGTCCCAGGAGACCGGCTCCCACGCCGTTGGGGAGGTTGTTTAACATGAGGGCCAGGCTCAGCAGCAGACTTTCCTTTAAATCAATGTGGCCCGAAGAGTCTCGATCTGCGAGGAGGGGGTTTTTCAGGATAAGGATCATCCGCTGCAGCAGCGGCTTCTTGGCCAGATCATTCGTATCGGCGGAAGGCGGGGCCTCTTGATCCTGGCGGCTTCGCCCCCCGATTTCCTGCCGGATGACCCATAGCCCCATGCCGACTAAGAGTGCGGCTCCCAAGAGAATGGCGCCTTGGGAGGGCAGGACCTGGAAGATCCGCTGCCCGAAAACAATACAGAGCCCGGTCCCGCCGGCCGTGATCAGGGCGATAAGGAGATTCGAGGCCAAGGGGATGCCGATGCCCCGGGCCCCATAAGCGATGCCCACCCCGACATTGTCCAGGTTACAAGATATGGCCAGCAACAAGATGGTCAATAAATGGGAGGTTTGCAATTATCGCCCCTTGAGAAGGTCAGCCTTATCCGTGGCTTCCCAAGGCAAGTTGAGATCCACCCGTCCCACCTGGCCATAGGCCGCCAACTTCCTATAAAAGCGCCCTTTATGAAGCGCAGGCAGGTGCCTCAGGTTAAAATCTCGCAGAATCCCGGCCAGGCGAAAATCAAAATGCCTCTCCAGCAGAGCCGCAAGCTTCTCATCGGAGAGCCGGCCGGTGCCGAAGGTCTCCACCTGAATGCTAACCGGCCGGGAAAAGTCGATGGAATAGCTCAATTGAATTTCGCATTCTTCCGCCAAGCCGGCCGCCACCACATTTTTGGCGGCATAGCGCGCCGCATAGGCGCCCACCCGGTCAATGCGCATGGGGTCTTTGCCGCTCAAGGCACTGCCGCTATGCCGGGCATATTCCCCATAGGTATCCACGTCGCTTTTTCTACCGGTTAGCCCGGAATGTACTGCCGGGCCGCCCACCATGAGGTGTTCCAGGGGATTGACAAATATTAGGGTTTGGTCATCCGGCTTGAGCTCTTCCTCGGCAAAGGCCGGTTTAATCACGGCTTCCCGGATATCGTCATGCAATCTCTGGGCGGGTATCTCATCGGGCGCGGCCCTGGTGCCGCTGGCGATCACCGTGATGCTGTGAATCCGGTACGGCCGGCGGTTTTTATATTCCACCCCCACCTGGGTCTTGGCATCCGGCGACAGGTAGGGGACCAGGTTCTGGACCCGGGCATTGACGATCTGGCGGGCCAGCTTGTGGGCCAACCAAATGGGCAAGGGCATCAGGACTTCGGTTTGCCGGCAAGCAAAACCGAAAACAGTAGCCTGTTGCCGCACATGTAATTTCTCTATCTCTGCTTCGGAAAGGCGGAATTCGTTGAAGAAGAGGTCCGTATCGGGCGGATATTCCTGCAGGCTGGTCAAAATACTGCAAGTGCGGGCGTCAAAGTCCGATGCCGTATAGCCGATCTGGCCGATGACCTTGCGGGCCACATAGGGAATATCAACTTTAACTTCGGAAACGAAGCGCGCGGCAATAAAGAGAATGGAGGTGGCCACGGCGCATTCGGCCCGGACGCGGGCCTGGGGATCTTGTTCCAGGAAATGATCCACTATGGCATCACTTACCTGATCGCAAATTTTATCCGGATGTCCATCAGTTACTGACTCGGACATGAATATAAAGTCTTTTTTCATGCAGATCACCCTGCCTGGTAAAATTACGTTATAGTTATAATGTCGCCTGGGGAGCCATGTCTTATATTACTAAAGGGTTACCGTTTATTTTCCAGGTAATGACATATTGCCGTTAATAGAATAACGAGTATGACTCCGGCCGCGATTACTAGAGGATTCTGATTCATAAGTTATCCTGCTGTTTGAACTTAGCAGTTTTTGTTTGGTCTTCTTGATCCTTTTAATCCATCAGGACTCAATGGGGAATCCCGTTTTCTCCCTCAACCGGAGGACTCTTGGTGGCTTCATTCACCAGCAAGGGAAGCAACGCGGTTCCGGAGATTACCAAGCCGTCCAGGAGACCCATGGGGGCCAGGCCCAGCAAATTTCTTAATCCCGGAACCATTATGGTTAAGCATTGCACCAACAATGAACCCCCCACAGCCATGGTCAAGTAGCGGTTGGGAGGCAATGTCTCCGAACTAAAGATGCTGTGGGTTTCCGAACGGCAACTGATGGCGTGGAGGAGTTGCCCCGTGGTGAGGCTATGAAAGGCCAGGGTACTGGTCTGGGCTCCCAGGCCATAGCGCATCATACCATAGCCATAGGCCCCCAGGGCCCCCGTGGTAATAACTCCGGACTCAAAGGCCATCCTCTTGAAATCCCCTCCGGTAAAGATCGGCCTGTGGGGATCGCGGGGCGGGCGCTCCAGGATATCGGGTTCAGGGGCTTCCAGCGCCAGAGCCAACCCGGGGAAGATATCGGAGATCAGATTAATCCATAAAAGTTGGGCCGCGGTCAGGGGTGACCCCAGGCCCACGGCCATGGCCACAAAGGTCAACATGATTTCACTTAAGTTGGTGGCCAGGAAAAAATGCACCGACTTTCTGATATTGAGATAGATGGTGCGGCCATCCCGGATGGCGATGATCAAGGTGTCGAGATTGTCCTTTTCTAAGACCACATCGGCCACTTCCCGGGCGATATCGGTGCCGGTGCGTCCCATGGCGATACCTACGTCTGCCGCCTTGAGAGCCGGGCCATCGTTGATCCCATCCCCGGTCATGGCCACCACCTTGCCGGCCTCTTGCAAGGCCTGAACAATCTGTAGCTTATGAGCGGGGCTGACCCGGGCAAAGACATGGGCTCTCCGGGCCAAGGCCCGCAAGACCTCCGGGTCCATATCCGTCAGGTGCGTGGCATCCAGGATTTCCAGGGGTGCCTCCCGGCTAAGCTCCAGTTCTTTGCCGATGGCATAAGCGGTGGGGCTCTGGTCGCCGGTGATCATCACCGTGTCGATCCCGGCCTGATGGAAGGCCCTGATAGCCCCGCCGACCCCCTCGCGGATGGGATCAGCCATGCCGACCATGCCCAACCAGACCAGGTCATGGGTTTCCTCAAAAATTCTCTCATCCGCCCCCAGGGAAAAGGCCAGGCCCAGGACCCTCAAGGCCTGTCCCGCCATCTCCTCGTTCTCGGCCTCGATCCGTTGCCGGTCTTCCTCGATAAGAGGTAGCTTCCGGCCCTCCTTGAGATGCCAGGAACACCTGGCCAGAACTTCCAGAGGACTGCCTTTAAGGCCGAAGAGTTTCCCCGCCGGCGGGTGTTCATGCAGGGTGCCCATGAACATGCGGTTTTCCGAGCGGTGGTTAACCTGTAGCAAGGGATAGCGAGCCCGCAAGTCGGTAACGTCGAGGCCCGCCAGGATCGCCAGATGCACCAGGGCGCCTTCCGTGGGGGTCCCCCGGAGAACGTAATCCCCTCCTTCCCGATAGACTTCGGTTTCATTGCACAGCACGGATACCTGGAGGAGCTGCTCCAATTCCTCACAGGCGAAGGGGGGAATAGGCCCTTGAGGCCCCCAAAATTTATCCTCCGCCACCTTGATGGTTTTCATGCCGGTGAATATCTGGAGAACGGACATCTGATTGCGGGTAATGGTCCCGGTTTTATCCAGGCAAACGGTCTGCACCGACCCCAAGGTTTCCACCGCGTTCAAATGGCGGATCAACACATGGTGCTTGCGCATGTCCCGAATGCCCAGGGCCAGGGTGGTGGTGGCTGCGGCGGGCAAGCCCTCCGGCACTGCGGCCGCCGCCAGGCAGATGGAAGTGCGCAGCATCTCCAGCCAACCGAAGCCCCACATGAAGCCCATGACAAACACCACGCCGCAGACGCCACAGCATAGCAGGACCAGCTGGTCTCCCAGCTGGCCGAGCTGCCTTTCCAGGGGGGTCTCCGGGCTGGCAGCTTCGCCGATGAGGGCCTGGATCAGACCGATTTCCGTGTAACTGCCGGTGGCCACCACCACGGCCAAGCCCTCGCCGCCGGTGATCAGGGTCCCCATGAAGACCATATTGACCCGATCTCCCAGGGGGAGATTCTGGCGGTCCAGAACGCTGGTATTCTTGACCGCGGGCATGCTCTCCCCGGTCAGAGCCGACTCATCCACGCACATGTGGGTGGCCGCCACCAGCCGCCCGTCTGCCGCCACATAACTGCCGGGGCGCAGCACCAGAAGATCTCCCAGGGTCACTTCTTCGGAAGGAATTTCGTCCAGCCGCCCTTCCCGGATGACCAGGGCGGAGGGCCGCACCAGGGTTTGCAGGGAGCGAATGGTCTTTTCGGACTCGCTTTCGGTTTTATAGCCGATGAAGGCATTGGCGACTACCACGCCCATAATGAGGACGGCGTCTACCATTCCCCCGGTAACGACGGAAAGACCCGCGGCAACTCCCAGTAGGGCCACCGGCAGGGATTTGAACTGGTCGGAAAAGATCTCCCAGCCGGAACGCGGCTCAGCCTCCGGCAGGATATTGGTCCCGTATTTCTGGCGATTTTTCTGGACGGTCTTTAAGGATAACCCCGTTTCCCTGGAAGTCTGCCATCTATCAATCACCGCCTCGGCTTCCAACTGGTGCCAGGGTTCCGCCTGTTGCCCTTCCACATAAGAGAAGAGGTTCTTGAACTTATCATAAACGGTGGCTTGATCTTTCTCCCCGGAGTAATCTTGGGGCTGCCTGGCGGCGGGGCCCGCAAGGGCGGGAACTTGGGGTTGGCTCTGGTACTCCGAGATGATCCCTTGGATCAGGGAGGCAATAGTTTGGGGGGTGTTACCAGAATTAAAGCATACCAGGAGATTGCCCGTTAACGAGTTCGCTGAGGCATGGCTAATGTCCGCCAGCCGCGCCAGCTTGTACTCGAGCAGCTTTTCGAGGGATTTCGAGCGGTACAGGCCCTCAACCCTAAACCTCACCCGTCCCGCCACTGCGGTGTGAATCGCCTGGACCATCTGGCCTTGATAACCTCGGCTAAATCAACAGGAATTAATCTATTAGCGGATTCCTCGGCTATTCTGCCGGAGGCTCCCATTTAGTCCGGGAGGTCTTCTTTTCCGGAGTCGGCTCGGTAACCGGTTTGGGCTCAGAAGCAGTTTCGGGGGCCTTGGGCTTCGGCATCGCGGCGCAAACCACTTCCTTGACGCCAGCCACCGCGCCCACCAGGATGTCACTGACGGCCTTGACCGCCGACTGCCCCAGGGTGCCCGCGGCTTCGATGGCGCCGCCCACCGCCGCCTTGGCTGCCCCGCCCACATTACCGCCTAGCTCGCAGGTAGCTTCGATGACTCCGGTTACCGCACTTTTGGCCACCAAGGCCACATCGCTGCCCACGTCGGCCGCGCCCTTAACCGCGCCTTTTACCAGTTGGCCGGCGGCCTTCTCCACGTCCCCGCCCACATCGGCGACGCCCAGGAGAATGCCCTTGGCCACATCCTTGGTGGTCACCAGCAGGCCGGTGCCCACTTCTTCGGTGGCTTTAATCGCCCCTTTAAAGACGTCCTTGCTGACATTAATGGTCTCGTTGGCCACGGCGCCGGTGCTTTTAAGGACGTCGGTGACAGTGTTTCTCGCCAGACTGACGATTTGGGCTTCAATCTCATTCAGCCCTTTGAGGCTGCCGACGACTCCCTCTTTCACCGTGGCACCGGCCTCGCCCAGCATTTCTCCAATGCCTTTACTCTCCTTGGTTTCCTGGGGGGACATACTGACCTCCAAAAAATATTTTGGTTACAAAAATAATCATTGTGACATCTCTCGCAAGCTCATGAGTGCCTTCCCGCCAGCGAACCCAGGCGTGCGCCCCCAGTGGCTTGGTTTAAAGGTAATGAGATCAAAGATTCTGGCTCAGCCAGGCCGCCAGTTTGAAAGGATTAATTTCAGGGAAAAAGGAGGAAAACGCCTCCTTCAGGTGCAGCAGAGAACGGAGGGAGGACAATTCCCGTCGGTCATAGGCAATCGATACGGTGCCCCGGGCGGCGTCCGCCTCTACCTGGTGAATCCCCCCTATGGCTGAAAAACGGTCCTCCAACTCCTGGGCCAGCGTCTGATTGTCTTTCACCCTGGTTATGGCCAGGCTGATCTGGCCCGGCCGGGAATGAATCACTTCGATTCCCTCCACGTCCTTACCCCTTTTCAATTACCCGTTTCACCCGGGACGGATAAAATTCAGCCTAAATCCAGACAAAGCTGAATTAGGTAGCTTTATATATAATTATAATTTCACCGCCCACAATGATAAGGCTGCGATATATATCGATATTCGATGGTTAAAGAAAAAGGGCGGATGAAACTGGCGAGAAGGTTCAGAGTGAGGAAATTACGAGAGGCAGAGATTAAGTCGGGTTATTTGACAACTGCAAATTTATAATAATCTGGCGCCTAATTCTGCTACGCCTGACCTTTCCCCCTTTATTAGGGTGATATGCCCCGAGATGTTTTCTTCTTTAATTCTTTCCACCAAATAGCTTAAGCCGTTTGAAGACGCATCGAGATAAGGATGGTCGATCTGCTCCGGGTCACCGGTGAACACAATTTTACTCCCCCGGCCGACCCGGGTAAGAATGGTTTTTATGACGTGGGGACTGAGATTCTGGCTTTCGTCACAAATAATGAACTGGCGAGGGATACTTCTCCCCCGGATATAAGTCAAAGCCTCCAATTCGATCTTCCCATTGGCAAGTAGATATTCGGTGCAGCCATTCGGGCGAATATGCTCGTTACACAGATACTCCAAATTGTCATAAATAGGCGCCATCCAGGGTCGGATCTTGTCTTCTTTATCGCCGGGAAGATATCCCAGGTCGTTGCCCAGAGGCACGATGGGCCTGGTGATAAGCAATCGGTTATATTTGCCGCTATCCTCGAAGACTCTCTCTAAACCCGCAGCCAGCGCCAAGATGGTTTTACCGGTGCCGGCCTTGCCGACTAAAGTAACAATTCTGACGTTATCATCCAGGAGCAAATCCAGGGCGAATTTCTGTTCCTTGTTCAGAGATTTTATGCCATAAACAGTTTTTCCGTCATAAGAGAGTTTGTTAAGTCTATGGTCGGAGTACCGGGCTAAAGCTGATTTTGACGGGTTTTCACTGAACTTGAGGACACAAAATTGATTGGGATTAAGATGATCCTGGCCGAAAGCAAGGAAGCCGTCTTGATAAAACTGGTCTATCTCTGCTTGAGAAAGATATATTTCACGGACTCCGTTATATAATTTGTGGTAGTCAACCTTATCGCTATAAAAATCCTCAGTCGAAATCCCTAAAACATCGGCTTTGATTCTCAGGTTCAGATCTTTGGTAACCAGGACCACCGGATGATTCTCACTGTGCATCAGGTGATAGGCCAAGGCCAGGATTCTATTATCAATATTGTTAAGATCGACCCCGTCTAAAAGATCGTAGGTTTTATGGCCATTTAATTCAATTCTAATGGAGCCGCCACTGGGGAGTTCCACCCCTTCGGACAAACGCCCCAGCGGCCTCAAATCATCTAACTTTCTCGACGCGTCCCGGGCATTTCTGCCAACCTCATCTCCCCTTTTCTTGATCCGATCCAGTTCCTCAATAACCGAAAGCGGCAAAACAATAGAGTTGTCTTCGAACGAGAATAAGGACTCCGGATCGTGCAAAAGAACGTTAGTATCCAAAATATAGGTTTTTTTCATTACACTCCTTCCTTTATTGATTGTAGGGTCGATGAAACTAAAAGCATTCGGAATCCAGAAGACTAATAATCATGAGGTGTTAACAGGCCGGCAGCATGGATGCGCCGCCGACATTAGTTTGACATACCCCGGATATTTTGGGAAGGGTTTTCCGCACAAAAGGCTCTCTGAGGATGAGGGGAATATACTTGATGGGCTGGGGTTTTGGCAAAATTAACAGACTTTTAACATAAAAAATATTAAATCGTAACCTTCTCGTTGTACACATATCATCAAAACAAAGAA
>CAWBPT010000014.1:0-159097 GCA_963790655.1 uncultured delta proteobacterium | reverse complement strand
GAAGTCGACCGATGCCGGGAGCTGGGACCGGAACCCCGGCAATAGCTGCTTGACCGCCGTCGTTACCGCGACCGTGTTCGTTCCCGGCTGGCGTTGGATGGCGAGCATGATCGCCCGCTGTTCCGCCTGGCCCCGGTACATCCACGCCGCGACCTTGTCGTTCTGGACGCTGTCGAGCACCCGGCCCAGATCTTTCAATCGGACCGGGGAGCCTTTACGGTAGGTCACGATGAGCTCGCGGTAGGCCGGCGCGCTCGTCAGCTGGCCCGATGATTCGATCGTGAAGGCCTGGTAAGGCCCGTAGAGCATCCCCGTCGGCATGTTCACGTTGCTCGACTGGATGGCCGAGCGCGACATCGTCGATGCCGACGCCCCGCGACGCCAACGCGTCGGGGTCGAGCTGGACCCGGACGGCGTACGTTTGCGATCCGTAGACTTGAACCTGGGCGACACCGTCGACCATCGAGATCCGCTGGGCCATCATCGTCTGGGCGTATTCGTCGAGGGCTGAGAGGGGCAGCGTCGGCGAGGTGAGCAGCATGAAGAGGATCGGCTGGTCGGCCGGGTTGACCTTTTGATAGTACGGCGGCGCGGGCATCTGCGGCGGCAACTGGCGCATAGTCCGCGAAATGGCGCCCTGGACGTCCTGGGCCGCGGCATCGAGGTTCCGGCTCAGGGCGAACTGAAGCGTGATCTGGGTCACGCCCAGCATGTTGGTCGAGGTCATCGAGTCGAGGCCGGCGATCGTCGAAAACTGCTTCTCGAGCGGCGTGGCGACCGAAGAAGCCATCGTCTCGGGGCTGGCGCCGGGAAGGCCGGCGGTGACCTGGATCGTGGGGAAATCGACGTTGGGAAGGTCGCTCACCGGGAGGAGACGGTAGCCCAGGATGCCGAATATGAGGATGCCGGACATGACCAGCGTCGTCATGACCGGGCGGCGGACGAAGATCTCTGAAAAATTCATCGGGGCGTTCCTCCTATCGCCTGTTTGAGCTGGACCCGGGCCCCCGGAACGAGCTGGAGCTGGCCGTCCGTGACGACTTTCTCGCCCGGCTTGACGCCGTCGGCGATCACGGCCTCGCCGCCGACGATACGGTCGACTTTCGGACGCCTCATCTCGACGGTCATGTCGTCCTTGACGACGAACAGGTAGGGCCGCTCTGTCCGGTCTGGACGGCCTGCGACGGGACGACCACGGCGTTTTTCTGCGTCGGTCAGGGTCAAGACGACGTTGACGAACTGGCCCGGCCAGAGCCGACGGTCCTGGTTGGCAAACGTCGCCTTTGAGCATGATCTCCCCGTCGTCGGGTCAATAGCGTTGTCGATGAACGTCAGCGCCCCCGCGCGGGCGCACCGTCTCCGAGAATGACTTCGGTCTTCAATTCTCCCTTCGTTCCAGTAGTCCCTGATCCGGGGCAGGTTCTGTTCGGGAACGGAGAAGACGACGCGGATGGGCGCGATTTGATTGATGACCAGGGCGGGAGAGGCGTCCGTGGCGCGGATGAGGTTTCCCCGATAAATGAGCAGGCTTCCCGTCCGGCCGTCGATCGGCGAACGGACCGTGCAGCGCTCGAGCTGGAGCCGGGCGTTGGCTACGTTGGCTTCATCCGCCTTGATCGCGGCCGACGAAGACGTCTCGATTAGACGAGAATTTTGTCGTTTTGCTCGCGGGTCACATATTCTTTCGCGACGAGATCCTTGTACCTTTGAGCGTCCGCTTCCGCCTCCTTGAGCTGGGCTGGTCCTTTTCGAGGAGCGCTTGAGCCTGTTTTAGGGCGATATCATAAGGCCGCGGGTCGATCGTGAAGAGAAGGTCCCCTTGTTTCACGTCCTGGCCTTCCTGGAAATAGACGGCGGTGATTTCCCCGGTGACCTGCGCCTTCACGGCGACGGTCGAATAGGCTTCGACTTCTCCGATCGCTTTGATCTGGATGGGGACGTCCTTTTGGACGGCTTCGGCCGCGACGATGAGCACGGCCGGTCCCCCTCCGGCGGCCGGCCGACCGCCGTTATTGGACGAGGAGGAAGCAGGCCGACGGGATGAGAACGGACATCCCGACCAGGCCGATGATCGCGGGCTTTTGACTTTTTTCTCGGGATCTCATGTTCGTGTTCTCCTTTTCGGGCCCGTCAAAAGCCCGGATTCGACGCTGTCCCGGGCGCGCCCAAAGTCCCGGTATCGTGCGTGAACTGGACGAGCGACAGGAACCATTCCGTCCGGGCCTGGATGTCCTGACCGCGCCCGTTCTCCAGGACGCTTTGGGCGGTCAGGAGGTCCAGAATGCTCCCGACGCCTTCTTTGTATCTCGCCAGAGCCACTTCGTAGGATTTTTCGGCGCTGGCCAGGAGGTCCTGGGCGGTTTTGATTTTTTGCTCCGATTCTTCACCCCATAAAAACTCGTCCATACCTGGAGGGCGATGTCCTGCTCGAGCTTCTCCATTTGAGCGCCGGCCGTCTCGGCGTCCGCCGCGCGCTTGAAGAAGTTGATAGTCGCGCTGAAAGCCGGAAAAATGGGGATATCCAGGAGAACGGCGATGGTGAACTGCTCGTTCGAAATGGGCTGGCCGCTGTAAGAGACGCGGCCCTAGTTGCTGTTGAGCGTGAAATTGGGCAAGAGGTCGGATTGGGTTTTCCAGTTGGGCCTCGGCCCGGATGGCGACGGCCCGGGCCGCGGCCAGGTCGGGCCGCTTCGGCTCCGTTTCCTTGATGCAGGCGTCCACTTGATCCGACACTCGTCGAGAGGGATGGTGTCGGCCATCTCGTCGGCGACTTCGAAGTCGGCGTTCGCGGACAGGCCGAGGGCGTTGGCCAGCGCCCCGTGGAGCGTCTGGAACAATCCTTGCGCGGTCACGAGATTGAGCTCGGTGCTCGAAAGCGCCGTCTTGGCCTGGAGGACGTCGGCGACGGTCGCGACCCCGGCTTCGCGGCGGTCGTTGGCCGCGTCGTGGTTCGCTTGGCCCCCTTCAGGCTGGCGTCCTGGGCTTTGAGAAGGGCTTTGGCGGCGAGATACTGGTAATACGATTTTTCGACTTGGAGGATGACGTTTTGGATGGCCGCGTTCTGCGTCCAATTGGCCGCGGGCAGTGTCCGGCGGGCCGCTTCCGTGGCCGCCTTTCTCCCGCCGAAATCAAATAGGAGCCGTCAGACTGGCCGGGGGGTTCAGGTTTCTGTGTCGAAGATGAACTTCCCTCCGGCGAACCCCGCTTTTTGCGGGCCGCGCTCGCCGTGGCTTCGATCCTGGGAAAATAGGGCTTTGCGCCGGTCCGAGGGCGGCCGCCGCGGACCGGGCCGCATTCCAGGCCAGGCGAGTTTGGGGGTTGTTGGTCAGCCCGATATCCACGAGATTCTCCAGAGTCAAACCCTGTTTGGAGGATTGAAGCTCGGGCCGGGATTTTCGGCGCGGGTTGCTCCGCCAGTCGCGGCGAGAGCGCCGCCGGCGGTTTCCACGGATTCCGCGGCGAGTCGGACACGCGTTGGGAGAGTGTGTAGTTGGTCACGGCCACCCCGCTAGTCCCGCGGCGACGGCGATAACCAACAGGGCTTTTAAAATTCGCCATGCGCGACGATAGGAGGATGTTGATGGGAACGCGATGGAATGATGGAAAATCCCCATGATTGATCTCCTCTTTGGCAAGGAATTTTCAGGCGGATCCAGAATCCGCCAAGTTTTCTATTTTAGCAAATAAGTCCGCATTATTCCCTTTTATTTTGACCGGATGATGAAAGGGTACGAACACTGCGTATTGACAGGGGGCTGGATTTTCCGGACAATGACTACTCGCATAAGAAAGGAAATCCATAATGAAAAGAACCCCGTTCCCCGTATCCGCCCGTATCGCGCTCCATGGTCCTGGCCGGACTGGCTTCGTCCGCCCTGGCCCAGAAACAACGCGGAAAGTCCTATACTCTCTCCAGCCGGGCGAAACGATCATGCGCGCTGAAAGCACGATCGCGATCGCGGCGGGCGCGGCCGATATCGTCCTCGTCACGACGATGGCCAAAGACAATAAAGGCCCGTTCTTCGTCGTCCGCGACGGAAAAAGGACCGGCCCGTTCACCGGGATCAAGGAAACGATGGCCACGGCCTACGCGGCCGGACGGATTCTTCCCAGGAAAAACCGCGACTGCGCGTCGTACACTCCTCCCCGCCCCCCGAGGACGCGTCCGCGACGACAGAGTCGATCAGCAAGGCCGGCAGGTCGTCAAATTCAAGGGGAAGACGTTCGGGTCTCATCTTCTCATCTTCTCGGTCCGGACCACACCCGGATGGCGCTCTGGCCTATCTGACGGCGGGCGACAATGACAAAAGCTGGTTCGAATGCTCGGACGGTCGCAAGGTCTCCTTCGGCGGCATCCCGGCCGAAATCAAATTCAGCCCCGATGGAAAGAACGCGGCCGGCGCCCAAGACTCCTTGCTCCAAATCGCCCACGATCTTCCTGGCGCCGACCATGGTCCCGGTGGCCTCTTTATAAAGGGTGGGGTCATTGATGAGCAGCCCCAGGGTGCCTTTCCCTTCGTTGACCTTAGTCACGATCTGCCGGAGTTCCTTCAGAATTTTGGTGAGATCGCTCCCCGGTTCCCCCAGCCCGCCGATGACGGTGGCCAAATTGTGGAGGATTTTTTGCAAGTCCTCCAGGCTGGGGCCGGCCTTGGCCAGAAGCTGCGTGATATCCAGGGGTTCCACCGCGGCCACGAACCCTTCCGGGGGAATCGGCGGCTTTTCCGGGGAACCGGCGGTGAGGTCCAGACTTTTGTCTCCCAGGAGGCCCATGAAGCCGATGGAGGCCTCGGTATCCCACCGGATCTGCTCGCTGTATTTCCTCACCACCTTGAACTGCACTACGATGGTGCCGTTGGGATTGATGGTGATAGCCGTGACGTTGCCTACAGTCACCCCGGCGATATGCACCTCGGAGCCCACCTTGAGGCCGCTGACATTTTTGAACACCGCCCGATACTCCACGTATTCCTGAAAGAGACCTTCCTGTTGGGCAATGATCAGCACCATGATGAACAAGGCGATGATGGACCCCGCCACAAAAATGCCCACAATGGTTTCATACCGACGTGAAGTCATCAGGAAGCATCCTCCTGGGGCGCCCGGTGGAGAAAGCGGAGCACCTCCGGATGGGTTGATTGCAGAAACTCCTTAAAAGTCCCCAGGAACCCCCATAGACCTTCATAGATCAAGGCTATATGGTCAGCCACCAACTCCGTCAGCCTGAGGTCATGGGAGACCACGATGGAGGTAACCTTCAGAGCGCCCTGTAGATGGCGAATCAACCGGCTGATTTCGTCACCGGTGATGGGGTCCAGGCCGGCGGTGGGTTCGTCATAGATGATGATTTCCGGGTCCAGGGCCAGGCTGCGGGCCAGGGCCACCCGGCGCAGCATCCCCCCCGAGAGTTCGGACGGCTCCATGTCCTCGATACCTTCCAGGTCCACCTGGGCCAGTTTCTCCCGTACCCGGCGCCTGATTTCTTCCTCGCCCCAATCGGTGTGCTGCACCATGGGAAAGGCGATGTTTTCCCCCACCGTCATGGAATCGTACAGGGCCGAGCCCTGGAAGAGATACCCGGTCCTCAGGCGCAAGTCCTGCCAATCGGCATCAGTAGTAAACTTGGTCAACTCGACCCCTTCTACCATAATGCTGCCGGTATCGGGAAGGTTGAGGCCCACCAGCATGCTGGTCAACACCGTCTTGCCGGAACCGCTGCGTCCCAGGATCACCTGGGTCTCTCCGGGAAAGATGTCCAGGTCCACCCCGCTGAGGACCCCATTGCCGTCAAAGGCCTTGTGGATCCCCCGAAACGATATCAGGGGTTTTTTGGCGGCCGGGTCTCGCCGTCCGGTCTCCTGCGGTGGCTTACGGCCAGAGGATGAGGGTGAGTTTGGTGAGGATGACATCGGCGATCAATATAAAGAAAATGGAAGTCACCACTGCGGCCTTGGTGGATTGTCCCACGCCAAAGGTACCGTGTCGGGTGGTGTAGCCGTGAAAGCAAGACACGGTTCCCACAATCATGCCGAAAACCGAAGTCTTACCGATCCCCGGGAGAACGTCCCGGAGAGTCAAATACTTGATGGTCAGGGTGTAGTAGTACATGGGGGTCATGCCCACCTGCACCACGCCGATGACCATGCCGCCCAGAATGCCTATGAGGTTGGCGGCTACCGCCAGGAGGGGCGCCACCAACATGCAGGCCAGGATGCGGGTCACCACCAGATATTTCATGGGGTTCACCGCGGACACGGTGAGGGCGTCGATCTGGTTGGTGACCCGCATGGAGCCCAACTCGGCCCCTATGCCGGAGCCCCCCCGGGAGGCCAGCATGATGCCGGTGAGCAGCGGGCCCAACCCCCGGAAAAAAGTGAAAGCCACACTGGTGGAGATGTAGTTGGTGGCGCCGAACAGGCTCAAGACATTGATGCCCTGCATGGCCAGGACCAGACCCACCGCAAAGGAAGCCACCGCCACCAGGGAAAAGGTTCTCACCCCCAGGTGATACATCTGGGCGACGACTTCCCGGATGAACCAGGGAGGGTGGGGCAGGCTGCGACAGGCGTCCCAAAAGAAGAGACTCAGCTCCCCCAGGTAATCAAGGAGGGCCAAGAAGGCGTGGCCGGTCCGATAGAAAAAGGTGTTTTGCACCAGGTTCCCACCCAGGTTGCCGGGAATGCCTGGAGAAGGTTCCGCTTGGGCGAGCAACAGACCTACCCCCGCGCCCTTCCCTCAACTATCTAAAAATAGCTAAAAAATTGGCTACTGTCAAGGAGAACCCCGGAGATTTTCCCCGGCAATTTCGCCAGCCACCGCAGCCTGCTCACATTTTCGTAAAACAATGTCATCATTTTTCTTGCAGATTATACGAAATTGGCATATTATTTTAAAAATAGGGTCTCAGGGGCCCGGGTGCTTTCCTTAACACCTTTTAATCCTTAAGGAAAGCTTCCTCGACCCGGCAGGATCAATTGGCGCCAGTTGGAGTCTGTTCACAACCGGCTAATCGATAAGGTGGCCTATGGATGAGTTGGCTCTGTTATACGAAATTACCGAAACCCTGGGCACCCTGGGGCCCCTGCCCCGGAGCCTGCAGCGGATTCTGCAAATCCTGGCCCAGAGCATGGGCATGCGCCGGGGCACCGTCACCATCTTAAACCCGGAGACCTCGGAGCTGCAAATCGAGGTGGCCCACGGCCTCACCGCGGAGGCGCGCAAACGGGGCCGCTACAAGCTGGGGGAAGGCATCACCGGCCGGGTGGTGGAGACCGGCGAGCCCGCGGTGGTCCCGGTGGTAACCCAGGAACCCTTGTTTTTGAACCGCACCCGCTCCCGGGGCACCCGGGAGAAAGACGAATTGTCGTTCCTGTGCGTGCCCATCAAGTTTAACCACAAGACCATCGGGGCCCTGTCGGTGGACCGCCTGCACCGGGACCTGGACCTGGACCACGACCTGAGGCTCCTCACCATCATCGCCTCCATCATCGCCCAGTCGGTGAACAACCTCTTGCTCATCGACCGGGAAAAGGACCGCCTGAAGGTGGAAAACCTGAAGCTGAAAGGCCAGCTCCAGGAGCGCTACCAGGTGGGCAACATCATCGGCACTTCCGGGCGCATGCGCCAGGTCTTCGAGATGATGGAGCGGGTGGCCAAGAGCAACGCCACCATCCTCATCCGGGGCGAATCGGGCACCGGCAAGGAGTTGGTGGCTTCGGCCCTGCACTATAACAGCCTCCGGGCCGACAAACCCTTCATCAAGGTCAACCTGGCGGCGCTGCCGGAAACCCTGGTGGAGTCCGAGCTCTTCGGCCACGAACGGGGGGCCTTCACCGGGGCCCTGCAACGCAAGCAGGGACGCTTCGAACTGGCCCAGGGCGGCACCATCTTCCTGGACGAAATCGGCGATCTCAGCCCCAACGTGCAGCTAAAAATCCTGCGGGTCATCCAGGAGCGGGAGTACACCCGCCTGGGCGGCACCTCCACCCTGAAGGCCGACGTGCGCCTCCTGGCCGCCACCCACCGGGACCTGGAGCAGGCCGTGGCCAATGGCGCCTTCCGGGAAGACCTCTACTACCGCCTCAACGTCTTCCCCATTTATCTGCCGCCCCTGAGGGAGCGCATGGCGGACATCCCCTCGCTGGCCGAGCACTTCCTCAACAAGTACGCCGCCGAGCACCAGAAACCGGTGACGCGTCTGTCGGCCCCGGCCCTGGACCTCCTGATGCAATATCCCTGGCCCGGGAACGTCCGGGAGCTGGAAAACATCATCGAACGGGCCGTCCTGGTGTGCGACGAGGACACCATCTTGAGCGTGCACCTGCCCCCCACCCTGCAGCGCATGGAGCCGGGGGGCGACCGCCGGGGCCTCACGGCCCAGGTGGAGCATCTGGAAAAAGAGCTCATCACCGAGGCCCTGCGCCAGACCCGGGGCAATCAGAGCAAGGCCGCCCACCTGCTGGACACCAGCCTCAGGATCCTGGGCTACAAGATCAAGCAATACAGCATCGAAGCCCGGCGCTTCCGGGCGGCCTGAGGACCCGGCCGGCCCCGGGGCAACCTGGTTCCCCCGGGCTTTTTCCCTCCGCGGCCGCACCCTCATTTCCATTAAGACCTCGGGTAGGGCAGGGGATCTTAGACCTATTTTCAAATGCTCCTCAAGGTTATACAGATTACTCCAACCTATTTTAAAACCTGTCTCAAGGTTATGGATATTTCTCCAACCAGGACAAGTTGGGAGCGGAAGGTTTTAAGTCCCCCTTTGGAAAAGGGGGATTTAGGGGGATTTCAGGAGATTATGTAAATCCCCCCTGCCCCCCTTTTTCAAAGGGGGGTGATTATTTCCCATCTCGAATCTGGTAAGTTCAACCGCCGGGGCGATAAAGACTATCCCGTGGATTTCTCCTACCTTAATATCCACGGGACTTGCGTCGGCGCAGTGGGTGTGCAAGGCCGACTCGGACGTGGCCATTTTCCCCAGCGGTGGACGTCTCTGCAAGAAATCGGCGTCAAAGACAAGGTCAAACTCGCTTTCCCGGCCTTCACCGGGGCCCTGGGCTCCACGGAGATCGCCCGGGTGCACTGGGAGTCCATGGCCATCGGCGCGGCCATCAGCGGCATCATCATCGTCTGCGGCGAAAACGTCTGCGGCATGGACCCCAATGCCGAGATCAAGAAGCGGCCGGTGATCCGCTCCCCGGAGATGGAGCGCCGGGTCAAGATCTTCAAGAACTGGTACAACGGCAAAGGCGACATCATTGTCCAGGCCAACGTCGAAGACAGCCGCCTGGGGGTGCCGGAATACGTCATCGAAAAGCTGGGCGTGGAGTTCTTCGAACTCAAGTGGGGCCAGGGCGCCAAGAACATCGGCGGCGAAGTCAAGCTCCACACCCTGGAGCGGGCCCAGCTGCTCCAGGAACCGGGGCTACATCGTCGCTGCCCGACCCCACCGACGCCATGCCACCGAAGAGCGTTACCAGGCCAAGGGCATCCAAGAATTCGAGCGCCACTCCCGCCTGGGCATGGTGGACGAAGATGATTTCTACAAGACCATCGAGCACCTGCGCGGCCGTGGGCGCCAAGCGGGTGTCCCTGAAGACCGGGGCCTACCGGCCCGCGGACCTGGCCCGGGCGTGAAGTTCGCCTCCCAGGCCAAGATCGACCTCCTCACCGTGGACGGGGCCGGCGGCGGCACCGGCATGAGCCCCTGGCGCATGATGAACGAATGGGGCATCCCCACGGTCTATCTCGAGTCCCTGCTCTACGAATACCTCTAACCACCTGGCCCAGAAAGGGCGAGTTTGTCCCCGACTGCGCCATTGCCGGCGGACTGTCCCTGGAAGACCACGTCTTCAAAGGCCCTGGCCCTGGGCTCTCCCTACGTCAAACTGGTGTGCATGGGCCGCTCCATCATGACTGCGGCCATGGTGGGCACCAACGAAGGCCGGAAGCTGGAAGAGAAGTGCGCTCCGGGAAGAGCGGGACCTGCAAAGAGGCCTATCTGGAGCACTTCGCCGAGGCTGCGGTGCTGCGCCGGGATTATCCCCTGAGCCAGTACGGCCGCATTCCCGCCGGCGCCGTCGGCATGTTCATGCTACAGCAAGCCGAGATCGGTTTTGAAATGGCTTGTAAACCTGGGCCCCTCCCCTGCCGGTCCTTTCGGGCCGCCCCTCCCTGCAGCCTCGCCGGCCTGATGGGAGTTTCTTCCGAAAAATAACTCGCCCCATTGAGCTTTCCTGATTAAGTGATTAAGGTTAAACCATCTCCCGGAAAGGAGGGCTAGGCGCGTCACGGCTTTACAAACTTGTAGGTAAAATCGACCACAAAACTACAATAATGTAAACGCACTAAGGGTTAACTTTTTGATTTTACTTGAGAAATTAGTTGGTATATTCTTTGCTTCTCGCATTATAAATTAAACCCAGGAGGACTAACGTGCACTGTACCTGTCAAACCGTGGAAGACGTTTTCAGGATAGTCAAGGACAAAGAGGTCAGCTTCATCCAGATCTGGTTCTCAGACATCCTGGGAGTGTTGAAAAGCTTTTCCATCCGCCCTTCCGAACTGGAAGAGGCCATGACCGAAGGCATGGGGTTCGACGGTTCCTCCATTGAGGGATTTGCCCGCATTCAAGAGTCCGACATGATCGCCAAACCGGACCCCACCACCTTCCAGATCCTGCCCTGGCGGCCGGAGGAACGGCCGGTGGCCCGGATGTTCTGCGATATCCTGCAGCCCGACGGCTCCCCCTATCCCGGCGACCCCCGCTACGCCCTGAAGCGCATGCTGGCCAAGGCCGCGGAGAAGGGCTACACCCTCTACCTGGGCCCGGAGCTGGAATACTTTTACTTCCAGGACAGCAACGGCACCGAGATCCTGGACGAGGGCGGCTATTTCGACTCTCCGCCCCTGGACATGGCCAATGATCTGAGGCGCCACACCATCTTCGGTCTGGAGCGCATGGGGGTGCGCATTGAGTATAGCCACCATGAAGTGGCCGCCTCCCAGCACGAAATCGACATGCGCTACGACGAAGGCATGGCCATGGCCGACAAGACCATGACCCTCCGGGCCACGGTGAAGGCCATTGCCATGCTGAACGGGGTCTATGCCACCTTCATGCCCAAACCCATCTTCGGCATCAACGGCAGCGGCATGCATACCCACCAGTCCCTGTTCAAAGGCAAGAAAAACGCCTTCTACGATGCCAAGGATCAGTATCACCTGGCGGCCGAAGGCAAGTATTACATTGCCGGCTTGCTCAAGCATGCCCGGGAAATCACCGGCATCTGCAGCCAGTGGGTCAACTCCTACAAGCGCCTGGTGCCGGGCTACGAAGCCCCGGTCTATGTCGCCTGGGCCCGGCGCAACCGCTCCGCCCTGGTAAGGGTGCCCATGTACAAGCCGGGCAAAGAGGCGGCCACCCGCTGCGAGTACCGGGCTCCCGACCCGGCCTGCAACCCCTATCTCGCCTTTGCGGTGATGCTGGCCGCCGGCCTCAAGGGTATCGAAGGCAAATACCCCCTGGCGGAGCCGGTGGAAGTGGACATTTATCATCTCTCCGAGGCCGAACGCAGCCGCCTGGGGATTCAGGAATTGCCCGGCAGCCTGGCCGAGGCGGTGGCCGAAGTGGAAAAGAGCGCCCTGGTGAAAGAGGCCCTGGGAGAGCACATCTTCAACAAGTTCCTGGAAAACAAGAAGATCGAATGGGACCGGTTCCGGACCCATGTGAGCACTTACGAGATCGAGCGTTATCTCCCGATTCTCTAGCTGCTTAAGACAAATCCATAGCAGTTCTGTGCAAGGTCGGTACTGGAATGTAGGCCGGGGATTGGCCTACATTCCAGCCGATGATTTGGCGCGTTGGCGGCCTGGGCGGCAACGCGGCTCCAACTTTTAACGGGCAAGTAAAGGAGAAACGTGGGAACATGGGAAACCTTAACACCGGCGACACCGCTTGGCTCCTGGTTTGCTGCTCCCTGGTGCTGATGATGACTCCGGGCCTGGCCTTCTTCTATGGAGGCATGGTGCGCCGGAAAAACATTTTGTCCACCCTGACCCTGAGCTATGTCTTCATGGCCCTGGTGGGGGTCCAGTGGGTGCTCTACGGCTACTCCCTGGCTTTCGGGCCGGACATCGGCGGCTTGATCGGCGGCTTGAACTTCCTGGGACTGAGCGGCGTGGCGGCGGCGCCCAACCCCGATTACGCCAAAACCATTCCCCACGGGCTCTTCGCCGCGTTTCAGATGATGTTCGCGGTGATCACCCCGGCGCTGATCACCGGCGCCTTCGTGGAGCGGGTGCGCTTTAAATCCTTCCTGCTCTTTTCCCTCATCTGGGTGACGCTGGTTTACGATCCTCTGTGCCACTGGGTCTGGGGCAAGGGCGGCTGGCTGGGGGCCCTGGGGACGCTGGATTTCGCCGGCGGCACCGTGGTGCACATCGCCGCGGGCTATTCCGCCCTGGCCTTCGCCCTGGTTATCGGGCCCCGCAAGGGCTTCGGCAAATCCCCCATGGAGCCCCACAACATCACCCTCACCGTTTTGGGCACCGGACTGCTGTGGGTGGGCTGGTTCGGGTTTAACGCCGGCAGCGCCCTGGCGGCCAACGGGGTGGCGGTGAACGCCCTGCTGACCACCAACACCTCCGCGGCCACCGCGGCCCTGGTCTGGATGCTCTTGAGCTGGCTGGACGGCCGCCCCAGCACCCTGGGGATCGCCACCGGCGCGGTGGTGGGCCTGGCCGCGGTGACCCCGGCCTCGGGCTTCGTCTCTCCCATGGCCGCCATGGTCATCGGCGCCGTGGCCGCGCCCATCTGCTATTACGCCATCAAGTTCCGCCAAAACCGCAACCTGGACGAATCCATGGACGTGTGGGCCTGCCACGGCATGGCCAGTTCCTGGGGCATGGTGGCCACCGGCCTGTTTGCCACCGTGGAGATCAACAGCGGCGGCGCCAACGGCCTGTTCTACGGCAACCCCTCCCAGGTGGCCATCCAACTTCTGGCGGTGGCGGTGACCATCGTTTTCACCTTCGGGGTTACCTATGTGGTGGCCAAACTGCTGGATATGAGCATCGGGCTCCGGGTCTCCAATATGGAAGAGGAAGTGGGCCTGGACATCAGCGGCCACGGGGAGCGGGCGTATTCTTAATCTCTGGGCCCTCAGTGTCCCGGTGGTGCAAAAGATTGCACCACCGAGGCGCAGAGACCCAGAGGATATGGGGCTAATACCATGCTAAAAAAGATCGAAGCCATCATCCGGGAAGACAAGTTCAACGACGTCAAGGACGCCCTGCACGAAATCGGCATCGTGGGCCTGAACTCCTTTGAGATCCGGGGCCACGGCCGCCAGGGGGGCGTTACCCTGGTGGGCCGCTCGGGCACCTACCAGGTGGACATGCTCACCAAGATCCAGGTCAACATCGTCCTGAGCGAACACAACCTGGAGGAGACCATCGAGGCCATCCTCAAGTCCGCTTACACCGGAGAGACCGGCGACGGTCTCATCTTCGTATACCCGGTGGACGAAGTGATCCGCATCCGCACCCGGGAGCGGGGCCACGAAGCCGTGATGTACCCCGGGGACATCGATGAGCGCAAGGGTCTCACTAAATCCTTGAGTAAATCAGCTTAAGCTATATAATATTTAATTACGTCTGAACCGGCTAAGTGCTTGCCAGGATTGGTCCGGAATGGCATAATTTAGATAGTCTGGAAGAAATTTCGACCAAAGGCAGCCAGGGGTTTCCCCTGGCTTAAATTTCCCCGGGCCGGCGCTTGCCGGCTTTTTGAGGCGTAAGGTCTATGACTATGGAAGTGGTGATTTATGCCTGTCAGCAAGCGGTGCCGGACCCGGAGACGCTCAGGACCGGCTTCGGCAAAAGCGGCGTCAGGGTGCAGGTGATTCCCGAGCCGTGCAGCAGCAAGGTGGAGGCCTTCCAACTCCTCCGGACCCTGGCCGCCAATGTGGACCTGGTTTGGGTCATCGGCTGCCCCGAGGATCTCTGCCGCTACAGCGAAGGCAGCGCCCGGGAGGGCAGCCGGGTGGCCTACACCCGGCGTTATCTGAAAGAAATCGGCCTGGAGCCGGACCGGTTGGACCGGTCCCTGGTGACCCCGGGCGACGCTGCCGGGCTGGCGGCCGTCCTGACTGAAATCAAGGCCCGGCTGGCGGCCCTGGGGCCGAGCCCGCTGAAAGAGAAGGGTGAAAAGGTAAAAAGGGCAAAAGGATAAAGGGGTTAAAATTAAAGACAAAAGTCGAAATACCAACGGATTTGACGAATCGTTTTTTCCTTTTCCCCTTTTCGCCCTGGGAATTTTAGGAGCTGAAAGATAGTTAAGTAGATTGAGGGAGTTTGGAGGAATCAATGCCGGCCAAGTACCATATTAGCGTGCGCCGGGTCCCGCCCCGGTTCACCCCCCTGGCCAAGAGCACGGTCATAGATTGGAACGAAGGGTGCCTCAGGTGCACCCGCTGCGTCAAAGAGATGTGCCCGGTGGACGCCTACCGCAAACGGGACTTCGACCGCACCCAGTTCGTGGACACCATCGACGCGATGTGCCGGGACTGCTACCGCTGCGTCCAGGGGTGCCCCCGGGGTCTGATCTTCAAGGCCATGAACCCCTTCTACCGCCAGCTGGGCGACGCCTACTGGACCCCGGAGATCATCGCCACCACCTGGTACCAGGCCGAAACCGGCAAGATCCCGGTATCCGGGGCCGGCTACGGCGGCGTTTTCGCGGGGGAGGGCTTCGATTCCCTCTGGACGGACATGTCGGAAATCGTCCGCCCCACCCGGGACGGCATCCACGGCCGGGAATATATCAGCACCACCCTGGACCTGGGCCGCAAGCCCATGTTCCTGGCCTTTGACGACCGGGGCGAACTGGTCCAGGAGCCCCCTGCCCTGCTGGAACTCCCCTTGCCGGTGGTGCTCTCGGAGCCGCCCCTGGGGGTGGATAAGCCCCGGCTGCGCCAGATCATCGCCCAGGCGGCCCAATCCCTGGGCACCCTGGCCATTATCTCCCGGGAGAGTATCACGGCGGAGCTGACCGCGGCCGCGTCCTCCCTGGTGCCGTTCTATACCAAGGGCCCGGACCCGCACGACCCTCTGCTGCCGCAGCTGCGCGCCCTGGAACTTCCGGATCACCCCGGAGTCATGGGGCAGCTGGAGGCCCTGAAGCGGCGCTTCCCCCAGCTCATCGTCTGGATCAAGGTCCCGGCCAATGAGGCGGCTCCGGACCGGGTGGCGGCCTTGAGCGTCGCGGGGGCGGAAGTCCTGCACCTGGCCGGCTCCGACCACGGCCGGGGGCTGGGCGGCGTCCAGGACCTCTACCTGAAGGACCTGATCCGCCGCTGCCACTTGCGGCTGGTGGAGGAAAAGCTGAGGGACGCGGTAACGATAATGGCCGGCGGCGGCATCGCCCTGGCGGAGCACGTGGCCAAGGCCATTGTCTGCGGCGCCGACGGGGTCATCGCCGACCTCCCCCTCTTGCTCTCCCTGGAGTGCCGCATGTGCAAGCAGTGCGGCAACGATAACCCCTGCCCCGTGGACCTGGAACATCTCAACGTCAAGCGGGGGGCCCAGCGCATGGTGAACCTCATCGGCGCCTGGAACAACCAGCTCCTGGAGATCCTGGGGGCCATGGGCATGCGGGAGGTGCGCCGCCTGCGGGGGGAAGTGGGCCGGGCCATGTTCAAGGAAGACCTGGACCGGGAAATCTTTGCCCCGCTGTTCGCCCGGCCGGACGGGGAAGTGAGACGTTTGGGAGAATGAGAACGAGAAAGACCGTTTTTGGTTTTTCGTTTTTCGTTTTTGGTAAATGCCAAAAAGAGAAACGACAAGAGATTACGGTCTTTATTTTATAAAAACTTGGCAGCTTCGCCTTATAACAAGTTGCCGTCAAAAAGGTAATGTAGGGGCGTGATTTATCACGCCCTCAAGGGCGCAATGAATTGCGCCCCTACAGAAATGCTGATTTTACTTCTATGAGCACGACGTTGTATTAAGGGCTTTTAACTAAAAACCAAAAACCAAAAACGATAAAAACGATGGCCAAGCCCAAAAAAGTCATTCCATTCGAATCAGCCCCCCAGCCCTGGCAGCCGGTGCCCACCCCGGACCGCTTCCGCACCGCGCTGAGCAAGTTTCGGGTGTGGCGCGACGAGTCCAAGTGCATCAAGTGCGGCAAGTGCGTGGAGGTTTGCCCCTACGGCGTCCACACCAAGGCCGGCAGTTACCTGAGGCGCCCCAAGAATCACCTGTGCCTGGGGCTGGCCTGCCAGGAAAAAGAATTCTACTGCGTCAACCATTGCCCGGCCCAGGCCCTGCGGGTCAGCATCCACCCGGTCTACAGCACCCTGGGGGATTCCCGCTGGACCCCGGACCTGCTCCTGGCCACCTGGTGGCAGGCCGAGTGGGGCAACCTACCCTACACGGACCTGGAGTACCGCACCGGCGGCTCCGGGGGCGGCTTCGATAAGCTGCGCTTCCTCTTTCCCAAGCACCGCCCGGATTTCAAGCTGACCCACGACGACATCTCCCTGGACCTGGAGATCAACCGCCGGGGCGACGGCCGGCCCCAAATCAAGCTCTCGGTGCCCTGGTACGGCGGCGGCATGTCCTTCGGGTCGGTTTCCATCAACACCATCCTGTCCCGGGTCCACGCCGCCAGGCGCTTCAACACCCTGGTGAGCACCGGGGAAGGCGGCTACCCCGAGGAACTCTACCCTTACGACGATACCATGGTGACCCAGGTGGCCACCGGGCTCTTCGGGGTGCGGGAGGAGACCATCCAGCGGGTGCGCATGGTGGAGTTCAAGTACGCCCAGGGCGCCAAACCCGGCCTGGGGGGGCACCTGCTGGGGGACAAGGTGACCCCCACGGTGGCCCGTATGCGGGAATCCGTCACCGGCAGCGCCCTGTTTTCCCCCTTCCCCTTCCACAGCGTCTATTCCGTGGAGGACCACAAGAAGCACATCGACTGGATCAAGGAGATCAACCCCCGGGCCCTGGTGTCCGTGAAGGTCTCCACCCCCACCGACGTGGACATGGTGGCCGTGGGCAGCTACTACGCCGGGGCCCACGTGGTGCAGTTGGACGGCAGCTACGGCGGCACCGGCGCGGCGCCGGACATCGCCAAGAAAAATATCGCCATGCCCGTGGAGTACGCCATCCCCAAAGTGCACCAGTTCCTGCGGGCCGAAGGCATCCGGGACCAGGTCACTCTGATTGCCTCCGGGGGCATCCGCAGCGCCTACGACGTGGCCAAGGCCATCGCCCTGGGGGCCGACGGGGTGCAGATCGGCACCGCGGACCTGGTGGCCCTGGAGTGCCTGCGCTGCCACAACTGCGAGTCCGGCCGGGGCTGCGCCCGGGGCATCGCCACCACCGACCCGGAGCTGGCGGACCTGATGACCATCTCCTGGGGCATGAACCGCATCAGCAATATGTACTACTCCTGGTCCTGGCAGCTGAAAGAGATTCTGCGGCGCTTGGGGCTCAGGAGCATCCGGGAGCTGGTGGGGCGCACCGACGTGCTGGCCCATCTGGACTACTTCGACCGCCCGGTGAACGACGATTTGAGAAGGGTGGTGTAGTTTTTAGTTCAAGGTTCAAGGTTCAAGGTTCAAAGTCGGCTGCATACGATTTCATCTATATTTTTGTAAAAACGAGGTAATTAGAATGGAGAATAATTCTTTTGAATATCCTCAAAAAGGTAAACAGTTATTCAAAGAAATAGTTGGTGATTGGCATAATGCTTGTTTGTATCCATTAAAAGACGATATGTGGGTGAACTATGTAATTGGATACAAAAATGCAGCCGATATGTTAGTAGACCATGTAAAGAACACCAATAATGAGCATGATACTTTGGTTTTTCCAATCATTTTTCTATATAGGCACTATCTCGAATTACAATTAAAAATGATAATTAAAGATGGTTATCAACTCTTATATATGAATAAAGATTATGCGAAATGCCATAAACTTGATGAGTTGTGGAGTGATTGTAAAATTATTATAACAAAAATATGGCCTGAAGGAGATAAAGAGCCCTTGGAGGCCATGGACGATTATATTAGTCAATTCTGCCAAGTAGATCCTCTGGCAACTGACTTTAGATATCCAGTTCGGAGGAATGGAACAGATTCTCTGGAGAGTTTAAATTTCATAAACTTAAGTCACTTGTCAGAAGTCATGAATTCGATTGAAAACTTTATCTGTAGTATTCATGAGGCTATATCAATAGAATTAGAAATAATTAGAGATCATGATGAATCTCCTAATGATTGGCCGTAATTAATAACTTTGAACTTTGAACCTTGAACTTTGAACCTTAAGAAGATGGCTAAAATCGAGCGTTTTGAGGATATTGAAGCCTGGAAAAAAGCTCGGGAGCTTACCAGAATCATTTACGAAGTTACCGCCCAAGGCAAAATTGCCGCGGATTTTTCCCTGAGGGACCAACTCCGCCGGGCCTCAGTGTCTATCATGGCTTATATTGCCGAGGGTTTTGAACGCGAGGGCAACAAGGAATTCCGACAATTCCTGGCCACGGCCAAAGGTTCGGTAGGCGAAGTAAAGGCGTTGCTCTATGTCGCCTTGGATGCCGGCCTGACATCGTCGGAACAGGTTCACCGGCTTATGGCAATGGCCGACGAAGCCTCCCGCTTGCTCGCCGGGTTTCTGCGATACTTGAAAGCCTCTGATAAAAAGGGGAGCAAATTTAATAAATTCTGAATCTTTTTTCCTTGAACTTTGAACCTTGAACTTTGAACTTTGAACTATCTGGGTGAACCCTATGGAAAATACCAATAATCTTACCCACCCCGGCCTCCGCTTACTCGACACCCGCCGGGAGTTCACGCCTCCTTTCCCCCCCGACCGCATCATCAAAGGGGAGGACGAAGGCGGCTGCGGGGTCACCGGGTTCGCGGCCAACATCCCGGTGGCCGGCCGCCACATCTTCCAGCCTTCGGTACAGATGCACAACCGGGGCAACGGCAAGGGGGGCGGCATCGCCGCGGTGGGGCTGGTTCCCGAAGCCTTGGGGGTTTCCCAGGAAATCCTGGATGAAGATTACCTGATCCAGATCGCCTACCTGGACGCCGAGGTCCGGGCCCAGGTGGAGGCCCAGTTCATCACCGCGGTCTTCCGGGTGGACCACTCCCGGCGCCAGCCCACCATTGAGAACTGGCACGATCTGCCGGGACTCATGGTCAAGCCCCCGGATGTGTGGCAGTACTTCGTCTCGGGTGAAACCCGACGTCCTGCAGTCCTTCATTCAGCGCCACAAACTCTACGACGTCCCCTGGCGCAAGGTGGAAGACGAGTTCGTGGCCCAGAACTGCTACAAGCTCAATGAAGCCTACTACGCCTCCCTGGGGGAAAAGAAGGCCTTTGTCCTCTCCCAGGGCCGCAACATGATGATCATCAAGATCGTGGGCTACGCCGAGGAAGCGGCCCTCTATTATCAGTTGCTGGACTTCAAGGCCCACGTCTGGATCGCCCACCAGCGCTACCCCACCCGGGGGCGGGTCTGGCACCCCGGCGGGGCTCATCCCTTTGCGGCCCTGAACACCGCCCTGGTGCACAACGGCGACTTCGCCAACTATTTTTCGGTGAGCGAGTACTTGAGCCAGCGCCACTTCTATCCCCAGTTCCTCACGGACACCGAGGTGGCGGTCTTAACCTTCGACCTCTGGCACCGGCTCTACGGCTATCCCCTGGAATACGTCATCGAGTCCATGGCTCCCACCACGGAGCGGGACTTCGATCTGCTCAGCCCCGAGCGCCAGCGCCTTTACCGGCATCTCCAGGCCACCAACATCCACGGCTCCCCGGACGGGCCCTGGTTCTTCATCATCGCCCGGAACGACCCGGAGCATAACCGCTTCGATCTCATCGGCATCACCGACACCTCCATGCTGCGGCCCCAGGTCTTCGCCTTGCAGGAAGGCGAGGTGCAGATCGGGCTCATCTGCTCGGAGAAGCAGGCCATCGACGCCACCCTGGCCTCCCTGGCCGCGGAAGACAGCCGTTTCTGCCCGGTGGCCGACCTCTACTGGAACGCCCGGGGCGGCAGCGCCACCGACGGCGGGGCCTTCATCTTTTCCCTGGAGGCCAAGAACGGCGGCCGGGCTCTTTCCTGCCGGGACAAATTCGGCCAGGCCAAGACCGTCCCCTGGTACCAACGGCCCTGGGACGGCACCGTGCTGGAGGTGAGCCCGGACGAAGATTCGGAGCTCTCCCGCCAGGTCAAGGCCAACCTTACGGACGCCAGCGGCCACCAGCTCTACCAATGGCTGCGGGAGCGGGTCGCCGCCTGGTCTTATGCCACCTTCCGGGAGGCCCTGGCCATCACCGTGGCCCAGGCCCGCCAGGGCGACGGGGCCAAGACCGCGGCCGTAGGCGCCCTCACCTTGCTCCTGGACCGGCGCTACGACCCGGGGGATAAAAAGCGGAGCCATCTGCTGCGGCTGATCCTGGACGCCCTCACCGCCATTTTCCAAGACACCCCCAAGGTGGGCACCGCCAGCCCCAGCCGCTACCGCTGGGTGGATTGGGAGACCCGGGACCACCTGGCCGCCCCGCCTCGGCCGGACGCCGTCCTGGTGCTGGATGCCGCCGGCTTTCCCCCGGAAGGGGACGACTGCGACGCCCGGTTCCTGTGCCGGGCCTGGGAGCTGGGCTGGACCCAGTTCATTACTTACGGCTACAAGGGGCAGCGCTTTCTGGGCTGCGGCTTCGGCCCCGACACCGATAAGGTGCGCATCGACGCCTACGGCAGCACCGGCGACTACCTGGCCTCAGGGATAGACGGCATGGCCCTGTACATCCATGGCAACGCCCAGGACCAGTTGGGGCAGATCATGAAGCGGGGCAAACTGGTGGTTTACGGCGACGTGGGCCAGACCTTCATGTACGGCGCCAAGGGGGGCGAGGTCTACATCATGGGGAACGCCGCGGGGCGCCCCTTCATCAACGCGGTGGGCCGGCCCCGGGCCGTGATCAACGGCACCGCCCTGGACTTCCTGGCCGAGTCCTTCATGGCGGGCAACCCCTTCAAGGGTGGCGGGTTCATCATCGTCAACGGGCTGGAGTTCGACCCCCGGGGTAAGATCAAACCCCAGGACACGCCGTACCCCGGCCAAAACCTGTTTTCCCTGGCCTCCGGCGGGGCCATCTATATCCGGGACCCCTACCACCAGGTGGTGGACGAGCAGTTGAACGGCGGCGAAATCGTGCCGCTCACCGCGGCGGATTGGAACCTCATCCAGCCTTATCTGGCGGAGAACGAGCGCCTCTTCGGCATCTCGGTGGAGCAGGACCTGCTCACGGTGGAAGGCCATCTGCGGCCAGCGGACGAGGTCTACCGCAAGGTCCAGGCCGTGAAACTCGCGGTCCTCACCCAGGTGGAGGACTCCTGGGAGTAGGAATCAGCAGGATCTTCTTGCGCGACGCGGCCAGGGGCTTTCTCGTAAGTGGCCCCTGCCCCCTCCCCCAGACTCCCTCCCCCAACCCCATAAGTTTAAAGGGCGACCCGCTGGGTCGCCCCGGTTTTTCTGCCCCCCTGCTAATATCGAATTGCCGTCAAAAATGTATTCTTAATGTAGGGGCGTGATTTATCACGCCCTCAAGGGCGCAATGAATTGCGCCCCTACAATAAAAAAATGCTGATTTACTTCTAATGATCGCAACTTGAGACCTCTGCGAAAATATAATGTGGGATAGCCGCCCTCGGCTGTCCACACTTTATTGAGCGCAGGCGAGGGCGCCTGCGCTACATTATGAAAGATATTTTTGGTAGTCGCTGGAGAACCCCGAAAAAAAATGGCCGGGGGGGGAAGCCCGGCCATCGAAAGGAGAAATGGATACGAACTTTGATTAAGGGGGGGAATGGGGGTAACCTTAATTCGGTTCGTATTTTTCAATTTATTTATATGCAGGAGTTGTGCCAAATTATCGGTTAGATAATTTAGGCATAATATCAAATAGTTATCTTAAGCGCCGGTTTCCGCGGGCCTCCCCTTAGTCACATTTCTTTGACCGAAACTCAGGTTCCAAGGCTAACTTACTTAAATTGCTGGATTTTTTTGGTACAAAAATTTTGCCTCACTCCTAACGGAATTGCACAATGGTTATTTGTCCTGGAAGTGCAGGCTCGGGACTTATTGCTCGGAGCGACAAGGGAATGGCATTCCCCCTCACCCTCACCCTCACCCTCACCCTCACCCCTGTTTGGACCGGAGAGATGGGTAACAGACGTTCGGGGACATAGGTAACACATTTTGAATAATTTTGTATCTGGTTGATCATCAAGTCTTCCCCGGGAGGATAGGGCCACGCTGGGGAGCGACCCGAGCGCCTGTGAGACGGTCAGGGAAGGGGCGGAGGCCTTGGGCTTTACCGTGAAAACTCAAACTGAGAAAACCCAAATCCCCCTAAATCCCCCTTTTTCAAAGGGGGACTTTTAAAAACCCCCCTTTAATAAAGGGGGGTAGGGGGGATTTTTCATCCCCTTGGGGGGTTCGATGGCGGCCATGAATGTTTAGCCTGCGACCGCACCGGCTTGAAACCCTGTGCCATCAATTCTTTGGCGTTCCGAAGATTTTTGCCAGTTCGCCAGTCGGTCAAATCTCCCTCTCCACCCGCTTGCGGGGGGAGAGGGTTGGGGTGAGGGGGGAAATCTTTTCCGCCTGAACCAATTTGCGAGTTTTGGAGATATATCCAATGATAATTCTAGGTTACCCAAGCAGAGCTTGGGCTCAAAATTGCGTTCCCAAGCAGAAGCTTGGGAACGAGTTATCAAAATGCAGAATCCCTGCCGGACCCTACTGGTTTCTCCTGCAAATTTTAGGCTAATGACTCTACCAAATTTTCCACCCCGCCTTTTAAAGGTTGACAGGCGCTATCTTTTTCTCTTAGAATTGTGAAAAAATTAACAAGAGGTGGGTTATGGTCTTTCCCGTGTCCGGCGTGGAGGTCAACCCTCTCATCCCGCCCCTCATTGCCCTGGTGGTTTCCACCTTCACCTCCATGGGCGGGGTCTCCGGGGCCTTTCTACTGCTGCCCTTCCAGGTGAGCGTCCTCAACTTCCAGCACCCCGGCGGTTTCTCCCACCAACCTGGTGTTTAACATCGTGGCCATCCCCAGCGGCGTCTATCGCTACCTCCGGGAAGGCCGGATGAACTGGCCGGTGGCCTGCGTCACCATCCTGGGCACCCTGCCCGGGCTCTGGTTCGGGGCCATGATTCGCACCGATCTGCTGCCGAATCCCCAGCATTTCAAACTTTTTGTGGGCTGCGTGCTGCTCTATATCGGTCTCCGGCTCCTTTACGACCAGACCCCTTGGGCCAAGCGGAAAAAGCAGAAAATCCAGGAATTCGAAGCCCAGGTCCAGGAGCGCTTAAAGGAGGTATTGAAGCGTGCCGGGCAAGCCACCGGCCGCGGGCTGCCCCCGGAGGCCCGGGTGAAAACCGCCGCCTGGAGTTGGAGGCAGGTTTCCTATGAATTTCTGGGCGAGCGCTTCACCTTCAGTGCTCCGGCCCTGTTTCTGCTGGCCCTGGTGGTGGGGTTGATCGGCGGCACCTACGGCATCGGCGGCGGCGCCATCATCGCCCCGTTTCTCGCCGCCATCTTTAAACTCCCCATGTACACCATCGCCGGCGCCGCTCTCCTGGGGACCCTGGTGACCTCGGTGGCCGGGGTGGGCATTTATTACGCCATGGGGATTCCTCCGGACCTGGCCTTGGGGGCTCTGTTCGGCCTCGGCGGTTTCGGCGGCATGTACATCGGGGCCCGCCTCCAGAAGTATTTCTCCGGCAAGGTCATCCGCATCGGCCTGGGCATCGTTATCTCCGGTCTGGCCCTGCGCTACATCGTGGGTTTCTTCTTAAGTTGAGGAGATTCAGGGACAGCAGACCACGGCCGGCTGTTTACCCCAACTCCCTTGGCCTTGATTTTCCTTGACATGTTGACCCCATGCCTCTAATTCTTTGCTTAAGACTTGAGGCCGGGGGTTTGGATTATGCTCTTCTTGGGCGTCGATGGCTGCCGGGGTGGTTGGTTGGCGATAAAGATCGCCCTGGATAATAGTTGGGAGGTAAATTTATTTAGGAAATTTTCTCAACTTTGGGATAATTACGGCGCGGCGTCTTTAATCCTGGTGGATATACCCATCGGCCTGCGGCAGGGCAGCCCGAAAAAAGGCAGCCTGGAGCGGCAGGAACGGCGGTGCGACAAAGAGGCGCGGAAACTGCTGGGGAAGAGAAGGTCGTGCGTTTTCCGAGTCCCTTGCCGGCCGGCGGTTTACGCCAGGTCATATGACCAGGCCCTGGCCCGAAACCAAAAATTGACCGGAACGCGGATATTCAAAGCCACCTGGAATCTGGTGGCCAAGATTCGGGAAGTGGACGAACTTCTGGCCACCCACCAGCAGGCCAGAAAACAGGTTCGGGAAATGCACCCGGAACTTGGCTTCTGGAGCTTAAACGGCTGCCGACCGCTTCAGCATTCCAAGACCAAGGAAGCGGGACACCGGGAGCGCCTCGGGCTGTTGCAATCAATCTATCCTCAATCAGAACCGATTTTAAACCATACTCTGTCCACCTACTTACGGAAGGAAGTCAAAAAAGACGATATCTTGGATGCGCTGTGCGGCGCCCTCACCGCCAGGATAGGCTATGCCAATCTCTCTGCCATCCCCCTGCAACCGGAGAGAGACCGGGAGGGCCTGCCCATGGAGATGGTTTACTGCTTATTCTCCTTATTTAGAGAAGAATACCCCTGGTCCTTGAATCGTTGACCGGCACTGCCAACCGCATTCGGAAATGGCCCGTCCATGATCCTGGAATTCTCCGAAAAAGGCATCGTCTTCTTCCCGGACCCAACATTGGTGGGCACCCCGGCGGATTTCGGCCTGACGTATGAAGAGGTCTGGTTTGCCGCCGCAGACGGAGTGAAGCTGCACGGCTGGTGGGTGCCGAAGCCCGGGGCCCCGGTGTTGCTGTGGTTCCACGGCAATGCCGGCAACATCAGCCATCGCCTGGAAAATATCAAGCTGTTGCATGACCTGGCCGGGGTGCAGGTCTTTATCTTCGATTACCGGGAATACGGCAGATCCCAGGGCCGCATCAGCCGGGAAGGGACTTTCAAAGATGCCGAGGCGGCCTATCGCTACGCCACCGAAACCCGGGGGGTCCCCGCCCGGGACCTGGTCCTCTTCGGCCGCTCCCTGGGCTGCGCCCTGGCCGTGGACCTGGCGGTGCGGCTCCCCTGCCGAAGTCTCATCATCGAGAGCGCCTTCACCAACTCCTCGGACATGGCCCGGCTCCTGGCTCCCTTCCTGTTCGACTGGCGCCCCCGGATCCCTTATGACAATCTGGGAAAAATTGATAAAATCAAGGCGCCGCTGCTCATCATCCACGGCTCCGAAGACGAGATCATCCCGGTGGAGATGAGCTTCCGCCTCTACGCCAAAGCCACGGCCCCCAAGGAACTCTACATCATCCCCGGGGCCCATCATAATGACACCTACCTGGTGGGGGGTAAGGAGTATTTCCGGCGCTTGCAGGAGTTTATGCACCCCCAGGCGGGTTAGCAGGCTGTTAAAGTTAGAAATGGGATAAGCCTCTACCGGCGTTTGGCTAAGGTAGGGGCTGGTTTAAAACCCGCCCCTACCCCTTTGGGCGAAACCTGGTGTCTTGGTTTCTGGCGAGCCCTCTGTTACATTAAAAGTTGATGAATTATAAAGCGATTCTTCCCGCTACCCCCTGACGCATGCCTTCTTCCCTGCAGAAAAAAGCCCTGCTTCTATCCTACTTCACCGTGGGCTACAACGTCCTGGAGGGGCTGCTTGCCCTCCTGGCCGGCGCCTTATCCGGCAGCATCGCCCTGGTGGGCTTCGGCCTGGACAGTTTCGTGGAGTCTCTGTCCGGCGGGGTGATGATCTGGCGGTTCGCCCGGCACGAGCATCTCACCCCGGAGGCCGAAGAACGCCTGGAGCGCCGGGCCATCAAGATCGTGGGCTGGACCTTCTTCGCCCTCGGGGCCTACATCCTGTACGAATCCGTGCACAAGCTGATCTTCCGGGAAGTTCCCGAGCCCAGCCTTTTGGGGATCTTCGTGGCCCTGGCTGCCATCATCGTTATGCCGGTACTGTTCTTTCTCAAATACCGCATCGGGCAACACCTGGGCAGCGCCAGCCTGATGGCGGATTCCAAGCAAACCCTGGCCTGCGCCGTGCTGTCCGTGGCCCTGCTCCTCGGGTTAGGGCTCAATTACCTCTACGGCCTCTGGCAGGCGGACCCCGTTATCGGCCTGGTCATCACAGCACTCCTGGCCCGGGAGGGCTACCACACCTTGAAGGAAAAGCGGCTCTGCAGCTGCGCGGCCTGCGGCTGCCCCACCTCCATGGCGGCCGAAACCGAAAATCCCCCCGGCAAATAATCCGGCCATTAGAAAGCCATTTCAAAACCGCTTCCTTCTGTCACCCTGAGCGCAGCGAAGGGTCTAGATGTTTGATAAGACTAGATTCTTCGCTTCGCTCAGAATGACAAATTATAAAAAATGAGGTCTTGAAATGGCTCTTGATTTCTTCAAACCTCCCCACCCCAAATTTAGAAAACCGGAGGGGTAAAATCAGGGATTTCCTGATTTACCCCGGCATCCTTCTGAGGCATAGTTTAGGGCAAGTTAGGGATGCTCCGAAAGATTAACCAGGCAGCAGCAGCAGACCAGCCCGTCAGGGCGGGGAAGACGGAAATTAGGGGCGAGTTATGAAGATAAAAGGATTCCGGTACGACTACAAGAGCATCGCCTTCTATTGCACCATGTGGGGGGCTATCATCGGTTTGGTGCTGATGGTGGGCGTGGCGGCGATCAACACCGGGGTTTGAAGAAACAGGACTTACCGGCGCTCCTGAGCTTTTTCCAGGCGCTGGATCACGCCCTTGAGAAGAATGGGCCAGGCAATGGTGGCGTCGCACAGGACTTCGGCGAACCGGCCGCCGTCCTCCGGGGCCACAAATTTCCCCCAGGAGACCCCCTCCCGAAAGGTGCAACCGCTCAGCCCGCCCCAATGGGCCGGCTCCGGGCAGAGGCGCACCCCGTAATGAAACCGCACTTCCGGCAGCGACAACCCCAGGCGAGTTTGCAGCAGGTCGAGATACGGCGCCACCTGCTGGGCCCAGTTCCGGGGCACTCCCCCGCCTACGGTGAAGATCCCCAGTTTCCGGGCGCTCAAAGCCCTCCGGGCGTACTCCGCCAGGTCCAGCAACGGATTGAACTTAAAAGACACCGTTCCTAAAGCCTCCTCGAACTTTAGCCCCGCGGCCAGTCCCCGGCGCACCAGGTGGCCCGCCAGGTCCAGGCCCAACTCCGAGTCGGTGAACGCCGGAATGAACACCGGCACCCCTTTGAGGTAGGCATTGCGCAAGATTCCGGGGCTCTCCGTCTGCTCCGCCAGGTGCCGCCCCAACTCCCGGCAGAGACTGACGGAAGACCAGACCTGGTCCTGATCCAGACGCTCCACCACGCTGCGGAACACGTCTTCGGCATAATCCAGGTTGGCCTCCATCTCCAGAGTGTCGTAAATGCGGTTGTACCCCTTATAAAAAAGCTCCCGGTCCGACACGCTCTCGGGATACTTGTAATGAACCCGGCCCAGGGTCTCGATGAACCCGTGGGCGATCAAGGCCCCGGTGGTAACGATCATCTTCAGCCAGCCCCGGTCCATCATCTCGCAAATGAGCAACCCCATCTTGGCCACACTCATGGCCCCGGAGAAGGTGCCCACCAGGGTGCACTCCTGATCCTGCACCATGGCGGCGAGAACTTCGGCGGCCTCCCCCAGGCTTCGGCCCCCGAAGGCGGTGCGGCTCATGGCGGCGAGCAACTCGTCGAAATCCTCAATTCGTTGATGTCCAGGGGCGCCAATGGCGTCAACCCGTCTTTGGCCCCATCATGAAAATCCTCAATCTTGCGCCGCATCGCGTAAACCTCTTGGATGGATTTTGGAGGAGGGGGCCAGGAGCCCACGGCCCCTGCCCCCTCCTCCAAGCCTCCTCCCCCAACCCCTTAAGTTTTTCTGGCCGGGGAAGGCGAGGCCTCAGGCCTCGCCTTCCCCGGCCCCCATTTCAGGGGGGTGGGAAGGGAGTTTGAGGGGAGGGCGGGGGAAGCTTACAAAAAATTTCCCCCGGCCCTCCCCTCAACGTCTTTCCCTATTCCGCCTTCACGCTTTCCGGCGAGAGTGGTAGATATAGCCCAGGGCTTTATACAGGAGGCGGGCCGCGGTGAACTCGCTCACCCGCTGGCCCGGGATGGGGGCCAGTTCCACCAGGTCCAGGCCGATGATGGGGCCCCGCCCGGCCAGGGTCTCGATGACGGAGAGCGCGTGATAATAAGTCAAGCCGCCGGGCTCCGGGGTGCCCACCGCCGGCATGATGCCGGGGTCCAGGGCGTCCAGATCGATGGTGAGGTAGACGGGCCCCGGGATGCCCTTGAGGTGGTCCAAGGCCGCCTGCCAACCCTCCCGGTGAAACAGGTCCAAGGCCTTGAAGACCTTGAGGCGCGGCGCCACCCGCAGGAGCTGGTATTCTTCCTGGGAGTAGCTGCGCACCCCCATGAGGACCAGGGGCCGGCCCAGTTCATAAATCCGGCGCATGACGCAGGCGTGGGAGAATTTGCTGCCGTCGTAGCTCTCTCTCAGGTCCGCATGGGCGTCCAGGGCCACCACGGTGAGATCCGGGTAGCGGGTCTGCATGGCCTGCACCAGGGCCACCGTGACGGTGTGTTCGCCCCCCAGGGCCGCGATGAATTTCCCCTGGGAGATCCAGGGCTGCACCGTCTTTTTGATTTTATCCAGCATGGCCTGGGGGCCGGAGACCTCCGGCCGGATGGGGGCCGCGGTGGCCAGGGCAATGGCCGCGCTGGGGTCCCAGTTCTCCTCCGCATCCCACAGCTCCACCTGCCGGGAGGCGGCGAGGATGGCCTCGGGCCCTTCCCGGGTGCCGGCCCCGTAGGTGACGGTGGCCTCATAAGGAATGGGCAGGATCACGGCCTCGGCTTCCTTCACCGGCAGGGATCTCAAGTCCAGGAAATTCAGGGACGGCATCTAGGTTTCCTCCGGCGGGGCCTCTTTGGTTTCCATCTCCTTCAGGCGGCGGTACAGGGTGGCCAGGCCGATTCCCAAGAGGCGGGAGGCCAGTTCTTTGTCACCGCCGGTTTTCTTCAGGGTCTGGAGGATGGCCAGGCGCTCGATCTCTTCCATGGTAGCCCCCACCGGCAGGACGATTTTATCGTCTTCCGGGGAGTGCCGCCGAATCTCGTCGGGCAGATCCTCCAGCTCCACCATATTGCCGGCGCACAGGGCCACGGAGCGCTCCACCACGTTCTGGAGCTCCCGGACGTTGCCCGGCCAGGCGTAACTCTTCATAGCCCGCATGGCTTCGGGGGTGAAACCCATGGGGGGGCGGTCGTTTTCCAGGCAGAACTTGTCCAGGAAATGCAGGGCCAGCAGGGGGATGTCCTCCACCCGCTCCCTCAGGGGCGGGATGGTGAGGTGAATAACGTTCAACCGGTAAAAGAGGTCATTGCGGAAGCGCCCGCCGGCCACCTCCCCTTCCAGGTCCCGGTTGGCGGCCGCGATGATCCGCACGTCCACCTTCAGGGTCTGGGTCCCCCCTACCCTTTCGAATTCGCCCTGCTGCAAGACCCGCAGGAACTTCACCTGGGTGGCCGGGGGCATCTCGCTGATCTCATCCAGGAAGAAGGTGCCGCCGTCGGCCAGCTCGAAGCGCCCCTTGCGCAGCTGGATGGCCCCGGTGAAGGCCCCTTTTTCGTGGCCGAAGAGCTCCGATTCGATGAGCCCCTCGGGCAGGGCGCCGCAATTCAGTTTCACCAGGGGCTTCTCCCGCCGGGGGCTCTGGTGGTGAATGGCTTCGGCGATGAGCTCCTTGCCCACCCCGGACTCTCCGGAAAGCAGCACGGTGCTCTTCAGGGGGGCGATCTGGTTCACCATGTGGATGACCTTGAGCAGAGCCGGGCCCCGGCCGATGATGCGGCCGGTGGGGCCCCGGTCCTGGAGGGCCTGGCGCAGCCGCTCGTTTTCCACCAGGAGCTTTTGGGTCTCCAGGGCCTTGCTCACCACCTTGCGCAGCTCCCCCATACGGAAGTCTTTGGTGATGAAGTCGTAGATGCCGCGCTTCAAGGCGGATATGGCTTCATCCACCGTGGCGTGGCCGGAAATCATGATGGCGATGGCTTCGGGCCGCAGAATGCGCAGGGCCCCGAACAGCTCGGTGCCCGACATGTCGGGGAGTTTGAGGTCGATGATGGCCAGGTCCACGGGATGGCGCCGCACTTCCTCCAGGGCGTCGGTGCCGGTGGCCGCCAGATGGAGGTCATGCCCCAGCTTCTTCAACCCGGTGGCCAGGGCCTCCCGGGTGGGGGCATCGTCGTCAACGACCAGGATCACACTCATAGGTAAGGCCGGTTTCCGGTTTTTAGTTTTGAGTTTTTAGTTTTTGGTTTTTGGTTTTTGTTGCTAACTTCCAGAAGTTTGCCTAATAAGATGTTTTTTCCACGAAAAACGAAGAACGAAAAACGAAAAACCGTCTTTACAAGCTATCCAGCCACCCCAGGATCACCCGGGTCATCTCCTCCATCAGCTCCGGGGCCATATCACCGCCCGGGACTTCAAAGGAGTGGCCCGCCTTGGGGATGAGATGGAGGTCGCTCCTCACCGGCATGCCCCCCAGCACCTGCCCCAACAGGTCCAGGCGGCAGAAAGGGTCCCGGGAGCCTTCGATGAACAGCGCCGGGCAGGGCAGTTGATAGAGGGGCTGGTCCCGCAGCTTTTCCGGCTTGCCCGGCGAATGCAGGGGGTAGCCCAGGAAGACCAGGCCGCTGGCCCCCACCACTTCCTTGGCCACCAACTGCGCGGCAATCCGGGCCCCCATGGACTTACCCCCCAGGTAAAGTTCCAGGCCCTTGCACTCCTCCAGTTCCCCCACGTATTCCAGCACCAGTCTGAAGACCACTTCCAGCACTTCGTCGGGGTCCGGCTTTTTGCGGCCCTCCTCGGAGTAAGGAAAATTGAAGCGCACCGTCACCAGACCCTGGCGGGCCAGCCGCTCGTGGAGCCCGGCAATGAGGGGGTGGTCCAGGTTGTTGTTGGCGCCGTGGCCCAGGACCAGGATGGCGTCCATGGTGGTGCTGCGGGGCACTCCCAGCACCGCCCGGATTTGCCGGTCCGGAGCCCAGGGCAGGGTTACAGAGCGGATTTCCATGCTCTCCTCGCATTATCGCAATCAGCAGTCAGCTTTCAGCTTACTGCAAAAGCCAGCTATTAGCCCAGCAATCAAATGTAGGGTGGGCACGGCCCACCATACCTCCGGCCGGAGCATCGGAGATGACTGCTACTGCATCCCCGCGCTCCACATACCCACGAGGCCTGAATGTTAGCACGAAAATTCCCGGGAGTCTAAGGTATCTCCTAAATTATGAGATTGACGACGTGGCTTGCAAAGAAACTTACAACCTTGGAGTGAAGGCCAACTGGTAAATATCTTCTTTTTTTCTTCCCTTTCCCCTTTTTCCCTTTTCGCCTTTTCGCCTTAAATCCCGGGGATTGCATCCGCCTCGTCCAGGAGCAGGCGCGCCGGTTTCAGGTCCGCGAGCCCCTGCCAGAGGCCGCCGCCCTCCTGCCAGGGAATCAGGTGCTCCCAGCCGCCCAGGTGCACCACCCGGGTGCCCGGGTCGGCCAGGCGGTGGAGGCGCCGGGCCAAAAACCGCTCCCGCCTACAGGTCTCGGGATCACCAGGGGTAAATAGGCGCCGGGGCGACCGGACATAAGCCAGGCGGGCTCGGTGGAACTCTGAGGCCACAAACTCTTCCATAGAGCCGTCCCCGTCGGCGTCCAGCAAAGCCTTAAGGTTCCCCGGAGCCAGAAGTTCCCGGGCGTAACGGGGCAGATGCCGACGGGACGGCGCTCCCAGGTCCAGGGGACGCCAGGGGACCTGGTGGCGCTGGCCCCAATCCCGGGCCACCCGCACCTCGAAAGGCAGGGCCACCTGGGCCATCAGCCGGCGGATGGCCAGGTGCTGCGTCGCCTCCGGCGGCAACTCTTCAAGGCCGCGCTCCAAGAGACGCTGCCAGCGGGGCCCCTGGCGCCGGCGGTAGCGCAGGGAAAAGCGGCTGATCTCCACGGTGACCAGGTCCGGGCGCAGATCCATCCAGCAGCTTCCAGGCCCGGTCGTAACCCCGAGGGTCGCCGTGCACCGTGCCGATGAGGATGAGGTTGGTGGTTGAGGGGAGGGCCGGGGGATTTTTTTGTAAGCCGATCCCCCGCCCTCCCCTCAAACTCCCCTCCCAACCCCCTGTATGGGATTGGGAAGGGAATTCCTTTTGATACTTCAGGTCAATCATATAGTTGGTGGCACAGGCTTTCCAGCCTGTGCTCTTTGGTAATTTGGTAGCCGCAGGCTTTAGCCTGCGCTGTAGGGGCGGGTTTAAAACCCGCCCCTACAGCAAATCGCCGAATTTCATTAAGTGGTTGGCCATGCCCACCCTACATTATTCCTGCACAAACTCCCGGCCTGCCTTCAAGGCCGCTTCCGCCCGGGCCAGTTGCCGCCCCAAATAGATGGCGTGGTTGATATCCGAAAGGGCCACGTCCCGGGCGATCTCATGCTGCAGTCGCTCGGCTTTCTTGCCCCGGTATTCCTTCAGGGTCACGTCCTCGAAGCGGTGCTCCACCAAGATTTCCTTGCCGTCCAGGGTGATGCGGAAATACCCCATGGGGTCCAGGCGCACCTTAAAGGGGCGCTTGCCGATGATGAGCAGGGCCCGGTCCAGTTCCTTGGGGTCCAGGCCCAGGGAGTGGCTGATGACCACCAGGGCCCCGGGGGCCAGCCCGGCCTCCTTTGCCACCCAGCCCTGAATGGCCATGAGGCCGTAAAGGTTCATGGGGTAGGCGTCCATGGCGTTGTGGGTGCGGAAGGTGGCGCTCAGCGTCAGTTTTCCCTCGAACTTGCGGAAAAAGAGCGACACCAAGCAGGGGCGGCCTTCCCTAACCGTCAGATCTTTCTGCGTGTCCCACAGGGCCACGTAGGACTTGCGGTCTTCGGCGTCCTTTTTGAGGCGGTCAACGCAAGCCGCCAGGGTGTCCAGACCGAAGTAGCTTCGGAGGCGGTGGCCGTAGTTATAGGTTTCATCGGGGCGCATCTCCCCCTTCAGGATGTCCTCTTGGTAGGCACGCAGCTTTTGCGGACTCAAGATTGACGGCCCCGAGTTTTTCCGCCGGTTCGAACCGTGGTTTTTCCACCACCACCTTGACGTGCTGCAACTCCAGACGGTCGCCTTTCTGCAAAGTCACCCGGTGGCCGAAGCGGGTTAGCAGATGTAGAACGTCCTTCCAGGCATCCAGAACGGTATCCTGCACTACTACGTGGCCCACGCGGGGTTGCTGGGAAAGTATTTAACCTCCACTTCAGGAAGAGGAATCGGTTCCTGGCCGCTCTATCTCAGCAATAAGCGGTGGCCGCCAAGAGTTAATAAAATTTTTGATTCTCTTCTAATGCAGATCCTTCCTTTGGGTCGCCCAACATCTTCAAACCTCGAAGCTTTCCGGAAACAGCTCCGGCGTTACCAGATTATCGATTACACGACGAGTACCCTGAATCCTGCAAGGGCTGGCAACCATCCCCTGGTTCGCCAAGAACTCAATAGGTGCATCGGTTACAGGCTGTATTCCTAATTTAAAAAAATTGACCAATTCTTCCCGAGATCCAGACCGATCATGCCCGCAAATCAACAGCACCCGAATCTGCGGGTTATACAGCAAATTCCGCAGCATCTCCCGCAGGCCGTTGCCGTAGAGGTTGCCGAAGACCGCGATGGGGCTGGTTTTCGGGTCCAAGTCCACCCCGGCCTGGCGGAAGCGCTCCATGACGTAGTCCACTTTGGACCACAGGGTCACCACCCCGATGGTGCCCTGGGGATTGATAATCTTCAGTCGGTCGCCGAAATAGAGTGGCTTGAATTCCATGGATGCCACTATACCAAAAACCGTTTCTAAGGGCAAAGGATGACACGGAAATCGGGCAGGCCGGCGATTAATGGATGTACCAGCAGCCGGCTTTCAGCCTCGCTTTACGGACGAATCACCTGTCATGCCAACCAAGGAGATTCCTGGTTCCCAAGCTCCTGCTTGGGAACCCACTTTTTCTGCCAAGCTCCTGCTTGGCGAAAGTATTCGTGTAATTCTAATAAGTTTCACGTAATAGCAAGAGGTCCCCAAGCAAAGCTTGGGGTAAAATTTGCGTTCCCAAGCAGGAGCTTGGCAACGAGAAAATACCTACTGCGTAATCTATAATTCGGCTATCTCAAATTTTCTCTGGTAGGGGCGGTTCGCGAACCGCCCCTACGGAGGCAATCGGCCAAATTTGCAGACCATTGACTCGCCCATAAATCATCAAAATGTAGCGCCGCCCCCCTCGGCAGCCAGAAATCGCACCCCCGGGGGCGGGTGTCCCACAAAATCTTAGAACTTTTTATGACCGTCACCCATAAGCCCTCGGCACCCCATAAGGCGGAAAAAGTTCCCCCCCACCCCAACCCGCGTCCCGGTGGGATATTGCCTCCTGGCAAAGCGGACTTATCTTTAAATTCAGCCCGGCGTACCGAAGAACGAAGAGGCCGGGAAGTTGGCGATCCTCGAGGCGCAACCCATCCGGCCGGCAAGCGGATTCCTGTCCCCGGAAGCGCCTGCTTTTAGCATTTCTTCAACGACCCAAAGGTGGTATGATTTCAGACACTCAAGAAAAGCTTGCGCAGCATGAAGGCCGGATGATAGGAAAAATGCAGCGGCAAGATTTGTCAAACCTACAGCCAATCAAGATTCTCATCTTTGAGGATGCTTTTAAAAGGGAGGGCCGGGCATGATGGCATCTAAAGAAAGGATGTACCTCCGCAGTTTTCAGGAGATCAGCAAGGTTCTGGGCTCCACCCTGGCGGGGGATGAAATCTTGGATCAGATCGTGCGCCAGATCAGCCAGGCCATGAATCTCAAAGGCGCCACCATCCGCCTGGTCAACCCCAAGACCAACACCCTGGAGCTGGTGGCGGCCTACGGCTTGAGCGACAGCTACCTGAAGAAGGGTCCGGTGGACCTGGACCGGAGCATCGCCGAGGCCCTGAGCGGCAGACCGGTGGCCATCTTCGATGCCACCTCCGACCCCCGGCTGCAGTATCCCGAGGAGGCCAAGGCGGAAGGCATCGCCACCATGCTGGTCATTCCCATGGTGTCCAAGGGCAAGGTCATCGGGGCCATGCGCCTGGTGACCGGCGAGCCCCGGGAATTCACCATGGATGAAGTGGACTTCGCCTGCGCCGTGGCGGACCTGGGGGCCCAGGCCATCAGCAACGCCAAGATGTACGAAGCCCGCACCAAGGAACTCAACTTCCTCAAGGGCCTGCTGGAGGTCTCCAAGGCGGTGAACTCCGCCCTGGACGTCAAAAAAGTGCTGCAGTTGCTGGTGAAGACCGCCACCAACGCCCTGGACATCAAGGCCGCGGCGGTGCGCCTGCTGGACGAGAAACGCCAGAGAATGGAGCTGGTGGCCACCTACGGTCTGAGCGACCGCTACATCAACAAGGGCCCGGTGGGCACCGACAAGTCCATCACCGAGGCCATGCTGGGCAAGGCCGTCTCCATCTATGACGTGGCCAACGATCCCCGGGCCACTTACCCCACGGAGGCGGCGGAGGAAGGGATCAAATCCATCCTGTCGGTGCCCATCACCTTGAAAGGCAACGTCATCGGGGTCATGCGCATCTACACCAGCGAGCCCCGGGATTTCAGCGACGACGAGATCACTTTCATCTCCTCCCTGGCGGAGCAAGCCGCCCTGGCCATGGAAAACGCCCGCCTCTACCAGAAGCTCAAAGGCGAATACGAGGAGCTCATGGGTGACCTCTACCGGTTCACGGGCTTTACCCGGTTTTAAGCCAGGGGGCCGCCCGGCAACCGGAACTTGGGCTTTGATACCGTGGGGGCACGGCCCGGCTGTGCCCCCGTTTGATAACGGATGCGGCAGATAGATTTCTTTCACCCCCACCCCAGCCCTCCCCCCGCCAGGGGGAGGGAGCTAAAGGAATCTAGTTATACACAGCGTCATAAGTTATTGCTCATCGTCCTGTTCATCTGTCACCCTGAGCGAAGCGAAGGGTCTAGATTCTTCGCCACCTGCGGCGGCTCAGAATGACAAAAACTCTATCGGGCGTAAATTCTAATGACGTCATGTATAATTCGCTCATCAACAAAACCGCAGCAACGGCCTGGATGCACGCCTCCGGTCCATAGTCTGTTATTCCCCAAGCCCGGGAGGTAACCATGTCACCTTATTATGAAGAGAAAGACCTGGACCGGTTTCCCGAGATCGGCAAACATTGCCCGGAACTTTATGACATGTTCATGAATTACTACCAGGGAGTGATGGCCGCCGGCGCCCTGACGACGCGGGAAAAGGCCCTCATCGCCCTGGCGGTGGCCCACACGGTGCAATGCCCGTATTGCATCGACGCCTATACCCGGGCCGGACTTGAGGCCGGCTCCAACCTGGAGGAGATGACCGAGGCGGTGCACGTGGCCGCGGCCATCCGGGGGGCGCCGCCCTGATCCACGGCATCCAGGTTCACAACACGGCCGCCAAGATCACCCTTTAGGTTAATCCCATGATCCCGCCCTTCGCCCGGAAGCTGGAGCAACTGGGCTATGCCGAACTCAAGGCCGCGCAGGTCTCCGTGCTGCAGGTAAATCTGGGCTGGCGCTGCAATCAGGCCTGCAAGCACTGCCATTTTGCGTCCGGCCCCGAGCGCCCGGAACAGATGCGCGCCGACACCGTGGACGCGGTTATCCGGGTGGCGGCCCGCTGGCCCCTCCTCACCGTGGACCTCACCGGCGGGGCGCCGGAAATCAACCCCCATTTCGAGAACCTGGTGGACCGCCTGCACGGGCTGGGAGTCCACATCCTGTCCCGCTGCAACCTGACGGTGCTGCTGGAACCCGACAAAGAACACCTGCCCCAATTTTTCCGGGACCGCGGCGTGGAGCTGGTCTGCTCCCTCCCCTATTTTCAGGAAGACCTGGTGGACCGCCTGCGGGGCACCGGGGTTTTTCAGAAGAGCCTGGAGGCGCTGCGGCGTCTCAACCGCCTGGGTTACGGAGAAGAGGGCTCAGGATTGCAGCTGCACCTGATGTACAACCCGGCGGGGGCCTTTTTCCCTCCGGAGCAGGGCCCCCTGGAAGAGCGCTTCCGCCGGGAACTGGCAAACCGTTACAGCATCCGGTTCCACCACCTGTACACCCTGCTCAATATGCCCATCGGCCGCTTCAAGGAGTACTTGCAACAATCCAGCAACTACGAGCACTATATGGGCAAGCTGGTGTCGGTTTTTAACCCGGCCACCGTGGACGGCCTCATGTGCCGCAACCTGATCAGCGTCTCCTGGGAGGGGCGGCTCTACGACTGCGACTTCAACCAGGCCCTGGAGATGCCTCTGGCCGAGGGATTGCCCCAAACTATCTGGGAATTTGACCTCGAGGCCCTGGCCACCAGACCTATCCGTCTGGACGACCACTGCTACGGCTGCACCGCGGGCCACGGCTCCTCCTGCGGCGGCGCGGTGGCGGGGAAGTGAGGGTTTTTGGGGGGAGGGCCAGGGACCGAGGGTCCCTGCCCTCCCCCCAAGCCCCCCTCCCAACCCGCATAAGTGGCCGGGGAAGGCGGGGCCTACAGCCCCGACTTCCCCGGCCTAGAAATAAACTTAAGGGATTGGGGGTGGGGGCTTGGGGGAGGGGGTAAGGGCCACTTACGAAAAAGCCCTTAGCCCCCTCCCCCACCCTCCAATTCCCCGCGCTCCGGCCAGCGGTGGGTGAAGGTGCGTTCCGCCAGGTGATAGGCCAGGTAGAGCCAGTTTTTGACCGTGGTGGCGAAGTAGCCCTCTCGGGCCCAGCGGCGGCCGGAGCTGGCCACCGGCGGGGTGAGCAAGCGCCAGCGGGTGAAGCGCCTGGCCCGGAGCACCAGGTCCAGGTCTTCGGGGCGGCGGTGGGCGAAGCCCCCCAGGGACCAAAACAGGTCCCGCCGCAGGATGAGGACCTGGTCGCCGTAGGCAAGGCCCAGGAGGCGGCCGCGCAGGTTGGCCCCCCAGGCGATGAGCTTCAGGGCCGGCGAGGGCGGCGTCAGGCCCAGCCGGAAGGCGCCGGCGGCGAAGGCGGGGTCGGCCGCGGCCCGGCGCAGCGCTTCCAGGTGAGCCGGGCCCATTTGGGTATCGGCGTGGAGGAAGGCCAGGATTTCCCCCCGGGCCGCGCAGGCGCCGGCGTTCATCTGCCGCCCCCGCCCCCGGGGGGCTTGGAGCAGGCGCAGGTGCGGGCAGGAGGCGGCCACCTCCCGGGAGCCATCGGTGCTGCCGCCGTCCACCACGATGACCTCCAGGTCCGGGGCCGCCGGCAGCCCGGCCAGGGTCGGAGACAGAACCCGGGCCTCGTTCAGCACCGGGATAATGATGGAGACAGCCGGCTGCCGGGGAGGGGCGGACATGCGTCCCTTATCCAGCGGTCGGGATAATTTTTTAGGTTCGCGGTTAACCATTGGCCACCTTGCTCATTATTTTTGCCAAAGAACCGGTGCCGGGGCAAGTAAAAACCCGGCTGAGCCCCCCTCTGAGCGCCGAGACCGCGGCCCGGCTCTATCAAGGCTTTCTGTGCGACACCCTGGAGGAAATGGAGCGCCTGGCGGCGCTGCGCCTGGCCCTGGCCTATTCCCCGGCCGGCTCCCAGACCTATTTCCAAAACCTGGCCCCCCCCGGAGTCAACCTTTTCCCCCAGGAAGGGGCCGACCTGGGCGAGCGCATGGCCCGGGCCTTTGACCGGGGCTTCGGCGCCGGTTTTGAGGTGGTTCTGCTGCGCGGCAGCGACACCCCGGACCTGCCGGGCTCCGTGGTGCTGGAGGCGGCGGCGGTCCTGGAGAGCGGCCAGGCCCAGGTGGCGCTGGGCCCGGCGCTCGACGGCGGCTATTACCTGGTGGGCCTTACGGCCCCGCACCCCGAACTGTTCCGGGAGGTGGCCTGGTCCGGCCCCGAGGTCTTGGGGGACACCCTGGCGCGGGCCCGGCGCCTGGGCCTCAAGGTCCACCTGCTGCCGCAGTGGCCGGACATCGACAACTTCGAGGACCTGGCGGCCTTCTTGAAACGGCCGCACCCTGCCCCCCACCCTGGCTGGCGCAGCGACCTGCTGGCCCGGCAGTTCCTGGGGGCGGCACCCGAAGGAGGACCGGCGGCCAAAACCGGCGGCGGAGAAACATCTGAGCAATGGTCATTCTGAGGGAAGCATCAGGCCGCCAGGGACACTACAAGGATGAAAATGCCTCGGATTTTCCTTGCAGACCGCAGGCTTCGGGCTGCACCAGGTAATAGATCATGATCCCTGCGGGGGCCTAACGAAATGTAGAACCGCCGCCCTCGGCGGTTCCAGCGCCGGCGAGGGCGCCGGCGCTACATTTTTAAATAAATCGAAGCCTCGGAGTTGACCCCGAATTGCCGGGAGGGATAAAGCATTAATGGCTGACGGCCACGGCATGGACCCGGTCCAGGCTGCCCCAAAGGTCTCTATTACCAGGCCGCTAATTTTCTTAGGGCTTTTACTCGGTATCGTGGCGACGGTGCGCTTTTTTCATTTGCAGGATTACGTAGAAGAACAATACCTGCGGCAGTTGGTGGCTTCGGTCGGCATCTGGGGGCCCATCGTCTATCTCATCATCTGGACCCTGGCGCCGGCCTTGTTGCTGCCGGGCCTGCCCATCACCCTGGCCGGCGGCGTTTTATTCGGACCCCTCTGGGGCGTGGTTTACGCCACTATGGGGTCAACCGCCGGCGCCTCTCTGGCCTTCCTGGTGGCCCGCTACCTGGCCCGGGAGTGGGTGGCGCACAAGCTCAGCGGCACGAAACTGAGGGCCCTGGACGACAAGGTGGCCAAACACGGCTGGAAGATCGTGGCCTTCACCCGGCTGGTCCCGGTGTTCCCCTACTTCCTGGTCAATTACGCCTTCGGGCTCACCCGCATCTCCCTGGCGGCCTTTGCCGTTGCCACTTTCTTTGCCATGATTCCCTGGACCATTGCCTTCGTATACTTTGCCAGCCATATGCTGGACCTCTTCAGAGGCAACCTGTCGCCAGGCCTGGTGATCGGGGTGATCCTGGTAGCCCTTATGAGTCTCATCCCGGTGATCTACAAAAGGATCAAGGCCCGGCAGGGAGAGCCCCTGGAACTATGAACGCCGGTTTGCGGTTTTCGGTTAGCAGTTTTCGGGATTTGGTAGGACAGGAGCAACTTAGGGTAGCGGTTCATAAATGGTTTTACCCCCGTAGGGGCGCACCTGTGTGTGCGTCCTCAGAGCGGGCGGACACGCAGGTCCGCCCCTACAAAAAAAATTGTCGTTTTTGCGAGAAATAGCCTGTAGTAACAGACCCAATGCCCTTTAACCGGGCCAGCGGCCCTGAGGCTCATAAGTGACGGACAAGGGACGGCGGAACCTGGGAACGTGGTTGGGGATCTTGATGATGGCCCTGGCCTGGCTCCTGGTTTTGCCGGCCGGCGCCCCAGCGCGGCCGCAAGGGGATTATGCCCGGGCCGAAGTCCTGATTGAGGCCGAGGAACTCAAGGCCCGGCTGGACCGCCAGGACCCAAACTTACGCCTCATCGACTTCCGGCACAAGGCCAAATATTACCTGGGGCACATCCCCGGGGCCGTCCAGGTCTGGCGCCCGCAGATCACGGACCGGGGCCAAACCGTGCCGGGGATGCCGCCCCCCAGGGCCCAGGGGGAAAGACTTTTGGGCCGACTGGGCGTGAGCGCCAGCGATACCATCGTCATTTACTCCGACCAGTGCGACCACACCCACCTCTGGTGGCTCCTGGCCTATTACGGCTTCCCCCTGGACCGGCTGAAACTCCTGGATGGGGGCCTGGAGGCCTGGAAGAGGAAAGGTTATCCCACCCATCTCACCGCCCCGGCGGCGCAGCCCGCCATTTTCAGGTTCCCGGGGGCAGCCCGGGAGTTCCTGTTGGCCGGCCGGGAGCAAGTCAAGGCCGCCCTCGCCCCGTCCGCCCCGGGGAGCGTGATTTTAGACGTGCGTTCCGGGGACCAGTACCGGGGGGAGCGGACCAGGGAGGGGGCCGCCCGGCGGGGCCACATTCCCGGAGCCGTCTGGATTTTCTGGCAGGCGGGAAGGGTGCTGGAAGGACCGGACAAGGGGTGCTGGCAGAGCGCCGCGGAAATCCGGCAGATCTATGGCGACCGGGGCGTTACCCCCGATGAGGACATTTATCTCTACAGCCACACCAACCACTGCGCCACCTCCACCCTGGTGAGCCTCTATCTGGCGGGCTACCCCCTGGAGAAACTCCACGTGTACGGTGGCTCCTGGGTCGATTGGAGCCGGAGCGGCGAGCCGGTGGTAACCGGTTCCCCCGGAGCGGCTAAGTAATTACCGGTTGAGGGCTATTAAATTAATCTGAGGTGAGGGCCGGGGAAATATGGCACCGGCGCCCTGGCCCGCGATCTCACACCTGTAATGGTCAAGACTTGACTAGAAGCTATTGCAAAACCAATTTTCCTGTCACCCTGAGCGTAGCGAATGGTCTAGGCTACTGAAATGCCTAGATTCTTCGCTGCGCTCAGAATGACAAATTAGTCGAAATCGCGGTTTTCCAATAGCTTCTAGGCATCCTCTCCATCAAGGTTTAATATCATCTGACCTAAAATAGTTTTCCAGATCTGTTCTATTCCCGCTTTCTGGCTATCGTCAACCACTGGATTCTGGAAATCCCCCCACCAAAGCTCCATTTCGCTATCCAGACCATATTATTAACTCATTGGATATTTGGAGAAGTTCCGGATAATGGCAAGATATGGCTAATTCCGCAAATTGACAGGATTTAAGCACTAAGCGCCTGAGTGATTTAATAGTAATTGACATTCTAAACTTTTTTGCTCTATCATGGTTTCGATAGGTATCAGAAACACAGAATCCGTGAGGTAATAATGATAGTCGATTTCCCGCATAAGAAAGAATTATTGGATGCTGCTTCAGAGGGTCGTTTGGTTCTTTTTTTAGGAGCAGGATGCCTGCGTCTCTAGGAACAAGGTTGGTTGATATCCCCATTATTAAATATCATCCAGCAATAGATAGTTTCCTTGACGAAATTGTTCTTGAAGATATTGATGAAATTAGCAAAGACCTTCTATTTTATACTCAACATCGAATTATTGCAGAAACACTATTGGAATCTGTAATTGATCCAGCCAGTACTGTACAACTATTAATTGATATTACTAAAGGTATCAATCCACATTCTTTAAGTGAATATGCTATATTAAAGAGGATTTATGATGAAGACTATTTGAAAAAAACATTGAAAGAAACTGGTCGCATTAGATCATTATATGAATATCTTATGCAGGAATTTCCATCTGATCCGTTTATTCGTCAACATGCCGCTATTTTCGAATCAATGGAAGGTAACTTCGGTAAAGCACGTGAATTAGCGGACGATGCGATCGGACTCGGTAGAAGGCACCCCCATTTTTTAAATACAAAAGGAACAATCTGGTTACGAGAGGCAATTGCTGAGCCAGAAGCAGATCGAGCTGAATATGCATTAAAGAAAGGTATTGCTCTGATTCGTGAAAGAATTATTAATGATTCTGATAAAGAAATTCATTACCATAGTTTAATTGATAAATTAATCACATATGCTAATAAAAAAGCGTATCTATCTGAAGAACAGAGATTGCGTGTTTTGGAGGAAGCACAAGAAGACCTGGATAATGCTTTAAGATTATATCCAATAAGCAGTGATTTACTTACATTATTGGGCCGTCTCAATATTGTTATTGAGAAAATACCTGAAGCTGAAGAAAAACTTAAGCGCAGTATCTTTCTTGATGCGGGGAATATAAGAGCTAGACTACTTTTAACTGGTATTTATATTAATCGTGGCAATTATCCGGAAGCATTAAAGCTTGTTAATGATGGACTTGTTTATGTAAATGATAGTCCTGGGCTTCATAGGACAAAAATCCGCTGTTTGAATGAACTTGGTAGTGGATGGGATGAGATTAAAGCATCATATAGAAACTATCTAAAATTTTCGTCGAATGATTACTTATGCAGGCTCAAATTTATCAAGGGTCTGATCGAAAATAAAAATTACACAGAGGCATTCCGGGAAATCCAAAAGATGATGGATTCTTCTATCCCTTTTTCTACAAGAATCAATGTAATTTTAGACTTACAAGCACCCGATAAAACGCCACTTATAGTGCACGGGAGATACAAAGCATATCGATTAGGCAAAGGATTTATGGAAATTGACGGATTTCCAAAAAATCTAGATGCCTATGTTGACTTGCGGGTGCTCCCTTCCGGAAGGGCTCTTCGTCAGGGTCAGAATTTAAAAGCAGAAATAGGCGTGAATGGCTTGGGTATCTTAGTAACAAAGGTAATTGAAATAAGTTAATGTCTATTTAAAAATAGCTTATATAATAATTAGTATGTAACAAATTATACTCTTTGGTTTATTATAATTGTATGGTGATTTCCCTTGTTTTATAATATTCCTAAAATACTCTTTGTGGTTTTGTTGTGGATAATGATGACATACGTATAATTTGCTAAGAGAGTAGAATGTTACTGCTATTGATGTGCGGTTTAAATCAAAATAAATGATATTTGATATGGTTATTATAGTTGCATCCAGGTCCTGCCGGCATGTTAAATTTTACCCTCGATGTCAGATTTTAGCAGATCTCGATTGGGTCATGGTTAGCTCAAATCTTGGTCATTTTACCTTCCTCACCCCCGGATAATCTTATCCACCTGAATATGGTGGGCCTTGAGCAGCTTCCACAGGGTCACCCGGCTGATGCCCAGGAGGCGGGCGGCCTCGCTCTTCCTGCCCCCCGTGGCGGTGATGGCCTCCACCAGGCGCTGGCGCTCGTCCGGGGCCCGGGCCCCCGGTTCCGCCTGGCGGGCCCGGGCCGGCTGGCCGGCCGCTTTCTGGCTGAACATGGCCGGCAGGTGTTCCGCCTGGAGGGTGCCTTCCGGGCAGAGCACAAAGGCGTATTCGATGACATTCATGAGCTCCCGGACGTTGCCGGGCCAGTCGTGGGCCATGAGCTGCTCGAGAGCTGCCTCGCTGAGGCCGGTGATGGGCTTCCGGGTCTTGCGCCGGCCCCGGTCGATGAAGGTCTTGACCAGCAGCGGGATGTCTTCCCGCCGCTCCCTTAAGGGGGGCAGGTGAATGGGGATGACCCCGATGCGGTAGAAGAGGTCTTCCCGGAAGCGCCCCTGGGCCATGAGGCGGTGGAGGTCCTTGTTGGTGGCGGTGATGACCCGCACGTCCACCGGGATGGGGGCGTGGTCCCCCACCTTCTCGATGACCTTCTCCTGGAGGACCCGCAGCAGCTTGGCCTGGGTGGACAGGGGCAGGTCCCCGATTTCGTCCAGGAAGATGTCGCCGCCGCCCGCGGCCTCGAAGCGGCCCACCCGGGTGCGGTCGGCGCCGGTGAAGGCGCCTTTGACGTGGCCGAAGAGTTCGCTCTCCAAGAGGGATTCGTTGAGCGCGGCGCTGTTCACCTTGATGAAAGGCCCCTGGTGGCGGGGGCTGAGGCGGTGAATGGCCGCGGCCACCAGCTCTTTGCCGGTGCCGGACTCGCCGTAGATGACCACCGGCGCCTCGGAGCGGGAGGCGCTGGAAATCAGGGTGAAGAGCTGCACCATCACCGGGGACTTGCCCATGATGCCGTGGAAGCCGTCCTCTTTGCTCAGTTCCTGGTTGAGGCGGGCAATGAACAGCCGCATCATGTCCGGGGATTTGCCCGGCAGCCCGTGGGAGGCGTCTTCCCGGCTGAGCTCCCGGCGCAGGTGGGAGATGACCCGTTCCTTGGCCACCACCTCGCTGAGGTCGGTGAGGTTTTCCACCCCGGCCACCACCTTGCCGTTTTGGTCTTTGAGGACCGCGGCGTTTTTCAGGACGTGGAGGCTGGTGCCGTCTTTTTTCTCCAGGGTGCACTTGCGCCGCCGCACCTGCCCCCGGCGGAAGAGCTCGCATTCCTTTTGCTGCCCCAGGATCACGGAATCCATGCAGGTGTGGCACTTGAGGATGGTGCAGGGCTGCCCGATGAGCTCCTCCCGGCTGTAGCCGGTAATCTGCTCCATGGCCTGGTTGACGGACAGGATGACCCCCTCCAGGTTCACCACAATCAGGCCGTCCATCATGGTGTCGATGACGGTCTTCCAGAACTCTTCGTGCCCTTCCTCAAAGACGCGTTCCTCGGATTTCATCAAGGACTCAGGTTCCATTGGACCCTCGGATGGTGAGCTCGCGGCGGGGTCAGCCCCGCCTGAAGCAAACGTTAATGGGTTAAGGTTAACCGTTCAGAGCTAACATTTGTTAATATATAACCAATTAACATTTAAGGGCAAGCCCCTGGGGCAAAAATTATTTTATTAGATATTTCCAATAGTTATAAATAATTACCCCTCCCGAGATTTTGGCAAGTTTCTTGCTCTATGGACCGTGGGTTAATCTGCGATGAGAATGCAGGGCGTCCGCTTCAGGCCCTGGCCGGAAATGCCCCGGCGCCGGGGCGGCTCTTCCGGGTGCCGGGAATCAGGGCCTGCCCTGAACCCAAGACTGGCAAGTGGCCGCCATAAAGCAACATCATGCTCAGCATTATTAATTGCCATCATATAATTCTGGAGGGTTTAATGAGGAAAAATAGTTTGGTTCTTGGCTTGCTGGTCGTTCTTGTGGTGGCCGTAGCCGCCACTCTGGTGCTGGCGGAGCCTTCCTTCGCCGGCAAACTGGAAGAGGCCATTGCCCAGACCCCCGCGGGCACCGGCCCGGGACAAATCAACCCCGATGCCCCCAAGGGCTTCATGGGGATTCCCGGCGCGCCGCACCACTTCTGGCTGTTCTATATCTTATGGGGCATCTGGGTCGGCTGGATCTTCTCCTCGGTGGGGGCCTTCGGCGGCATCATGGCCGGGGTGGGACACATCACCGTCTTCGGCCTGGCGGACTACGGCCGGAGTTTCAAGACCACCAGCCCGCCCCTGAACAAGCTGCTCACCGACTCCATCCGGGTGTGCAACCAGTACCTGGTGGGCCTGTCGGCCTTCATCTCCTCCCTGACTTACTACCGCATGGGGCGGCTGGTGCTGCCCCTGGGCCTCTGCCTGGCCGGCGGCGGCGTCCTGGGAGCCTACCTCATTCCCGTGCTCACCGTGGGCAAGATCAACCTGAGCATGTATATCGGCTATTTCGGCATCGTCGTCTTTGCGGTGGCCTTTGTCCTGTTTTATGAAACCACCCCCCAGGGCCAGGCCAAAAAAAAGGCGGCCAAGGCCGCGGCCAAGGCCTTTGAGGACATCCATATTCGGAAGTGCGCCGTGGACGAGGGGGGAGCCCATGCCTGCGGGGTTCAGGTAAGCCATTGGGGACTGACCAAAATCGTCTTCACCTTTTACGGCTCGGAATTTTCCTTTAATCCCGTCTGGCCCGTGTTGGGGGGCTTCGTCATCGCCGCTATCTCCGCCTTCATCGGCGTGGGGGGCGGCTTTCTCTACGTGCCCTTCCTCACCTCGGTGGCGGGCCTGCCCATGTTCATCGTGGCCGGCACTTCGGCCCTGGCGGTGCTGGTGAGCATGATCACCTCCATCTTCACCTACATGTTCGTGAAAAGCGTGCCGGTGGACTTTGTCCTGATTTTCACCGAACTGATCGGCATCGCCATCGGCTCCATCCTGGGGCCCCTCACCTCCAAGTACATCCCGGATATTTGGCTGAAGCGCCTGTTCGTGGTCCTGGCGGTGTACGTGGGTCTCGGCTACCTCACCAAGGGCTTCCTGGGCCACTCGATCATGCCGGGTATGTAAGAAACCTTAATTTCAGGCGGCGGGGCCGGTGAGAGAACCGGCCCCGCCAGACCCTTTAAGGGACTCGATATGGAGATGCACCCGGTTTTCCTGTTCCTGGACCCCTACCTCATCTGGTTATACCGGATCACCGGCCACGCCCTGGCCGATTTTTTCCTGGGCACCTTCGTGCTGGCGGTGATGGCCCTGATAATCGGGGAGGTCACCATCTCCCTGGCTTTCCTGGCGGTGAGGCGCCGCATCGACCAGACCACCGCCGAGGCTGCCAGATATCAGAACCTGGCCCTGGAAGCCTTGGTGGAGGGTGACAAGCTGACCTACAAGGCGGCCAACCGCTTGGCCAACGACGCCTTTGGCAAGTCGTTTTTCATGCAGATCGCCCTGTCCGCGGCCTTCCTGTGGCCGGCCTTTTTCGCCCTGGCCTGGATGTCGTGCCGATTTTCCGGGATCGAGTTCCCCCTGCCTTTCAGCCGCCATTCCTTCGGCTTCATCGGAGTTTTCATCCTGCTGTTTGCCGCGGCTTATCTTTTGTTCAGGAAGGTCAAATACCGGCTGCCCTATTTCCGCCGCATCAAGGAAATCCTGGACAGCTACAACAGCCGCACCTACGGCCTGAAAGCCTTGGGCTACCTGGGGCCGGGAGGGAAGAACCCGGAGGAGACTTGAACTCCTATCCCGGTTCCCCGCGAGGCTTGGGGACGAGAAGGGAAAAGACCTAACCGTGATCATCTGGCAGCAACCCGGTTCGGTTTTTTGGAACTGTTTATATCTGCACAATATAATGTTAATATCATTGCATTAATTCACAGGAAGGGCTGGACATGGCAAAGGAAGTTTACAGCATCTGTTTCATGTGCACCGTGCGCTGTCCCATCCGGGTGCTGGTGGAAAATGACGATGTGAAGTGGATCGAAGGCAACCCCCACGTGGCGGGCATCGAAGGCGCCCTGTGCGCCAAGGGGTCCGCAGGGCTGGCCCTGCTTCACGACCACGAGCGGCCCCAGTATCCCATGATCCGGGTGGGCGCCCGGGGCGCCGGCCAGTGGAAAAAAGCCACCTGGGACGAGGCCCTGGATTACGCCGCGGGTAAGCTCAAGGACATCGTCAAGAAGCACGGCCCCCAGAGCGTGGTCTTCGGGGAGCGCACGAATCTCAACACCCACATCAGCAAGACCTTCATGAAGGCCCTGGGCTCCCCCAACCACTTCACCCACGACGCCCTGTGCAAGGGCTCGGTGAACACCGCCTGGCGCAGCCTCACGGGCTACACCGACGCCCAGGTGGGCATCGATTACGCCAATACCCGCTATATCGTCCTATACGGGCGCAACATTTTCGAGGCCCTGGAGATCAAGCCCATCAACCATCTCTTGAGCGCCATGGAGAAGGGCGCCAAGCTCACTTATATCGATCCCCGGGTCTCCATTACGGCCACCAAGGCCGACCGCTACTGGATGATCCGGCCGGGCACCGACCTGGCCCTCAACTACGCCCTGATCCACACCATCCTGAAAGAGCGGCTCTATGATATGCCCTACGTCCGCCTCTGGGTCAAGGGGCTCAAGGACTTGCAAGCCTTTGTGGAGCCCTATACGCCGGAGTGGGCCGAGCAGGAGACGGGCATCCCCGCGGCGGAGATCGTCACCCTGGCCCGGGAAGCCGCGGCGGCCAAGCCCGCGGTGGTCTTCCACTACGGCTACCGGGGGGCGCACCATCCCGATGAAATCTACTTCCGCCGTTCCCTGATCATTCTCAACGCCCTCATGGGCTCCATCGAAGCCAAGGGCGGCCTCTTTTTCAAAAAAGGACCCCAGGCCGCGGGCCGGGGTGATATCGGCAAATACGTGGACCAGGAGTTTCCCAAGCTCAAGGCGCCCCGGTTCGACGGCTCCGGGCGGGACAAGTTCCCCATTGCCGACGCCTCCCACGGCAACCCCCAGATGCTGGCCCACGCCATCCTGAAAGAGGACCCCTATGCCATCAAGGCGCTGATCATCAACCGCTTCGAGCCGCTCCAGTCCATACCCGACGCGGCCGCCACCCGCCGGGCCCTGGACCAGCTGGATCTCATCGTGGTCATTGACGTCAATTTCAGCGAAATCGCCTGGTATGCCGACGTCATCCTGCCGGAGTCCATCTACCTGGAGCGGGCCGACTCCATCCAGGCGATCTCGGGCCTCAAGCCCCAGCTTTACATGCGCCGCCAGGCGGTGAGCCCCCGCTACGACACCCGGCCGGGCTGGCTCATTCTCAAGCAACTGGCTCAGCGCCTGGACCTGGGCAAGTACTTCCCCTACGAGACCATTGAGGACATCTGGAACTTCCAGCTGAAGGACATGGGGGTGACCATCGCCGACTTCGACGCCAAGGGCTTCGTGGTCCTCACCGACCAGACCCTGCTGTGGGACCGGGAAAAGGGCCTCAAGTTTAAGACCCCTTCCGGCAAGATCGAACTGGTGAGCCCGCTGTTGGAGAGCGCCGGGTTTCCGTCCTTTCTGCCGTACCGGCCGGTGCCCCACCGGGAGAACGGCGACTTCAAGCTGCTGGTGGGGCGCACCGCGGCCCACACCCACGTGTCCACCCAGAACAACCTCTATCTGAGCGAACTGGTGCCGGAAAACGTCTTGTGGATCCATGCGGCCGCCGCCGCCCGGTTGGGGATCAAAGACGGCAGCCTGGTTACGGTCTCCTCGCCGCTTAAAACCATGGGGCAGCTCAAAGCCAAGGTAACGGACCTGATTCACCCCGAGGCCGTGTTCATGCTGCACGGCTTCGGCAAGACGGTGCCGGTCCAGACGCGCTGCTACCTGAAAGGGGCGTCCGACGCCCTGCTCCAGGAAAATGTCTCCGATCAGGTGGGCGGCAGCCCGGCCTTCGATAACACCGTGGTGACGGTTAGGCCGGTGAAGTAAGAATCTTGTGGGGGAAGGGCCAGGGGCTTCCACAGGCGAGGACGCCTGTGCCACTGGCCCCTGCCCTCCCCCCACACCCCTCTCCCAACCCCATAAGGTTGGCCGGGAAAGGCGGGCCGCTGGCCCGACTTTCCCGGCCTAAAATAATAACTTAGGAGATTGGGGGTGGGGGGCTTGGGAGGTGGGGGTAAGGGCCACTTACAAAAAAGCCCTTGGCCCCCTCCCCCCAGAAACCTAGGCATAAGTATCTGCGGAGGAACGCATGAGTCAATATTATCTGTTGCAGGACCAGAAGAAGTGCATCGGTTGCCTGAGTTGCGAAGTCCACTGCAAGAGCAACAAGGGCCTGCCCCTGGGGCCGCGCCTGGGGCAGATCATCTCCGTGGGGCCCAAGATGGTGGGCGCAGTGCCCCGCATGGGCTTCGTGTTCATGCCGTGCTTCCACTGTTCCGACCCCTGGTGCGTGCCCGTCTGCCCCACCGGGGCCATGCGCAAACGCCCCAAAGACGGCATTGTTTACGTGGAGCCGTCCCTGTGCGTGGGCTGCAAGAGCTGCATCACCGCCTGCCCCTGGGGCGCCCCCCAGTGGCACCCCCAAACCGGCAAAGCGGTGAAATGCGACTACTGCATGGACCGCATCGACCAGGGACTGAAGCCCGCCTGCGTCACCAAGTGCGTCACCCATTGCCTGCAGTTCGGCCACGCCGACCAATTGGATACCACGCGCCGGGAACGTCTGGCCAAGGCGGTGGCCTTTGAACTGGATACCGTGGTGAGCGCGCGTTAAACGCAGGGGCAGACTTGTGGGGCCGGTGGATGAAGGCCGACCCGCGGTTGTGAGACTTTGCCAAAATTAATCATCCCAGGAAGTCATAATGTAGAGCTGGCCCCCGCCGGCTAAAGAACCGCCGAGGGCGGCGGTGCTACATTTTGCTCCTCCCTGCCCAGGCCGCAGTCAAGGAGGTGCTCCCCATGATGGCCAGCCAATATCCTCCCATCCAGGTTAATATCTTCACTTTTCCCGGCAAAGGCCTGGAAGAAGCCGCCGCCGTCCGGGACGCCTTCCTCGAGGGCCTGACGGCCCGGGCCTTGCATGAGTTGGGGCCCCTGGACGTCCAACTGGTGGGCTGGCGGGGCATCGAAGGCCGGGATGTCATGGTGGAAGTCCGGCAAGATGGGACCTCCAGCCTCTATGAACTGGTCACCCCCGACATGGTGCCCCGCATCATCCAGAGCCACCTGGATGAGCACCGGCCGGTGCGCCGCTGGGTGGTGGGCAAAGATTTTGAAGCCTACTATGAGCCGCAGAAGCAACATATTTCCGAGCTGCTGGGGAAGATCGACCCCCTGTCTCTGGAGGAGTACCAGGATTACGACGGCTATAAAGGGCTGCTCTCCTTTTACAGCCAGGGTTTCGACTCCTTTCTGCAAAAGGTGGTGGCCGCGGGATTTTGCGAGTTTTCCCGGACCACCAGCGCGCCTTTCGGGGCCACCTGGTGCGAACTGCGGGTGGAAAAGAAGCGGCCCGTCCTGGTGGTCAACGCAGCCCCGCCGTTTCCCCATGCCACCGCCGAGATGCTGCTGCTGGAAGGTTGCCCCCACCAGGTGCTGGAAGGCCTCCTCCTGGCCACCAATACGCTTAAGGCCGAGGCCGCGGTGATCTACCTGCCCGCGACGGCGGCGCTGTCGGTGGAAAGGTTGAAGGGGGCCTGGGAAATCCTGCTCAATTCCGACATCCTGCCGTCCCGGGAACCCCTGGACCTGGAGATCATCACCGGAGAAGCCGGCTTCCTGGTGGAAGATGAAGAGCTGTTCGTGCAGCATCTGCACACCATCCTGCCCGCCGCTTTCTGGCAGAAATATCCCCAGCCCACCTTTCTCTTTCACGGCCTGGGGACCATTGCCTCCCTGCCTTTTATCGCCCAAACCCCGGTCTCCTGGTTCCGCAAGCTGGGAATCTCCTGCGCCCCCGGCACCATGATCTTCCGGCTCATGGGCGCGGTGGAGCAGCCCGGTTTTGTGGAAGTTCCCCTGTCCGCCAATCTGGAGGAGGTGATCAACGGGGTGGGCGGCGGCTTCCGCCACGGCCGCACCCCCAAGGCCATCCTGGTGGGCGGCACCCTGGGAGGGGTTTTGCCCCCCAAATTTCTGCAGGCCGGCCTGAATCACGACACCCTCAGGGAATTGGGGGGGTCTCTGGCCCTGGGGACCATCCAGGTCCTGGATGACCGGGACTGCATCGTCTCCCTGGTGCGCGACCAGATCGACTTTCTCTTGAACCAGCCCGGGGCCCAGTGTCCCACCTGCCACCAGGGGCTTCTGCGCATCAAAGAACTTTTGGACCTGGTCTCCGCCGGGGAGGCCACCGCCGCCACCCTTACCGAGCTGCAGCAGGAGTGCGAGCGGTTGAAGCTGAAGGGCTCCTGTCAGTTGGGGCGGCAAGCAGTAAACCCGATTCTCACCTCCCTGCAATATTTCCCCGAAGAATACCGGATGCACACGGACAACAAGCACTGCCCGGCCCGGGTGTGCCACAAGCTGCTGCTGGCCCCCTGCCACATGGCCTGTCCCGCGGGCATCGACATTCCCAGCTACATGGGTTTGGTGGCCCAGGGGCGCTTCGTGGAAGCCCTGGAAGTGATCCGCCAGGACAACCCCTTCCCCTGGGTGTGCGGCCTCATCTGCCCCCACCCTTGCGAGGCGGTTTGCGTCCGGGGCAACCTGGACGAGCCCATCAACATCAAGTACCTCAAGGCTTTTGTGGCCGACTGGGCCACCAAGCACGGCGAATATGCCCCCCTCAAACCGGGGCCGCCCAACGGCCGCCGGGTGGCCATCGTGGGTTCGGGCCCCGCGGGGCTCTCCTGCGCCCACTACCTGGCCCTCAAGGGATATGCCGTCACCATCTTTGAAGCGCTGCCGGAAGCCGGCGGACTCTTCGTGGCGGGCATCCCCCCCTACCGCCTCCCCCGGGACGTGGTGCAAAAGGAGGTGGAGCTGATCCAGTCCCTGGGCGTGGAGATCAAGACCGGGGTCACCGTGGGCCGGGACGTCACCCTGGAGGACCTGCGCCGCCAGGGGTATAAGGCCTTCTTCCTGGGAATCGGGGCGCATCTGGGCTACAAGCTGAAGATCGAAGGGGAAAATGACTTTCCCCAGGTCTATGACGTAATCTCGTTCTTGCGAGAGGTGAATCTGGGAAACCAGGGAAAACCGGCCGACCGGGTGGTGATCATCGGCGGCGGCAACGCCGCCATGGACGCGGCCCGCACCTGCGTGCGCCTGGGCTGCCAAGAGGTGCACGTGTCTTATCGCCGCACCCGGAAAGAGATGCCGGCCCATCCCGAGGAAGTGGAGCAGGCCCTGGAGGAGGGGGTGCAGATCCACTTTCTCACGGTGCCCATCAAGATCGGCGGGGAGGACGGCCGGGTCAGACACCTGGAATGCCTGCAGGCGGAACTGGGGAGGCCCGACGCCAGCGGCCGGCGCCGGCCCATCCCCATCCCGGACAGCAACTACCTGATCGAGGTGGGCGCGGTAATTACCGCCATCGGCCAGCAGCCGGACCTGTGCCCCTTCCCGCAGCCGCCGGTGGCCACCAGCCCCTGGTGCACCATCGTCACCGAGCAGGGCAACACCCGCACCAACGTGGCCGACATCTTTGCCGGCGGCGACGCGGTCACCGGCCCCGCCACGGTGGTGGAGGCCATTGCCGCGGGCAAGCAGGCGTCCCTGGACATCCACCATTACCTGTCGGGGGACCCCGGGCCCGCCCCCCTGGTGCGGGCCCAAAAGCGCCGCAAGGTGCCCTTCCTGGCCATTCCCGCGGCGGACAAAATCGCCAGCCACCGGGTGCCCACCCCCTTTCTGGAGATGGAGCAGCGCCGCAGCAATTTCGCCCGGGTGGAGTTGGACTACACCCCCGAGGAGGCCCAGAAGGAGGCCCAGCGCTGTCTGCGCTGTGACGTCTGCATCCGCTGCGGCGCCTGCGAGCGAGTCTGCCGGGACACCATGCAGGTTTACGCCCTGAAGTTCACCCAGATCAGCACCACCGAGCGGATGCTCAGCGATTATTCCCGGGCCGGGGAACGCTGCATCGCCTGCGGCGCCTGCTCCCTGGCCTGCCCCACGGGAGCCATCGATTACCTGGAAGAGCGGGACCACCGGGAAGTCCGCCTCTGCGGCACGGTGCTGAACGTGCTGCCGGCCCAAACCTGCCAGAGGTGCGGGGGCCCCGTGGCGCCGGCCCGGTATCTGGATTACGTCACCAGCCGTAGCGACGCGGTCATGGGCAAACAGGTGCTGCGCCGGCTCTGTCCCCATTGCGCCCGGGAAAAGCGGGCCCTGGAGTTTGTGAAGCTGTAGGAACCGGGGAAAACCTCACGGCCCCTAGCGGCCACCGGCAGGGATGAAACCCCCTTCCCCCGCAGGTGCCGATTTTGGGCCTGTCGCGCTGGGCGGGGCGGCCTCCCGTCCATCATCCATCAGGGCGGCCGGAGACGGCCGCCCCACCTTTTTAAGAGCTACTAAAAGCTGGTCCTGCGTTATTGGTGGAATGATTCCGGTTGATGAAATTCCGGATTTAGCCCCAATCCTGTTCACTGAGCAACCCCGTAGGGACGGGGTCTCCCCGCCCTGGGGTGAACCGCCTTATTTATTGGGCGGGGAAACCCCGCCCGTACGACGGATACAAATTGCCCTCGCTTAAGTGAACGTCATCGGGTTTATCCCCGCACCCCGGCAAAACTCTTTGTTGCCGGCGTTGATGGCGTTATAATTCAAATAGAGAAGCTAAACACCTGATAGGGGGACCCGGATGAAGTCCGCCATGAAATGGGCCATGGGCCTGGCGGTGCTGTTGGCGTTATCGCTCCAGCTTCCCCATGCCTGGGCGCAGCTAAGGACCCAATCGGGGTCGTTAACCCGGAAGAGCGGCATCAAGCACCCCAGGGAGTTGGAACGGCAAATCTTTAGGCTCACCAACGAAGCCCGCCGCAAAAACGGCCTGCCCGCCCTGGACCCGGATGAGCGGCTGGTGGAAACGGCTCGGAAACACAGCGACGACATGCTCAGGCGCGATTACTTCAGCCACACCAGCCCCGATGGCCAAACCGTAAAGGACCGCCTGTTTGACTCACCGGCGGTGGCTAAAGCCATATCCCGAGCCGGTGAAAATATCTATGGCGGCTCCGGCCAGGATTACTCCGATATCAAGACGATTTCCCGGGTCATCGTGGACGGCTGGATGTCTTCTCCGGGGCACCGGGCCAATATCCTCTCCCCCAACTATACCCACCTGGGAGTAGGGGTGAGCATCCTCGGGAAGGACATCCGGGCCACCCAGAATTTCACCGCGGTGAAACGGTGAGGTTGAAAGTTCACCTTTCATTATGCCTTAGGCCCAAGCCGGGCCGGGAAATAAGCTAAAATTATCTGACCTCTATGGACGGTTCAATCAGCCACTGGCCTGAAAAAATCCTGGCGGAATGCATCGGCGAGGAGCCGCCCCCCTGCCAGGCGGCCTGCCCCCTGGACATCCGGGTGCGGGAGAAGATCCGCTTCATGCAGGAAGGCAAAATGGCCGAGGCCCTGGCGGTGGTGCTGGAGCGCTGCCCCTTCCCCGGCATCCTGGGCCGCATCTGCGCCCACCCCTGCGAGAGCGCCTGCACCCGCCGCGCCCTGGACCAGCCCATCGCCATTGCGGGCTTGAAAAGATACCTGGCGGACCTGGACCCCCAGGCCCCACTGCGGGTAAGCCCGGGGCCGGAGCGGCCTCAAAGGGTGGCGGTGGTGGGCGGCGGCCCCGCAGGGATCATGGCCGCCTATGAGCTGCGGCGCCTGGGCTATCCGGTCACCCTGTTCGAGGCCGAACCTTTTCTGGGCGGGGCCCTGCGCCTCTATATCCCTCCTTTCCGCCTGCCCCGGGAGGTGCTGGACCGGGAGTTGGGCGTAGTGGAGAAGTTGGGGGCGAAAATTAAGCTTCGCACCCGCTTGGGCCGGGACGTGCAACTGGAGGAGTTGCGCCGGGAGTTCGCCGCGGTCTTCCTGGCGGTGGGATGCCATAAAAGCCTGCTCCTGGAGGCGGCCGGGGAAACCTTGTCCCAGGTTTGGTATGGCCTGGACTTCTTGCGGGCCTTCAACTCCGGAACACCGACCGCGGTGGGGCCCCGGGTGGTGGTCATCGGCGGCGGCGACACTGCCGTGGATGCCGCCCGCACCGCCTTACGACTTGGCGCCAGGGAAGTCCATCTCCTATACTGGCGCAGCTTGGACCTCATGCCGGCCCTGAAATCGCATACTTCCGTGGCGCAGCGGGAGGGGGTGCATTTCCATGGCCTCACCCAGCCGGTGCGCTTTCTGGGTGAGGGCCGGGTTCAAGGGCTTCTGGCCCGAAAAACCACCCTGGGGAAAGCGGATGCCAGCGGGCGTCCAGCCCCGGTGCCCGTGCCCGGATCGGAGTTTACCCTGGCGGCGGACACCGCCATCATCGCGGTGGGCCAGACTGCCGACTTCCGATTCTTCGGTCCCGGGCTGGGCTTCGATACTTCCTCCAAGGCGCGCCTGGACGCGGACCCCATAAGCCTGGCCACCCGAATTCCCGCTGTCTTTGCCGGCGGCGACCTGGTGACGGGTCCCCGCACCGCGGTGGCGGCCTTTGCCGCGGGGCGTCGGGCCGCCCTGGCCATCCACGCTTACTTGCAGCAGGAGACCCTGCCGGACGATCTGCCGCCTTTAGAGGGCCGCAGCACCAACCTGGTGGTTGAGACCTCCGGCGTGACCCCTGCGCCCCGGGCCGCCATGGACCATCTCGCCCTAGAGGTGTGCCTGGGCCAGCGGGATGCGGAAGTGGAACTGGGTTTTAGCGATCCCGCAGCCAAATGCGAAGCCGACCGCTGTCTCGCCTGCACCTGCTCCCAGTGCGTTAACTTCTCCCTCCCTCTCCCATCTCAAGAACTGCACCTTCTTGCAGCATTACGTCCGGCAGTTTCCTTACACGGAAAAAGAAATGGTCCGCCTGCTGGCGGCGCGCGGCGAGACGGACCCCATTATCCCCTACTCCTGCCACTACTGCGGCCTGTGCCAGGCCGTGTGCCCCAAGGACTTGCACGCCGGCCAGGCTTGCCTGGAGTCCCGGGAGCATCTGGTCGCCCGAGGCCAGGGGCCCCTGCCCTCCCATCAAGGCATCCGGAATTATGTGAAGTGGGGCGCCTCCCCCACCTTCACCCTGAGCCCCGACCCGCCACGCCGCGCCGCGGTCTTTTTCCCGCTGCTCCCTCTCCCCACAGCCCCCACCTTACCCCCTAGCTATCTCCCCCACTCCACACCCCTCCCGAACTGCACCTTCTTGCAGCATTACGTCCGGCAGTTTCCTTACACGGAAAAAGAAATGGTCCGCCTGCTGGCGGCGCGCGGCGAGACGGACCCCATTATCCCTTACTCCTGCCACTACTGCGGCCTGTGCCAGGCCGTGTGCCCCAAGGATTTGCACGCCGGCCAGGCTTGCCTGGAGACCCGGGAGCATCTGGTCGCCCGGGGCCAGGGGCCCCTGCCCTCCCATAAAGGCATCCGGAATTATGTGAAGTGGGGCGCCTCCCCCACCTTCACCCTGAGCCGGCCGGACCCGGCCACGGGCCGGGCGCCGCGGGTCTTTTTCCCGGGCTGCTCCCTCTCCGGCCACAGCCCCCACCTGGTAACGGCCGCCTATGGCTATCTCCGGGCCCAGCTGCCGGACACCGGCATCATGCTCAACTGCTGCGGCGCGCCCAGCTATTTTATGGGGGAAAAGGAGGTCATGCTCCGGGTCATCGGCAAGGTGGCCGGGGAACTGGAGAAGCTCAAAGCCTCGGAAGTCATCGTGGCCTGCACCCACTGCCACTTGATCTTCCGGGAATTTCTGCCGCAGTTCAACACCCGCACCATTTACGAGGTGTTAACCGAGGTGGGGCCGCCGGCGGGGGTCCCGAACGCGCCGCCCGGCCTCTTCAATATCCAGGATGCCTGCGGCGCCCGCCAGAGCCCCGGCATCCATGCGGCGGTTCGGCAACTGGTCGGGGACCTGGGGCATGCCATGGAAGAGATGCCTCATAACCGGGAGCGCAGCATCTGTTGCGGCTCCGGCGGCATGGTGCCCGCGGTGAACCCGGAGCTGGCCCGGCTGATGACCGAGTTCCGCCTGTCCGAAGCGCATCACGATCTGGTGACCTACTGCGCTTCCTGCCGGGCCCGTTTTGCCGGGGCCGGACGTCCGGCCCTGCACGTGCTGGAACTTCTGTTCAACCCCCACTGGCGAGCGGCCAAAGACGCGGCGGCCCCTAAATCCTGGCGACGCTGGTGGCACCGCTGGCGGCTGAAGAGGTATTTGAGTAAGGTTATTTGAGGGAGAGGGCCAGGGGCTTTTTTGTAAGCGGCCCCTGCCCCCTCCCTCAAGCTCCCTCCCCCAACCCCTTAAGGGTTAGGCGGGACTGGCAAAGAAAATCTGGGGCGGCCGGTGGCCGCCAATCAGCGGCATGAATTTTTTTATTATATTTGAGCCTAGGAGAGAAAACATGCGTAGAAAGAAGGCAAACTCCCAATCCCGGGAGTGGCTGTACCGTTTCGGCGAGACCCCCCTGGGGCCTCTGTGTCTTTACTTCACCGAGCAAGGCCTCAGCGCCCTGGAGTTTGGCTGCCCGACGCCGGAAGGGCCCCCTCCCCCACCCGCTTTGGTTCCCGTAATCGACGCGGTTAAAAAGGCACTGGCCGATTATTTCGCCGGCGTTCCCACCGACTTCGCCACCCTCACCCTGGACCCCCGGGGCACCCCGTTTCAGCGGCGGGTTTGGCAGGAGCTGCGGCGCATTCCCCGGGGCGGCACCATCTCTTACGGGGAACTGGCCCGGCGCGTCGGCAACCCGAAAGCCCCCCGGGCCGTGGGCCAGGCCAACGCGGTGAACCCCCTCCCCATCATCATCCCCTGCCACCGGGTCATCGCCGGGGACGGCTCCCTGGGCGGCTACAGCTCCGGCCTGGACCGCAAGCGCTGGCTGCTGCGCCATGAAGGCGCCAGGTAAAGAGACGTTTTTCGTTTTTGGTTTTTCGTTTTTCGTTGAACATCAGGGTGCAAACCAAAGACGGTTCATGGCTGATTCTGCTCCACCCCCGAAAATGAAAGTTGGGTGTAGGGGCGGTTCGCGAACCGCCCCTACATGGCTTTCACGGTAATTCAGCGGCTATCAAAAATAGCTTTTTACCAAAAACCAAAAACGAAAAACTAAAAACGGTCTTTAAAGTTTGCAGCTGCGGCAGGGGCTGTAGCCCTGGAGGTAGGCGTCTTTTAGAGACTCCAGGCGCACCCGGTTGGCCGGGGCCATCTTGGCGGCCAGGGGGCAGCCGGGCCGGTGCAGGCGCAGGGTGTTGCGGTTCCCCAGGTAATAAGGCTCGTCCTGGTTCAGAAGCTTTTGCCACACCCCCCGTTTCGCTTCCAGGGCCTCCTTTTGGGCGGCCAGCAGGGCCTCCCGGAAACGCTCGTTGGGGGCGTGGAAGTAGACCCGGGCCAGGCCCTGGCGCACCATCTCGGCGTTGACCAAGGTGCCGTCGGGCAGGAAGAGGTAGGCCAGCAGGCGGCCGTAATGGTCGTAATGCTGCCGGTCGTACTCCAGGCGCACCGTCTTATCGAGGGTCATCTCGCGCATCACGGCCTTGGCCTGGTGGGCCAAAAATTCCGCGGGCTGCCCTTCTTTCTCCATTTCCGGCGCGTCGATGCCCAGGACCCGCACCCGGGCGCCCCCCTCCAGCACCACGGTGTCGCCGTCGATGACCTGCACCACCCGGGCCTGCGGGGGCGGCCCGGCCGGCTGCGGGGCGCAGCCCACCACCGCGGCCAGGATGATGAGGCCGGAGATCAGGAGGCTGGCGTGGTATCCCGATAATTTTTTAAGGAAAGGGCGCCATATGAAAGACCCCCCAATTGAGAGGGGGGTGGGGGGATTAAATAAGCCTTTTACCCTCGATTTTGTGGGGTCTATCTTTAGAATTTAAGCTTGGCCACCACCTGATAATTTTCCTGCGCCAGCTTTTGGGCAAAATAGGGGATGGTCTGCTTCAGTCCGGTTTCCAGGGGCACCGTGGGCTGCCAGCCCAGCAGTTCCCGGGCCCGGGTGATGTCCGGCCGCCGCCGCCCCGGATCGTCCGGGGGCAGGGGCCGGTGGACGATGGCGGAGGGGGTGTCCATCAAGGTCAGCACCTTCTCGGCCACCTCCATGATGGTGTACTCTTCGGGGTTTCCCAGGTTCACCGGGTCGAACTGGTCCCGGCTGTTCATCAGGCCCACCAGACCTGCCACCAGGTCGGAAACAAAGCAAAAGGACCGGGTCTGCCGGCCTTCGCCGAAGATGGTGATTTCCCGGCCCGTGAGGGCCTGGACGATGAAATTGCTCACCACCCGGCCGTCGTTGATGGCCATGCGGGGCCCATAGGTGTTGAAGATGCGGGCGATGCGGATGTCCACCCCGTTCTGGCGGTGGTAATCCATCATCAGGGTTTCCGCCACCCTCTTGCCTTCGTCGTAGCAGCTCCTAACCCCGATGGGGTTGACGTTCCCCCAGTAGGCCTCGGTTTGGGGGTGCATCTGGGGATCGCCGTAAATCTCCGAAGTGGAGGCCAACAGGATGCGGGCCTTCACCCGTTTGGCCAGCCCCAGCAGGTTGAGAGTCCCCAGGACGTTGGTCTTGATGGTCTTCACCGGGTTGTACTGATAGTGCACCGGGGAGGCCGGACAGGCCAGGTGGTAAATCTGGTCCACTTCCAACATGACGGGGACCACCACGTCGTGGCGGATCAATTCCAGCCGGGGGTGGCCCCGCAGTTGCTCCAGGTTCGCCTTGGAGCCGGTGAAATAGTTGTCCAGACAGATGACTTCATGGTCCTGCTTAAGCAGGGCTGCCACCAGGTGGGAGCCGATGAACCCCGCCCCGCCGGTGACCACAATGCGGGCCATAGAAGAATCTCCTTTCGGAAAACCGTCGCCCCATTGTAACCGGGCTTGCCCCGAAGGTAAATTCGGATTGACAGCTTTTTTCATTTAACTGACAATGAGCTATCTTATCATTTTTCCTGCGGGATGAAATTCCGGGAAGCCATAAAGAGGCCAAACATGATTATGAAAGAGGCTGATAGGAAGATGGCAAAGGTCGGTAGGGGCTTTTTCCTCGCCTTATTGGTGGGTTTGCTAATTTTCCCCGCCTGCTCGCCGGGGGGAACCCAGTCCAACGAAGAGTTGCGCAAGGAGATCCAGGGGCTGAAAGGCGAAGTCACCGCCCTCAAGGAGAAGCTGGACAAATTGCAGGCGGGCCAGCAGGCCATCCTGGACCTCCTGAAAACACCCGGGGCGGCGCCGGGGGCGGCGGCGCCGGTGGTTCCGCCCCAGGGGTGGGCCGCTTTGCCGGAACCGCAGCCCTCGGGGCCCGAACCGTTGACCGTGGGACAACTCCTGGCCGGCAAGGACCGCTATCTGGGCGCCCGGGTGACGGTGCGGGGGCCGGTGGGGCCGGTGCTGGTGCACCACAAATCGCTGCTGCTGAAATCCCCCGATGGCCTGGTGGAGGTGTTTTTCGGCAAGCTGCCGGACGAGAAGCAGGTGCAGCGCCTCACCTCCATGTCCCTGGACCAGCCCATAACCGTGACCGGGGTGGTGGGCCCCGCCCCCAAGGGGGGAGCCAAGCTGCAAATCCAGGCTGAGGCGATTGAATTCTGAGACTGCTTTGCCATCAACAGGCATCATTTGTAGGGGCGTGATTTATCCCGCCCGCCTTTCGGGCGCCATACATTGCGCCCCTACGACCCCAATGAACGCACCTTGGTATGAGACGGTCCCGGTCCCCCGGCCTGAGTTGGCAAAAGCTTAGCCGGCGCCTCACCGCCAAGAAGCCGGTGGCCGCCCCCGCGGCTCGAAACGGCGCCGCCATCCTGAGCCGTAGCCTCAGCCGCCTGGACCTGGTGGTCATCGGGGTGGCCCAGATTATCGGGGCCGGCATCTTTGTCATCTCCGGGGTCGGCGTTAAGGTGGCCGGCCCCGGCATCATCCTCTCCTTCCTGGTGGCGGGTTTCGCCTGCACCCTGGCGGCCCTGTGCTACGCCGAGCTGGCCTCCATGATGCCCCAGGCGGGCAGCGCTTACAGTTACGCTTACGGCATCTTCGGCGAAGTCTTTGCCTGGATCATCGGCTGGGACCTCATCCTGGAGTACGGCATGGGGGCCGCCACCGTGGCCGTGGGCTGGTCCTTCTATCTCCAGGACCTGCTCCGGGCCTACGGTTTGACCCTGCCCCCCTGGGCCGCCGGCCCCCCCTTCACCCAGCCGGGACGGGTGCTTAATCTCCCCGCGGCCCTCGTCGTCGTGGGCTTCGCTCTGCTGCTCATCCTGCGCACCCGCCTCAACGCCCTCATCGCCCGGGGCATCGTCCTGGTGAAGCTCGCGGTCATCGCCTTTATCCTGGCCCTGGGGGTAGGCCTGATCCAGCCCCGCAACTGGCTGCCCCTGGTCCCCTTCGGGCCCGGCAGCATTTTTTCCGCCGCCTCCCTGGTGTTTTTCGCCTATCTCGGCTTCGACGTGGTGGCCATCACCGCGGAAGAATCTCGACGGCCGGATAAGGACGTGCCCTTCGGCATCCTGGGCTCCCTGATCCTGTGCAGCCTCATCTATCTGGCGGCGGCCCTCACCCTGGTGGGTATGGTGCCTTACGGCCAGGTGGACCCGGACGCCCCGTTCTCCGCGGTCTTCAGGCAGGTGGGGCTCCCCTGGGCCGCGGACGTAGTCGCGGTGGGGGCCCTGATCGGCATCACCAGCGTGCTTTACATGCTGCTCCTGGCCCAACCCCGGGTGCTTTTCGCCATGGCCCGGGACGGCCTCCTGCCCCCAGCCGTGGCCGCTCTCCACCCCCGCCACCGGACGCCCCACCGCATGACCCTGCTGTGCGGCGGGGTGGTGGCCCTGGTGGCCTCGTTAACCCCCATCGAAAAGCTGGCCTATCTGTGCAACATCGGCACCCTGTTCGCCTTCTTCCTGGTCTGCCTGGGGGTGCTGGTGCTGCGCTGCACCCACCCTGCCCTGCCCCGGCCCTTCCGCTGCCCCTGGGGCAAAACCGTGGCCGGGGCCGGCGCCCTGGTGTGCCTGGGACTGATGCTCTCCATGCCCGCCGGTTCCTGGTGGCGCCTGGTGCTGTGGCTGCTGACTGGCCTGGCCGTGTATTTCGGTTATTCCTGGTATGCCGGCCGCTTCAGGGCCGGGGAAGTGGAATGAGGGTTTGAGGGAGGGGGCTAATACCACGTTGCCGTCAAAAAGGTATTTTTTCATGTAGGGGCGTGATTTATCACGCCCGCAAGGGCGCAATGAATTGCGCCCCTACAACAAAAATGCTGATTTTAAAGATAGCCGTCAGCGGTCAGCTTTCAGCTTTCAGCCACAACCAGGGATGGGCGCAGGCGGCCAACTGGGACCCAATGTAGGGTGGGCACTGCCCACCAGATCATTTATAAAATGTGGCACAGCCGCCCTCGGTTCTTATATAGCCGTGAGCGGTGCGTGCCTGGTTTAGGTTAGTGTCATGCTTCATAAATTAGATGGCAATTATTGTGCATCGTCCTAACAAAGCTGTTTTAAAGTCCCCCTTTTCTAAAGGGGGATTTAGGGGGATTATCAAAGGCTTATATAATCCCCCCTACCCCCCTTTAAAAAAGGGGGGTAAAATATTGGCCTTTATTGGGGCTTTTTCCTTAAAAGGAAAACCATCTTATTTTATGAAGCGCGAACTAGATGCACCTTGCCAGCCTGCGCCCTTGGGGGGCACGGCACGCCGTGCCCTACAGTTGGCGCAACTTGGTCTGGTAGGGGCACCGCGTGGTGCCCTAAGAATAATCCGGGCTAATAAAAAAGGGGGTAGCCGGGATTATGAGCACCCCGGCTAACCCCCATGGCGCCAATTGCCGGGACGGCCTCAGCTGCCGCCCCTCCACCGGCTAACCTGCCACCGGCTTGTTCACCAGGAGCCAGTAAAAACCCATCTGGGCCACCGCCTGGGCGAACTTGTCAAACTCCACCGGCTTGACCACGTAGCTGTTGACCCCTAACTTGTAGCACTCCTGGATGTCGCTGTCTTCATGGGACGAAGTCAGAACTACCACGGGGATGGCTCTGGTCCGGGGATCCGACTTGATTCGCTGCAGCACCTCCAGCCCGCTGACCTTGGGGAGCTTCAGGTCCAGGAGAATCACCTTCAGGTTGCTGATCAAGCGCTCCTCATCAAGGTCGGTGGGGAAAATGAACTCCAGGGCCTCGGCGCCGTCCTGGACCACCTGCACCTTGTTGGCCAGGTTGTGCTTCTTCAGGGCCCTGAGGGTGAGCTCCACGTCCCGGGGGTTGTCTTCCACCAGCAAGATGTCCACTTCGCGAAAATTCATCAAAACAGTCTCCTTATGAATCGGCTTTGGCCTCAAGAGGTTCCTGGGGCAGGGTGAAACAGAAGGTGGCGCCTCCATCCACTTTGCCTTCCCCCCAGACCCGGCCGCCGTGGCGCTGAATGATGCGGTGCACAATGGCCAACCCCACCCCGGTGCCCTCGAACTTGTCTTCGGAGTGCAGCCGTTGAAAGACCCCGAATAATTTCCCCGCATACTCCATTTCAAACCCCACGCCGTTGTCCCGGACGCAATAGACGGTTTCCGCTTCTGCGCTCCAGCCGCTGACCTCGATGACCGCGGTCTCCTTAGTTCGGGTGAACTTAACCGCGTTGGCCAACAGGTTCACCAACACCTGGCGGATCATGTCCCGGTCCCCCCGGGCGGCCGGCATGGGTTTGATCTGGATTTGCAAGTCCCTGCCGGGCTCCAGTTCCTGCAAATCTTTGAACACGGCCCTGGCGAGATTCTCCATTTCAAATGCTGCCACCCTCATCTCCCGGCGCCCGAAACGGGAGAGAGCCAACAGGTCGTCAATGAGTTTCCCCATCTTCCTGACGTCGCCCTGGATGATATTCAGGTACCGTTTACCTTCTTCGTCCAGCTGATCGGCGTAATCTTCCAGCAGGATGCGGGAGAACCCGGCGATGCCCCGGAGCGGCGCCCTGAGGTCGTGGGAGACGGAGTAGCTGAAGGACTCCAGTTCATGGTTGGACGCTTCCAACTCGGCGGTCCGCAGGTCCAGCTCCCGCACCCTTTGGGCCAATTCCCGGGCCGCCTGCTGGAGCCGGGCGTCCCGCTCCTGGATGGAGTCGGCCATCTGGTCGAAAGCCTGGGCCAGCATGCCCAGCTCCCCCGGCCGGTACGGCGCCACGGTGCGGGCCGTGAGGTCGCCGCCGGTGAGGCTCCGGGTCACTTCCAGCAGCTTAGCCACCGGCTGGATGATGAAGATAGTCCCGCCAAACCTGGCCGCGGCCAGGGCCAACAGCGCCACTGCCGCCAACCAGAAGAGGTTGCGCCACAGGTCCCGATTGACCTTTACCAGGGCCAGGTCCTTGGGGAGGCCGATGGCCAGGCGCATCTCCTGCCAGGGCGGCGATAACCGACGGAACCCAAAAAGGCGCAAGTCCCCGGGCAAGCCCACGGTCTCCAGCACTCCCTCGTCTTGGCTGGTCATGGCCTTGATGACCGGATCCGGCATCATTCTGCCGGTGTATTTCAGGGGGTCGGGATAACGGAAGAGGACTTTCCCGGTGGTGTCGGCCAGAACTAAAGCGGTGCTGGCGGGCATATCGCTCCTGGCCAACAAATTCCCCAGCCATTGCAGATCCAGCCCGGCGACGACTACGCCCTGGAGCCGGCCCAGGTCGTCCAGGATGGGGTAAGACAGAGTAAGGTTGTACTTGCCGCTGATGCGGCCCAGAAGAGTTTCGCCGACGGCGAAGGCCCGGGTCTCGATGGCTTTCCGAAACCAGAGGCGGTCCGCGATGCTGACCGAGTCCGGAGCAGGGGGAGCGCTGGCAAACATCCGGCCCTCAAGGTCTGCGGCCCCTATGAGGGCATAGTGCGGGCTCTGTTCCAAGAGTTTGGCAAAAAGGGCCTCACAGCCCTCCCGGTCATGCCGCCGCACCTGGGGCGATCGGGCCAGGGTCTCCAAAAGTTGCCGGGTGTTGCCGATCAAGCTCTCCAGGGTAGTGGCCAGATTCCTGGCCGTGACCAACTCGTCTCTTTGCACTTCGGCCAAGGCCCGGTCCCGCTGCTCCATATAAGAATAGAAAGTTAAGGCCAGCAGGGGCAAGATGGCCAGGAGGACCAGGAAAATGGCGCGGCTGCGCAGGCTGCCGAAAAAAAACCGGGGCATGCTTTATCAGGGAAGGGTTGGGCGGATTTTGACCATTTTAATAAGTGTTATTATTACTTAATAACGATACCGCCTCTTTGTCAAGATTCTGTCCGGTAATTCTGGGGGAAATCTGCCGGCAGGCCGAGAACCGGTTCAGGCGGTCATGAGTTCGGAAAGCCTGAACACCGCCTCCACCCGGGGCACGGCTTTTGCCACCGCTTCCCGGCCCCCTTCTTCCCGGTCCACCAGGATGAGCACCTGGACCACTTCGAGGCCGAACTCCCGGGCCGCGTTGACCGCCTTCAGGGTGGAGGCCCCGGTGGTGATGACGTCTTCCACGATCACCACCTTATCCCCGGGCTTGACGTCTCCCACCACCAGCCCCCCGGTGCCGTGCTCCTTGGTAGCCTTGCGCACCGAAAAGGAGTTGATGGGTTTCCCCTTGAGAAAGCTGGTCAGGGCCGCGGCATGGGCGATGGGGTCGGCCCCCAGGGTGAGCCCGCCCACGGCGTCCACCTGCAGCCCCCGGAGCATCTCATAAAAAATCTCCCCGATGAGGGCCAGGCCCTGGGCGCTGAAAGTGGTGGGCCGGCAGTCCACGTAATAGGGGCTCAGGCGCCCCGAAGCCAGTGTGAAGGGTTTGTCCGGACTGTACCGGAAGGATTTTTCTTGCAGCAGTTTCAGGAGTTGTGCTTTCTTCGAGTCCATGGCTTTCCATCTCTCCGGTGATACGGGCTTCCGTGCCACAGTAATATTCTTCAGGTCCCAAGGCCCACACGGCACTAGCAGGCTGTTGAAAAAGGGTTTTTTGTCATCCTGAACGAAGTGCAGGATCTAGAACTTATTAATATAACTAGATTCTTCGCTTCGCTCAGAATGACACATTCTCAATTATGGGAGTTTTTCAACACCTGCTAGGTATTTTTGCCTAGTTTATCCGCAAAGTTACCTATACTTTTATGGGTAATCCCGACCTGGCAAAATAGGTATCTTTGCCAATTGAAGTTTAACGTTTTGCTTTTTAGCATAATCAAACAGGCAGAGGGGAAAAATGATGCATGCCTTAACTTACCGGATCGGGGTGTTGATGCTGGTGGCCTATGGCCTGATCTGCCTGGTGGAGATGATGCACAAGGGCTTCTTCCTGCTGGTCAGCCCTTGACCCGCCTCAGGTATTCCTGGAGCGCCTGTCTGGTGGAGCGAAAGGCGATCTCCTCCCAGGGAATCTCGCTGAAGGCGAAGACCCGGGCCTCCAGGGTCTCATCCCCCGAAGCCAACTCCCCCGCCACGTACTCCGTGAGGTAGGCCACCACCACGGTGGGGCTGTCGTTATAAGAATAAACGTTGATCAGGCGGACCGGCCGCACCACCAGGCGGGTCTCCTCCAGGGTCTCCCGGGTCACCGTCTCTTCCACCCGCTCGCCCACGTCCACGAAGCCCCCCGGCACCACCCAGAGGCCGTAGCCCGGGTCGATGCTCCGGCGCACCATGACCACCCCCTGATTCAGGGGCACCAGGGCGATGGCCGCCAGCTTCGGGTCGATATAAAAGACAAAGGCGCACCGGGTGCACACCAGGCGCGGCGGCTCTCCGGCCTTGATCAGGCGCCTGGCCAGCTCCCCGCCGCACTGGGGACAGAACTTATAGGTGTCAGCCGGAAAGAAGCTCAAAGATAATCAACCTTTAATTGCAGGCAGGGCCCGCCATACGCAGACTGCCGACCCACTTTAATATTTATCTTACCCAAAACCGAAAACCGAAAACCAAAAACCGTCTTTTACATAAATGGGGTGAAATCATCCCCGGCCCGGGGGATGTAACCCTGCTCCGCGCTGGGGAGCAGCTCCACCCGGTCATAATATACCGCCCCGCCCCGGGGCCCCACTTCCCGGGGGTTGGCGATCTTCTCCTGCAAGACCTTCACCTGCTGGCCGGATTTGATCTTTTTGACCACCTGGGCCTTCTCTTCAGGGCGTTCCAGCAGGAAGCCATCGTTGGTGAGCACCCCGTACCGGGGGCTCTGCTCGTTCAGCCGCAGCCGCCATCCCTTAATGGCCAGGGCCGCGGTGGGGTCCTTGGTGGCGGCATAGTACTTTTCCAGGACCTTCAGGGACCCGGAGCTGGGGATATGGGCCAGGGCCCAGAAGACGTTGAAAGGAAAGGCCCCCACGGCGCCGCGCTCCTCTTCCCGATATTGCTGCTGCTTATCCAGCATCTGCGCCAGCAGCGGAATCACGGCCTCACCCTGGGCCGCGGCCCAGTGGGCCGCGAACAGGGTGTCGAGATAGCCGCCCCGCACCAGGCGCTTTTCCACCTCCGGCAGGGTCAAAGGAGGCCCGGCGGCCGCGGCCAGCGGCCAGGCCAACGCAACCGCCAGCAGTATGACCCCCAAGGCCCGCTTACTCATGGTCTGAAATGGCATGGTCCCCCTCACCCCAGCTGAAAGGGAGTTGGGGTAAAGCTCAGGATGAACACCAGGATGGTTATAAAGCCCAGGGCCTGGCGGCGGCGGTCCAGTGGCAGCCAATAGCGAAAGGGCGGCGGATGGCGCAAACCTAAAAGCGTGAGCAACAAGGCCCAGATCAGCCAGCCTTCCCAGAAAATCAGGCCGCAGACCACCAGCAGCCCCAGGCAACCCAGGGACACGTAGCGGTGGTAGTCGGGGAACAGGGCATAGGACACGTGGCCGCCGTCCAACTGCCCCACCGGGAGCAGGTTCAGGGCCGTCACCAGCAGGCCGATCCAGCCGGCAAAGGCCACCGGGTGCAGAAGCACCGTTTGTTCCGTCGACAAGGGGCCGAAGACCAGGTAGCTCAAGAATTGAAACAGCAAGGGCTCTCCCAGGACCAGACTTTCGCCGCCCCCCGGCATCACCGTGACCGTGGAGAGCTTCAACCCGATAAGGATGACGGGGATGGACACCGCCACGCCCGTCAAGGGCCCGGAGCAACCCACCTCCAGCAGGGCCTGCTTGTCCTGGATGGGGGAGCGGATGCGGATGAAAGCTCCGAAAGTGCCGATGATGAAAGGAATGGGCGGGGCCGGAATGAAGTAAGGCAGGGTCACATCCAGACGGTGCCGGCGGGACACCAGGTAGTGGCCCATTTCATGGGTTCCCAGGATCAGGATCAGGGTGAAGGAAAAGGGAATGCCCTTATAAATCAGCCCCGGGTCCGCCAGGGGATTAACCCCCTGCTGGATGGCCCCGGCGATTATCGTGGTGACCACGGTGGCCAGAAACAACGTTAGATGCAGAAGCGGTCGGTGCGCCCCGGGAGGCCTTATCTCCCGGGGTTCGGCAGGCTCATCCAAACTCTCCGAGGGCTCCGGGGAGGGCGGGCGGTGGGATAACCGAACCTCAGGGGTCACTTCATCTGTACCCTTGTCTTCAGTGCTTCAACCTCCTCCGTGGTCAGCTTGCGGAAGTCTCCCCGGGCCAAACCCCCCAGCTCCAAAGGGCCGAAGGCGATGCGCTTCAGTTTCAGTACCGGATGCCCCACCTGCAGCAGCAGGCGTTTGACCAGGTGATAACGCCCCTCCCGCACCATAAGTTCCAGCACGGTCTTACCGGGCTCCTGCTTTCTCACTTCCGCAATGGCCGTCACGGTGTTATCGCCCACTTTTACTCCGGCGGCCAGGAGCTGCAAGGTCTCCTCGGTCATTTCGCCGGCCACGGTCACCCGGTAGACGCGGGGCACCTGGTAGCTGGGGTGCGTCAGGCGGTAGGCCAGATCCCCGTCGTTGGTGAGCAACAGCAGGCCGGTGGCGTCGTAATCGAGGCGGCCCACGGGATAGAGCCGTTCCTTAATCTTGCCTCCCAGCAAGTCCGTGACCACCCGGCGGCCCTGGGGGTCATTGGTGCTGCAAATGTACCCGTAAGGCTTGTGCACCATCAAGGTAATCGTTTCCCCGGGAGGCCGCACCAGACGCCCATCCACCTGGACCTTATCCTGGTCCGCGTCGATTTTGACCCCCATTTCCGTAACCACCTGGTCGTTGACGGCCACCCGGCCGGCCCGGATCCATTCCTCCGCGGTGCGCCGGGAAGCCACCCCGGCTCGGGACAGAAACTTGTGCAGGCGCTCAATAGTCACGGTCTATCCCTTCCAATTTGGGGTTATGAGTAGGGGCCTACAAACTTACCTCAAATCCAACTGAAATTCAAGATTAAAAGAAATGGCTTGCCGCACTTCGGCTATCGTCCGCCGGGCCTGCCCGCGGGCCCGTTCGTTACCCTGGCGCAAAACTTCCAGCACCTCTTCGGGATGAGCCTCAAAATGGCGCCGCCGCTCCTGGATGGGAGCCAGGTTGTCCAGCAAGGCCTGGGCCAGCAGCTTCTTGCAGTCCACGCATCCCAGTTGGGCGGCGCGGCACGCCCCGGTGATTTCCTGGATCTGCTCCTTAGGCAGATTGAGCCGGTGAAAAGGAAAGGCCAGGCAGCGGTCCGGCTCCCCCGGGTCTTTCCGGAAGGGGCGCAGGGTGTCGGTCACCATCTGCGTCACCTTCTGGGCCATCACCTCCGGCGGGTCGCTGAGATAGATGCAGTTGCCGTAGCTCTTGCTCATCTTGCGGCCGTCGGTGCCCGTGAGCTTGGGAATCTCGGTGAGCAACGCCTCCGGCTCCGGGAAAATGGGCTGGTACAGGTGGTTGAAGCGCCGGGCGATCTCCCGGGTCATCTCCACGTGGGGCACCTGGTCCACCCCCACCGGCACCCCGTCGGCCTTGTACATGAGGATGTCGGCGGCCTGGAGCACCGGGTAGCCCAAAAAGCCGTAGGTGGCCAGGTCCTTGTGGGCCAGCTCCTGGATCTGGTCTTTGTAAGTGGGGTTGCGCTCCAGCCAGGGCACCGGGGTGAACATGCCGAAGATGAGATAGAGCTCGCAGTGCTCCGGCAGGGCGGACTGGACGAAGATGGTGGATTTGGCCGGGTCCAGCCCCACGCTCAGCCAGTCTATGATCATTTCCGGGATGTAGCCGCTGATGGCCCGGGGGTCTTCGTACTCCGTGGTCAAGGCGTGCCAGTCGGCCACGAAATAAAAGCACTCGTAATCTTCCTGGAGCTTGAGCCAGTTGTACAGGGCACCGTAGTAGTTTCCCAGATGCAGCTTGCCGGTGGGGCGCATGCCGCTCAAGATGCGCTTCCGTTTTCGGCCTTTGGACCGAGTGTTTCCGCAAACGCCATTCTGGTAACCTGAATACCTTCGTATATTTTATTTTTGGCGCAGGCAGTCCGCCCATACTGAGGCGGCGGACCGAGGGCGCGAAGGAACCATGATACCAAGTTGCACTCATTGAGGAAAAATCAGCTTTTTTGTAGGGGCGCAATTCATTGCGCCCTGGCGGGCGTGATCAATCACGCCCCTACATTAAAAATACCTTTTTGCCGGCAACTTGGTATGAATGGGTGGAACCGCCGCCCCCAGCGATGCAGCGCCGCCGAAGGCGGCGGCGTTACCAGAGCCTGCAGGCTGCAAGTCGAGACCTCTGCGAAAATCTCAGTTGCTGCCCGATTAATCAAAAAGTAGCGTAGGCGCCCTCGCCTGCAACTAGATGGGGTTGGACAGCCGAGGGCGGCTATCCCACATTGAGATTTTCGCAGAGGTCTCAAATCGGTTTCCTGGACACCAAGTTACCATTTAGCAGCCCTCTTTGGCAAGTACGTGCGCCAATATTCCCTGGGGGACCGTCTCCTCCCCCAGGGAGACTACCTCAGCGGCCGCCTGGATCATCCTTGACCCGGGTGACGTCCATCCATACCTCTTGGAGGACCAGGAAACAGATCACTTATCCAGTGATTTTAAATAAGAACCTAGCGAGTTGACCTCTTGAGCCTCAAGTTCGTCCCCGGACCTGAGATCATGGACTGCCACCCGCACGGGCTCCTCCAAGGTAGTGGGAAAGCTCTCCCCGCTGGGGTCGGTGATGGCAATATAGGCGCGCTTGCCGTTATGTTTGATCCATTTCGTATAAGACCCTTTCCCGGCGCAACTGGCCGAGAAATTGAAGCCGTGACTGGTCATTACCTCTTCAATGCTCATGGTTGCTCACCTGGTTTTATTTCGGCACCACGTCGCCGGCTACTCTCAAAAATCTCCGGGGTGACTAAAACCTATTTCAAAACCTGTCGCAGGCTACGAATATCTATTCTCAACCGGCCAAAGGTTAGGAAGTGAGGTTTTAAGTCCCCCTTTGAAAAAGGGGGATTTAGGGGGATTTCAGAAGGTTATATAAAATCCCCCCTTCCCCCCTTTTTCAAAGGGGGGTGATTATTTCCCTGCTCAGATCCTTGTGTTGGTTCAAGACGAAGCCCGAAATCGGTTATGAAATGACTTCTAGCGTTCGCGCCACGCCGGTTTTCTCTTCTCCAAAAAAGCCTTGACCCCTTCCTCCGCATCTTCGGTGCTGCAAAGAGCCGCAAACTTATCGCTCAGCATGTTAAGTGCCTGGGAGTAAGGGACATTTTGCATGGCATAAAGACCGGATTTACCGGCCTGTAAGGCCAGCGGGCTCTTGGCCGCCAGTTTGGCAGCCAATTCCAGGGTGGCTTCCTCCAGTTTATCATTGGGCACCACCTGGTTGACCAGCCCCAGTCTTTGGGCCTCGGCGGCCGAAATAATATCTCCCGTGAGCACCATTTCCAGGGCCTTTTTGAGGCCGACGTTCCGGGCCAGGGGCGCCGCCGGTCCGAGACAAATGAGGCCCACATTGATGGCCGTGGTCCCGAATTTGGCATCCTCCGCGGCCACCGTCAGGTCACAGGCAAAGGACAGGCCGGCGCCGTTGGCCAGGGCATAGCCTTTGACCGAGGCAATCACCGGCTTCTTCATCTTGGCCAGGGTGTGATTGTGCTCATCCATCAAATGGATAAACTCGCAGTACTCCTTGCTGGTTTTCTCTTTGAATTCGTCCAGGGAAATCCCCGTGGAGAAATGTTTGCCGTTGGCATCGATCACCACCACCCGGACCTCGGGGTCCTGCTCCATTTCCCAGAGGGCATCATTGAGCTCCCGGGCAAAGGGGACGGTGAAGGTGTTCATGGCTTGGGGGCGATTCAGGGTAATGAAGCCGATTAGATCCTTTTTGTCCACCAGGACATTGGTATAGCTCATAACGCACCCTCCTTTATTTTTTTAGTGTAGGCCGGTTTTTTCAAGCTCTGGAGATAAAAGTGCAGTTGTGCCATGGTTTGCTGCCAAACCGCGGGATCTTTGCCGGCGGCATACAAGGGGGCAGCCCCGTTCAGCGCGATCACAATGAAATTGGCAACTCCGGGGAGATTCAGGCCATCCCTTAATCTGCCTTGCTGCTCCGCTTCTTCCAACCACGAACGTAACAGTTCGGCGAACCCCTGGAAGCCTTGCAGGACGTGGTTGCTCATGGCTGGGGACTGCCCGGCGAGTTCGACGAGGGCATTGAGCAAAAAACAGCCTCCCTCGAAAACCCCCGCCCCCAGGTAATTTTTCATGCTATTTTGTATCACCCGTTCAATCCGCGCCAGCGGGTCGGAGAGGTCTCGCACGCCCTGGAAAACCACGCTCTTCCAGATTCTGACGCATTCATCGTAGACCGCATACCAGATCTCTTGCTTGTGGCGGAAGTGGCCGTAAAGACCGCCCTTGGTAAGCCCCGTGGCTTTAACGATGGCATCTGTGGAGGTATTGAAGTACCCCTTGACGGAGAAAAGCTGCATCGATTTTTCTATAATATTTTGCCGGGTTAGGTCTCCCTTGGTCGCCATCTGCAAGCCTCTATGTACTTGATTTCAGAAATATGGTGACTTTTCGAACTACCCCCCTCACCCTAACCCTCTCCCCCCGGTGGGGGGAGAGGGTTAGGGTGAGGGGGGAATCTTTTCAGCTCCCATTAAAATATGTTACCGAATTTCTGAAACAGAGTATTAAGTTATAATATACCGACCAGTCGGTATATTTTTAGCTCAGACAAATTACTTTGTCAAGGGTTTAAGGATGCTGATCCCCGAAGGGTAATGAGCCCCAGCGGGCCAGGTCCTTGGGGACGGCCATCTCCGCGGCCAGCCCGGCGGCCTCGATGGTCAGGTTGCGGCAAAATTGGAGGTGGTCCTTGCAGAGCCAGGTTTTCCGCCACTGGGCGGTCAGGAGGCGACATTGGGTGCTGCCGAAACGCTGCTTGAACTCATTGGGCAACCGGTTAAAGAGCCGATAAAGTCCCGGTTCACCGTACATTTCTTCGCGGGAGGCCTTGGGGCTGCTGGGGAGGTCCCGGCGGCCGTAGACCGCGCCCAGGGCGGCCATGGCCCCCACCAGGGCGCCGCAGGTGTCGCCGAAGAGGCCGCCGCCGCCCCCGAAGCCGGTCATGATACTCATGGATTCATGGGGCAGCCCCGTGTCCACCTGGGAGATGACGGCCTCAAAGACGGCTTCGGCACAGTTGAGGCCGGCACGGAAATTATCCTTGGCTTTCTTCTTGATCCGGCTGATTACTTCCTCCGGTTGCATTAAAGTCTCTCCTGCTTTGAATAGTTCAAGGTTCAAGGTTTAAGGTTTAAGGAAAAGGCTTCGAGGGAACTTTTCATGATTTATGGGTGAGTCGAAGGCTCATGAGCGACTGTTCCGAAGAGCTATCGTAGGGTGCGTTTTACGCACCTTGAATTCTCTTTCGACATTACAGGTTGAAGCAGTATGGCGCGTGAAACGCTCCCTACAGCTATCCTGGCCAGTCTGAAAAACCTGGCACCTAGGGGCGGACCCCCCCTGCCCATGCTTACGCCGAGGTTACCGGTCTCATAATATCAGAAAGCCGTCCCCCGGTCCAAGTAGCCCTGGACAAACCCTTTAAGCTCTTCCAAAACCACCCCCAACTCCCGCCCCGTATCCAGGCGCAGCAGGGGCCGGTCCCCGGGCCCCAGGGGGTCAAAGTCCCGGGCCTGGGCCTCGAAGAGCTCCACCCGGCCGTCGGAGATGGCCGCCGAGTCGGTAAGCCGGATCCCCAGGCGCTCCCGGGCCACCTGGGGGGCGCACTCGCAATAAACCAACACCACTCCGGCGCCATGCTCCCGGGCCAGCTGCCGTACCAGGTCCCTCTCCGGCGCCCTTTTATATGAGCCGTCCAGGATGACGCCTCGGCCCGCGGCCAGGTGGGCCCCGGCCAGACGGCGCATTTCGGTGTAGGTGCGAGTCGAGAAATCGTCGGCATAGATGCCCTGGCCGAACTCCAGGGGGGCCCGGTCGGTGGGGGCCAGGCCGGCCAGGGTTTTGCGCACCGCGTCGCTGTGGATGGCCTTCAAGCCCAGGGCTTCCCCCAGAGCCCGGGCCAGGGTGGTCTTGCCCGTGCCCATGAGCCCGAAGATGACCACCACTAGTATCATGTTTCGGATTACCCTTTAAAAATCTTATCGCCTGCGAAAATTGCCAGGCAAAAAATCCTGCCGACGTGCGCCTGTGTGGGCGGCCTCATTGGGCGGACAGAAGCTTCCATTTGGCGTCTTTTTCCCATTTCGGGGGGATGGGAGGGGTTTCAGGGGAGGGCGGGGGCCCTTACAAAAAAGTCCCCCGGCCCTCCCCTGAGATAACTTTCCCCATCAACTGCTAGGCGGCCCACCGCGCCCCCTCTTCGGCGTATTCTCCGGCCAGGGCAAAATAGGCCCGGGCCAGCTTCAGGGCCTGCTCCCGGGCCACCGGGGTCTGCCCCGGGTCCTGGGCCACAAAGGCGTTGATCTTGCCCCGGACGCAGGCCCGGTAGCACTTGTAGAAATCCAGCAGCGTCAGCAGTTCCGGGTCCCGGGAGGCCCGGGCGAAGCCCGCCACAAAATGGCGGCTCAGGTCCCGAAAACCGTGGAAATCCAGATCCATGGCCAAAAAGTCGATATCCGCCGCCACGTCACCATAACGGAAGCGGGGATTAAATTCAATGCAATCAAAGACGTAGACCCCATCGGCCAGGCAAATGTTTTTCATGTGCAGATCGCCGTGGCAGTCCCGGATGCGGCCTTCCTTAATGCGCCTGAGGAACCGGGGCCGCTGCAGGGCCAGGAAAGACCGGGCGAAGATCCGGATCTCCTCAAACGCCTCCCGGGAGAGCATGAGACCCACCAGGGGCTCGATGCGGAGAAAATTCTCTTCGTGGTTGAAGGCGATGACCGCCGGCTCCCCGAACTTGTTGACCCGGGGGCCGGTAGCGGCTTTGGCGTAGAAGGGCACCAGGGTCGCGACAATCCGGTCCAGATGTTCCCGCCCCAGTTCCCCCCGGTCGGCCACTTCGTCCATCATGCGGTCCTGGGGCATCCGCACCATCTTCAGGGCGTATTCCAGGGGGTGGCCCGGGCCCCCCAGGCGCACCCCGGCACCCCGGGCCGCGATGGGCAAAACCGTAAGGTAGATCTCGGGGCAGAGGCGCCGGTTCAGGACCAGCTCCTCGTTCAGGTAATGGTGGCGGCGCCTTAAGGTGGTGAAGTTCAAAAACCCCAGGTCAACCGGCTTCTTCACCTTGTAGGCGAAGCCATCAGTGAGGAACACCCAGGAGATGTGGGTCTGGACCAGCTCGACGCCGGCCGTGGGCTCCGGGTACGCCGCCGGGTCCAGTAAGGCTGCTACCAGGTCCATGGTTTCATTATAAGCATCAATACCAAAGGGGCCAACCGGGGCCCCTGATGGATAATAATATCGGTTTAAATGTCCCACTAATTACGGAACGGTGCCGTCCCCCCGTCAGCCTGCTTCCCCGGCGATCTCCTCCAGGGTGCGGCCGCTCAAAACCGAGGCCGGCTCCGTGCGCACCGGGTCGCGGCTGGCATCGGCCTCCTCGTCATCCGCCTTCACCAGCAGCCAGGCCTCATCCTTGCCGGTCTTGAAGCGGGTGAGGGCGTAGCCGCCCCTGAGCTTTTGGCCCTGAAGCCACACTTTGACATGGCCGTGTTCCACCGCGGCCCCCATGGGGATGGGCACCCCCTTTTTTTCCGTCAGGTTGCGGTAGGGGCCCGTGTCCCACACCAGCACCGTGCCGGCGCCGTATTCACCCGGGGGGATCACCCCTTCAAATCTGGCATAATCCAGGGGGTGGTCCTCCGTGGGCACGGCCAATCTCTTTTCCCGGGGGTCCGTGGACGGACCCTTGGGGATGGCCCAGGACTTGAGGACCCCGTCCACCTCCAGGCGGAAGTCGTAGTGGAGGCGGGAGGCGTCGTGCTTCTGGATCACGAAGAGGGGTTCCCGGGAGAGCCGCTTGGCGCCGCCGGCGGGCTCCGGGGTGTGTCGAAAATCCCGTTTTCCCAGGTATTCCTGGAGATCTTTTTTGGACATGGAGCCACTCCCATACGTAAGGCCAGGCGGCCTTCAGGCGGAAATTAGTTGGATCTGCTCCGATTTTAACATAAGCATTGGGCCAACCCTGTCAATGCGGTGGGAAGGTCAAGGTTGCATTGCCGACCGTCTGGGGAACCGTTCAATGCCCGGCATGTATATTGCATATGAAATAAGGATGGATGTGGGCTCCGACGAAACGTGCCGGGACCTCGGAGAAGCCCGGCAAGGAGAGGTTTTTGTTACATTCTTCTAAAAAGACTCTTGACAGGGTTTGTAAATTTAGTATATAAATATAAGATTTAATTAATCAAGGGGGGCTACGGCCATGCACTGTGAAAGCATCAAACCCGGGGTAGATTGCACCTTCATGAGCAAGAAAGGCTGTTCGTTCAACGGCGGAGGTTGCAAAACCGTGGTGGAGGAATGTGGCGGTTGCGACCGCACTTTAGGGTCTAACGGCAGCACTTACTGCGCTTCTTTTCCGGATCCCGCCGCCAAGTGGCGCCGGGGGGCCTGCAACCTGGCCACTCACGTGAAAAACGGCAAGCAGGAGACGGTCCAGAAAGTCAATCCGCTCAAGGCTTCCAAGCGCAGCGCAGCCGGCCGTTAATCAGGGTTTGAACGGACAGCGCGGCACGAACTGAGAGTCGGCCGCGCTTTTCTTTTTTCCCGCCTTTGCTGCTATATCCCCGTCAAATCGTCAGATAATATCGCCGCGCCATCCTTCTCAAGTCCCCCTTTTCTAAAGGGGATAAGAATCTTCCCAATCTACAGAAAGCCCCTATTTCCCCAACTTCTCCAAGGCTTCCTTGATGCGGCTCAACCCGGTGGCGATGCGCTCCCGGGACGTGGCATAGGAAAACCTGAGACATTTGTCTTCCCCGAACTCTGCCCCCGGCACCGCGGCCACCCGGGCCTCCTCCAAGAGATAAGCCGCCAGGGCCTGGGAGTGGGACTGGCCGGCGGCCGGCTTGATCCGGTCGTAATAGGCCGAAAAATTGGGGAAAAGGTAAAAGGCCCCCCCGGGCTTGGGGGTGGTGGCCCCGGGAATCTCCAGCACCCGGCGGTAGATGTCGTCCCGGCGCCAGGCAAACTCCGCCACCATGACCCCCAATGAATCCTGGGGGCCGTTCAGGGCCTCCACCGCCGCCTTCTGGGCAATGGAGGTGGGGTTGGAAGTGCTCTGGCTCTGGAGGTTGGTGGCCGCCTGGACGAATACCTCCGGCCCCGCCATATAGCCGATGCGCCAGCCGGTCATGGCGTAGGCCTTGGACACCCCGTTCAGGACAAAAGTGCGGGCCTTGAGCTCCGGGCTCAGCATGGCCAGGTTGCAGAACCGGGCGCCGTCAAACAGGATCTTGTCGTAGATGTCGTCGGAGATCACCCGGAGTCCGTGCGCCAAAACCACTTCCCCCAGGGCCGCCAGCTCTTCTTTGCTGTAGACGCTCCCCGTGGGGTTGGAAGGGCTGTTCAACACCAGGGCCTTGGTGCGGGGGGTGATATGCTGCTTGAGCTCCGAGGCCGTGAGCTTGAAGCCGTTGGCCTCCCGGGTGGGAGCCAGCACCGGCTTGGCCTCCGCCAGCATGGCCATGGGCACGTAGGACACCCAGTACGGGGCCGGAATGATCACTTCGTCCCCCGGGTCGAACAGCACCATGAACAGGTTATAGAGGGAGTGCTTGCCGCCGCAGGAGACCACGATCTCCGAGGGCTGGTAGCTGAGGCCGTAGTCGGCGTGAAACTTCCGGGCGATGGCCTCTTTCAGCTCGGGAGTGCCCCCCACCGGGGTGTACCGGGTAAACCCCTCTTTGATGGCCCGGATGGCGGCCTCCCGGATGTTTTCCGGGGTGTCGAAGTCGGGCTCCCCCACCCCGAAGTTGACTATGTCCACCCCCTGGGCCTTGAGCTGGTTGGCCTTGGCGTTCAGCGCCAGGGTGGCCGAAGGGGGAATCTGGCGAATGCGGGCTGCAACTTGCATAGGTGCTCCTTCCTGATATTCTTAAATTATTAGTGGGAGGAGGGCCAGGGAGTGAAACTCCCTGCCCTCCCCCCACACCCCCCTCCCAACCCTTTATGGGCTGGGGAAGGGCGGCCATAGGCCGCACTTCCCCAGCCAAAAAACTTATGGGGGTTGGGGGAGGGGTTTGGGGAAGGGGGCAGGGGCCGTCGGCCCCTGCCCCCTTCCCCAAAATCTGGCCAAATCCTTTTGATAATTACCCGAGATTATGATAATTGTCAACTGCGGGAGGCCTGTCAGTGAAGTCCGTAGCCATTATCACCAAGAAGCACAAACCCGACGCCTGGCAGGCGGGCCGGGAGCTCAAGGACTGGTTTATCCAGCAGGGACTCACGGCCTGCCACCTGGAAAACGAGCCCGAGCCCGTTGTTCCGCCGCTCCCCCCGGGGGTGGAATTCATCGTGGTCATGGGCGGCGACGGCACCATCCTCAGCGTGGCCCGCCATTACGGCCGCCTGGGCGTCCCCATCCTGGGCGTCAACCTGGGGGGCTTCGGGTTTCTCACCGAGTTCTCCCTGGATGAACTCTATCCCTGCATGCAAGACCACGTCCTAGCCGGGCGCTTCGAAATCGAAGAGCGCCTGATGCTGGCAACCGCCCTCTTCCGCCAGGGCCAGCCTTTCTGGCAGGAGAACGTCCTCAACGACGCGGTGATCAACAAAGGGGCCCTGGCCCGCATCGCCGAGATGACCACCTGGATCAACGGCGAATACCTCACCACCTACCGGGCCGACGGGCTCATCCTGGCCACCCCCACCGGCTCCACCGCTTACAACCTCTCCGCCGGCGGCCCCATCGTCTACCCCACCCTGCGCCATATCCTCCTGCTGCCCATCTGCTCCCACACCCTGAGCAACCGGCCCATCATCCTGCCGGAGACGGTGACCGTGGCCGTCACCCTGGACGAAAAGGTCCAGGACGTCTACCTCACCCTGGACGGCCAGGTGGGACAGGCCATGCAGCCGGGAGACCGGGTGGAAATCAAGCAGGCCCCCTACCACCTGAAGCTGGTGAAATCCCCCCACCGCACCCACTTTGAAATCCTGCGCTCCAAACTGGGCTGGGGGGAGATGAGCATTTTGAAGTAGGCAGGGGTCAGGGGTTAGTAGTCAGTTATTTTTTCGGTCTTAGTTCTTGGTTCTTGGTTCCAAGTTGGCAATACTATCTGAACCAATTTGAATGTGCAGATATTGGCAAGATATCCTGCTCACCGCCCGTATCGAATTACTTCCTTTCCAACTTCAAGCCTGATAAGATTCCCTGGGAGAGCTCAGATGAGATTCGGGAAGTAAATCCTGAGCCGCTTCCGCAGCATACAGGCCCTAACAATCCACGGGCAAATCTGGACGAGTTGATGGGCGGAGTTACTGTTAATGACTTGCCAAAATAGCAGCAGCGTAGAATCTTGGAAGGAGTAAGAACATGTTTAAAGAAGAACGAGACGAAAGCCAATTCGAATGGAGCATGTTGGGCGATATCCAAGAAGGTCGTCCGAATCTTGGCCCGATGGTTCACGTGGCCGTGTACCGTCTGATGCAGTTCACTCTGCGCGACATTCTCATCCGCGATTTGGGGGTCGAGAAGGCTGACAGGATTTTCTTTGAGGCAGGCAAAAAAGCCGGTCAAGAGTACTGCAACAATATCCTCACCGAAAAGGATGACTTAAACGGCTTTTTCGCCGATATCCAGCGTACGATGAAGGATCTGGGCATCGGGATCTTCCGGGTAGAATCGGCCGACCTCGAGAAGAACTCTTTTATCGTAACGGTGGCCGAGGACCTCGATTGCTCGGGCATCCCCGTGTGCTCCGAGGAGATTTGCACCTATGATGAGGGATTTATTGCCGGCCTCTTGCTCGCTTACTCGGGGAAGGATTTCCACGTTAAGGAAGTCGACTGCTGGGGCTCCGGGGGGAGGGTTTGCCGTTTTACTGTAGACCCCAAATGAGGTTTCGAGATGATCGAAGTTGAAGAGCAACTCATCGATAAAATTACCGCGACTTTTCATCAACTTCGCACTGGAAAAGTCCCTCTACCCATCGCTGTACCGGATGACCTCCCGGACAATGAGATCCGCCAGCTTCTTAGCTATGTGAATCGCTTTCTCGTCGAGTTCGCCATATTTACCGAGTCTATGGTGCAGATCGCCCAGGGAGAATTGGACCTGCGCCCTATGACGGGCCGCATGGCGGTTACCTATTCCTTCAAGGCCCTCCAATCGAACCTCAAGCACCTCACCTGGAAGACTCAACAGATCGCCGCCGGGGATTTAGATCAGACGGTTGACTTCATGGGGGACTTCTCCACGGCCTTCAACACCATGACTCAGCAGTTGAAGGACTCCCGGGAGCAACTCGTCGATCTGAACAAGCAACTCGAGAGGCGTAATCAGTTTATCCGCGAGACCTTCGGCCGCTATACGAGCGACGACATAGTGGGAGTGCTCCTCGATCTGCCCGAAGGGCTCAAGCTTGGTGGCGAGAAGCGAGAGGTGACGCTCCTGATGTCTGATCTGCGCGGCTTCACCGCCCTGGCTGAGCGTCTTGAGGCTACTCAGGTTGTCGCCCTGCTCAACCACTACCTTTCGGGCATGATCGAGATAACCCAACGAACCGGCGGAACCATCGATAACATCATCGGGGACGCCATCTTGGTGTTATTTGGTGCCCCCGTGGCGATGCCAGACGCGGCCCAACGTGCGGTCTGCTGCGCCCTCGAGATGCAGAAAGCGATGCAGGAGGTTAATGAACATAATTTCCAAAAGGGTTGGCCAGAAATCGAGATGGGAATTGCACTGCACACCGCTGAGGTAGTGGTTGGCAACATCGGCTCGACGAAACGATCGAAGTATGGGGTTGTGGGGCAGCCGGTCAACCTGACGGCTCGTATCGAGAGCTTCACCGTTGGCGGGCAGGTGCTAGTCTCCCCCGCCCTGATAAGTGCGGTCGGTCATGGTCTTATCCTTGGTGAAGGGGTTAAGGTTCACGGCAAGGGCATGCAGAAGGCCCTCAGATGTCGGGAGTTGCTGGGTCACGAAGACCACCCGGAGCTTTTGCTCAAGGAAGAGGAACCGATCTTTACGACCCTTGATAATCCCTTACCTTTTTACTACGTAGTACTGACCGACAAGTATCTCGATGGGCAGATGCAGCGCGCTACCCTGGTCAGCATATCCCCGCGGCAAGCAGTGGTCGAGGTCGCCAGCCAGTTACCGCGGCGCACCAACATAATGGTTCGGTTGGAGGGGGGGAACGGCGAGGAGGAGTCGCCGGAGTTGTACGCCAAGGTGATCCACCCCCTAGACGAATCGGGCAAGCGCTACCTCATCCACTTTACCTGGGTTCCACCGGACATGCAGGTGCGGTTGCAACAGCTGACAGATGGTGCCAAGAGCCCTTGATCCGTAAAATGCAGGTGAAAGAATAAGGCAAAAAGATGCTCTCAAATTGAGAATGCGCCAGGGACGACGATAACTACTATCAATAATTTTAAGAAATATCGATAGGTTCTGATATGTGGATAAACGCAGTTACAGTATTTTTGATAGCAAGATAAATAAAAGACCGCTAATCCCTGGCCACTGGCCACTGGCCACTGACTACTGACTACTGACTACTGAAAATGACCGAGCCTATGCAAAAATTCCCCGTCCGGCGCTACCGCCGGGGTCAGGTAACCGAGGTCACGGACCTGGTGGCCGTGGAGGAGCCCCTGGAGATTCGCCTGGCCGGGGAGCCCTTCCAGGTGCTCATGCGCCTGCCGGGCTACGAGAAGGAACTGGCCCTGGGCTTCCTCTTTACCGAGGGCATCGTCCGGGACCTCTCCGAAGTCATCACCATCCACTTCTGCGGCACCGCCACCGATCCGCTGCTGCCCCCCAACGTGGTGGACGTCAAGCTCAATGACATGGCCCTGGAACGCCGGGGCCGCCGCCACCTGGAGGTGGCCTATTCCAGCTGCGGCCTGTGCGCCAAGGAGGCGGTGAGCGAGATTTGCCAAAAAGTGCCCCGGGTGGAGAGCCCCCTCACCATCACCGGGGCCGCGTTGCTGGCCCTGATGGCGCGACTGCTGGAGGTCCAGCCCGTATTCCGGGAAACCGGCGGCACCCATGTGGTGGCCCTGGCGACCCCGGACGGCCAGGTCTTTGTCCACGCCGAAGACGTGGGCCGCCACAACGCCATGGACAAGGTCATCGGCCGGGCGCTCCTGGAAAGGCGCCAGCTCTCCGGGATGGTGGCCCTGCTTTCCGGCCGCCTCAGCTTCGAAATGGCCCTGAAGTGCATCCGCGCCGGCATCCCCATCCTGGCCGCGGTCTCCGCCCCCACCACCATGGCCCTGACCCTGGCCGGGGAACTGGGCCTCACCACCGTGGGCTTCGCCCGGCAGGACCGGATGAATATCTATACCCATCCCCGGCGGATTAGGATTTAGTTTTCTGTTTTCTGTAAGAAATAACTAAGCATTCTCGTACAGTTGCATAATAATTTTTCTGGAATAAAAGATGAGCTGCTACTATGTTTTTAACCAAGGCCCGGTAAATAGGCGTTTGAATGAAATCACGAAGCAGGATGTCTCTTTGCATGAGATGATGCTTAGAGACCTTCAAGCAGAAGTACCTCATTCCATTGAAGTAGTTATCTTAGGGAAAAATAAAGGGTTGCAAGTTCCAGATTTTATGTGTTTTGAATTTGCCTTTGACCTAATTTATTCTAAAAGATATAAAGATATTTTAGAATCTCAAAGGGGTTGGAAGATCAATCCGATCAGTGCCGATAAAGGATTTTTCCTCTTTCTTAAAAAGAGAAATTCAATCCAGAAAATATATTTTAACTATGTAGACGATAATGATTTAATCGTATATTTTAGAGATGATGAGCCTGCTCATGCTGGTAAAATGATTAAGAATCGTGTTAGATCGAAGTGGGGAACTGGTCTTTTGCTTGATCATGAAATCCATGAATTTCCTGAATTATATGGAAATACAGCAAGATTCTTCAGACCAATTTCTCTTGAAGATTGCATTGAATTATTTATTGATTATGCTGGAGCAAGAGGGCTAGAATTCCACGTAATAAACGATCAATAATATGAACCTTCGCACAACAAAAAATTTGGGCGACCCAAGCGGGCCGCCCTTATTATTGTCCATATTCCGGTTTTGCTTTTTGCTTTTACCGAAAACAGAAAACAGAAAACTGCATTTTACGCCGGCGCCTGTTGGATGGCGGACAGTTGCCAGGGGTTATTGCCCACGGCGCGGGTGAAGGTCCAGTATTCCTCGAACTTCACCGGTTCGGTTTTGCTGCCTTCCACCACCTGGCCGGTGGTTTCGTCCACGTTGTAGTCCAGCAGGTTGGCGTAGATCCTGACGGTGATAAAATCGTAGCCCGTTTCCTGCCAGGCCTCGGTGATATCCACGGAGCGCACCGCGATGTTCTCCAGCCGGTTGATCTTCTTTTCCGCTTTCAGCCGGTCGGCGTCCCCCTGGAGGATCCGCAGCATCTCATCGGTGAGCAGGCTCTTCACGCTGGACATATCCCGGTTGGCCCAGGCTCCCTGGATTTTGAAGAACACGTCCATGCCCATGTCCCGGAAGGCGGCTTCGTCAAAATAGGCGTCGAACTGCCGGATGTTGGCCAGACCCTGCGCCAGGTCCTGTTCATCGGCCGAGGAGGCCTGAGGCTGGTCGTACACCGGCGGATATTGCGGCTGGTAAGAGACCTCCGGGGTGGTGCTGCTCTGGTAAGAGCCTCCCGTGGCCGCGGCTTCCTGGCGCTTTTTCTTGATGTACCAGTAGACCAGGTAGCCGATGCCGGCCAGCAGCAGAATGTCAAAGAGACCGATGCCACCGCCGCCGCCGCCACCCGCCCCGCCGTAGGCCGAGGGGCCGCCGAAGAGGCTATGGAAAAGCAGGCCGCCGGCCATGCCTCCCAGCATACCGCCGCCGAAACTCCGCCAGAAGCTGCTGGGCTGGGACGCGGGGAGGCGTCACCGGCCGGCTCGGGGTGACCCCCGGGGTCGGTGAAGGCCGCGTGGGGCTGGGCGCGGTATAGGGCTTGGGGGGTGACGCCGACCTGGAGCCCCGGCTGCCCATGGACCCGCCGCCGCCGGCCCGGGCCCAGGCATCCACCTGGAAGGCCCCGGCACTTAAGAATAAAAGGGCAAAAAGGATTAGAAAACCCTTTAGCCAGGTTCTTGCCATCATATTGTCCTCCGATTGCGATGCGAGTTTCAAGTTTCGAGCCTTGTAGGGGCGGACCTAGGTGTCCACCCTTAGGGCGCACACGCAGGTGCGCCCCTACAAAAACGTTTAAATTATATCAGAATCAGGCCAGTCCACGGAATAATAAAACCAAACTCCAGACCGGAAACTCGAAACTAAAAACTATTTCTCTTTGACCCCCAACTTCTCCAGCTCCCGGCACGAGAGGGGGTGCCCCAGTTGGCAGGCCCTCCGGTAGTCAGCCGCCGCCTTGTCCGGTTCACTCAGGTGGTAATGGTACATGTTACCCCGAAAGAAATAGGCGTGGGGCGAGTCCGGGGCCAGGCGGATGGCGGTGGAGAAATCAGCCACCGCCTTTTGATATTCGCCCTGGCAAAACCACACCATTCCCCGCTTATTATAGACCCAGGGATCCTGCGGAGTCAGTTGGGCGGCCCGGTTAAGGTCGGCCATGGCCTCGGGGAAACAGCCTTCCTGGGCCTGGCACTCACCGCGTTCCTTCAGGGCCTCGGCGTTTTTGGGGTCGCAGTTAAGGGCCTGGGTAAAGATCTCGATGGCCTCGGCCCGCCGGTCCATCCCCATCAGCAGGTTGCCCTTGGCAAGCAGCAACAGAATGTCTCCCGGGTGCTGGGCCAGGCCCTGGTTAAGCTCCTCCAACGCCGCGGCTTTTCGTCCCACCCCGGCCAGGGCCAGGGCATAGTAACGCCGGGCCTCCTCTATCTGGGGATATCGTTTCACGTACTCGCCCAAGAGCTTAACAGCCTGTTCATTTTTCCCGGCCTTCTGGGCCTCGATCCCCTTGACCAGCAGGTTTTGCCCACCCCAGGCGGCCGCGGGGATTATGACCATTAGGCCGAGCGCCAGAAAGAATTTTATGTGCCGATTTAACATGGCCGGTCTCCTCACCACCTGCTTGAGAAACCATTAAGTTCATGTTGCTGCTTTTGCTGAATAACCCTGAACGCCATGTATCTGGCCGCGATTCCTATTTATATCCTTTGTTACCTTGCGCCTAGTATACAATATCGCCCGGCTTTGCCAATTTTCTTTTCTTTACAAGATCATACCAAAATATTAAAGGGCCGACCTGCCCAGGCAGATGAGCCCTTTATATCAACGAAATATTTGGGGGTAAAGCTTTAATAGCTGCGCATGGCCCTGAGACGCGCCACCCGCTCTTCGATGGGCGGGTGGGTGCTGAACAGGTTCATGAGGCTCTTCCCCGTCAAGGGGTTGACGATGAACATGTGGGCCGTGGCCGGGCTGGCGTCCATGGGGGCCCGCTGCACTCCCATGGACAGCTTCTCCAGGGCCCGGGCCAGGGATTCGGGGTTGTGGGCCAGACGCGCCCCGGTCTCATCCGCCAGGTACTCCCGGGAGCGGGAGATGGCCATTTGGATGAGCATGGCCGCGATGGGGGCGATGATGGACATGACCAGGACTCCCACAATCCCGGGGCCTTCCTCGTCATCCCGGCCCAGGCCGAAGATGGCCCCAAACCTGGCCATGTCCGCCAGGATCATGATGGCCCCCGCCATGGTGGCGGCAATGGTGGAGATCAAGATGTCCCGGTTCTGCACGTGGCCGATTTCGTGGGCCAGCACTCCCTTGAGCTCGGTGGGCGTGAGCAGGCGCATGATCCCTTCGGTGGCCGCCACCGCCGCGTGCTCCGGGTTGCGCCCGGTGGCAAAGGCGTTGGGGGACTCATCCGGGATGATGTAGACCTTGGGCTTGGGGATGCCCGCTTCCCGGGCCAACTCCTCCACTATCCGGTGCAGTTGCGGAGCCTCCTCCGGGCTCACCTCCTGGGCCCCGTACATCTTAAGGACGATCTTATCGGAGAACCAGTAGCTGAAAAAGTTCATGGCCAGGGCCAGCACAAAAGCGATATACATGCCCTGGCGGCCGCCGAGGACCCTCCCCATGAAGATGAGAAAGGCCGTCAGCCCGGCCAACAGCAGCACGGTTTTGACACGATTTTCCATGACCTAACTCCCGACCTGGCCATCCCTTGAAGGCCGGGGAACTCTTCCCACCCGGACTTCAAGAGACGGATCTCACCAGGTTTTTTGCGATTGGCTAGATTGCTCTCTATGATAAATTTTAAATTTCCTCAGAGTGCTTGTCAATAAGATCCGGCCCCGACTCCGGGCCGATAAGATACAGAAAATATTCCTGATTCCCCTTGGGGCCCTTGAGCGGCGAGGGGAAGGAGGCGCTGACCTCAAAGCCCAGGGAGGCCGCGGCCCGGGCCACCTGGGCCACCGCTTCCTGCTGCAACTGGGGGTCCCGCACCACCCCGCCCTTGCCCACCTTGCCCTTGCCCACTTCAAACTGGGGCTTCACCAGGGCCAGCACCTCCCCCCGGGGTTTCAGGAACTCCAGGATCTTGGGCAACACCAGGGTCAGGGAGATAAAGGAGAGGTCCAGGGTGACCAGGTCCACAGGTTCGGGCACGTCTCCCCGGGGCAACAGCCTCAGGTTGCGCCTTTCCAACACCACCACCCGGGGGTCCCGGCGCAGGGAGGCGTCCAACTGGCCGTAGCCCACATCCACGGCATAGACCTTCCGGGCCCCAAAGGTGAGGAGGACGTGGGTGAAGCCCCCGGTGGAGGCGCCGGCGTCCAGGGCGGTCTTCCCGTCCGGCGCCACCTTAAAATGGGCCAGGGCCGCGGCCAGTTTCTCCCCGCCCCGGCTGACGTAGGGGGAGGGGGGAGCCTTTAAGGCGATTTCGGCCTCCGGCGCCACCGGGGAACCGGCCTTGGTGACCACCGCCCCGTTCACCGCGACGCGGCCGGCCAGAATCAGGGCCTGGGCCCGGGTCCGGCTCGGGGCCAGGCCCCGGTCCACCAAAAGCTGATCCAGGCGCATCCTCATGGGTGGTTTCCGGCTTAGGGGTTTGGGCTTTGCCGAAAGACTGGGCAATACATGGCAGATATTTGCGGTTAATTATAACTCCGGGGCATCATAGTTACCAGAAGCTGGAGTGATCAAAATGATCTCAGGAGATCCGGAAACCGGATAAAGGGTGGGGAGGGCGGTGGATTCTGGGGGCGGGTGTTAAACTCGCCACTACGGCAACGGTGAGACGCCTGACAGCAATTTATTGAGACTTTTCGAGGCGGATAATCTTATCGGTTATCCTACGGTTAACCGCGATGCCGGGTGAGAAAGGGCCAAACTCCTTTTTGCGCAGTAAAGAGACTTGCCGGCAAACTGCCAGGATATCTTCATCCGTATGAACCCAGTTAATTTCAGGAACCAGGGCATATTGCGCGGTCTCATAGTCGTTAAATCCTAATCCGTAGAACCTGAGCACAAGTATTTCAAAGGCTTGCTTTTCTTTGCCACGAGACAAGGGCGAAACGCATACGCCATAGTCGTTATGGAAGCGGATAATCGCCTGATGTGAGCTCGAACCAGGGTTGATATGTACTGAGATAATATATTCAGCTAATGCATTAAAAAGGTTACAAAGATTATCCCAGTAACCTGGTTTTTGCGGCTCAATTTTTCTATCTGCCATGACGATCCTCTACGACTATTGGTGCGCCTGCTTCATTTTTATTTTGAAATGGGTCTTTTAATCCAGATTCTTTTTTCAATAACCTTGTTTGTTACAATTTATCGTTCTACTTTAATAAGCTTAAGTCTATTTTATAAAGTAACAGTTAAGTAAAGAATGATTTTCCGGGCGCCACGCAGCAACCCCATGCCTCTTTAGGAGAGGGTCTCTCCGGGGGCCGTATCTCATCTTCACCCCGACTTAGCGATTCCCTTCGATTGCGGTCAAGAATCACGGCCGGATTCGGACACGAAGGGTTTCAGACAAAAGCTAAGAAAAAGTTTCCCCAACATCCAAGGGATTATGAGAACCACGTAATAAAACAACCAGATCAGGACCGCGGTGATGCTTGGCTCAAAAGCTTGGTAATCGCGGCGCATTGGTCTATCTCCTTATTAATCAAGATGCAAGTTATGTACCATAAACCCTTGTTGTTTTATTCTCAAGCTATCAGCGCCGACGCCAACCTTGCAGGGTTCATTGGACCAGGGATTGCTCTCCTTACCGAAGGAGATAAGTGCTGCCACTGGCGCCTGAAAATTAATCTATTAATTGATTTTGTGGTATCATGTTCCTGGTAGCAGGGTAACTTGGGAACTGGGAGTATCCTTAAAGTTTAGGTTCTGGAAAAAGGTCCCCCATTCCGAGGGGGACAGACGCAGCCGAGGCTGCCGCTTTATTATGCAAGCCTGGGGGAAAGAGAAGGAGGGAAAATGAAACAGGCAGGGCACAGGGCTGTGGCAGTTTTTCTGAGCCTGCTTCTGGCCGGCGTTGCTCCGGCCTGGTCTCAGACCAAACCGAGCCAGGCCGAGCTTACCAACCTGATGATCCGGGGCTATGACTTATTGCAGGAAGGCAAGCTTGACCAGGCCCAGGCCACCTACAACCGGGTGCTCCAATCCGACCCCGGCAACCCGTTGGCCCTCAACAACCTGGGCGCCATCATGGTAAAGAGAGGCAATTATAAGCAAGCCCTGGACTACCTTAAGCAGGCCAAGGCCCAGGCCAAAGGCCACCGGGTCTTTGTCAGCCGGTTATGCGACGTGAACGGCGTATGCCTGGCCCTACGCCCCAGTTCGGACCCGTTCGGCGGTGACGAGATAGAGCCGTTGATTGATTTTAATATTTCCATGCTTAAACTTATGGTCGCCCATTAGGAAAGCCGGAACCTTGGAGGAAAGCGGCCGGCGAAATGGCTGGGGGGGCCCGGATAATTAGACTGACTTGGCGCCGGAGACCCCGGGCCGGCGCCTCCTGTCAGGGTGGCAAAAGCCTGCGGGGGTAGGAAAACGGATCTAGTGAGACTTATCCAAATAATTTCAGGGTCGGAGCATTAGATTCAGCGTTGGGTTAATACAGGTCGGACTACCTTTTGCAGTACTTTTTCGTTAAATTCCGCCAACAATCTATCCGCGTATTGTTTGCCGCCGGTGCCGAAGTCACCGCATACCGCCACATCCACAAAAAGCTTATCTTTTTGTTTGCGCACCGTAACATCCGCGTTCCTCATAACTCCGGTGAGCGCTCCGACTATTTCAGAAGATCGATAATGTAACTTGATGCAATCCTCGTTTTTGAGCACGAGACGATAACCGAGTGATCTACCGTCCTTGGCGAGTTCATCCAGGACATGACTATCATCCGTTATATTTGATACGGTAAGGTCGGAATTTACACATGTTTTGCATCTGGTTGCTTCTCCCACCAGACAAACCACCGGATTAAGGCCGCACCCCGCCGCCGTTACAGTCAGGTACAATGCCATTAACCAACTCGCAGCCGTTTTTAATTTCTTGGTCAACATTTGGAACCCGTTATCCCGCAGGAATTGCCTCTTGCATATTCAGTGGGTTAGCTTGATGTGAGAACAATTAATGGATCAAGCCGCGTCAGGTCGCCGGGGCCTTGACCTGGCCGGGCGCGTAAGGCGCCCTGCGGGCTGACCGGAGTGGAACCAATTTCAGGTCCCGGCCCGACATGCCGCCCCTATCCCGATGAATTTGGCTTTATCTATCTTTGGTTGAAGCAATAAGGGTGCCAGAAAAGCTTGCTCTCGCCTTATCCTTAACCTGCTAAAAGGACATGCTAAAACATGGCGGCCCCCGAAGTCAGGTTTCATAAGTTTTGAGGAAAGTTAATATTATGGAACAATATGTTTTAGATACTTAACAGGACAGGCACCTGCGGGGGGAGAGGGAGATTTAACCGGCCGGCGAAACTCTTCGGAACGCCAAGGAATTGGTGGCCCAGGTTTTCCAGCCTGGGCGGTCGCAGGCTAAACATTCATGCCCGCCATCGAACCCCACCAAGGGGATGAAAAATCCCCCCTACCCCCCTTTATTAAAGGGGGGTTTTTAAAAGTCCCCCTTTGGAAAAGGGGGATTTAGGGGGATTTGGGTTTTCACAGTTTGGATTTTCACGGTAAAGCCTGCGGCTACATTTTTATCATCTTAACCGGCAATGCCAAAAACTTGCCGCGCCCTACTGCCTAAATCCCCCTTTAATCAAGGGGGACTTAAAAGACCCACGCATTCAGTTCGGGCTCGTTTCCTGCCAGATAATTTAGGAATCGCGACAGTAGATGGGCCCGGCCGGCCCCGGATTAGAGCAGGAGATCCCTTCCTCAGCTCCGGCGCCTCAACTTAAACGACTACCCCCGGTGGTTGCGGTCTAGACCGGAACCCTCCAGGGCCTGGTCCGGTTGGCATCTTGAGGAGGCAACCTGTTTAACCAGGTCGTCGGCCAAGGGGCCGGATTTTTCATCCGGGTGAGTATCGAGGATCTCCCGGACCTTCTGGGCCAGCGTGGTTGGGTCAAAAGGCTTTTGCAGAAAATTCGTTTCCGGCTTTAACTTTCCCGGATGGACCGCACAGTTTTCCGCATAACCGGACATGTAAAGCACTTTCAGGTCCGGCCGAGTCTGCGCCATCCTGCGCACCAATTCACTGCCGCCCATCATGGGCATCACCACATCGGTTACCAGCAAGTGAATCACTCCCGGATGGGTTTCACAAATCTGGAGAGCTTCGATACCGTGCCTCGCTTCCAACACTTCATAGCCATAGGACCGCAGAGACGCAGAAATAACCGAGCGCAGGATCACATCATCTTCCGCCACCAGAATCGTTTCCAGGCCATGCAAGGCGGTGCGGGTCGCCGCGGTGGCCTTGACGGACAGGTGAGTTCCCTCAACCTGGGGGAAGTAAATCCGGAAGGTGGTTCCTTTACCGGGCTTGCTGCAAACTTCAATGTGGCTGCCGGTTTGTTTAACAATGCCATAGACCGTGGATAATCCAAGGCCGGTCCCTTTGCTGGCCTCCTTGGTGGTGAAAAAGGGCTCGAATATGCGGGATTGCACCTTGGCATCCATCCCTAGGCCATTATCACTTACAGTCAGGCACACGTAAGGGCCGGGCTTGACCCCCGCATGCTCTCTGGCATAGTTCTTTTCCAAATAACAGTTGGCAGTTTTAAGGAGGAGCTTGCCCCCATGCGGCATGGCATCTCGGGCGTTGACCGCCAGGTTCATAACGACCTGCTCGATCTGTCCGACGTCGGCCTTCAACATTTTCAGCTCCGGGTCAAGCTCGTTAACCAGATCGATGTCTTCGCCAATGAGCCGCCGTAGCATCTCTTCGATGTCCCGCACCACCTCATTCAGATTAAATACCTGGGGCTGTAAGATCTGCTTGCTACTAAAGGCGAGAAGCTGACGAGTCAGGGAGATGGCCCTTTTTGAAGCCTTAAAGATCTCTTCCGTATATTTATAAAGCGGATCGGCTTCCCGAAGTTTACTTTTGATCATATCGCCATAACACATGATGGACATCAGCAGGTTGTTGAAGTCATGGGCCACGCCGCCCGCCAGCCTCCCCACGGCCTCCATCTTTTGGGCATGAATAAACTGATTTTCCAGTTGCTTATGTTGGTCAATATCCATGAAATATCCTAAGACCGCTTTCTCCCCGTTATATTGGGTGGAAGCCACTGTTTCCATGACCCACTTGGTCTCCCCCCCTTTGGTAATAATCTTAAATTCGAAAGGAGGGATAGCGTGATCTTTCAGCATCTTAATGGCATTTTCCCTGACTTTTTGTTCAAACTCCGGAGAAATCAGTTTGGCGCAATCCTTGCCGATCAACTCCTTTTTGGTGTAGCCGGTAATCTTTTGGAACCCGGGGTTCACCAGTTTAAACTTGCCATTCTGGATGATGAAGATACCCATGGGAGAGTTAAAAAATAGATTTTTGAAAGATTCCTCGGCTTGTTTGAGGGAAGTTATATCGAAAAACACCCCATCTACATATTCAACTCTTCCCTGGAGATCACAGAATATCTGCCCTCTCGCCTGGATCCAGAGAACTTTCCCCGCCTTATTTTTTATGCGGTATTCTCTGATATATGGTTTATTCTCTTTTAAGGCCTTAATAAATATCCCTCTGGCGCCTTGCACGTCTTCCGGAAATATGACATCATTCCATTTCAACCTGCGGGAATTAAATTCCTCTTTTTTATAACCTGTCAGCTCTTCAATCTTACCATCCACAAAATCTATGGACCAATCGGCGTATCCTTTAAATACCACCGCGGGAATATTTCTGATTAGAGACATGTACTTCTGTTCACTCTCTCTTAACGCCTCCTGGGCCTGCCTATGGCCGGTAATGTCTTCTCCGGAGCTCAATACTGCAATGATCTCATCCTGGCCATCGGTCAATCCGACATTGTGCCAGGCGATTATTCTTTCCTCACCGCTCTTGGTCAGAATGGTGCTTTCATAATATTCCAGGCTTTTTCGTTTGCCGCGAAATAATTCCCCCAATACCGCCCGCATTTCCCTCCTTTCCTCTTGCGGAACGAAGTTCTCAAACCAATCTTTGCCGATAATTTCGCTTTCCTCGTATCCCAGAACCTCGCACCCCATCTTATTTATGAGGCTAAGTTTGCCGTTAACATCTATGATTACAAATATGGCTTTCGCCACATCGAGATAATATTGGGTCTTATTTCCGCGGTCGCAAATCTCGTGGATCATGGGAGACGGGACCTCCCCCACCTTGCTCAAACCTGCGCCTGCCATCGACCCGCCGGGCTCCGCTGCATGTGGTCTTGATCTCAACTTAGTCACTCCTTCCTTGGTGTCCCTGAAGCTCCCTGAGTCAAGGCTACCCCTGTAATGGCAGCCGTCTGCTTAGATGAAAAAACAATTTAGCAATAATTTACATGTATTAGGTAAAGAGTAGAAAATTTCCCAGTGATTTCAATAGGGATTTTCGGAAATTATCGCTTCGAAAAACCTGATTTTTGCGGGCGGAAAGGCAACTACACGAGGCTGGCACGGTTAGCTTTGGGTGCGGTAACCACAGATACGCTCTCCAAATCGGCAGAGGGATAGAAGCCATTTCAAAACCGGACCCTACCTTATAATGTCATTCTGAGCGCAGCGAAGAATCTCGTATTTTAAATGACTTGAGATCCTCCACTACTTTCAGGATGACAGAAAAAGAGGTTTTGAATTAGCTTCTATTTAGGAGGGAATTTAGAGGAGGCAGGGAGGGAAGAAAATCAAAACCGGGGATACTCCGGGAATTATTCAAGCCGCCAGTCCAAAACCATGGAATGCTTTGGTTCGGAGGCAATCTGAGATTTGCGACGGCGCCTCGCTTATTCCTCCACCAGATCGGCCTCCGCATTCAAGGTGAGATAGACGTGCCTGCCCACCATGAACCCCCCATGCTCCATCTCGGTGTTAAAGACCATGCCGAAATCTTCGCGGTTGATCCTGGTCTCGGCCCGAAAGCCGAAGCTGGTGTAGATGGTGCCCTCGTCGTCGAAGCGCGCCGGTCCGGCCCAGCGGACGTCCAACAGCACCGGGCGGGTGACGCCGCGAATGGTCAGATCCCCGTGGACCCAGGCGTGGTCCAGGCCGGCCGGCTCCACCCGGGTGCTTTTAAAAGTGATCGCTGGGTATTGCTCCACGTGGAGGAAATCCGGGCTTTTCAGGTGCTTATCCCTTTGGTCCACCCCGGTGTAAATGGAGGAAGCGCCTATTTCGATTGCGACGGCGGACCCTGCCACCTGATTTGGGTCAAAGATGAGCGTGCCCTGGATTTTGTTGACCAGGCCCACCACCCAGGACACCATCATGTGGCGCACTGCGAATTCCGCCGAGCTATGGTTAAGTATTGATCCTCCATTTGGCCATGGTCTCCCTCCCGGCACGGGTTGCTCTGCTCCCATCCGAACTACAATTTTAGTTACATAGCTTAGAAGCCATCTTAAAACCGACTAGCACCTGTCACCCTGAGCGCAGCGAAGGGTCTAGGTGCTCGAAATAACTAGATTCTTCGCGGCGCTCAGAATGACATTCTGCTGTCAAACCAGATTTTGAAATAGCTTTAGACAGCTTAAAGATTGCCCTGGCCCCACGCCCTCCCATGGTCCAGGGCCTCCTTTAAATTAATCATCGGAGGCGCCATTGTCACCGGGGTTCTTCCTTTAACGAGGGTGATTCCGCAGAAAAATAGTGCGCCCCGGCGGTTAAGATTGGGATTATTGGGCGGAAACCCCACCGGAATTACCTTTGGCCGGTTGACGCCGGCGGATCGATGCCTACCTTAAACCGAGAAAGGAGGTGAGGATGGGATGAAGAAGCCCCTCAGCGATGAAGCTCGGGCCAAAGAGGCCGCCTTCTGGGGTAGCATCAAGAAAATGATGCGGCAGAATCCCGGCAAGGTATGCCACAAGTGAAAGGAATGAAAGACAAGTTAAAGGTTGCTGGTTCAGCAACCACGCGGGGCAGATATGGCAGGGACGGGCATTCCCGGCCTTTGCCATATCTGCCCTTGGGGGTATGGGGAATCGGGAGCCTGCGCCGCAATTCTTTCCCCCTTGGATGGGGGGTCTCGCCAAGGGCTGCAAATGGACCCAGGTCGACGGACGCCCAACTTTATCCAGGCCTTGGCAGGCCGCATCATGGCTCCTTTCCTCAGGGATTCCCTGAGGCCAAAATCAGGGAAGCACTGATTGTTTAATGCATCTAGGTGACTTATCTATAAACCTGCGAGGAAAAGCTTGAATTTCAGACCCGGATTAGAGGCAGGATAATTCCGGGAAATCAAACGACCTATGGGAGATGGCGGCAATCACTTCCAGGCCTTGGGGGAGGCCATATGACAGCCTATCTGCTGGGGATAATCGCCTGCCTGGGGCTGCTGGCGGGTTGCGGGGGACTGCATGGCAGTTTCCAACCCGTTGACTCTTACGGGAGTGGAGCTCCGGTTGAGCGGGAGGAGCTCGTCGGCGACGATTTAAGCACCAAGCACCTGGAGGAGCTTTACGCCAAAAGCGGCCTCTCCGGCCGGGACCCCAGCCTGGAAGCGGAACTGCAGCAGTGGGACCATCAGGTCAAATTTGATGTGCCCATCCAGATGAATCGGCAAGTCAAGGCTTACCTGGTCTATTTTTCCACCGAACGTAAAGCCATCGTCCAGCGCCAACTGGCCCGCTCCACCCAATATCTCCCCATGATCAAGGCAGTCTTCCAGGAGTACGGCCTGCCGGAAGACTCTGGCTTACCTGGCCATGGTGGAAAGCGGCTTCAACCCCAATGCCCAGTCCCCTGCCGGCGCCTGCGGCATGTGGCAGTTCATCAAGGGCACCGGGCTACGCTACGGATTAGTCATCGACGGCTACGTTGACGAGCGCCGGGACCCGGAGAAATCCACCCGGGCCGCCGCCAGATACCTCCAGGACTTGTACCGGCAGTTTGGCTCCTGGTATCTGGCCGCGGCCAGCTACAATTGCGGGGAGCGGCGGGTGCAGCAGGAGTTGAACCGCAGCAATCATCAGAATTTCTGGGAGCTCTCCGCCAACCGCTGCCTCCCCGGTGAAACCAAAAACTATGTGCCCCAGATAATCGCGGCCACTATCATCGCCAAGAATCCGGAGAGATTCGGATTTAAGAACATTCCGTATCAAGCGCCCCTGGTTAATATGCAAATGGCGGCGCGGGCCGGGGAAAATGCTCCGGGCGGGATAGAGCCTCACGAGGCGGCCTTAAGGCCCCTGGCATATTCTCTACCCCCGGGGCGCCAGGCGGCCGCCAGGGCCCGCCAGTCCAACCCCAACTCCAAGAACCAGGTGGAACCGGCCAAAAAGCCAACGGCCCGGGCGACCTACGCCAAGAACGGTAAATCTGCGACCCACGTCGCTTCCAACGGCAAGCCGGCTCCCCAGACAGCTTCAATGTTCGGCGCCCCGGCTGCTCCTAACAAAAACCTGGCCCGCAAAGACCAAGCCAATAAGCAGACAACTGCTAATCATAAAGGCAAGAAAGCCACCCAAGTGGCGAACGGCAAGAACAAGAAACCGAGCCCTGCCCTGTTTGCCAAGAAGGGCAATGGCAGTCACGTGAAGGCCAAGCTTGCCAAGAAGAGTCCTCCCTCCGGCGCCAATACCCGCAAAGTCGCGAAAACCAAGCCCAAGCCCCTCCTGGTGTCCGAGGCCCGTTGAGACGATAGCCGGCTGGCCAGAGCCCGCAAAGCCCCCTACCCTTCCCCAAAAAGACTTCCTTAAAGGCCTTCGGGGAAAAAATAATCACAAATCGACTGAAAGCCCGCAGATAGGCAAGGCGGGACCTGATGCTCCAGGCCGGAACAGACTGCCAGCCGGCGAGCACTTGATGTAAGGACCTCTTCCTCCCCATCTTTGCCCTGTTCCAGAGAATTGTTAGCCCAGGTAATTTTTGACTTGCATATTTTCAAACATGCGGTAGAATGACCTTAAAAGGAGGTCATTTGATACTCAAAAAGAGGTCAGTATGTTAGAGCCCATTCTTGGATCGACGAGCAGCGAGCGGGTTCTCATTTTTCTCTTCGCCAGGGAAGAGGGATACCCCCGGGAAATAGCCAGGTTCTTTAACACCGATCTGGCACCCATCCAGAGACAGCTAATCAAGCTGGAAATCAATGGCGTTCTATCCAGTCGGTTGGCGGGCCGGACACGCCTGTATAGACTAAATCCCACGGTATGCTTTTAAGCCGGAGATTGAAGGTCTTCTTGCCAAGGCCCTGGATTTCTATCCCCCGGATGAGAGGGCAAGACTTTTGTTGAATCGACGGCGACCCAGAAGAAGCGGTAAGCCTCTATGAAGCCGATCAGCGAGATGTCAGTCGGAGAATTGGCGGCCTATATATACAGCTATCTCAAAGAGCATGACATTGAGGTGGTTCTCTCGGGAGGCGCGTGCGTTACCATCTATAGCCAGAACAAATATATTTCACCAGACTTGGATTTTATCGAATCCGGGCTCACTCCAAGAAGAAAATTAAAAAACCTTCTTGGCAAAATAGGCTTCTTTGAAGAAAGGCGATACTTCAGGCATCCGGAAACAACCTTCTTCTTGGAGTTCCCCACCGGCCCGCTCGCCGTTGGCCGCGAGCCAGTGAAAGAAACTGTCATGCTGCATTTTTCCACCGGCGTCTTGAGAATTATCTCGCCGACCGATTGTGTAAAGGATAGGTTAGCTGCCTATTATCACTGGGGCGACCGGCAGAGCTTGGAACAGGCCATCCTGGTTGTCAGAGATAATGCAGTCGATCTTAACGAAGTCGAAAGATGGTCTGAGGCCGAAGGCAATCTGGCTCAGTTCCAGGAAATCAAGAATCGTTTAGTCTAAAGAGATATCTTCCAGACAAAACAAAGCCCCTAACCTATAATGGTCAGGGGCTTTGCCGTTTCCTGGCCTGTTTATTTCCAACAGTTTAATCTGCCTGCTTGGCCATCGACCCCTGCCTGGTTCCTCCTACGCCTTAACCCCAAAGCCAAAGGTTGAAACCCGTCTTTTAATTAAACGTGCCCCAGATCACCTTTTTCGGTTGGGCCTGCTGCTCCAGGAGTTCCAGGGCGTGTTTAACGATGCCGTCGGCATCCAGGCCGTACTTTTGCCGCAGCACCTTCTGGGAGCCGTGCTCCACAAAGGTATCGGGGATGGCCAGGCGCTTCACCGCCACCCCGTGGAGGTCCCGGTCGGCCAGCAGCTCCAGCACGGCGCTGCCGAAGCCGCCGGCCGCGATGTTCTCCTCCACCGTCAGCACCCGGCCGTGGGAGGCGGCCAGGGTCAGGATCAGGTTCTCGTCCAGGGGCTTGATGAAGCGGGCGTTCACCACGGTGACGCTGAAGCCCCGTTTCTCCAGGCTCTCGGCGGCCGCCAGGGCCGGGTAGACGGAAGCCCCCACCGCCAGGATGAGTAGATCTTCCCCTTCCCGCAGAATTTCGGCCTTGCCCACGGGGATCTTGCTGAGGGTGGAAGAGAAGGCCACCCCCACCCCTTTGCCCCTGGGGTACCGGACGGCCACGGGCCCCGGGTGCTCCACCGCGGTGTAGAGCATGTCCCTGAGTTCGTTTTCATCCTTGGGCGCCATCAGCACCAGGTTAGGGAGATGCCGCAGGTAGGAGAGGTCGAAGAGCCCCTGATGGGTTTCGCCGTCTTCCCCCACCATGCCGCCCCGGTCCAGGGCGAGGACCACCGGCAGGTTCTGCAGGCAGACGTCGTGGAGCACCTGGTCGTAGGCCCGCTGCAGAAAGGTGGAGTAGATGGCCACCACCGGCCTCATGCCCCCCAGGGCCAGGCCCGCGGCAAAGGTAACCGCGTGCTGCTCGCAGATGCCCACGTCAAAGAACCGGTCGGGGAATTGGTTGCGAAAGTCCACCAAACCGGTGCCGTCGGGCATGGCCGCGGTGATGGCCACCAGGCGGTTGTCCTCCTTGGCCAGGCGCACCAGGGTGTCCCCGAAGACCTCGGTGTAGGACGGCACATCCCCCAGGCTCTTTTTGGGTTCGCCGGTGTCGGGGTCGAACTTGCCCAGGCCGTGAAACCCCGTGGGGTCGGACTCCGCCGGCTGATAGCCCTTGCCCTTGGTGGTGCGGACGTGCACCAGGATGGGGCCTTTGAGTTTCTTCACGTTGTTGAAGGTCTCGATGAGGTGGTTCAGGCGGTGGCCGTTCACCGGACCCAGGTAAGTGAACTTGAGGGCCTCGAAGAGCATCCCGGGGGTAAAGAAGGCTTTAAATGATTCCTCGCCCTTCTTGGCCCAGGCCAGCAGGTCGCCCCCGATGGCCGGGAAGGAGCCCAGCAGGCTCTCCACCTGCTTTTTCAGGAAGACCATGGTGGGGGCGGTGAGTTTGCGGCTCAGGAAGGACGACAGGGCCCCGACGTTGGGAGCAATGGACATGCCGTTGTCGTTCAACACCACGATCAGGTCTTTGTTGAGGTCGCCGGCATTGTTCAGGCCCTCGAAGGCCATGCCCGCGGTCATGGAGCCGTCCCCGATCACCGCGATGACCCGGCTGCGTTCCCGTTTCAGGCAGCGGGCCGCGGCCATCCCCAGGGCCGCGGAAATGGAGGTGGAGCTGTGGCCGGTGTCGCAGGCGTCGTGCGGAGACTCGCAGCGCTTGGGAAAACCGCTGATGCCGCCGTGTTGCCTCAGGGTGTGGAAGCGGTCCTGGCGGCCGGTGAGCAGCTTGTGGGTGTAAGCCTGGTGCCCCACGTCCCAGACGATCTTATCCCGGGGGGAGTCAAAGACGTAATGCAGGGCAATGGTCAGTTCCACCACGCCCAGGCTGGGGGCCAGGTGCCCCCCGGTGAGCGCCACCGTGGAGATGATCTTTTCCCGGATCTCCTGGGCCAGCTGCGGCAGGAGTTCCGGGGGCAGCTTTTTCAGTTCCTGGGGATTATTTATCGTGCTCAGCAGGCGGCGCGGGGCTCCCGGCCGTGGTCCCTGGCGATTATCCATATTTGTATCCATCCTCTAAAGGATGATTTATACCAAACTTAAGTTCGTAAGTCACCATATTCAATGAACTAAATTAACCCAGTCCCCCATCTTATCGGCATCTTGTAAATATTTCTAAGAACGCCGCACCAGCAGGTAACGGGCCAACTCCCGCAAAGGGGCGGCCCGTTCGCCAAAGGGCTCCAGGTCCGCCACCGCCTGCTCCACCAGACGCCGGGCCCATTCCCGGGCCGCCTCCACCCCCAGCAAGGCGGGGTAGGTGGCTTTCCGGCGCTTTTCATCCTGGCCCGGGGCCTTGCCCATTTCCGCGGCGTCCCCTTCCACGTCCAGGAGATCATCGGTGACCTGGAAAGCCAGGCCGAATTTTTCCCCGTAGCCGGTAAGCAGGACCACTTCGCCCCGGTTGCCGCCCCCCACCAAGGCCCCGGCCCGCACCGCCCCGGTGAGCAGGGCCCCGGTCTTGAGGCGGTGGATGGTCTCCAACTCTTTCAGGGTGACCCGGCGGCCTTCGGCCATCAGGTCCAGCATCTGGCCTCCCACCATGCCCTGGTAGCCCGCGGCCGCGCCCAGGAGTTCCATCACCTCCAGCAGCATGCCGGGCCGCCCTTCAAACCGGGACGCCGCGGCCGCCATCACGTGAAAGGCCTCGGTGAGCAGACCGTCTCCGGCCAGGATGGCGGTGGCTTCGTCGAACTGCTTGTGGCAGGTGGGCTGCCCCCGGCGCAGGTCATCATCGTCCATGGCGGGCAAATCGTCGTGGATGAGGGAATAGGTGTGGATCATCTCGAGGGCGCAGGCCACGGGCAAGGCCTCCCCGGCGTCCCCCCCACCGCTTCCGCCGCGGCCAGGCACAGAATGGGACGGAGCCTTTTCCCCCCCACAAAGAGACTGTAATGCATGGCCTGGACCACCCGGAAGGCCGGTCCGCGCACCTGGGGCAGATAGGCCGCCAGGGCCCGGTTCACCACCCCCCGGCGCTCTTCCAGGTAGGCTTTTAAGTCCAAATTATCCCTCTTAAATGAAATTCACCACAGAGGCACAGAGAGCACAGAGATTATTTAGTTTTGGCGCTTCCAGCGCCAAAACACAAATTTCTTTCTTTGTGACCCTCTGTGCCCTCTATGCCTCTGTGGTTGATCTTTTCATCCTTCCCCTTCGTCCCCGGGAAACGGCCGGGTGATAAACCGCCCGGATTCGTCTTTGAGGAGCAGATCCACCTGCCGCTCCACTTCGTCCAGCTTCTGGTGGCAGAAGCGCACGAGTTTGACCCCTTCCTCAAAGGCGCGCCTGGCCTCCTCCAGGGGCAGGTCTCCATGCTCCAGAGAATCCAACACTTCCTCCAGACGCTTCAGGGCCGCTTCGAAATTCGGCTCTCCTTGCGGTTCTTCCGGCTTTTTCCTGGCCATGGCTCGATCCTTGGTTTTGCGGGGGGAGGGCCAGGGGCTTCCACAGGCGGGACGCCTGTGCCACTGGCCCCTGCCCCCTTCCCCAATCCCCATCCCCCAACCCCCATAAGTTATTTATTTGGCCCGGGAAGTCGGGGCCAGCGGCCCCGCCTTCCCGGGCCCCTTTTCAGGGGGTGGGGAGGGGGTTTGGGGGAGGGCGGGGGAATCGTTTTCCCCCGGCCCTCCCCCAGAATTCCTACACTTCCGCCACTTCCGTTACTTCGCAGTCCAGGCGGCCCCGGGCCACCCGCACCCGCACCGGGGCGCCCACCGGCGCCTGGGCGGCGTCCCGGATTACCGTCTCTTCCGGCAGCAGGGTGGCCACCGCGTAGCCCCGCTCCAGGATAGCCAGGGGGTTCAGTTTATCCAGGTGGCTCCGGCAGTATTCCAGGTGGCGGCGGCGGCTCTGCTGGGTCCGTTGCCAGGCGGCCAGCAGCCTTTGCCCCATCTGGCCCAGGTGCCCCCGGGTGGCAAGAACGGCCCGCCGGGGGCTGAGCAACACCAGGCGGGAGCTATCCAGGCGCACTTGCTGGCGCTGGCCGTTCAGATGTCTTCTGAAGCGCCTGAGCAGGATCTCGGCCCGCTCATCGGTCTTGAGGCGCAAGTCCACCAGGTAGCGCTGCATATCCGGCAAGCCCCGGGCCAGCAGGACCAGGTGGCGGCGGGCCCCCTCCAGGCGGCCTCTCAAGGCCCGGGCCAGGGCGGCGGCCCGGCGGTCCAGGCGGCGCTGCAGGTCGGCTTTATCCGGGGCCACCAGTTCCGCGGCGGCGCTGGGGGTGGCGGCCCGTACGTCGGCGACCAAATCGGCAATGGTGAAATCCACTTCGTGGCCCACCGCGGAGACCACCGGCACCCGGCAGCGGTGAATGGCCCGAGCCACCGCCTCCTCGTTGAAAGGCCACAGGTCCTCCAGGGAACCGCCGCCCCGGGCCAGGACGATGGTTTCCACCCCGGGGTAGGCCGAGAGGTCATCCAGGGCTCGGACGATCTCCCCCGCGGCCTCGGCGCCCTGGACCTTGACGGGATAAATGAGGATTTCCATACTGGGGCAGCGCTGCCGCACGAGGCGCAGGAAATCCCGCACCGCGGCGCCGGTGGGCGAGGTGACCAGGGCGATTTTCCGGGGCAGAAACGGCAGGGGCTGCTTCAGGGCCGCGTCGAAGAGGCCCTCGGCATGGAGGCGGCTCTTCAGGGCCTCGAAGGCCTGGGCCAGGGCCCCCAGCCCCAGGGGTTCCAGGTAATCCACCACCAACTGGTACTCGCCCCGGGGCTCGTAGACGGTGAGGCGCCCCCGGCACAGGAACTGGCTCCCCTCCTGGGGCTTGAAGCGCATATGCTGGTGGTTGCCCTTGAAGAGCACGGCCCGGAGTTGGGCCCCGGCGTCCTTCAGGGTGAAATAATAATGCCCCGACAGGGGCTGCCTCAGGTTGGAGACCTCACCTGAGACCCACACCATGGAAAAGTGGGTCTCCAGGCGGTCCCGGATCTCCCGGGTGAGGCCGCTCACCGTATAGATGTGGGTCAATTCCTGGTTCATCTGACAATAGATAATTTTAACACAATTCCTGGGAGGCGGCTAAGAATTTCGGTCGGCGGGCTGCTGCTAAAAATGACAGCATCTCTCCCCAAGATGGCAAAGAGAAAAACCGCAAAAAATGTAGGACAGCAGGCTGCAGTAGGGTCCGCCGCGAGTTTTTGGCAGCATGCCAGGTTAAAAATCATAAACCTGAAAAAGTGTAGCCGCCAGACTTTAGCCTGCGCCGGCACATGCTGGAAAGCCCGTACCACCAATGCGTTGGCGTTCCGAGGGTCTCGCCAGCCGGTTAAATCTCCCTCTCCACCCGAGCTTGGGAACGAGTTATCAAAATGCCAAATCCCTGGCGGACACTACTGGGAATGGGGACGAATCCTCTTATGCGGATGAAAAGTCATTTTGGCTGGAAATCCTGCGTCCACCCCGCGTACAGGGCCAGGCCCAGCCAGGCCCAGTTGTTGGCGTAGTAGTTGCCCGGGGAGACGAAGTAGGCCCGGCCGTCTTTCTCGTGATAGAAGGACAGGATCTTTCGGGCCAGCTCACCCGCGAAGTCCCGGTCCCCCGCGGTGAGGGCCGCGGCCAGCACCCCGGCGTAGAGCACCGGGCTCTCGTAATGGACCGCCGGGGTCCCGTCATAGTTATAGACGGCCGCCAGCCGCCCCTGGGCCTGCCACTCCTTTTTGAAAAACGGCAGGAATTTTCGGTTGAACAGGGGCGCGGCTCGGGGCTCCCCGAACCAGAGGCGGTCCAGGGCGATCCTATAGGGCAGGCGCACCGCCTCCCAACCGAAGCAGGTGTCACGGCCCGGCGCGTCCGAGACCCGGCCGGTGGCGTCCACCCGGCACCAGTCGGGAAAGAGCCCCACCCCGGGTTGTTCTCCCAGACCCTGGCTCAACCGGTCTAAAAATTGATAAGCGCCCTGATGCAGGCGTTCCCAGTTGGCCCTGTCCCGGAGATTCCCCCGCGCCCGGGGGGATAGCGTTGCAGCAAGGGTGAGATTTTGTAGGGGCGGTTCGCGAACCGCCCCTACTGGGGTTGCCTCAAAAGTTTTACCCCCTCCCCTCCCCTCCCCTCTCACGGCGGCGGGAGATTTAGGGCCGCCACCGGAAACTTTGGAGCCGTCCCCCAAAGAGTCAGGGGCATCACTGGAAGAGGTTCCCGGGTCGCGGGAAACCTGGCTGAACAGGCGGTACGCGGCCGGGGAAAAATACGAGGGGTTGATTAAGAAGGGCGGGGCAGACTCATGCCAGTTGCCCGGGGCCAGGAGGACCTCGCCGCCGGCCAGGGTCACCACCTCGTTTTCCAGGACGGCCTCCATAACCTGGCTGGCCTCCTCCAGGTAATCGGGCAGATCCGGCGGCGGCCGCCAGCCCCGGCGGGCCGCCAGGACCAGGGCCAAGGCGTAGTCCACATCCCCGTCGGCGGCGGTGTTGGCGTCCTTAAGCCCCCAGGAGCCGTCGGGGCGCCGCCCCCAACTCCAGGCCAGCAGGGCGTCCCCCGGCCCTTGGGCCCGGGACAGGTGCTGCCGGGTCCAGGCCTGGACCCGGGCGAAGGTGGCCTCATCTCCCGCCCACACGGCCCGGAGCAGCGCGTAGGCCTGGGCCTCGGAGATGGTGCCCCCGTCTTGCTCCGGGATCACCACCCGGCCTTCGGGGGAAATGAAGGTTTGGCGGTAGCTGTGCCAGGAGGCCGTCAGCACCCGGTCCAGGTCGGCCAGGGGATCTGGCTGGCAGGCGGGTCCCGGAAACGCCAGCAACGCCAGCAATAACAACTTGAGACTTCTGGGAAAATCCCATTTACTGCCCTGATTAATCATCATGCAGCCTGAGGAACTTTTCGGAACAGTCATTCATGGGCCCTTGGCCCACCCGCAAATTATGAAAAGTCATGACGAGCCTACTACTGTGTTTGAAAATAAATGACATTGGACAGACAGTATTTTACCCCCCTTTGACAAAGGGGGGTCAGGGGGATTTTTATAACCACTTGAAATCCCCCTAAATCCCCATTTTTCAAAGGGGGACTTAACCTGCATAGCCCGGCTCTCCAGATCTGATTTTATGTCCAGATAGTTGAACCCTCCACTGCTAACCTTGAACTTTACTTGAACTTTGAACTTTTCATACCGCGGTCTCAAATTGATAAAATCCTGGCGCCGCCGGTACCGGTCCATTTTCACCTGGGGGGTAAGCAATTTTTTTCCCCGAGGCGCCGGGACTGAAGGCCAAAATCGCACCATCGGGCCGGCGACGCAAGAAAAATTTTCTTTGCGGTTCTGGCGCCGCCCGGAACGGTGGGGGCTACAGAAGCGCTGGCGGGGATGACGCCCGGGCTGAAGCAGGAGTTAGGAGCGCGCCGGTGGGGCCTTGCCGCGGGGCCGAACTTTGGCCTCCGGTTAGGCGGCGCCGCACCATGGTGATGAAAAATTCTTGACAAACTCAGGTATTTATGCGAACTAGTCAGCGGAAATTAGTGGGACGCGGGGCGTTCACGCAGGAGATGCAGGAGTTAGACGGCGCCAGCCGTTACTTCGATATTATGTAACTTCATAATTGGTTAAGCGGCATCTGGGAGAGCTCTTTGGGACGCCCGAGATGCCTTTTTTATTGAGGCGGCTCATGATCAAAGTAAAACTGGACCACGGCGCATCGGCCACGCTGGAAGAAGGCGCCACCGTGGCCCAGGCCTTGAAGGCTTTAAAAGTAGACACGGACCGGCAGGTGGTGGCGGCCCGGGCGGACGGCGAACTTTTGGACCTCGCCCGTCCCTTGGAGCGCGACTACACCCTGGCCCCCGTGGCGCTGGGCAGCCCCGAAGGCCTGGAGATCATGCGGCACAGCGCCTCCCATGTCATGGCGGAAGCGGTGCGGGACCTGTTCCCGGGGGTGAAGGTGGCCATCGGCCCCGCCATCGAGACCGGGTTCTATTACGACTTCGATGTCCCCGAGCCCTTCGCCCCCGAGGATTTGGCCAAAATCGAGGCCCGCATGGCCGAGATCGTGGCTCAGGACCTGCCCTTCCAGCGCCAGCCGGCCCTGAAGGACGAAGCCGCGCAGTTCTTCCGGCAAGACGGAGAGGTTTACAAACTGGAGCTCCTGGAGGAAATCCCCGACGAGCAGGTGAGCCTGTACCGCCAGGGGAATTTCGTGGACCTCTGCCGGGGCCCCCACCTGCCGTCCACCGGCTACATCCGGGCCTTCAAGCTCACCGGCATCTCCGGGGCCTACTGGCGGGGCGACGAGCACCGGCCCATGCTGCAGCGCATTTACGGCACCGCCTTCCCCACCCAGGAGGAGTTGGACCGCCACCTGGAACTCCTGGAGGAAGCCCGGCGCCGGGACCACCGCCGCCTGGGCCGGGAGTTGGGGCTCTTCAGCATCGAGGACGAAGCCGGCGCCGGCATGGTCATCTACCACCCCAAAGGGGCGCTGCTCCGCAGCATCATCGAGGACTTCGAGCGCCGGGAGCACTTGAAGCGCGGCTACCAGCTAGTCATGGGGCCCCAGATGCTCAAGGCCGAACTCTGGAAACGCTCCGGCCACTGGGACAACTACCGGGACAATATGTATTTCTCCGAAGTGGAGGGCGTGCTCTACGGCATCAAGCCCATGAACTGCGTGGCCCACATGCTGATTTATAAGTCCCGGGGCAGATCCTACCGGGAACTGCCCTTGCGCTTCTTCGAGTTGGGAACGGTGCTGCGCCACGAGCGCTCCGGCGTGCTCCACGGCCTCACCCGGGTGCGCCAGTTCACCCAGGACGACGCCCATATCATCTGCACCCCGGAGCAGGTGGAAGGCGAGATCGTGGGGGTGCTGGACTTCGTCTTCCAGGTGATGGCTATTTTCGGTTTTGACTACGAAGTGGAGCTCTCCACCCGGCCGGAGAAATCCATCGGCAGCGACGCGGAGTGGGAGCTGGCCTCCACGGCCCTCACCAACGCCCTGGCGGCCAGGGGTCTCACCTACCACGTCTGCGCAGGGGAAGGGGCGTTTTACGGGCCCAAGATTGACGTCAAACTCAAGGACGCCTTGGGCCGGCGCTGGCAGTGCGCCACCATTCAATGCGATTTCACCCTGCCCGAGCGCTTCGACCTCACCTACGTGGGCCCGGACGGGGAGCGCCATCGCCCGGCCATGCTGCATCGGGTGATCCTGGGGTCCCTGGAGCGCTTCATGGGGGTCCTCATCGAGCATTACGCCGGAGCTTTCCCGGTGTGGCTGGCCCCGGTGCAGGCGGTGCTGCTGCCCATCACCGACCGGGTGCACGCCTATGCCGAAGAGGTGGCCCGGGCCCTCCGGGCCGAGGGTTTGCGGGTGGAAGTGGACAGCCGCCCGGAGACTTTGCGCTACAAGATTAGAGAGGCTCAGACTCAGAAGATTCCCTATATGGTGATTCTGGGAGACCGGGAGGCGGCGTCCCGCACCCTGGCTCCCCGGCTCAGGGATGGAACGGAGTTGAAGGACATCGAACTTGCGGCCTTTATCCAGCGCCTCAAGGAAGAGTCTATGATTCCTTCCACCACCGGACATTCATAACTTTCAGGAGGTGACGGCCATCCAGAAGCAGCAACGTGTGCGGATCAATGAGCAAATAAAGGTTCCGGAGGTGCGACTCATCGGACCCGACGGGCAACAGATCGGGGTCATGCCCACCAAGGAAGCCCTGGCTTTCGCGGCCGAGGCCCACCTGGACCTGGTGGAAGTGGCGCCCCAGGCTGCTCCGCCGGTTTGCCGCGTCATGGATTACGGCAAATTCAAGTATCAGCAGAGCAAGAAGCAGCAAGAGGCCAGGCGCCGCCAGACCACCATCCAGGTGAAAGAAATCAAGGTGCGCCCCAAGATCGAAGAACACGACATGGCCTTCAAGCTGCGCAATGCCATACGCTTTCTGGGCGAAGGCGACAAGGTCAAGATCTCGGTGATCTTCCGGGGGCGGGAGATCGCCCATACGGATCGCGGCTTCAAACTGCTGGCCCAGATGATCGAAGCCCTGGCGGAAGCGGGCACCGTGGAGCAAGACCCCCGGCTGGAAGGCCGGAACCTCTCCATGATCGTCACCCCCAAGTAGTCTTTTGATCCGACACCGGCGCCTTATTTGGCTGTCGTTGCCACGGCCTAGGGAAAAGATTTTCCCGGCGCAGTTTGGTTATATTTGTGACGGAATGGTTGGCATGGTCCGCAGACTGGGTTATAAATTAAAGATTGGTCTTTTGAGCATACTTACTGAACTTTGAACTTTTCGTAACCGCGCCAAAGCCCGGCCCGCCAGCCCGCGGCCGGCAGCCATACTGACAAGTGAGGTCTTAACCATGCCCAAGATGAAAAGCCATCGGGGAGCGGCCAAACGTTTCAAAGCCACGGCCAGCGGCCGGGTGAAACACAAGCGGCCCTTCCACAGCCACATTTTGACCAGTAAATCGTCCAAGCGGAAGCGGCAGCAGCGGCAGGCCGCTTATGCGTCGCAGACTGAACTCAAGAGCCTGAAGCGACTCTTGCCATACCTGTGAGATAGGAGTTAGCAATGCCACGCGTCAAGAAAAGCGTCGCCTCCCGTGCCCGGCGCAACAAATTTTTGGGGATGGCCAAGAGTTACCGCAGCGGCCGGCGGCGGCTGTACCGCTCCGCCCGGGAAGCGGTGGAGCGGGCCCTGCACTTCGCCTACCGGGACCGCAAGGTGCGCAAGCGGGAGTTCCGCTCTCTGTGGATCATCCGGATCAACGCCGCCCTGCGCCCCCTGGGCCTGTCCTACAGCAAGTTCATCGGTGGCCTGAAACAGGCCCAGATCAATCTGGACCGCAAGGTCCTGTCCGACCTGGCCATCTACGACCCCCAGGGCTTTGCCCGGGTGGCCGAGCTGTCCCGGGGAGAGTAGCCAGGAAAGTTTTCGGTTTTTTTCCCCCCTTTTCTAAAGGGGGGCAGGGGGGATTAAATAACCCTTTAATAATCCCCCTAAATCCCCCTTTAGGAAAGGGGGATTTTTAAGGCTTCCGCTTTCCGGCCGGCATTACATCGAACTAATCAATCGGACCTTGCCATAATGACGGTTGAGGAAGTCAAAAGACTCGAGGACACCGCTCTGGGGGAAATCGGGCAGGCGCCAACCCCCGAAGAACTGGAATCCCTGCGGGTTAAATACCTGGGCCGCAAAGGGGCCCTGACCCTGGTCCTGCGCGGTCTTAAAGATTTGCCCGGAGAAGTGCGTCGCCTGGTGGGCCAGGAGTCCAACCGGGTCAAAGAAGTCCTGGAAGCCGCCCTGGATTTGGACTCTGAGCTCCATGAAGGAGGCGGCGCGGCCGGGGCGCGGCCCCGACCGTGGACGTCACCCTGCCGGGCCGGCGCGCCCCCCGGGGGCGCCTCCACCCCTTGAACCAGGTGATGGCGGAAGTCTGCGACATCTTCCTGCATCTGGGCTTTGAAGCGGTGGAGGGCCCGGAAGTGGAGCTGGACTGGTACAACTTCGAGGCCCTGAACCTGCCCCCGGACCACCCGGCCCGGGATATGCAGGACACCTTCTACTTCAACGATAAAGTGCTCCTCCGCACCCACACCTCCCCCATGCAGATCCGCACCATGGAGCGGCGCCGGCCCCCGGTGCGCATCATCGCCCCGGGCAAGGTCTATCGCCGGGACTCCGACATCACCCACTCGCCCATGTTCCACCAGGTGGAAGGCCTGCTGGTGGATAAAGGGGTGACCTTCGCGGACCTCAAGGGGGTGCTCACCGCCTTCGTGCACCAGATGTTCGGGCCCGAGGTGGGAGTGCGCTTCCGGCCCAGCTACTTCCCCTTCACCGAGCCCAGCGCCGAAGTGGACATCGAGTGCGTCATCTGCCGGGGAGAGGGCTGCCGGGTCTGCAAGCTCACCGGCTGGCTGGAGGTCTTGGGCTCCGGCATGGTGCACCCCGCGGTCTTCGAGGCCGTGGGCTACGACCCGGAGGAATACACCGGCTTTGCCTTCGGCCTGGGCATCGAGCGCCTGGCCATGCTCAAGTACGGCATCGACGACATCCGCCTCTTCTTCGAAAACGACTTGCGCTTTCTCCGGCAATTCTGAGAGTTTTTAGGGGGAGGGGGCTAAGGGCCCACGGCCCTTACCCCTCCCCCTAACCCTCTCCCCCAATCCCTTAAGTGAAAAAAAGGCCGGAAGCCAGGCTTCCGGCCTTAAAACCTGATAGCAAGTCCGGCCAGGGGTCGGACTTGTTACTTCCCCGTTTCGCCTCTTCGCCCCTTTTCCCCCAATTAACTAGGCGGAATGCCCAGATGGTGCATGACCCGGCGGTGGAAATAGGCCGAGTAGTCCACGTTGCCCATGAGGCCGAAGCGCACCTTGAGGGTAGTGATATTGTTGGGTCGGCCCACCAGTTGGATCTTGACATTGGTGTCGGGAGGCGCCACCGCCTCGATCCTGGACTCCAGGGCGCCGTATTGCTGGGAGGAAATTTTCAGGTTCATGTCCTTACAGGCGGCCAGGGTGGCGTTCCAGACCTCCCCCATGGGTTTGGGGTAGTCCTTCTCCATGGTCCCTTCCATCCACTTGTAGGTCCCGATGGCGGCGGAAGCGCCCAGCCCCAAGAGCATGGTCTCCACGCACCCGGCGGTGAACACCAATCCCAGCAGCACCGCCCCCAGCCTCATCCGCCAAGTCTTTTGCATATACCGCCCCCCTTTCTGGCCGTTTACCGTTATATGCCACGATTCCGGGCTGCTTGTCAAGCTGACTTACTCATGGCTGCCTGCCCGTAATCGCAGTGGGGCAGGAGCGGACACTGGGGACACCTGGGGTTCTTGGCGGTGCAGATGGCCCGGCCGTGCCAGATGAGCTGCAGAGAAAATTTGGTCCAGCGCTCCGGGGGCACCAGGGGCATGAGGTCGAACTCGATCTTCACCGGGTCTTTCTGCCGGGTGAGCCCCAGGCGTTGAGACACCCGCCCGCAGTGGGTGTCCACCACGAGGCCGGGGATGCCAAAGGCGTTGCCCAGGATGACGTTGGCGGTCTTGCGGCCGATGCCCGGCAGCGCCACCAGCTCCTCCAGGGTCCGGGGCACCTGGCCGCCGTACTCCGCCACCAACGCCTGGCAAATATTCTTGATACTCTTGGCCTTCTGGTGATAGAAGCCCGTGGGGTGGACCGCCGCTTCCAGCTCCGCCAGGGAAGCCCCGGCATAGGCGGCCGCGCTGGGATATTTTTTGAAGACCGCCGGGGTTACCTGGTTCACCTTGACGTCGGTGCACTGGGCGCTCAAGACCGTGGCCACCAGCAATTCCAGCGGATTGGCGAAATCGAGGGTGACGTGGACGTCCGGGTAATGCTGATCCAGCAGCTTTAAAATGGGGCCGATCTTCTCCGCAGGTTCCATGAGGCCTCCTCGATTTTACATTTGCTGCCCCGGCAGCGGGAACCCCAGTTCGGTAAGAAACCGGCTGACTATGGGGGTCCAGAGCGCCAGGCCGCGGCCCGCGGTAAACAAAAAGTGCCCCTCCTCGGCAAAGGGAGGGAGCATGACCATCTGGGCCCTGCCCCCCGCCGCCTGGAAAGCCTGGCACATCTGCCGCGCCAGCCAGGGCGGGAAGTAGGTGTCGTTTTCCGCATAAATCCAGAGGGTGGGCACCCGGGTGGTGCTGCCGAATTTGCGGCAGGCCTCGATGAGGTTGGGCGGCGAACAGTTCTTTTCCTTGGTGGAGCCCCGGCCGCCGGCAAAGTTAATCACCCCCAGCAAACCGGGAAATCCCCGGCTGGCCAGGGCCAGAGACGCAAAGCCGCCGGTGGAGTGACCCGCCAGGATAATCTTGCGGCGGTCAATGAAAGGCTTGGCGGACATAAAACGCACCACGGCCATAAGATCTTTGGCCGACTCCATCCCGGCTTCGTAGAACAGGGCCCGCTCGCAAAAGCCTTCTTCTTCGACGTAATTCCCCCCGGAGTCGCCGTACCCCCGGCGCATGGGGATGACTACCGCAAACCCCCAGTGGACAAATTCCCAGCTTTGCATCTCGTAGCGCAGGCGCTTCTGGGAAACCCTGAGGCCCGGGTCCCTGGGGGTGCCGTGGCTCAAAATCACCAGCGGAAAAGGCCCGTCCCCGTCCGGCAGGTACAGGGTGGCTTCCAGGGTCAGCGGCTCGGGGCCGGAGGCGTGGGCCGGGGCCAGGGGAATGCGGATAACCTGCTCGTTTAAAGGCAGGATTAAAGGAAAATTGACGGGCTGCCAGGATGCGGCGGCGCCAGCCTGGGCGAGGATCACCACGAAGGCCGTAGCGGCGATTATTCTGCGGAAAATCAAGGAAGCTCCATTGAGAAGAAATTTGTCAGAAGATAGGTCTTGTCCCAGATAGATCTTCACAAAGTTTTGTAGGGGCGCACCTGCGTGTGCGCCCTCATAATACAGGGCGGACACATGGGTCCGCCCCTACGGCAGGCGGCCCAGGCTTTCCAGCAGCATTAATCAAAGATAATCATGCCCCGGGCCGGTGTCTTCCTTTCCCGCCGCACTTTTCTCGCACTTATGCAGGATTTTGGCTCTCCTGCTAGCCGGCCCGCCTGCCTTTAAGATGCCGCAGCAATTCCTGAAATTCCGGGATGTGGAGCCGGGAGGCCAGAAAGGCGAACAGCCCGGCGCCCGGCAGAATGACCCCGGCCAGGGCCACGGTTTGCCCCATCAGCCCCGGGCCCAGCCGGGCCAGGAGCAGGGGGTGGGCATAGTGCACCGCCAGCCCCATGGCCAGGGAGGCGGCCGCCACCTTGGCCAGGGTGGTCCCCAGCTCCTTTAGGCGGTAGTCCCCCAGCTTGCGGTAGAGCATGGCGCCCAGAAAGAGAAAGTTGAGGACCATGCTCAGCGAAGTGGACAGGGCGATGGCCCGGTGCTGCAAGGGAGCCAGGGTGAGGTTGATGAGGACCAGATTGGCGGCCACCGTGGCAAAGGACCCCACCACCGGAATACGGGTGTCGTTCAAGGCGTAAAAAACCGGCACCATGATCTTCACGCCCGCGAAGGCCAGCAAGCCCACGGCGTAGAGAGAGAGGGCCGCGGCGGTTTGATTGGTGTCGCCGGCGGTGAAGTGGCCGTGCTGATAGATGAGGGCGATGATGGGCCGGGCCAGGAAGATGAGGCCGCAGGCCGCCGGCAGGCTCACCAGGAAAGCCAGGGACAGGGAGGACTGCAAGGCCCCTTTCAAGGCGGGGAGGTCCCGGTTGGCCGCGTGGCGGGACACCACCGGGGTAGTGGCCACCATGAGAGCCACGCCGAACAGCCCCATGGGCAGATGGAAAAGCCGGTAGGCGTAATTGAGCCAGGAGACGCTCCCTTCAGGGCAGGAGGCGGCGTAGAAGGTATTGATAAAGATGTTGATCTGCACCGCGGAGAGTCCCACCACCGCGGGGAGCATCAAGGTGGCGATGCGCCGCAGCCCGGACTCCTTAAGATCCAGCACCCACCGGAACCGAAACCCTACCCGCCGCAAGAGGGGCAGTTGCACCGCCAGCTGCAAAAGGCCCCCCACCAGGGCCCCCCAGGCCATGCCCACGATGGGAGGAATCCCGAAGCCGGGGAAGACCAGGCTCAGGCCCACTCCCGCCACAATGGAGCCCAGATTGAAGAAGCTGGAGGCCAGGGACGGGAGGAAAAATTTGCCCTTGGCATTGAGCATCCCCATGGCCACCGCGGCCAGGGACACCAGGGGCAAAAAGGGAAACATGATGCGGGTCATGAGCGCGGTGAGGTCCATCTTCCCCGGGACCGAGCCGAAGTCCGGGGCCATGAGCCCTACCAGTTGGGGCGAGAAGATGATACCGCCCAGGACCAGAACCCCCAGGAGGAGCGTCAGGCAGACGATGACGTTGTTGGCCAGGCGCCAGGTCTTTTCCGGCCCCAGCTTCTGGTCGTAATCGGTGAAGACCGTGACGAAGGCGGCGCTCAGGGCCCCTTCGGCAAAGAGGTCGCGCAACAGGTTGGGAATGCGGAAGGCCACCACGAAGGCGTCGATGGCGTAGCCGGCCCCGAAAAACCCGGCAAAGACCTGCTCCCGCACCAGACCCAGCAGGCGGCTGGCGAACACCGCCAGGCTCACGGCGCTGGCGGCCCGGGCGATTTTTCCCGTCTGGTTGGGGGCCTCTTGGCTCAAGGGTCGGACCTGGTCAGAAGTTCGGGGGCAAAGGGCAAAAGGCGAAAAGGGGAAAAGGGAATAAAGAAAGAAGCAAGTGTCTCATTACCTTTAATCCCCATCCCCTGCAATAGTGTCCGGCAAGATTTTTGCTACAGTTCGATGCGAATAAGATTTCTTAAAGGTCGCCATTACTTAACTTTCAGAATTTTCACGCATTTTCCCTCTCCCCCTACGGAGGAGAGGGTCAGGGTGAGGGGGAGGTGGCGGCCGATTGTTTCACCCCTCACCCTAGCCCTCTCCCCTCAAAGGGGAGAGGGGATTTTTAGTGCCATAGGCTTTAGCCTGTGCCGGCTCAGGCTAAAGCCTGCGGCTACATTTTTCATCTTCCCTTTGAGCCTGCGCATGCAAAATGCCTGCCGGACACCACTGCATCCCCTGGCCTTTAAAGCGAAATTACTACAGCCTGGGGGAAAGATACAATAAAAGGCGGTGGCGTTCCAGTAAAATAGGGGGTTGAGGCGGCAAGGTTCGGGAGATGACGGCGGCCGCCCCGGGGCGGGGCCGGGCCTAGCCGGTGGCAGCCTTCCGGCTGGCGGTGGAGGGAACCTTCTTCTTCTTGGCCTTATTTTTGGCGGCGGCTTTGTCCTTTTTAGCGGGAGTGGTCACGCCCTTGACCAGCTTGCCCGGGGCGGGGGTAGCTTTGCCCACTTTGGGCTTGCGCACCGGCCTGGGTTTGGGCCCGGGCTTCTCCGGGGCCACCTGCAGGGGCGGCGTCTCCGGGTGCAGCAGGGCATAGGCGGGCTTATCTCCGGAACCCTGGTCTTTCACGGGAGGATATTCCGGGCGGTCCACCTTATCGGGCCAACCTTCCGCCCACACGGTACCCAGGAACCCGGCGAGTTTCAGGCTCTGGTCCTGCTGGCCCCAAGCCCCGGAGAGATAAAGCACGAGGGCCAGACCGGCCCCGGTGGTTCCCAGCAGAGCCAGCCAGTTAGGCCCACGCCCCCGGCTGCGTCCCCTCAGATGCCCGCCCCTTCTCCGGGACCACCCGGAAATGAGGGCATACATCCCATAGGCCCACAGTATAACCGCTAAGGTAGCCAGCCGCGCCTCTCCTTGATGGCAGATTGTCAAAGAAGATAACCTTAAAAATCTTTTAAAGTCAATTCCTTTCTTTTCTCACCCTGAAAAAGGCTTTGCCGCCTGTCATTATATTGACGCGGAAGCGCCTTTGTGGTAGGGTATTGCATCCAAGGGAGATGCCTTATGAAACGGGATCGCGGCTTAATCCTGGCCATCGACGATGATCCGGCGGTGCGCCAGGGACTTAAAGAGATCCTGGAGGCCGAAGGGCACCAGGTGGCCACGGCCGCGGACGGCGAGGCGGGGCTGGCCCTCCTGCAAGACCAGGCCTTTGACCTGGTGTTGACGGACCTGGCCCTGCCCGGCCTGGGGGGGATGGACGTTTTGGCCTACCTGGTGCAGGAGCGGCCCCGCTGCCCCTGCATCATCATCACCGGGTTCGGCACCATCACCAACGCGGTGGCCGCCATGCGCCAGGGGGCTTACGACTACCTCACCAAGCCGGCGGATGCCACCGAGCTGCGCCTGGTGGTGGCCCGGGCCCTGGAGCACACCCGGTTAAAACGGGAAAACGTCCAGCTCCGCAAACAGCTGCACCGGCGTTACGGCTTCGCCAACATGGTGGGGGACAGCGAGGCCATCACCCGGGTCTTCGACCTCATCCGCAAGGTGGCCGACACCGACAGCACCGTGCTCCTCCTGGGGGAATCGGGCACCGGCAAGGAGCTCATCACCCACGCCATCCATTTCAACAGCTCCCGCCGGGACGGCCCCCTGATCCCGGTGAACTGCGCCGCCATTCCGGAAGAACTCCTGGAGAGCGAACTCTTCGGCCACGAGCGGGGCGCCTTCACCCACGCGGTGCAGACCCGCATCGGGCGCTTCGAGCAGGCCGACGGCGGCACCATCTTCCTGGACGAAATCTCGGAGATGAGCCCCGGCCTCCAGGTGAAAATCCTGCGGGTGTTGCAGGACCGCTCCTTTGAGCGCATCGGCGGGGTCAAGACCATCCGGGTGGACATCCGGATCATCGCGGCCACCAACCGGGACCTGGAAGAGCTGGTGCACCGGAACAAGTTCCGGGAAGACCTCTTCTACCGCCTCAACGTCATTCCCATCCGGGTCCCGCCCCTCAGGGAGCGGGAGGGTGACATCCTCCTGCTGGCCCGCCACTTTTTGCAGGAATGCTGCCGGAAGCAGAAAAAGCCCCTCAAGAGACTCAGCCCCGCGGCCCTGGACCTGTTGGAGCAGTACCCCTGGCCCGGCAACGTCCGGGAGCTGGAAAACCTCATGGAGCGCTTGATCATCCTCACGGAAGGCGAGCTCATCGACACCGCCGATTTGCCGGAAAAAATTCAGCGCCTCAACCTGCCGGCCGCAGAGTCAGCCGCGGACTTCCCACCCCGGGGCATCCATCTCACCGCGGCGACCCAGGCCTTCGAGCGGGGGCTCATTCTCCAGGCCCTGGAAAGGAGCGGCTGGGTGAAGAGCCGGGCCGCGGCCCTGCTCAACCTCAACCGCACCACCTTGCTGGAGAAGATGAAAAAGCAGAATATCCCCGCCACGCCGCCTTTCATCCCCCTGTCGCAGAAATCCTCCTGAGCCGGCATCCTAAGGGGGGACTCCGCCATCGGCACCCCAAGGGGATGAAAAATCCCCCCTACCCCCCTTTATTAAAGGGGGGTTTTAAAAATCCCCCTTTGAAAAAGGGGGATTTAGGGGGATTTGGGTTTTCCTGGTAAAGCCTGCGGATACAAAAAATAGCCGCAACTCGGTATTAACGCCTTTTTGACCTCATCTTTGATTAATGCGTTGATATTCACCGGAACCGCTCTTATCTTAGGCAGGAAGACGGGCCGGGCGCCGGCCGCAGAAGTTGTGGGCCCGGGACAGATGTGCTAAGTTTGCCCGCAGATTACCGGAGGAGACTCTATGGCGGAACCTTTTCCCGCAAGCCGACGGGAAGCCATCCTGGCTTTCCATTTTGCCGACCGCGTCAAGGCGGAAATCATGTTGGCGTCCCGCCTCCTCAACGGCCTCACTCAGATGGAAGGCCTGGAACGGGAAGGCGGCATCAAGGTCTTTCTGGATTTTCTCCGGGGTCTGGAGCAAGAGATCAATCTGGCCCAGGTGCAGATCGGCGACCCGGAAATGGTCCGCCTCCGCACGGTGATGACCGGGCTCATGGGCATGGTGGAGGCCAACATGCTGGCCGACATCCAGTCCCACTTCACCTGGATGATCAGCATCATGGCCACCTACGCCCAGCGGGCCATGGAGTTTTTGGTGAAGGAGAAGCTCCTTTAAATTCCCGGTTCGATCCCGAAAAAGTCCAGGTAGAATTGGAAGCGGCGTCTTTCCACCTCCGCATCCCACCCGAATTCCTCCAGGGAATACCGGTGCACCCCTCCTTTATCCTTGGGGTTGGCCGCGACAAATCGACTCATGGCCCGCTCCGCCGCGCCGGTAAGTTCCAGGTCAAAGTGCCCGTAAACTCGCCGCACCACCGCCATGGGCTCTCTTACCAACTCGGCATACTGCACATCAAAAAATTGTCCGGGCCGGCCGCTCTCGGGCCGGCGGCACTGCACCGCGAGGCGGGCCCCCTCCTCCCAACGGCTCCTCACTTCCAGGCCCAGGGAGGCTTTATCGAGGTGATCGCTAAATCCCCGGCGCAAGACCTCCGTGAAACTGGCGCACGAAGGCAACACCTTGAGGGGGTCGCGATGGGTCAGAACGATGCCGGCATCGGGATAGACCTGAAACAGGGCCTCCAAGGCCAATAAGTGGCTGGGCGCCTTGAGCACCCAGCGCGCTCCGGGACAGCGCCACTGCAGGTGCTGGAGGAAGCGCCGGTGAAATTCATAGGCCGGGCCCTTATCCTCCCCATCAAACCAGGTGCGGTAGGTGGGCATAAAATACATGGATTCGAACTCATGACTGCGGAAGTCATGGGCGGTCATGGCAATGCATTCCTGGGGCAGCCTGGCATCCAGCAAGTGCACGGTTTTGAAGTCCGGCATCAAATAATCCACCGCTTTAAGCTGCCTTTGCACCCGGGCGATGCGCGGGTCGGAGTCGTAAGAGGCCCTCTCCGGGGGCGGGGAAGGATACATCACTTCCCAAACCTGGGGGGCGCGATGGGCGGGATCCTGGGCCAACAGGGCGTGCAGGAAGGTGGTGCCGCTGCGCGGCAGTCCGGTGATAAATAACGGGCGTTGAATGGCCTCGGCGGCAATCGCGGGAAACCGTTGGCGATCTGCCACCAGGCGGAGGCGGTTCTGCAACATCCGCAAAAGATCGCCGTGCACGCAAAGGCGGCCGATGAAATTTAGCTCCGATTCGGTTTCAAAAGATTTAAGCAGAATCCTCAGCGGCTCGCGAAACGAGTCATCTCCGAAATCCTCCAGGCGGGCCCGGTGGCAGGCCTTCTCCAGGAGCGTCTTTTCATCCAGGGAGATCCAGGCGGAGCCATTGCTCAGCAAGGATCGGCCCAGGGCATTGACCAGGCGCAAGAGCTTCGAGCGGGAGCAGTGATCGGATTTAGCGGCATGGGTGCGCAACGCGAGGTCCCCCATTGAGCCTCCCTGATGAAGGCATCTTGATGGCTTGGAAATAATTTTTATTATGCTGGGCTTAAAGGAAAGGTGCCGGGAAGGTATTCATTCGAGTTGAATCCTTCTGCCCGGTGAAGTTTAAAACAACCCGGAGCGAATTTTCAATATGGATTTGTTCGATTCGGCAATAAATTGACCTGAATTTCGAAATATCAACCTGGCAAATTACTTTTCCTGGTCATTCCCCGGGCACCAGGCGGTAAACCTCGATGAGGGGCAAGCCTTGCTCCTCCGCCATTTTCCGGCAGGCCTCATACTCCGGCAGCACCCGGCGGCGGCCGCCGTATTCCATCACCTTGACCGCCAGGGGGCCGTAGGGCGTTTCCATGGTCTCCTGCCAGCGCCGGGCCGCCACCCGGTCCCATTCCGAGAAGCGCACCCCCAGGGTGGTGGAATCCAGAAACACCCGTTCCAGCAACCCTTCCCGGGCCGCGGGCGGGGCGATGACGGTGAGGCGCACCCCGGGCCGGTTCTTTTTCATCTGGATGGGGCTCAAAGCCACGTCCAGGGCCCCGGCGGCAAAGAGGCCGGCCATCAGAGGCTCATAGAGTTCCGGGTTCATGTCGTCGATGTGGGTCTCCAGCACCAGGACCCGCTCCCTGAGGCCCGGGGCCGCGGCCAGGGGCTCTCCCAGGCAGACCCGCAGCAGGTTGGGGTACCCAGGCAGGTCCCGGGTCCCGGCGCCATAGCCCACCCGGGTCAATTTCAGGGGCGGACAGGGCTCGGGGACCGCCTCCAGGCCCCTTAAAATCACCGCGCCGGTGGGGGTCACCAGCTCCCCGGGGAGATCGGTGCCGTAAATGGGCAGCCCCTTCAGGAGCTCCAGGGTGGCGGGGGCCGGGTTGGGGAGCTGCCCGTGGGCCGCGGCGATCATCCCCCAGCCCATGGGCAGCGGGCTCACAAAGACCCGGGTGATCCCCAAACGCTCCACCCCGTAGGCCACCCCCACCACATCCAGGATGGTGTCCAGGGCCCCCAGCTCGTGGAAATGGACCTCATCCAGGGGCTGGTCGTGGATTTTGGCCTCCACTTCCCCCAGGAGGCGGAACATCCGGAGGCTCCTGGCCTTCACCCCGTCCGTTAGAGGCGAGGCCTCGATGAGGGCGCAGATCTCCCGGTAACTCCGGGTGGGTTGCGGGGTTCGGAAGCGGAATTGGGTCTGAACCTGCACGCCGGCCAGATGGCTTTTCACCACCCGCCGGGAGGACAGCTCCAGGTCCGCCAGCCCCAGCAGGTTCAGCATCTCCTGAAGCTCGGCCAGGGGGAGGCCCAGGTCCAGGAGGGCCCCCAGGGTCATGTCGCCGCTGATGCCGGCGAAACAGTCAAAGAAGGCCCAGGACTCACATGGCGGCGCCGTCGACAAAGAGCTCCACCTCCTTTACGGCCCGGGCCTCGGCCTGACGCACCGTGAACTTGAGATTGCGGTAGCGCAAATGTTCTCCTCCCCGGGGCAGGTCCCCTAACTGGGAAATGAGGAAACCGGCCAGGGTTTCATAATCCCCGGACGGCAGGTCCAGGCGCAAGGCTTCGTTGAGGGCCTTGATTTCCATACGGGCGTTGACCAGGTAGTGGCCTTCGCCCAGTTTTTTGAAAGGGGAGACTTCCTGGTCGAATTCGTCGATGATTTCCCCCACGATCTCTTCCAGCAGGTCTTCGATGGTGACAATGCCCGTGGCCCCGCCGTATTCATCCACCACCGCCGCCAGGTGGATGCCCTGGCGCTGCATCTCCGAGAGCAGGCGGTCGATCTTTTTGAGTTCCGGCACATAGGTGATGGGACGGATGAAAGGTCTGATGGGGCGCTCCGAGGCCTCTTCCCCCAGCAAGTCGAAATCGTGCAACACCCCGATAAGATTGTCGATGCGGCGGTGATAAACCGGCAGCCGGGAGAACCGGGTGGCGCGAAATTCCTCCAGGGCCTGGGCGACGGTCATGGTGTCGGGGATGGCGGTCACCCGGACCAGGGGCACCATAACTTCCTTGACGGTGCGCAGGCTGAATTGCAGGATGCGGTGGATGAAGACCCGCTCCTTGCCCTCGAGCTCGACTTCGGGGCCGCTTTTGGCCACCACCAGACGCAGGTCTTCCCGGGTGATGAAGGGCAGATGCCCCGTCTTGGGAGCCCCGATCAGGTAAAGCACCACCCGGCTGAGCGAGGCGAACACGATGGTGATGGGGTAGATGAGCCAGGACGCGGTCCACAGGGCCGGCGCCAGGCGCTCGGCCAGGAGGCCCGCCTGCTGGCGGCCGATGGACTTGGGGATGATTTCCCCCAGGATGAGGATCACGGGCGGCAGCACGATCATGGCCGGCACCATCCCGGCCCGGCCCAGCATCTTCAGCAGGAAGGCGGTGACCAGAATGGTATTGGCGGCCGCCGACATATAGGCCCCCAGCAGGGTGGTGGCCAGCAGGTATTCCGGTTTGGACAGGATCTTGAGAGCCAGCCGGGCGCCCCGGTGCCCTTCCTCGGCCCGGTGATGTAGTCGCCGGCGGTTGGCCGACACCAGAGCGATCTCCGAGGCCGCGAAAAATCCTTCCAGGAGCAGGAGCGGAATAAAAAATATGAGAAACCCGTAGGTCATGGGCGCTGCCGCACCTCCAGTTCCAGGATGCGGGTGCCTTTCATGCGCAGGACCCGGAAGGTGAGATGGTTGTAAGCCATGGTTCGCCCTTCCTTGGGCACGGTGCCGAAAAGATTCAGGACAAAGCCGCCCACGGTGTCGAATTCCTCGGCCGGGAGAGCCACCCCCAGGGCCTCATTGAAGTCCGCCACGGACATGGCGGCTTTGACCCGCCAGAGGCCCGGGGCCGTTTCCAGCAGGAGTTCCTCTTCCACCTTGAACTCCTGGGGGATCTCCCCGCAGAGCTCCTCCAGCAGGTCCTCCACGGAAACCAGCCCCACCAGGGCGCCGTACTCGTCCACCACCAGGGCGAGCCTGAGGTGCTGGGACTGCAACTCTCCCAACAGGTCGAAGGCCTTCTTGTTTTCCGGCACGTAAAAAGGCGGCCGCAAAATATTCCGCAGGACGCTTTCGTCGCAGGGCTTCTCACAACCGTCCAGGATGTCTTTGGCGTGCAGGATGCCCAGGATGTTGTCCGGGTCCTCCTCAAAAATGGGCACCCGGGAAAAGCGGGAGCGCTTGATGGCTCCGATCATCTCCGCAAAGGGGATTCCGATGGGCAGGGTAAACATGTCGGGGCGGGGCACCATGATCTGCCCCACTCGGAGCTCCCCGAAACTCAGGAGATTCTGAATGAAGTCCCGCTCCATTTCCGCGATGACCCCCCGGCGGTGGCTGTCTTCCACCATGCGGACAAAATCTTCCTGCTGCACCTTGGGCACGGGAAGTTCCGGGCGAAAACCCAGCATGGCCAGTAACCCCCGGCTGATCTGGGTGAACACCACCCGGAGCGGGGTCAGCACCAGGATAATGGGCGGCACCAGGGGGGCCACCCAGGCAGCCAGGCGGCCGGGATAGGCCAGGGCCAGGGACTTGGGAATGATTTCCCCCAGGAACTGGAAGGTGGGGGCAAAGATGAGCAGCACCAGCCACTCCCCCCGGTGGCCCCAGAGGTCCAGGGCCAGGGAGGTGGCCAGCACCGAGAAGAGGATGGCGACGGTCTCCACTGCGATGAGCACCGTCACCAGCAGGCGCCGGGGCCGGGCCAGCAACCCTTCCACCAGCTCCCCCCGGGACCGGGAGCGCTCCTTAAGGCGCAGGCGCTCCAGGGGGCTCAGGGCAAAAAGCGAGGTTTCGATGGTGGCAAAGCAGGCGCAGACCACCACCAGCACGCCCAGGGCGAGCCAGCGGAGGTGGATAGGGTCGGATAACCAGGATTCCAATTGTCAGTTGTCAGTTGCCGGTTGTCAGTTGTCAGTTGTCAGTTTTGGGTTTTCAGTGTATGGGGTTGGGGGAGTGGGCTTGGGAGAGGGATTATAAGTGGCCGTCTGCCCCTGGCCCCCTCTCCCAAAATTTTTCCGCCAGTCTCTCTCTCAAACCGCCGGCGGGGCCGGCCGCCGGGCGTTTAGCCGCCCTTTGGGGGTTCTCACCTTTTTCGCCCCCGCCCCGGCAAAGGGCGGGCGGGTGAGGGCCTCGGAGAGCACTTCATCCATGTTGGACACGGCCACGAACTTGAGGCGGCGCTTGACGTTCTTGGGGATCTCCACCAGGTCTTTTTTGTTGGCCTCGGGGATGATCACCGTCTTGATGCGGGCCCTGAGAGCGGCGATGGCCTTCTCTTTCAAGCCGCCGATGGGCAGCACCTTACCCCGCAGGGTGACCTCGCCGGTCATGGCCACGTCCCGGCGCACCGGGATTTGGGTGAGGGCGGAGATCAACGAGGTGGCCATGGTGACCCCGGCGGAGGGTCCGTCCTTGGGGGTGGCCCCGGCGGGCACGTGGATATGGATGTCCAGCTTTTCATAGAAGTCGGGAGCCAGGTTGAGGCTCTGGGCCCGGGAGCGGGCGTAGCTCAAGGCCGCCTGCCCCGATTCCTTCATCACGTCCCCCAACTGGCCCGTGAGGATGAGCTGGCCCTTGCCCGGCATCAGGGTGGCCTCCACCAACAGGGTTTCGCCCCCCACCTGGGTCCAGGCGAGACCGGTGGCCACGCCCACTTCGTCTTTCTCCACCTCGCCCTCGGGGAGGTAGCGGGGCGGCCCCAGGTAGAGGTGCAGGTTGCCCCCGGTGAGGGCGAAGGGGCCCTTTTCTCCTTCGGCGAGGCGGCGGGCCACCTTGCGGCACAGGGAGCCGATCTCCCGCTCCAGGTTGCGGAGGCCCGCCTCCTGGGTGTAGTTGACGATGACCCTTTTCAGCACCTCGGCGGAAATTCGCAGGTCCTCGGGGTGCAGGCCGTTTTCCGTGAGCTGCCGGGGCATCAGGTGGCGCCGGACGATCTCCAGTTTTTCCTCCTCGGTGTAGCCCGAGAGCCGGATGATCTCCATGCGGTCCTTCAGGGCCGACGGGATGGGGTCAATGAGGTTGGCGGTGGTGATGAACATCACCTTGGACAGATCAAAGGGCACGTTCAGATAGTGGTCGCTGAAGGAGTGGTTCTGCTCCGGGTCCAGCACCTCCAGCAGGGCCGCGGACGGGTCCCCCCGGAAGTCCATGCCGATCTTGTCCACTTCGTCCAGGATGAAGACCGGGTTGTTGGAGCCCGCGGTTTTAATCCCCTGGATGATGCGCCCGGGCAGCGCCCCGATGTAGGTGCGGCGGTGCCCCCGGATCTCCGCTTCGTCCCGCATGCCCCCCAGGGAGATGCGGGTGAACTTGCGCCCCAGGGCCCGGGCGATGGACTGCCCCAGGGAGGTCTTCCCCACCCCGGGAGGGCCCACGAAGCACAGGATGGGGCCTTTCATCTTCTTGTTGAGCTTGCGCACGCTCAGGTATTCCAGGATGCGGTCCTTGACCTTCTCCAGGTCGTAGTGGTCCTCGTCCAGGATGGTCTTGGCTTCCTTGACGTCCAGCTTGTCCCGGGTGCTCTTGCTCCAGGGCAGCTCCACCAGCCAGTCCAGGTAGGTGCGGACAATGGAGGCCTCGGCGGCGTCGGGGTGCATCTGCTCCAGGCGGGAAAGCTGCTTCAGGGCCTCCTCTTCCGCCTGTTTGGGCATGCGGGCCCGGGAGATCTTGAGGCGGTAATCCTCCATCTCCTTGCTTTGCTCGTCGATGTCGCCCAGTTCCTTCTTGATGGCCCGGAGCTGCTCCCGCAGGAAATACTCCCGCTGGGTGCGGTCCATCTCCTCCCGGGCCTGGGACTGGATTTTGGCCTGAATGGCGGAGACTTCCAGTTCCTTGCGCAGAAAGTCGTTGACTTTGATGAGGCTGCGGATGGGGTCCAGCTCCTCCAGGACCATCTGGGCCTCGTCGATCTTGAGGCGCAGGTTGGCCGCCACCAGGTCGGCCAGATGCCCCGGGTCCTCGATGGACTCCAGGATGGCCAGCAGGTCGGGCGAGGCGATGCCCTTCAAGGTCAGGATCTTTTCCGACATCTCCCGGGCGTTGCGCATCAAGGCCTCGGCTTCCGGCGAGATCTCCTCGATGGTGGTTTCGGGCAGGACCTCCAGATTTACCTGGAAGTAGGGGCGCTCCTGGACGTACTTTTCGATGAGGGCCTTGGCCTTGCCCTGCACCAGGATCTTCAGGCGGCCGTCCGGCAGTTTCAGCATCCTGAGGATGAGGCTCACCGTGCCCACGTTATAGATGTCATCCGGCTCGGGGTTCTCGATGGCGTGGTCCTTTTGAGTGGCCAGAAACAGGAGGCGGTCCTGGGCCAGGGCCGCTTCGATGGCCAGGACCGAGGACTCCCGCCCCACGAACAGCGGCAGCACCATATTGGGAAACACCACCACATCCCGCACCGCCAACAGCGGCAGCACCGGAGGAATGACAATTTGTTGTTCTTCTTCTTGGTTAATAGCCATGTTATCCCCTGAAAGAAATGATAGGATCGGTTTTGAAACGGTTGGCGAATTGCTTGGGAAAACTGGGATGTAAAGGCGAAGGCGTATTCAATCTGTGTCATCCAATAGCAGGAATTCCCGATCCGGTCAACCGATCTTGCCGAGCAAATTACTCTTTTTTTAAGATAATATCATTTATCCCCCCTGGCAACCAGGGAGAGGCCGGCCTCGGGTTTAATATTTATGGGGAATCAGCGCCTAAGGGTCCATACGGCAGGCGGCAAAATTAACTGAAATTTTTGGCCCCAAGGGCCGGGACCATTGGTGGTTAACAAAATCCCCCCTTGGCCCAGTAGTGTCCGGACAGGCATTTTGCCTCGCAGGCTCAAAGGAAAGATGAAAAATGTAGCCGCTGGCTTCAGCCTGCGCCAGCACCGGCGAGACGCCGGCTTCACCAATTCTTTGGCGTTCCGAAGAGATTCGCCGGCCGGTAAAATCTCCCTCTCCACCCGCTTGCGGGGGGAGAGGGTTGGGGTGAGGGGGGAAATCTTTCCCGACGAATTTGTGAGTTTTGACAATATATCCTATGATAACCGCAGGTGAGCCCCAGCAGAGCTGGGGCTAAAAATGGCTTCCCCAGCAGGAGCTTGGGAACGAGTTAAAATTTTTGTCCCGGCCGTGACCCCTGGGTGGTTAACAAAATTCCCTTAGAGCCCTCTTTATAAAAAAGCTCAGATAGGGACCAGGTCAGGTATTTAAGAAAAATGGGGCGCCGGCGGCCACCGGTCCGGGCCCCTCAGGGCCACCAGGAATACCAGTCGGCGTAAAGGGTATAGACTTTTTGGCGGTACTGCCGGGCAAACTCCTGGCTCACGGCATAGACCTGCAGGCCCTTGATGGCCGCGGCGTACTGCACGTGGGCGTTTTCCTCCTCCAAGAGCAGCAGGTGCAGGCGCAGGGGGGTGAACAGGGGCGCCAGGCAGTCTTCCAGGTTTTGACGAATTCCCCGTAATTGCCGATAATCTAAGGGATGTTCCAGAAAAACCACCCCCAGGTCCAGATCGCTGTCCGTGGCTCCGGACACGGTTTCGCCCTGGAGCAGCCGGGGGCCGAGTTCTTGTTGAGAGCCGAAAAAATACGCCAGTCCGACCCCATGGGTCTGCAATTTTGTCAGAAAAGTTTGCCAACGGCGCCGGCGGTCTTGATCAGCCAAGAATAATCCCTAAATTAAGCTAAATTTATTTGGCCCTTACGTGAGCTATGGTATATTATGCGGATTCAAGAAACCTCTTGGGGGGGACACGACTTGAGGGGGGAAACCGTTTCGTCCCGCAGCCAGCAGCAGCTACAGCCCGCGCCCGCGCCCGCCATCCCTAAGATCTTTTTAAGCCGGATCGAGCGCGCCGTCAAGAGGGCCACCGCGGCCATGCTGGAAAGCCAGCACGCCGCAGGGTACTGGTGGGCGGAGCTACAGTCCAACGTCACCATCACCTCCGAATACCTCATGCTCCACCGTTACCTGGGACTGGACGAAGGCAAGTTCCCGGGGATGGTGGCGGATATCCTGGAAAAGCAACTGCCCAACGGCGGCTGGTCCATCTGGTATGGTGACGGCGGCGACCTCAGCACCTCTGTCGAGGCATATTTCGCCCTGAAGATTGCCGGCCTGTCGCCGGCTGACGAACCCCTGGTGCGGGCCCGGAAGTTTATTCTGGACCGGGGCGGGGCCTTGAAAACCCGGGTTTTCACCCGCATCTTCCTGGCCCTCTTCGGGCAGGTCGGCTGGGACGGCATTCCCCTGCTGCCGGTGGAATTCATCCTGCTGCCCCCCTGGTCCGGTTTCAGCATTTACGAATTTTCCAGTTGGACCCGGGCCACCATAGTGCCCCTGATGATCATCATGGCCAAGCGCCCCGTCCTGCCCCTGCCGCCGGAACAAGGGGTGGCGGAACTCTTCCTGGACCCCGAGGAGCCCTTTGCCCGGCACCGGGTATCCTGGAAAATGGGGGCGACCCTCCTGGAGAATCTCTTCGCGGTCCTGGACCGGGTCCTGAAGGTCTACCACCGCCTGCCCCTCCCCTGGCTCCGGCGCTTCGCCCTGAGGCGGGCCCAGGAGTGGGTCCTGACCCACCAGGAGGAAAGCGGCGATTGGGCCGGCATCCAACCGGCCATGCTCAACTCCCTCCTGGCCCTTAGCTGCCTGGGCTACGATGTTTCCCAGGACGTCATGCAGCGGGGTTTGCAGGCCCTGGAGTTCTTCACCCTGGAGGACGGGGAGCGCGTCTGGCTGCAATCCTGCATCTCCCCGGTGTGGGATACGGCCCTGGCGGTGCGGGCCCTGGCCGCGGCCGGGGTCTCCCCGGACCACCCCGCCCTGACCAAGGCCGCCTCCTGGCTGCTCTCGCAGCAAATCTTTGAGCCCGGGGACTGGTGCGTCAAATGCCCCGATCTGCCTCCGGGGGGCTGGGCCTTTGAGTTCGTCAACAACTGGTACCCGGACGTGGACGACAGCTCCATGGTCCTGGTGGCCCTGAAGGAAGGTCTGGCCGACCAGGAAAAGCACCAGGCGGCCCTGCAGCGAGGCATCAACTGGTGCCTGGGCATGCAGTGCCAGAACGGCGGTTTTGCCTCCTTCGATAAGGACAACACCAAGGAGTGGCTCAACGCCATCCCCTTCGGCGATCTGAAGGCCCTGGTGGACCCGCCCACCGAAGACATCACCGGCCGCATCCTGGAGATGATGGGGGCCTTCGGCCACGGCCTGGACCACCCCCAGGCCGCCCGGGCCCTGGCCTTTCTGCGTCAGACCCAACGCCCCGAAGGACCTTGGTGGGGCCGCTGGGGGGTGAACTTCATCTACGGCACCTGGTCGGTGTTAGTGGCCTTGAAGGAGATCGGCGAGGACATGCGCGCCCCTTACGTGCGCCGGGCGGTGGACTGGCTGAAGCGCCGCCAGAACCCCGACGGGGGCTGGGGGGAGTGCTGCGAATCCTACCGAGACGAGTCGCTCATGGGCCGGGGGGAGAGCACCGCCTCTCAGACCGCCTGGGCCCTGTTGGGGCTCATGGCCGCGGGCGAGGCCCCGGCGCCGGAAGTGCAGTCCGGGGTGGATTATCTGGTAAGAACGCAAACCGCCCATGGACGCTGGCAGGAAGAGCACTTCACCGGCACCGGTTTCCCGTCGCACTTTATGATCCGTTACCACCTCTACCGGGATTGCTTCCCCTTGCAGGCCCTGGGCCAGTATCTCCAGGCGGTAAATGCGGCCGAAGTAATTTAGACCCAAACTCTTAGCCGCCAGGCAGCCATCGGTCCCAAGAGACAGATCACCCCGACCCCCTTGCCGGCCAGGACCTCAATCCCCAGATAGGCCTTTTGGTGGCACAGGCTTCCATCCTGTGCCGGCGCAGGCTAAAGCCTGCGGCTACATTTTTTCTTATTCGTTGAGCGCCGGCATTGCAAAAAACTTACCGGACACTACTGGGGTTTAATACCAGGTTGCGCTCATACAGGTAATATTTTTTGTAGGGGCGGACCTATGTGTCCGCCCTGATTGAGGGCGCACACGCAGGTGCGCCCCTACAGGAAGAAGCATTTCTTACTTCTATGAGCGCAACCTGGTATAAGAGGATTTTAACCGTTGGCTGAAACCGGTAAGGCCCTGGTCACCGGCGGCACCGGCTTCGTGGGCCGGGCGGTGGTGGCAGAGCTGCTGCAAGCGGGGCGGGCCGTTCGGGTCCTGGCCCGGAACCCGGCGCACCCGGCCCTGGCCGGCCTGCAGGTGGAAGTGGCCCCCGGGGACCTGAAGGACCGGGAGTCGCTGGCGCGCGCCCTGGCGGGCTGCGCCTCCCTCTTCCACGTGGCCGCGGACTACCGCCTCTGGGTGCCGGACCCGGCGGAAATGTACGCGGTGAACGTGGAGGGCACCCGCAGCCTGCTCACCGCCGCGGCCGCCGCCGGGCTGAAGCGGGTGGTCTACACCAGCACCGTGGGGGCCCTGGGCAACCCGGGGGACGGCACCCCCGGCACCGAGGACACGCCGGTGACCGTGGCCGAGATGGTGGGCCATTACAAGCGCTCCAAGTTCCTGGCCGAACAGGTGGCCCTGGATTTCGCCCGCCAGGGGCTGCCGCTGGTAGTGGTAAATCCCAGCACCCCGGTGGGGCCCTGGGATTCCCGCCCCACCCCCACCGGCCAGATGATCGTCGACTTTCTGCACCGGCGCATGCCCGCCTACCTGGAGACGGGCCTCAACCTCATTCACGTCCGGGACGTGGCCCGGGGGCATCTGCTGGCGGCGGAGAAGGGACAGACCGGGGAAAAATATATCCTGGGTAACGAAAACTTGAGCCTCTCGGCGATCTTCCGGTTGCTGGCGGAAATCAGCGGGCTGCCGGCCCCCCGGGTGAAGCTGCCTTACTGGCCGGTGCTGGCGCTGGCCTACGTCAACGAAGTCTGGGCCGCTTACGTCAGCGGGCGGCCGCCCCGGATGCCCCTGACCGCCATCCGCATGGCCCGAAAATTTATGTACTTCGACAACACAAAAGCGGTAAAATATCTAGGATTGACCCTGACCCCGGTGCGCCAGGCCCTGGAAGAGGCGGTGTCCTGGTTCCGGGAGCACGGCTACGCCTGAGGATGGTGGTTGTTGCGTTTTTGGTTTTTCGTTAAGGACGGCGGCATCAAGCTGCTGCGGTAAAATTCCAAATTATTACTCTAAATTCTGGGCGAACCGCCCTGTGGGCTATAGGGGGCCTTTGTGCTATACTTTCACCCAAGCACGAACCACCAACAACGAGGTAATAGTGCGCTTCCCGTTAAGTCTTAGCGTCGATCTGGGCCGCTACCTCATGGCCAAGCGGATTAAGGGCGAAGACAAGTTTCCCCTGGTCCTGATGCTGGAGCCCACCCACCAGTGCAACCTGGCCTGCGTGGGTTGCGGCCGCATCCAGGAATACCAGGACACCCTGCAACAGTCCCTCAGCCTGGAGGAGTGTCTGGCCTCGGTGGAGGAATGCGGCGCCCCGGTGGTCACCATCACCGGCGGGGAACCCCTGGTTTATCCCCCGGTCTTCGAACTGCTCCAGGAACTGGTGCAGCGCCACAAGCACATTTACCTGTGCACCAACTCCGTCCTGCTGGAAAGGTCGCTGCCCAAGATCCCCCTCTCCGACCGCATCACCCTGAGTGTCCACCTGGACGGCCTGGCCCCCACCCACGACCGCATCCTGGGCCGGCCGGGGCTGTTCCAGATGGCCATCCGGGCCATTAAGGCGGCCAAAGCCATGGGCTTCCGGGTCTGCACCAACACCACCATTTACAAGGAGACGGACCCCCAGGAAATCGAAATCCTCTTCTCTTATCTGGGGCACATCGGGGTGGACGGCCTCCTGGTCTCCCCGGCTTACAGCTTCGCCGGGGTAGCCGATGAGCTTTTCCTGAGCCGGGAGGAGATCAAGGAGAAGTTCAATCTCCTGACGGGCAACGGCATAGACTACAAGTTCTTCAGCACGCCCCTGTACCTGAGTTTTCTCCGGGGGGAGCGGGATTACGAGTGCACCCCCTGGGCCAACCCCACCCGCAACACCCACGGCTGGCGCTCGCCCTGCTACCAGATCGTGGACACCCACTACCCCACCTTTCAGGAGATGATGCAGCACACCCCCTGGGAGAACTACGGCGTGGACCGGGACCCCCGCTGCTCCCAGTGCATGATGCACTCCGGGTTTGAGCCCACGGTGGTGCGCCAGTTGGGGGGCCTGGCCGACATGTGGCGCATGTTCCGGTGGAACCTGACCTGAAATTTGCCCGGCCCCGAATCTGAGGACCGGGTCCCGGCAGGAGCACCCGAGAGCTCAAGAAGTTTCCGAAGACCCCATCTGGTAATCGACTCCGGTGACGGATTAAGATCGCGGCCCTGGCGAGGGAACTTGCCGGGGCTTTCTGTTGGGCGAAAGTAGGTTTGGGGTGGTTAACAGCCTGAGGTGGGCCCCGCGAATAGCATTTTCTTTTAAAAAACCCTAGCAAGATTTTCCCAGGCAAAATTTCGATTTCTGGCTTAATATCATAGAATCGGCAAAGAATTCCTCACCCTTGCATGGTAAGAGAGAATCCCATGGACCGGCAACCTCCTGCGACCTTTTGGAGTATCCCTGCCTCTGACCTGCTCCAAAGGCTTGATTCTTCGGAGCAGGGGTTAAGCGGTGACGAAGTCAGGCAGCGCCTCACCCTGTACGGCGCCAACCTCTTGCGGCCCAAAGGACGCACGGACTCGCTGACCCTGCTGCTGTCCCAATATAAAAGCCCGATTATCCTCATCCTCATCTTTGCCTGCGGTCTCTCTTTTGTCCTCAGGGATCATACCGACGCCATAATCATCTTTACCATCCTGTTGGTGAGCGGCTTATTGGGATTTTGGCAGGAGCGGGGGGCCACCAATGCCGTGGCCAAATTGCTGGCCATCGTCCAGATCAAATGTATGGTGCGGCGCCAGGGTGAGTCCCGAGAGGTGCCGGTGGAAGAAATAGTGCCCGGGGATGTGGTGCTCCTGAACGCCGGAGATGTGATCCCCGGTGATTGCCTCATCCTGGAGTCCAAAGATTTATTTGTCGATGAAGCCACTTTAACCGGAGAAACCTTTCCGGTGGAAAAGACCGCGGGCCTCCTGCCGCCGGAGACCCCCCTCAGTAAGAGAACCAATGCCCTGTTTATGGGCACCCACGTGGTTAGCGGGACTGCCGCCGCGCTGGTGGTCTTAACCGGCAGCCAGACTGAATTTGGCCAGGTCTCGGCCCAATTGAAACTCAAGGCGCCGGAGACGGAGTTTGAACGGGGAGTCAGGCGGTTCGGGTACTTCCTCATGGAAGTAACGTTGCTGTTGGTACTGGCCATCTTTGCCATCAATGTCTATTTAGCCCGTCCGGTATTGGAGTCCTTTCTCTTCTCCCTGGCGCTGGCGGTGGGACTCACCCCCCAGTTGTTGCCGGCCATCATCAGTATCAATCTGGCCATGGGCGCCAAACGCATGGCCCGGGAGAAGGTAATCGTCAAGCGGCTGGCCTCCATTGAGAACTTCGGGTCCATGAATGTGCTGTGCGCCGATAAAACCGGGACCCTCACCGCCGGGGTGGTCGAACTCAAAGCCGCCCTTGATATTGCCGGCAATCAATCGGCAAAGGCCCTGTCCTACGCTTACCTCAATTCTTTCTATGAGACCGGCTTTGCCAATCCCATCGACCAGGCAATCCGCCGCTATTGTTGTCCGGATGTGTCCGCCTACCGGAAAGTGGATGAGGTGCCGTACGATTTTATCCGCAAGCGGCTGAGTATTCTGGTGGCCAAAGATGACTCGCCTCTGATGATCACCAAAGGGGCGCTGGCCAACGTCCTGGCCGTTTGCACCACGGCCGAGACCGGCCAGGGAGAAATCGTGGATCTGGCCACGGTGCAGGAGGAGATCCGGAAGAACTTTGCCGGGTTCAGCGAACAAGGCCTGCGCACCCTGGGGGTGGCTTATCGGCAACCGGAATCGGTCAGCTCCATTACCAAGGACAGCGAAACCGGCATGACTTTTTTGGGGTTTTTGGTGGTGTACGATCCGCCTAAGCCGGGCATCGGGGAAACCATCAAGCAAATGAGGCGATTGGGCGTGTCTTTGAAGGTCATCACCGGCGATAACTCGCTGGTGGCCGCCAATGTGGCCCGCCAAATCGGCTTTGCCCATCCGAAACTTCTCTCCGGGCCGGAGCTACGGCAACTGAGCAACGAAGCCCTGCGGAAACGGGTGAATGAGACCCAGATCTTCGCCGAAGTGGAGCCCAATCAGAAAGAGCGGATCATCCATGCCCTGCGCCAAGCCGGCCATGTGGTGGGGTTTATGGGAGACGGGATCAATGATGCCTCGGCCCTCCATGCCGCGGACGTCTCCATTTCGGTGGATAGCGCCGTGGATGTGGCCAAGGAGGCCGCCGATATTGTGCTCCTGGAAAAGGACCTGGGGGTCCTGGTGCAGGGCGTGCAGGAAGGCAGGACGACCTTTGCCAACACCCTCAAATACGTGTTCATGGCCACCAGCGCCAACTTTGGCAATATGTTCAGCATGGCCGGAGCTTCTCTGTTTCTCTCCTTCTTGCCTTTGCTGCCCAAACAGATTCTGCTGACCAACCTGCTTACCGACTTCCCGGAAATGACCATAGCCACTGACAGCGTCGATCTGGAGCAGGTGGAAAAACCCCGGCGCTGGGATATCAATTTCATCCGCAAGTTTATGCTGACTTTTGGGATTATCAGCTCGGTCTTTGACTATCTCACCTTCGGCGCCCTGCTGCTGATCCTCCATGCCACTACGGAGCAATTCCGCACCGGTTGGTTCCAGGAATCGGTGATTTCGGCGGCGGTGATCGTGCTGGTGATCCGGACCCGCAAGCCTTTTTTCCGGAGTAGGCCGGGAAGATATTTACTGGGGGCGACGTTGCTGATCGTGGGGTTGACGATTATCTTCCCCCTGACGCCCCTGGCCGTTTTTTTTAATTTTCAGCCGCTGTCCCTGGAATTTCTCCTGATGATCGGCTTCATCATGGTCCTGTACATAACCACGGCGGAAGTGGCCAAAAGGATTTTCTACCGGCGCGTGAAATTTTGAACCACCGGTGGGTGCCGGCAGCAGGGAGCGGGAATAACGCCGGCCGGGGAACAGGGGGAAGTCTGTGGCTGACCCGGCGGGGATGACCTTCCCTACAAGCCACACCACCATCGGGAACCCTTGTCCCAGTAATCACCTTATTTCAATGAGTTATCCCTTCTGAACTTCAATTTCTTCCTTGGTAGCAGCCCAGTTAACCGGGCACTCCTTCAGGAGTTGCTCGATGCGCTCATTGAGATAATCCATTAGAGAATAGAGCTCATGCATTTTGGGCATGAGCTTTTCTTTAGTCTCTATCGGCATTTTCTCTATGGCGCGAATAATATTATAAATCTTCCCTTTAATGAAAGTGAGTTCCGAATACATAGAATCACAATGATTCCTGACTTCCATGGCTCTCTCCTTACGACTCTTCCTCAGGCCACCAGGGCCAGTTCCTGCAGCAACGGCCGCGGGTCCACCAGGTGGCGGATGAACCAGCCCTCGTAATCCGCCGCACCCAGGGCCAGGGCCAGTATTTCCGAGAAATGGAAAATGGGGAGGCGGGTCTGGGAATTACCGCGGATCTCCAGGTTCAACTGGCACATGGCACAGGCGGTTACCAGGCATTGGGCGCCGGCGGCCACCGCGCTGTCGATGATTTCATTGACTACCGGGGTCACTATCTCGGGACTGGTGGCGGACAGGAACGAGCCGCAGCACCGGTAAGAAAGGGCTGTGGTTATGGGCTGGGCTCCCAGGGCCACCAGAATGTTTTCCATTTCGCCCTGATAATATTTATCCCGTTCCAGATCCGGGGGCCGGAACACGGTGCAGCCATAATAGGGCGCAAACTTAAGCCCTTTGAGGTCCCGTTGGGCATTTTCCTTTAAGCGGGCCAGGCCATATCGCACCAGAACCTCCATAAAGTGTATTATTTCCAGATCCAGGGGTATGGGCCGTCCCCACTGCTCTTCCAGGAACCGGTGGGTTTCCGGGTCCTTTCTGAGACACTGCTGGGCATGGCGGAGGTAATGGAGACAACGGGGACACATGGCCACCAGGGGTCTTCCGGCCGGGGCCAGGGAAAGGTTGCGGGCCGCCATCCCCAGGGCTAGATTTTTGCACATGGTTTGGGCGGAAGACGAACCGCAGCAATTCCAGTCATCCAGCTCGATGAGATTCAGGCCCAGAATCTTGGCGGACTTCATCATGGAAATATTGCTTTCCGCGGCCGTAGTGGCCAGGGAGCATCCGGGAAAGTACGAAAAATCCAGCTGTTTAAGAGTACTCATTTAGGGTTTCTCCAGTAACACTTGAAAAGGTCGCTGATCTCGCCTATGGCCCGGACCCGTGACGGCCTCAGGTCCAGTTTGCGTTTGGCCAGCATCTTTAAGCCCAGGTCCACATCGCGCAGCCAACTCCGGGTTTGCACCTTGTAGCGCCACATGATGCCCAATTTATGGGCGCGGCCGTAACGCTCCACGGACCGCAGCACTTCCTCATGAAAGTCCAGAATATCCGGCTTGGCAATGGCCACCCCTTCCTCCACCGCCATATGGCGCAAAGTTTCCATGATGGCCGCCATATCGATGGCCATGGGGCACTGGCTGGAACAGGTATGGCAGCCGACGCAGAACCAGATGGTCTTGCACTCCAGGACCTCCTGGCGCCGGCCGAATTGCAGCAGACGCAGCACCGCATTGGGGGGATAGTCCATGGCCCGGATAAAGGGACAGCCGCTGGCGCAGCTCCGGCAATGGTAACAGCGCTTGATCATCGTGCCGCTGCGCTCCGTGACCTCATCAATCAAGGAGCGTCTGATCTCCTCCCCAGAGGTTTCGGGGATATCCAACAAGGGTAGCGGTTTAATTTGACCCATGGCAAGCTCCCCCTTCACCCTTCAAAGCCTGGCCGCGTTCGCCGGCGCCTGAATTTTGTTTTTCCTGGTAATTCTTGATGGCCAGCGTCAGGGCCTCCGCTCCCAGGTTGGAACAATGCATCTTATTCTGGGGCAGGCCACCCAGGGTTTCCGCCACCAGCTTATTGGTGATCTTTTTCGCCTCTTCCAGGTTTTTGCCTTTAGCCATCTCGCTCACCATGCTGGACACGGCAATGGCCGCCACACAGCCAAAGGTCTGAAACCGCACGTCCACCAGGGTATCGTCTTTGACTTTGATATAGAAAGTCATCATGTCGCCGCAGACGGGATTGCCCACCTCACCGATGCCGTCGGCATCTTCGATAACCCCGGCATTGCGGGGATTGGCAAAATGATCCATTACCGTTTCGCTGTACATGTTAAACTCCTTGCTCCCACAGGCTGGGTTCGGCCATTTTCATCACCCCGGCCAGGGTGACGGCATACAATTTTGAGAAGAGTTTCATCTCAGGCTCCTGCCACTGCGGCCATTTTCTTCCGCCATACCGGAGAGAAGGAACGCAGTTTTTCCACGGCCGGCGAGAGTTGCTCCAGGACATAATCAACTTCTTCCTCCCGGTTAGCGCCATTCAGGGTAAAGACAATGGAGCCCTGGGCCAGATCCGGCCGGATCCCGATGGCGCACAGCACCGGTGAGGTCTTCAGGGCCTTGGAAGCGCAGGCGGAACCCGTGTTGGCGCAAATGCCCTGGCGGTTCAGCATGAAGACCAACGCCTCGCCTTCGATGCCCTCAATGCAAAAACTGGCATGGCCCGGCAGGCGCTGTTGCGGATGTCCGGTATAGATGACATCTTCAATCCGCTCCAGGACCCCGGCCACCAAAAGCTCCCGCAGCCTGACCAGATAAGGGGCCCGGTCTGCTAATTCCGCCCCGGCCAACTCCGCCGCCCGGCCCAGGCCAACGATGCCGGGGATGTTCTCCGTGCCCCCGCGTCGGCCGTTTTCTTGGATGCCGCCGTGGATCTGGGGCACCAGGCGCAGTTTATGGCGAAAGTATAAGGCCCCGACGCCTTTGGGCCCGCCCAGGGCCGGGCCGGAAATAGTTAACAAATCCACGCCCAACTCTTTGACATCCACCGCGACGCGGCCTACGGTGGCCACGGCATCGGTGTGGAAGAAGATCTCTTGGCCATGGCACAACGCCGCCAGCTCCGCCAGGGGCTGCACCGTGCCGATCTCATTACTGCCGTGACCGATGGAAACCAGTACCGTGGCCGGGGTGAGGCTGCGCTGCAGCCGGGCCGGATCCACCAGGCCGTGCTTGTCCACCGGGAGAAAGGTGACTTCAAAATCATGGAACTTCTCCAGGTAGCGGGCCGCATTCAGCACCGAGTGGTGCTCGATGGCAGAAACGATGAGGTGCCTCCCCTTCTTGAGGTTCGCCAGCGCCACCCCTTTGATGGCCAGGTTGTTGGCTTCGGCGCCGGACGAGGTAAAGATGATCTCTTCCGGCTCGGCGTTGAGGAGACGGGCGACCTTGGCCCGCTGCTCCTCCAACACCTCTTTCACCTCAGATCCCAGGTCATAGACCGCCGAAGGATTGCCAAAGCGTTGGCTAAAGAAGGGCAGCATGGCCTCCAAAACTTCCGGACGCACCGGCGTGGCCGCCGCATGATCCATATATACCCGTTTCATAATCGCCTCAATGGAGCTTCTTGATGTAGAGCCTGTAGCAGTCTGCTTCTTCGTCCTCACCCATACCGATGAACTCTTGCCCATGCTTGGCGCACCAAGCCGGGATATCTTCCAAGGCGCCGTCATAATCGGTAAGGATTTCCAGAACCTGCCCGGGTTTTAGGTCCTTGATCAACTCAACCGGTTCCAGCAGGTGCATGGGGCACACCCGGTAGACCAGATCCGCCGTAGCATCGGCTTTATAGTTATCCACGAATCTCATGAACTTTTCTCCCGACTTAATCTATATCGATTTTATATAGATTATAAGCCTCGATTACCTGATGTCAAGATTAAAAATAAAAAATTTTTGCAGGGAATCAGTTGGGGGCTGGGGGCGGCGGCGGCGGCGGGGGCCTGGGTAAGACTGCCAGATATCAGGTGCCCACCGGACAGGCGGCGGTGCAGGGCGGGAGCAACTTGTCGGAGCTGTCGGGCTCTACCATCTTTCTCCTCTAAGAGGCGCAGCAGCCGGTTTTTATCCTGACTTCCACAACGTCCGGGCGATTAGGATAGTGATCCGCTTCCGAAATAACCTGATTAAGTTTTATGTCATTCTGAGCCACTGCAAGCGGCGAAGAATCTAGATCCTTCGCCTTCGGCTCAGGATGACCATCGTAAGCGGGCGTCTTGTTCAATCATATTAATTATGAAATGAACCCCGGATTTTAATTATCTACGGATTATGGCTCGGGTGGCGATGAGGCCGCTGGCCGAGGCCTGGATGAGTCCCCGGGTGATGCCCGCCCCATCCCCGATGATGAACAGATTGGGGATGAGGGTTTCCAGTTCCCCACTCAGTTTCAGGCGGTGGGAGTAAAACTTCACCTCCACCCCGTAGAGCAAGGTGTGGAGGCTGTTGATCCCTGGAACCAGGGGGTCCATAGCCTCCAGCATCTCCAGGATGTCCTTCAGGTAACGGTAGGGGAGGACGAAGCTGAGATCCCCGGGGGTGGCACCCTGCAGCGTTGGTCGGGTAAGACAGCGTTCCAGGCGGGCGGTGGTGGTGCGGTGGCCGGCCTGCAGGTCACCCAGCCGCTGGACCAGGGCTCCCTGGCCCAAAAGATTGGCCAGGCGCGCGATATATTGGCCGTAACTGATGGGATCGTCAAAGGGCTCGGTGAAAGTGGAACTCACCAGGATGGCGAAATTGCTGTTTTCCGTTTTCCGGGAGGCGTAGCTGTGGCCGTTAACGGTGACCAGGCCGTCCAGATCTTCCAGGACCACCTCACCGTAAGGGTTCATGCAAAAGGTGCGCACCTTGTCGTCGAAAGTGCGGGAGTAGTAAATCAACTTGGCTTCGTAAGCTACTTCGGTAAGAGGCGAAAGAACCGGGGCCGGGACTTCGACGCGCACGCCGATATCCACCGGGCTGGGGACGGAGGGAATGGCCAGGCGACGGGCTTCCTCCCTGATCCAGGCGGCCCCGGCCCGGCCGGGAGCGGCGATTACAAATCGGCTCCTGACCTGCTCCCCGTTATCCAGTTCCACCCCGCTGACTGCACCCTCCTCCAGCAAGATTCGCCGGGCCCGGCATTGGGTGCGGATTTCCACCCGGCCGGCCAAGCTCTCCCGCAAGCGCCTCAGGATCTGTTGGCAATTTTCCGTGCCGATGTGGCGCAAGCGGGTGGGAACGAAAATCATGCCGGCATGGCGGGCCTTGGTTTTTAGAAGTTCCAGTCTATCCGGGTCGCCGCCAAAAATTTCGGCCGGCGCCCCCAGAGATTGATAAATCCCGTCCACTTCCTGGATCAAGCCGCTTAACTCATCCAGGGGCAAGAGCTCGCTCAGGAAGCCCCCCACTTCCGGGGAGAGGATGAGCTTGCCGTCGCTGAAGGCGCCGGCTCCGCCCCAGCCGCATAAAAGACCGCTCGGCGTGTCCCGGCGGCGCGCCTCCAGGTCCGGTCCCTGTTCCACCAGTAAGACCTTCCCCACTCCCGCGCGCCCCAGACTGAGCGCCGCAAACAGCCCGGCCGGCCCGGCGCCAATGATGATTACCTCATATCTGGACATAGTGCCTCGAAAGTATCAAAAAGCTGCCGGCAAATCCATTACAAACGGCTGGGTGTTGATAACTGCTCCGAAAAGTTCAAAGTTAGCAGTATGCTCATCTGAACTTTTCATAATTTACGGGTGAGCCAAAGGCCCATGAATGACTGCTCTGAAAAGTTGTTATTGCGGCAGGGGGCCAGGGGCAGGCAGCCCAGGCGTCAGTGGCTGGCGCTTTCCCGCCAAATCCGCATCACCCGCTCCTCATCGGTCTCGGCATTTTGATACCATTTCTTGTTCTCCCTATAATCGGATTCCCGGTAAGCTGACCCGCTATCGTAGTAACCGGGAGCGCAACCCCCCAGCGTCAGGGTAGCCAAGAGCAGCCAGAAACAGGTTTTCACGGCGGTCCTCCCAGGATTAATTTAACTTGAGTTTCTACAAAGCCGGACATGCCGTTACCCTGAGCCCGGCAATGACCGGATGCTTCCCGGCGCTCAGAATGACCATCTTCGGCAAATCCGGGTTTTGCAGCAGCTTTAAGCCCCAAAGGGCTCTGCGGATTTTTTAAAAGATAATACCTGGCTCGGAGAAGTTAAAGGGGGCGAAGCCGGGTCAAGGGGCCGGGTAATGACCAGGGATACCGCGCATCGGTTAAAGAGAGCCTGGAAATTCAACCGGCCGCCGGACCGGATCGCCACTTTATGATCCGGCCCGGCTACTAGGCCCTCTGCTAATTTTGATCTCCCGGAAGACTCCCTCCCTATTGGAGCCTGGTCGCAACCTGGCAAAAGTTTTCCGCCTGAGTATGGAAACTGACGTGGTGGGTATGGCCGTGTTCGCAGATAAAGGTGTGGAAATCCCCCTCTCGAGGGAGGTTATAGAGAATATTTTCCATGAGTTCCGCCTCGAGACCGCGGAGGGTGAATTGACGGCAATCATGGGCGTTGCAACCAAGATCCATAAGTTTCAGCATTGGGTTTATCCCTCTTAATAAGGTCCCCTTCCCCGGTTCTGAAACCCGGGGCCCCAGGGAGAGATTTTGATTTGCGGACGCCTGGCCAAGGGCTTTGGGGCCGCTTAATCGGCCGGCGAACGGGGCGCTTCCTTGCCATCATAGAATGACATGGTCCTTTTTCCAGACAATGGGGAAAATCCTGAATTTCCGGTGAGACGCGGCCCATTTTGGGGGGGAAAATGGATTAAGGAATTGTGGAAAAATCTTCCCACCCGGTTTCCCAGGCTGGGAACCGGGAATCCCTTCGCTGCGGCGGCCCGGCGAGGGTCAAAACCGGCTCAACCTTTGGCATGGCTGGGGGACGATTTGCCTGAGGCCCCCGGAGTTTCGTCATCCCGGTCTGCCCGAGAGTCCAGAACTTCACGCACTTTAAGAGCCAGCTCAAAATGTTTGAACGGCTTCTGGATAAAAGCAACTCCCGGCTCCAAGGTCCCTTGGTCGCCGATGGCGTTTTCCGGGTACCCGGACATAAACAGCACCTTTATTTGCGGGTGTCGGGAAACGAGATGTTCGGCCAACTCCCGGCCGCTCATGCCAGGCATAATGACATCGGTTAACAACAGGTGCAGGGGGCCGCAATCTTCTGTCAGGCGCAAGGCCTCGGGGCCGTCTTTGGCTAGCAGCACGGTATAGCCGTAGCGTTTGAGGATACGGTGGGTCACTTCTCGCACCAGGTCTTCATCTTCCACCAGCAGGAGGGTTTCCGAGCCTTGCAAGGAAGCGGGCCGGGGCTGGGACAGGCTGACTCCGCGTTTCGGCGCGGTCACCTGGGGTAAATAGATTTTGAAGGTGGCTCCCTGACCGAGTTCGCTCCAGAGGCGGATGTGGCCGTTACTCTGGGTAATGATCCCGTAGACGGTGGAGAGGCCCAGCCCGGTGCCCTTGTCGCTGTCTTTGGTGGTGTAGAAGGGCTCGAAGATGCTGGCTTGGGCCTCCGGAGCGATCCCCATGCCGGTGTCGCTGATGGTGAGCAGCACATAAGAACCCCGGGGAATATCTACTGGCCCGCCGGATAAGTCCTCGTTCACCTGGAAGTTAGCGGTCTGGATGATGAGCCGGCCACCCTGGGGCATGGCATCCCGGGCATTGACCGCCAGGTTCAATATTACCTGGCCGATCTGCCCCGGGTCGGCAGCCACGGACCCCAGCCGCGGTTCCAAATCGGCAATCAGATTGATATCTTCCCCAATGATCCGGAGCAGCATCTTATCGATGTTGGCCACCACGGTGTTCAAATCCAGCACCTGGGGCTTGAGCACCTGTTTGCGGCTAAAGGCCAGAAGCTGACGGGTCAGGGAACTGGCTCGCTCCGCCGCCTTTTGGATCTCTTCCACTTCGTGGCGCAGATGCTCCAGGCCGGTCAGATTGTTGAGCAGAAAGTCGCTGCAGCCGGCGATTACGGTGAGCATATTGTTGAAATCATGGGCTACGCCACCGGCCAGCCGACCCACTGCTTCCATCTTCTGGGCCTGCAGAAACTGCTCTTCCAGTTTCTTCCGGGCCGTGATGTCCTTCATGTAGACAATCACCCCGGTAATGTTCCCCCGGGTATCGTGCAACGGGTAGGTGGACACTTCGACCCACCCCCGGAACCGGGACGCGGTACGCAGGGGAATGACCTCCAGCTGCCCTTCGCCGTTCTCTAAGGTTTTGAGGGCCGGACAATTGGCACAGGGCGTAGCCCGCTGCTGGAAAACCGTGTAGCATTTCTGGCCCACCGGACAAACCTGGGGGCTATAAAACCTTTCGGCGCTCTTGTTGATGCGCCTCACGTTCAGGTTCTGATCTAAGATACTGATGCCGTCATGGATGGCGTCGAACACGCTTTGTAGAAAATTCTTGCTTTCCCGGAGCGCGGCTTCGGCCAGGTGGCGCTCGCTAATATCCTGAACCGTGCCGGTTATCTGAAAAGGCCGGCCCGCCTCATCCAGGGAGGCTTCCGCCTGCAGGTTCACCATGCGCTCCGATCCATCCGGCAGCAGGATGCGGGGGTCCAGGCTAAAAGGCCGGCCTTGGCGCCGGGCCGCGTCAATGGCGTCTTTTACTCGGTCTCTATCCGCGGGATGCAGGCAACCTAAAAGCGCGGCCAGACCCCCGGCAGATTCCTGGATGGGGACGCCCAAGAGGCGAGGAACTTCCTCAGACCAAAGGAGTTCGTCATTTTCCAGATGCCATTCCCAATATCCCAGCCGGGCAATATCCTGGGCGTGAGCCAGGCGGCTCCGGCTTTTATGAAGCTCCACCACCGCCTGGGAGGCGCGAACCATATGGCGCACCCGATGACTCAGGATCGTCCAGTTGATAGGTTTGGTAATGAAGTCGGTGGACCCCACTTCATAGGCCCGGGCGATGGAGTCCAGATCGTCCAATTCGGTAACCATGAGGATGGGGGTATGCTGCCCGCCGGGCAACCGGCGCAGGGCGGCGCAGGTGGCGAAGGCGTCCATGTCGGACCTCATGACGTCCAGAAGCACCAGATCCGGCAGCAGGCTTTTGAAGGCTGCCAGGCTCTGGCCTCCATCGCCGGCCTCCGCCACCTCAAAGCCGGCCCGCTCCAGGGTGGCCCGGGCCACAAGGCGCCTGGCGCTGTCCTCTTCCACGATGAGCACCAGAGGGCGGCCTCTGGAACCGTCCAGTCCCATTAACCAGCCCTCTTGTGGAGTTCCAGCCGCAGGGCTTGCCGGACCCGGTCAGGTTCGCTGGCGGCCTGGTCCAGGAGCCCCCCGGCGCCTTCCAGGGTGCGGCAGCGGCACAAGGCTTCCAACTCTTTGCACCGGGCGGCTAAGGTCAGGGCGCCCACAGCTTGGTTAGGGCCAGACACAATAATTGCCATATAATTTATGAAGTATGACACTATGGTTCGTTGTCCGAGATCATCTGCAATGATAATTATCGGCAACTAACTCATAATTCTCAAAACCGATGCCGCCAGCGCGGCCTAAGATTCGGACCTTGGCCCGGATGCATCTTGCATACTGAGTGGCAGATCAAAGGGCTATTTTTGTAGCCGCAGGCTTTAGCCTGCGGGGCCGGCACAGGCGAGACGCCTGTGCCACCAATTCTTTGCCGTTCCGCAGAGTTTCGCCAGCCGGTTAAATCTCCCGCTCCACCCGCCTGCGGGGGGGAGAGGGTTGGGACGTTGGCAGGTTTGCCAATCATTAGCCCGGCTGCTAAAATAGGGCATGCATCTTACGCCGTCCCGGAGCCTGCTGAGCGGCCCCACCCTGCTGCTGGTCTGCCTGGCCGTTTATCTCCCCTTTTTCTGGCAACTGCCCCTCATCCGGGCCGAGGCCATGTACGCCCTCATTCCCCGGGAGATGCTGGCCACCGGCTCGTGGTTCACCCCCCTGCTCAACGGGGTCCCTTATCTGGACAAACCCCAGTTGCTCTACTGGCTCAATCTCTTGTCCTACAAGATCTTCGGGGTCTCGGACTGGGCGGCCAGACTCCCCACTTTGGGGCTGACCCTGGGCGAGGTCTGGTTCGCCTACCTGGTAGGCCGGCGCTTGCTGGGCCGGGAGGCCGCCTGGCTGGGCGGTTTCGCCCTGTTAAGCTGCATCGGCTTCTTTGCCCTGCACCTGCAGATCCTCACCGACCACCTGATTACCTTCACCCTGGCGGCGTCCCTCTATTTCCTGCTGCGCTGGCAGGAGGAGCCCGGCTGGCGGTGGGCCGCTCCCTTTTTTCTCTGCCTGGTGGCCGGGTTCCTGAGCAAGGGCTTCATCGGGGTAGTCTTCCCGGTGCTCATCGGGGGCCTCTATGCCTGGCAGGTGCGCCAGCCCGGGATTCTCAGGCTGTTCTGGTCCCCCCCGGGCCTGGCCCTGGCGGCCGCGCTTCTGTTGCCCTGGTTTGTGGGGGCGGAGCTGGCCCACCCGGGATTTTTGCGGTTCCAGATCGTCAACGAGCAGATTCTCCGCTTCCTGGGCCAGCGCCAGCCGCCGGACATCACCCCCTTTTCCCTGCCCGGGTTCTGGCTCTTTCTGGGCATCTGGCTCATGCCCTGGACCTTTCTCCTGCCTGAAGCCCTCTGGCGTTTCTGGAGGGAGACGCGGCCCGGCGGCGCCGTAGACCTTAGGGCCCGGCTGCTGCTCATCTGGCCCGCGGTGATCCTGGTCTTCTTTACGCTCTCCTCCAGCCGCATCGAGTATTATTCGCTGCCGGCCTTCCCGCCCCTGGCCCTCATCGTGGGCTGGCGGCTGACGCGTTATCTGGAGGCCGGGAGCCGCTCCCTCGCCCTGCCCTTGCTGGGCCTCGGCCTCCTGGGGCTGGGCACCCTGTTCCTGCTACCCTACCTGGAGCAGCTCTGCGCCGGCAACCGCCGGGAATTCAGCGGCATGTTCGAGCTGATCCTGCCCCTGGCCAAACCGGTGACCTGGATGGTTCCCGCCATCGCCTTGACCGGCGCCCTGGCCGGCATGCTCCGCCGGGCCCGCCTGGCCGTGGCCTGTTACGGCGCCCTGGCCCTGGTCCTGGTCTATTTCACCTTTGGGTCCCTGAGGGTGATTGCCCCCCTCCTCAGCGATCAAATGCCCGGGGAATACCTGAGCCGCCGGGCCGCGCCTGCGGACCTCGTCATCATGGAGCAGATCGAGGAGTTCGAGTACGGCTCCTCCCTGGCCTTCTACGCCCAGCACCATATCCTCATGGTGAAGCGCCACAACCTCCCCCAATTCCCTTACCCGGTGCCCCCGGACCAGAATTACCTCATCACTCCGGAGCACTTACAAGACCTGTGGCAGGGGCCGCGGCGGGTCTACCTGCTCCTGGACGACGCCACCACGCCGGAACCGTACCTCAAGGGCGCCGCCGTGGCCCTGAGGCTCCACGGCAAGCGGCTGCTGGTGAACCGGCCTTGAGGGCAGATGCAGTTTTTGGTTTTTGGTTTTTGGTTCAGCGTCATCCTTCCTGTATTCTAGGTGAGGGTAACTATCGCTTAGGTTATCCGGAAACAAAATGTGGAAAAGCCGCCCGCGGCTGTTCCGGGCAGGCGCAGCGTCCGGGTCCCGGTCACCCCCCGTCTCAACTTCCCGTCACCCCTTGCCCTATCTCCTAAAGAGCCTTAATTTTATAGCGGTTGCATAAACTTATGCCGATGGCTGATCTTAAAATCCCCCTAAATCCCCCTTTTTCAAAGGGGGACTTTTGAATTAATCCTTAATAGTTCCCCCCTTTTCGAAAGGGGGGTTAGGGGGGATTTTGGTTTTTGGAGCATTTCCCAATAACGGAAAAAACTTTTGGCTCTTGCTATAATTAATCTGTTCCCACGGCAGTTGCCCGGTGCCCAGCCATGTTCCCCCTCAAAGACAATATCCCGTCTTCCCGCCCGCCCTACGTCAACTATTTCCTCATCGCGGCGAACTTCCTGATCTTCTTCTGGGAGATGTCCCTGGGGCCTTATCTGCCGACGGTGGCGGATGTCCTGGGGTTTGTGCCGGCCCGGTTCTTGAGCCTCCTGGCCCAAGGCGCCGCGCCCTGGCCCGTCATCGTCGCGCCCCTGTTCACCTCCCTGTTTCTCCACGGAGGCTGGCTGCATATCATCGGCAACATGTGGTTCTTGTACGTCTTTGGCGACAACGTGGAGGACACCCTGGGACACGGCCGGTATCTGGGCTTTTACCTGGCCTGCGGGGTGGCGGCCAATCTTATCTACCTGTTATTTGCGCCCCTGGCCAGGGTGCCTTTGATCGGGGCCAGCGGCGCCATCGCCGGGGTGATGGGGGCCTACTTCTTCCTCTTTCCCGGGGCCCGGATCTTGACCCTGTTCCTCATCATCTTCATTCCCATATTTCTGGAACTGCCGGCTTACTTTTTTCTGGGCTTCTGGTTTTTGCTGCAGTTTATCTATGGGACTTCCAGCCTGGGAGCGGTGCATCCCGGCGCCGGCGGGGTGGCCTGGTGGGCCCACGTGGGCGGCTTCCTGGTGGGTATCCTGCTGCTTTTCCCCCTGGCTCCCGCCCGGGCCCGGGATCTGCTGGAGCGCCGGTTGAAAAGAAGAGGTTTTGAAGAGGAAAACGAATTTTAGCAGGCGGTTAAAAACGGATTTTTATGTCATCCTGAACGAAGTGAAGGATCTAGAGCTTATTAATATGACTAGATTCTTCGCTGCGCTCAGAATGACATTTCTTGTGTGCAGGGGGGTTTTGCGGTAGCTTCTAGGGCGCGGGGATCAACACCAGGTCCATGGTCCCCTGGGTGTCGCCGGCGACGGGATAATGTTGGGAGACCAGCGTCTTGAAGCCTGGGGCGCTCACCTTGAGGTGGATGTGAGGCGGCCGGGAAGCATACTGGGGCGGGAAGTTGCTCTCAAACCGGTAAGCTCCCTCAGCCCCGGAAAGCACGGTGGCCCGGTGGGCGTCGTCGTAGTTCCCGTCAGGCCCCGCCAGCCAGAACTCCAGGCGGGCCCCCGGGATGGGGGCGCAATCCGCGGCTGACCTGACCACGCCGCTCAGCCGGTAACCCTGGCCCACCCGGGCCCGCTCCGGGGCGCCGGGCTGGTAGAAGGGCCCCAGGGCGTCGGGGGCCGTGGGCTTGCAACCCTTTTCCGGGTTGGAGTTGGAGGCCACCATGAAAAGCAGCACCGCGGCGCAGGCTGCCTCCCGGGGGTCGGCAACTGCCGGCACCGCCGCCATCAGGGAGGAGAGGGCCAGGAGCACCGCCAGAATAACCTGGAAATTTTCCATTATATTTGCAATTTAAGTACCTTTCCGCCCTTGTCAAGAAGCCTTCCTGGCGCCGAGCCTCATCTCAGCCTTCCTCTGGAGGCCACTCCACCGGGTTCTCGGTTTTTGCGCCGGGCCATGATATGATCTAGGCTAAAAAGATTCCGAGGCAGCCCGCTGAATGGACCGCAAACAAGTCTGTCTAAAATGGTTTCTGCTGATTTTTCTGGTGATGTTCGTCTCCCCGGCCCTGGCCCAGATGGACCGGTACGAGGAGCAGGAAGAAAACGTCTCTCCCCAGGCCCGCCTGCAGTACGATAAAGGGTCCCGGCTGGAGAAAAACGGGAAAATCGAGGAGGCGCTCAAGGCTTACCAGGAAGCGGTTCGCCTGGAGCCTCGCTACCCCCAGGCCTATCATCAGTTGGGCCTGGCTTTGGCCCAGTTGAACCGTTATCCCGAGGCGGTCCAGGCCTTCAAGGAGGCCGTCCGCCTGCAGCCCCAGTGGGGCAAGGCCTACGAGAACCTGGGGGTGGCCTACGCCCGGCAGGGCCGCTGGCCGGAGGCCCGGGACTCGTTTACCGAGGCGGTGCGCCGCCACCCCGATGACCCGGAGGCCCATTATCACCTGGGCCTGGCCTACGGCAAGTTAAAGCGGGATAAGGAGGCCGGGGCTGAGTTTACCGAGGCCCTGCGCCTTAAGCCCGACTTCGCCAAGGCGCACCTGCAGTTGGGTCTGGCCCACTTCAATCTGGGCCGGATGGACGAAGCCGGCAAGGAACTCAAGGAGGCGGTGGTCCTGACGCCCCAGGACGCCCAGGCCCATTACGCCCTGTGCCTCTACTATGCCCGCACCGGCGACGCCGCGGCGGCCAACCAGGAATTCAAAGTCCTTCAGGGCCTGGACCAGGACCTGGCCCAGAAACTGGCCAAGTTGATGGGCAAATGAGCCGGGGGCAGACTGAGCCGGGGAATAATCCATCCTCCCCCTCCCTTGAGGGGAGGGGGCTGAGGGGAGGGTGATAAAAAAGATTTTTTCACCCCCACCCTAACCCTCCCCCCTCAAGGGGGAGGGAAAATCAAGACACCTTGATTCATGTAGCCGATGTCAATAAGAGAAGGAAGAAACGGTCCTCTTGCGTCAGCGCCTCAAAGTGGGTGCGAATCCCCCATGACTCCCCAATCCCTGATCCGCCAGGTGAGCGCCAACTGTGAGATCGGCAACGCCGGCCAGGCCGGCCACTTCTCCCTGTGCGGCCTGCTGCTGAGATTGCGGCAGCTCTACAAGTGGGAGCACCAATTGCCCCCCTGGCGGGAGCCGGACCCCGGGGACGTGCTGCCCTGGGTGGAAGCCAAGGAGCAGACCTGGGAGGAACTGGAGGGGGCGGCGTGGCAAGACCTGGCCTGGCGCGGGGCCGCGGTGGACCCCTTCGCGGTGGAGAGAATCAACGACACCCTCATCCCCCTGGGGTTGGCCTACGGCGCCGGTTACAGCCGGGGGCTGGCCCCCACCTGCTTCCTGGGGGAACTCCTGGAAGTGCGGCGCCTGGGGGAGTTGACCGTGCTGGTGCTGGGCCCGGAGCTGGCCCGGGACCTGGACGCCGCCCCGGCCCTGTGCCAGGGGTCCCTGATTTACGCCCGGCGGGAGGCCCTGGCTTACTACCTCTGGGACCGCCTCTCGGACCCGGTGCAGCAGCACAAACCGTTCCTCAAGGTGGCGCTTCAGGCTTACGGCACGTCTCTTACGGCGCTGCTTCAGGACCCCGAGGCGAACCGAGAGGCCCTGGACGCCCTGATGGCCGGGGAGCTGGAAGCGGTCGTCCGCCACGAAGTGGGGGAGGCCCGGGAAACGGCTCTCCGGGAGGCGTTCCACACCGCGGTGGCGCTCTTCCCCCAGACCCGGGTGGAACTCTGGGTCCGGGCCCTGAAGGACGCCCTGGCGGAGGTGAACGAGTGGGGGCGCCTGTCTTATCTCATCGAGGCGCAGCAGCTCCCGTCCCTGGCCCTCATGCTGGCCTGGCGCCCGGGTCTTTATTCCTTGCTGATGCCGGAGCTGGAGCCCGCCTTCTGGCAGGTGGCCAACGGCGCCGGCTGGGAGGCGCTGGCCGAGGCCCGGGAAAGCATGCTCACCCGCCTGAGAGCCACGGCCGCGGCGCTGAGCGACCTGCTGGCCGCCCCCCTGGCCTCCCCCCCGGAGGCGGCCCGCCTGCCGGAAATCCGCCGGGAAATTGAGACCCGGTTTCTCAAGCCCCTGGGACTGTAAATTTTTCCGAGGTTCTTCAAGGACTTCCAGCACTTCGGAGATCAGCGAAGAATCTATTGTTGTTAAGTCCCCCTTTGGAAAAGGGGGATTTAGGGGGATTTTCAGGTGGTTATTATAAAATCCCCCCTACCCCCCTTTAGAAAAGGGGGGTTTAAAAACCGTGCTTTTAATTGCCCTAGTAGTTATGAAGCGCAACGCTAGTATTTTTAATAACTTGAGATCCTTCACTTCGTTCAGGATGACAGAAAAAATGGCTTTTGAAATGGGTTCCAGGGAGCACCACCGGGGGCGGCGGTGCCACCCCGCCATCCCGCCGTTGACCCCCGCGCACAGAAGTTTTGCTTTTTGCCCGTCTCCCGGCTATAATTAATTTAAAAAATCATTTTAAGGGGTTGAGCTCACCTGAGGCGGGCCGCGCTCACCCTCAACTCAGAGGAAAGCGCGGCGAATTTAGATTTTTTCTGCTGAAAGCTGGCTGCTGACCGCTGATAGCTAAATTTTAATACCGAAAACTAAAAACTCGAAACTCGAAACTGAAAACTCCACCATGATGGATCCCCATAAAGAAAAAGTGCTGATCCTGGACTTCGGGTCCCAATACACCCAGCTCATTGCCCGGCGGGTGCGGGAGCTCAAGGTCTACTGCGAAATCCATCCCTTCATGATGCCCCTGAAGGAGATCAGGAAGTTCGCCCCCCAAGGCATCATTCTCTCGGGCGGCCCCCGCAGCGTCTACGAGGAGGACGCCCCCACCGTGGACCCGGAGGTCTTCAATCTCGGGGTCCCGGTCCTGGGCATCTGCTACGGCATTCAGCTCCTCAACCACCTGCTGGGGGGCAAGGTGGTGCCGGCCGTGTCCCGGGAGTACGGGCACAAGTCCTTTACCGTCACCGACTTCGGGGACCTGTTCCACGGCCTCAGCCGGGAGGAAAAGGTCTGGATGAGCCACGGCGACATCGTGGAGCAGCTGGCCCCGGGCTTTGAAGTCATCGGCTACAGCGACACCTGCCCGGTGGGGGCCATCCAGGACCAGGCCCGCCGGCTCTACGGGGTGCAGTTCCACCCCGAAGTGCGGCATACCCCCCGGGGCATGGTGATCCTGTCCAACTTTCTCTTCCGCATCTGCAAACTCCAGCCCCTGTGGACCATGCACTCCTTCATCGAGTCCACCACCGCATCCATCCGGCGGCAGGTGGGGGACGAGCGGGTCATCTGCGCCCTGTCCGGCGGGGTGGACTCCTCGGTCACCGCCATGCTGGTGCACCGGGCCATCGGCGACCGCCTCACCTGCATCTTCGTGAACAACGGCCTGCTGCGCCAGGGCGAGGCCGAGGAGGTGAGCCACCTCTTCCGGAAGCACCACCAACTCAACCTGATTTACGTGGACGCCACCGAGGATTTTCTCGAGATCCTCAAGGGGGTGGAGGACCCGGAGGAAAAGCGCAAGCGCATCGGCCACGAATTCATCCGCACCTTTGCCGAGGAAGCGAAGAAGCTGGGCGGGGTGAAGTACCTGGCCCAGGGGACCTTGTATCCCGACGTCATCGAAAGCGTGTCTTATAAGGGGCCGTCGGCCACCATCAAGACCCACCACAACGTGGGGGGCCTGCCGGCGGTCATGCCCCTCAAGCTCCTGGAGCCCCTCCGGGAGCTGTTCAAGGACGAGGTGCGGGAGGTGGGCCAGGAACTGGGGCTGCCCGACAGCCTCATCTGGCGCCACCCCTTCCCCGGGCCGGGGCTGGCCATCCGCATCCTGGGGGAGGTGACCAAGGAGCGCCTGACCATCCTCAGGGAAGCCGACGCCATCGTCCAGGAGGAGCTGGTGGCCGCCGGCCTCTACCGCCAGGTGTGGCAGGCCTTTGCGGTGCTGCTGCCCATCCGCACCGTGGGGGTCATGGGCGACGAGCGCACCTACGAGCACGTCATCGCCCTCAGGAGCGTGGACTCGGTGGACGCCATGACCGCGGACTGGAGCCGGCTGCCCCACGAGTTTCTGGCCCGGCTGGCCAACCGCATCATCAATGAAGTGAAACGGGTGAACCGGGTGGTGTACGACATCTCTTCCAAGCCGCCCAGCACCATTGAATGGGAGTGAGAGAGCGGTCAGTTATCAGTTGTCAGTTGTCAGTAGCTAGTCAAGCTGCTTATTCCCCTGGTTCCCAAGCAGGAGCTTGGGAACCAAGCTAAGTACGTTCGAAGAACTGGCAATCTAGGCTAACTGACTACTGGCTACTAAAACATGGCAGCTAACAAGAAAAATCAGGTTACCGCGCCGCCGCCGCCGCCGCCCGGAGACGGCCTCCCCGTTCTTCCGGGAGATCCTGGGCCAGGACCGGGTCATCGCCCATCTGCAGACGGCCATGGCCAAGGGCCGGCTGTCCCATGCCTACCTGTTCCTGGGTCCCGAGGGGGTGGGGAAGGCGACCACGGCCCGGGCCCTGGCCGCGGCCCTGAACTGCACTCAGTTGCGGGCGGACGGCGACGCCTGCGGGGCTTGCCCCTCCTGCCGGCGGCTGGCCGCGGGCACGCACCCCGACCTGGTGCTCATCGGGCCCACCTCCGAGAGCCACCAGCCCCAGATCAAGATCGAGCAGATCCGGGAACTGCGCCGCGTGACCGAGTACCCGCCCCTGGGGGGCGGCTGGCGGGTGGTGGTCATCAAACCGGCGGAGGCCCTGAACGCCCTGAACGACGCCGCGGCCAACGCCCTGCTCAAGACCCTGGAGGAGCCCCCGGAGCGCCACCTGCTGGTGCTCACCGCCCTTATGGAAGCCGATCTGTTGCCCACCGTGGTCTCCCGCTGCCACAAGCTGGCCTTTGCCCCCCTGCCCTTGCCCCTGGTGGCCCGGGAGCTGGTGGCCCGGCGGGGCCTCACCCAGGCCCAGGCCGCGCTGTTGAGCGCCTTAAGCGGCGGCTCCCTGGGCCGGGCCCTGAGGCTGGACCATGAAGAGATGCTGGAGCAGCGCCGCCAGGTGCTCTCGGACCTGGAAGGGCTGGCCGGGGGCCCCTTAGCCCAAATGCTGGACTGGGCCCAGCGCCTGGCCAAAAACCGCACCGAGCTGGATAATTTTCTCCTGATGGCGCAACTCTGGTACCGGGACCTGCTCCTCACCCACTACCGGGCCCCGGCCAACCTGTTGGCCCACCAGGACCTGCTGCCGGAGCTGGACGCGGCCCGGGCCGGGGGGACCCCGGAGACCTGGTTGGCCAGATTTTCCGCCCTGGGAACGGCCCAGCGCCATCTCCAGGCCAACCTCAACCCGGAGCTGACCCTGGACATCCTGGGGTTGCGCCTGAAGCGCCAAGGTTATTTGCATGATGTTCGCTAAGGTTTGTCTCGGACCTGGAAATAAATGCTGCCTGGTGGACCCCGGCAGCTTCGAGCTCAAGTTGCATGACCGCGCGGTGCTGGAAAACGAAGGCACCCTGAAGCTGGGCCGGGTCATGGGGCTCTATGACATCCCCGAGGACCAGATAGTCCCCGGCCAGGCCAAGCCCCTGGTGCGGGTGGCCACCCCGGAAGACCTGGCCCAGGAAGAAAAAAACCGGCAACTGGAGCAGCGGGCCCTGAATTTTTGCCAGCGCCGCATCCAGAGCCACAAGCTCCCCATCTACCTGGTGCAGGTGGAATGCCTCTTCGATGCCTCGAAGATTGTCTTCTACTTCACCGCCCCGGGGCGGGTGGACTTTAGGGCGCTGGTCAAGGACCTGGTGCAGGAATTCCGCACCCGCATCGAGCTGCGCCAGATCGGGGTGCGCCACCGGGCCAAGATGGTGGGGGGGCTGGGCATCTGCGGCCGGGGCTTGTGCTGCGCCTCTTTTCTCAAGGACTTTGAGCCGGTGAGCGTGCGCATGGCCAAGGAGCAGCAGCTGAGCCTCAACCCCAACAAGATTTCCGGCATCTGCGGCCGCCTGATGTGCTGCCTCACCTTTGAGTACTCCGCTTACCAGGAGATCAGAAAGTCGCTGCCCCGGGTGGGCAAACGCATCCGGCTCCCCGAAGGCGAGGGCAAGATCATCCGCTACAACCTGATCCGGTCCACCGCCACCCTGGAAATGGAAGACAAACGGGAAGTGGAAATCTCCCTGGCCGATCTGGCGGAGCTTAAGGCGAAGGAGCCGGAGTCCTCCTGATCAGTGACTAGTGCAAATGTGGGGGCACACCCAGGGGTGCGCCCTCAGAGCGGGCGGACACGCAGGTCCGCCCCTACCAAAAACCTGTGCGACGGCAGCCGGGTGCTGCCTTAGAACGCCAAAGTGGCTCAGGTTCTGTCCGGAAGTTTGCAGCCATCCGGTTTCTTTGCCGACAGCTGCAAGCTCACCGCCGCTAGCGCTTCATTCAGGGTGACCGAGGAAAGCCAGCCATGGACCAGGTGGATAAGGCCCTGGAGGCCCTAAAAGTTCACATCAAGAAGGAAATCGTCGATAATTATTTCGCCGACCGGGTCTATCTGGAAGAAGATACCGAGATCCTGCGCCAGGAGCTGGAGGCCTATCGCCGGGAGCATGAGCTTCTGGGGCGGCGCTTCATGGCCCTGTACCACGCCCTGGGCTCCGAGAGGACTTGCGCCCTCCTGATGGAAGTGCTGGGGCTGAAAGATTGGCCGTTCTACCCGCAATTTTGCGCCCTGCCGGAGGGGGAGCGGCCGGAGCTGCTCAAAGGCTACCCGCGCCGGGGCTGGACGGCCTGGCGCCGCTTCCGCAACCTGGTCTTCTACCTCTACGAGCAACTGCGCCTGGAGAGCGAGAAGCTCCGGGAGACCCGGGCCAAGATCATGACCCATGTGACGCTCCTCAACGAAGACGTCGACAAATTCAACCTCTCCTACGACTTCGGGTTGATTGCGGCCCAGATCGAAGCCCTGGAGGGCGGGGGCGCAGTCATGTCCGGGGGCCTCCTGGCCCCGGAACGGGAGGAGCTCTCCACCCGCATGCGCTTCAAACGCCGGAAATTGACGGACGAGGACCTGCCGCCGGCCCCCCAACTGCCGCCCCTGAAGGAGATCAAGGGGCGCCTGGCGCCAATGCTGGAGGAATGCCAGCCTCTATAGGGCACTAGAATGAAAAAGTACTGCTCTTTGATGGCATTGATCATGGTGGGAGTCTTGGCCTCCGGCTGCGGCCCTTACATCTACCACGTCAAAGTCAACGGCTACACCGACCCGGCGGCGCCCACCCGGATAAGTCCCGGGGGCACCTTCTTTGTCATTGAGAACCGGGACGCCAAAAACCCCCTCCTGGAAAAAGAAGTGAAGGAGAAGATCGAAAAGCTCCTGGGAAAGCAGGGCTATGGGCTGGTCCCGTATGAGAAGGCCGACTACTATCTCTTCTTCAGTTACGGCATCGGCGGGGAGGGCACCGCCACCGTAGTCATGCCCGAGTATTACCCTTATCCCGGCAGTGGGTTCGGATTCGGCACCGGTTATGGCCGCGGGGCCTCTTCTTATTTCTTCGTGGCCCCGTTCTTCTCCTATTACCCCTACCCCGAGTCCGTGGCCCTGTATGACCGCTGGCTCCTCATCAACGTGGTGGACGCCAAATATTACCGGGACCAGGGCCAGTTCCGAGCCTGTTGGGTGGGAGAAGCCCGCAGCACCGGCCCGTCCTCGGACTTGCGTACAGTGCTCAACTACCTGCTGGTAGCGGACTTCAAGCAATTCGGCCAGAACACCGGCAAAGCGGTGAGCGTGGACATCAGCGAGCCGGAACCCCAGGTTTTCGGGCTGACGCCGCCAAAATAATTTCCCTTTCGGGCCGATTTTTAGTAGGTTTTTTTTGAAAAAAGTCATTTGCGGGGCGGGTGGGAAGACGAGCATGAAAATGTAGCGCCGCCGCCCTCGGCGGCGAGGAATTAGACTTTGAACTTTGAACCTTGAACCTTGAACTTTTCTTAACAGCGGCAAGCAACCCCTGGCCCCCTCCCTGAGACAGGAGAATCCGGCAGACTTGACCGATTTGCTAACCCCCACCCAGGACTTTTTTCGGCGCCGCCTCTGGCAGGATGAAGGCCGGGGGCCGCGGGAGCTTTTCGCCCTTAAGTGCCTCCGCGTCCTGCTCCTGGCCGGCCGGGGCCTTATGCGCAACCAGTCCCTGGTGCGCTCCTCGGCTCTGGCCTACGCCACCATCCTGGGCTTCATCCCCCTGCTGGCCCTGCTTTACGCCATCCTCCAGGCCATGGGCCTGCCCCGGTTGCTTACCACCTACATGCTGGAAAAACTGGCCCCCGGCTCCCGGGAGTTCGCCGCCCAGATCCTCCAGTACATCGAAACCACCAAGGTGACTTCCCTGGGGGTCTTCGGGGTGGTGGCCCTGCTGGCGGATCTGGTCATCGTCATGACCAACGTGGAGCGGGCCTTCAACAAGACCTGGCAGGTCTCCCGGACCCGCGCCTTCAGCCGCAAGGTGAGCGATTACCTCAGCATCTTTCTCATCTTCCCCATCCTGATGGCCGTGGGCCTGTCCATCTCCACTTCCTTTCTGAGCCTGCCCACGGTGCGCCACCTGTTGGAAGGCGTCATGCCGGAGTTCTTTTTCACCGCCACCCGGGGGCTGATCTCCCTGGGGCTCATCTACCTGGCCTTCGTGTTCATCTACCTGGTGATGCCCAACGCTAAGGTGAGCTTCGTCTCGGCCGTCCTCGGCGGGGTGGTGGGGGGCACCATCTGGCAGGGGGCGCAGTTGGTCTTTACCTGGATCCAGGGCGCGGCCACCTATTACAACGCCATTTACGGGGCCCTCTATAATTTGCTCTTTCTCTGCGTCTGGATGTTCTGGTGCTGGCTCATCCTGCTTTTCGGCACCGAGGTGGCCTTCGCCCACCAGCACCTGGAGACCCTGAGCCGGCAGTTCCGGCGGCCCGAGGCCCCGGAGCCGGTGGACGAATTCCTGGGCCTGGCCGCCCTGGTGGGCATCAGCGCCCGCTTCCTCCACCGGCAGCCGCCGCTCACCCTGGAAGAGCTGGCCCAGATCCTGCCCCAGGGCAACAATCTGGCGAACCGGGTGATTCAGTTGCTTGAGGACTGCAACCTTATTGTGGAAGTGGCGCCCGCCAAGGAAAATCCTTCGGCCCGGTTCCAGCCCGCGCTACCCCCGGACCAGATCACGGTAAAAGAAATCCTGAGCTGTCTCCGTCGGGCTCGGGACGTGGCCCTGAAACAAGCCCTGGAAGCAGAGCCCCACCTGGTGGGCCTCTTTAAGGAGCTGCTGGAGGCCCCCTTCCCTTCCCAGTGGCAGTCCCTCACCCTAAGGGAACTGGTGGAATCCTTGGACCGTGAGCCGGCCGCCGGGGTTACCAGTGAGCAGTGAGCGGTCAGCAATTAGCAATTAGCAAGACAGGTGGGGACGGATGAGCCTCGCCGCCTTAGATATGATTTTCCCTGCCTAAACGAGGTCGGGGCGGGTTTTAAACCCGCCCCTGCTTGTGCCCAGCCTTTTTTCGAGGGTTAATCAGGCACGGCGCAAACCTCTGCTCCTTCAGTCTTTGCTGACAGCTGAAAGCTGATAGCTGACAGCTGCTTCACCCCTCCTCCGCGGGTTGCAGATCCCGGCCCACCACGATGCGATCCTTGCCCCGGCCTTTGCTGTAAAACATGGCCCGGTCCGCAATCAGCAGCAGTTGCTCCCGGTCGGTGGCGTCGTCGGGCAAGGTGGCAATGCCGTAGCTGGCGGTAACGGTGATGTCCAGCCCCTCGCTTTGCAGAAAGTGGGCCTGGTTGATGCTGCGGCGCAGGCGCCGGGTCAATTCCAGGGCTGCTTCCTGGGTATTGTGCGGCAAAATGATGACGAATTCGTCGCCCCCATAACGCACCAGGCTGTCTTCGGGCCCCAAAACGCCGTGGATTACCCGGGCTACTTCGGCCAGGGTGCGGCTTCCCTGGAGGTGGCCGTGGGTATCCACCACCGACTTGAAATTGTCCAGGTCCATGAAGACCAAGGAAAAGTTGCCTCGCCGCTGGAAGATTTGGGGGATGAGGTGGTCCAGCTTGCTGATGAGGTAGCGGGTGTTGTAAAAGCCGGTCACTTCGTCGATGTAGGCCCGGGCCTGGAGCCGCTGCATGTTGCGCACGTTGTCCACCGCGATGGCCACGTAGTCGGCCAGGATATGGAGCAGGGGAAGATATTTTTCCCGGAAGAATCTTTCGTCCTCCACGTTCACCACTTCAAAGACGCCGATGACCTGGCCCTGCACCCTAAGAGGCAAAGCGATGACGGAGCGGGTCTCAAAGCCGGTGGCGGCGTCCGCCCGGGCGGAGAAGCGGAGGTCCTGGTTCACGTCGGGGATGAAAATGGGCTCGCCGGTTAAGGCCACGGTGCCGGCGATGCCTTCCCCCGGCTTCAGGCGGATGCCTTTGAGGATCTCCAGGTCCACTCCCACCACCACCTCGAAGCGGAGTTCCTGGGTCTGGGGGTCCAACAGCAGCAGGGACCAATTGCGGGCGGGGATCAGGATCTTGATGCGCTCCAGGACCGCAGTGAGCAAAGTTTCCATATCACAGGCGCTTACCAGAGCCTTGGAGAACTCGATGCAGGCCAGTAAGCGCTCAATCTGCCCGGTGTCGGTAACGTGATTGCCAAAGTCTTCCGGTGCCATAGGCCCTACTCCTGGGGAGATTCTATGGCCTCCCGCCTTACAATGCAAGGGCTTTGTCACCCGGCCGCCGCGGTGGGCCCCCACCAGGGTTTT
>CAWBPT010000013.1:0-364379 GCA_963790655.1 uncultured delta proteobacterium | reverse complement strand
TGCCGGCCGCCCGGGCCAGATACCTGACCCGGCTCGGGTTGATCCCCATGGCCCGGGCACAGGTGGCATCCACGGCCGGCAGATTGCGCCCCATGACCAAGATGCCGGCGGGCTTGGGAGTTCCCATGATGGGACCGTCCCCCTCCATTCCCACGATGCCATCGACAATGGCAAAATGAGGCCGCAAGGTGGCGGTGATATCCAGGATAGCTTCGTCAATGCCGACGTGATGCAGGACATTTTTCGGCCAGCCGTAATAAATCCCCGGCATGACGCCGAACAGGTTTTTCATGGACAGGGTGATGCCGGCCCAGTGGTGGGTCTTCAGTTTGGCCAGAGAGACGATCCAGTCCACCTGGCGGAGAATCTCCGGGAAAGTCAAGGTAGTAAGGCGGGTGTAACGCCCGGCATTGGGCCGGGCGAACCCGTCCTGGTAATTCAAATCCACGAAGGGAATGTGATCTTCCTGCAGCACTTGGCTTAAGCCGGACTCCTCCAGCACCCGCAAGCTATCCTGGCAATGCCCCGGGCCTTCGGCCACCAGAACCCGGGCGGCCCCGATTTTTAGGAAGGCTTCGGCCACCCCGCGCACCACCAGGGGATGGGTATTGATATGGATGGAGCTGGAGTTACTCTCCACCAGATTGGGTTTGAGCAGGATCTTCTTGCCCCGGATTTCGTCAGGCAAAACTCCCAGCTCTTTGAGGCCGGCCAGAATGACCCGGGCAATATCCGCCTGATAGGTATCGACCTTGGCAATGAAGACTCTTTCGACCCATTCCCGTCTCAGGAACCCGGTCCCCAGGTAATAACCCGCAGCCCCGAGGGCTGCGCCCCCCAGGGAAGCCCACAAAAACTCCCGGCGAGTGAACTTCATTGGCCTACCACCTTCCAGGCGCCACAGTCAGGCTTTGCCAAGCCCTGATCCACCCGGTAAATCCTCTAAAGCCCCTGGGGTGACAACAGAGCCAGCAGCAAGAGACAAGTAGAGGTCGTATCATAGGTCCCATAGCGCTTCTCCCGCCCCAGACATTCAGCAATCAGGGACCGGCTATTTGGCGGCCTCTCTTCCCAGGCCCCCAGACCCAAAAGGCCCCACCCCAGGGAAAAAGGCGTACGCACTGCCGCGATAGTGGATTTTAAATAATCCAGGCTGCGATCAAGATCTGCTCGGTTAGTTCGATTTTTAAGGGCGTTGAGGGCGATTCCAGTGCTTTCGGGCATGGGGCGCAACTCCGTCCCGAAGGCCGAAGTATTGCCGTAATTCCAGCCGCCGGAGGCTAACTGGCGATCCAGGATCAGGCGCACCGCTTCGGCAACCCGTGCATGATTCCCCCATCGCGCCGACTGGAGGGCAATAATAGTTATCCCCGTGGACCCGACCCAGGAATGGGTGCCCTCTATCCAGGGCCATCCCTTGATATTAGGGTCATTGCCCATGGGATCGTCCGGCCGACGGACCCAGTGCTTACCGGTGGTGCTGAGGAGGAAATGGACCGCCCGCTCTTGCGCTGCTTTCTGGGCCGGAGATTTGCCCCAGGCTAGAATCGCCAGGGGCGTGGGCCAAAAGGCCTCCGGGTGGTCCGGCGCGATGCCGAGCCGTCCGTCCGGCAGCTGGTCTTGGGCCAGTCGCGAGCTGGAGAGGTCTAGCAATTCCCGAAATTGGCCGGCGGCCTCGAGCGCCAGGATGGCCCAGGCGGTGGCATCGGTCCGGTAACTGCCGTGGGCGACGGCGGCAAACCCTCCTCCCGGGAGGGCCCTTTGCTGTAAGCTGTCGAGGCAAGCGGCGACGATGGAATCAGGCATAAGTACTGCCAAGAGATCGAGGCCCGATCCGGGATCGCGCGGTGCCAATTATCCCCAAAATTATCAATAGGTTCCCACCTGTGGCGTTAAACTCCCCGAAATATTATAGCACAAATTCCTTAACGAATCGTGCAAGAGTAAAACTATACCTAACGTCATGAGTTCCCCGGGGCCGGGACGGACATTCGCAAGGCTGGGCAAGCGACGGCACCTGGATCATTCGCTTGCAGGCAGGAAGAGACCTGGTCTTCAGGTTTTTGGGTGGTTGATAGGCAGCCAGACAACGATCGCCGACTGCGGCAAATCTTCTCCTTGTCCTCCCGCTTCGGAGAACGTAATTGCCCATACTCCGGTGCAGGTTGCAGGAAAAGGCCCGGCCAATCGCCCCGGGCCCCATCCCTTGCCGGGTGGGGGACCAGATCCCTGCCGACTGAGGTTTACTTCATGGCACTGGCGGCCTGGTTGAACTTGGCGCTGACGTTGGTGCCCAAGGACGTGACCGCAGTAATGATGACCACGGCGATCAGGGATACCAGCAGGCCGTACTCCACCGCGCTGGCGCCGCACTCGTCTTTGAAGAACCTTCTGAGCTTTTCCATGTTAGCCACCTCCAAGTTTTCTTGAGTTTTGGGTTTTAGGTTGGACTGCTTAATTCTGGCCGCAAGTTGGAATATGCTGCAAAGCAAGGCAAGGGTAAATCAGGCCCCCCCTGATATTGGGGTTCGAGATCCCTGATATTCAGATCAGAAAGGAAATCGCTGCAATGGGGTAAGTAATGCGGGGGCAAGAGTTCAGGGAAAAACCCCGCCGCGTCTGGCCTCGGTGGAAGTCATAGGAGCGATTTTTTATAACTGTCTGAGGTTGTTCGAAAACCGTGAAGAAAGGCGGCGGGTTAAGGGGAAGTCGCACCTCAGGAGGAAGGGCCTCAGAGCCCCCCAGAGTCCTGGCACCCTTACTTGCGCAGGCTTGCTTGTCGCAGGAAGAGGGCGGAACCGGTATCGGCATAAACCGCCCGCCATCCCGGATCGCCATGGATCAAACGGCAGATCTCCGAACCATTGATGAGCAGCAGCATATCGGGAGGATAACTATCAAGAAATTGCTGCCAGTCGGCGCGAGCTAAGATGAATTCAAAGTATTTTTCCGCTACTTCGTGGGGATACACGGTTTCATAACGCCCATCCAAGGCCACCTTACAATCAGGATACAGGTTCCATAACAAGTATTCTCCCCAATTAAAATGAGTCAATAACTTACCTGATAGATGCCGATCTTGGATAAAGTTCAAAGCGCCCACCGGATAATATATTCCCTGTTTGTTAGTCGGATCAGGTTGGGGGGGCATTTTTAGGCTAAAGGGTGATTGGCTTAGAAATTGGTAAGTAAATACCACCGAGAAGAGTGCCGCAACCAGAGTCGGAATTTTCCAGCCAAGGCGGTTGCATGAGGTAAATAATGGTTTTGTCCGCAGCACCTTAAGGTAATCATCCAAGAGGACGGGGACATAAGCTCCCAACGACAGTAAAAAGAATATTTCATGTCGGCTATGTTTTAGCCCCAGGTATAAGGTGAAGCCCAAAGTGAGGATGGCGGTGAAGTCCCGCCAAGGTGTCCACCAAATCAGCATGAAAGCAAAGATAATCACGGCTAAGATATAGAAGAATTCCACGTTGGGGATTATGCCGGTCCGGTATGCCTGAAAGAGAGAGGCCCATTCCGTGATTTCGGGGCGCGGCATCGAGATGGCCCTGATTAGGTAAGTCCAGTAATTCAGGCCATACGGATTAAGGAGCGTCACCAACCCTGAAATTAATAGGGTCTTCAGGTACGGCCGGTAAGGACGCCGGGAGATGGCTTCCCCCACCGCATAGAAACCCATCAGCCCCAATCCGGCTAAAAATCCCCCATGCAGATTGCACCAGGGGATCAGGATCAGCACCAGGAGCCATAATCTGCGGTAAGACGATGTTTGTCTGGCGGTTTCTAACAGGTAAAGGGTGAGGGCGAAAAAGAAGTAGGTGAAGACCTGGGCCCGCACGGCGCCGTAGCCCATGGACAGGAGGTCTTTGGTCATGAAGATGAGGAGAATTATCGCCAGAGAGGTGGCCCCCCGGGCCCTGGCGGTCAGATAGATTAAGCCCATGGTGCCCAAGCCGAGAAGATACCTGAGGGTTTGCAGCCCCGGATCTCCCAATTTCTGGTAGAGGGGGTAGAACAGCACCCCGGTTAGCCATTCGTGGTAGACCCAGGGATTGAGAGTCGGGACATAGGAAAAGACATCCTGATAAGGAAAATGCCCGGACTCCCAGAAGAGCCGCCCGAAGGCCAGATAACCCCAAAGATCTAAATCGGCAATGGCAGTTGCCAGGCTTTTAAGGATGACCGTAACCAGCAAAAGCCCTATGGTCCATTTGAGCCAAATCTCGCGCTTTATGGGGGTCATGGCTTCTGCCTCCCACCCGAGTTGGCCCCGCAGGATTGGTTCCGCCCCTTCTTTGATTGTGCCACGGATTACCCCTATCCTATTCGAGAAAAAATAATGCGTTCCACCATACGCCTTTCAGAGTGGATTAGTCAATCATCCGGTCACCAGGGCTGAGCTGGCGGGAGTAAGGAGGATGGGCCAGTCTCCGAGGCCAGGGAAGAGCCTTTGAAGAATAGTCGCAGCAAATTCAAGGGCGGCGTGGCAGTCGGCGGCAAATCCAGGGTGGCTCGCAAAGATGGTTAGCGAGGAAGGAGGCTGGGGCAAAGGCTCCGGGATCAACCCGGAGGCCTGAGGCGGTAGAAATTATGGGACCCTGCGGGGGCGAAAGTTTAGGCGAAATGGGGGCAGCTAGCGCGGAGGCGCTGCTGATGGAGGTATGGTGCCGAAGGCGGGATTTGAACCCGCACGGGTATTCCCCACCACCCCCTCAAGATGGCGTGTCTACCAGGTTCCACCACTTCGGCACAGAGGCAATCATTTGCCGGGACCACCCGGCGGGGCCTTGGTCCCCGAGGGCCCCGAGGCCGGCGGCGCCGCGGGCCCGGGCTGAGGCGCACCCTGAGCGGGGACCGCGGGCTCCGTCGCCGTGGGTTTGCCGGCGCCTTGCATGATGGAGGCCTCCTTTTGCCGGCCCAGAAAGGTCAGGCCCAAGGAAGTAATCATGAACAAGATGGCGGCCGCGGCCGTCAGTTTGGCCAGAAAGGGGGCGGCGCCGGTGGAGCCGAACACCGTCTGGGACGAGCCGCCGAACGCCGCGCCGATGCCGGCGCCTTTGCCGTGTTGCAAGAGGACGATGCAGATCAGCGCCAGGGACACGATGATGTGGATGATGACGATGATAGTGGTCATATCAAAATAAATATAGAGAAATTGACCTGCTGATGCAAGTCTTTTCAGCCACGGGGGGCCACTGGCAAAATCTTACGGATGACTTTTGAGGTGATATCTCCCTAACTTTGATAGGGTTTTCGGCTTGCGGCGCACCGCTGACCTTAACGAATACCGCAAATTGCGCCGCTTTGGTGACGCTTGGCAGCGGGAGCGGTTCGGAGACAAGCCCTTTGATTTTCAGGATATTTCGTGAAAGCGCCGCTGCTGAAGCGGCACAAACACACGCCTGGCCGGGTGAGCGCCTGGGGCACCGCAGAATTATTACTCGGAGCGGCAAAGAAGTTGCCACCCCCACCCCAGCCCTCCCCCCTCAAGGGGGAGGAAGTTTAAGGACTAGAAGCTATTTCAAAACCCTAATTCGAGCGAAATGTCATTCTGAGCGAAGCGAAGAATCTAGTCTTTTCAAATGCCTAGACCCTTCGCTCCGCTCAGGGTGACAAAAAAGGGAGTTTTAAAATAGCTTCCTAATTTTCAACTCGTTCCCATACTTGGGAATAAAAATGGTTGCCAAGCTAAGCTTGGCGGGTAAAGGCGCGTTCCCAAGCTCAGCTTGGGAACGAGAAAAAATATTGGCCCGATTCCAAAAGCTTATCGGGGAGTCCAGGGGAGAAGCCAGCACGGGCGGGAAGATTGGCGCCAGAAGCAGCTTCAAGCCCCCCTCACCCCGTTGTGGAAAGAGAGGGTGTGGCAAACCTGAGACCGAGTAGACAAAATGAAGCATTTTGTCTGATGATGCAGTTCTATGGCTCCGCAGTGTACTTCATGAGGATATTAGAACAATTCTGGTATTCTTTGATTTAGTTCTCTTTGGGCGGTGATTTCTTCAATTGAAAGAGGCGACATTCCTATATCAATGGACTCAGAAACGTAGCTATTAAACCAGTTTAAAGCTAAGTTATCTGCACCATCCTCTTGTGTTTGATTTTCCTGTATTGAACAATTAGGTGGAGGTTTATGTTTAAGAATAATGTGTGCAACCTCGTGTAGAATACAAAAAATGAAATATCTATATTTTCTATACTCCTTGTCACTCTCAAGGATAGATTTATAAGGAAAAATCCAAGGGGAAAGGATAATAATTTCCTCATGGTTACGTATTATTGAGGCCAATACACAGGCATCGCTTTTAAGCATTGTAACTGCTACTCTTCCATTAATATTCTCAAAAATATCTTTTGGAAGATATTTGAGCGCCTCCGCAACTCTGATGTTATTATTCAAGCCGCAAAAGAGCATCTATGCATTCTCCCGAGATACCAACTTCCCCACGATTCTTCCTTGCCTGAACCCCCTGTTGGTATAACGTAAAGATAGACAAAATGTATCTAATTGTCTTGTGGGAAAAATCTGGATATAGACAAGGCGCGGCTTTGCGCCGCCCAGAAAATCATAAAAGCTGGACAAAATGATTTAGCCGAATCGGGGAATGTATCAGCCTTTCTACCCGGCGGCGGCGATGATTCCCAGGAAAGAGGCGGCCTTGAGGGAGGCCCCGCCCACCAGGGCGCCGTCGATATCCGGCTGGGCCAGGAGTGAGGCGGCGTTTTCCGGGGTGACGCTGCCGCCGTAGAGGATGCGGATGGCGCCGGCGGCCCCCAGCAGCCCGGCGAGTTCGCCCCGGATGTAGGCATGCACCTCCTGGGCCTGGGAGGGCGTGGCGGTGAGGCCGGTGCCGATGGCCCACACCGGTTCATAGGCCACCACCAGGTTCTCCCCGTCAAGCCCGGCAAGGCCCGCCAGGCCTTGGCGCAGCTGCCCCTCCACCCGCTTGATGGTCTGGCCGGCTTCCCGTTCCTCCCGGGTCTCCCCGACGCAGAAGATGAGGCGCAGTCCCGCGGCCAGGGCCGCTTTGAGCTTTTGGTTGACCGTTTGATCGGTTTCCCCGAAGAGTTGCCGCCGCTCCGAATGGCCCACGATGACGTATTGGCAGCCCGCGTCCTTCAGCATCCAGGGCGAGATGGCCCCGGTAAAGGCGCCTTGCCGCTCCCAGAAGGTGTCCTGGGCCGAGAGGCCGAGGGGGAGCCGGCGATTGCCGCGGCCACCGCGGTGAGGGCGGTATAGGGGGGGGCCAGCACCACCTCCGGGCGGGTGGCTCCGTGGATGCCCTGGCGGATCTCCCGGGCCAGGGTCCCGGCCTCCGCCAGGGTCTGGTGCATCTTCCAGTTGCCGGCAATGAGGGGTAGCCGCTCAGACATCATCTTTGTGTCTCCTGGCCCAATCCTCCAAGGCTTTGACCCCCGGGAGCTTTTTGCCTTCCAGCAGTTCCAGGAAGGCGCCGCCCCCGGTGGACACATAGGAGAATTTCTGGAAATCCCCCGCCTTGTGCAGGGCCACGTCGGTGTCGCCGCCGCCCACGATGGTCAGGGCGTAGGATTCCGCCACTTTTTGCACCATGGCCATGGTGCCGCGGCTGAAGGCGTCGTATTCGAAGGCCCCCATGGGGCCGTTCCAGACGATGGTCTTGGCGTTTTGCAGGGCCTCGCCGAACAACGTGACGGTGGCCGGGCCGATGTCCACGATGATCCAGTCCCGGGGCACTTCCTGCACCGGGATGATCTTGGTTTCCGCCGACTTGGCCAATTTGTCCGCCACCACGCAGTCCACCGGCAGGTAGAATTTGACCTTCTTTTTCAGGGCCGCGGCCATGAGTTCGCTGGCATCCGTCACCAGGCTCTCGTCCACCAGGGATTTGCCCACTTCGTAACCCATGCTTTTCAGGAAGGTGTTGGCCATGGCGCCGCCGACGATCATCTTGTCCACATGCTTCAGCAGGTTTTTCAGGGCCGTCAGTTTGCTGGAGATCTTGGCCCCGCCGATGAGGGCCACCAGGGGCCGGGCCGGGTCTTCCATGGACCGGTGGAAATAGTGAATTTCGTCCCGCATCAGAAACCCGGCCACGCAGATGGGGGCAAACTTGGTCACCGCCTCCACGGAGGCATGGGCCCGGTGGGCCACCGCGAAGGCGTCGTCCACGTAGATGTCCACCCCCTTCATCAACTCTTTGGCGAACTTGGGGTCGTTGTTCTCTTCCTCGGGATGGTAGCGGAGGTTCTCCAGGAGCAGCACGTCCCCGGGCTTCATCTCCTCTTTTAGCTGATCCACCTCCGGGCCGAGGCAATCCGGGGCCAGCTTCACCTTCTTGTGCAGCCGGTAGGCCAGGCGCCGGGCCACCGGGGCCAGGGAGAACTCCTCCATGCGCTTGCCCTTGGGGCGCCCCATATGTGAGGCCAGGATCACCTTGGCGTCCCCCTCCAGGCAAAAGTTGATGGTGGGCAAAACCGCCCGGATCCGGGTATCGTCGGTGATGTTGCGGTTCTGGTCCAGAGGGACATTGAAATCCACGCGGATGAAAAGGGTCTTGCCTTTGATATCGACTTCATCGATGTACTTCACCGGTAGCTCCTATGCATGTTAGGTTGAGGTTGGGGGGAACCAGCTCCAGCCGTTTCTTTAACTTAAAGAGCGATCGCGCCGAATCTCCCAGCAGGCGGTGGACAACGGGCTTTGGGGTCATCCTGAACAAACCATCATGACCCAGAGGGCCCTTTAAGGATGGCGGGCCCGGAGGCCCACCCTACCGTCTAAAGATTTTTGGGTAGGGCGGCCGTCCCCGGCCGCCCTCATAATCCGCCGGCAGAAAGGGTTTTTTCCATATAAAGTGTAAAGATCTAGAACTTTGTCGCTGACCAGTATAGTGGTCCGTAACCAGTATGGCATTTAAACCAAATAAATCTATACCCCTTTAGAGAAGGGGGACTTAGAGAAGTCTTCGGCAGATCACGACTAAATATTTATCATACAAATTGGGGGACCTAACACTAGATTTTTCGCTTGGCTCAAGAAGGATGAATTCTCTTCAATGGGAGTTCCTCAACAATTTGCCGGGGTCTTGGGGTCTGGGTCGGCTTTCCAGCCGGGAAAATTAAGGCCTCCCCAGGGGGAAGCCCTTAACTTAATTGCCGGCCCAGGTGCACTGCCAGGTCCAGCATGCGGTGGGAAAAACCCATCTCGTTGTCGTACCAGGCCATCACCTTCACCAGGTTGCCGCCCATGACGTTGGTGAGTTCCGCATCCACCACGGCGGAGAAGGGGGAACCGTTGTAGTCGATGGAGACCAGCGGCTCGCCGGATACCTGGAGGACGCCTTTAAGGTCGCCCTCCTGGGCAAGGGAGAAGGCCCGGTTCACTTCCTCCACGGAGGTGGACTTGCGGACGGTGGCCACCAGGTCGATGATGGAGACGTTGGGGGTCGGGACCCGGATGGCCAGCCCGTCCAGGCGCCCCTTAAGTTCCGGAATGACCTCGGTAACGGCCCGGGCCGCCCCGGTGGAAGTGGGCACCATGGAGAGGGCCGCGGCCCGGGCCCGGCGGAGATCGCTGTGGGAGCCGTCCAGCAGTCTCTGGTCCATGGTGTAGGAATGGCAGGTGCTCATCAGGCCGTACTCGATGCCGAAGTTATCGTGGAGCACCTTTACCACCGGCGCCAGGCAGTTGGTGGTGCAGGAGGCATTGGAGACAATCTGGTGCCGGCGCGGGTCGTAGTCCTGATGATTGACCCCGAAGACAAAGGTGGCGTCCAGTTTTTTGCCCGGCGCCGCGATGATCACCTTGCGGGCCCCGGCCTTGAGATGCCCTTCATTGGAGGCCCGGTCCCGGAAGGCCCCGGTGGATTCCAGGACGATTTCCACCCCCAGCTCCTTCCAGGGGAGGCTCTCCGGCTCCAGGAGGCGGGTTACGATAACTTCCCGGTCGTTGATGACGATATTGTCACCCCGGGCTGCCGCCTGGCCGGGGAAGCGTCCGTGGACGGAATCATATTTGAACAGATGGACGTCTCTGATTATATCCGCGCGGCTGTTGATGGCCACCAGCTCCAGGTCCTTTCCCGAAGTGGCGATGATGCGTGCCAGGCACCGGCCGATGCGGCCGAACCCGTTGATGGCTACCTTTACCGGCATTGAATCTCCTTTTTTATCCCCAAACTCAGCTCATTAACGGGGATGGGCCCTGGCCGCCTGGGACTAATGTTAATCAGTGTTTATTTAGCCGTCAATAAAATTGTCCCGGAGCGGGAATTTTCCAGGCCGCGACTGGGCTGGGGAGGAAGCGTCGGCACAGGCTGCCCGGTCCGATCTGGAGAGAGCCGAGGGGCTGGGGGGGTCTACCCCGGGTTTGAGTTTTACTGAAACCATGGTAAGGTTTGGGTGTTGCTTTTTGCGCAATTTTTATTTAAGTGTAATGCTAATTAAAATCTTATGGTCAATCTCATCCGCAAGTTAGGCCGCCGGAGCCTGGACCTGGTGCAAGAGGCCGGGGGCATGATGCTCTTTCTGCTGGAGGGCCTGGCCCTGGCTTTCGTGCCGCCCTTCCGCCCCCGCCGCATCCTGCAGGAGATCCAGCTCATCGGAGTCAAATCCGTCCTGATCATCCTCCTGACCGCCGCCTTTACCGGCATGGTGCTGGCCCTCCAGGGCTACTACACCCTGAGTAGATACGGCTCGGAAGGGGCCCTGGGTTCGGCGGTGGCCTTGAGTCTCATCCGGGAGATGGGGCCGGTGCTCACCGGCATCATGGTCTCCGCCCGGGCCGGTTCCGCGGTGACCGCGGAAATCGGCATCATGCGCATCACCGAGCAGTTGGACGCCCTGGACACCATGGCCGTCAACCCCATGCAATACGTGGTGATGCCCAAACTCATCGCCGGCCTCATTGCGGTTCCCCTGCTCACCGCCATCTTCGACGTGGTGGGCATCCTGGGGGGCTATCTCATCGGGGTGGTCCTCCTGGGGGTGAGCTCCGGCGTCTATTTCTCCGGCATGGTCCAGAGCGTGGTGCCCCTGGATATCAACGGCGGCATTGTCAAGTCCCTGGTTTTCGGACTCACCATTGTCCTGGTGGCCTGCTACAAGGGGTTCTTTACGGGGCACGGGGCCGCGGGGGTGAGCCGGGCCACCAACCAGACCGTGGTCCTGTCCGCGGTGCTGGTCCTGGCCTGGGATTATATTCTTACTTCCTTTTTTATGTAAAAGAGCAGATAGATAAGACGCTGAACGGCCGATGAAAATATCTCACGCCCAGACGCTAAGACGCCAAGGAGCAAAGCCTTAAGGGTTTGCTGACTGCTGAACGCTGACCGCTGAAAGCTTGAAATAAGCCATGATTCAAATCATCGACCTCTATAAATCCTTCAACGGACAGATGGTGTTGGACGGCATCAATCTCACGGTCCCCACCGGGGAGATCACCGTGGTCATCGGTAAAAGCGGCGTGGGCAAAAGCGTCATGTTGAAGCACATTGTCGGTTTGCTCCGGCCCGATGCCGGCCGCATCCTGGTGGACGACGTGGACCTGGCCACCCTGAGCGGCCTGAAACTGCGGGAATTCAAGAAGCACTTCGCGGTCCTGTTCCAGGGTGGGGCCCTGTTCGACTCCCTCAACGTCTTCGAAAACATCGCCTTTCCCCTGCGGGAGAAGACCCGCCTGTCGGAAGCGGAGATTGCCCAGCGGGTGAGGCTGCGCCTAAAGGAGATGCATCTGACCTCGGAGGTGGAAACCAAGTTGCCCGATGAGTTGAGCGGCGGCATGAAGAAACGGGTGGCCCTGGCCCGGGCCATGATCCAGGAGCCGGAGATCATTCTGTTCGACGAGCCGGTGACGGGCCTCGACCCGCCCATGGCCAACACGGTCTTTCACCTGATCAAACAGACCCACCGGGAAAGCGGCTACACCGCCCTGGTGGTGGCCCATGACATCCCGGAGATCTTTAGCATTGCCGACCACGTGGCCATGCTGCACCAGGGCCGCATCATCGCCCACGGCACGCCGGAGGCCATCCAGCACCACGAGAACCCGATGGTGCAGAGTTTCATCAAGGGAGAAGTTGATTTCCAATAGGAGTAGACCGATATTATGAAAAGGGGCAATCTGGAGTTGACGGTGGGTGCCTTTGTCCTGGTGGGCCTGGCCTGCCTGGCGTACCTGGCCATTCACCTGGGCAAGATGGAGGTTTGGGGCGGCGGCTATCAGATCAGTGGGACCTTCGACAATGTGGGAGGGCTCAAGGTGGGCGCCGCGGTGGAAGTGGCCGGAGTGGATGTGGGTCGGGTGGAAAGAATCCGGCTCAGTTCGGGGGACCGGGCCAGGGTGGTCATGCAGCTTACGCCTGGGATCAAGATCTACGACGACGCCATCGCCTCCATCCGCACTAAGGGCATCATCGGCGACAAGTACGTCAAGCTCTCTCCCGGCAGCTCGGAAAAACTCCTCCCTCCGGGGGGCATGATCCATGACACTGAATCGGCCGTAGAGTGGGAAGAGTTGATCAGCAAATATATTCACGGCAAGGTCTGAGTATCCCCGCTGGTCCCAATCAGCCTGCGGTGTCTGCGACTTGCCCCTGGTTGCGGCAGTGGGCGAAATGGCAGATGTTGAAACTCATTGTTAAACCAAGCAATGCTTAAATCGTGGGGCTTCCTCCCAAGGGGAGCCCGACTGGAAACAGCTCAGCGGTAGGAAAAGGAGCAAGGAAAAGATGTTGCCATTAACCATTAAGGCCCTAGCCCTGGCGCTAGCCCTCAACCTGGTGCTGGCGGTGCCGGGGGCCATGGCCGAACAACCCATCGAGGTAGTGAAACACGTCATCGACCAGGCCCTGGATATCTTAAGAAACCCTGACATGGGAAAGAGCGAACGGCGCCGGCAGGTCAAACAAGCGGTGGACCGCCATTTTGATTACCGGGAAATGGCCAAACGGAGCCTGGGCCCCACCTGGCGCAACCTGAGCGGCTCCCAGCAGGATGAGTTTGTCCGCCTCTTTGCCGAGCTTTTGGAGGCCTCTTACTCCGACAAGATCGAAAAGTACGCCAGCCGCGTGAGAATCGACTATACGGGGCAGAGCCTGGACGGGGAGTACGCCGAGGTGCGCACCGTGGTGGTGCGGCCCAATGACAAGATCCCCCTGAGCTACCGCCTGCTCAATGAATCCGGGACCTGGATGGTCTACGATGTGACCATCGAGGGGGTGAGCCTGGTGAGCAACTACCGTTCCCAGTTCAGCCGGATCATTCACGAATCGTCTTACGCGGAGCTGGTGCGGCGGCTGCGGAACAAGGTGCAAGAGCTGCAGGCCACCGGGGGAGCCTGAGGCGGAGGTTCAGGCCCGGTGGTAAGGATATAGCGATTGCCAAAGGTAATTTCGCTTGGTAGGGGCACGGCGAGCCGTGCCCTATGAGCTTTTGAGGGCCTAGTAGGCGATCGCTGGAGATGGCCGTTCCCGCCGCATAACTTTGGGGAAACCGCGTTTTAGACTCTCTGACTGCCGGTCCCTGACTCTTGCCCCAGCCCTTTAACTCTTCCCATGGCTAATCAACTAAGCTTCGCCAGCTATCGCAACCTCCTGCTCATCTGCTGCGCGGTGGTCTTCGGCTGTTACTTCGGGACTTACATGCGCATGCCGGTGATGCCCCTGTATGCCCAATCCCTGGGGGCGGACACGGTGCAGGTGGGGCTCATCAACGCCGCCTTCCTGTTGGCGGCCGGGGTGCTGTCTCTGCCGGCGGGGATTTTTGCGGACCGCCTGGGGGTCAAGTTCCTGATTGCCCTGGGGACCCTGATTCTGTCCGGCACTTCTTTTCTGCTCTGTCTCACCGACACGCCCGCCCAGGTCATGTGGCTTTACCTGGTTTCCGGCGTGGGTCTGGCGGCCTTCGGGCCCACCATCATGACCTTTGTGGCCAATTTTTCCCCGCCCACGCATTTGGGGCGCGCCTATGGCTGGTACACCACGGCGCTATACTGCGGCGTGAGCCTGGGCCCGGCCGCGGGTGGCTTTGCGGCCCAGGGGCTGGGGTTCCCCGCGGTGTTCCTGATTTCCGGCGCCAGCATCCTGGTAACCTTCTGGATTGTGGTTGGTTTCCTGCCCCGGGCCCGGCACGTCCTGGCCGCCAGGCCCCCGGCGACGGAGACGGTGGCCGCCCAGGCCCGCCGCATCGCCCGCAACCGGCCGCTGTGGGGCTGCTGGCTGGCCACCCTGGGCAGTTGCTTTGCCCTGGGTATGTTTCTCACCTTTTTGCCCCTGCACGCCCACAACCAGGGCCTCAGCTATGGGCAGATCGGTCTGGTGTTCGCCGCCCAGGGGCTGATGAACGTCTTGTCCCGGATCCCCTTCGGCCACCTGAGCGACCGGGTGGCCCGGCGCAGCATCCTGGTGGTGGCCGGCCTGGCGGGCCTCACCGTGTCCGTCGCCGGCTTCGGGTTTTCCCGGCTGCCACACCAGTTCATCCTGTGCGCCATGGCCCAGGGAACCAGCATGGGCCTGGCCTTCACTTCCATCGGGGCCCTCACCGCCGAGGCCGCGCCCCCGGAACTCCGGGGCCTGGCCATGGGCGGGTACAACTCCGCCATTTACCTGGGGAGTATGCTCAGCTCGGCCTTCATGGGCCCGGTTATCAGCCGCATCGGCTTCCAGGACGGCTTTCTCATCACCGCGTTCATCAATTTTCTATTGATGGGCTTTTTTTATCTCCTCATGAAAGGGTTCCCGCTGCATGCGGCTCGGGAATGAAGGGAGCTCCGCAACGGATTAATGCCAAGTCGCCGCCAGACAGGTAAATTTTTGTAGGGGCGGACCTGCGTGTCCGCCCGCTCTGAGGGCGCACACATGGGTGCGCCCCTACATAACACGTTGTTGGGTGCAATCCGTTTCTTATCTGTTTAACCGAAAACCGAAAACGGTTTAAACCTCGGGAAGACCTTGGCCATGGCAAACCGGTTCCTTGACGCCGCCTTTGGCCGGTATTATCGTTTCCATTAAGCGGATTGCACTATAAGGAGGATTTTACATGGCTGAACAGGGTTGGCCGAAATGCGACGTGGACCCGGTGTGCATGATGGACCTCAAAGATATGCAGGGCAAGTTTGCCTACGATTTCGAAGAGGAAGTCTATTATTTTTGCTCGGAGCTTTGCCGGGAAAAGTTTGCCGCGGAGCCGGCAAAATATCTCCAGCAAGGGAAGAAGTAGGGGCGGGTTTAAACTCCAAGGGCGGCTAAGCCGCCCTTAAATATTGGACGGGAAATCGTTCAGCTCAAATCCGCCACCGCCTCTCCCCGGAGTTTGGCGCGCATGGCGGCGCTCTCTTTGATTATCTGCTCCCGGTTGGCTGACGCCGACAAATAAAGGTTGAACACGCTTCCTTGCAAGCCTCTGGCGATGGGCTCGATGACTGCCTCCGGCAACACCAGGGCCCTGGACTTTTGCCGGGTTTCCGGCGCCGCCACTTCCAGCACCCCGTCCTTGCCCCAGAGTTCCCAGATGGCGGCCAAGAGCGCCACGGGCCAGGCGGTGTCCGCCACCACCACCACTTCCGCGGCGCCGATGGCATGGCGGTTGCCGTTGAAGGAAAGGGCCAAACCGCCGCCGGCCCGCACCGCCTCAAAGGCCTGGACGTCGGTGATGCTGCCCCCCACATAGATGGTTTCGGCCAGGCTGTAACCGGTTTTGGCCAGGCTGTCCGACAGGGCCCGGGCCTTTTCGGCGCCCCCGACGGGATTCACCTCCTTATAGATAACCCCGATGTCCAGGGCCGGAATCTGCTCGAAGAAAATCAAGTCGAATCTGCCGATGGCTTCCTGCACCGGCCCCGGCAAATCGGCGAGCGAGGCGGCTCCGGGAGGGATTTCGATTTCCGGCGCGGCCAGGATTTCCGCCTGCAACCGGCGCAGCTCCTCCGCCTCCGACGAAGTCAGGGAGTAGCGGTCCAGGTCGAGCTCGGTGCAGAAAATATGCTCCGCATCAAAGCCCAACTTGACCCCTACGGCCTCGGCAAACTGACGATAGCTGGTGCTGATCTCAAACAGGGGCAGTTTACGCCCGTGCAGAAACCGGTAAGCCCCTTCGGCTCCGGGCATCAGCTTCAGGGTCTGCAACGAGTTGTCCCGGATCTGGCAGGTGGTGAGGCCCGCGGCCTTGAGGAAGGGCAGGATCAGCTTCAGGGTGTCGCCGGCTTTATAGTCCGGCTTTTTCAAGACGTCCGCCAGATAATTGTCGTAACGGCTCACCTGCCTGAAAAAGTAGTCTCCCCGGGGCGGGAGGAAATCCCGGCAGAGCTCGAAGGCATTATCATTGAGGGCCAACGGCCCCTCACAATCCGTATCCAACTGCACGCGGGGCATAGGGTCTCCTTTATCAGTGAGCAGTAAGCAGTGAGCAGTGAGCAGTGAGCGGTGAATAGTGAGTAGTATTCAGGGAAACAGAAATCAGCAATTAGCAGTTAGCAATTAGGTTTTTCCAGAGCCGATGACAGCCGCTCAACCACTGCTCACTGCTCACTGCTTACTGCTTACTATCATATCAATTGCGCGATCATCAGGTTAAGAATATCCCGGTCCGGGTAGCGCGCCCGGCCGGCCCCGGTGAGCTTATAGGCGGCGGCTTTGACGGCCAGGCGGATGGCCTGGGGTAAATTGAGGCCCCGGAGGAGTCCGGCGAGGTAGCCCGCGGCAAAGACGTCTCCCGCGCCCAGGGTGTCCACCAGGGCCGCCGGGGTTTCCGGCGGAAAGTCCAGGTATCGCACCGGGGTGAGCATCCTGGCCCCCTGGGGGCCTCGTTTGATCACCACGATGGGCGGGGCCCAGTCGGGGTGGCGCTTCATCTCGCCCCCCAACCTGGCCCACTCCGCTTCGGTGGCGAGCAAGGTTTCCACGTGGTCCAGCAAATCGGTGAGGGGGCCGCGGCCGCGTCGGGCGTAGAGTTCGCCGGGGTCGAAGGTGAGCCGGGGGCCGCTTTGCAGCCGCAGGGCTACCTGCCGCTGCACCTCCAGGGGGCCGTCTCCCACAAAAGAGGTGAGGTGGAGAAACCTGGTTTTTTGTAAGGCCTCCCAGGGCAGGTCAGCTTCCCGCAAGTCGTCGTTGGTGTTGGGGGCCACCAGGATGGTGCGTTCGCCCTCCCGGTCCACCAGGATATAAGCCCGGCCGCTTTCGCCTTGGGCCACCAGGTAATCCAGATTGACCCCGGCCAGGCTCTCCTTCAGGAAATTGCCGTCCTCGTCCGCCCCCACCCGGCCCACCAGGGCCGCGGCAACGCCCATGCGGGCCAGGGCGTAGGCGGTGTTGGCCGCCTGGCCGCCCCGAAAGCGGGACGGCGGGCTGGCCGCAACCGGCCAGCAGGCCCTGCAGGCGGGCTTCGCCGTCCCGGGTCAGGGCTTCTTCCCCGCCCGGTTTGAGCCCGTTTCCCCAGCGGTCCAGCAAGCCGGCCAGGTCATCGACCCGGTAGACCAGGTCCACGTTCACCGCCCCCAGGCAGATCACTTCCGGCAACATCTTGAAAACGTATCAAGATTTGCCTGCCCGGTCAAGGCGGGTCACCGGCGGTGAAGATATTAACCACAGAGTCGCAGAGGGCACAGAGAATCAATCTGTCATTCTGAGGGAGCGAAGCGACCGAAGAATCTCAAAAATACGAGATTCTTCGCTACTCTCAGAATGACAAATAGTGATTTTAGCAGAAATTCTGCTAAAAACTCGAAACTCGAAACTCAGTCATGCCCTGGATTTTTCCGGGGGAACTGCTTACATTGATAAAAATAGCTGAGGAAACCCCATGCATCGCTTCATCAAGATCAGGATCGTCCGGGACCTGGACCATTTGCAAGAGCGGGCGCGCACCTTTATGGACATTATGTGCGAAGGCGACCGGACCAGGGTCTCCTTCCGGCCGGCGGCGGATCTCTATGAGACCGCCGGGGGCCTGGTGCTCCGCCTGGAGCTGGCCGGGGTGGCGGCCGCAGACGTCTCCATCTCCCTGGCCGGGCAGGAACTGGTAATCCGGGGCTGCCGCCAGCCGCCGCCCCCGGAGGACATCAGGCGCTTCATCCACCTGGAGATGAGCTTCGGCAACTTTGAGCGGCGCTTCGTGCTCCCCATCCCCGTTGATCCCCAGCAGGTGGAGGCCCGCTACGCCGACGGGGTCCTTACCGTGAAGCTGCCCCGGAAATTGCCCCAAACCAGAAGTATCCCGGTGAAAGCACCAATTGAGACTGAATAATGGAAATGGAGAACCCATGACTATAAACGAAGAGAAACCTGAAACCCCGGTGGTGGCAGAAGAGACCCAACCCAGCCCCCGGGTGCTCCCCATATTACCGGTATCCGACGTGGTCCTGTTTCCCCGCATCATCATGCCCCTGGTCCTCTGGGAGGAACCCGCCCAGAAGCTGGTAAACGAAGTCCTCATGCAGGACAAGACCTTCGGGGTCCTGGCCAGCCGGGTGGAGAAACCCGAGGGCTACAGCCCCGACAACCTTTACCAGGTGGGCACCGCGGCCGTCATCCTGAAGATGCGTAAATCGGAAGACGACTCCATGCGCCTCCTGGTGCAGGGCCTCTACCGCTTCAAGGTGGAGAAGTGGGTGGGTCAGGAGCCTTATTTTGCCGCCCAAATAAGCCCCATCCCCGAGGAGTACGAGCCCGATCTGGAAACCGAGGCCCTGGTCTCCAGCGTCAAAGGCCTCTTCTTGAAGATGCTGGAGCTCTCCCCCTATTTGCCGGCGGAACTGGGGCCCCTGGTGCGGGAGTTCAGCGACCCCCGGGTGCTGGCCGACATCACCGCGGGCAGCCTCAATATCTCCAAGGCCGAAAAGCAGGAATTGCTGGAGACCTTCGACGCTAAGGAGCGGCTGCGCCGGGTCCTGACCTTGGTCAATCGGGAGTTGGAAATCCTGGAACTGGGGAAGAAGATCCAATCCGAGGTGAAGACGGAGTTGGACAAGGCCCAGAAGGACTTTTACCTCCGGGAGCACATCAAGGTCCTGCAAAAAGAGCTGAGCGAGGGGGATGATAAGACCCGGGAGGTGGATGAGCTGCAGTTCCGGCTGGAGGAGGCTAACCTCCCGCCCCACGCCCTGAAGGAGGCGGAGCGGGAGTTGACCCGCCTGAAGCGCACCCCGCCCACCTCGCCGGACCACCAGGTCATTCGCAACTACCTGGAGTGGATGATCGAGCTGCCCTGGAGCGTGGCCACCGAAGACAACCTGGACCTGGCCCAGGCCCGGGCCATTCTGGATGCGGACCACTACGATCTCGAAAAGGTGAAAAAGCGCATCCTGGAGTACCTGGCGGTGCGCAAACTCAAGCCCGACATGAAGGGGCCCATCTTCTGCTTCGTGGGGCCGCCGGGCACCGGCAAGACCTCCCTGGGCCGCTCCATCGCCCGGGCCCTGGGGCGGAAATTCGTGCGCCTCTCCCTGGGGGGCGTGCACGATGAGGCCGAAATCCGGGGGCACCGCCGCACCTACGTGGGGGCGCTGCCCGGGCGCATCATCCAGAGCATGCGCCGGGCCGGCTCCAACAACCCGGTGTTCATCCTGGACGAAGTGGACAAGATCGGGGCGGATTTCCGGGGCGACCCCTCTTCGGCGCTCCTCGAGGTGCTGGACCCGGAGCAGAACTTCTCTTTCTCCGACCACTACCTGGACGTGGGCTTCGACCTTTCCAAGGTGATGTTCATCACCACCGCCAACCTCCTGGACCCCATCCCGCCGCCTTTGCGAGACCGCATGGAGGTCCTGGAGCTGCCCGGCTACACCGAGGAGGAAAAGCTGGAGATCGCCTTCAGCCACCTGATTCCCCGGCAGCTGGAAGCCCACGGGCTGAGTGCCGAGAACATAGAGATCACCCGGGACGCGGTGCGCCGGGTCATTGCCGACTACACCCGGGAGGCGGGCCTGCGCAACCTGGAGCGGGAGATCGCGTCGCTGTGCCGGGGGGTGGCCCGGGAAGTGGTGGAGGGCAGCCGCACCCGGGGAAAGATCGACGCCGCAGACGTGGCCCAATATCTGGGGCCGCCCCGGTTCTTCCGGGACGCGGCCCTGGACCACCCGGAGCCGGGCGTGGCCACGGGTCTCGCCTGGACCCCCACCGGCGGCGACATCCTCTTCATCGAGGTCTTGCGGATGCCGGGGAACGGCAACCTCAAACTCACGGGGCAGTTGGGCGACGTCATGAAGGAGTCGGCCAGCGCCGCGCTGTCCTACATCCGGGCCCGGGCGCCGTTCCTGGGGATCGAGGAAGATTTTTTCGAGAAATCCGACCTCCACATCCACGTGCCCGCGGGCGCCATCCCCAAGGACGGCCCCTCCGCCGGCCTGGCCATGCTCTGCGCCCTGGTGTCGCTGCTCTCTAACCGCCCGGTGAAAAAGGGCCTGGCCATGACCGGGGAGATCACCCTCCGGGGCCACGTCCTGCCGGTGGGGGGCATTAAAAACAAGGTGCTGGCGGCCCACCGGGCCGGTATCACGGACATTATCCTGCCGGCCCAGAATAAGGTGGACCTGGAAGAGATCCCGGAGTCAGTGCGCCGGGAACTCTCCTTCCACCCGGTGGAGCGCCTGGATGAGGCCCTGGAGATGGCGTTTCCGCCGGCGGCGGCGCCGTGATTTTGGGGAGGGGGCCAGGGAGCAGTGGCACAGGCGTCTCGCCTGTGAAGGCCCTGCCCGCCCCCAAACACCTCCCCTAACCCCTTAAGAGGCCAGGGAAGGCGGAGCCTGCGGCTCCGACTTCCCCGGCCGGGACCATATGTAGGGTGGGCACGGCCCACCCGCGACATATTCTGTGGTAGGGTGGCCGTCCCCGGCCGCCTCTGGGTTTATCTCTTTCCTGAAAAGTTCAAAGGTCAAAGTTCAAGGTTCAAGGTCAATGTAGGGTGCGCACCGCGCCCCAAGGCATCAGGCTTGTGGCAGGAACTGATACCAAGATGCAGTCGAACGGTAATTTTCTGGTAGGGGCGGACCTAGGTGTCCGCCCTTGGTTGAGGGCGCACACGCAGGTGCGCCCCTACATTACCTTGGCTTTTGATTGCGGACTTGTTATGAGGCCCCCACCGAACTTTTCACGATTTGCGGGTGAGCCAGGGGCTCAGGCGCGACTGTTCTGAAAAGTCCCAAGAAAATTGGTGGCACAGCCGTCTCGCGGGTGTGGTAGGGGCGGGTTTACCCCCCCCTACGTGGCGTTTTCATGCTTTACGGGTGAGCCGTAGGTTCATGTTTGACTGCAAAAGACATTCTCATGGGGGAGGCGGTTCCCACTCCAGTCAATCCTTGCGCTTTCCGGCGCTTTTTGCCATTCTTAAAAATATGTAATCTCTGGGAGGTCAAACCATGGCAGTCTTTACCTGTGAAAAATGCGGCAGCAACGTGGACACCCGCTGCAAACCCAAAAAATGCCCCTCCTGCGGCGAGGCCGGCGTTATGTGTAAACCAGAGGCCGCGCCCGCGCCCAAGAAGGGCAAGAAGTAATTCGGCAAGGGTCAGGGGGCAGAAGGCAGGGGTCAGGGGCAAAAAACGATCAAAACCTGGCAACCGACGGCGGTATTTCACCTCCCCCTGACCGCCCGCAGAGAAAACAGAAAACAGAAAACAGAAAACAGAAAACCGTCCTTCATGATTTACGGCGTCGGCATTGACCTGGTGCAGGTCCCCCGCATTGCGGCGGTCCTGGCGCGTTACGGGGACCGCTTCCTCAACCGGGTCTTCACCCCCCAGGAAATCGCCTATTGCCGGGGAAAGCGTTGGAGCGACTCCGGCCTGGCCCTGCGCTTCGCCGCCAAAGAGGCCTTTTCCAAGGCGTTGGGGGTGGGTCTCCGCCGGGGGGGCATCCGCTGGCGGGAAGTGGAGGTGGTCCCCGACCCCCGGGGCAAGCCGGAACTTGTCGTCAGCGGCCGGGCCGCGGAACTGTGCGCCGCAGCCGGCATCACCGGCCTGCACCTCTCCCTCACCGACGAAAACGACCGAGCCCTGGCCGTGGTGATCTTGGAGAAGTGAAATGAACAGACGATGGTTTTGCCACTTCCCCTGGTTCCCCCTGACCACCGGGCAGATCAGGATGCTTCTAGAAGGGAACATCTGCGACCCTGCGGCTTTTTATCAGGATTTTGGGCTGACGCCCGTGTCGTTGAAAGAGGGATTGGACCGCTACCTGGGGTGAGCACATGGCCGTCTGCCAAGTTAATAAAATTGATAAAAAATATGGGTTTATAGAATGCCCCTTGGAACCCTGGCCGGACGACCCTCAGGGCCTATGCATTTACCATTCCCAGATAGAAGACAAAGATAAAGAAGGGGCTTTTTCCGAAGCTGTAGCGGCAAAATTGGCAAACGAGGATTATAATTTCGACGCCGTCTTCTTCCCCGATTCCACGAGTTTTTTCCGGGAATGGGAATTCAACAAACCCATCTCTTTCCGAGCAGCTACCTTCAGGAATGCCGACTTTTTCAAGGCTATCTTCAATCAAGAGGCAAACTTTTTTTGGTCCACGTTCGTGGTGGCCGACTTTTCCGGGGCAACCTTTGCGGGGGCCTCTTTTTTTTGGGCTTTCTTCGAAGAGGCCAATTTTACTAAATCCACCTTCAAAGAGAAGGTAGACTTTATCGATGCAATCTTCACTAAGGCCATCTTTACGGAAGCCACCTTCGCGGATGCTGACTTTTCTTGGGCCACTTTTGAGGACGCCGACTTTAGAAGCACAAATTTCAAACATTGTGCCACCTTCTACATGACAACCTTCATAGATGCCGACTTTGAAATGTCCATTTTCTCAGGCGCGGCAAGATTTGTAAAACTAAATCCCTCCAGAAGAGATAGGCCATCACCCCCATTACTAATTTGCGATTTTCAAGATCTCACCATATACAAGGAGGCCTTCCTCACCTTTCAGGATTTCTCTTTAGTTAGGATTCAGTTCACCGGCACGGACTTGCGGCGGGTGGAATTCGACCGGATGACTTGGCCTTCCTGGTGGTGGCGGGCCGTGGTTTATGATGAAATCCTCTTGCATCGGCAGAGATGGGCAAATATTGCTTATACGCTGAAACATGGCGGATTATGGGGGGAAAGGATTACCGACGAGGGAGAAGAAGGCAGGCCGATAAAGCCGTCCTTTGAAGATTTTGCGCCGGTGGAGCGCCTCTACCGCCAATTAAAAGCCAATTATGAAGAGGAGCGAGATTACAAGCGGGTAGGGGACTTCCACTATGGGGAGATGGAAATGCACCGCCGAGGCAGTTTCTGGCGGCAGTGGGTGCCTTTTTCCTGGTATAATCTCTACCGGGTGCTCAGCGGCTACGGTGAGCGGCCCCTCCGGGCCTTTATCTGGTTGCTGCTCCTCATCCCCGCCTGGGCTGGCCTGGTGTGGGGGATAGGGTTCAACCAGGCTGGTTCAGAGGCCCCGGTCAGCTATGGTAGTAATCTCCTCTTTATCATAGAGAAAGCCCTCTTGCAGCGGCCCGCGTGGCCCGAAGGCATAAATTGGCTTGGGAAGTTGTTGGGAAGCCTCAGCGTCCTTCTCATCCCCGGCCAGGCGGCCCTGTTTCTCCTGGCCCTGCGCAACCGCCTGGGCCGGCGGCGCTGATCTTATGGTGCGCAGGGCGCACCCTACATCTCCCCCTCCGCTGGCGGGAGGGGGTTGGGGGGAGTGGGGCATAAGGGTGGTTTTTCGAACCGTCCCGGATGACTCACCCCCTCCCCCAGCCCTCCCCCATCAAGGGGGAGGGAGTTAAAAGTTTCCGCGCCGCTAGTCATTGAGGGCCGGCAATGCCCGCCAAGGGTAATCATTTATTAATGGTGGGCCGTGCCCACCCTACACCAAACTCCCCCTCACCCTAACCCTCTCCCCTATTGGGGGAGAGGGAATAGCGGTGTAGGGCGGGCGTCTCGCCCGCCTTTAATCGGACGGCGGGCGAGGCGGTCGCCCTATCCATCGTGCTCAAAAGATGCAGAGTCCCTTCGACCATAATCCCCACCAACGCCTCATCGTTTACGGCTCCCTGGTGCCCGGGGGGATGTATCACTTCTTGCTGGCGGAGGTGCCGGGCACTTGGGAGAAGTGCTTCATCCGGGGTTACCTGGGGGAATATTGGGGCTTCAAGGCCTTTCAATACGACGAGCAGGGCCCGGAGCACCCGGCCTGGCTCTTCACCTCAAAGGCGTTGCCGGAGAAGTTCGCGGAACTGGACGCCTTCGAAGGCGAGCCTTACCGCCGCCGCCTCATCCCGGCCCGGGTGGGGATACGCCGGGTCCTGGCCCATATCTATGAAGGGAAGGAATTTGTTTAGAAGGAATTTTAAAACCTCGACCTTCAGGAAATGTTATTCTGAGCGCAGTGAGGAATCTATGATTTTCAATTACCTAGACCCTTCGCTGCGCTCAGGGTGACAGTGAAAATGGGTTTTGAAATGGGCTCTAGTGTGGCGTTTCAGGAAAACCTTCAAAAAGAAAACCTCTTGTTCCCTCCCCCTTGATGGGGGAGGGTTAGGGTGGGGGTGACAAAACTATGAGCCGATACAAAGCGTTATCCCCCTCCCCCTAACCCCCTCCCGCCAGGGGAGGGGAAATTAGAAGACCGTAACTTATTGAAGCTACTCCTGAAACACCATACTAGCAAGAGCCTAACTTTTAACGCCCTGGCGGCTTGGCGTGAGAAAACACCGGGGCACGCCAAGGCGCCAAGTAGCTAAGCAGCGAAGGACCGGGCGAATTGCCGCTTGAAACCTGGGTGAAATTATTAGGCATGGGCTCTCCTGAGGTAGAGCCGGCGCCCTCGCCGGCTCAAGAACCGCCGGGGGCGGCGGTTCTACCTAGGGCGCCGAGGCGAGGCTGCCTTTCTGACCAGGTGATAGGGCATTTTTTCAACGGTCTCAGCTTGTTATTTCATGGCCAGGGCTTATCTTAGGGGGAAAGGAGGAACGGCCATGCAAAAGCATCGGATGCGAATATTGCCCCTGCTGACGGGCCTGCTGACGGTATTTTGGTTGGCGGCGGCAGTCCAGGCGCAGCCACCCCCGGCCATCACGACCCAGCCGCCCCCCACCACCTCCGGCGGCTCTGGGATGTCCTTGCTCAACCTGGACAACACCGTGGCGCTGCACGGCTACGACCCGGTGGCCTATTTCACCCGGAACCGGGCGGTGCGGGGGAACCGCGGGATCAAAGAGCGGGTGGGCGGGGCCACCTATTACTTTGCGTCCCGGGGCGACCGCTACACCTTCCTGGGGGACGCCCCCAAGTACCAGCCCCAGATGGGCGGCTATTGCGTCACTTCCATGGCCAGGGGGAGGCTGGAGGACATCAATCCGGAAAAATTCCTCATTTATGAGGGGAAGCTCTATCTGTTCACGGATGACGCGGCCATGAACGCCTTTCTGAACGACCCCCGGCGGACGATTTTCGAAGCCAAGCAACATTACTTCGGGATGGCCATGAAGCAGCGGAGCCATTATTGAGGTGCCGGGTATGGTTTCTCCGGGAGGGGGCTAGGGGCTTTTTCGTAATGGGCCCTTATCCCGGCTCTGCAACCCACTCGCAGTTCCTTGCCGGTCGCTACCGGGTTGGGAGGGGAGGTTGAGGGGAATGGGGAACTCCCGGACAAAAAATTACCCCGGCCCGCCCCTCAATCTGCGGTTCATACGGAGTTTTGCAAATAAAATTTATTCCCGGGTAGGGCGCACCCAGGGGTGGGCCCTGAGAGTGGGCGGACTCAGCGGGTCCGCCCCGACAAAAAATACCTGGGTGACGGTAAGATGGCCTTAAATCTGCTTCATCCCGGTTTACTCACCCCGAAGATGGCAAGAATAAAACTGCTCATTGCCTTGATGTTGATTCTCCTCCTGACGGGGGCCGGTCTTGGATTAGAAGAAGCCTTCCAAATACCCCGGCCCGGGCGGGCCTTCCGGTTTCCCCGGGACCACGGCTCCCACCCGGAATACAAAACGGAGTGGTGGTACTATTCCGGCCACTTGAAGTCCGGGGACGGGGCGCCCTTCGGCTATCAGCTCACCTTCTTCCGGGTGGCCCTGGGGCAGCCCGACCCCCAGGCCCGGTCGGTCTGGAGGGGCAACACCGTCTATTTCGCCCACCTGGCTCTCTCCGATGCCGCCCGCGGCAGCTTCCGGTTTGAGGAAAAGGCCGGCCGGGGGGCCCTGAACCTGGCCGGGGCCGAGGCGGGAAGGCTCAAGGTCTGGATCGATGACTGGCAGGCGGAGCAGGAGGGCCAGGAGGCCGACACCCACCATCTCCAGGCCCGGGGCGAGGGCCTGGCCCTGGACCTGTCTCTCACCTCCCTGAAACCGCCGGCGCTCCATGGCCAGGGGGGCTTCAGCCGCAAAGCGGCCACCTCTGAGGCGGCCAGCTACTACTACTCCCTGCCGCGCCTGGCGACCCGGGGGCAACTGACCCTGGGGGGCCGCACCTTGGCAGTAACCGGCCTGAGCTGGATGGACCACGAGTTTTTCACCAGCTCCATGGCCCCGGACCTGGTGGGCTGGGACTGGTTCGCCTTGCAGCTCAATGACGGCTGGGACGTGATGCTCTATCTTTTGCGCCACCGGGACGGCACCGTGGACCCGGCTTCCTCCGGCACCCTGGTGGACCCCCAGGGCCACGCCCGGCACCTTAAGGGCTCTGAGTTTAAGGTCAAGGCCGCGGCCTCCTGGAAATCGCCCCACACCGGGGTAAGTTATCCGGCTGGCTGGCAGATTACCATTCCCGGGGCAGGATATGAGCTTAACCTTACCCCCACCCTGGCGGACCAGGAGATCCGGGCCGGGGCGCCCCGGGTGACTTACTGGGAAGGCGAGGTGGGGGTGCAGGGCCGCAAAAACGGGGGCCCCACCAGCGGCCAGGGATTTGTGGAACTCACCGGTTACGCCGGCGCCATGGCCTCGCGGTTTTGAGGGCCGGGGTAGGCCGGGGAGGGCCGGTCAGGGCCAGGCAATAGGGTTGCCAGCCGGCCCCACGCCCCCAACCACCCGACGCCGCCCCCGGGCCGCGCCTCGAAGTCCCTGAGCCTGGAATAGCAGGCCGGTTTTCCGAGGCATCTCAGCACAACTTCCATTTCATTCTTCCCTCCATAACCACTCCATCGAAAATCCCCAATGACCCCTTACTATCAAGTCTTATTTTTTCAATGTGGTGAAAAATATTATCTTGCAAATCTTAACAATCTCTGCAAATAATACCTGCCATACTTGAGGGGGGAGCAATAGCAGGGGGAGGAATGCGGGCTTACTGCTCGGGTAATCCAAGTTTGCTTATCCGCATGGGAAAGTCCGGTCCATTATCCTTTCTTTCATCCCGCCTCTCATTTGCTGTAAACAATCAGGCTCATGCAGCGATTAAAATAGGATAAGGGTAAATTGCCCCAAATGGATAATTCCTACTTTGGCTTTTCAGAGTCCCCTTTTGCGGATAGCCGAGGTAATGGCTTGCTATTTCTCAGTAAGCGGCACGAAGAGATCTTTGGAAAGTTAGCAGATTTGCTTAAGGGTCCGGATGGATTTGCCGTGGTGTCCGGCGAGGCGGGGAGCGGGAAGACCACGCTAATTAATGGCTTTTTAAGCAGGCTGCCGGAATCGGTGCAGGCAATAATTATTGCCAATCCCGCGGCAGGCTCAGCAGAAATCATGCATGAAATTGCGACAGCATTGCAAGCCGAGATGCAGCCCGATGACTATTTTGATTTAAATGAATTTGAGGAAGCCCTGATTGAGGCCCGCCGTAATGAGAAATATGTCATGCTGGTAGTGGATGACGCTCATTTACTTTCAGACCAGGGCCTGGAAGCAATCTGGCTTTTTTCAAACATTGAACGCAATGCTCAAAAACTTCTGAAAATCCTATTAGTCGGCCAAGAAGAGCTTAACCAGAGATTGGCTCAGCATAAGCTGAAGCACCTCAGCCCAGGCATTACCCTGAGCTGTCAGCTAGCTCCTTTGAGCCCCCATGAAACCATGGAATATATCAGTCAGCGCTTGGAGAAAGCGGGCTCCAGTTTTGATGCTTGCTTTGAGCCGGGTTGCCATGACCTGCTGGTGGAAATCACGGGAGGCTTGCCGCAGCGCATTAATCAGGCCTGTGATAAAGCCTTGCAAGCCTGCATGGACGCAGGTATCAGCAAGATTAACCCACACATCCTGGGGAATTTAGCTAGGGTTAACCGCACGGGGTTGTTCTCTGGCGCCAATATTCGGGGCCACGGGAGACCTTGGCTGGCAATCGCCCTGGGGGTGGGGATGCTCACCTCAATCGGTTTCTTCGGGTTCATGGGGTTGCCTGGAAATGGATTTCAGAAAATGGCTCAAAAATTCTACTTTTTAGGCAGATCTTCAGCTGATACCCCCGGCCCTAATCCCGCGACGATCACGCCCGGGAACGCCTCTCCCCAGGACCTCAAAGCCCCGGGGTCTGAAGGAAAGGCACCGTTAAAGCCGGAGAAATCTGAGACGCCCGGCCCAGGAATTTCCGAGACGAGCCTCCAACCAAAACCAGTATCCGAAACTAAGAAGGAGGCTGAGAAGTTAGAGTCGAGTTCTTACCGCATCACCAAAGAAGACAAAAGCTTGACGAGCATCGCGGCAAGGCGCTATCCGGGCCACGAGAAGATGGGGATCGAGGCCATAATCCTGGCCAACCCGGAAATTGCCAATGAAAATTTGATTTACCCCGGACAGATTCTCCACCTGCCCCAAATAGATTTCGCCGATAACCGGATTCGCTGGGGCGACGGCCTCTTTTACGCTCCCTATGGCCGTTACTATTCTCCCCTGTCTTTGCAAAGGGATCTGGCCTGGCTGGAGAAAGAGAAAGTCCGGTACGTGGTCAGGAAGACCCGGGGAACTGATGGCAGAACCCTGCACCGGGTTTTCCTGGGGGGCTATGAAACCGAAGGGGATTTACAGGAGGTCCAGAAAGGCATGGTGAAAAAATCAAAATAAGCGGTGGAGGGAGGACTTCAGGATAGACCTTGACCCCACTTCTCTTTTAAATGTCGCATCTTGGCGGATATCTCAGCGGTTTTCCTAGTCGCCCTGGCCGACCATACCCCATCTGGGCGCAGGCGAGGGCGCCTGCGCTACATTTTGGTTGATCTGGGCACCGCCTCAGATTTTCGTAGAGGTCTCAAATCCCCCCCAAAAAAAGAGGCGGACCCTCAGGTCCGCCCCACAGGAGAAAGGTTGGCAGCAAATTGGGGGAGAGGTCCGAACCTCTCCCCCCCTTCTATATGTGATCGCGTTACCGTGTTAGCCAACGGCCGTTGCGAACCGTCAGGAAGGCCCAGGGCTGGACCCAGTGCAGGAAGAAGAAGGCGTAATACGAGTACAAAATCCCGTAGATGAACTCCAGGTCCCGCTCCTGTTGGATGTAATAGTACATCCAGACGAGGGTGAAGACGCCCAGGCCTGCGAAGAATTTCACCAGGACGATGGGATAGACAAAGAAGGAAACCAGCAGCAGCCCCAGGAAGAGGTAGGTCAGGGGAAATTCAACCTGGGTGATGAAGAAGTCGATAATGGGAAGGACCCGGTGCCGGTCCCGGTATTTGCTGAAGATAAACTTGAGTTGCACCCAGTTTTCCCGGAAGTTGCTGCGGTCCCACCTGAGGTACATCTGGCAAAGGCCGCGATAGCACTCGGGAACGACGGTGTGCACCATGGCGCTGCGCTGATAGGTGGTGTAGTAGCCCTGGCGCAGCACGAAGTTGGTGAGGGCCCGGTCCTCGCCGATGGTGGCCGGCAGGCCCATAAAGGTCTGGTGCAGCCACTCCTTTAAGACGGGTTTCAGGGATTTGCGGCGGTAGGCCGACAAGGCCCCGGGGGTGCAGGTGACGCAACCGTACATGCTTTGCGAGGCCCTGAGGAAATCGAAGGCCAGGACGAAGCGTACCGCCAGCATACGGGCCATCAGGGAGCGGGCCCGGTTATAAACCTTGACGTTGCCGGCCACCGCGCCGATCTTGGCATCGGCCAGCATGGGGGCGATCACCTGCTTGATGGTATCCGGGGCCACCACGCTGTCGGAGTCGATGGTGACGAAAAAGTCCCCCCGGCCCCGGGTAAAGCCCGCGTAGAGCCCCGCCTTTTTGCCCCGGTTCTGGGGAAAGCGGATGGCCTTGATGAGGTTCGGATAGCGCCGGGCGGCCCGCTCCATATAAAACCAGGTGTCATCCTTGGAGCCGTCGTCGATGCAGATGATTTCCAGCCGGTCGGCAGGGTAGTCGGAGGCCACCGCGGAATAGATGGCCTTTTCCACCATGGCGCCCTCGTTATAGGCCGGGATGACCACCGTCACCCGAGGCAGCGGGCCCGCGGGCAGGGGGTAGGATTTGTACCGCCACCACAGCACGGTGCGCACCAACTGGAAGGCCAGGTAAGCCAGGGTAAAGCCGGCGCCCAGGGCCATGAGGGGGGAGGCGAAACTCTGACGGCTCATGAGCTTCAGGTAGCCGTCGAAGGACCCGAACTTGATGGAGGCCACGAAACAGGCCAGTAAAATAGACGGGACCAGGATCTTGAGAACCTGGTCCACCAACTGGACCCGTTTTTCCTCCGGGGTACGCCACGTTCCCTGGGTCAAGGGAAGGGCAGAGGTACTGATTCGCATATGGTTTAATTTCCTTAATTTCAGAGTAACAAATTAGGCCAGTTACTGTACATGCAAGCCACTTGCCAAAAACGCCAGAAAAATCTGCAAATAACTCATTGATATTACAGCATAATTAAAATGGCTAAATTTTTGTTGTCAGCCGGGTGGAAGAAAATTTCTCGACTTGAGAGAAAGGCTGGGAGGCTTAATAAATTATTCTCAAATTGAGAAAACGATTGGGGCACGATCCGATTCCCGGGGCAAAAGTTTAAAAATTTGGCAGCCCGGGATGACCCGGACCGGAAATGGAGGAAAATTGCGAGAGGCCGGTAAAATAAATTTACCTTCGGAACCTGGGACCGTGGTTCACTTCTCAGACGTCTTGTGATAAAAGAAAACGACGGCGGGTTTGGCGGTTTTTCAAGCAGAGGCGGGATCGGCCCGGAAACGTTATTTCCAATGAGGATAGGCCATGGAAGCCAAAAAGCCACCTGAAACCGGAGAGTCCGGCGGGCTGAATCTGTGCCAGTTGGGGCAGGAGGTGACCGCGCCCAAGGGCACGCGCATCGTCAGCCAGGGCGAGTCTCCGGAATTCTTCTACGTCGTCCAGTCCGGCAGGGTGCGGGTTTTCCGGGAGACCGAGGACCTAATCCGCACCGACCTGACGGAGTTGGGACCCGGGTCTTATTTCGGCGAGGTGGCCCTGGTCATCGGGCAGCCCCGCACCGCTTCGGTGGAGACTTTGGAGGAATCCCGCCTGATCAAAGTCTCCAAAGAGGAATTTGACCGCCTATTGGATCAGAACCCCCAGTTGGCCCGCCACATCATCCACCAACTGGCCAACTGGCTGATAGCCGGCGACGGGCGGTTGGAGAGCGAAACGGTGCGCCAGGTCAAGCTGCGCCAGATCTCCTGGTTCGATTATGCCCTCATCCTGGGCCTGAGCCTGATCTTCGCCGTGGTGTTCAACTTCTATAACGATAATCAGATTCCCCTGGTCCACGGGTGGGGGGAAAAGAACATTGTCCCCGAGATTTCCCTGAACCAGGCCCTGGAGTACTACAAGCAAAAGGCCGCTTTCGTGGACGCCCGGAAGAATAATTTTTTCGAGCAGCGGCATATCAAAGGGGCCCTCGATTTGCCGGTGGTTTTTTTCGACCTGCAATATCCCATGTTCCAGTTCATGTTGACCCAGATGGGGGTGTCCAAGGAGAAGCCCCTCATCGTTTACGGGGGTAATTTTAGCCGGCGGTTCGACGTCGATCTGGCTCGTTTGCTCAAGGATAAAGGCCATGATAAGGTAATGGTGCTCAATAACTACGAGGGTTGGGAACGGACCTTTTTCCTGGAGGAGAAGAAAGGCAAGGCCCCGGGCGCCATGCCCCTGGGCTTTGCGGGGCTCATTGAGTGGCTGCCGGTGGGGATTTTTCTCCTCCTCCTGATTCCCGCCGTGCGCCGCAGTCCCTACCTGTCCATCTGGTGCCGCCTGATTTTGGGGGTGATCTTCATTGAATTCGCTCTCAGCAAGATCATGCGGCCGGCCGTCTTTGCCATGAACGTGGTGGATTACGGCCTGACGCCGCCCTGGGGGGTAAACCTGTGGTCCCTGTTTCTGCCTTGGGCGGAGCTGCTGGGCGGGCTTTTCCTGGTTCTCGGGATTCGCACCCGGGCCGCGGCCACCATCATCGGCGGGATGAACATCATCTTCATCATCGGGCTGGTCAACGCCATCTTCCTGGGATTACCCATCAACTGCGGATGTGTGGGCGAGGTGGGCGAACCGGTGAACTGGTTGAAGGTTCTGAAAAATACGGGAATGCTATTCATGGCCGTACAAATCTTCCTTTACGATCGCCTCTTTGTGCTGGATCGGGGCGGGTTTGTCTGGCGGGCGAGGGGGGTATGAGGCACTTTGCTATTAGATGGGTGGTAGTATTGGGGTTGGTCGTCGGATGCTTAGCCACCTGGGGCTGCGGAGAGGCCCGGGCTCCTTATGCCGGAAATTATCGCTCCGAAGCGCCCTACGCCAATAAGGGCCACATTCAACTGTTTCTGAAGGAAAACGGCGAGGCCACCTGGAAGCTCGAGCAGGACATGAAAGAGCTTAAATTCAAGTGGAAGGTGGAAGGTGGCCGCCTCTTTTTATATAACCGGGAAGGCGCGGTGATCATCGCCATTCCCACCGAAGGAGGCAAGAAGTTGAGCCTGGACATAACCGGAGACTGGAATCCCAGTTGCCCGGTCAATCAATGTATTGTCTTTGACAAGGTAGCCGGAGAGGGTTAATGGGCCGGTGGCATTATTGCAAATGGCGCCGGGTCTTGGCGGGGCTCCTGATTTCTCTGGGAGTCCTGGCTTTATTGACCCAGGTTGCCGCGGCCCAATCTCCTTTCCGTCGCTCCTCGGCGGTGGAGGTGCGCCGTCTGGGGCTGAGCAGGGTGGGGGAAAACACCCTCCTCACCCTGGTGCTGGACCGCCCCGCGGAACCCAGAATCTCTACCCGCACCCTGGGGGGAAAACCTCAGCTGGTGGTGGAATTTCCCCAGGCCCAGGCCGGGCGGCTGCCCACCCGCCTGGAGGGCGATGAATTACTGGTGGAACAGGTGGTGACCGAGACCACGTCCCCTGGGGGCGGGGTGCGCATTGTCTTGGACCTCTTTCCGGAGCAGCCCTACTCTTTCTGGCGGCAGAGCCGGCCCGGGACCGGGGGCCAGACCATCTTCGTGGTGGGTTTGAAGACCGACGCCACGGCGCGGCCCCGGGTAGCGCAGATGCGCCCTTCCGGGCCTTCCGGCCTTTCTGGCCCTCCCGGCCCTCCCGGGCCTTCCGGGCCCGCGGCGCCGACCTGGACCCCCAGGCCGCCGGAGGCCGAGCTGAGGGAGCCGGGAGGGCCGGTGGCGCCCAGCGCCCTGCCGGAACCGGGCCCCGTGGGAGGCCGCTACCCGGAGCCCCAGGGCAGCGGAGCGCCCGGCAGTTTTGCCGAGCTCAAGAGCCTGATGGCCAAGGCCGGGACGCTGCTCCAGGGGCTGGAGAGCGACGGTTGGACCGTTACCGAGTCCCACAACTACGACCGTCCCGGGCAGCGCTTCAGCCGGGATTTTGCGCTCCTCAACCGCAAGTACCCGGAATTGGCGGTGAAGATCGCCTACCTGCCGGCCAACACCCCCAATACGCCCAATATCGACATCATCAGCCTGTCCACCGACAACGTGGGGGGGGAAGCGGCGGCCAAATACCAGAGCTTGCGGCAGTGGAGTTTCTCCCGCATCAAAAAGGATTATGAAGATATCGGCGATTTTTTTGATGAAGCCTTGAAGCCCTTAAGGGTGACGTTGCGGGAGCAGACCAAGGCCCTGGCCCTACGCCATGCCCCGGTGTTCGAGAATTTTGTCAAGCTGGCCTGCCAGGACCCCAAAGTGGCGCAGGTGGTCATGGCACACATCCGGGAAAAAGTGAACCCCCGTTTCGAAGGGGTGCAGTACACCGTGAGCGAAAATCCCCTGGTTATCCTGAACATGGTGGATTTCCTCTACATCAAGGTCTACTATACGGAGTCTCGCTAAGGAGGAGTCATGGGCCAAGAAATAACCATCTTCGGCAAACAGACCTGACCCTTCACCCTCAGGGCCCGGGAGGCCAAGGACAAAGAGGGCTTAAAAGTCATCTACCGGGACGTGATTGCCGACCCCCAGGCCATGGACGAGATGCTGCGCCTCACCCACGGCAGCCGGTCGGTGCCGGTTCTGGTGGCTGGGGGCCAGGTAAGCATCGGCTTCGGGGGTTCCTGAAAAGTGTAAGCGGCCCGCGGTCGCGGGCCCGAAAACCCGGGGGAAGGCCCGGAGGGCCTGGAGGGCGGAGGGCCGAAGGGCCTTAGTGGGGAGGGCCTTAGGGAGGGGGTAAATCCCTCCCCTTAAGCCCAAGCATAACCCCCTTTTTTTCCTTCCAGACCTGCCGCCTTTTCCTCCTTCCTTCTAGAACCAACCTGCAGGACCCGGTTTTATCCTCCCAGCGCCGCCCGGCGACTGTCGTAATTTATAGCCATTGCCAAAGGTTATTGAGTTTTGTAGGGGCATGGCATCCCATGCCCCAGGCGGACCCGGCGGGCCTATCGGGCTCCTCCTTTCCGGGAGAACGTCCTCTCTCGGGCCCGCTAAAAAATAATTAATCAAATAAATCAAGCAGTTAAACTGCGGAGGTTAAACTTAATTTGGAAAGCAGACGATATATTGGACGGAGGGCCGAGGGGGAGGGGACATCTTATAGCGAACTGCCAACCGGCAAGTATGATACCGGGTAGGCGCCTTTTTGGGGCCTGAGAATGGGGGAGCCTCCAGGGGAGGGGCGCCGGTAAAAAGAATGCCGGCGTGGCGGCGACCTGGCTTGGCAGGTGGGGGAGTAATCCCCGACCGAGGGGGAGGGAACTAGAGCGGGAGATAAATTATGATGCGATTAACCTTGTGAATTAATTAGTCAAATTAACGATATTCTCATATCCCTAAAATAGACGCCTTTTATAATGAAATTGTCCCACTAGGAGACCTAAAATTGCAGAAAATGGCCATCTGGCCCCACTATTCTGCCAAAAAGTCGGCTTGAGGCCGGGTGACTACCATAAGAAAGGAGGAGAAATAGTTAATAATCAATAATTAGTTGAATTATCAATATGTTGTAATCATTGTGAAATTTTTTTCTTGACACCCTTTTTTTGATGCACTATATATAGCCCAACATTCAAACAAGCCCACTTGGGTAAGCGTAGATAGTGCTGCGCCACTGGATTTGACGGGGACAGGAACCTGAGACCGGGCGGCCGTTAACGCTGAGGGGAGAATGGTTCTCCTTAGATGATGCGACCCATGGCCGAAGGCGAAAACAAGACTATCGAAGCAATCCCAGGGCCCAGGCCCTAAGCATTTTCCTGGCGGTTCCTTTTTCCACTTATTCCCCAATCATCCGAACTACACCAGAACTGTCAGTCAGCGAGGAAAAGAAACCCCATGAAAAAGATGGCCATATCTTGTCTGATAGGAACGGGGATAATCATGGCGGGGATAGCCCTGCAGCCCAAGCCCACCCTGTGCGTTACCATGTCCATCGTTACGGTAACTGCCTATCATCCGGGGGTCTACGATCCCGCTACCGGAAGGAAAGGGGTCACGGCTTCGGGCCGGAAGGTGCGGGAAGGCATCGTGGCGGTGAGCCGGGATGTGGAACGGAGCCTGAACCTGGAGTTTGGCGACCGCGTCTTGCTGCACGGCCTGGGGGTTTTCGATTTTCAAGACCGCATGGCTGCCCGGCTCCACAAGAAGGTGGATATTTTCATGGAAACCACGAGTAAAGCCCGTCGTTTCGGGGTCCGGCGTTACGTGGTCCTGGTGAAACTGGCCTGAGCCCCGCTCTCTACTTGACCCGCTCCATGTAGGCGCCGGTGCGGGTATCAACCCTGACCCGATCGCCTTCATTGATGAACAGGGGCACCTGGAGGGTGACGCCGCTTTCCAGGGTGGCGGGCTTGGTGCCACCGGTGGCGGTATCGCCCCTGACGCCCGGCTCGGTCTGAGTCACCTCCAACTCCACAAAGTTGGGAGGCTCCACGGCCACCGGCTGCTGATTGAAAAAAAGGACCTTGACGTCCAGGTTCTCGGTCAAGTAAAGGCGCACCTCGCCCACCTGTTCTGCCGTCAGCATCACCTGCTCGTAGTTCTCGTTGTCCATCATGCAGAAGCGGTCCCCCTCCCGGTAGAGGTATTGCATCTCCCGTTCCATCAGGTCCGGCCGCTTCACCCGCTCGCCGGAACGGAAGGTCTGGTCCAGCACCCGGCCGGTGAGCAGGTTTTTCAGCTTGGTGCGCACAAAGGCGCCCCCTTTCCCAGGTTTGACGTGCTGGAAGTCGACGATGACATAAGGCGCGCCGTCCAATTCAATCTTTAGGCCTTTCCTGAATTCGCTGGTGGCAAGCATAATTATTGGACCTTCTTTATTTATTGAAGTATGGGCCCCGGCCGGGCTTCCCGGGTCTCTGAGGGAATGATTGCCTGGGGCTGAGATGGCGGGACTCGGTCAGAGCCTCATCACTGGGAAGGACTCCGGACGGCCTTTTTAGGGGCTCCTTCCAGGGATTCCCAAGCAAATCGCTTTTTTCCGGCGTCGCTCTTGGCCCCGGTTTGGGGAGAAGGCGCGGCTGGAGGAGCAACCGTGGGAGTGGCGGGCGCAGGAGCCGGTTTATCCCGACCCCCCGGAGGCAGCTGAAAGATTATGTCGTTTTTCTTGACGAAATTCAGTTCCCGCCGGATGAGTTCCTGGATCATTTCCGGGTCGTGTTGCAGCCGATCAATGGTGCGGGCCAGCCGGGCGTTTTCCGACTCCAGCCGGACATTTTCCTGCTCGAGTTTAAGGCGCTCCTGCCGGAAACGATAGATATGATAGAGGCCCCGGTCGCTGAACAGCAGCATCAGGGCCATGACCGCTCCCATGGTCAGGGCCAGCCCCGCGATGAGCTTGTGGCTGCCCTTGACTTTCCGGGTTTCTGCCGGAGTGGTTGGTGAAGTCATGTCTCCCCCTTACAAGACTTCTGTGCTGATAATGCCTGAAAATCTCGGCAGATGCAACAAAATTTGGGTCCTCCCGGCCGCGAACCACGAAATTTTCCCACCCGCGTCATCATAATTAAAAGATCGGGGGTTTTTACCCCCTTTTCGGGGGGTAAGGGCAGTAGTGTCCGGCAATAGTGTTGCCGGTTAATAGGATAAATGAAAAATGCAGCCGCAGGCTTTAGCCTGCGCCGGCCCTCCCCTCAACGGCCCTCCCCCAAAGGATTTTCGCCAGCTCCTCATAGCCCCCTCCCGAAGAAAGCTGATTCCCGGACGGGAGGGCGCCGGCGCTATTGACAAGCCTATGGAAAAAGTAATAGGTTCTTTCAGATTCTTTCGGAGAACAGCATGCCTGCTTTCCAGCCTCTGACCGCCACCGGCATCGGCTCCGTCCCTTTCGCTGACCCGGAGGAGGCGGTAAACCTGATTTTGGAATATTTGCCCCAGGTGCCTTTCTGGCCCCAGATGGTGCGGCTGGGGTTTCGGGAGGAGATGAACGTCCAGGCGGCCCGGGGGCTTCCGGCCCTGCAAGTGGACGAAGGCGCCCGGGTGGTAGCTCTTGATCCGGAGATCCCTCGGGACGAGGCCCTGGCCCGGTTTTATGAGGCGGTGCTCTCCGGCGACCTGGAGTCCTTTGCCTTTGAGCCCCGGGAAGCCCAGGGGTTTTTCGCCTTGCTGGCCGCGGTGGCCTCCCGGAAGTTTCCCTGCCCGACCCTGAAAGGCCAGATGTCCGGTCCGGTTACCTTCGCCGGGGTCATCAAGGACCTGGCGGGTAAACCCATCCTTTACGACCGGGAATTGACCCAGGCGGTGTGCCAGGGATTGGCCCACAAAGCGGCCTGGCAGGCGACGAAATTCCGGGAGCTGGGCAAAGACCCGGTGATCTTCTTCGACGAGCCCTACCTCACGGGGTTCGGTTCGGCCTATCTCCCCATCTCCAAGCCGGAGGTGATGGAAATCCTGAGCCAGACCCTGGAGGAGACCAGGCAAGCCGCCGGTCCCATAACCTTAGGGGTCCACTGCTGCGGCAACACCGATTGGTCCCTGCTGCTGGAGATCGACATTGACCTCCTCAGCTTCGACTCCTTCGGCTACTTCGACAGCCTGCGGCTGTACGATCGGGCCTTGCAGAAATTTTTGGCCCGGGGCGGTTGGCTGGCCTGGGGCCTGGTGCCCACCGGCGAGGAACTCAAGGATGAGACCACGGAGTCCCTGTGGCAGCGGTTTAAGGAGCAGGTTACCCAACTGGCCGCGGAGCAGAAGCTGGGCCTCCGGGAAGTCCTGTCCCAGGCCCTGCTCACCCCGGCCTGCGGCATGGGATACCTGAGCGAAGAGTCCGCCCGCCGCGTCCTGACCGAACTCAAGGAGTTGAGCGCCCGGGGCCGGCAGTGGCTGGCTTCTATGTAAAAGATGTTTATTATAAAAATAAGGGGCAAGGGGTAATCAGGTGGTTCCCGGCTGCTCAAAAAAACTTAAGAAGTATTGTTAAATATGGTTCCTAACATAAGTTAATCACAAAAAATTTCGCAATTCTCCTCAAGGGGGCAGTGATGAAGGTCAAAGACGTCATGGTGAAAGAGGTGGCCACCCTGGATGTCAACGACGAACTCAGCCTGGCCAACGACATCATGCGGCTGGGGAGGATTCGCCACCTGCCGGTGGTGGAAGGCACCCGGTTGGCCGGGATAGTCTCGGAGCGAGACCTGTTTCGCAGTTCCCTGGCCCAGGCCCTGGGCTACGGCAGCGAAGCCACCCGGGATTTAATGAAAACCCTGCGCATCAAGGACATCATGGTGCAAAAGGTGACTACTATCTCACCGGAAACGGAACTCTGCGAGGCCACCAAAATCATGGTGGAGCTGAAGATCGGCTGTCTGCCGGTGGTGGATGGGGACCGCCTGGTGGGGCTCATCACCGAGACCGATATCTTGCTGCAGTACCTGAAGGAGTGTGTCGGGGAGTAGGCACCGGGCAAAATTTAGCGGCCCCGCTGAGGGCCACCAGCCAGGGCCAAGACAAAAAAGGGCGCCATTGCGGCGCCCTTTTTTGGGTTTTCGATTTTCATATCGGGTAGAGACCATTTAAGAAAGGCCTGACCACGTCATATCAGCGCCTCAGCCCCTCTTGCCCGGAAGAGAAATGTAGAACCGCCGCCCTCGGCGGTTCTATAGCCGGCGAGGGAGCCGGCTCTACATCATAATGTCCTGTGATCGGTGAGGGTGTCATTCTGAACGGAGCGCAGCGGAGTGAAGAATCTAGATTCTTCGCTGCGCTCAGAATGACAATGTTATCTATTGAGCGCAACTTAATATAAGTTTTCGGTTTTCGGTAAGGGCAAAGGCCGGGAGAAAGCCTTGCCGCCCCTCTTCATGGGGACCGGGAGGGGACTTGAGGGGAGGCGGGGGGCCTACCAAAGATTTACCCTGGCCCCCTCCCCTGGCCCTCTCCTCAAATTACTAAACATAAGTCAGCCAGTGCCGGTAGCGGGGGTCCTCGCCCTTCACCACCTTGAAAAAGGCCTCCTGGAGTTTAAGGGTGACGGGGCCGGGCTTGCCCGGGCCGATGACCCGGCCGTCCACTTCCCGCACGGGAGTGACTTCCGCCGCGGTGCCGGTGAGGAAGACCTCGTCCGCCAGGTAAAGCTCATCCCGGGAAAAGATTTGCTCGATCACCGGGACCTTCTGTTCCTGGGCCAGGGTAATGATGCTGGCCCGGGTAATGCCGGGCAGGACCGCAGTTAAAGGAGGAGTCTTAATCACCCCATCTTTGACCAGGAAGATGTTTTCTCCTGAAGCCTCGGCCACGTAGCCGTCGGTATCCAGGAGCAGGGCCTCATCATAGCCCAAGGCGATGGCCTCCCGCTTGGCCATGATGGAATTGACATAGTTACCGGTGGTCTTGGCCATGGTCATGGTCACATTCACGTGGTGCCGGGCAAAAGATGAAATCTTGGCCCGGATGCCGTTCTTTAAACCTTCGTCTCCCAGGTAAGCGCCCCAGAGCCAGCTGATGATGGCCACCTGAATCGGGCTGCCCGTGGGGTTAAGGCCCATGACGCCCTCTCCCAGGAACACCAGGGGACGGATATAAGCCTCCTTCTGCTGGTTGGCACGCAGGATTTCACCGCAGGCCGCCTCTATCTCGGCCAGGGGAAAGGGGATGTCGATTTGCATGACGTGGGCGGAATCGAACAGGCGCCGGATGTGTTCACGCAAACGAAAGATGGCGGTGCGGCCGTCCTGGCACTGGTAGGCCCTGATGCCTTCAAAGACGCCCAGCCCGTAATGCAGGGTGTGGGTCAGTATGTGAATCCGGGCTTCGTCCCAGGGAATGAGCTTGCCGTCGAACCAGATGAATTTGGCCTTTTCCACCATCAATCCTTCCTCCCCATAGATTGCTGCCAATTTTTAACGTTTCGGGCCGCGGTTGTCAAACGGTATTTCCTTCAGTTTTCATTGCCTTGGGCCCGTCTTTTCCGATATGATGATTTGCTAAGGAGCATTAATAAGAAGCGCCTTATATCGGCGAGCACGCATAGCCGATGTAGGGGGGTAAAACCCGCTCCTACGGCAGTCAGCTTCGTTTAGCCCTTTGGTGTCCGGCAACTACTTTGCATTATCCCCTTATGAAAATGTAGCCGGAGCGTCAGCCTCGCCGGCACAGCTAGAGAAAAGAGTGGAAGATGAGTAATCGCTTAAAAGTCGGGGTCATCGGGGTGGGCTACCTGGGCCGGTTCCATGCCCAGAAATACGCCGGTCTGGCTGAAACGGAACTCACCGGGGTGGCCGACGTGAACCCGGCGCGGGCCGGGCAGGTGGCCCGGGAATTCAACACCAAGGCCTCCCCGGACTACCGGGAGTTGCTGCCCCTGGTTTCCGCCGTGAGCGTGGCGGTTCCCACTTCGGCCCATTTTGAGGTGGTCCGGGACGCCCTGGCCGCGGGCTTACAGGTGCTGGTGGAAAAACCCCTGGCCGTCACCGTGGCCGAAGCCGACGAGCTGGTGGCCCTGGCCCGGGAAAAACGGGCCATCCTCATGGTGGGGCACCTGGAGCGCTTCAACTCCGCCATGGAAGAGCTGAAAGCCCGGGTGAGCCGGCCCCGGTTCATCGAAAGCCACCGCCTGGGGTTTTTCAAGGAGCGGGGCACCGACGTGGACGTGGTCCTGGACCTGATGATCCACGACCTGGACCACGTCTTGAACCTGGTGCCTTCCCCGGTGACCGAGATCCGGGCCGCGGGCATCTCGGTGCTCACCGACCAGGTGGACCTGGCCAACGTGCGGCTGGAGTTCGCCGACGGCTGCATCGCCAACCTCACCGCCTCCCGCATGTCTTTTAAAAGCATGCGCAAGTTCCGCCTCTTTCAGTCCGACGCCTACCTGGCGGTGGATTTTGAAAACCGGGAACTGACCGTGGCCTTACGGAAAGAGGGGGCCCTGGGGCCGCTGCCGGGGGTGGCCCTGGAAACCAAACGCTTTCCCCAGGAAGACATCTTGCTCAAGGAAATTATCAGCTTTGTCGACGCGGTACGACACGGCCAGGAGCCGGCCATCAGCGGCGAAGCCGGCCGGGCCGCTCTGGCTTTGGCCCTGGAGATCAACGCGGCCATGAAAAAAGCCAGGGGGTAGGGGAGGGGAGGGAGGGCGGGGAGCCGGGGAATTTAGAATTCCCCGCCCCCCGCCCCCCGCACCCCCAACATAAGATGCCGGCGCCCCTTTGAGACGCCGGTAAGATCAAGCCGGTTAAGCCGGAAATAAAAGCATGATTGATCGGGCGAAGAAAAAACTTGAGGGGGTAGGGGAGGGGGGTCGGGGGAGGGGCAGGGGCCACTTACAGAAAAGCCCCTGGGCCCCTCCCCCAAAATCCCATCCGTCCCCTGCCAAAATCCTTATAGTCGCCGGGGAAGCTTCCGGCGATCAGCATGCGGCCCACCTGGTGGCGGCCATCCGGGAGCGCTTGCCCCGGGCGCAGTTCTTCGGGGTGGGCGGTGAGGAGATGGCTGCCCAGGGGGTGCGCCTCCTGTGCCCCGCCTCGGAGCTGGCGGTGGTGGGCCTCTCGGAAGTGGTGCGGCATCTGCCGGTGGTGGTGCGGGCCCTCAGGGACCTGGGACGGGCCTTGAAGCGGGAGCGCCCCAACCTTACCATCCTGGTGGATTTTCCGGACTTCAACTTCTGGGTGGCCCGGCTGGCCAAATTCTACCGGGTGCCGGTGATGTACTACATCAGCCCCCAGGTCTGGGCCTGGCGCACCTACCGGGTGCGAACCCTGGCCCGCCTTACGGACCGCCTGGCGGTCATCTTTCCCTTCGAAGCCGATTTCTACCGGGAACGGGGCGTGCCCGTGACCTACGTGGGCCACCCTCTGATGGAGACCCTGCCGCCGCGGCCGGAGCGCCGGGAACTGCTCGCCGGCTGGGGCCTGGACCCGGCGCGCCTCACCATCGCCTTGCTTCCCGGCAGCCGCACCGGCGAAATTGAGGGGCACCTGCCCACCATGCTGGCCGGAGCCAGATTGATCCATCAGGCCATCCCCCAATGCCAGTTCATCCTCCCCCTGGCCTCCACCGCGCCGCGGGAGATAGTGGAAGAGATGGTTGCGGGATACTTGGGGGGAGGGCCAGGGAGCGAGGCTCCCTGCCCTCCCCCCACCCCCCCCACCCAACCCGCGGAAGGGGGCAGGGGAAGGCGGGACCTGGAGGTCCCGACTTCCCCTGCCCTGAAAAACTTAAGGGATTGGGGGAGGGGGATTGGGGGAGGGGGTAAGGGCCCTCTGGCCCTTAGCCCCCTCACCCAAAACAGCCCTCCCCTCAAAATCATTCCCGGCCAATCCTACCAGGCCCTGGCCGCGGCGCACTTGGCGGTAGTGGCTTCCGGCACGGCCACGGTGGAGGCGGCGTTGGCCGGCACCCCCACCATTATTGTGTACCGGGTGTCGCCGTTGACTTTCAAGGTGGCGCGTTGGCTGGTGCGGGTAAGCCACGTGGGTATGGCTAACCTGTTGGCGGGGGAGCGGCTGTTCCCCGAGCTGCTCCAGGAGGATTTTACTGCGGCGCGCCTGGCGCTGGAGGCCCTGGAGCTGGTGCGCGATCCGGTGCGCCTGGCGGCCCTGGGCCGGGGCCTGGCCCGGGTGGTTAGCCGTCTGGGAGGCCCGGGCGCCTCCCGCCGGGCGGCCCAGGTGGCCTTGGATTTGATGGCTTTGACCACCGAGGCAGGAAAAAGAAAACCTTGCTTGAGCGCACCACGATCTTATATTTAGTAAGGTTGGGAAAAGAAGCGAATCGACCGATAGATTAAACCGGGTTGGCAAGTTCCGTCATCGATTAATTTTAAAAGCTAGATTTTCCGTCATCTTGAACGCAATGATGGATTTCAACCTCTAGTAAAAAATAGATTCTTCGCGGCGCTCAGAATGACATATCACTGCGATGCCGGTTTTTGAAATAGCTTCCAGGCAAATTTTCGAAGATTACTTCCCGGCTCAGACCAAAAACCGAAAACTGAAAACCGTCCTTCAGGAGGTGGCCCTTGATCAAGAAAATTCAATCCTTGTTAGGGAAAGAAGCCGACGACCTGTTGCAGCATACGTGTAAAGGGTTCCCCAAGGAGAGCCTCCATCTGCCGGGCCCGATTTCATCGACCGGGTCTGGGTGGGGAGCGACCGGCCCCCGGGGGTGCTGCGCTCCCTGGCGGCGCTCTTCGGCCACGGCCGCCTGGCCGGCACCGGCTACCTCTCCATCCTGCCGGTGGACCAGGGCGTGGAGCATTCCGCCGGCGCCTCTTTTGCCCCCAACCCCCTGTATTTCGACCCGGAAAACATCGTCAAGCTGGCTCTGGCCGGCGGCTGCAACGCGGTGGCCTCCACCCTGGGGGTGCTGGGCGCGGTGGCCCGGAAATACGCCCATAAAATCCCGTTTATCGTGAAAATCAACCATAACGAAATGCTGTCTTATCCGAATTTTTACGATCAGACCTTGTTTGCCAGCGTGGAGCAGGCCTTCGACCTGGGGGCCACCGCGGTGGGGGCCACCATCTATTTCGGCTCCCATGAGTCCCGGCGCCAGATCCAGGAAATCAGCGAGGCCTTTAAGATTGCCCACGAGCTGGGGATGGCCACCATCTTGTGGTGTTATCTGCGCAACCCCGCCTTCAAGACGGACCAGGGGGACATGCACGCGGCCGCGGACCTCACCGGCCAGGCCAACTACCTGGGGGTGACCATCGAGGCGGACATCATCAAACAGAAAATGGCGGAGTTGAACGGCGGCTACAAGGCCATCAAGTTCGGCAAGACCAACGAGTTGGTCTACACCAAGCTGGCGGGCAACCACCCCATCGACCTGGTGCGTTACCAGGTGGCCAACTGCTTCATGGGGCGGGCCGGCCTCATCAACTCCGGGGGCGGCTCGGGCAAAAACGACCTGGCCGACGCGGTGCGCACCGCGGTGATCAACAAGCGGGCCGGGGGCATGGGGCTGATCTCCGGCCGCAAGACCTTCCAGCGGCCCATGAAAGAGGGGGTGCAGCTCTTCAACGCCATCCAGGACGTCTTCCTGGACAAAGAGGTGACAGTGGCTTAGGGCGGCCGGTGCACTAACTTTTTCACCAAAGAAAGGCAGGGCCCTGCCGGCCCTGCCTATGCTTGTTTAAGGGCAGAAGGAGAGGCCTAACTAAGGGACAAGCCCCACCGCCGCCGGTAGAAAGCCAACCCTGCCAAGCCCGAGCCCAGGAGCCAGACTGCGCCGGGGAGGGGGACAACATCCAGTTGGGTATTGTCGATGGCTAACCCATTGGTTCCAACGTCGACAAACGTGAACCAGCCGTAGCGATTGCCGCCCACGACGGAAGGAATCAGGTCGCTAAGATCTTGGCGAGTTTCGGTGAACAATAAGTTTCCGAGGGCATCATAAAGGTTCAGGTCAACAGCCAGGGAACCGCCCTTATCGTAAAATTTTTGCTGAAAGGTGTACCAGCCTGCAGAAGTAACCGCATAGTTATTAATGCTGGCGAGGTCCATGCGTGTGGCAAAATTGGTATTATTGTCCGCGCCAATCAACAGGGTACCGGCGGCAACCTCCCCGACGTGGAAGATGAAGTCCCGGCGATGTGCGCCATCGGCCCCGTTGGCAGCCACGGAGTAATCGAACCCGCTGCCTACCGCCCAATTGGGGTCAAGATAAATGTCTGCGCTTGCCGAAAAGCCACCGACCGGCCAGGTGCTGCGATAGCCGTCAAAGCGGGTGAAGGGGGCGGAATCACCTGCACCGTTGCCGTTATTAACCACGGCATAGTATGAACCGCTCTTGGCATCGATGCCGCCGGTACCGGAGAGCACGCGATCAATGGTCCCATAACCGCCAGCCGTGAACCAACCTGAGGTATCAATCTCAAAACCCTGGTCAAAGACGGTACCAGCCTGCGCGGGAAGGGCGATAAGAATCATGATCAAAGCAGCTGCGAGAGTGATGGACTTTTTCATTATGGATCTCCCTTTAATGCAGTTTTTGAGATTTATGGCTTAATTGCTTGTTATCATATTCTTGTGCCTCGGTAGGGCCGCTCTCGCCAATACCGGGTCAGGCGGGAAAGGTCAACTCGTGGGGGCCACTTGCCGCCGGCGCCGGAAGAACCCCAGGCCCGCCAGGCCCGAGCCCAGGAGCCAGACCGCGCCGGGGAGGGGGACGGTGGCATAGCCATCGCCGCTTTGATAATCGGTGAAAATGACTTTTAACCCTGAATCGGAGCCGTTTCCGGCTAAGTAAACATCCCCAAAATAGGGCCAGATAATATTGGCTGTGTCCGAGGTATATACCAGTGCTCCGTCCAACAGGTAATCAACTTTTCCATCGCTTCGCTTGCCGACCTTAAGGGTATGGGAGCCCGAGGTTCTATCGCTTAATAAGGTCAACTTGTCCCAATCTGTGTGTGGATTCCATTCGTAAACCCGGTATTGCGTATCACTCGTGCCGGGAGATGTCCAAGCAGGATTTGGTTCGCCTTCCTTTTCGATCCAGAGCCTCCCCTTAGCACTAGAAGCGAGGTCGTCGATCCAGGATATCTGCACCCAGGGGGTGGCATACGCGCGAAAAGCATCAGGAGTATTGTAATGGGCTGCACCATAGTAATCACCGCTATCGAGAGTTGTCAGGCTTACTTCGAGATTTCCCGATCCATTCACGGCGATGGAACCATATGGACTATCCCAGTCCACCCCCTTCCAGTTGACCGTATCCGCCATGGCGGGGACGACCAAACCCAGAATGAAAGCAGCTAACATAAGTAAAACAGCGGTTGATTTTTTCATTGTCTTCCTCCGGACCATGGGTTTTTTAGATATTTTGCATAAATTATGCCCCTTTCTTAACTTATGGGAATTATTATTAAATCATAAAAATATCTGAATAATTCAAGTTCTGAGATATGGACAATTGTTTCAAATGCTGAACAAGGATATTGCTCCTACTCGAGATTGATTTCTATCCTTGAAATCATTTTTTCCATGCCTGGAAACCGTTTTTTTTAGCCGGGCCATTTCCTCCCGGCGTGTAATAAGGTAAGATTATTACACTAAATTTGCCTGCGCAGGGTGATGCTCCATGTTTACCGGTCTGGTGGAAGGAACCGGGGAGATCACGGGCCTCACGCCCATGGCGGAAGGGCTGCGCCTCACGGTGAAGACGTCGTTTCCCGCCTCCGAACTCACCCTGGGGGAGTCGGTGGCGGTGGCCGGCGCCTGCCTGACGGTGGTGGCCCTGACGCCCCCCAGCGCCGCCTTTGAAGTATCCCCGGAGACCGTGGCCCGCACCACTTTCCCCTTGAAAAAGGCGGGGGACCGGGTAAACTTAGAAAGGTCCCTGCGCTTGGGAGACCGCCTGGGCGGCCACCTGGTCACCGGCCACGTGGACGGCGTGGGGGTGGTCAAGGAGCGCCGGGAAGGCGCGCATCATTTCCAGCTGAAAATCGAGCTGCCTCCGGCCTTGAGCCGCTTCGTCATCGAAAAAGGCTCCATCGCGGTGGACGGGGTCTCCCTCACCGTGAACGCCTGCCAGGGGAACGCCTTTACCGTGAACATCATCCCCTTCACCGCCAAGGAAACCACCCTGGCCGCCCTAAAGGTGGGGGACCGGGTCAACCTGGAGACGGACCTCATCGGCAAATACGTGGCCCGGCTGCTGGGGAAGGACTTGCCGCCGGGGGAGGGGGTCACCGCGGAGTTGCTGGCCCGGCACGGATTTTTATAAAAGCGGTCAGCAGTCAGCTTTCAGCGGTCAGCTTAAAAGCCCCTGCTGAGGCCGTTGCACCGGCAAAAGAGACCACAGGCTTCTATCTAAAAGCGAAAAACGAAAAACCAAAAACGAAAAACGGATAAGAACATGGCAGTTGCACCCATAGAAGCAGCCATCGCAGACATTCGCCAGGGGAAGATGATCATCCTGGTGGACGACGAGGACCGGGAGAACGAAGGCGACCTGACCATGGCCGCGGAGCTGGTGACCCCCGAGGCCATCAATTTCATGGCCCGCTACGGCCGGGGGCTCATCTGCCTGGCCATGGACTCCCAGATGGTGGAGCGGCTCCAGCTGCCCCAGATGGTGCGGGACAACCAGTCGGGCTTTAAGACCGCGTTCTGCGTCTCCATCGAGGCCCGGCGGGGCGTGACCACCGGGATTTCCGCCGCGGATCGGGCCACCACCATCCTCACGGCAGCGGCCGACAACGCCCGGCCCGAAGACGTGGTGAGCCCGGGCCACGTGTTCCCCATCCGGGCCCGCAAAGGCGGGGTATTGGTGCGCACCGGGCAGACCGAGGGCTCCGTGGACCTGACCCGCCTGGCCGGCCTGAGGAACGCTGCGGTCATCTGCGAAATCATGAAAGATGACGGCACCATGGCCCGGATGCCGGACCTGGAGAAATTCGCCGAGGAGCACCATCTCAAGATCGCCACCATCGCCGACCTGGTGGCCTACCGTTTGAAGCACGAGTCCTTTGTGCACCGCCGGGCCACCGTCAAGCTGCCTACCTATATCGGCGAGTTCACCGCCATCGCCTACGACAACGACGTGGACGACAACCAGCACGTGGCCCTGGTGAAAGGCGAGATCAACCCCGATGAACCCGTGCTGGTGCGGGTCCACTCGGAATGTGTCACCGGGGACGTGTTCCACTCCCTCAGGTGCGACTGCGGCGACCAGCTGGAGGCCGCCATGGAGCTGGTGGAGTCCGAAGGCAAGGGCGTCATCCTCTACATGCACCAGGAGGGGCGGGGCATCGGCTTGGTGAACAAGCTCCGGGCCTACGAGCTGCAGGACCAGGGGGCCGACACGGTGGAGGCCAACGAAGCCCTGGGGTTCAAGGCGGACCTCAGGGACTACGGCATCGGGGCCCAGATCCTCCGGGACCTGGGGGTGCGCCAGATGCGCCTGATGACCAACAATCCCAAGAAGATCATCGGCCTGGAAGGCTACGGCCTCAAGATGGTGGAGCGGGTGTCCCTGGAGATTCCCCCCAACCGGGTGAATCGCAACTATCTCAAGACCAAGTGCCAGAAGATGGGGCATATGTTGAAGTTGGTGGAATAAATAAAGGGCGAAAAGGGGAAAAGGGAAAAAGGGGAAAAGGAACCGAATAAGAAACAATTTTTTATCCTTTTCACCCTTTCGCCTTTTTACCTTGCCCCCCAAGAGTTCTGGAAAGCGAAGCAGCTTCTTGATAACTGAAACCGCCCAAGAAAAGGGGGAGCGATGCGCACCGTAGAAGGCAAGCTCATCGGCGAAGGGTTGAAATTCGCCCTGGTGGTCAGCCGCTTCAATTCTTTCATCACCGAGCGCCTCCTGGAAGGCGCCCTGGACAGCCTGCGGCGCAAAGGGGTTCGGGAGGAGGACCTCACCCTGGTGCGGGTGCCGGGGGCCTGGGAGATCCCCCTGGCGGCCAAGCGCCTGGCCCAGGCCAAAAGCTACCACGCGGTCATCTGCCTGGGCGCGGTGATCCGGGGCTCCACCCCCCACTTCGATTACGTGGCCGCGGAGGTGAGCAAGGGCATCGCCCAGGTGAGTCTGGACACCGGGGTGCCCATGTCCTTCGGGATCCTCACCACCGACACCCTGGAGCAGGCCGTGGAGCGGGCCGGCAGCAAGGCGGGCAACAAAGGCTCGGCGGCGGCCGACGCGGCCATGGAAATGGTCAACCTCCTCACCGAGTTGGGGGGCTGACATTTTTGGCGGCTTATTCCCGCAGCCGCTGCCGGGAATGGGCCCTGCAGTTTCTCTACCAGGCCGAGTTTTCCGAGGGACGCGGGCCGGAGGACCTGGAACGCTTCTGGCGCCATTTCCAGAAAGCAGGGGAGGTCCCGGCCTTCCTGCAGGAGCTGGTGGCCGGGGTGGCGGCGCACCTTCTGGAACTGGACGCCCTCATCGCCCGGCACTCCGAGCACTGGCGGTTGGAGCGCATGACCGTGGTGGACCGCAACCTCCTGAGGCTGGCGATATTCGAGCTGCTTTACCAGCCCGAGATCCCTCCCAAGGTGGTGATCAACGAAGCGGTGGAGATGGCCAAACGCTACGGCACCGAGGCCTCCGGCGCCTTTGTCAACGGCATCCTGGACCAGGTCCGGGAAGCGCTGGGCCGGGAGGTGTGAAGGGCAGGGGCCAGTAGCCAGGAGCCAGTTGTCCGTTATCGGTGGAAAATAACCCGCCACTGACCACTGACAACTGCACTTAGGTCTTGAATATTCCGATAAAAGACTTAATGATAAGCTAATCAAAGACCATCACCCTGGCACCATAGGAGTCCGGCTCGCAAAGCGCTACCAGAGGAGGAAGGTAAGATGGCCCGGAAATTATTGACCCTCGCGTTAATATTAATCTTCTCTATCTCTCTGGCCGGCTGTGCCACCGAGAGCGGCTATTATGACCCGGGCCGGTCCGCCGGGGCCGGGGCCTTAGGCGGCGCCGCCACCGGTGCGGCCCTGGGCGCCATTATCGGCGCGGCCACCGGCTCTGCCGCCACCGGCGCCTGGGTGGGGGCGGCCGCCGGCGGTGTCCTGGGGGCGGTGGGCGGCTATCTCTACGCCGAGCACCGTAACAGCGAGATTCAGTCACGCCAGGCGGCGGCCCAGTCTTACAATTATAATCCGTCCCAGGGCAACCTGGTGCGGATCGACAGCGCTGATGCCAATCCCGCCGCGGTGGCGCCGGGCCAGCAGGTGAACCTGGGGATGACCTACACCATTCTGAGCCCGGATAATGCCGCGGTTTCCGTCAACCTGGTGCGGGAGGTCCGGTTTGGCGGCAAACTGTTGGGGCAGCCTTACCAGACCACGGTGTCCAACGCCAACGGCACGTTCAGTGACAACGTGGCCTACTCCCTGCCCAACAACGCCACCCCCGGGACTTATACCGTCACCAACCGGGTGGTGAGCAGCTACGGTTCCGACCAGCGGGACGCCTATTTCACCGTGCGTTAACCGCCGTAGAGCCGGCGTGCGGAGAATCGCGCCCTCGGGGGACGGGACGAAAGGGCGAAGAGGCGAAAAGGGAAATTTTCGCTTCTTCCCCTTTTTTCTTTACTGGAAGGGATTCACGGGCGGGGAAAATCTTTATACCAGTCGCAATTAAAACAGTGGCATAGGCATCGCGCCGGTGTAGGCGTGAAAGCCCCTGATGCCTTAGGATACGTCTTCCTTCGGTGAGGGATCAGCCATGTAGGACAGCCGCCCCCGGCTGTCCTGGACAGGCGAGGGCGCCTGTCCTACATAAGCTTTGTCATTTTTCCGCACTGCGGAAAAACCGGAAAGGTCAATAGTGTCCGGCAAGTTTTTTCCATTGCCGGTTAAAATGATAAATGAAAAATGTAGCCGCAGGCTTTAGCTTGCGACAGCACAGGCTGGAAAGCCTGTGCCGCCAATTCTTTGGCATTCCGAAGAGTTCGCCGGCCTATTAAATCTCCCGCTCCCTCCGCAGTCTGTTTGGACCGGAAAGATGGGGAACAAACGATCGGAGACATGGGTAACACCTTTTGGAGGCTTGGTTGACAAGCCGCAGCTTTTTTGGTAAATAATTAAATTGACTCTCCTTGCTCCGGGCCCAGGGCACCGGAGCAAATACCCATAAGGAGGAAGAATGCGCCGCTATGAATCGGTCTGGGTGGTCGACGGCGACCTCTCGGACGAAGAAGTGAAATCCGCCATCGACAAGTTCACCCGTATCATCTCCGCCCAGGGTGGAACTGTGGTGGGGGTGGACGAATGGGGCCGCAAAAAGCTGGCCTACAAGGTCAAAAGCGTCGCCCGGGGCTACTATATTTTAGCCGATTTTGCCGGGACGCCGGAGACGGTCAAGGAACTGGAACGTAATTACCGCATCGACGACCGCATCATTCGCTACCTCACCGTCAAGAAATCCGACAAGGTAAACCTGGAGGCTCTGCAGGCCGAGATCGACGCCAGGGCCCAGAAGGCGGCTCCGGCTCCTCCGGAAGCTGAAGCCCCGGCGCCCCCACCGGCCGCCGCGGTTGCCGCCGCCCCTCCCGAGGTTCCCGCGGAACCCGCTACCCCAGCCCAGGAGGAGGAATAACCGTTGCCTGTAATGCCTCGCCGCAAACGGAAACAGTTCTATGTCCGGCGCAAGGTCTGCCGCTTTTGCGTGGATGCCGCGCTGCTCATCGACTATAAGGATGTCAACACTCTGAGGCAGTTTGTGACGGAGCGGGGGAAGATCATCCCCCGGCGGATTTCGGGGAACTGCGCCCGCCATCAGCGGCGGGTCACCCGCGCCATCAAGCAGGCCCGGCTACTGGCCCTGATTCCCTATATTCCGTTAGCGCCACCCTCTCCCTGAGGACTGGAGGATTTAATTGCTAGTGGGCCGGGGTCTCTCCGTTTGGCTCGCCTGCCTGGCCGTTCTGCTGCTGTTATTCTTCGGGGCCCGCTTTAATCCCGTGGTTTTCCTGCTGGCGGGAATCCTGGCGCCGCTGCCGGTGGTGGTGGCGGGCTGGCGGTTGGGGGGCCGGGGCGCCCTGTTGCTGGCCCTGGTGACGGCCCTGGGCATCTTTTCTCTGAAACCCGGCCTGGAAATCATCTGGGAAAACCTGGGATTCGAGAGCCTGCTCCTCATGGGGGTCCTGCTGAGCACCCTGAAGGAGCGGGGGATGCCGCCGCCCCGGGCCATCTTCCTGACGGTGGCGGCCCTGAGCGCCACCGCCCTGTTGCTGGTGTTGGGCCAGGCCCTGTTTGCCGGGATCAGCCCCCTGGCCGTTTTGGCCCAGAAAAGCTCGGAGATCATGGCCACGGTGCACCAGGTCCTGGGTGACGCCCAGGGCGGGTCGTCCCCGGTCTTGCCGGGGGTTTCCCAGGAAGACCTGGAGGCCCTGGTGCGGCGCCTGCTGCCGGGATTGGTGGTGGCCAACACCGGCCTGGTAGCCTGGCTCAACGTCATCCTGGCCAGACAAATCGCCCTGCTCCTGGGCTGGGGCAAGCCGGAACCACCGCTCTTCTTCTGGGCCGCCCCCGAATGGCTCATTTTCGTGGTCCTGGGAACCGGGTTCCTGCTGCTGATACCGGTAAGCGGGCTGCGGTCCCTGAGCCTGAACCTGCTGCTGGTGCTGGCCCTGCTCTATTTTTGCCAGGGGGTGGCGGTGGTGGCCGCCTGGTTCCACCGCTTTTCGCTGCCCCGGTTTATGAGGATGATCGGTTATCCGTTGCTATTCTTGAACCCGTTTTTCTTCCTGATTATCACCCTGGGCCTGTTGGACCTGTGGCTCGATTTTCGCCGCTTGCACCGGCCCCGGGACGCCTGAGGAGGTTTTTAAGTGAAAATAATTCTGACCGAAGACGTTAGCGCCCTGGGCGCCATGGGCGCCGTGGTGGAGGTGGCCCGGGGCTACGCCCGCAATTTTCTCATTCCCCAGGGCAAGGCGGTGGAAGCTACCCCGGGAAATCTCACCCGGATCGAGCAGGCCAAGAGCAAGTACGCCCAGCTCCAGGACCGGGAGCGGGAAGCGGCCCTGGTCCAGGTGGCCCATCTGCAAGGGGTGTCAGTCACCATTGCCCAACGGGTGGGAGAGGGTGAGCGCCTTTACGGCTCCGTCACCGCGAGCATGATCGCCGAAGCCATGGCCGAGAAGGGCTACGTCGTGGAAAAGAAGCAGATCGAACTGCCGGAACCCATCAAGCAACTGGGCGCCTACGAAGTGACGGTGCGCCTGGCCCCGGAAGTGAAGGGCCAAATCACCGTGGAAGTGGTGGCCGAGAGCGAGTGAGATGAGATTTTCGGGGGAGGGGGCTAAGGGCTTTTTCGTAAGTGGCCCTTACCCCTCCCCCGAACCCCCACCCCCAATCCCATAAGGTTTGTTTGACAAGCTGGGCCATCTAGGCCAAAAGTTCCGCCTGATACTGCCAGCCAATGCCTGCTCCGCAAAGTTATAGGTTGCATCTGTAGGGGCGGTTCGCGAACCGCCCCTACGCGCGTGGCGCCTGTGGGGCATGTCGTGCAAGAGCGAGTTGGGGTCGAACGGAATTTTCCTGGTAGGGGCGGACCTATGTGTCCGCCCTAGATTGAGGGCGCACACGCAGGTGCGCCCCTACATTACTTGGCAGGGGACCCGGCAAACCCCGGCTTTCCTTTGCTCCACGTGCTCTTTCCGGCAAGTGATGCCGGTTCTCGGTAGGTTATAGCGTAAATCATAGAATAACGTTGTGTAACGAGCTTCATGAAGCCGCCTAGGCATCGTTTCCCGTAAAAGGCTTGCATCTCGGTACTGCTCAATTTTTGAAAAACCGGACCCAGGGTGCAAGACCGGCTTGCAGCCCCCAAATATTCTAGTATGATTTTCCCCGTAGGAAAATTAGGGCCAGCGACGCCATGGCAACCTTGAATAGCAAAAAATGGAGTAAAAATGGCTAGAGTAGGAAGGCGTATGTCCGCCGCCGCGGAGACTCCGCCGCCCGGCGGCTACACTCCCCCGGCCAACCCCGAGGCGGAGCAGTCGGTGCTGGGGGCCATCCTGGTGCGCCCGGAGGTCCTGGACCGGGTGGCGGATTTGCTGGAGCCCCCGGATTTCTATCGGGAGGCCCACGGCCGCATCTATCAGGCCATGCTGGACCTCTACGGCCGGGGGGAGCCCGTGGACCTGGTCACCGTCACCGCGCTCCTCAAAGAGCGGGGCCAGCTGGAGGGGGCCGGCGGCCCCGTCTTCCTGGCCAGCCTCAGCGAGCAGGTGGGGTTTGCCACCAACGCCGACTATTACGCCCATCTGGTGCACGATAAGGCCATCCTGCGGCGCCTCCTGGACACCACCCAGGAGATCGCCAGCCAGTGTTTCTCGGCCGTAGAGGACGTGCGCGGCTTCCTGGACGCCGCCGAGCAGAAGGTCTTCGCGGTGGCCGAATCCAAGATCCGCCCGGGCTTCAAGCCGGTGGCGGCCCTGGTGGAACAGGAGATCGCCCACCTGGAGGCCATCTGGCACCGGGAGGCGGGGCGCATCACCGGGGTGCCTTCAGGGTTCAACGACCTGGATAACCTGACCGCCGGGTTTCAAAACGGCGACCTCATCGTCCTGGCAGCCCGGCCCAGCATGGGCAAGACCGCCCTGGCCCTGAACATCGCCTACAACGCCGCCTACAAGCCCCAGGTGCCGGTGGCCTTTTTCTCCCTGGAAATGTCCAAGGAGCAATTGGTGCGCCGCTTGCTCAGCAGTGAAGGCAGGGTGGACGCTTCCAATTTGCGGCGCGCCTTCCTGAGCACCCAGGAATGGGCCGCGCTGCAGACCGCGGCCGGCAATCTGTTGGATTGCCATCTGTTCATCGACGACACCCCGGCGGCCACCGTCCTGGACATCCGGGCCAAGGCCCGCCGGCTCAAGGCCGACGGCAAGCTGGGACTGGTGATCATCGACTACCTGCAGCTCATGCGGGGCAGACACGACGCCCCCAGCCGGGAGCAGGAGATCTCGGAGATTTCCCGGTCCCTGAAGGCCCTGGCCAAAGAGCTGGACGTGCCGGTCATGGCGCTGTCCCAGCTCAACCGGCGGGTGGAGGAGCGCCCCAACAAGCGCCCCCAACTGGCGGATCTGCGGGAGTCCGGGGCCATCGAGCAGGACGCCGACGTCATCATCTTCATCTACCGGGACGAAGTTTACCGGGAGGATTCCCCGGACCAGGGCAAGGCCGAGGTGATCGTGGGCAAGCAGCGCAACGGCCCCACCGGCAAGATCAAACTGCACTTTGAGAAGAAATTTACCCGCTTCGACCCCCTGGCCGAAGAAGAGGCAGTGGCGGTGGGGTTTTAATAAAATTAACCACAGAGACACAGAGAGCACAGAGACTAATAGAAAAATACAGGGGCACTGCTTGGCAGTGCCCCTGTTATTTTTTTCTCTGGGTTCTCTGTGCCTCTGTGGTAAAAATCAGGCCACCTTCACCTCGATCTTCCGGGGTTGGGCCTTGGCCACTTTGGGGAGCAGCAGTCGCAGCACCCCGTCTTTCATGGTGGCTTCGATACGGGTCTGGTCGATGGTGGAGCCCAGGTGGAATTCCCGGTAGAAGTCCCCGGTGTAGTACTCCTGCACCAGCATGTTCTCCTTTTCCCCCAGGGGAGGGGCCAGATCGCCGCTGATGATCAGGTGATTATCCCGGACGTCCACCGTGATCTTATCGGGGGGCACGCCGGGCATGTCGGCCACCAGGGTCAGGGCCTCGGGGGTTTCAAAGATGTCCACTGCCGGCAGAAAGACCCGGCCGGGCCGGACCCGTTCGCCCTTGGCCGGCGCCTCTTCTTTGACTCTCGGTTTCAGTTCTTTTTCTTCAGCCATGATTATCTCCTTCACACCGCCTTAACCTTAATCTGGCGGGGTTTGGCCTCTGCGGGCTTGACCATCTTGATGGTCAGGATGCCGTTTTTGTACGCGGCCTCCACCTTGGCGGGGTTCACCGCCATGGGCAGGCGGATCACCCGGCGGAAGAAACCGGCTTCCCGTTCCCGGCGGTGGTAGTTGACCTGCTTTTCCTCGGTGGGGATCTGGCGTTCGCCCCGGAGGATCAGGTTGCCCTCATGGACGGTGATTTGCAGAGCCTCCGGTTTGATCCCGGGCAGCTCGGCGCGCACATAAAGATTATCCTGATCTTCGGAGATGTTTAACAGGGGATAAACCCCGGAGCGCCAGGGGGCCAGCCCGGGGCCGTAAGCCTCCTCAAAGAGGCGGCTCATCCGGCGCTGGAGTCGGTCCATTTCCCGGTAGGGTTCCCAGTTGGGGTCTTGAAAAGTTACAATAGGCATGATTAGCCTCCTCATGTTTGCATTTCTAATTAATTTTAATAATCACCAATCTTCTGTCGGTCAAGGGCTTAGTCCTTGAAAAATATGCGGAAATTCTATAAATACAGGTAGCGAATCTACCTCAGGAAGGATGGCTGATGACTTTTCCCTGGCACGAGATTACCTGGGTGCTCCTGGACATGGACGGCACCCTGTTGGACAAGCATTTTGACGATTATTTCTGGGAGACCCTGGTGCCGGAGCAATACGCCCTGCGCCGGGGGTTATCGCTGGCGGACGCCCGGGATTTGGTGTTCGCCCGTTATAAGAAAGAGGAAGGCACCCTCAATTGGACGGACATCGACTTCTGGTCCCGGGAACTGGACCTGGACATCCCCGCCTTGAAGGAAGGCATCCGCCACCTCATCGAGGTGCACCCGGACGCCGAGGATTTCCTGAAGTTCCTGCGGGCCCAAGGGAAGCAGGTGGCCCTGGTGACCAACGCCCACTACAAGACGCTGAGCCTGAAGATGAGCCACGTGGGGCTCCTGGGCTATTTTGACGAGGTGATTTCCTCCTTTGACCTGGGAACCCCCAAGGAGGACCATTTCTTTTGGCAGATCCTGCAGGAACGCCTGGGGTTTGCGCCCTGGCAAGCCCTGCTGGTGGACGACAACGCCGAAGCCCTGGCCGCGGCCCGGCAGTTTGGCATCAAGTATTGCTACTTTAAAGCCAAATCCAGCTCGCAGCAAGGCCCCGAAGCCCACCCGGACTTTCCGTCCATCGAGTCTTTCCGCGAATTGATGGAGTAATGATTCACCACAGAGGCACAGAGGACACAGAGTTAAATAAATAGGGGCGCTGCCCGCAGCGCCCCTGAAAATATTTTATTGGTATTTCTCTGTGTTCTTTGGGTCTCTGTGGTGAATCGTTTTACCCCGCCACCCGCCTGATGCGGGCGCCTAGAGCCGCCAGTTTTTCCACCAGGTGGGCGTAGCCCCGGTCCAGGTGGTAGACCCGCAGGATCTCGGTGGTCCCCTCCGCGGCCAGCCCGCCTACCACCAGGGAGGCGCTGGCCCGCAAGTCCGTGGCCATGACCGGCGCGCCCTGGAGTTGGCGCCGGCCCCGCACCACCGCCAGGTTGCCGGAGACGTTGATGTCCGCGCCCAGGCGTCGCAGTTCGCTCACGTGCATGTAGCGGTTCTCGAAGATGGTTTCGGTGATGACCGAGGCCCCCCGGGCCAGGGACATGAGGGCCATGAACTGGGCCTGCATATCGGTGGGGAAGCCGGGGTAGGGGAGGGTGCGGATGTCCACCCCCGTGAGGGTGCCTCCCGGGTGGACGGTGAGGCGGCCCGGTTCCACGGTGAGGCGCACCCCCGCTTCCGTAAACTTGCCCATGATGGCGGTGAGGTGGGGCACCGGGGCGTTCACCAGGGTGACCTCCCCGTTGGTGATGGCCGCGGCCGCGAGATACGTGCCGGCCTCAATGCGGTCGCTCATGATGGTGTAGGTGGTGGGGCGTAGTTCCTTGACCCCGTGGATGGTGAGGATATCGGTGTCGATGCCCTCGATGCGGGCCCCCATGGACATGAGAAACCGGGCCAAATCCCCCACTTCCGGTTCCATGGCGGCATTTTTGATGACCGTGGTGCCCTTGGCCAGGGTGGCGGCCATCATCAGGTTTTCGGTGCCGGTAACCGTGGGGGTCTCAAAATAGATCTCGGCGCCCTTAAGGCGCCGGGCGTCGGCCTCCACGTACCCCTGGCTGAGGTGGATCTTCACCCCCATGGCCTCCAGGCCCTTGAGGTGCAGGTTGATGGGCCGGGCGCCGATGGCGCAGCCGCCGGGCAGCGACACCCGGGCCCGGCGCTCCCGGGCCACCAGGGGCCCCAGGACCAGGACCGAAGCCCGCATGGTTTTCACCAGGTCGTAGGGGGCCTCCCAGCCGGTGAGGTTGCGGGTGTCCACCTTGAGGGGCGGACTCTCCCACGGCACCCCGCCGGGCTCGTCCGGGGGGGCCTCGCCTTCCTGGAAGCTCACCCCCAAAGTGCCCAGGAGCCGTTTGGTGGTGCGGATGTCCGCCAGGGGCGGCACGTTGATGAGAATGTGCTCGCCGGGGGCCAGCAGCGTGGCGGCCAGGATGGGCAGCGCCGCGTTCTTGGCCCCGCTGATGGGCACCTTACCTTGTAGCGGCACCCCGCCTTCAATGATGATTTTATCCATTTAATTTTTTCCGTGTAGGGTGGGCAAGGCCCACCTTTTTGTTCGGTTGAGGGAGGGGGCCAGGGACTTTTTCGTAAGTGGCCCCTGCCCCTTCCCTCAAACTCCCTCCAACCCCTTATGGGTGAGTAAGTGGGGTGCGCCCGGCGCACCCTACATTTGCCTGCTATCCTTCAATAATCAGGTCAAGAAGGGTGGGAACTAAATTCACGATGAACTGCCTTACCATTTGCCTGCTATCCTTCAATAATCAGGTCAAGAAGGGTGGGGACTTAAATTCCAGGATGAACTGCCTTACGCGCTTCTCCGCCAGGCGGACATACTCCGGCTCCACCTCGTAGCCCACATAGCGCCGGTTGCCGTTCAGGGCGGCGATGGCCGACTGGCCCGAGCCCATGAAAGGGTCCAGGACCGCTTCGCCCTCGTAAGTGTAAAGCTGAATGAGGCGCTGGGGCAGCTCCACCGGGAAGGGCGCCGGGTGGCCCACGCTCCGGGCCGACACCGCGGGAAAGGTCCAGATACTCTTGGTAAACTCCAAAAACTCGTCCCGGGAGATGGTGGGCCGATTTTTGTGAGGGTTTTTTCGGGCGAAAGCTCCTTTAGAAAACACCAGGATGTATTCATGCACGTCCCGCAGCGTGGGGTTGGCCGGGGAGCGCCAGCTGCCCCAGGCGGTGGACGGGGAGGCGCTGGCCGCCTTGTTCCAGATGATCTCGCCGCGCATGAGGAAACCCTGTTCCTGCATGCCCCGATGATGTAAGAATGCAGCGGAATATAGGGCTTGCGCCCCAGGTTGGCCACGTTGACGCAGGCCCGCCCCCCGGGCACCAGGACCCGGTGCACCTCCCGCCACACCCGGCTCAAAAACTCCAGGTACTCCTCCAGGGTGAAGTCCTGGTCGTATTCCTTCCCCACGTTGTAGGGGGGCGAAGTGACCATGAGGTGGACGCTGTTCTCCGGCAGCTCCGCCATCTCTTCCGAGGACTGGCAGAAAATTTTATCCAGATGTTCCATGGGCACCGGGTTCTCCTGGTAGGCCACCGCTTGTTCCTGAGGGGCCTGGGAATAGAGCCTGCCGGCATAAAACGAGGAGGAATCGTGGGAGATGCGGCCCGGGGTGCCGAAGGCGCTGGTACGGGTCTTCTTTTTGGGGGAGATTTTTCCTTGATTTAATGCCAACTGCCGCATTCCTGTGGCGGGGAAGTGCAGGGGCGCACCAAGTGTGCGCCCTCGAGGGCGGACACGCAGGTGCGCCCCTACAGAAACCGGCGCTACTTTGGAGGGAAGCTCGCCGGACCGGCCATCTCCTTGATTTTACCTTGGTTTATGGAGCACCTATATGGTAGGATATTATATTGACGACCCGGTGGAAAGGGAAGGAAATTTATGCAACTGTGGCTGTTGGCCGGCATCCCGGTGACCTCCTTCATCGTGGCCCTCTCCGGGGCCTTGATGCCGGGGCCGCTGCTCACCGTGACCGTGGGCGAGGCGGCCCGCCGGGGCTTCTGGGCCGGCCCCCTGCTCATGGTGGGCCACGCCCTGCTGGAAGCGGCCCTGGTCTTGCTGCTCCTGGCCGGGGTGGGGGTCTTGGCTGCACCGGCCCGTGGTGCTGGGCACCGTGGGGGTGTTAGGCGCCGGCATGCTGGGCTGGATGGGCGCGGGGCTCCTCAAGGCCTCCCGGCACAGCCACCTGGAATTCAGCGCCGGGTCCACCTCCGGCCTGCACCCGGTGGCCGCGGGGGTGCTCATGAGTGTGGCCAACCCCTACTGGCTCATCTGGTGGCTCACCATCGGCCTGGGTTACGTGATGTTTTCCATGAAATACGGGTTCGTCGGGGTGGCCCTCTTCTACCTGGGGCACATCCTGGCCGACTTCGCCTGGTACACCCTGGTCTCCGGCGCCGTGGCCCGGGGGCGGCACTTCCTCTCGGATAAGTACTACCGGGGCTTTCTGGCCGGGTGCGGCGTTTTTCTCTTCGGTTTCGGCGGCTACTTCGGCGTCCAGGGAGTGCGATTTTTTCTGAGCTAACAAATTAGGGGCGACCTATAAGGCACCTGATTAAGGTGCCCAAGCAGAGCTTGGGCTAAAAATTGACGTTCCCAAGCAAGAGCTTGGGAACGAGCATTCTAAAGGCTTTACTATAAAAGGGCACACTCCGTTGTGCCGCCTGCGACAAATTGTAGATAACATAACTGGAGGCTCAATGATCCAAAAGGCCCTGGCGGTGGGTTTACTGGAGGTCAACTGCTACATCCTGGCCGACGAGGAGACCAAGGAAGCGGTGGTCATCGACCCCGGCGGCGATGATGAAGAAATCCTAGATGTTTTGCAACGGAACCAGTTCAAGCTGAAATACATCATTGACACCCACGGGCACTTTGACCACGTGGACGCCAACCAGCCCCTGAAAGACGCCACCGGCGCCCAAATCGCCATCCACGAAGCCGACGCCCAGATGCTGATAAAGCCGTCGGCGGAAGCCATGTTCTTCACGGGCAACCGCATGCGCACCTCTCAGGCCGACATCCTGCTAAAAGAGGGCGACGTCCTTACCTTCGGAAAATACCGGCTGCAAGTCCTGCATACCCCGGGACATACCCCGGGAGGCATCAGCCTGGTGCTGGAGGACCACACCTACGTCTACGCCGGCGACCTGCTGTTCGCCGGGTCCATCGGCCGCACCGACTTCCCCGGCGGAAACTACGACGCCCTGATCAACGCGGTGCGCACCAAAATCTTTCCCCTGGGAGATAACTATACCGTCTTTCCGGGCCACGGCCCCGTCACCACCGTGGGCCAGGAGAAGCAGTACAACCCGTTTTTCTGAGGATGGATTTTTGGGGGAGGGCCAGGGACAAAAGTCCCTGCCCTCCCCCAAACCCCCTCCCAACCCTGAAATGGGCGCCGGTGAAGGCGGGGCCTAAGGCCCCGCCTTCACCGGCGAAAGACAACCTTAAGGGGTTGGGGGAGGGGTTTCAGGGGAGGGGGATGGGGCTTTTTCGTAAGTGGCCCCTGGCCCCCTCCCCTGAAAAAAGGGCGACATTATGATCTTCACCGGCAAGCGCATTTTGTTAGGGGTGTCCGGCGGCATTGCGGCGTACAAGGCCGCGGAGTTGGCCCGGCGGCTGATCTGCGCCGGGGCGCAGGTCAAGGTGGTGATGACCCGGGCGGCCCAGGAGTTTGTGGGTCCCCTCACTTTTCAGGCCTTGACCGGCGAGAAGGTGGCCGCCGCCATGTTCGGGCCCGGGAGCGAGCCGCTGGAGCACGTGGCCTTGGGGCAGGAGGTGGACGCCATCGTGCTGGCGCCGGCCACCGCCAATCTCCTGGGCAAGCTGGCCGCGGGGATCGGCGACGATTTGCTTACCACCGTGATGCTGGCGGCCACCAAACCGGTGCTGCTCTGTCCGGCCATGAACGTGGAGATGTGGAAGAACCCGGTGGTGCAGGAGAACCTGGACCGCCTCCGGGCCCGGGGCTTTCAAGTGATGGAGCCGGGGGCCGGGGAGTTGGCCTGCGGCGCAGTGGGTCTGGGCCGGCTGCCGGAACCGGAGGTTATCGTAGAGGCTGCCGCCCGCCTGGTGAGCCCCCAGGATCTGGCCGGTGGCCGGGTGCTGGTCACCGCGGGGCCCACGCACGAGGACTTTGACCCGGTGCGGTTTCTCACCAACCGCTCCAGCGGCAAGCAAGGCTATGCCCTGGCCCGGGTGGCGTGGCGCCGGGGCGCGGAGGTCTGCCTGATCAGCGGCCCCACTGCTTTGCCGGCGCCGTATGGGGTGGAACTGGTGCCGGTAAGGTCGGCCAGGGAAATGGAGGAAGCGGTGCTGGCCCGGTTCCCGAGCGTGGACGTATTGCTGATGGCCGCCGCGGTGGGCGACTACCGGCCCACCCTCTCGGAAATCAGAAAGATCAAGCGGATAAAGGTGGAGATGCAGTTCCACCTGACCCAAAACCCCGATATCCTGAAAAGCGTGAGTCCCCTCAAGAACCGGCAAATTGTGGTGGGCTTCGCGGCGGAGACCCATGATCTGGAAGCCGAGGCCCGCCGCAAGATGCGGGAGAAAAACCTGGATCTCATTGTGGCCAACGACGTCAATCAGCCGGATTCCGGCTTCCAGGTGGACACCAACGAAGTCACCGTCATCGCCCGGGAAGGCGAGGCGGTGCGTCTGCCTTTGCTCAGCAAGGAAGAAGTGGCGGAGCGGATTTTGGACCGGGTGGCCGGACTGCTGGCGGGGCGGCGGGAGACGGTGAGTGCCTGAGAACCCGGTTCTGGAGTTACAGGAGTTGGTGGCGGGGCTGTCCCAGTGGCTGCGCTATCAGAGGCGTCTGGGGCTCAAGGGGCTCCCCGGGAAAGTCGCGGCGAAATCCCCGGGCGAGCCGGTTAAAGAAGAAATGATCCCCACTCTGGAGGAGATCCGGGAGGAAATGGGGAAGTGCCGGAGGTGCAAGCTTTACCCCGGGGCCAACAAACTGGTCTTCGGGGACGGCAACCCGGACGCGGCCCTGATGTTCATCGGCGAGGCGCCGGGGGCGGAGGAAGACCTGCAGGGCCTGCCTTTCGTGGGGGCCGCGGGGCAGCTCCTGAACAATCTCCTGAGCAAACTGGGGCTGCGCCGGGACGAGGTTTACATCACCAACGTGGTGAAAAGCCGCCCCCCGGAAAACCGGGAGCCGGAGCCCGACGAGATCGAAGCCTGCCTGCCCTTTCTCCTGAAGCAGATCAGGGCGGTGCGGCCCCGGGTGATCGTGACCTTGGGACGGGTGGCCACCCAAGCCTTGCTGGGGACCAAAGAGCCCCTGACCCGACTCCGGGGGCGCTGGCAGCGTTACGACCACATCCAGGTGATGCCCACCTTCCACCCCTCCTATCTCCTCAGGTTCCCCAAGGAAAGGCATAAGACCTGGGCGGATATGCAGCAGGTCCTGGAGTATCTGGCTTCCCATGAAGAGGATTAAGGCAGCGTTACCTAGAATATTGTCTGAGGGCAAAGTGGTTTTAAACCCAATACGGTTCACTTAAGCGGTTCTTTTCTAAGGAATTGGTGGGCAGTGCCCACCCTACATTTTTGCCGTCTTCTGGTCATGCTGAGCGCAGCGAAGCATCTCGTATTTAGAGATTCTTCGGTCGCCTTTGGCTCCCTCAGAATGACAAAAGAGATGAATACTCGGTGCTTAAGTGAACAGCATTGGGATTAGGGGAAATATCAAGTGGCTTATTTATAATCCCTCCTACCCCCCTTTAGGAAAGGGGGGATATAATAAAATTTATAGATCACTATATTTATGAATTATTTATGAAACAGACTTTCAGGCTCATCCTCATAGCCCTTGGGGCGTTGGTTCTGTCCATGGTGGGCTTCATCGCCACTGGTCCCGCGGCCGGCGACCGGGCGGTTTACGTGCTGAAAGCGGTGGGCTCCGTCAACCCGGGCCTGGCGGAATTTATCGTGGAAGGCATCCGCATGGCGGAAGCCGAGAACGCCGAGGCCCTGGTGATCGAACTGGATACCCCGGGCGGGCTGGATGCCTCCATGCGGCAGATTGTCCAGGCCATCGCCGGTTCCAAGGTGCCGGTGGTGGTGTACGTCTATCCCCGGGGGGGCAGGGCCGCCTCGGCCGGGGTTTTTATCACCATCGCGGCGGAAGTGGCCGCCATGGCCCCGGGCACCAATATCGGGGCCGCCCATCCCGTGTCCATCGGCATGGGGGCGAAGATGGATAAGACCATGGAGAAGAAGGTGGTCAACGATTTCGTGGCCTACGGCCGGGCCCTGGCCGAAGAGAAGGGCCGCAATCCCGACTGGATGGAAAAAGCCATCCGCCAGAGCGTCTCCATCCCGGCCTCCGAAGCCCTGAAGCTCAAGGTCATCGACGTGGTGGCCGACAACCTGGAGGACCTGCTCGCCAAGATCAACGGCCGGCGGGTGGCGGTGGGTGGGAAAACCCTGGTCCTTAAAACCGCCGGCGTCCCGGTTAAGGAAATCCCCGAAGGGCTGCGGTTCCGGGTGCTCAAGTACATCGCCGACCCCAATATCGCCTTCATCCTGATGATGATCGGCCTGGCCGGCCTCTACTTCGAGATGGCCCACCCCGGGGTGGTGCTTCCCGGGGTGATAGGGGCCATCTGCCTGCTCCTGGCCTTCTTCGCCTTTCAGACCCTGCCCATCAATTACATCGGGATCCTCCTGATTATCCTGTCCTTTATCTTTTTCATCCTGGAGTTCAAGGTCACCAGCTACGGGCTGCTGTCCCTGGCCGGGGTGGCCAGTCTGTTCTTCGGGGCCCTCATGCTGTTTCGCGGGGAGAAGCCGGGAATGTCCATCTCCTGGAGCGTGTTGATTCCCACGGTGCTGACGGTGTCGCTCTTCTTCATCGCGGTGGCGGGAATCGTCTTCCGCAGCCATCTGCGGCGCACCATGACGGGAAGCGCCGGCATGGTGGGGGAAAGGGGCGTGGCCCGCACCGACCTCAAACCTGAAGGCCAGGTCTTCGTGCACGGCGAGTACTGGCACGCCGTTAGCGAAGAACCTATGAACGCCGGGGAACCCATCGAAGTGGTGCAAGTCGTGGACCTCAAGCTCCTGGTGCGCCGGGCGCAAAAACCATCATAAAGGAGACGAGCCATGCCGATTTACGGAATGGTATTGCTGGCGCTGGCGTTTTTCTTCCTGATCAGCGCCATTAAGATCCTGAACGAGTACGAGCGGGGAGTGATCTTCCGGCTGGGCCGGGCCCTGCACTTCGCCAAAGGCCCGGGCCTCATCGTCCTCATCCCCATGGTGGACCAACTGGTCAAAGTCAACCTGCAGCTGGTGACCTATGAAGTCCCCTCCCAGGACGTCATCACCCGGGACAACGTCACGGTGAAGGTGAACGCGGTAGTCTACTTTCGGGTCATCGACCCCCTGAAGGCGATCATTGAGGTCCGGGATTACTACGCCGCCACCCAGCTGCTGGCCCAGACCACCCTGCAGGAGCGTCTGCGGCCAGGTGGAGCTGGACGATCTGCTGGCGGAGCGGGAGAAGGTCAACGCCCAGCTGGCGGAAATCCTGGACAAGCAGACCGAACCCTGGGGCATCAAGGTGACCCTGGTGGAGGTGCGCTCCATCGACCTGCCCATCGAGATGCAGCGGGCCATCGCCAAGCAGGCGGAGGCGGAGCGGGAACGGCGGGCCAAGATCATCAACGCCGAAGGGGAATTTCAAGCCGCTCAAAAGATGGCGGACGCCGCCAAGGTGTTGGCCACGGAGCCCATATCCCTGCAACTGCGCTATCTCCAGACGCTCAGGGAGATCGCCGCGGAGAAGAACTCCACCACCCTGTTCCCCATCCCCATCGACCTGATCAGGCCCTTCATCAAGTTGGCGGAAAGGCTGGAAGACAAGAAGTAAAAAGACGGTTTTTCGTTTGGGGTTTTTCGTTTTTCGTGAAACCAGGGTTGAGGGTTTGGGATAATAGGGTAAAATTATAAATTGGGCTTCGGAGAGAAAAGTAGTAGGGGCGTGATGCATCACGCCCTTTAGGGCGCAATGAATTGCGCCCCTACTGATAAATTGCCAGAAATAGAGGGATAGGTTTAAAACTCGTCCCTACAGGAATTAAACACTGGGGCCACGGCGTGCCGGGCCTTTTCAGAGACAGGAGATCAAGCATGGCCAAAAAGGAACGCAAGGAAAAGAAAGAAAAGCCCCTGGAGAAGATGACCGCCACGGAGTTGCGCAAGTACGCCCTGGACCTGGGGGAGATCAGCGGGGTCCACGGCATGAACAAAGAGGAACTCATCACGGCCATCAAGCAGGTGAAGGGCATCAAGGACGAAGGCAAGGCGGTCAAGCCGGTGAATGTGCGGGACCTGAAGGAGAAAGCCAAAGAGGCGCGGGACAAAAAGCTGGCGGCCATCACCAGCGGCGCCTCCCGGAAGCAGGTGGAAATCCTGCGCAAGAAGGCCAACCGCCTGAAGAAAAAGACCCATAAGGCGGCGTAAGTTATTGCTCACCTGCCTTAATTATTTGTAGGAAGAGCACAGGCGAGACGCCTGTGCCACTGGTTATAATTTAGGGAAAATGCGGTTTAAGGCGAGACGAAGGCTCGGCTTAAACCGCATGGTTATTTTTACCCCCTTATGGGGGTTGGGGGAGGGGTTTTAGGGGAGGGGGCAGGGCCTCGCCCTTGCCCCCTCCCCAAATAAAAAAAGGCAGGGCCGGTCGGCCCTGCCTTTTTTAATTCAATCCCGTGGTCTCTTACAGGCCGGGGAAGATTTTTACCGAGTTCACCGCCAGGTCGTAGAGAAAGCCGGGGAAGATGCCGAACCAGAGAACCCCAAAGGCGGCCACGGCCACCACCGCGGTCTGGGCCGGGGTGAAGGCCACCGGGCCCAGCTCGGCCTCTGCGGGCTTCATGTACATGAGCACGGTGATGCGGAGATAGTAGTACACCGAGACCAAAGAGTTCATGACCCCCAGGATGGCCAGCCAGATGTAGCCGGCCTTCACCGCGGCGGAAAAGATATAGAATTTGCCCACGAACCCCATGGTGGGCGGGATGCCCGCCAGGGCGAACATGAACAGGGCCATGCTTGCGGCCAGGGCCGGGTGCTGGGTGCTGAGGCCCGAGTAGTCGTAGATATTCAGGTAGCTGTCCTTTTTGCGCCCCACCAGGATCACCACCGCGAAGGCCCCCAGGTTCATGAAGGTGTAGCCCAGGAGGTAGTAGAGGAGGCTCGCGGCGCCCAGCTGGTTGGCGGCGATGATGGCCACCAGGAGATAGCCGGCGTGGGCGATGGAGGAGTAGGCCAGCATACGCTTGATATTGGTCTGGGCGATGGCGGTGACGTTGCCCACCGTCATGGTGGCCACGGCCAGCACCCACAGGAGCATGTTCCAGTCCATCTTCATGGCGGGGAAGGCCAGGAAGAAGACCCGGGCGAAAGCGGCGAAGGCCGCGGCCTTCACCCCCACGGCCATGAAGGCGGTGACGGAAGTGGGCGCCCCTTCGTAGACGTCCGGGGTCCACATGTGGAAGGGCACGGAGGCCACTTTGAAGCCGAAGCCCACGATGAGCAGGGCAATGGAGAGCAGAATCAGGGGTTGCAGGGCCGAGTCCCCGGCCAATTTCCCGGCCAGGTCGCTCAGGTACAGGGTGCCGCCCGAGGCCCCGTAGAGCATGGCCATGCCGAAGAGCAGGAAGGCGCTGGCGAAGGAGCCCAGGATGAGGTACTTCAGGGAGGCCTCGTTGGAGCGGGCGTCTTCCCGGAAAAACCCCGCCAGGACGTAGACCGCGATGGACATGATCTCCAGGCCCAGGAAGATCATGATCAGATGCGCCCCGGCAGCCATGAGCATCATGCCCACGGTGGAGAAGAGCATCAGGGCGTAGTACTCGCCCAGGTTCTTGCCGTAGTCCTCCAGGTACTGGCGGGAGAGCAGCACCGTGAGCGCGGTGCCCAGGATGAAGATGAGGTAGAAGAAACAGGTGAAGTCGTCCACATAGATCATCCGGGCGAAGTCCATGCCGGTCTGGCCCCACAAGCCGATGGCCTGAAAAGCGGCCAGACCCAGGCCCGCCAGGCTGAGACCCGGGAAAAAGCCTTTGCGCCCTTTAATGAGGGCGTCCGACACCAGGATGAGGATGGCGGTAATCGTCAGGGTGAGGGCCGGCCCGATGCTGCACAATTGGAAGCTGGGGATGTTGAGGGTCATTGCGCCTCCCCCTTAAACACTTGTGATAGGCTGACCTTGGTCTCTTTGGCTTTTTCCATCATGGTGATGAAGTTTTCCGTGGTGGCTTTGGTCTTGTCCAAAAAGGTGCTGGGATAGACGCCGATCCAGACGATGAAGAGGAGCAGCGGCACAAAGAGCGAGATCTCCCGCCAGGAGAGATCCTTGAGGTCGCGATTCTTCTCGTTGGTCACCTGCCCGAACATCACCCGCTGGAACATCCACAGCATGTAGCAGGCCGCGAAGATGACCCCGGTGGCGGCGATGGTGGAGTAGATGATGTTGGTCTTAAAGGCGCCCAGCAGGATGAGGAACTCGCCCACAAAGCCGTTGAGGCCCGGCAGCCCGATGGAAGACAGGGACACGATCAGGAAGATGGTGGCATAGACGGGCATGGGGGTGGAAAGCCCCCCGAACTCCGCGATCATCCGGGTGTGGCGCCGCTCGTAGATGATGCCGACGATCAAGAAGAGGGCCCCGGTGGAGAGGCCGTGGTTGATCATCTGGATGATGCCCCCCTGGACCCCGGGCAGGGTGAAGGTGAAGAGCCCCAGCATGACGAACCCCAGGTGGCTGACGGACGAGAAGGCGATGAGGCGCTTCAGGTCCTTTTGCATCATGGAGACCAGGGCGCCGTAGACGATGCCGATGAGGGCCAGGATGGAAAACAGGGGCACGAAGTAGTGGGCCGCCTGGGGAAAGAGCGGCATGTTGAAGCGCAGGAAGCCGTACGTCCCCATCTTCAGGAGCACCGCCGCCAGGATGACGGAGCCCACGGTGGGGGCCTCGGTGTGGGCGTCGGGCAACCAGGTGTGGAAGGGGAACATGGGGACCTTGATGGCGAAGGCCAGCCCAAAGGCCAGGAACATCCAGAACTGCATGTGGAAGGGGATGGCCAGGCCGTACATCTTCTGCAGATCAAAGGTGTAAGTGCCGGTGGTGGCGCCGTAGTGGAAATAGAGGACCAAAATGGCCACCAGCATCAGCAGGGAGCCGAACATGGTGAAGAGGAAGAACTTGATGGCCGCGTAGACCCGGCGGGCCGGGTTGCCCCAGACCCCGATCAGGAGGTACATGGGGATGAGCATCACTTCCCAGAAGACGTAGAAGAGGAAGAGGTCCAGGGACACGAAGACGCCGATCATGCCGCTCATCAGGGCCAGCAGGCAGATCATGAACTCCTTGACCCGGGTCTGGATGTCCTCCCAGGTGGCCAGGACGCAGATGGGGGTCAGGAAGGTGGTGAGCAGGATGAGCAGCAGGGAGAAGCCGTCCACCCCCACGTAGTAGCTGATGCCGTAGGTGGGCAGCCACTCGTGGCGCTCCACGAACTGCATGGCCGCGGTCTGGCTGTCGAAGTTAAACCAGAGCGGCAGGGAGAAGAGGAACTCCAGCAGGGCCACCGCCATGGTGGCGACCTTGAGCCCCTGCTTGTGCTCCTTGTTCAGGAACAGCAGGAAGACTATCCCCGCCAGGGGGAAGAAGATCAGGATGGAGAGGATTGGTAGTTGCATGGATCCCCCCTAACGCCCTATGAGATAGCCGGCTATGAGCACCACCCCCAGGAGGATGGCCAGAGCATAGTTTTGCACGAAGCCGGTTTCCAGTTTCCGGATATGGCCGCTGAGCCAGGCTACGAGCCCGGCGCTGCCGTTCACCGCGCCGTCTACCACGTTTTCGTCCACCCCGTGCCAGAGGAAGTCCGAGCCCTCTTTGATGGGCTCCACCACCGTGGCGTCGTAGATCTCGTCCACGTAGTACTTGTGGTAGACCAGGTCGTAGACGACGGGGATCTTGTCAGTCACCACCCCGGGCAGCTCCGGCCGCTTGATGTAGAACTTGTAAGCGGTGAAGATGCCCACCGCGGCCACCGTCATGGAAAAGATCATCATGGTGATTTCAAAGGAGGCGGAGGCATGCACCTCATGGACCATGGGGGTGATGGACGGGGCCAGGAACTCTTTGAACTTGTTGGCCCCTTCGATGATGGGGAAGCCCACGAAGCCGCCCACCACCGAGAGCGCCGCCAGGGTCATGAGCGGGATGGTCATCAAGGGCGGCGACTCATGGGGATGCACCTGGTGATGGTCGAAGCGCTCCTTGCCGTAAAAGGTCATGAACACCGCCCGGAACATGTAGAACGCGGTGATGAAGGCCGCCACCGTGGCGATGCCCCAGAAGACGTAGTGGCCGCTCACCAGGGAGTGAAAGAGAATTTCGTCCTTGCTGAAAAAACCGGCAAAGGGGAAGATGCCGGCGATGGCCAACGTCGCCAGGAAAAAGGTCCAGTAGGTGATGGGCATGTAAGGTTTCAGCGCCCCCATCTTACGCATGTCCTGTTCGCCGTGCATGCCGTGGATGACGGAGCCGGACCCCAGGAAGAGCAGAGCTTTAAAAAAGGCGTGGGTCATGAGATGGAAGATGCCGGAGGTAAAGGCCCCCACGCCACAAGCCAGGAACATATACCCCAATTGGCTCACGGTGGAGTAAGCCAGGACGCGTTTGATGTCGTATTGAGCCATGCCGATGGTGGCGGCGAAGATGGCGGTGAGGGCTCCCACTGCGGCCACCACGGTTAAGGAAATGGGGGCCAGCACGTACAGGGTGCTGCACCGGGCCACCATGTAGACGCCCGCGGTCACCATGGTGGCCGCGTGGATCAGGGCGGACACCGGGGTGGGGCCTTCCATGGCGTCGGGCAGCCAGGTGTACAGCGGCAGTTGGGCCGATTTACCGGTGGCCCCCACGAAGAGGCACAGGGTGATGACCGTGATGATGCCGGAGCCCACCGGGTATTTCATGGCCAGGGCGAAGACTTCCCGGAAGTTGATGGTGTTGAAGGTCCAGAAGATGAAGAAGATGCCCAGGAGGAAGCCGAAGTCGCCGATGCGGTTGACCACAAAGGCCTTCTTGGCCGCGTCCGAAGCGGATTTTTTCTCATACCAGTAGCCGATGAGCAGGTACGAACAGAGCCCCACCCCTTCCCAGCCGACGAACATCAGGAGGAAATTGTTGGCGCTCACCAGGATGAGCATGGCGAAGACGAAGAGGTTGAGATAGGCAAAATAACGGTAGAAGCCCGGCTCTTCCCACATGTAGCCGATGGAATAGATGTGGATGAGGGTGCTCACCCCGGAGACCACCAGCAGCATGATAAGCGACAGGGGGTCGATGAGAAACGCGGCTTCCGCCTTGAACGGGGGCGCCGAGATCCAGGTGAAAACCATCTTTTCCACTGCCTTGGGAGCGTCCGGCGGTAGCTGCAAGAATTCCAGGAAGATCGCCACGGTGACCAGGAAACTCAGGCCCACGGCCAGGGAGCCGATGGTCCCCACCACCCCTTTCGGCAGGCTTTTGCCCAACAGGCCGTTGATCAAAAAGCCGATGAAGGGGAACAGGGGAATCAGCCAGACATAATCCATCATGGGGTTCGCCTCACCACTTGAGGATATTGAGATCGTCCACGTTCACGGTGGCCCGGTTGCGGTAGATGGCTACGATGAGGGCCAACCCCACCGCCACCTCGGCCGCGGCAACGGTTAAGACAAAGAAGACGAACATCTGGCCGTCCACCGCCTTGAAATAGTCGGCAAAGCCGATGAAGGCCAGGTTGACGGCGTTGAGCATCATTTCGATGCACATGAAGACGACCAGGGCGTTGCGCCGGATAATGACCCCGATCGCCCCCAGGGCGAACAGGGTGATGCTCAGGGCCAGGTAATAAGGTAAAGGCACAGCCATCAGAACTTCCCCCCAAAGTCGTGACGCACGGGGTCACCTGGGTTTACCATAATCCCCCCTACCCCCCCCTTAGGAAAGGGGGGAATGATGATCGTTTCCGCCGTAGGGGCGGTTCGCGAACCGCCTCTACAATTCCGGGCAATTACAAGTCCCCCTTTGAAAAAGGGGGATTTAGGGGGATTTTTACAGACCATGGTCACCGTAAAAACTCACTTCAACTTGCTTTTAGCCAGCACCACCGCGCCGACGATGGCCACCAGGAGCAGCACCGAGGTGACTTCGAAGGGCAGCAGGTAATCGGTAAAGAGGCTCACGGCAATGGATTCGGTGTTGCCCAGGCCCAGGCCCGGGGCCATTTCCTTAGCCGGGGGCAATTTCGCCTGGGTGAACCCGTAAAACAGGATCAGGGCGGTGAACGCCGCCAGGACGATGCCCCCGATCTTTTGCCCGATAAAGGGAAACTTGGGGGTGGCCTCGGGCTGCCGGAGGTTCAGGAGCATGATGACGAACAGGAACAGCACCATGATGGCCCCGGCGTAGACGATCACCTGAATGGCGGCGATGAACTCGGCGTGGGCCAGCAGGTAGATGCCCGCCACGGCAAAGAAATTGACAATGAGCCACAAGGCGCTCCGCAGCGGGTGGGTCTGAAAGACCACCAGGACTCCGGAGATCAGGGCCACCGCCCCCAGGATGAAAAAGAGGATCTGCATCCCTCCTCCTATCATAGCCAATCCTTCAGCCGCAGTTGCGAAGCTTTCTGAGTGGCCCGGTCAATATCCAGGATGAGCACGCTCTTCTCGGATTGGGCCAGTTCATACAGGTTGTTGAGCTTGATGGCCCCCTTGGGGCAGGCCTCCTGGCACAGGCCGCAGAAGATGCAGCGCTGCAGGTCGATGGTGAATTCCACCGGGTATTTTTCGTGCTCCGGGCCTTCCGCGGCCACGATGCCCCGGATGGCGTTGGACGGGCACACCACCATACACAGGGTGCAGGCCACGCAGCGCCGGCGGCCGTCGGGGTCCACGGTGAGCTCCGGGTGGCCCCGCCACCGGGGGGCCATTTCTTTCCTTTCCTCCGGATACTGCAAGGTGATGGGTTTGGTGAACACCATCCTGAGGGTAGTGGCCAGACCTTTGAGTAAAGGGATGATCATGGGTTAACCCTTGAGAAATAAGATTATGGCCCCGGTAAAGAGAATGTTCGCCAGGCACAGGGGCAGGAGCACCTTCCAGCCCAACTGCATGAGCTGGTCGAAGCGGAACCGGGGAAAGGTGCCCCGCACCCAGATGAAGAAGAAGACCAGGGCGAAGGTCTTGATCATAAACCAGACCACCGGGGGCAGGACCGGCCCGTGCCAGCCGCCCAGGAACAGGGTGGTGGCCAGGGCCGAGGCCACGATGATGTGGGCGTATTCCCCCATCATGAACATGCCCCATTTCATGGAACTGTATTCCGTCTGGTAACCGGCCACCAGCTCGTTTTCGCACTCGATGAGGTCGAAGGGGGTGCGGCCGCACTCGGCGAAGGCCGCGATCATAAAGAGTACGAAACCCAGGGGCTGATAGACCACGAAGGGTATGGTCTTCTGGGCTTCCACGATCTTGACCGTGCTCAGCGACCCGGCCAGCATCAGCACCCCGATGACGCTCAAACCCAGGGCCAGCTCGTAGCTGACCATCTGGGCGCAGAGGCGCAGGCCCCCTAAGAGGGAGTACTTGTTGTTGGAGGCCCAGCCCCCCAGGACCGCACCGTACACCGCCAGGGACGAGACCGCGAAGATATAGAGCAGCCCGATGTTGGTGTCCGCAATGACCCCCTGGTTCAGGGCAGCGACGGAAAGATCGATCTTGTGGCCGTAAACGGTGATTTCCGGGGGCAGGATATTGCCGGCGAAGGGGATGGCCGCAAAGGGCAAAAAGGCGCAGACCGCGGTGAGAATGGGAGCCATGACAAACAGCACCTTGTTGGCCCCCGGAGGTGTAAAGTCCTCCTTGAATATCAGCTTGATGGCGTCCGCCAGGGGTTGCAGCAACCCCCAGGGGCCCACCCGGTTGGGACCGTAACGCAGCTGGATGAAACCCAGGACCTTGCGTTCCATTAGTACCGTGTAAGCCACGGCCGTGAGCAAGACCCCCAGGACGACGGCGATCTTGAGGACGGTAAAGATTATCAAGAGGGGCAGATTCATCTTCTCAACCCTTTTGGATGGTCACGCGCACCAGGTTGGAGTTAAGAGTCAAAACATTGACCGGGGGCTGGGCAAAATGGTCCGGCATAAACGCCACCCCGGCGGGCAGGTCCGGCGATACGGTTACGGGCACGCTGATCTCCCCCTGGGAAGAAGTGACCTTGGCGGTCTCGCCCTCGGCCAGACCCAGGCCGCGGGCGTCTTCCGGGTTGATCTTGAGGCGTGCCTCCTTGGTGACTTCCAGAGTGCCGCAGGGATGATGGGTGGTGAAGGACCCGGAGTGTTGCAGGGACTTGCCCACCACCAGGGTGAAGGGCCGCCGCCCGGGGAGGCTCACCTCCGCTTCAAAGGGCACGAACTTGCCGCTGAGGGCGGCCTGGAAATCCGGGCAGGGCGCACTGAATTTGGGCCTCAGCCCGGCCCACAGGGGCATGGTCTGGGCCAGCTCCCGGAAGACGTCTTTGGGGCCGGCGTATTTCAGGGGCAGGCCCATCTTGGCCGCGAGCCCGGTGATGATCTGCCAGTCGGGGCGCACCCCGTTGACGGGCACGGCCTGGCTGAGCAACCCCAACTGTCCGGTGCTGCTGACGAAGGTCCCTTCCTGCTCGGCGTGCACCGCCACCGGCAGCACCACCTGGGCCAGTTTGGCGGTCTCGGTGAGGAAGGCGTCCTGGACCACCAGAAAGGGGACTTTCTTCAGGAGCTTTTCGGTGTGCTTGCGGTGCGGGATGAGCCTAAGCAGGTCGCCGCCCAACAGATACATGGCCTGGGGCGCGGCGGGGTCGTCTTTCTCCAGGAGCTCCAGCACCCCTTCCAGGGTGGGGCCGGGTTCGGTCACCGGCGGGTGGGCCCCCCAAAAAGTTTTGGCGGTTTCGGCCTCCAGCGTCTGGTAGCCGGGCAGGCGGTCCGGCAGGACCCCCACTTCGCACACGCCCCGGGTGTTGTTCTTCTCCGCCACCGGGTAGAGGGCGCTGCCGGCTTTGGCCGGTTTCCCCACCAGTAGGAACAGGTTGGCCAGGGCCAGGGCGTTCTGTTGGCCCTTGTCCTGGGCCATGAGTTCGGCGCCGAAGATGATGGCCGGGGCCTGGGCCTGGGAAAGCCACGCCGCGGCCTCTTTGAGGGCGTTTTCGTCCACCCCGGTGCCCGCGGCCACGTTCTTTAAGGTGAGCTTTTTAAAGCTCTCCTTGAACTCGTCGAAACCTTCGGCCGGGAGGGTGGGGGTCAGACCCGATTTGCCCATGGTCAGGGCCTTGATGAGCCCGGCCACCAGCAGCCTTTCGGAGCCCGGCTTGTAGCGCAGGGAAAGGTTGGCGTAGCGGTCGAACTTGGTCTTGCGGTTGTTGGCGACCACCAGGCGGAAGCCGTCTTTCTCCAGGGCTTCGTGGAGCTTCCAGCCCAGGGGCGGCAGTTCCGGGGTGACGTCGGCGCCCAGTACCAGGACCAGGTCGGCCCGGGGGAGGTCCTCCAGCTTGCCCAGCACCAGGGGGAAGCCGCTAACCTGGGCCTCGGCGCCTGCCTTAAAGGGAGACTGGTAGGGGTGGGGACGGGCGTCCCCGGGCTCCACCCCGGTGACCTGGGGCAGGCCGAAGACTTGGGCGATGCCCTTCAGGGCCCGGATATAGCCGAAGCGGCCCGGGTTGTCCAGCTGGTTGGTGCCGAGACCGGCCCGGAAGAATTTCTGGAAGAGATAATTGGCCTCGTTGGTGGCCCGGGGCGAGCCCACGCCGTAGATAGCCTGGGGTCCGGGGCTCTCCATGATCTCCTTAAACTTGGCTGCCACCAGGTCCAGGGCCTCGTCCCAGGTGGCGGCGCGGAAGCCGCCGTTCTCTTTAATTAATGGGGTCTTGAGGCGGTCGTCCGATTCCACCACGGGCCAACCGAAGCGTCCCCGGCCGCAAAGGAGCACGGTGGTTTCATTGCGCGCCCTGAGGATGCGCCCGTCCTTGGTGTGCAGGTCATAAGTGCAGCCGCCGCCGCAGAAGGGGCAGGCGATCTCGGTCTTGTCCACTTCCCAGGCCCGGGCCCGGTACTTCCACTGCTTGTTGATCAAGGCCCCCACCGGGCAGACATCGATGCAGGAGCCGCAGAACTCGCAGTTCAGGGTCTCTTCGCCGCTGGTGAGCTGGGTGAAGTAGCCCCGCTGGGCGAAGTTCCAGGACCAGGCCCCTACCCGCTCTTTGCAGATGGTGACGCAGCGTTTGCAGGTGACGCAACGGTCCTGGTGGCGCTCCACGAAGTGGGACTCGTAGTCGAACCGGGGCGGCAGCTTCACCGCCTCCAGGTCCACTTGCTTAACGCCCATGGCGTGCACCACGTTCTGAAGCTCGCACTCGCCGCCTTTGTCGCAGATGGGGCACTCCACCGCGTGGTTGATGAGAACCAGCTTCAGGAGTTCTTGCCGGATGGCCTCGAGCTTGGGCGAGGTGGTGGTGACCTCCATGCCTTCGTTGACGTAGGTGGCGCAGGCCGGCAGGGGCCGGGGCGGTCCGGGTTTGACCTCCACCACGCAGATGCGGCAGGAGCCGATGGGGTGCAGGGCGTGATGGTAGCAGAGGGTGGGGATGTAGATCCCGATCTCCCGGGCCACGTCCAGGATGGTAGAGCCCTTTTTCGCCTGCACGGCCTGCCCGTCGATGGTCAGATTAACCATAAATCCTTACCTTATTCCATAGCGGATATGAGGAAATTAAGTGCCGCAAGTCCTTAGTCTAATCGATCCTTTCCAAAGATTTTACCTTATAAACCGGGGCCTTAAGGGAGCCTTGCGGGTCATTGTCGCAGGTCAGCCTGACCTTCCATCCCAGGCCCTTGCTCCTTTTGGGAGTCAAAACCTGGGAGGGGCCGGCCGGATCAATCAACCCGTATCTCACCGCGTCCTCGGGTGAAAGGCGAAACTCGGCCTTGAGTTCAGTATCTAATTTTATGGTAATGAATTTGTCCGTCTTGCCGATATCCAGGGCGGTGGCGGAACGGATCTCCTGAATCTTGCCGGTAAAGGTGATGATGGGGGACTTGGCGTAAGCCGCGCCAACTCCGGCAAGGAAGATTGCCAGCAAGAGCCCCGGGATTATTCTGTAGCCGCGCATTCTATTCATGTCTTAGGTGGATAATCTTCCAGCTAGGTTCGTTTTTCGTTTTTGGTTTTTCGTTTTTCGTGAAACTTAGTGGCACCGGCGTCTCGCCGGTGCGGGCCCAGGCTAAAGCCTGGGGCTACCCTTTGGTGGGCAGTGCCCACCCCACATGGCTGCGGTGGCGGGCGAGGACGCCCGCCCTACCTTAATTTTCTTGTCATTCTGAGCGAAGCGAAGAATCTAGATCCTTCGCTTGCGGCTCAGGATGACAATTAATGCTTACCTATCCACATCGGCCAGGACGATGTCCATGGTGCCGATCAACGCGATCAAGTCCGCCAGCAACCTGCCCCGGGCCAGCTTGTCGCAGGCCGCCAGGTTGATGAAGGACGGCCCCCTTACCTTCAGCCGGAAGGGTTTGGCGCTGCCGTCGCTGACGATATAGAACCCCATCTCCCCCTTGGGAGCCTCAATGCACTGATAGACTGCCCCCTTAGGCGGCTTGATGCCGTCCTGGATGATGAGGAAGTGGTGGATCAAGGCCTCGATGTCGGTGTAGACCCGCTCCTTGGGGGGCAGGCTCACCTTGGGGTCGTCGCACTTGATGTCACCGGGCTCGGTCTGAGCGATCTTTTCCAGGGCCTGCCGGGCGATGCGGTTGGCCTGGAGCATCTCTTGCATGCGCACCAGGTACCGGTCGTAAGTGTCGCCGTTCTTCCCCAGGGGTACCACGAACTCAAACTCCTCGTAGCTGGAGTAGGGGTTGTCCCGCCGCAGGTCCCAATCGATGCCGGAGCCCCGGGCCATGGGTCCGGACCAGCCCCAGTCCAGGGCTTCCTCCGCGCTCATGGCGCCCACGCCTACGGTGCGCTCTTTCCAGATTTCGTTGTGGGTGAGTAGGTTGTCGTAGTCCCGCCAGCGCTCCGGAAAAGTCTTGACGAAATCCCAGGCCGCCTCCATGAAGCCGTCGGGCAGGTCCGCGGCCAGGCCGCCGATGCGGAAGTACAACGGAAACATGCGGGCCCCGGAGACCATCTCGCACAGGTCCATGATCTTTTCCCGCTCCCGAAAGGCGTAAAAGAGCGGGGTCATGGCGCCCAGATCGTGGCCGTGGGTCCCCAGCCAGAAGAGGTGGGAGGCGATGCGGGTCAGCTCCGCGATGAGCACCCGGATGTACTGGGCCCGCTTGGGCACTTCCACCCCCAGGAGCTTTTCCACCGCCAGGCAGAAGCCGAAGTTGTTGACTTCGCCGGCCAGGTAGTCCAGGCGGTTCATCAGGGGCATGCACTTGTGGTAGGTACGGTACTCGCACATCTTTTCGATGCCCCGGTGGAGATAGCCGATATCGGGGTCGGCCCGGACGATGAGCTCGCCGTCCAGCTCCACCAGGACCCGAAGCACCCCGTGAGTGCTGGGGTGGGACGGCCCCACGTTGAGGAGCATGGTTTCGGTGCGTTGCATGGTTCCGACTTGAGTCATATAGAATTCCCGCTTTAAGTCCCCCTTTATTAAAGGGGGATTTAGGGGGATTTTTAAATCCCCCCTGCCCCCCTTTTCCAAAGGGGGGTTGGAGAAGCCGTTATCCGTTAATCAACCATAACTTTTCTATCGTAGGGGCACGGCGTGCCGTGCCTAGTCGCCGCCGGGGGCGGCGGCGCTACATGCCCCGGAGCGGGTAATCCTTGCGCTGGGGATGGCCCACCCAATCACCGGGCATGAGGATACGCCTCAGATCCGGGTGGCCGTTAAAGCGAATCCCCATCATGTCGTAAACTTCCCGTTCATGCCAGTTGGCCGTGGACCACACCTTGGTCACCGAATCGATGGTCGGGACCGCGTCATTGGCCAGCATGGTCTTCAAGGTGATGCGGTTGTGGTGCTTATGGGAATAAAGGTTGTAGACCAGGCCGAACCGGGGGCTCTGGGGCAGAAAGTCCAGACCCGCGATCATGGAAAGATACTTGAAGCCGGTATTATGGTCATCCCGCAGGGTCCGGCAGATCTCCACGATCTTCCCGGGCTGGACCACGATGGTGGTCTCCCCCCGGAACTCCACCACTTCGACCACTTCGTCGGGAAATTTTTCCTGGAGCAGGTCCACCGCGGCGCTCATGCTGCCTCCTCGGCCCGCCGGACTTGCAAGCGTTCCTTATATTGCCGGGTCAGGAAGGGGTCTTGTAAGATCTTTTCGTGCAGTTTCAGGATGCCGTACAGCAGTCCTTCGGGCCGGGGCGGGCAGCCGGGAACGTAGATGTCCACCGGCAAGTACTGGTCGATGCCCTGGACCACCGCATAGGAATCGAAAATGCCGCCGCTGGTGGCGCAGGCCCCCATGGCGATGACCCATTTGGGCTCGCTCATCTGGTCATAGACCCGCTGGATGGCCGGCATCATCTTCTTGCACACCGTGCCGGCGATGATGATGAGGTCGGCCTGGCGGGGCGAGGCCCGAAAGGCCTCCATGCCGAAGCGGGCGATGTCCCAGCGGTTGGCCGCGGTGCAGATCATCTCGATGGCGCAGCAGGCCAGCCCGAAGGTGGCGGGCCACAGCGAACTCTTGCGGCCCCAATCCACCAGCTTTTCCAGGGTGGTGGTCAGGACGTTATATCCCAGGTGTTCTTCGATTCCCATGCAACTGCTCCTAGAAAAACCCGTTTTCTGTTTTCGTTTCTGGTTTTGGTTGAAATTATGGTGAAGGGTTGGTCTTGTGCTTCTTCATTTACCAAAAACGAAAAACGCAAAACCGTCTTTATCATTCCCACTCCAGGGCGCCCTTGCCCCAGACGTAAACCAGGCCCACCACCAGGACGGCGATGAAGACCAGCATCTCCCAGAAGCCGAACCACCCCAGGGGCTTGAAGATCACGGCCCAGGGATAGAGGAAGATGGCTTCAATGTCGAACACGATGAAGAACATGGCGATGACGTAGAAGCGCACCGTGTAGCGCACCCGGGCGTCACCGATGGGGTCCATGCCGCACTCATAGGGCAGGTCCTTGGCCGGGAAGTGGCGCTTCTTGCCCAGAAGTTCGGAGAGCAGCACGATCATGCCGATGAGCCCGATGACGATGACCATGTAGATGAGAACCGGCAAGTATTCGATGAGCATATGGCAACCTTTAGACCACTTAGGTTTTAAGATTACTTACAGTTCTAATGAAATATATTCGACGAAACTTTTTTTGGGGGGAATAGGGATATTATCCTCCCGCATCCCTTCGAGGTGAAGCTTTATGGCCTCTTCCATGCGCTTCAATACTTCTTCCCTGGTCTTTCCGGTAGCGACACATCCGGGAAGGTCGGGGCAATAAGCCGAATAATTGCCATTGGCTTTCTCTACTATTATTAAGAAACGTTCCATGAAAATTACTCTCTTATTTTCAATCCGGCTTGCTTCACAATGCTGTTCAGAGTTCCTGGACTTAGATCATCAGTGAGATGACCGGCAATGGTAACCCGTCCAGATTTTGTAGGATGTTTATATTGCCGATGACTTCCCGGTATCCTGGGTTTAATCAAATACCACCCATCTGCCTCGATTATCTTAATCGCATCTCGAACTTTCAAGATGTTTTCCAGATGGTAATTTCGAGTAGGGGCGGGGTGACCCAGCCCCCTCTTATTTTTAAAAACTATAAGCAGTAATCATTCAAGGGTTTTATTTCTAATGGGAATGCTCCTCCGCTTTGCACACCCCCAACGGGCACTTGCCGTCCAGGTGGGCCTGGTATTCGTCCTTAAAACGCTCGATGGTGGTCTTGATGAAGAAGTACGGGCTCATGCCCAGGGCGCAGTTGGAGGAGTCCACCATGATCTGGGAGAGCGAAATCATCCGGTCCAGATCCGCCTGGCTGCCTTGGCCCGCGGCCACCTTGGAAATCAGCTCGTAGAGCACCCGGGTGCCCCGGCGGCAGGGCAGGCAGAAGCCGCAGGACTCGTGCTGGAAGAAATAGAGGATGGAGCGCACCACGTCCACCACGCAGGTGGTGTCGTCCATCACCAGCATGGTGCCGGAGCCCAGAGCCCCTTGCGCCGCGGCCATGGCCTTGTATTCCAAGGGGGTGTCCAGGTGCTCGTCCAGGAAAAACCCGAAGCTGGAGCCCCCCGTCTGGCAGGCCTTGTACTGGCGGCCCTCGCGGATGCCGCCGCCGTAATGGTCGATGAGCTCCCTGACCGTCATCCCCAGGTTGGCCTCCACGATGCCGGGCCGCTTCACCTGGCCCACCACCTGGAAGATCTTGGAACCCCGGGCATCCTCGGTGCCCTTGGCTTTGTACCACTCGGCGCCGTTGACCACGATGGCCGGGACGCTGGCCAGGGACTCCACGTTGTTGACGATGGTGGGTTTGTTCCACACGCCCACGGTGCCGGGAAAGGGCGGTTTGACCCGGGGGTTGCCCCGTTTGCCCTCAATGGATTCGATGAGCGCGGTTTCCTCGCCGCAGACGTAAGAGCCGCCGCCGGTCTGCACCTGGATGTGAAAAGAAAAACCGCTTCCCTGGATATTGTCGCCCAGCAGACCCTTGGCGGTGGCGTCGGCGATGGCCTGGTTCAGCCGGAACATGGAGAGGTAATATTCCCCCCGGCAGTAAATGTAGCCGTAGGCGGCCCCCACCGCGTAGCCGGCGATGGCCATGCCCTCCAGGACCTTGTGGGGGTCGCCCTCCATGATGTAGCGGTCCTTGATGGTCCCCGGCTCCCCTTCGTCGGCGTTACAGACGATGTACTTGGGGGTGTTGGGGTTGGGCAGGGTGAAAGACCACTTGAGGCCGGTGGGGAAGCCGGCGCCGCCCCGGCCCCGGAGGCCCGAGTCCTTCACCACGTTGACCACTTCTTCCTGGGTCATGGCCAGGGCCTTCTTCAAGCCCTCGTAGCCGCCCCGGGAGAGATAGGCGTCCAGGCTCAGGGGGTCGATCTGATCCACATTGGCCAGGAGCACCAGTTCGTCGGGACCCGCCGGGTAGTCGCTCAAAGGGTTGGTGGTGCGGGGCAGGGTCTGATAATCCACCGTCTTGCCGGCTCGGTAATCCCCGATAATGCTCTTGATGCGCTCCGGCGTCAGACGGCCGAAGACCACCTCGTTGATCTGCATGGCCGGAGAGACCTCGCAGACCCCCAGGCAGGCGGTGTGCTCCAGGGTGAAGAGGCCGTCGGAGGTGGTCTCCCCCACGTGCTTGATCCCCAACTCGGACTTGAGGACCGAAAGCAGATTGTCCGCCCCCAGGATGTGGCAGGGGGGCGACTCGCAGGTGCGGATGATGTACTTTCCCCGGGGCGTCGGCGAAAACATGGTGTAAAAACTCATGACGCCGTAAAGATAGGGGTAGGGGATGTCCAGGCCTTGGGACACGAGCTTTAGGGCCTCCAGGGGCAGCCAGTTGCCGCAGATGGACTGCACCGCGTGGAGCGCGGGCAATACACCGCCGGGCGTGGCCTGATAGCGGCCTACCGTTTCCTGGATGGCGGATACTTGCTCGGGGCTTAAAGGGGCGCTGACGGGGCGTTTGATCTCCAGCATGATAGGTCCGTTTGGGAGTCTTGTGAAAATTTTCTTATAACTTCAACTTTTTAATCTCAATCCGGTTAGGTGTCAAGTCTTTTTTCGGTTTTGAGTTTCGAGTTTTGAGTTTTCAGGGGGCGGCCGAAAGACTTCAATGGCCCCAAGCAACCTAACTGTGGGAAGAGCGGGGGAATAAGCGGAGGCGGGAGGGTGTCTTGGAATCAAACCTTGGTTCATATTAAGGTGGCGATCATAATTAAGATGACATTTAAATCCCAGATTTTTTACCCCCCTTTTCTAAAGGGGGGTAGGGGGGATTAGATAAGCGCTTAATAATCCCCCTAAATCCCCCTTTAAGAAAGGGGGACTTAAAAAACCCGGCATTCAGGTTGGGTCCAATTCATTTCATTAAATTTATGAAGCATAACAATAGATTCTCTGATTACCGGGCAACTCACCTCGGAGGTCGGCGTCCCCGGGCCAGGCCGCTTACCACCTTGAGCCAGGCGCCCCCTTCCCGCAAGGCCATTTTGGTCAGCCACAGGTAGCGGCCTCGCTGCCAGTAGTCCTTCAGGACCCCGGGGACGGGAAAGGGGTGAATGGCGATACCGTGCCGGGCAAAGTGCCGCCGGAACAGGAGCCGGGCCCGGGGCAGGTGCAGGGCGTCGCTCACCAACCCCAGGGCCTGCAGCCGCCTGGGCTCAATCAGAGCCAGGAGGTTTTTGGCCGAAGCCGCGGTGTTGGGGGACGCCTCCTCTAAGATGAGCAGGGAGGCCAGAGACTGCCGGGCTTCCGGCCCCCATTGCTCTTCGGCCCAGCCGCAGGACCAGCGGGCCATGGCCGCGGCTTCGGAAATCGGGGTTCCGGTTTTGCGGCCGCCGGTGAGGAAGATGAGGCTTTCAGGGTAGAGGGTCCGCCAGAGCGTCAGGGCGTGGACCAGGCGCAAGCGGGCCACCCGCCCGGGCTCACCCTTAGGGTTGAGCCGGGCGCCCAGGACGATGAGGGCGTCCAAGGCGGGAGGCGTGGCGGCGTTATGCATGGCGGTGAGATTAAAAGCCCATCTTGTGAAGCACCAGGACCGCGGCGGCAAACAAGAGACAGTAAATCCCGAAGATGTACCAGCGGCCTTGCTCCAGCCAGCGGGAGAGCCACCTGAGCGCCAACAGTCCGGCCAGGCAACTGAAGACCATGCCCAGGAGACTGGGATAAAAGAGGGCAAAGACGCCGGCACTATGAGGCAGCGAGGCGGAGCGCGCCTTCCATAATCTCAAGACTTCCCGCACAATGACCGGCGGGGTCAGCACCACCGCCAGGGCAAAGCTGAACTCCTCGGCCCGGTCTTTGGCAATCCCTAAGAGCAGGCCCACCGAAATGGTGGCCCCGGAACGGGAAAACCCCCGGAAGGGCAGGCATAAGCCTTGAGCGACCCCGATCAAGGAAGAACCTTGCAGGCCTGCATGAGGCTGACGGTTGGAGCGCTCGGTGCGCCGCCCGGCATAGATAATCAATAAGCCCACGGTCCCCAGGGAGATGCCGATCAGGGCCAGATTCCCGAAGATAAGCTCAATCTCGGCATGGGGCACGCCCTTGAGGGCAAATTTCTCAATTAAAAATTTCAGGGTCAGGCCGACGACCGCGGTGAGTGCGGTGGCAAAGGCCACCCGCCGGGCGAAATTCCAGCATGCCGGGCGTGACGAGAAATAATGGTCTTTCCAGGAACTCCAGAAATAGAGGATTACGGCGAACATCGTGCCGGTGTGCAACATTACCAGGAGCAGGGTCATCTCCGGCAGGGTGGGATCAAGGCCCATCAATTTCTCCGCCACGATGACATGCGCTGAACTTGAGACCGGCAGCAGCTCAGCCGCCCCTTGCACCACAGCCAGAGCCAGAATTTGCCAAACGGACATAAAAATTTGCTACCCCGGCCCAGGTCGGGGCCTGGACCCTGCCAAGTTTAAGTTAACTTGCGTCAGAGCATCTTCAAGAGGATGTTCTTCAGGATGGCGCCTGGAGACCACTGCGGTTACCCTTCGGTGCGCCGCTTTTTCCGCAGGGCCCGGGCCCCGGACTTCCAGGAAGGCTCCCCTTTCTTGCCCTTCCCCTTGAATTGGGGGTTAGGTTGGAACATTTGGGGCAAATCCAGGATCACGGAGCCGGGAGTGGGGAGGGGACGGGGCGGCTTCGTCGCTCTCCCCTTTTCCTGCTGCAGGGGCGGCGGCGGCAACTGGATAAACTCCCGGGCCAGGGCCGGGGCCAGATAGAGCTCTTCGCCGTAACCCGCAAAGGCGATGCCGGACTTGGCCGCGGCCTTGGCCTGGACCGTGACCAGAATGAGCTCGGGCCCCCGGCGCCTCCCCAGCTTCAGAGCCGTCTCCTGGGTGGCGGCCAGCAGCAGTTCCCGGTCCGGCGGTGGTTGCAGTCCCTCCTCCCATACCCGTTCATGAGCCTTGGCCGGAATAGCCGCGTAGAGCAGGGCGGGCGGGGTGGCCCCGGGCCGACGCAGAAGGGGCGGGCCTGGCGCCAGGCAGCGCATGAGGTCCTCCGTCAGCTCGAAGGCGGGCGGCTGCATCAGGGCCGCCACCTGTTCCAGGTGGTGCCGCCGCACGAAGCCCCAGCCGGGCTCGGCGATCAGGGCCTGCTGCAACTGCTTCACCGGAATAAAGCCGTCCTCCGATAGCACCAGGCCGAACTCGTCGGGCCGGTGGCCCAGCATGTAAGTGAGCATGCGGGCCAGGGATTCCAGTTGGCGCGGCAATCGGGTCATAAGAAAGTGGCCAGTGGTCAGTTTCCAGTTATCGTTGGAAGCTTCAGGGGTTAATAAAAATACCTTTAATAATTTGATCAGTAAGTTTCTTCACTCATATAAGGGGGCCTGCCCTCAGAAACGGGGTCACCGCGCCCCAAACCGGGCCGCTGGCGCTCAATTCAACTTAAATATTACCCCGCCTCCGGCCAACTGACAAGCAAAACCCGGGTCCGCAAAAGGAAAGCTCAGGGCCGGGAGGAAGTTGACAAACCTAAATGAAATGATTATCTTTACCTAGATAAAATGGGACACCGATATTTCCACCAGGATCACAAAGAGCTGCTTAAAGACGCGGCGGGCATCGCCGAAGAGGTGACCTCCGATTTCTTCAAGCTGGGCCCCAGCCACTGGCGCCGGGCCCGGTACGACATCCTCACCCTGGAGGCTCTGGCAAAAGAGGAGATCTCACCCCACGCCCACGCCCTGGTGGCCAAGTACCAGGGCAAACCCCATGACCGGGCGCTGCCGTCGGCCTCTTTCGATTTCTACCGGGTCTGCCTCCAGGACCACAACATCCTGAAGGCCCTCAGGTCCCGGGGAGACCTGGCGCTCTTTCCCCTGTTGCTTTACATTGTAACCCATGAGCTGGTGCATATCGTCCGGTTCAGCCAGTTTTTGGCCCTGTTTGAGGCCACGGAGGCGCAAAAGCTCCAGGAGGAGCAGCGAGTCCACCGGCTGACCCACGAGATCCTGGAACCCCTTAACTGTATCGATATGCCGCCGGTGATCCACTATTACGAACATCGTTGGCAAGGAGGCTGGCAATAATGCCCATCTATGAGTATCAATGCGCCGCGTGCGGCCAGGTTACGGAAAAATGGCAGAAGATTTCCGAACCGCCCCTCACGGTCTGCCCCGTATGCGGCGGCGGTCTCAGCAAGCTCATCAGCTCCTGCGCCTTTCATCTCAAAGGCAGCGGCTGGTACGTAACGGACTACGGCGGCAGCCGCACGGGCGCCGCGGCGGCGGAAAAGGCCGGTGAATCCGCGGCAGCCGGGACCGAGGAAGCCACGAAACCCAAGGAAGCCGAGAAAACCGACTCTCCTCCCCCCAAATTCAAGTGAAAGGCCTGCTAATGCTCCCGGCGGGAGAGAAAGAGAGTAGCCATTGGCGGAAATCAAGAGCGCTATAGAGCTGGCCCTGGAAAAAGCCGAGCGCTACGGCAAGGCCTCCAAGGAGGATCTGGCCGCGGCGCAATCCCAGGAACAGGGCCGCCTTCTGGCGGTGCAATATTTTAAAGACGAAGGCGATCTGAAGGAAGGACTCAAGGGCCTTCCCCCGGAGGCCCAGGCCGCAGCCCGGGCCGCGGCCAAGGAAGTCTTCCTGCGCAACATCGGTCTGCCCCGCAATGGCGAGGCCGAGTCGCGCCAGGACCGGGCCCTGGCGGGCCTGCTGCTGGTGGCCCACAACCGGGCGACCATGGCCCGCTACCGGGCGGAGCTGGAGCAACTGCTCCAGCAATTCCTGCAGATCCGGAACAACGCCCTGCAGCAGCTCAAAGCCAGGTTTGGCGCGGCCTTGCCCCAGATGCAGCGGGCCATGGAAGCCAAGACGGGCCAGAAAGTACGCCTGGAAGTGGAGCAATTGCCCCAATTCCAGGAAGAATGGCGCCGTTTCCTGGGCCAGCTCCACGACCAGTTCGACCCCATGCTGGCAGAGCTGAAGGAGAAGATGCTGCAGGCGTGAGTTAAACCGCTAATCGGGAAAAATCAGGGCGACCTCCGGGTCGCCCTTTTTATTTTAGGGATTAAAAGATGAAAAGAGTTGTTTGAGGGAGTCCAGGGGCCGACTGCTCCTAAATTTTTACCACAGAGACACGGAGGGCACAGAGAATTATAGGGTGCGCTCTGCGCACCATAGTGCCTTGAGACAGGGGCCAGGGGCAGGCAGCTCTGCCCATTTACCTGAAACCCACTCCCATTCTGCGTAGAGGGAGCTCTGAAAATTCATCCAACCTGTCATTCTGAGGGAGCGAAGCGGCCGAAGAATCTCAAAATACGAGATTTTTTGCTTGGCTCAGAATGACAAAAAGGATTTTCATAAAGGGGGCTGGGAGGGGAGTTTGAGGGGGGCGAGGGGAGGGCGGGGGACGGCCACCCCCGGCCCCCCAATGACTTTTTCAGAGTCTGCACAGGCGCCGGAAATTGTCTCCCAGGATAGCCTGAGTCTGGGCTTCCGGCAGGTTAAGGCCCAGGATCTTGTCCAACTCCGTCTGGGGCTGGCTGAAAGGGTAATCGCTGCCGAAAATCAGGCGGTCGCTGCCGTAGCGCCGGATGAAGTCCTTGATTTCGGGGAGCGCCGCGGTGGAGGTGTCGGCGTAAACTAATGGCCGGCCCCAAACCCCGTGGCGGTCTAAAGGTACGTAGCCGCCGTTCAAGCCCCCCAGGTGGGGGATGATGACCGGAAGGTCGCTCGCCAGTTTATCCAGAAAGAACAGGGTGTTCTCCAGCGACTCTTCCAGGAGGATGGGTATTTTCCGGTGGCGCACCAACGTCAGAAATTCCCGGCAGCGGGGGTCATCGTAGTGATATGCCGGCTCATCGGGATGGCGGTGCCACTTGATGGCCACGTAATCCGGCCCCAGCTCCTCCCGGGCGAAGTCGTTCCACACGAAGAAATAAGGGTAGATTTCCAGGCCCGCCCTGGTGCTCTCGCCCTTCAGGTCCAGGAGATACCTATGCGCGGCCCGGCGGCAAGCCAGCCACTCCGGGGTATCGGTGAACCCCGGATCATAGCGTTCATAAATGTCTTCCACGGGGGCAATGACTCCCGCCCCGCTGATTCCCGCGCCCAGCAGCAGCGGCCGGACGTTTTCCCAGCCCCAGGAAACGTTCTGGACGCCGGCGTGCACATGGCAGTCGATAATTTTATAAGTCATGGCAGATACGATATCCGGATTTGATCTTAAGATCGTTTATCTTAATACGACCCGGTTGTCTATGGAAGATCACGGATTCAACAGGTCAGGTGCAGGGCCGCGGCCAGGCGGCGCCGGCCGGCCAGGTCATTGATCACCGCTACGGCTTCCCGGGTGGGTTTGATGACGACTTCTATGCCCCGTTCCTGGAGATAGGCTTCCAGATCCGGGTCCACCCGCATATTGCCGGGGTTGCCGGTGCCCACCACCAGAACCTGGGGGCCCGCCGCCAGGGCCTCGGCCACGTCGTCCAGCTGCAGCAGGTGGCCTTCCTGCCGCCACCAGTCGCTCTTGATGCGCCCCGGCCAGATCAGGAGATCCTGGCGGAATTCCTGGCCGTCGACGACCAGGCGCCCGAATTCGTAGCTGTCGATATGCATAAATTTTCCCTGTTAGCACGTCTCGGAGTTATTAATTCAATCAAGGAATTGGCCCAATGAGCCGGTCGAGACTTCCCTGAAACCGCTCGGAGTCTATCTTCCATATATTTTTTCCCCATTTTGGGGGGATGGGAGGGGTTTTAGGGGAGGGCGGGGGGCTTTTGTCCCCCGGCCCTCACCTAAAAATCTTCAAACCCCTCCTAGCGCCGGCCGCCGTCGCGGTAGATGTCCCAATAAGGCGGAGTGTACCAGTGCTCCAACTCCGGGGGATACCATTCCCGGGGCACGGGGTAGTAATATTTTTCCCAGGTAGGGGGGGCCAGGAGATTCACTTGCCGGGCCTTGAGCAGCAGCAGGCCGTCCTTGGCCCCCACTACCGTTCCGGCCACCACCACCTTGCTCTTGGGCAGGTACCAGTTGGAGTTGAGCCACTCATCACTTTCCACCAGGAAGGTGCCGCCGGAGGCAGTACCCACCGGGAAGAGACGGTCATTCAGATGGCGTTGGTCCACACTCAGAAGACTGCCGTTCCCCCAGGGCTGCACGCTCATGACCTCGCCCCCGAGGATCTCCAGGCGGCCCTGGTATCGGTCGGGGTGGGCGGCCAGTGCCGCGAATTCGACCTTGGGGCCGGCTTCCCGCTGCAGGCTGGGGGAAATGGCCGGCGCGCAGCCGCTGAGGGCCAAAAGCAGCGCCAGGGTTGAGAGGAAGGTTTTCATTGCAGGATTACTCCTTGGACCCGGCGGCCCCCGAATTTTTCCAGGTGCACTCTGGATTAAGATATCTGAAAAATGCTCTCTTGGGGAGGGGGGATGGGGGAAGTGGGTCAGAGGCCGGCGGTTTGTTCATATCTGCGGGTAATTGGCAACCGAAAGCCCCCCAGGTTTGCCGGAAGTTCAGGATATGCTAAAGTATTTCCATGAAAAAGGGGCGAAAATCAGATACCCCGGCCCGGGTGCGCCTGGATAAGGTGGCGGTGGTGCTCTTCCGGCCCCGGCTGGCCGAGAACATCGGCGCGGTGGCCCGGGCCGCCTGCAACATGGGGCTCTCCCGCCTGGTGCTGGTGCAGCCCCAGGACCTGGACCGGGAGCGTATGGACATGATGGCCACCGGCCCGGCGGTGCACCTGTTGGACCGCCTGGAGAGGCACGACGACCTGGGCTCGGCCCTGGGCCCCTTCCAGTATGTGGTGGGCACCACGGCCCGCCTGGGCGGGGTGCGCAATGAATTCTTCAGCCCCCGGGAGATGGCGACCCGGCTGGTGGAGATCTCGGCCCATAACGAGGTGGCGCTGCTCTTCGGGCCGGAGAACTTCGGCCTCACCAACGAGGAACTGCCTTTTTGCCACGCCCTGGTACACATCCCCACCGGGGCGTGCTCATCGCTCAACCTGGCCCAGGCGGTGACGGTGCTGGCCTACGAAATTTTCACCGCGGCCGTGGACCGCCGCAAGTTCGTGCCTCGCCTGGCCAACTCCGCGGAGCTGGAGTCCATGTACGCCATGCTCCAGGAGACCCTGCTGAAGATCAACTTCATTTCCCACCAGAACCCGGAGCACTGGATGTTCAACGTGCGGCGCCTCTTTGCCCGCCACGGCCTTCGGGTCCGGGAGACGCAAGTCATCAAGGGCATCTGCCGTCAGATCGACTGGTACGTGGGTAAGAGGCTGGAAGGGAAGGGGAGGGGGGAGAAGTGAAATTTTGGGAGAGGGCCAGGGACAGATAGCTTCTGTGAAAAGTTCAAAGTTCAAAGTTCAAGGTTCAAAGTTAAAAGCATGCCCATCATGACTTTTCTGATTTATAGGTGCGCCGTGGTTCAAGAACGACTGCTTCGAAAAGTGTCTGATATTATGTAGGACACCCGCCCTCGGGGGTCCAATTCCTCGCCGCCGAGGGCGGCGGCGCTACATTTTCATGATTTACGGGTGAGCCGAAGGTTCATGAGCGACTGCCCAAACCCCACTCCCAACCCCGTAAGAATTGTAGGGGCACGGCGTGCCGTGCCCTTCCTTCAACGAACTTTCCCACCGCCCCTTACGGCTTATAGTACATCAGCCGGCGGGCTACGGGGGCGATGGCTGCTTCCATTGCCTGCTGCTCCTCCGGGCTCATGGGGACGAAGTTTTGGGCCGCGGCGGCCAGCTCCCCCACCTGCTCCGGGGTGTCAGCGCCGATGACCACCAGGGAGACGCTCTGGCTCAGGGCATAGGCCACCAACTCGGGCAACACCTCCCCGGGGTTTTCCGCCACCTGCAGGATAAAGCCCCGGCACAGCACCTTCATGCCGATGACCCCCAGGCCCCGTTTATGGGCCGCCGCCGCCACCGGCAGGAAGCTCTGGTGGTGCGCTTCCGCCGGGTTGACGGGCAGCAGCACGGTGTCAAAGGGGAAGAGGTCCAGGGCCTGGAGCAGCACCGCGGGGTCGTGGTGGCCAGTGACCCCCACGAACCGGGTCCAACCCCGCTCTTTGGCCTCCCGGAAGGCTTCGAGGCCCCCGCCGGGGGCGGTGAGGGCCTGGAGGTCCGCCGGGGTGCGCACGTCATGGACCTGCCAGAGGTCCAGGTGGTCGGTGCTGAGATTCTTCAGGGTGATGGTGAGATGGGCCATGGCCTCTTTATAGGTGCGGCCATGGGACTTGCTGGTGAGAAAGATCCGGTCCCGGCGCCCCTTAAGGAAGCGCCCCAGATATTCTTCGCTGCCGGAGTAGGCCCGGGCGGTCTCGAAATAATTGATGCCGGCCGCCAGGGCCGCGTCGATGACCGCCTGGGCGCCCTGCTCTTCGCCATACGTCCGAAGGACGCCTTCGCCGCCCAGACCCAGGAGGGTGGCGTTATGGCCGGTGTGGCCCAGGGGCCGAGTCGGCAAGTTCATAACGGCTCCCTGGACCTTGGGCCGGAGATTACCCAAGCCTGCGTCTTGGTTACCAATACCGGCATATTGCCATCCTCCTCCCTCTTAAGCAGACCACGGTTTCTCCAGCTTTTCTAATACCAAGTCGGGCTCATAGAAATAAAATCAGCATTTTTGTTGTAGGGGCGCAATTCATTGCGCCCTTGAGGGCGTGATAAATCACGCCCCTACATTAAAAAAACCCTCTTGACGGCAACCTAATATAAGAAATTTCCGGAGCTCCCTCTCGTGGCTGAGGCAGAGGCGAGCCGCCAGCAGAACTGGTCTTCCAGGGGCGCCTGCCTTAACGGCCTTAGATTTCCGAGTCCCCGATCTTGCGGATGGTTTGCCCGATAGAGTCTTTTAGTTTTTGATAAAAGAAGTCAAGGAATTCGGGATCCCTAATAATGGTTATCAGGCTGGTGTAGGTTGTCTGCCGGTATTCGCCAAAAATGGTGATATAACCGTGATAATCCCCTTTGTGAGGCGGAGAGAAAAGTTTCACTTCCTTGAGAATCGGCATTTCTTCTTGATAGGAGGGCAGTGATTCGGTACCCCCAAGTTCGGTCCACTTCGGCGGCCAAATGACGATGCTGGGATGGTCTCTGATGCGCATAAATCCCTCGTTAGGCTCTTTAGCTGTGGACTATGGACAAGATTTTCCCTGGTTGATGCCCCCCCCTGGCAAGCTGTACTGCCGCGCCCTCCGGAGAAAAAACCCTTGAGCCCAGGCCCCGCGCCCCCGGATCAGCCGCGCCACCCCTCCTTGACATGCCGGGGGTGGTTGGTATCCTATATTACAAGATGTCCGACCCCAAAGTAAAGCCCGATTCCCCTTACCCGGTCTTGGCCGCGGCCCTGCCCGAGGCACCCCAGGCCAGCGGGGTCTACCTGTTCAAGGACGACCACGGCCGGGTGCTGTACGTGGGGAAAGCGGTGAATCTGAAGCACCGCCTGGCATCTTATCTGAAAACCCCGGAGAAGCACGACCCCAAGACCGGGCTGATGCTGAAGAAGCTGGCCCGGGTGGATTTCATCCTCACCGCCACCGGCCGGGAGGCGCTGATCCTGGAGCGCAACCTGATTAAAGAGCACCGCCCCCGCTACAACGTCATGCTGCGGGACGACAAGAATTATCTCTGCCTGCGCCTGGACCTGAAGGAGGAGTTTCCGGCCCTGCGGTTCGTGCGGCGCTTTAATCCGGACGGGGCCCTCTATTTCGGCCCCTTCGCCGCGGCGTCCATGGCCCGGGAGACCCTCAAGGTGATGAAGCAGGCCTTCCGGGTGCGCACCTGCCGGGAACGCCGTCTGGCGCCGCGCTCCCGGCCCTGTCTGGAGTTCCAGCTGCAGCATTGCCTGGGGCCCTGCGCCGGCCAGGTGAATGCGGCGGATTACGGCCAGGCGGTGCAGGAGGCCGTCCTCTTTCTCAAAGGCCGGAGCCGGAACTTCTTGAAGAAGCTCAAGGCCGACATGGCCAAAGCCGCGGCGGACCTGGACTTTGAAGCGGCCGCGCTGCTCCGGGACCGCATCCGGGCCATTGAGGAAACCCTGGAGCGCCAGGACATGGCCCGGCCCAGCTTCAAGGACCAGGACGTCCTGGGCCTGGCGGCAGAGGGCGGCCAGGCGCTTATTCTGGTGCTCCTGGTGCGGGGCGGCCTGGTGAGCGGCAGCCGGGAATACCCCTTTCCCGACCCGCCGCCGGAAGAGGACCTCCTGGGGGCCTTTGTCAAGCAATACTACTCCCAAGGGCGGCCCTTGCCCGAAGAGATGCTGTTGCCCCTGGACATTGCGGACCGAGGGTTGCTGGAGGCGCTGTTGAGCGAAGAGAAGGGCTCGCCGGTGCGACTCTGGGCGGCGCCCGGGGGCGAGCGGGCCCGGCTGCTGGCTCTGGCCGGGGAAAACGCCCGGGCCGCGCTCTCCCGGCGGCTTGCCGCCCCCGTGGCCGATCCCGGGGCGGCGCTCCTGGACCTCAAAGAGCGCCTGCACCTGGCCCTCCCGCCCAGGCGCATCGAGTGTCTGGACATCTCCAACCTGCAGGGGGAGCAGCCGGTGGGGGCCCTGGTGGCTTTTGGCGATGGCGCCCCGGACAAGTCCGGCTACCGGCGCTTCCGCATCCGGGAGGTGGCCGGCCAGGACGACTACGCCATGCTGCGGGAAGTGGTGCGGCGCCATTACGGCAAGGAGGGGCAACAGCTTCCGGACCTCCTGGTGGTGGACGGGGGCCGGGGCCAGTTGAACGTGGTGCGGCAAGCGCTGAAAGAGCTGGACTTGCAGAACCGTTTTGCGGTGGTGGGCCTGGCCAAGGCGGCGGTGCAGGAGGGCGGCCGCCCGGTGCGGGACCGGCTCTTTCTGCCGGGGCGCAAGAACCCCCTGTTTCTGCCGGCCAACGCCCCGGGGTGGCTGCTGCTCCTCAAGGTGCGGGACGAGGCCCACCGCTTCGCCATCACCTACCACCGCAAGCGGGCCCGGAAGGAGATGGTAGAGTCAGTGTTGAATAAGATACCCGGCATCGGCCCGGTGCGGCGCAAAAGGCTGTTACAGCATTTCCCGAATATAGAGGCGCTGAAGGAGGCGACAGTAGACGAATTGGCGGCCATCCCGGGTTTCAATCGCCAAACGGTGGAGAAGTTGAAAGAAGGGCTGGCGGGGGGCGGGACTGGCATGTAGGGGCGGACCTAGGTGTCCACCCCTGAGGGCCGACACGCAGGTTAGCCCCTACAAAAAAGTATCTATTCGGATATTATACAATTTTCTTAAGGTAGTCTTCCCAAAGATTTTTAACGCTAATATTGTCACTCGTAAACCAACGTGCAGGGCCTTGAACGGAATCGCTAACATACCCTTGTTTTTTTAGCAATTTTTCAGCCAAGTTGCTCATCGAATATTTTAGCCCTTCTTTAAGTACGCCCCCTTGATGAACCATCGCCTCTGAATTAGGGATCTCGCGTCCCCGGTAATCTCGCAAATGCAGTATTTGACCTTCCTCAAGAAATCCTGCATTTACCAACTCGATCAAATTAGCTTTGGGCTTCTTTCGGCCTCGAATCATCCGAAACTTTTCTTGCGGCAAGGATATAAGCCGTGGAGGAATCGTTTCTTTATCGAGGCCAAAAAGCTTACGAAGCGTGTCGTTTGGCATTTTTTCTTCATATGGAATTGCCTTGCTCAGGAGAAAATTATAAACCTCATCATCGATTTCTATGGTTTTCATCGCGTTTCCTCCTCTTAATGTTAAGAATAAGATAAGACAATTTCTTAATTCTGTCAAGAAATTATTAAGAATATAATAAAATTTTTTGAAAATGGCTTAATATTGTTAAAATACAAGCTGTTAAGACATTTTGGAAACTGGAAGGTGAAAGGTTGCAATATTAAGAGAAAAATAAGTCGGCGAAGAAATGAAAAAGGGGCGACCCAACGGGTCGCCCCTAAATTTCTTATGGGGTTGGGGGATGGGGTTTGGGGAAGGGGGCAGGGGCCGTGGGCCCCTGGCCCCCTTCCCCAAAAAATCAATGCCGGGAATTCGAAGCCTCCTGGGCTGCGATCTGCTCCTGGGTGAGGCCGAAGCGGCGGTCCCGCTGCTGGTAGGCTTGCAAGGCCTTAAGGAAGTCTTCTTCCCGGAAGTCGGGCCACAGGGTCTCGGTGAGGTAAAGTTCGGTGTAGGCTGACTGCCAGAGGAGAAAGTTGCTCAGGCGGTGTTCGCCGCTGGTGCGGATCAAGAGGTCCGGGTCCGGCAGGCCGGCGGTGTAAAGGTAGCGGGAGAAGAGGGCGGCGTCGATGTCTTGGGGGCGGAGGCGGCCGGCTTGGACTTCCCGGGCCAGGGCCTGCACCGCCTGGACGATCTCGGTGCGGCTGCCGTAACTCAGGGCCAGGGTCAGGACCATCTGGGCCCCCGGGGAGGTGGCCGCCATGGTTCGGTCCAGGTCCTCCCGGACTTCCCGGGGCAGGCGCTCCAGGTCGCCGATGGCCTTGAGGGCGATCTGGTTCTCCTGCATCTCCGAGAGTTCCCGGTGCAGGTAGCGGCGCAGCAGGGCCATGAGGGCCCGGATTTCCATATTGGGGCGTTGCCAGTTCTCTTCGGAGAAGGCGAACAGGGTGAGGTAGGGGAGGCCCAGTTTGCGGGCCAGGCGGGTCACGGTGCGCACCGATTCCACCCCGGCCACGTGGCCCCGGATGCGCAGCAGTCCCCGGCGCTGGGCCCATCGGCCGTTGCCGTCCATGATAATGGCCACGTGGCGGGGCAGGCCGGCGCGGTCCAGCGGCAAAAAGGACTCAGACAAGGGTGCCTTCGGGACCATCAGAAGGACATGATCTCCTTTTCTTTTTCGGCTGCCTGGGCTTCCAATTTCTTGATATAGTCATCGGTAACCTTTTGCACCTCGTCCTGGCCCCGGTGCGCCTCGTCTTCGGAGAGGAGCTTTTCTTTCTTCATCTCCTTGAGGTCCTCGTTGGCCTCCCGGCGGACGTTCCGCAGGGCCACCTTGGCCTCTTCCTCCATCTTTTTTACCATTTTCACCAATTCTTTGCGACGTTCGGTGGTGAGCGCAGGGATGGGCAGGCGGATGATCTTGCCGTCGTTGACGGGATTGAGGCCCAGATCGGATTTGAGGATGGCCTTCTCGATGTCCCCGAGGACGGTGGAGTCCCAGGGCTGCACCGTGAGGAGCCGGGCTTCCGGGGCGGCCAGGGAAGCCACCTGGGGCAGCGGCATGCTGGTGCCGTAGCAGTCCACTTTGATGCCTTCCAGCAGGGCCACGGAGGCCCGGCCGGTCCTCACCCGGGAGAGGTCCCGGGCCATGGACTCCAGCACCTTGTCCATCTTGCGCCTGGTTTCTTGTAACACCTCATCTTTCATGGCCGCGCTTCTCCACCAGGGTGCCCACTGCGACGCCGAGCACCACTTTCTTCATATTACCGGTTTCCAGCAGCTTGAAGACGATGATGGGGATATTCTGTTCCATGGACATGGTCACCGCGGTGCTGTCCATGACTCTCAGGGATCTCTCCAGGATGTCGAAATAGGTGAGGTGAGGCAGCATCTTGGCCGTGGGGTCTTTTTCCGGGTCCCGGTCATAGATGCCCGACACCTTGGTGCCTTTGAGGATAGCCTCAGCCCCGATTTCCGTGGCCCTGAGGGCCGCGGCGGTGTCGGTGGTGAAGTAGGGGCTGCCGGTGCCGGCGGCGAAGATCACCACCCGGCCCTTCTCCAGGTGGCGCAAGGCCCGGCGCCGGATATAGGGCTCCGCCACTTCGTTCATGGTAATGGCGCTCATCACCCGGGTGGGGACGCCGCCCTTTTCCATAGCGTCCTGGAGGGCGATGGCGTTGATGACGGTGGCCAGCATCCCCATGTTGTCGGCCACGGCCCGCTCGATACCCTGGGCGCTGGCCTCCAGGCCGCGGAAGATATTGCCGCCGCCCACCACGATCCCCACTTCCACCTTCAGGTCCGTCACCCCTTTAATTTCCCGGGCGATGGCCTTCAGGGTGGCCGGGTCCAGGCCGAACTTCTTGTCGCCCGCCAGGGTTTCGCCGCTCACCTTAAGCATGATACGGCGGTATTTGGGGGTCTCCGGGGCCATGGGTTTCCTTACTCGGTTCCCACCTGATAGCGGCTGAACCGCTTCACCGTGATCTCTTTGCGGTCCAGGCGGTCGCCCACTTCCTTGAGGTATTGGGCCACCGTCTGGTCGGGGTTTTTCACGAAGGCCTGTTGCAGCAGGCAGACCTCCTTGAAGAATTTTTCCAGGCGGCCGGTCACCATCTTGTCGATGATCTTCTCCGGCTTGCCGGACTCCCGGGCCTGGGCCTCGAAGATGGCCTTCTCCTTGGCCACCGCCTCGGGGCTCACGTCCTCCCGGCCGACGGCCAGGGGATTGGCCGCGGCGATCTGCATGGCCACGTCTTTGGCCGCGGCCACGGCTTCGGGGACTGGGTCCGTGCCGCTCAGCTCCACCATCACCCCGATCTTACCGCCGTGATGGATGTAGGCGGCCACCAGGTCGCCGCCATAGCGGCTGAAGCGCCGGACCTCGCACTTCTCCCCGGTCTTGGCAATGACGTCGTTCACGTAGTCGCTCACCGTCGCACCCGGGAGATGGGGGCAGGACTCGGCCAGCAGCGCCTCCACGGTCTCCAAGGCTGAGGCGGCCAATTGTTCCGCCACCCGGGCGCCCAGCTCCAGGAAGGAGTCGGTCTTGGCGACAAAGTCGGTTTCACAGTTCACTTCCAGGAGCACCCCGGATTTATGGTCGGCGGAGATGTGGGCCCAAACGGTGCCCTCGGTGGCGGCCCGGCCGGCTCTTTTGGCGGCCACGGCCAGGCCTTTCTGGCGCAGGTAGGCCACCGCGGCCTCCAGGTCGCCCCCGGTCTCCTTCAGGGCTTTTTTGCAATCCATCATCCCGGCGTCGGTCTTGTCACGCAGGGTTTTTACCAGTTCAGCAGTGATCTCCAACTATTGCCTCCTTAGCAAAAACCCGAATCTTCATTCGGGTCCACGATATAAGCCAGCTCTAAAAACTTCAATAATAAAATCTAGGGCACCAGCGTCTGCCGGTGCAGTAAGGGCGGGTGTAACACCCGCCCCTGCCATGATCATTTTCCTGGGGTCGGCTGAGCCAAAGGCTCAGGCTCGACTGCCCCAAAAATCTTTGCCCCGAGATGACGGGGTGAAGTTACCTGAGGGGCCTGCTAAGTTACTCCGCCTTCAGAGCCTCCTCGACCTCCGGCTCGGGGGCTGCGGCCACCGGGGGGGCGGCTGCGGCTGCGGCAAGGGCCGCCGCCTCTGCGGCCGCTTCCTTATCCAGCATCCCCTGCAGGCGCTCCTCCGCCAACTTCTTGCCTTCCACCGCCGCGTCGGCCACGCGGGCGGTGAGCAGGCGAATGGCGCGAATGGCGTCGTCGTTGCCCGGGATGGGGTAATCGATGATCGTGGGGTCGCAGTTGCTGTCCACGATGGCCAGAAGCGGGACTTGCACCTTGCGGGCTTCATTCACCGCAATGTCTTCCTTGCGGGGGTCCACCACGTAGACGATGTCCGGCAGACGGCCCATATTCTTGATGCCGCCCAGGGAACGCTCCAACTTGGCGGCCTTCTTTTCCATCATGAGGATTTCTTTTTTGGGGAAACGCTTGATGGTGCCGTCTTCCTTCATGGCCTCGAATTCTTTGAGGCGGGCGATGGAGCGGCTGATGGTGGCAAAGTTGGTGAGCATCCCTCCCAGCCAGCGGTGGTTGACATAGAACATGCCGCAGCGCCGGGCCTCTTCGGAGATGGCGTCCATGGCCTGTTTCTTGGTGCCCACGAACAAGACGATGCCGCCGTTGGCCACGGTTTCCACCACGAAATTATAGGCGACTTTGAAGAACTGCACGGTTTTTTGCAGGTCGATGATGTGGATGCCGTTTCTGGCCCCGAAGATGTAAGGTCCCATCTTGGGATTCCAGCGGCGGGTCTGGTGGCCGAAATGCACCCCGGCCTCCAGCAATTCCTTCATGGTGACATAAGACATGGGTTTGCTTCCTCCTGGTTAGTCCGCCGCTCCGCCGCCGACGGGCCACCGAGGGCAATTCGGGTTGCCAATGGCTCTGAACGGGCACGGCATGCCGTGCCCCTAAGAATGGCGGAACCCGTTTGCTCCGGCACCAGCCCGCCCTGGCGGGGCGTGTGTAGTTTTGAAATCATATTTTTATAACAGAAAAATGATGGAGTCACAAGGTTTTTTGCCCGGAGGGTCTGCACGGCGGCCCAAGGGAAGGGGAGGGCCGGGAGAACTTATTTTTCAAAAAATTTCTGTCACCCTGGGCGCCGCGGAGGGCCTATCAGGCTGTTGAATAACCTCCATAATTAAAAATTTGTCATTCTGAGCGCGGAAGTCAATAATAAGTTTATCCTTCACTTCGTTCAGGATGACATAAACCCGTTTTTCAACAGCCTAGGCATTTGGAATAACTAAATTCTTCGTGATTCTTCGCGCTCAGAATGACAGTTAATGGGAGTGAGATTTCGCAATAGCTTGGAGAGGTCAAGGGCTTCAGGCGCTCCGGGTCAAAAGAATTCACTACCGGCGGCAGAGAGGGGATTGCCGGACAAAATTTTTGCCAGGTGGCGCCGGGTGGCGGCATTTTTCGGGTTTAACCAATAAAGGCCGGATACCCGGACCTACAATCCCCAAAACGGGAAGGGAGAGAGAGATCATGAAGAGAGGGAAGTTATCAGTAGTATTGATAGTATTGATGTTGGCTCTGGGCTTAAGTTTGGGCCTGGCCCTGACCTCTTGGGCGGAACCTTGGGGGATGATGGGGCACCCTGGACAACCTGGATGCCCGGGGCACCCGGGACACCCGGGGCACTGGGGGCACCAGGGAAGATTTGCCAACCTTACCCCGGCCCAGGCCGGCCAACTCTTTGATCTGCGGCAGAAATTTCTGAATGACACCGCCAGCCTGCGCAAGGACATGCTGGTAAAGAGGGTGGAGTTAAGGGCTCTCTGGCGGGCCGAGAATCCGGATGAAAAACAGATTCTGGCCAAGCTTAAAGAGATCAATGCCCTCAGGGATAAGCTGCTGGAAAAGGTCGTGCCTTTGCGGCTGCAAGTAAAGAAGATCCTCCCCCCAGGCCCCGGCCCCAAGGACAAGGTCAGCATGGAGGAGGACGATATGAATTGGGACACGACCACGGCCATGGAGGTTAGCGGTCCTGGCGAGGCCGGTTTGTAGAAAATAACTCAGGCGAAGGAACCAGAGGTCCTGGCCTCTGGTTCCTTTCCCCGGGCAACCGCAAGGAGATGGCTCATTCACCTCATGCAACAGGTTAGGGGAGCCGAAGATCGCCGGGCCCTCCGAATAATGGCGAATGAAAGGGACCACAGGGTGCATGATGATTATTACCTGGCTAACATTGCTGATTAGGTTGGGGATCTCTCCCAACCCCTTGATAATTTTCCTTTTGGAGGCGGTCCCTCCTGAGAAGGCGGGGGTCTTCCAGAAGTTAGCTCAGGGGTTAAAGAACCTCACCGGGATTTTGACCGTATCTTGAAATCAAGGATAATAAGTAATAATGAAGATGAATGCCATACCTTATCTTTTTGTTTTAGTTTCAGGGTTATTGCTTTTAACCTGTAGTATAATCAGTCTGCTGACAAATTGAGTCGAGAGCAATTACCCAAATGATAGCCATCATTTCCCTGCCATCCTTAGCGAGGGTGGGTTAAAAGAAAGGTCCCGAATTTTCCTTGGCGGAAGAGCAAGGATTATTGATAATTACCTAATGAAATATTCATTAAAGGCTGATAAATTTCCAGCCACCCGCAACTCCGGTTCTGCCAACCCCAGCCATATCTGTCGTTGGAGCCTGGCCGGCCCCGGAGTAGCCCCATGAGGCTGGGAGTGCAATTCGCTACTCTTCGCCTGATTGTCCTTTGCCTGGCGATAGGCGTCCAGGTATATCTCTTGGTCCGCGCCAGGCAAGCCATCCGCTCCTCCCACCGCTCCCAGCGCTTCAAGTCCGTAACCGTCTGCCTGGTGGGCCTAGCCATCGGCCTGCTATTTGCCATGAACGCCTATGTCATGTTCCGGCCCATCCCCTGGGTAGACCCGCCCATGGCGGCACAGGCCATCCTCTTCTATCTCCCGGCCGTGTGGAGTTTCGGTTCGATCTTCTCCGTCTTGCTCCTTTGCCTCATGCGGGTCGCCGGCGGGCTGGGGAGGATGGCGGTTCGACTCCACGGCCTGGTGAGCCAGAGGGCTGCCATTCCCGCGGATCTCGGTCGCCGCCGCTTTCTGCAAGCCGGGGTGGGCGGACTCGCCGCCGCGCCCTTTATCCTTTCCGGATACGGCGCCGCTCGTCCCGGCCAGGCCTATGATGTCCGGGAACTCGCCTTGCCCTTCGGCCGCTCGCTGCGGGTGGTCCAGCTCACCGACATCCATGCCGGCATTTACATGACCCGGACCCAGATGCGGCGCTACGCCGACCAGGTCATGGCGCTGCAACCGGATCTCTTCGTCCTCACCGGGGACTTCATCTCCAACTCGATGGTCTTTCTGCCGGGTTGTGTGGAAGAGATGGCCCGGGTCCGGGCCCGGTACGGCACCTTCGCCACCCTGGGCAATCATGAACACTGGTACGGGGAGCTGAGCGAGATCCAGACGGTCTTCCGGCAGTACCGGATGCCGCTGTTGCACAACGCCCACCGGGTGATTCAGACCGCAGACGGCCCCTTCGCGGTGGCCGGCATCGATGACCTGCGCGCCGGGCATCCCGACCTGGAGGCCGCCTTGCAAGGGCTGAATCCCGCCATCCCGACGCTTCTCCTGTCACATCGCCCGGAGATCTTCCCGCAGGCCGCGGCCGGCGGAATTCCGCTGACCTTGGCAGGTCACTATCATGGGGGCCAGGTCAAGTTGAACCTGCCGGGAGGAGATATCAGCCTGGCCCACCTGTGCACCCCCTATCCCGAGGGGCTGTTCCGGCTTCATACCTCCCACCTGTACGTCAGTCGCGGCATCGGCACCACGTTCACCCCGGTGCGCCTGAATGTGCCGCCGGAGATCACCCTGCTGCACCTGACCTAGGGTGCCCAGGGATGCCCCGGAATCCTAGAAGCTATTGCAAAACCCCGATTCCGCCTAATTTGTCATTCTGAGCGCAGCGAAGAATCTAGTGATTCCAACTACCTATAATATTCGTTGCGCTCAGGGTGACAGGATAACCGGGTTTTGCAATAGATTCTAGGCGGGCATTTATGGGGGAATAAATTGCCGGGGTCTGCCACCGGGGGAAGTAGGAAACCGGTGGCAACGGCGGGTTATGAATTATTTTGAAGCGGTTTTCACGCTTTTGAGAGCCCTTTCCAGCTCCTCTGCCGTCTCATAGCCCCCCGTGAACACCCGATACACGGCTTTTCCCCGGGAGTCTCTGGTATCTCTGATCACAAACTGCACTTTCTTGTCCGCCAGCCAGGTGGTGTGTTCTTTGAGGTCTTTGGAGGACAGGTATACCCCGTAAATTGCATAAAACCGCTGGTCACCCAGTCGAATCGTCTGCTGGTCGAAATTTACTTCCGGCAAATAGAGGACCTGACCGGGATGAATGATGTCTTCGTTGGCAATTTCAGGATTTGCCAGGATAAGCGCCACCAGGGCTAATTTTTTATCAGTGGCATAATACTGGTGGATAATGCGGGCCAAGCTCTCGCCCTTCCTGGCGGTCAACTGGGTTAGGGGGGGAGTTGATATGGAGGCCGCCTCTGGGGGCCCGGGAGGAGAGGAGGGGGCTCCTCCCGGCTCTGGAGACCGGTTCAGTTGAGAAGATGCCTTCTCAGGATTGGCCGCCTCCTCTTCAGGCACATCGACTGGCGGTGGGGGGCTGGCAGGAGCCTCAGGCCGTATTTCTCTTTGGGGGATTATGGGTTTATCGGCCACCGCGGATTTTTTGCCTGCCACTGCGGCCCCGGAATCAACTTTAGTTTCAGGGAAGGGGGAGGGTATGAGGGCGGAGACAAAAGGCCCGGGTCTCTCAGATTCTGCGGACCTGGAGACGATCTGCGGCGCCCGGGCGGATTGAGCGGCCGGGTGAAGTTTGTGTAGAATATTTTGAACCTTATCCGCCCAGACGCCGTGTTCAATGGAGATGATTCCCAGCATGGCAATGGCCACGCCACCCACCACGGCAACCAGGGTTTTTACCCCTATAATGGCCGTTGACTGGGGGCCGGGGTCCGGCTGCACCCACACCGGCTCTGCCGGCGGTTCCAACCTTTGGGGTTCCGGGGTCAGCTCCCTGGGTTGGGGCTGAGCCAGCGCTTGAACCAGCGGCGGCAGCAGTTGGGAAGTCATTACCAGAACCAGTTCCTCCAGCCGGGTCAGCCGGGAGGACAATTCGTCTATCGAGGCCCTCAGACCGTTACCAGGGGCCGGGGGGAGAGCCTCCGCGGTTTCCGGGAAGGGACCCGGATGGGAGGTAGTCAATTCTTCTTCTTGATCCGGGCCCTCGAGGCTGCCGTGCTGAGCCTTGATGACGAGGTCGATAAAATCCCCGTCAAGTTCCCGGCGACCTTCGGCAAAGCCGGCCACCAAAGTCAGATCACACCAGACATTTAACCGGCGCGGCACTCCCCGGGTGTATGCATAGAGCCTCTCCAAGGCCGATTCGGTAAGAATCCCGCCACCCCCGGCCCGGGCCAGGCGAAAGCGGACATATTCCTTGGTCTCGTGCAGATTCAAGGGGTTCAGGTGATAGTGCACCGCCACCCGTTGGGCCAATTGGCGCAGGGCGGGATGCCGAAGACGCTGGCGCAGGGCGGATTGACCCACCAATATGACCTGCAGCAGGGAATCCTTCTCTGTCTGAATATTGGACAACAGTCGCAGCTCTTCCAGGGCTTCCGGCCCCAGGTTCTGCGCCTCGTCTATTATTAGAATTACCTGCTCTCTGCGCCCATAGGCCGAGAGCAGGAACTGGTTGAAAGCAGCCAGCCGGGCGGCCCGGGTGCCGAAATGACCGCGCACCCCAAATTCCTTCACCAGCAGTTCCAGCAGGTCCTCTGCTCCTACGGCAGTCTGGTATATGACCCCAAGACGCTGGTTCCCTTTTCGGGCCCTTAGCAGGGAATTTATTAAGGTGGTCTTGCCGGTGCCCACTTCTCCGGTGAGGACCACAAACCCCATCCGTTGCTTAACGCCGTATTCCAAATAAGCCTTCGCCAACTTATGCTGCGGGGCCAGATATAAATAAGCCGGATCCGGGAGGAGCGTAAAGGGACGCTCAGTTAATCCATAAAAATCTTCGTACATAGCATTTACCCCGGAAAGATTTTTATAAGCAAGCCCATTAAAATTGCCAAAAAAATCCGAACGGATGCGACGCACTGCCGCATCTTGGCACGGTGCCATTTAAAGGCATTCCATGGCGGTCGGGTGTCCCGCCGCCGGGTAGTTGGCGATTTGGGGGTGAATCCTGCGCGTCTATTAGAATTGCAAAATATAGGCCAGGTCTATCTTATTGAAATTGCGTTAATATTTGATTGGATCTGTACACGGAGAGGACAATTTTGTCCCCAATTAAGGACAAAAATCTTATTAACTAAAGTTGCGACTCCGAAGAATTTGTGAGGTGCGGCGACATCACCGGGACCTGGCGGGGAACCCAATGACTTCAAACCCCATTGGTTCTCCCCGGGGAGCCTACCTCCCGGATTTGACCAGGTAAAGGTAATATCTTTCCGCGGGTACGATGCTGTCGGTGAATTGCTGCACCTTAAATACCGGGAAGGCCGGCGCCGCCAGTTCCCGGTTCAGGATGAGCAGCACGTCCCGGCGGCGGTTGGCCGCCAATTCCCGGGTTTTTGCCAGGACCTCGGAATCCTTTAGGCTCTGCCGCTGCCGGTCCCAAACCACGAACGTGCCCCAGCGGCCGCTGGCGGGATAGTAGATTTGCCGGTGCAGATAGCCGGCCACCACCGAGGCGGCGTCGTCCTCATCCCCGGCCAGCAGCAAGCGGTCCAAATGCTCTTTCTTAATGTAGCGCGCCGTCTCCCGGCCTGCGGAAAAGGGATGGAATAAATCGAGCCCGTAGGCCGTTAAGCCGGCCAGCAGTTGCGCCCCCAACAGGACCACCAAGAATCTGTCCCGGTTCCTCCGGCAAAAAGCGGTCAGCCCTCGGGCCAGAGGCCTTTTCACTTGCTGCTCGGGGAAATAGCTGGAAAGCCAGAGGCAGGCCAGGAACAGGATGAACAGGTGGCCGTGGTGGCGGAGGGAGCCGAAATATTTGGTATAGGAAAAGGTCAGGATTTCCAGGGTTCCCAAAGCATACAGACCCAGCACGAGGGGCCGGTTCAGGAACAGAAACCAGGGGAAAGCCAGCAGCAGGAGCGATAAGAGGAATTTTAAGCAGCCACCAGGGATTATATTGGTGCCCCAGAAATGGTACTGGGCCGCGGGGATGGGCACGAAACTGGCCCAGATAGTCCCGACCACCCTCATGAAATGAGGCCAGTCCGGATCAAACTTCCACCCCGGGGCAAAACCGGCATCCGGCGGGGGCGCCAGTTGCATGAGGGAGAGCAAAAGGCCGCAGGCCAACAGAGCCAGGCCGGCCAGGAATTCAAATTTAGGCGGTTTCCCGCTGAAGCTCCGGCGGGAAACCGTGGCGGCCAGGAGCGCCAATCCCAGGGGCAGGGCCAGGAACAGGCCGTAGACGCTGGTTTGGGCCAGAAGGCAGAGAAGGCCGCAGAGCACCAGAAATTTTCTTCTAAAGGTGGACGGGAAAATCGCACAAAATGCAAAAATCAAGAAAAGGCCGGCGGCATAATTGCGGCTGATGGCAGCGTATTCAAAGAAGGGAAAGTACCCGAAAACGAAGAGAGTTTTTGCCAGGCTGGTGAAGGGGGCGAATTTCAGGAAGATCACCACGGTGCCGGTGGCCAGCCACAGGTGCAGCAGTTGCATGGCCAGCGGGTCCCGGGTCAAACGGCTGAGACCATACAGACCCAGGTGCCAGAGCCCCGGGTGCCCTTCATACCGCAGATTTTTGAACAGGTCCGCCATGGAAGCACTATCGCGAGCCAGGAGCCAGGCCTGCCATTCGTCCTGCCACAGCTCATGGCGCCAGATCAGCAGCAAACCCAGGGCAAAGAAGACCAATGCCAGCCCAAGATGCAGCCTGGGGCTCATGGGCGGGAACTCTTGACCCGGGGGTGGCGGCATCAGGGAAGGAGTCCTTTCATCAGGCCGGAGCCTAAATCATCGCCTATTATAGTCTAGTTAAACACCCTGCTCCGAATAGTTCAAGGTTCAAGGTTCAAGGTTCAAAGTTATGATAATTTCTCAGGTCAGCGGCGTGGTGGAAGGGGGAAACGGGGCGGATTCCGGCGGTTCCAGTTCCGTGAAGGCAAAGTGGCGCAGTTCCGGATGGCGGAGCAGGATGGCCCCGGCGCACAGGGCCGCCAGCAAGCTGCCGCCGGTGATGGCGGGCCCGGGTCCGGTGTAATGGGCCACCACCCCATAGATCATACTACCCACCGGGGCAAAGCCCATGACGATGAGGCCGAAGAGGCTCATGAGGCGGCCCCGCAGCTCATCCGGCACGTTGAGCTGCAGCAGGCTGTTGCCGGTGGAGAGCAGGGTCACCATGCCAAAGCCGGCCAGGAACATGAATACCAGGGCGGCGTAGTAGTTGCGGCACAGGCCCAACCCCATCAATCCCGCCAGGAGCATCCCCAGGCCGCCCAGGAAGGAGGGCATGGGCGGGCGGCGCTGCAGGCGCCGGGCCAGGGTCAGGCCCCCCAGGAAGGCCCCCAGGCCGCTCACCGCCATGAGGAGCCCGAACCCCCGGGGCCCCACCCCCAGGACGTCCCGGGCCAGGATGGGGAGCAGCACGTAGTAAGGCATGGCTAAAACGGCCACCGCAGTCATGAGCAGGAGGACGAGGCGCAGTTCCCGGCGCCCCAGCAGGTAGTCCAGGAGTTCCTTCCAGGCGTGCAGGAAGGGCTTCCAGGGCGCGGGTGGGGCCGAGGACAGCCGCATCAGGATGAGGGCCAGCAGCACCGCCAGAAAACTGGCGGCGTTCAGGAAGAAACAGTTGGCCATGCCCACCGCGGCGATGATCACCCCCCCACCGCGGGCCCCGCCACCCGGGTGGCGTTGAACAGGGTGGAGTTGAGGGCGATGGCGTTGGGAAGATCGGGCTTGCCCACCAGTTCCACGATGAAGGCCTGGCGCACCGGGATGTCAAAGGCCATCACCGTCCCTGACAAAAAGACGATGAGGCAGAGGTCCCACACCTTGACTATTTCCAACTGCACCAGGATCCCCAGGGCCAGGGCCAGGAGCAAGAGGGCGGCCTGGGTGATGAACAGCAGCCGCAGCTTGCGGGTGTGGTCGGCCACCACGCCCCCCAGGAAGGAAAAGAGGAGCACCGGCAGGGTCTGCAAGGCCCCCACCAGCCCCAGATAAAAGGCGGAGTTGGTAAGCACCAGCACCAGCCAGCTAAAGGCCACCGACTGCATCCAGGAGCCGGTGAGGGAGATCAACTGGCCGGTGTAAAAGAGGCGGAAGTTGCGGTGGCGCAAGGCCGCAAAGGTTGAAAAGCGAGTCGGATTCATTTATCAGTTGGAAGCGGCCGAGGTTTATCAGGGAGGGGGCCAGGGGCCGAAGACCGCCTTACCATCCCTCCCGGACCCGCCCCAACCACCATAAGGAGAATTCTAAAAAATCCCTTTTGTCATTCTGCGCCTAGCGCAGAATCTCGGGTTTTGAGATTCTGCGGTCGCGGCGCTCCCTCAGAATGACAAGTTGGATGGCTTTTCAGAGCTCCCATGATGGGGGTTGGGGGGAGCCTAAAGAAAAACCCCGGACCTTCCCTCAAATCGGCTTTTGGTATTTTATTAATTTTATGTAAAGGCCGGGACTTCCGCAATGGTTTGCTGACGGGCCCAAATTTAAATCCTCTCATGCGGCGGCCGGAAAGCCCATGGCGGTCACCGGCCCAACCTGCTTAAACCCGGCGGCTTTCCTTGAGGTTAAATCTTGACAATTCCCCGGGCAACCCCATAATAAGCCCATTATAAGTGTGAGTTAAGACCTCAAACCGGGACGGTGGGAATGTTTGCCCTCAGAAATCTGATCGTAGCCCTGGCTACTCTCCTGGACCTGGCCCTGAACATCTACATGTGGGTGATCATCGCCCGGGCTCTGCTCTCCTGGGTCAACCCCGACCCATATAATCCCATCGTGCGCTTTCTGTACAACATCACCGAGCCGGTGCTGGGCGCCATCCGGCGGCGGGTGCCCCTGGTGTTCGGCGGCCTGGACCTGTCGCCCCTGCTGGTGATCGCGGCCATTATGTTCCTGCAAAGATTCCTGGTGGCCACCCTGATGGATCTGGCCCGCGTCGTGGGCTAGCCTTACCGTCCCCTAACTCCCCAAGCAGTGTAAGGGCCGCCGGTGTCTGAGTTTTTCCAACCCACCCGCCAGGGATTTATCCTGCGTCTGACGGTGGCGCCGGGGGCCCGGCGCACCGAAGTGGTGGGGCTTTACGGGGACCGCCTCAAGGTCAGGGTGGCCGCACCCCCGGAGAAAGGGGCGGCCAACCAGGAGCTCATCGCCTTCCTGGCCCGGGAGCTCCGGGTCCCCAAGAGTTCCATCAGGCTCACCGGCGGGTCCCAGAGCCGGGCCAAGGTAGTGGAGGTGTCGGGTCTGGACCCGGAACTGAGACGCCGGCTCCTGGAGCTGATTCCCACCGTGCCATAATCTTTGCCCCGCCCTGCTATTCCCTACTCCCGTCGGCTTGACAACCGCCCGCCCGATGCTAAGAATTAATTATGTGCACATGTAAGGGAGGTGACCGGCAACGTGAATCTTAAAGGCACAGGTTCTTTAAGATGAACGATTACTACGAGGTCTTGGGGGTCTCGCGCGCTGCCGCGCTGGAGGAGATCAAGGCTTCCTACCGGCGCCTGGCTCTGCAGTATCATCCGGACAAGAACCCGGGGGACCAGGTGGCGGAGGAGAATTTCAAACGCATCTCCGAAGCCTACCAGGTCCTGTCGGACACCGAAAAGCGCCAGATCTACGATCTCTACGGGCACGCCGGCCTGGCGGACCTGGACCTGGGCGGCTTTACCGGCTTTGAAGACATCTTCAGTTCCTTCGGGGAGATGTTTGAAGATTTTTTCAGTTATGGCCGGTCCCCTAAGCGGGCCGACCGGCCCCAGCCCGGAGCCGACCTGCGGCACCGCATGGCCCTGACCCTGGAAGACGTGGCCCGGGGCCTGGAGACTTTCCTTAACGTGGACCGGCGCATCAGTTGCAACCGGTGCGGCGGCAGCGGTCTGGAGCCCGGCACGGAACGTCAGACCTGCCCCAATTGCGGCGGCAAGGGCCAGGTGAGCCAGAGCAAGGGACAACTCAAGATCTTCAATACCTGCCCCCAATGCCGGGGCGCCGGCACCATTGTGCCTTCCCCTTGCAAAGCCTGCGACAGCGCCGGCGTGATTCAAGAAAAGAAAGCCTTGCAGGTGCGCATCCCGCCGGGGGTGGACGCCGGCACCCGGCTGCGCCTGCGGGGGGAGGGCGAAGCGGGACGGATGGGCGGCAAACCCGGCGACCTGTTCATCGAAGTGCAGATCGCGCCCCACCCCGTCTTCACCCGCAAAGGCATGGACCTCTATTATCAGACCCGGCTGTCCTTCGTGGAAGCCGCCTTGGGTACGGAGATAGAGGTGCCCACCCTGGAATCCCAAACCCGCCTGGAAATTCCTTCCGGCACCCAGCCGGGCGCCGCCTTCCGCATCCCGGGGCAGGGCCTGCCGGGTTTGCGCGGCAAATCCATGGGCGACCTGGTGGTGGTGGTGGACCTCCAGACCCCGACCCGGGTCTCACCCCAACAGAGAAAACTGCTCCGGGAGTTTCTGCAACTGGAGGAAACCGAGGAGCCCGATGGGGTGGAAGGCCGGGGCCGGGTGGGTTAGGGGCGAGGGGCCGTTCTTAGATGAATATCCATTGAACATATCAGAATATTCTTACCTAATCCGAACCCTCATATAATGGCGCACCAAGACCTGCCTGCATAAACTAACAAGAGGCCCTATGATGGATCCCGGTTAAAACCGGGCGGTTGCGTCATCACGTTTTTGGAAATAAGCCACAAAGCGGGGCCAGTAATGGTGCTTGGACTCTAACAGCTGAAACCCGTGTTTTTGGCCGATTTTTTTCACTTCTGCCAGGGAATATCTATAAGGATATTCTGTAGGTCGCCGCTGGCCCTGAGGCAAGCGCAAATCCAGAGAGTGGTCCGTCAATTCGTATTTTTTATCTATAATATCGATGATCAGGAACCCTCCAGGACACAGGTCTGACCAGGCATTGGCAAAGATGGGCTCCAGGTCAGGGGTGCGATAGGTCCAATTGAGAGGCAGAATCACCCAGGCGGTTTCTGGTAAATCGAGGGGCTCCTGGCCGTCTTGATGGCGGAGATCGGCTGTTAGCCCATACGCGGCCAGCAACTCCCGGGCACCGGCCAGGGCTTTTGCATCAATATCCACTCCTAGAAAGCGGCTAAATCCATGGCGGGACAGCTCAACAAAATTTTGGCCGAGGCCGGAGCCAATCTCTACTATCAGGCCCTGGCGGGGGACCCGTTTGGAGATCCACTTGAGGAGATCATAGTTCTGCGGACGCTCATTGGGTATCTTGCGGAACCAGGGTTGCACCTGATAGGCATCAACCAGCTCGATACTTTTGCGGCGCAGTTGCCGATGCCAGGGAGACATCCGAGTATGGAGCCTCCGCACCCCAGGCTGCAAGAATTGCTTGAGCCTGTTCCACAGTTGGGGTCGCAGGTTGTTGCCCCTAAGCATTACCTATCATCCTTTCAAGGGCGGGGGCCGGGCAGGTTAGGGGCGAGGGGCAGTTCTAAGATGAATATCCATTGAACATATCAGAATATTTTTAGCCAACCCGAAAACCGCGTATATATAGCAGTGATCTTGCAATTACAAGGTCCATCAGCTTTGCTTGTTCCTTCTTCGAGTGAATTACTTTTTTTCTTCTCTAACCTGGATGTTATCATATAAGTATTTTTCAAACTCCCGATCCTGTTTCAAATAGTTTTTGTCATATTCATCCCCCACCCTGCATAGTTCGCCAATATCGCGTTCAGTCGGGATCAGGTAGCAATATACAAGACGAAGGTACGAAATATTTCTGTAAATCCAGTAATATGAACCAGTCAAAACGTATTCTCGAAGCCTACTTAATTCATTAAGAATCTCAGGGAAAAGAACACCCATTGGAATCTGGCAAATATAATTGTAAAGTTCACGATACTCTGTTTTCATCTTCCAATAATCAATTGAAAAAATCCGATCTTGGTCCTCTCCAGGAAACATTTCACTAATGCGTTTAGACCAGAGCAAGTGTCTGCAATCCTCCAAAAAGTGTCGAAAAAGGTCGGGGTCATGTATTGACATATGTGGATCAAGGTGGAAAACATCACAATGTAGTTCTAAAAATTGTTTTAGATGTCGCAGAATATCAGAATGATAATAAATATGATCTCGAATTGTAGGCGCCATCATAAAAAAATAGGTTAGTGCTTTAGCAACTTCAGTATGATGTTCAGAAATAGGAATAAACTCAATAGTTTTAGTCTCATTGCTCTGATCTATTAGATGTGTGGCCTGCCAAAATATCGGCTTCGTTAAATAAATCTTCTCGTCTTTTAAATCAACGGCAAATACCAGAACGTTTGTACTAAAACTTAACTCTGCCCAATACCAAAGTGTGCTTTGTTTAATACCAGAGATAGTTGGGGCTTTATCTTTCTTCCGGATTTTAAGACTTTCAGCGGACTTCACCTGGACTTTAAGATACTTGCCTGTCAGCCTGCCATTACTCACAAGCTCAATCTCAAAATCAATTCCATAGTCATTTTCAGTAAGGTTCCGGAAAATACCAATCTTCCGCAACTTATAGAGAAGAATTGCGAAAGACTCGGCTTCGTGTTGGTGTTGGATTATGCGCTTTGGAAAGTCCATATGATTAATTTCTCAGATTATGGGAAGCTCAACTAAACTCATATTCTTGCAAACAGTAATATTCCTCCCAAGCAAGTAACAAAAGTAAAATCAACCTCAACTGGAGATAGGTCAAAAGTAATTGTCATACCATGGCCAAATTTCCGGTTCCGCAAAGTGTTAATTGCTTCGAGGACTCCTATGATTTCGCCTCTAAGTGCATGACTCTGTCGAAGATTTCTAAGAATGTTTCCAAAGGTTGTAGTAGGCATGTTGAAGACTTCTTTGGCTACTGATTCCATACAGTCAAATATATTCGAGCAAGCATCTCGGTCACGCCGTGGACGATCATCAAAAGCATCCATAGCTGCCCTTAGCAATTCCAAAGCTGGAGCAAACCTTGGATCACTTAACTCAGCGATAGTAGCAGCAAGGAAAGCTTGGACTGGTGACGGCAGCACTCTATGAAGTCGCCCTTCGCGGTCGAGTTCCCAAACTACCCTGTTACCACTTAGAATACGGTTAACTCCTTGACAGTATTCCCGGGCGATGCCTGCCCTTTCAAACTCGGGCCACAATCTGCATATGAGATCATAGACACTTGGCCATTCAGCCCTCGCAAGATCTCGCCCAGATGCGTAACGAAATCCTCCATAAGGCTGTCCAGACGTGCCAATTCCTAAGCTTTGGGAAATAATCCTATACAAGCGGTCCTCGCTCAAGGGTGGGGAATTGTGCTCCGCAAGATGGAAAAATAAATCGATAAGCTCATGTCGCATGGCAGTTGGTGCATCATAATCGATATTTCTGATAGGTTGCTGGAACTCCTCCGATGATGAGAAATCTCGAAACTTTGTCATAGTCGGAACCCTCTTAGTAATCCCGTAAGGGAATGATAGCGCAATTTTCGGTAGAAAACCAATTTTCTAATCAGGATTTGATTCTGAAAAAACTAAGCAGGATCAGTTGATAACTTGCCAAAATGGGAACTTTTCGAAAATTACAGATAAGATATGGAGGCAAAATCTTCATCTGGCAAGATTTGAATTTAATTTTTACCTACTTTAAACGTGTGAGGAAGGTTACTTAAGGGTCCGAGAAAAACTGAGAATTAAAGCCGCATTCCTTTATTTCCGAAAACTAAAACCGAAAACCAAAAACCAAAAACCAAAAACTCGAAACTCAAAACTCAGGCGCACTGCAGCCGGCCCGCCTCCAGGGCCCGGATCTGGTCCCGCCAGGCCGCGGCCCGCTCGAAATCCAGGTTTTGGGCGGCGCCGCGCTCTCTCATACCAAGTTGCGGCCATACAGGTAATTTACTTGTTGTAGGGGCGGACCCAGGTGCCCGCCCGATTTAGGGCGCACACGCAGGTGCGCCCCTACGGAAAAAGCTTTTTTTACTTCTATGAGCGCGGCTGGCCCTCATGGGGTATTGGCCGTTTGGGGCGGAAGCCTCTTGAGATAAACCGTTTGCACCAGGCCCCACCGTGACTTCCTGGGGCAGCTCCCCAAAGGCCGGCATCATGGTGCCGGGATAACCGCGGCTGATCACCTGGAAGGTGCGCGCCGGCACCAGACTGTAAACCGATAGATCCGGCGGTGGGGGTTTAAAACCCCGGGAAAGTTGGGAGCCCTTGCCGTCCTGGCCATGGCAGACGGCGCAGGTCTGATTATAAGTGGCTTGGGCCTGGGCCTGAGCCCCTGGTGACACCGCGGCCGGGATTGGCCCGGGAGGGCCCAACACCTGATATTTTTCATTCAGATAATCCATCAGGTCATCCAGCTGGTAGCGGTCATAAACGGAAAAATAGCCCATGGCGGTGCCGGCCACGCCTGCGGTGATGATCCGGTAGAGATAAGGCCGGGTGGTCCTGATGGCCGTAAGATTTTCCGCCGGGATCATCAGGTTTTTATTTTCAATGCCATGGCCGTCGGCGTTTTTCCCGTGGCAAAAAGCGCAGCTTTGCAAAAATATGGTGGCGGGGCGGTCATAAGACAACGGCAGGTGGGCGCGGTAGCGATCCAGCGCCGCCTGGGCGTAAGGTTGTAAGGCCTTCTCATACTGCTGGGCATTGGCGGTGAGGGTTTCGGCCAAGGGCCAGAGCTGCCGATTCTGCAGGAATTGCCTGGTTAAGAGCATGGCCACCAGGATGACCAGCAACATGGGGAAGACGGTTTGGAAATTAACCGTGGAGCCCCGGCTCACCGAGGAAAAAATGGTCCACAGCAGCAGGGCGGCCGTGGCGACCCCGATGAACAAGGCGGTGAGGGTGACGCCATCGGGTCTTTCGGGTAAAGAGCCGTACAGCAGGAGGCCCAGGATAAACTGGAGCAGTAATCCGCCCACCACCCATTTGAGCAGGGAACTCCTGCCGGTCTCGTGCCTGGCCGTGAAGAAACCATGGAAGGCGGCCCCAAAGACCAACGCGGCCCCCAGGACATGGAGGTAGCGGAAGAGCCAGTGCCCGGCCAAGGCGCCGGACAACCGGTAACCGCTGCGGGCCATGGTCAGCCACTGCTGCGGGTTTTCCACCGTGATCAATACCGCCACCAGTATCCCGGGCACCAGGAGCAGGAAGGAGAGGGCGATGATGCTGGCAGCCAGGTGCACATAAGGGCGCCTTTCGATGCCGTGTCCCAGGATATCGAAAGACAGGAAGGCGACGATCAAAAAGGCGATGATGAGCAGCCAGTAGGGCGCCAGCAGGTTCACCGCGGTAAAAAACGGCAGGGCATACGCCACCTGCATGAGCAGCAAGGGCGCCACGCCCAAGACCACCGCCAGGCTTTTGTGCGCCAGAAAGGTCCGCAAAATCCTCCGGTCCAGCTCCAGCTCCGCCGGCCTGCCGCCCCACTTGAAGTCAAGGAAATAATAGACCGCCAGGATGGCGGTGCCGATGGTAAACAGGACAAAAATCATGTGCAGGGTGAAAGAAGTAAAAAGCAGACCCTGCAGCCAGGCATGGGGCAGGGGTTTGGCCAACAGGAGGTCAAACAATCTATTCATGGCTCACCTCCCCGCTCAGCGGCGTATAACGGGAAGGATGGGACAGGGGGATTTTCTCCTGGGCCAGCCGGTGGAGGAACCTGGCCAGAACTTTGCGTTCCGCCACCGTGCCCGAAAAAGGCGGCATAAAGGGAACCATCTCGTTGATATGAGACAGGTAGACGAAGATGCCGTCTTCGGAGCGGTGCTTGACCCGGATGCGGATATCGTTCAGGCCGTCGATGGTGTGGCAGGCGAAGCAATTTTCCGCGAACAGGTAGGCCCCCTGGTTGTCGGCATCGTCTGCGGCCAGCATGTTGTACCAGTAAGAATTGTTCAACAGGCCGTGGCGATCCAAAAATGGGCCTTCCGGGAGCAAGACATTGCTGGCATAGAGGTAGCCCGGCATCAGATAAGGCCCCCGGATGAATTCCCGGGTGCGCTCAAAGGCAAAGACGAAGAAGACCGTGAGGACCAAGGCCGGAATCACCAGGATTTTCGCCGGCGCCATCGACTTCAGGAGCGCGGCCAGGGCATAGGAGAGCGCCACGATCAGGGTGAGGGCCGCGGCGACGAACAGGATCCAGGGGTACTGCGACAGGTGGGAAGAGAGGATGCCAAAAATGATGTGGGTCTTGAAGCGGGACGGCACCACGGCATAGTACCACCAGCTCAAAGCCGGGAGCAGCAATACGGCCACCAGGGAGATCTTCCCCAAAAGGCGCAGGGCCTCTGCCCGGAACGCCGGCCGCCGGCGGGTAAATAGCAGATACGCCGCGGCAAAGAGCGATCCCAGGGCCAGGGCGATGGCCAGGCGCAGCAAGAGTTGCGGCAGAAAGCTGGCGTTAAAAAAGGCCGACCAGAGGCTCTTATCCCAGGGCCAGCCATCGGAAGTGAGCATGAAGCCCAGGATTCCGGTGATTATGAAGGCGGAACCGAAGGCGATACAGAGGTAGGCCAGTCCCAGATAAAGATGTTGTTTCTTTTTGGCGCCGGTCCAGCGGTCCCAGGTGAAGTAATAGGTAAGAATAACGATGACTTCGGACACGAAAAACAGCCATTCCACCAACCAGGGCCAGAAGAACACCCGGAGCAGCGAGCCGATGCCCCGGGGAGACAAGGCGCTGGTAGTGAACCAGATTCCCACCCCGGTGCTGGCGCCCACGCCGGTGATAACGATAATGGCCACCTTCAGCAGTCCCCGGGAAAAAGTCTCCCAGTCCTGGTCCCCGTCCCTCAACCCCAGGTATTCACTGAAGATCACCACGGCCAGAACGCCGATGGCAAAACCGTGGCTGATAATGACGTGCAGCACCGCCACCAGGCCGATGGTCATGCCGTTGCCCAGATAGGGTACCTGAAAGAGGAGGAATTCCATGGGCGCCTCCCCTTAATGCCTGGCAAAACGCGGCCGGGGCCGAGTCGCGACGAAAGCGCCCACATCCAGAGCCTGGTCTTCCGTCAAGTCAGGGTTGCCCCAGGGCATATTGAGGTAGGAAAAAGCGGCGCAGGTCGGGGGGTGTGACATCCCCGCCCCGTCGTTAAAGGATTGGGGGCCCCAAAGCGGCGGCGCAATGGGGGTCCCCGCGCCGGAGGCGCCATGGCACATGGCGCATTTTTGCCCAAAGACTCGACTCCCCTGGGTCGGGTCGGGAACATGGGGGCTTTTTAGGTGCGTTAAGCCCCGCCAGGGGATGTCACCGTAAACGGGGAGACCCTTGGAGATCCACTGATAGTAGGTCAGGATCGCCGCCATCTCCTTGCTGTCGGGGGGCAGGGGTTTGCCGTTCATACTCCTTTCAAAACAACTGTTGGTGCGGGTTATCAGGTCCGCGGCATAATCCTGCCTGGTCCGAAATAAGGGATAGACGGCGCCCACCCCCACCAGGGAAAGGCCGCCGCTCTTGCCGCCTTCCGTAATTCCTCCCTTAAAATGGCAACTGACGCACTGCAACTTGTTGCCTACGTAAGCTCCCGCATACTTTCGGGTCTCCATCATGATTTGATAACCGAGCAGCACCGCGTCCTTGATGGATTCCGGAGCATCCTGGGGAGACGGGGGATTGTACACGACCGCCCCCGCGGCCCGGATGGGATATTCCGGGGCGGCGGTGGGGAGGCCTCGGAGCTCACTAAAAGTGAGGAATCTACTGAAAACCAGGGCCAATACCGCCCCCACCAGCGCGAAAGTTACCAACAATAACAGGGTGAACCGTACTCGCTTATTATCCATGGCGCCCCCGGTCTAAAAATAACCCTAGTTTGCTACCCGGTGCAGGACCCCGGTCTCGCCTTTCAAGAGATAGACAAAAAGCCTTTAATCCGGTTGGAGCAACTTCTTTCCCCCTCCCGGGGTCAGGTTTCCCGCGGAGACGAGCGTCTGGCCGCCAGGGCCGCCATCACCCAGGACCAGCCGCAGAAAATCATGTCGATGCCGATAAACAAACCGATGACCCAAAGTCCGGAAACAGGCCACTGTCGCCAGATAAGCAGGCCCAACATCAGGGTGACGATGCCGCTCACCAACAACCAACCCCAATGAGGGAAACGCATGGTCAGGGCCGCCATGATGCGGAACAAGCCGGCCACCATAAAGAACACGGCTAGAATAAGCGTCAGCACCAGGGCGCCGGCGCCGGGGTTCGCCACGAGGATCAACCCCACCACCCCGGTAAGAATCCCGCTCAGGAGGTGCAGGAAGAGACCGCCCCACTTTCTCTGCCAGAAGGCCTGCACCGCCTCGATAAGGCCCATCAGGAGGAGAAGCCAGCCAAAGAAGAATACGGAGGCCACCGTGGCTAAAACCGACGAGCCCAAGGCGATGCTGCCAAAGACGATGAGAATGAGGCCCAGCGCCAGGAACCAGCCCCAATTCTGGCGAAATTCCTGCAGATCCATTAACTGCGGCTTGGAAATATAATCAGCCATTGGCTTATCTCCCTACCGAGGCGGTGGACACCGACTCCGGCTCAATTTGGCGCACTCTCTAAAGACCCATCGACAATCTGCCCGTTCGGTCTTGCACCGGCAGGCAAACGGCCTATCTATGGATGTCCTGGTTAATACCAGGGATCCCACGGACCCCACATGCCCCAATTCATCGCCGCATCCATATTCATCTCAGCGGTCATGCGCTGCTGCTCGGCAATGCGCCGCTGGATGGTCAACTGCTGCAGGCGTTGATAGGCCTCCTCGTTGCCGATGTAAAGGCATTTGCAGGCGAGGGCATCGGCATAAACATAATAAACTTTGCCATTACGTTGATGGGCGATAAGCTTTCGCTGGGTCATGGTCTGCAAATGAGCCAGCTTCTCCGGGGTGTCGGCCAGTCGCACCTTAAACCCTGCGGCGGCGAGCAACTGCTCCTTATCGCTCGCTTCGCTCTTCTGGATCTCTTGGACTGCGGCACATCCAATCAGGGCGATTGCCAGGACCATGGCCATCATGGTCAATCCCAACCAAACTTTTCCCTCTTTCATAACTTGGGTTCCTCATTTTAGATTTTTGGTCATGCCCTAGAGAAAATAAGGCACCTCTTGCAAAATCAGCCCCCCAGTTTGGTCAAGGCAACATTTGCCTGCCACGTCACCTGGGGAATTAATTGCAGAGCTTCCCTTTCCCCAGTTACGAGGCCCTACCCTAATTTTCATCAGCTTTCAAGACCTTAGCGGAAAGTTAGTAAGCCCTCCGACTGATGTCAATTGAGGCGAGACAAATTATCTTGCCTCCCGGGTCAGTCAAGACCGACAAAATGTGGGGAGAGGGGAATTGCAGGTGGGAATGGTTGATACCTTGCGAGGATGGGGCAACGGGGCTGGATTGAAAATTTTTCGAAAATTATATTTTGGGGATGAATACTAAAAGCTTGCTCCGGGAAATTAGTTCTTAGTCAGTCTCCGGCCTTGAAGATATGAGGAGCGCGACTTAAGGGTCCAAAGAGAATTTAAAGGCTTCGCAATAGCCGAAAACCGCCAACCCAGTCTCTAAGCGTACTTCAAGCTGCCGGTCTCCAGGGCCCGGATCTGGTCCCGCAAGGCCGCGGCCCGCTCGAAATCCAACTTCTTGGCCGCGGCCTGCATCTCCCTTTTCAGCCGGGCGATGGCCGCGGGCGCATTTTCCACCAGGTAAGGCAGTTGTTCTTCCGCGGCCAGGGGTACCGTGACGTAATCGGCTTCGTACACCGAGGCCAGGACATCCTTGATCTTGCTCCGGATGGACTCCGGGGTGATGCCGTGGGTCCGGTTGTACTCTTCCTGCACCAGCCGCCGCCGGTTGGTCTCCTCCAGGGCCGCGGTCATGGAAGGGGTGACGCGGTCGGCGTAGAACAGCACTTCGCCCCGCAGGTTCCGGGCGGCTCGGCCGCAGGTCTGAATCAGGGAGCGCTCGGAGCGCAAAAAGCCCTCCTTGTCCGCATCCAGGATGGCCACCAGGGAGACCTCCGGCAGGTCCAGCCCTTCCCGCAGCAGGTTGATGCCGACGAGTACGTCAAAGACCCCCAGCCTCAGGTCCCGGATCACCTCCATGCGCTCCAACGTGGTGATGTCCGAGTGGAGATAACGCACCTTGAGCCCCAAATCCTGGTAATACTCGGTGAGATCCTCGGCCATGCGCTTGGTGAGGGTGGTGACCAGCACCCGCTCCCCCCGCTGCACCCGGGTTCGAATCTCCCCCAGCAGGTCGTCCACCTGGTGGGTGGCGGGTTTCACCGTGATCCGGGGGTCCATGAGGCCCGTGGGCCGGACAATCTGCTGCACCACCTGCCCCGCCGCCTGCTTCATTTCGTAAGGGCCCGGGGTGGCCGAGACATAGATGATGCGGTGCACCCGGGTCTTGAACTCCTCGAAACTCAGAGGCCGGTTGTCCAGGGCCGATGGCAGCCGAAAACCATAGTCTACCAGGGTCTGCTTGCGGGAACGGTCGCCCCGGTACATGCCCTGGAGCTGGGGCACGGCAATGTGGGACTCGTCGATGACCAGCAGGGACTCCCGGGGCAGGTAGTCCAGGAGGGTAGGGGGCGGCTCCCCCGGGACCCGGCCCGTGAGATGGCGGGAGTAATTCTCGATGCCGTGGCAGTAGCCCAGCTCCTTCATCATCTCGAGATCGAAGCGGGTGCGCTCCTCCAGGCGCTGAGCCTCCAGCAGTTTCCCCTGCTCCCGGAACCAGGCCAGCCTGTCCACCAGTTCCGCCTCGATGGTGGCCATGGCCTGGCGCCGCACCACGTCCGGGGTGACGTAGTGGGAGGCGGGATAGACCGTCACCTTCTTGAGCTGCCGCAAGGTCTTGCCCCGCAGGGGGTCGATCTCCCGGATGGCCTCCACCGTGTCGCCCCAGAACTCCACCCGAATGGCCCGGTCCTCTTCGTAAGCCGGGAAGATCTCTACCCGGTCCCCCCGCACCCTAAAGGTCCCCCGGTGAAAATCAATGTCGTTTCTCTCGTACAAGATATCCACCAGCTTGCGCAGGACCTCCTTGCGGTCCTTCTCCATACCCTCTTCCAGGTAGAGGAGCATGCCGTGGTAGGCCTCCGGCGACCCCAACCCGTAGATGCAGGACACCGAAGCCACGATGATCACATCGTTGCGGTCGAAGAGCGACCGGGTGGCGGAATGGCGCATGCGGTCAATGGCTTCGTTGATGGAGGCGTCCTTCTCAATGTAAAGGTCCGCCTGGGGGACGTAGGCTTCCGGCTGGTAGTAATCGTAATAGCTGACAAAATACTCCACCGCGTTGTCCGGGAAAAACTCCTTGAACTCCCCGTATAACTGGGCCGCCAACGTCTTGTTGGGAGCCAATACCAACGTGGGTAGATTGGCCCGGTCAATGACGTTGGCCACCGTGAAAGTCTTGCCGGAACCGGTGACCCCCAATAACACCTGATGGGGCTGGCTGGCTTCCACCCCCGCGGCCAACTTGCCGATGGCCTGGGGCTGGTCGCCTTTGGGGGTGAAGGAGGTGACTAAACGAAACTGGTCGGACATATCGGGCATATGTATAAATCGGTTTTTTTCTAGAATAACATTTTTTGGGGCTTTTGCCTTTTAGCAGGAAAGGGTAAGGCCTGCGGCCTTACCCTTTCCGCCAAGCAATTGGGGGAGGGGGCTAAGGGCCCAAGGCCCTTACCCCCACCCCCAAACCCCCACCCCCAATCCCGTAAGTTTATTTAAAAGGTCGGGGAAGTCGGGCGCAGCCCGCCTTCCCCGACCCCTTAAGGGGTTGGGAGGGGAGATTGAGGGGAGGGCGGGGGACTTTTGTCCCCCGGCCCTCCCCTCAAAAATACCCTACTTCCCACCCATCAGTTTGTCGAATTCTTCCACGGTCAAGGCCGGCGAGGTACAGAAGCTGACCCCGGTCATTTTACCCAGGGCCACGGAGGTCTGCATGGCGGCCTCCACCCCCGGCAGTTCCACGATGAGGAGCAGGTCGGCCATGCCCAGCATGGCGTACATGGCCTTGACCTGGCCGCCCTGTTTCTTGATCAGGTCCGCCGCCTTTTTGGTTCGCTGGGAGCTGATCCCCTTGACGCCTTCCGCCGAGTACTTGCCGAACATCAGGAATGTGGCCATATTCAATCCTCCTAAAAGATTAATAGGGGTGATGCTCATTTTGGGCCTTTAAGGTCGGGGAAGTCGGGGCCGCAGGTCCCGCCTTCCCCGGCCCCTTAAGGGGTTGGGAGGGGGCTTGGGGGGAGGGCGGGGGCTGGTGGCACAGGCGTCCCCGCCTGTGGAAGCCCCTGGCCCTCCCCCCAATGAATTACTGCCTTTGCGGGTCCGGGCTCGCCAGAACCCGGACCGCAAAAAGTAAATATATTTTCCGGTATTAACTCAGCCCTTAACCCGCCAGAGGGTGCCCTGAGGCGTATCTTCCAGGGTGATATCCAGGTCGGTCAGTTGTTTCCGGATAGCGTCGGCCCGGGCCCAGTCCTTGTCTTTGCGGGCCTGGGTGCGCGCGTCGATGAGGCGTTGGATTTCTTCCGGTGGGATCTTTAGTTCCACGGCCTTTTGCCGCAGGGTAGAGACCATCTCTTGGGGGTCGGCTTGCAGGAGGTTGAGGACCTGGCCGTGGGCCAGCAGGGCATGATACATCTCATGGAGGATGGTGAGATAACCCGGATGATCGGCAGGCTCCTCCAACAAGCGGTTGAGCAAGCGCACGGTGTCGAAGAGATAACCCAGTGCCTGAGCGGTGTTGAGGTCATCATCCAGGGCGGCGTGAAATCTGGCGCCCAAAGACCCCAGGCGAGCGCATTCCTCCAGGGTCAGGTTAGGGACGTCGTATTCTACGGGCCTCTGGGGTTGAAAATCCGGATACTGCCCCAGCACCTCCCGGAGTCGGGCCAGGGTGGTATACAGCCGCAGCAGCGCGGTTTCGGACTCCGCCAGGGCGGCGTCCGAGAAGTCCAGGGGACTGCGGTAATGGCAGTTGGTGAGGAAAAAGCGCACCACCTCCGCGGGAAAGCGGGAGAGGATCTCTTTGACGGTGAAGAAGTTCTTCAAGGACTTGGACATCTTCTCCCGGTCGATGGTAAGGAGGCCGTGGTGCAGCCAGAAGCGGGCGAAAGGCTGGCCGGTGGCCGCCTCGGATTGGGCCAGCTCGTTTTCGTGGTGCGGGAAGACCAGGTCCTGGCCGCCGCCGTGCAGGTCGAAGGTCTCCCCCAGGTAATGCATGCTCATGGCGGAGCACTCGATGTGCCACCCCGGGCGGCCGGGTCCCCAGGGGGATTCCCAGGTGGGCTCTCCCGGTTTGCTGCCCTTCCAGAGGGCGAAATCCAGGGGGTCTTCCTTGTTGGGGTCCACTTCTACCCGGGCCCCGGCCTCCAGGTCTTCCAGGCTCTGGCCCGAGAGTTTGCCGTAGCCCGGGAAGCGCCGCACCCGGAAGTAGACGTCCGCCCCCCGGGCGTAGGCGAAGCCCCGGTCTTCCAAGCGGCGGATGAGATCGACGATCTGGGGGATGTGCTCTGTGGCCTTGGGCTCGATCTGGGCCGGCGGCACCCCCAGGGCCGCCATGTCTTCCTGGAAGGAGGCGATATAGCGCTCCGCCACTTCTTTCCAGGAGACGCCCAGCTCTTGAGCCCGGCGGATGATCTTGTCGTCGATGTCGGTGAAATTGCGCACCCAGGTGACGTCGAGGCCCTGCCAGCGCAGGTAGCGCACCAGCACCTCGAAGGCCACGCTGGAACGGGCGTGGCCCAGGTGGCAGTCGTCGTAAACCGTCACTCCGCAGGCATAAAGACCCACCTTGCCGGGGGTCAGGGGCTTGAAGGCTTCTTTTTGTCTGATTAAAGTATTATAGAGTTGCATACGAAAAAGAGGTTGACAAGGTCGTGGAGATAAGCGAAGTCAATCCCAGCCGCGCTTCCGGAAAGGGAAGGGCTTAAGGGGGGGATAATGTCCGAAGTCATAAGCAAGGTCACCAAGAACGCCCGAGAAGTAGTATTTATCTCGCTGTCCGAGTATAAGGGCCACCGCCTCATCGACCTCCGGGTCCATGTACCCGGGGACCAGGAAGGGGACTGGGTTCCCACCCGCAAAGGGGTGTCCCTGGCGGTGGGGCTTTACCCCGAATTCAAGCAGGCCCTGGGCCAGTTGGAGGCAGCCCTTATCCAGCAGGGTCTCCTGGACGCCGAAGACCTGGAGTCCCGAGAGTAAAGCTTCAATAATAAAATATACTCCAACCGGCCCGTAGAAGCAATGAAAAGGAAGGAGGGGGGGCGAGGTGCATCCCAGGGCTAAAGGACCATGGTCCGGGGGCGTCCTGGGAGAGTTCCGCCAGCCGGTTAAATCTCCTTCTCCACCCGCCCGGGGGGGAGAGGGTTGGGGTGAGGGGGGAAATCTTTCCCGCCTGAACCAATTTGCCAGTTTGGGCGATATATCCTAATGATAATCGCAGTGAGCCCAAGCAAAGCTTGGGCTAAAAATTGCGTTCCCAAGCAGTCGTTCATGGGTCTTTGGCCCACCCGTAAATTATGAAAAGTTCATGATGGGCATACTCTTAACTCTTAACTTTGAACTTTGAACCTTGAACTTTGAACTTTTCGGAGCAGGAGCTTGGGAACGCTGACGACAGCTCCTGAAATCACGCGGATTTTATTCTACCCGTGGTTTTGGGGCGGGTGCGGCGCCGGTGCTTGTCGCCGTAGAGACGTTGGTCGGCCCGGGCCATGAGGACGTTCGGGGCGGCGGGCCGCCGGGGGTCGAAGCGGGCATAACCCAGGGATAACCCCACCCGGGCCTCCGGGAAAAGCGCGGCCAGGTCCTGTTCCGCCTCCTGGCGCAGCCGTCTGAGGGTCGGCAGGGTGCGGAATAGGAGGCCGGCGAACTCGTCCCCCCCCAGCCGGGCCAGAATCTCACCGGGGTGCAACTGCCGGGAGAAAATAGAGACCAACTCCCGCAGAACGGCGTCCCCTGCCTGGTGGCCCCACCTGTCGTTAATCTCTTTGAAGCGGTCCACATCCAGCACCGCCACCCAAAATGGCGCCCCACCCCGGCAAGCCTCTGCCAGGGCGTTTTCCCAGTAGCGGCGGTTGTAGGCGCCGGTGAGCCCGTCCCGGTGGGCCCAATTGAGGAGCGCCTTCTGGGTGCTGGACAGGCGCAGCCCCGCCTTGACCTTGGCCCTGACTTCCACCGGGTCGATGGGCTTGGTGATGAAATCATCAGCTCCCTGGGAGATGCCGCGGCCGATATTACTTTTGTCCATGGCCGTGAGAAAGATGAAGAAGGTATCTTTGAGATCCGGGTCGGTCTTCACGGCCCGGCAGACCTGGGGTCCGTCCAGATCGGGCATCATCCAGTCGCAAATGATGAGGTCCGGCTTCAGCAGGCGGGCCTGGGCCAGGGCCCGCCTGCCATTGGCGGCGCAGGCCACCTGGTAGCCGTCCTTTTCCAGGAACTTGCGCAGTATCTTCAAGCAGGCGGGATCGTCATCTACCACCAGGACCCGGTGGGACGCCGCGGACATGGCGGGCTCCTATAATAACGTTTTTCGTTTTTGGTTTTTCGTTAAAAAAATGAAATTGCAATAGGTTACAGATTGCGATTGATGCACTTGAAAGCGAACATGGTGAAAGAAAAATATCTGCAAAGTCGGCTGAGGGGAGGGCCAGTAATTATCGGGGGCAAAAGGCGCAAGGGCGAAAAGGTTAAAGGAGGTTGACCTGCCGTTTTTCCCCCTTTTGACCTTTTTCCCTTTTGCCCTTTTTACCCCATAATAAAGCCCCCCGACCCTCCCCTCAAAGAACCCTTTAAGAGCCGCCGGCCAGTTGGGCGGCCACCTTTTCCAGGAGTTCCCGGGCCCGGAACGGTTTGAGCAGTACCGGCGGGAACTCCCGCAGGGTCTGGGTGAGCACCGGCTCATGGCCCGTGACCATGATGACGGGAATCCCGGCGGTCTCAAAGTTTCTTTGCAAGGCCAGGTACAGGTCCTGGCCGCTGTGCAGCTTCCCGTGAGGCCGCACCGGCAGTCCCATATCGATGGTAATCAGGTCCGGCTTGCAGCGCCGCGCGCCTTCCAGGCCGTCGTCGGCAGTCACCGCATAGGCGGTGCGGTAACCCTGGCGGCTCAAGGTCCGGGTCATCACTTCCACGATCTTGGGTTCATCCTCCACCACCAGCACCAGGGGCCCCTGGCCCGCGCCCCGGATTTGCAAGCCCCGCTCCCGGTCCTCGGTGCGGCGCCAGTACAGCGGGGTGGGGGAAACCAGGGGCAGGGTGAAGGAAACCGTGGTGCCCCGGCCCGGGCCCGGACTGGTGAGCCAGATCTGGCCGCCCATGAATTCCACCAGGTTCTTGCAGATGGCCAATCCCAGGCCGGTGCCGCCATAGCGGCGGGTGGAGGAGCCGTTTTCCTGGACAAATTTCTGGAACACGTCCCGCTGGTTTTCCGGGAGGATGCCGATGCCGGTGTCTTTGACCTCAAAACGCACGTGGCCCTTGGAAGGCAAGGACCGGGCCCGCACCCGCACTTCCCCCTGGGGGGTGAATTTGATGGCATTGGCCACCAGATTGAGGAGAACCTGGTGCAGCTTGCCCGCATCGGCCCGCACCGTGGCGCCCGCGCGGGGCGCGGTGAAAGTCAGGCGCAATTTCTTCTGGGCCGCCTGCAACCGGCTCAACTTTTCCACTTGCGCAAAAACCGAGGCAATATCGACCTCCGTCAACAAGAGGTCCAGTTTGCCGGCTTCGATCCTGGCGCTGTCCAACAACTCGTTGATGAGGCCCAGGAGGTTGCGGGAGCTATCATAAGCGTTTTGAATGAACTCCTTTTCCTCCCGGGGGATGTCGCAGAGGCCGTCCAGCACCAGGCGCAAGAATCCCAGGACGGCGTTCAACGGGGTGCGCAGTTCATGAGAGGTGTTGGCCAAGAATTCGCTTTTCAGGCGGTTGGCCCGGGTCAGTTCCAGGTTGGCCAACTCCAGGCTGCGGTTGAGGCCCACCAGGGTCAATTCCTGCTGCTGCAGTTGGCGCACCAAGTCCTGGGGCTGACGGGCGTCCTGGATCAAGGCGATACTGCCCAGCAGCCCGGAGGAGCCGTCCTGGACCCGGACCAGGGTCACTTCCACCGGGACCGTCCGGTTGTCCCGGGTGCAGGCCAGGATGGGCCAGCGGTCCACCCCGCCGTCCAGGCGGGACTTGGCCAGCATGCGGCCCAGAGACTCGTGATCCGCGTAAAGCTCGCGAAAATGGCGGCCCACAATCTCCCGGGGGGTCAGGCCGTAAATGTTTTGGCAAACCGGGCTGGCGTAGCGGATGATGCCTTGCCGGTCGGCGATGCCGACGCAGCGCAGGCTCTGGTCCACCAAGACTTCCAGGAAGGCCCGGGTCTCCGGTCCCGCCGACTCTCCGGGTGCCTCGGACGATAAGGTTGCTTGGGTCACAGCTTTTCCACCCCCCCCCCACACAGGTATGTTCGGCATTTCCCGGGGAAACTTGAAACCGGGAGCTGCCGGAGAATTTTCCCTGCTTACCTTGAATTGAACCATGGCGTAACTATATTGAGGGGTAAATTTAAACGGTCTGCTGGCCGGAAAGGATCAACACATATGAGCTATGTAGCCAAAGATTTCTCTTTTTTGCTGGGCATGAAAGGGTTCAGCGACACCCTGCTCAAGAACCACTTCACCCTGTACCAGGGTTATGTGACCAACACCAACAAGGTCATGGACCTGCTGACCACTATGCTGAAGGAAGGCAAGGACAAAACTCCGGAATTTGCCGAATTGAAACGGCGTTTGGGCTGGGAGTTCAACGGCATGCGCCTGCATGAGCTCTACTTTGAGAATCTGGGAGGCGACGGGGATCCGGCCAAGGCCCCGAACCTGACCAAACGGGTGGCGGCCCAGTTCGGCTCCGTGGATCTCTGTGCCCAGGACTTTATGGCGGTGGCGGCGATGCGGGGCATCGGCTGGGTCGTCTGCTACGAGGATATCGAAAACGGCTTGTTCGTCAATCAGTGGATCAATGAGCACGACGTGGGCCACCTGACGGGCTGCAACCCCATTCTGGTCCTGGACGTCTTCGAACACGCCTTTATGATCGACTACGGCCTGAAGCGGGCGGACTATGTCGATGCCTTCTTTAAAAATGTCAAATGGGATGTGGTGGAACAGCGCCTGAAGGCCGCTTAGTCCATTTTTTTGCCGGCTAGGGGAGGCTCACGCCTGGGGTCTCCCCCCAAAAGCCTTTACAAGGCCCGGCGCTTCAGGTTACCCTGGGAAGGCCCCCGGCAGTACGGGGAGCCAGAGACCAGGAGACCGCCATGCGCCGCACCGGCTACGTTTACGACGACCGCTACCTGAAGCACGATCCCGGGTCGTGGCACCCCGAACGCCCCGACCGCCTGAAGGCCATCCACAAGAACCTTCAGGAATCGGGTCTCTTAGAGTTGGTGGTGCCCATCCCACCTTACGCGGCCCCCCTGAAATGGGTGGAGCGTCTGCACGATCCCGACTACATCCGGCGGTTCCAAGAGGCCTGCGCCCAAGGGAAAAACATCTTTGAGGTGGCGGATTGCGGCATCTCCAAGGAGTCCTACGACATCGCCCTGTTGGCGGCCGGCGGGGTGATGGCCGCGGCGGACGCGGTCATGGGGGGCCAGGTGGAGAACGCCTTCTGTGCGGTGCGGCCCCCGGGGCACCACGCCGAACGGGACCGGGCCCTGGGTTTCTGCTTCTTCAACAACGTGGCCATCGGCGCGATTTACCTCCTGGAGAACTTCGGTCTGGAAAGGGTGGCCATCGTGGACTGGGACGTGCACCACGGCAACGGCACCCAGCACCTGTTCGAGGCCGACCCCCGGGTCTTTTACGTGTCGCTGCATGAAGACCCGCAATACTGCTATCCCGGCACCGGCTACCGCCGGGAGACGGGAAAAGGCCCGGGCCAGGGGTTCACCCTGAATCTGCCGTTCCCGCCCCGGAGCGAGGACAGCGATTACCTGGAAGCCTTAAAGAAGGAGGCCCTGCCTCGCCTGCAGGAGTTCAAGCCGCAATTTCTCTTAATCTCCGCGGGCTTCGATGCCCACGAGCAAGATCCCCTGGCCCACATGAAACTTACCCGGCATGGGTACCGCGACATGGCGAAACTGTTGCTGGACCTGGCCCAGGAGACCGCCGGCGGCAAAGTTATCACCGTGTTGGAGGGCGGCTATAACCTGGAAGTCCTGGAGGAATGCGTGGAGGATCAAATCAGGTTGCTCCTGGGAATACCGCTGGACCACTTTTGATCGGCAGGGACTGTAACAAGGAAGTATAGGAGTAGTGCGGGGATTATCAACTGAGGCTGTTACTGGGAACACCCGCAGGGCAGCAACTGCCCCGGGTTATTGCTACACAGTTTTCGGTTCCGGGAGGCCAACTCTGTAATCTTTGTAAAAGAAAGTTGGAAAATTACTTTCAATGTAAATAAATTTCTTGACAGCACTCTTATAGTCATGCTATGGGAAATTCTATCATTTTTTAAGGCGTAGATGCATTGTTAGGGCGACACGGTAAATAAGACGACGGTATGGCGGGAGCCGGCCGTTTTTTTTTGGGCTTGCGCCCCTCTCCAAGCCGGCAAAGGAATTAAGCGTTAAAAGGAGTCCAAGGTCATGATCTACACCGGCACTGTCAAGTGGTTCAACGAAGCCAAGGGCTATGGTTTCATCCGGCGCGACGACGGCCCCGACCTGTTTGTGCATTACACTAACATTGCGGGCAGCGGTTTCCGCACTTTGAAGGAAGACGACAAGGTGGAGTTCGAGATCAACGAAGGCCCTAAGGGACTGCAGGCGGTGAAGGTGACCAAGGTTACGGCTTAAGATTGCTTTAGAGCGGCTGGGGGAGTAATCTCCCCGTTTGATTTAATCGCTTGAACCAAGGGGTAGGGCCTTGAGCTCCGCCCCTTTTTTTATTCTAAAGAAAAGGTTGCTTTCAGAAAGAAATTTTAGAGACCGATAAGGGAGTTCCAAGACGATAAAATTTATGGGGCTCGTCTCATACCAGGTTGCCGGCAAAGAGGTATTTTTAATGCAGGGGCGTAATTTATCACGCCCCCAAGGGCGCAATGAATTGCGCCCCTACCAAAAAATGCTGATTTCGCCTCTGTGAATGCAACTTTGGGTCAGGCGCCATGCTTGGTGAACAAGACGAAGCCTGGGAAAACTTGATCAGGCTGGGAGGCCAAAAATTTAGGGGCACGGCTCGCCGTGCCCCAGTTTCTTTTCCATAAGGGGTTGGGGGAGGGAGTTTGAGGGAGGGGGCAGGGGCACCTGACGAAAAACCCCTGGCCCCCTCCCTCAAATCAACTCAGCCCGATTTCTTCATCCGTCAGGTAGCACGCCGGGTCCGGGGCCCAGAGGTCGCCGGTCAAGGCTTCGGCCCGCACCCTAAAGTTGCCGGCGCAGGTGTCCAGCCAGCGGCAAGCGGCGCAGCGGCCCTGGACATGGGGACGCTTGTCCTTCAGTTGGGCCATGAGGGGATTGGACAGGTCGGTCCAGATCTGGCTGAAGGGGCGCCGGCGCACGTTCCCGAAGGAGTAATGCCGCCAGAACTGGTCGGCGTGGACTTGGCCGTCCCAACTGACACAACCGATGCCCCGCCCCGAGTTGTTGCCTTCGTTCATCCTCAGGAGTTCCAGTACTTCCGCAGCCCGCCCGGGGTTCTCCTTAAGCAGCTTGAGGTAGATGTAGGGGCCGTCCGCGTGGTTGTCCACCGTCAGCACTTCTACGGGGCGGCCGGCCTCGAACAGCCTCCGGGTGCGGGCGCAAATCAGGTCCACCAGCTCCCGGGTCCGGCGGTGGCTCAGGGCCTCCGCCACCAGCTTGCTGCCCCGGCCGGCGTAAACCAGATGGTAGAAGCAGATGCGGGGGATGTCATATTCTTCAACCAGGTCGAAGATGGCGGGCACTTCCTGATAATTGAGGCGGCTCACGGTGAACCTGAGGCCCACCTTAAGCCCCTCCTCCTGGCAGTGGCGCACTCCGGCCATGGCCGCGGCGAAGGAGCCGCTTTGGCCCCGGAACTTATCGTGCACCGCGGCGGTGCCGTCCAGGCTGATGCCTACGTAGGACAGGCCGAGATCCTTGAGGCGCTTGGCCAGGTCCCGGTCGATGAGGGTGCCGTTGGTGGAGATCACCGCCCGCATGCCGTAAGCCACGGTCTGCTCCACCAGGTCGAAGAGGTCGAGGCGCATCAGGGGCTCGCCCCCGGAAAACAACACCACCGGCACCCCGAAATCCTTGAAATCCCGCAGGAGATTAAGCCCTTCCGCCAAGCTCAATTCATCGGGGGCCCCGGTGGCGGTGGCCTGGGCGTAGCAGTGGAGGCACTTGAGGTTGCACCGTTTGGTGACGTTCCAGACCACCACCGGTTTTTTGTCCGCGGAGAATTGCAGGAGATGGGACGGCAGGTCCTGGGCCCGGCGGCCGTGGTAGCGAAGCACGTCCCCGGCCTCCACCGCGCCGCAATAAAGTTTGGAGACTCCGACCATGCCTGGGGGCTACTCCCGGAAGAGGGTGGTCTGGTAGTGGTCGCGGATTACCCGGTTGAGGTAGGTGTCCAGATCGCAGATGGCTTCCCGGGTAAGGATGAAGTGATCCTGGGAGGTGCGGTCCCGCACCAGTTTGAGGGCGTACTCCAGGTCCTTGGACAACTCCTGGCAAACGGCATAAGCAGAAGTATCCCGGTCCACGGCCTGGCGCAGGATTTCGTCCATGGCCTCAGGGTCGAAATGGAGCTGAATGCCGTGTTCGTCGAAAAACCGGTCCTCAAAGCTCCTGACCTGCTCATGGAGGCGGCCCATCTCTTCAAAGGCCGTCTTTAGATCGCAGTCCCAATGGTGGTACTGGTCCACCATCAGCTCCACCCGGGTGTCGGTGAGGGGCAATTGGTAACGGTGGGCGAGCTCCTTTTCCCGGCGCCAGATGGATTCTTTCAGGACTTCCCGCTCCCGGCGGCTGGCCTCCTGGAAGCGGGACTTGAAGTCCGGGCTGTCCGGCTGGGCCAACAGCTTTTCCAGCTCGTCCGGGGAATGGGTCACCACTTCCGGGGTCACCACCAGTTCCTTGATGCCCGTGGAGGGCAGCCGTTTCTCAAAGTTGATGAGGACGCGTTCGATGACGCTCACCAGGCCCCGGGCCCCGGTCTTCTCCAGCGCGGCCTGGGCCGCCAGTTTTTTCAGGGCTTCGTCTTCGAACTTGATGTCGATGCCGTAAGCCAGGAAGTCCCGCTTCTTGCTGGTGATGATGGGGTTGTTGGGGTTGCGCAGGATTTCATAGAGGTCGGCGGCCGTCAGTTCGTCCAGCACCGCGATCACCGGCAGGCGGCCCACGAACTCCGACTCAAAACCGTACTTGATCAAATCTTCCGCATTCACCTGCTTCATAAAGATGCGGTCCTTGGCCTTGGAGGTGCGCTCGCCCCGGAAGCCGATCTCCTGCTTGCTGAGCCGCTCTTTGGCGATTTTTTCCAGGCCGTTGAAGGCGCCGCTGACGATGAAGAGGATGTGGCGGGTGTTGAGGGTGCGTTTCTCCTTCTTGCCGGTGCGCCGGTAATGCTCGATGGCCTGGATTTGGGAGACGGGGTCGTGGGCCACCTTCAGGTCCACTTCGGTCTCCTCCATGGGTTTGAGGAGGGCCCGCTGCACCCCGCTGCGGGAAACGTCCGGGCCGCCCCAGGTGAGGCCGGAAGACGCGATCTTGTCGATTTCGTCGATATAGATGATGCCGTACTGGGCCAAATCCAGGTCGTCGCCGGCGGCGTACACCAGGTCCCGCACCAGGTCTTCCACGTCGCCGCCCACGTAGCCGGTTTCGCTGAACTTGGTGGCGTCCCCTTTGATGAAGGGCACCCCGATCTTCTTGGCGATGAGCTTTACCAGATAGGTCTTTCCCACCCCGGTGGGGCCGATGAGAATGATATTGTTCTTAATGGAGCCCACCCCGGGTTCGGGGTCCCGCCCCTGGTCCAGGGAATGGCGGATGCGGTTGAAGTGGGTGCAGATCTTGGTGGCTAAAATACTCTTGGCCACGTCCTGCTTGATGACGTACTCGTTGAGATAAGCTTCCAGCTCTTCCGGCTTCAGGTCGAAATTGATCTTGCCGGTTTTGACGCCTTTGCCCTGGCCTTCGCCGTCTTTTTCGGGCCGCGCGATTAGATTAGGGGCCAGCACCTTGATGCGGCTGCCGTATTTCTTGCTGAGGTACTCGCTCAGTTCTTTTTCCAGTTCCTTGGGGTCGGGGATTTTTTCCATAATGCTCTATTCTTGTTTTAATTTTGGGGTAGCTGACAATTAGTTATTGCTTATAAGAAATTATAACCATCTTCCGGGTGAGTTGCAAGGAAAGTCCGGTTACCCGGCCCCTCTTCTTGCCATCCGAGGATGGCCGCAGGCCACCGCGGTTCGGGGCGTCTCCGGGCGTCTTGACTCCTGGCTCAGGAAGCTTAAGTTGCCATTATAGGGTCCGGGGAGCGGTATACCTTTTGGGGAACACGGTTTGTACGTAGGGGCGCACCCAGGTGGGCGCCCTCTTGGAGAACGGGCGGACTCAGCGGGTCCGCCCTTACCTAAAATCAGGTATGACGGCTTCCGGGTATTTAAGATTCCCTTCGCAACCTTAAGGGCAGGCAATGAGCACCTCTTTTCTTGAAGAACTGGCCCAGGCCAGACCCGACCCCGGCGGCGGCGCCGCGGCGGCTTACGGCGGCGCTTTGGGGCTGGCGCTGCTGGCCAAGGTGGTCCGGTTGGAGGCCAATCGGCCCCAGTCCGGTAATCCCCTGGGGCCACGCTGGGAAGAGACCTTGAACCAGGTGCGCCAAATATCCGCCGCCCTGGACCGGCTCCGGGAGGAAGACGTGCAGGCCTACTTCAACCTGGTAAAGGCCCGGGCCGGGGGGAGCGCCGAGGTCCTGCTATCCGCGCTCCGGGAAGCCGTGCTCTGCCCGGTGCGGATCATCCGCCAGGCCCGGGAAGCCCTGGCGCGCCTCGCCTGGGCCGGGGACAATTGCCAGACCCATCTGGTGGCGGACCTCCTGGTGGCCTCCGAGTTCCTGCACGCGGCCCTCATGGGCGCCTACCACATAGCCTGCGCCAACCTCTCTCTGGTTAAGGAGCCCCAGGAGCGCCAGGCCCTGGCCCGGGAACTGGTCCTGACCTGCCAGCCCGCCTGCGAGCTGTTTCAAAGGGTAAAGGTGGAATTAGTGGCAAGGGAAAGCGATATTGCTCATTGCTGCTGACAATCTGCAGGTGTTGAACCCCGCGGTGGCCCGAGCCCTGCAAAATCTGGATCCCCAACCCCTACAGGAACTGGCCCGGCGCTGCGAGGCGGCCGGGGCCCAAATCCTGGATCTCAACCCCGGTTTTCTTTCCCTCCGCCAGGAGGACCGCATGGCCTTCATGGTGGAGGCGGTGCAACAAGTGACGCGTCTGCGCCTCATGCTGGACAGTCCCAGCGCCCGGGTCCTGGCCCGGGGGCTGGCCGCCTGCGAGCAGCCGCCCATCCTCAACGCCTGCACCCTGGAGGCCGACAAACTCCGGGACCTCCTGCCCCTGGCCGCGGCGCACCAGACCGACCTGGTGCTGTTGCTGCTGGACCACCGGTCGTTTCCCGCGGCCACGTTGGAAGGCAAGATCACCCTGGCCCTGGAACTGCGGGAACACGCCCTGGCCGCGGGCATCGAGGCCCAGAGGCTGATCTTCGACCCGGTCCTCCCCCACCTGAGCTGGCCCGACGCCTGGGATCAGATGCAAGCCGGGGTGCACGCCGTGCGGCTGCTCACCGCCGGGGCCGTCTGGCAGGAAAGCGCCGCCACCCTGGCGGGGCTCTCCAACCTCAGGAGCGGCCTGAGAAAAACCTATCCCTTGCAGGTGGAGGAGACCGCCCTCGCCCTGCTGGCCGGGGCGGGCCTGACCTATGTCCTGGCGGACGTGCTGCAGCCGGCGCTGATGGACGTGATGAGATTAATCAATCAGATGACTTGAGTTTTCAAGTTACCGTTTTTTGTTTTTCGTTGTTGGTTTTTCGTTAGAGTATCGGGGTGCCGTTTTCAAGTTTAAAGTTTTGGATTTTTGATGTAAAATATTAAAATGTTGCAGACTACGAGGCCGGGCATAATAGCCCTATGGGTCCGGCCGGGCCACGAAAAACGAAAAACGAAAAACCAAAAACGAAAAACGAGGTAAAGCCCATCCATCGACCTTTCGGTAATCTTATCGGCATCAAGTCTCATCAATACCAGCGGTTAGAAAGGCTGTACCGCCGCCGGGTGCCGCCGGCGGAACTCTTGACCCCGGAGTTGGCCCGGCAACTGGCGGAAATCTCCCAGGACCTGCACCGCCAGGTGGGAGTGCTGTTGGACCGCCAGGGATTCGTCACCCACGTCATCGTGGGGGACGCCAAGGGCCTCATGCTGCCGCCCTCTGCCCCGGGAGCGGGGCGTCCGGGGGCGGCTCAAGGGTCTCAGGCTCATCCACACCCACCTGGACTCGAGCCCCTTGAACCAGGACGACTTCATGGACCTGGCCCTGCTGCGGCTGGATGCGGTGGCGGCCCTCACGGTCACCGACCAGGGTCTCCCCGGCCCCATCCAGGTGGCCCACCTCCTGCCCCAACCCCTGAACGGACATAACTGGACCCTGCTCAGCGCCCGCCAGCTGAGCGGGTTGGGTCTCGATTTCGCGGCCCTGATGGCTTCCCTGGAAGAAGAGTTTGCCCGGGTGGCGCAGGCTCACGCAGGCCGGGGCCGGGAGCGGGCCATCCTCATCGGGGTGGCCGGGGCCAACCGGGCCGCGGCGGAAGATTCCATGGAGGAGCTGGTGGAACTGGCCCGGTCCGCCAACCTCACCGTGGCCCAGACCATCATCCAGCGCCGGCCCCGCTTCGACCCCCGGTTCCTCATGGGTAAAGGCCGCCTGTCGGAACTGGTCATCCAGGCCCTGCAGTCGGGCGCGGACCTGTTGATCTTCGATGCCGAGCTCAGCCCCTCCCAGGTGCGCTCCATCACCGACTTCACCGAGCTCAAGGTCATCGACCGCACCCAGCTCATCCTGGACCTCTTCGCCCAGCGGGCTCGCAGCCGGGAAGGCAAGCTCCAGGTGGAGATGGCCCAGGTGAAATACCTCCTGCCCCGCCTGGTGGGCAAGGGGGACGCCCTGTCCCGCCTCATGGGCGGCATCGGCGGCCGGGGCCCCGGGGAATCCAAACTGGAGATGGACCGCCGGCGCCTTAGGGACCGCCTGCACCGGCTCCAGGAGGACCTGGCGAAGGTCCGGGCCGAAAGGCGGGAGCGCCGCCAGCCCCGGCGCCGCCAGCAACTGCCGATACTGTCCATCATCGGCTACACCAACGCCGGCAAATCCACCCTGTTCAACGCCCTCACTAACGCCGCGGTGGCCGCGGAAGACCGGCTCTTTGCCACCCTGGACCCCACCAGCCGCCGCCTGCGCTTCCCCCGGGAGCGGGAGGTGATCATCACCGACACCGTGGGCTTCATCAAGAATCTCCCCCAGAACCTGCTGGAGGCCTTCAAGGCCACCCTGGAGGAGCTGGAGGAGGCCGATCTCCTCATCCACGTCATCGATCTCAGCAACCCCCGGTTCATGGAGCAGGTGGCCGCGGTGGACGACATCCTGGCTTCCCTCAACCTCCGGGACAAGCCGGTGCTGAAGGTGTTCAACAAGGCGGACCGGGTGAGCGCCAACCTGGCGGCCCTCCAGTGCCGCATCCATCAGGGCGTGGCCATTGCGGCCCTCGATCCCCAAACCCTGCCGCCGCTGATGGCGCGCCTCGAGGAAAAGGTGGAGGAAGTGGAGGCCCGGGCGGGCGCCGGACCCCCGGCCAGGCCGGCGGAATTAAGGGAGATACTGTCCTGAAAAGTTGCCAGGGGCCAGGGGTCAGTGGTCAGTGGTCAGGGAAAAAATGTAGGGTGGGCACTGCCCACCATCCTCATTATCCGTGCTTTTAATAGTATCGGAGTGGGCCGAAGCTCATGAGCGACTTTTCTCAAAAGTTTAGGCCGGCCTGACCGGGGAACCACGGGCGCCAGTGCGGAAATCGCACCCTGCGGTCCTCAAATAAGGCTCGTTGACGCCCTAAAAAAATCTGCCTTACCTGTCCCCTGGCAGGCTTATCCCTTCAATAACAAGCCGTTCTTCCGCTCAATCCTCAAGCTGACTTTTCATGTTTGTGCGCAAGTGCTGCCGGGTTAATTAACCGGTTAGAAGGCGGAGCCTTGTGCCGCCCTTCACATATAATCTTAATAATATTAAATAGTTATATCTTGACAATCCCAAGGCTTTGTGGTATTTTTACGTAAAAGTCGGAGAAAGGGGAGCTATGGGGCCTGAAGGGTAAACAAGGATTTGACTTCCATATTGAACCGCTAGGTCTGTTCTTGGGGAGCCAACTCTTGAGGAACCGAAAATCAGGCAGTTGCTTCCTTTGGGTGAGAAAATGGGAGACCTGGTGGAACTCAGGCTCACCAAGAAGGCCATTTATCGGGCCGCCAGGCGCGAAATGGTGCGGATGTATCAGGTGACGGCCGGTGGGGTTGACCCGGTGATCAGCGACGAGTCCCGGGAACTTTTTGAAATGGGGCTGGTGGAAGAAGTGAAGTGGCTGGATTGGGATACATACTGCACCAGCATCATGAACCGGATCTTCGATGGTGAGCCGGAAGATTAACCGAACTTTCTGCGGCGGAAGAGTAATTTTCCGACGGATTAGAATGGCCTCGGAAATGACTAGGTTTTAGTTTTGGCTTGGCCGCAAGGCAACTGACCGCAAGGCAGGGGGAGAACCCCTGCCTTTTTGATTTAGACCCAATACGGTTCACTTAAGCGGTTCTTTTCTAAGGAATTGGTGGGCAGTGCCCACCCTACATTTTTGCCGTCTTCTTGTCATGCTGAGCGAAGCGAAGCATCTCGTATTTAGAGATTCTTCGGTCGTCTTCGCCTCCCTCAGAATGACAAATTAGCAGTCGGTGCTAAAGTAAGCAGCATTGGATTTAGACCGACTGGCACTGGGGCGGCGCCAGGAGACGCTACGGTGGTCAGGCCTGCCATAGTTGGGGGAGAATATGCCAGGCGCGGTCACGGATGGAGATCAAACTCCAGCCGCAGCCGTGAGGTCCCAGGCCGGGGCGCAGGTCCGCCGGGGTGCCCTGGAGGGCCAGGGGCCGGGGCCAGGCCGTGGCCGGCAGACCCTGGTGGCAGAGATGGGGTGCGGTTGGCGGTTGGCGGTTGGCGGTTGCAAGACCATAATCCCAATTAATTCCCTGGACGGCCCCAGGTCGCGGCCCTCCCGACTCCTGGAAGGTGCACGTGGCCGTGAAGGCAGAGGACCTGGCGGCAGGGGGCCAGGAGTTGGGCGACCTCGGGCGCATCCCCGGTCCACTGCTGCCAGGGGTGGAAGAGCCGGGCCAGGGGCGCGTGGGAGAGGACGACCAGCGGCCTGTCGGGGTTAAGGCGCGCCAACTCCCGGGCCAGCCAGCGGCGGCCCGCGGCCCCCATGGAGAAACCGGGTCCGGCGGGGCCGGGGCACCAGGCGGTGTGCAGGCCCAAGATTTGCAGGACGGTTTGCTGTTTGCCGTTTGCGGTTTTCTGTAAGACCTGGGAAAACCAGGGCTCCCCGAACAGGCGGCGCCAGGGGCCGGCGGCGTCCGGCAGGCCGTCCCCTTCGCCCATGACCAGAAGCAGGGGCCCGGGGAGGTCGGAGAGGATCTCCTTACCCAGGGCCAGGGCCCGGGGGTCGGAGTGGTGCGCCAGGTCCCCGGCGAACAGGACCAGATCCGGCGGGGAGCTCAGCGCCCGGATCTCGGCCACCGCCCGGGCCAGGGCCCGGGCCTCGGCCCGGCCCTCGTCGCCGTCCACCAGGTGGGCGTCGGCCAGCAGGGCCAGGCGCACTTCCCCTGCCCCCGCCAGGGCCGCAAGGGGCCAGGAAAGCCGCGCCGCCGCCCAGGTGGCGGCCAGACTCCAGCTCATGCCCTGTAAAAATTCCCGCCGGTTCACTAAGGCAACCCTCTAACAGGCGTAGGGTGGGCCCGGCCCACCGGATAGCTCACTTTAAGTAGCTAATATTACCGCATATCTTCCGCCAAAAGCCGTTTTTGTGCCGGATTTGCGCCGCCCATGTACCGCGGCGGCTTCGCCGGGGGTACGGCGCGGTTTCGCCTGAGGGCCGCCTGATGACGGCAAAGAGCCTGATGGTCCCGGCGCCCTCATAGGATGATTTTGAAAATGAGGCCTTGGCGTTTGATTTAGAGCGATTGCCAAAAGGAATTTCCTTTTGTAGGGGCACGGCGAGCCGTGCCCAATAGGTTATGAGGGCACAGCACGCTGTGCCCCTACGAACAAAATAGTCAATGAGAAAAAACTTTTGGCAATCGCTCTAGTACATTTCTACCATGATCGGGAAGCCGGGGCAAACCCATCTTTGGCCAGGCCGGATAGTTTCACATTATAAAGGATACGAGAAGAATTTACAGGAAAGGGGGAAGGGTTGACTCGCTTTGGGGCAGCCATGCAGGAACCCGCGCCCCCATAAGCCTTGAAAAGCATGCGGGCACGGCACGCCGTGCCCCTAGCTTTTATACCATGCTCCCGTCCCAAAGGTATTTTTAAGGCAGGGGCGTGATTTATCACGCCCACATGGGCGCAATGAATTGCGCCCCTACAACAAAAATGCTGATTTTACCTCTAGGACCGCATGGTATTAGGCAGATAATCCGGCAGAGGCGCCGGGGGCGGCGCCCTGGGGGGGACTGTTTACCTTTTATTAACAGGAGCGGACCAGAGATGACCTTCCCCCTCACCCTAACCCTCTCCCCCATTGGGGGAGAGGGGATAAGGGGGGAATTACTTTGATGCTCCTATTAATAAGACAGTCATTTATGGCCGTTGGGCCCACCCGTAAAGCATGAAAATGGCCGGTAGGGGCGGGTTTTAAACCCGCCCCTACGGGACGACTGAAACCTGAGTTGCCGGATCTGGTTAAGGAATTTTTCAGGTCAGGGAGAAGAAAAGGCGTAAAAATGAAAAGGGAAGCCGGGAACCCAGACACCCCCTCTCCAGGAGGAGAGTGATCTGAAACTTCCCGGGCTTCCCAGGGACCACGAAACTTGCGCTCAATCCGCTAAAGAGGACTGAGACGCCGGACTCTGATCCGTCAGGTTCCGTGGCCTCACTCACTGCTTCGACCGCGGAGCGGGCATCTATCGCCGCTTCCAGCGACCAGCGCCCGGCCGGCCTAACTTAGGGGCCACAGGCCGGCTTTTGCTCGGGGCCAAAGCAGGTAGTTCAGTCCGGAGGGCGACCCTGCCCTCGTTTGGGCGCAGCCAGCCGGCCGTCAACCCGTAACCTTACCGGTGCTCAGACTGAACGTCCTAGCAAATATATTAATAATCATCATTTGGGGGAAAACAAGGGGGCGGGTGTGAGGATATATTAAAAATTTAGGCTGCCGAGCCATTATCAGGAAAGGTGGTTTACCCATGATTAACTAATTTATAAAAGTTAATGAATGATTGCGGAATCCAATGGAACTTTTTTTTATCTATGCCTTGACAGGAGATGAATTTCGAGATATAGTATTTGCACTCCTTGCTTCTTTGTCTGTTGTTTTCCAAGGTCTTGTCTGAAATATGGCGAGGCATGGCAGTCAAGACGGGGCAGGGAATAGCGGCAAAGGTGGTTCCTGCTACCATACCTTGCCGAAGCAGGAGAATGGCCGATTCGTGAAAACCGGGTCGGCCATTTGCTTTTGGGGGCAATTCCATAAATGGTCTTGGGGGAGGATTTCAAATGAAGGGCCTTCATTGCCCTTCCTTGACAAATCCGCCTCCATTGTGGCAATGTGAAATTGGCATAAACATTACCTGTGGGAAGGTATCAAAGAGAGCTTTTTCTAATATACCGGCTGGCGGGCCTCTATCAGTATCATTCCCCGACAAAAAGCCCACGCCACCGATCCACGTGCAGTCGATCAACCAATAAACCGCCTCACCGCCGAAATGTCGGCGGATTACAGGGCTTTTAAGGCAGCGGGCCTGCTCAAAGAATGGCGCAGGAGGTGGGCGGCGTATTTACCGAGATAGCAAACGCGCGTGAAGATGTAGCGTCAGTTATATCTGACATATCAGCGTAAGGACGGCTGAGGACTATTTTTTTTTCAAAAGTTGATTTAGGCTTTCCAAACCCTCTTTTTTCAAGACGGTTCCGAGTTTTGCATCGGATCGATAGCCCGGCGCGAACCCTTCTCCATATTCTTCTCGCAATGTCCCGACCAACGTATCGCTCCGTTTTTTGCGAATCTCGCCGTCCTTGTCTCGCATCCGGTCGTCGAGGCCTTTAGGAAAATGCTTCTTCGTCATGTGTTGTCCTCCATCTAAATGAACATTTTTTCCAATGGCGCAGTATGTGGAGCAAAAAGTGGGGGCGCATTTACCGCGACACAGCTAAGAAACTCGCAGGCTATGACCCGTCGTCATATGGGCTACCAAACGATTTGGCCCCAAAGCTTTTTTGTACGTGCGATCTGTGCCGCACGTTGAATTAGTCGCCTTTCAGAGATAGACAGATCATCAGAAATAACATTATTGGTATTTGCAGGATCAACGTATCGTCTGTTGACGAAGTCACCCGCCAGGAAGCCAAGGACTTCCCAAAAGTTACGACTTATATCCGAGTAAGAGCGCCCAGACAAACACTCTATGACAGCAAGCTCTAAGTAGAATGATGGAAAGTCCAGCTTGTTAAGCTCTCTCCAGACTTTGGTGAGCTTTATTTCATTTGTCCTGTTTGACTTGCTTACATGGCTTACGTGATCTTTAACATTTGTCTTAGTCCACGTGTTAGCCTTATTTTTGTATAGGCTGTGATCATAACCATATTGAGATTGGCGCTTACCAGGGACAAAATCGATCTTATAGCCACCCGAGCTCACACCAATGGACACATTCTGTTTCTTGACTTGATAGCCTGCCTGTGAGAGGGCATTAAATAGGGTAGTGTAAATGTCAGCTAAGGATTCCTGTGTATTGGAGCTCAGGGAGATAAAGACATCGGCATCCGACGCCAATGAAATTGCTGTACCCTTAGCCATAGACCCAGAGTAGATTGCTTCAATTAAATACTTGTTGGCCCAGAGCTGTATCGTCGGATAAATAGCATTGACTATCGCTTTGGCTCCCCCCACGTTGATCGAATACTTGGTAATTATCTGGTTCAGGTATTGGTCAGACGTCATCATCTCGCCTTTTAGGGCATTGCCAGAGTTGAAGACCCCCGATAGCGCACAGAGGGCAGCAAGGAAATTGCCAGGGGAGCGGTCCGGCGGCGATGCAAAGACGTCAGCAAGGGCATTGCGCCAGGAGTGGCCCGCCGTCAGCGCAGAGAGGCCGTCAAGGGAATTGCCAGGTTGAGGGCCAAGGCCCCCGTCAGCAGCGTTGGAAGACCCTTGGTAGGTGGTTTCACGGGATAACCCCCCGAGTTTTTGGATAAAAACTCGTTTCACAATAACACATATAGAAGCAAAAGTAAATTAAATAACTGGACAAAATCTCGTATTTTGTCCATATTCAAAAAAGCGCCCCGCACCATGCCTAAAGGCGCGGGCCGACTTCTACCCTGAAAACTGGACAAAATGACCGCCTGGTCCTTGCAGCAACTTCTCGCCAGCCTGCATGATGATATACAGCGACGTCTGGGGACTGTTCGCAAGACCTTCGGCCATCCCGGGACCAAGAGCGACGCAAGCGAAAAAGTTTGGCTGGAACTTCTGGAGACCTATTTGCCGAAACGCTATCAGTCTGCAACCGCCCATATAGTCGATAGCAACGGCATGTTCAGCGAACAGATAGACATCGTGGTGTTTGACCGGCAATATTCGCCGTTCATTTTCCACTATGAAGGGCAGACCATAATTCCTGCAGAAAGCGTTTATGCCGTATTCGAGGCTAAGCAAGCAATTAACGCAGCCGAAGTTGCCTACGCACAAGGCAAGGTTGCCAGCGTTCGCAAACTGCACCGCACCAGCTTGCCGATTCCCTACGCGAAAGGGACCTATCCGGCAAAACTCCTTATTCCGATCTTGGGCGGCCTGCTCACTTTCGAGAGTGACTGGAGTCCTCCTTTCGGCTCGCCTTTGGAAACAGCTTTAGGCAAAGGTGATGAAGGCGGACGGCTCGATCTTGGATGCGTGGCCGCTCACGGTCATTTTTTCTTGAATCAGTCGGGTGACGCTTATGAGTTTATCACTGGAGGAAAGCCTGCCACCGCGTTTCTGTTCAGGCTTATCTCGCAGCTTCAGTTCAGCGGTACTGTGCCGATGATCGACGTTCAAGCCTATGCTCGCTGGCTTGGCGCATGAGAAAGGTATGAGCAAGTCTGCTAACCCCGGAGCAGATCATTGGAAAGTTGTAATTCTAGAAGGTGGCTAATGCGGGTGGCCAAACAATATAGCGCAACTGCTGATTTCTGCTATTTATCCGCAAATTATGGGCCCTCGGAATCTGCCGCTATGAATAATATCTTGAATCAAGCTGATTGATTAACTTTTTGGGAAAAGTTAATAAATGACCAAATAAGGCGGAGGCTTAGGCTCCGCCTTATTTATTTAGCTTAAAGGGTTGGGAGGGGGTGTGGGGGGAGGGCAGGGGACGCAGGCGAGGGCGCCTACGCTACACCCTGGCCCGCCCCACCAGCATTGCAAGAACCGCCGAGGGCGGCGGTGCTACATTTGGTTCCCCAAAATATTTACAGCACTCCTTTGGTGGAGGGCACGCCCGGGGCCCGGGGTTCGGGCTGGGTGGCGGCGTCCAGGGTCCGGCCCGCGGCCTTGAAGATGGCCTCCAGGATGTGGTGGGTGTTCTCGCCGTAGGGCACGGTGATGTGCAGGGTCATGCCGCCGTGGACGGTGACGGCCCGCCAGAACTCCTTCACCAGTTGGGGGTCCAGGGCGCAGCCCCCGGGCGGGTATTTCACCTCCAGGTGGAGAAAGGGCCGGTTGGAGAGATCCACGGTCACCTGGGCCAGGGCCTCGTCCATGGGCACCCGGGCCGAGCCGAAGCGGCGGCAGCCGGGCCGGGCCTGGAGGGCCTCCCGGAAGGCGTGGCCCAGGCAGATGCCGATGTCTTCCACGGTGTGGTGCTGATCCACTTCGAGGTCGCCGGTGGCCGCCACCTTCAGGTCGAAATAGCCGTGGGCGGCAAAGAGGGTCAGCATGTGGTCCAGGAAGGGGATGCCGGTGTTGATGGCGGTCTGACCCCGGCCGTCCAGTTCCAGTTCCAGTTCCACTTCCGTCTCTTTGGTGCGGCGATGAACCTTGCTCAAGGGCGCCATGGGTGGTAATCTCCTTTGCAGTCAGTCAGGGGCGCGGGCACCGGGCCAGGAAAGAGGCGGCTAGGCCCCGGTGGCGCTCCAGGCCGGCAGCCGCAGGTTTAAGTCTGCGCCGGCACAGGCTGGAAGTCGGCGCCCCCAAAGATGCCCCCTTACCCCAACCCCGCGGGCAGCCAGGGGGAAAATCAGACGGCTACGCCAAGTCGCCGGCCCGGCCTCTTGGTGCCAAGGCCATTATATTAAACCTTATAAGGCAAACACAGGCAAATCTTTTGTGGTAAAATAGCGGAAAGGGCTTGCCGACGGGAGGGGACTGCCGATCTGCGAGCCCGAAAGCAGGCAGGCTTGACGGTTGCAAACCACAGCCGGCTAAATCACTAAAGGTGGGTTTAATGAAAATGGGGAACTACCAGCACCAAAACGGACTTTTAAAGGCAATGGTTTTGATTGTTCTTGCTACGGGAGTGTCCTGGCTTTGGGCGGTTGCCGCGCCGGCGGCTGAAGCTGGGCCCAAGGTCTCGGTTCCGGAAATCGCCCACGACTTCGGGAAAGTGGTGGAAGACCAGGCCATGAGCCACACCTTTGTCATTAAAAATAGCGGTGGCCAGCCCCTGAAAATCGAGGACGTGGACCCGGACTGCGCCTGCACCGCGGCGGAATATGACCGCAGCATCGCACCCGGAGGCGAGGGGAAAATCACCCTCACCCTCAAGCCCTTCTCGGTGATGCACCAGTTCAGTAAGGATACCAAGGTGCGCTTCAACGACCCGGAACACCCCCTGGTGGTGTTCACGGTCAAAGGATGGGCCCAGCCCTTCATCGAGATTCAGCCCAGCCACATTGTGCGGTTGCGCGGCGCCCCGGGCGACGACCTGCAAGCCCAGATCCGCTTCACCTCGCACCTGTCCAGCCCCTTTAAAATCACGGACGTGCGCAACAACATCCCGGACAAGATCGACGTGAGCCTGAAGGCGGAAGAAGCGGATAACGCCTACGTTTTGACCGTGAAGAACAAGTGCCGCGAACCTGGGGCCTACGGCGGACTCGTAGAACTTTTTACCAATGCGAAGCAGCGGCCCCGCCTCATCGTGCGCGTCTTTGGGGAGCTCAATTTGCCTTCGGCGGGGGGTAAGTAAGCAGCAGTTCGTTGAGCAGGTGGATGGCCAGGGTCCGGGCCGCGCCGTGCAGCAAGAGCTCGGTTTCTTTGGGAGCCGGGGGGCCGGGTCTGAGCGGAGAGCTCAAGTAAATGCGGTCCTGGAAAGCGAACAGCGTCACGCCGCCCCGGGTAATGGCTCCGGAAACCACCAGGTTGGCGCTGATCTTGCCGATGAGCCACCTGAGGGAGGCGCCGCGGATATCCACGTAGCGCACCGTGCCCGAAAGGACGGCGTCCCCGAGGGGCGTGATCTTCAGGCCGTTGGCCTGCCAGGCCCGGGTCAGCTCGTCCTGCAGCATGGATTGAAAAGTGTCGGGCGCAACTCCCTGGGACTGCTCCACCGGGAAGGGCTGAATAATATAGGTGGTTCGAATCGGTTCAAAGTCCGGGGCGCGGTAAACCGCGGTGAGATAGCGGCCGGGTTCCAGCGCCAGGCCCGGGGGCCCCACGGGCGTTGGCAGATGGGGGGCGCAGCCGGCAACCCCAACCATAATCAGGGCCAGCCAGAGGCCCAAGGAGGGTAGGAGGGGTAAAGACTTTCTAGACCACATGGCCAACTGATTACCACAAACCGTCATCCTCTGCCAAAAGAATTAACCGGTGTGTCAGACAAAGGAGGTTTTATGGCGACCGACGGCAAGATCACGTTATCGGTAATTAAGGCTGACGTGGGCGGCTGGGTGGGCCACAGCACCTGCCACCCGGAAATGCTGGCCCTGGCCAGAAAAATTGTGCAAGGCGCGGTGGATCGGGGCCTGCTGGTGGATGGGCAGGTGCTGAACGTGGGCGACGACGTGGAGTTGATCATGACCCACCACCGGGGCGAGGAAGACTCGGAGATCCACCAGTTCGCCTGGAACACTTTCCTGGAACTCACGGAGCTGGCCAAGAAGTTGAAGCTCTACGGGGCCGGCCAGGACATGCTGGGCGACGCTTTCTCCGGCAACGTCAAGGGCATGGGTCCCGGGGTGGCGGAACTCCACTTTGAAGAACGCAAGAGCGAACCGGTCATTATCTTCATGGCCGACAAGACCTCCCCCGGCGCCTGGAACCTCCCCCTGTTCCGCATCTTTGCCGACCCCTTCACCACCGTGGGGCTGGTCATCGACCCCAACATGCACCGGGGCTTCCGTTTCCGGGTCATCGACGCCATCGAACACAAGGAATGGATTCTGTCCTGCCCCGAAGACATGTACGACCTGCTGGTGCTGATCGGCACCCCGGGACGCTACCTCATCGAAAACATTTATCGCAAAAAGGACAACGAGGTGGCGGCCGCGGCCTCTTCCCAGAAGCTGGGCCTCCTGGCCGGGCGCTACGTGGGCAAAGACGACCCGGTGATGGTCATCCGGTGCCAATCGGGCTTCCCCGCGGTGGGGGAGGTGCTGGAGCCCTTCGCCTTCCCCCACCTGGTGGAGGGCTGGATGCGGGGCTCGCACCACGGGCCCCTGATGCCGGTGGCCTTCAAGGACGCCATTCCCAGCCGCTTTGACGGGCCGCCCCGGGTCATCGCCGCGGGCTACCAGTTGTGCCAGGGCAAACTTTTGGGGCCCCTGGATATGTTTGCCGACGTGGCCTTTGATGAAGTGCGCAAAGAAGCCAACCGGGTGGCCAATTACATGCGGCGCCACGGGCCCTTTGAGCCCCACCGCCTGGGGTTGCATGAAATGGAATACACCACCCTGCCCCAGGTCATGGCCTTTATCTTCGAGAAGTCGGCCATCCCGCGGCGGGGCGACCTGGAGGATAAGCTCAAGTCGCGCTACCCCCACCTCCGGGAAGTGCGGGTGGTGGACCCGGGACTCAAGGACCTGGACGCCATCCAGAAGACCGTGGCCCGGGAAGGGGCCTACTACCTGGAAGAAATCACTCCGGCGGGCGCCAAAATCGGCCTCTCCGGCGGCAAGACCCTCTATTATCTGATAAGCTACCTGGAGCCCGAGCGCCTCACCGGCGTGCATTTATATCCCTTAACGTTGACGCCCATCCTCACCATGCCTGGACTTACGGCCAACGCCATGGTAGGAATGATGAGCACCAAGTACCCGGACGCCTCGGCCTATAATCTCCCCACCATTCCGGTGAGCTCCCGGGAGGAATACGAAAGGCTGCTGGCGGCCAACCCGGAGATGCAAAAGATTTACCGGGACATCTGGGAAGTGGACATCATGGTGCTGGGGGTGGGCTATCTCACCGGGCCGCTCCCCGGCTTCCGGGCTTTCGCCGACCAGGAGATGGGTCTGACCGCGGCAGACCTGAAGGCCAAAGGTGTGGTGGGCGAGATCAACCATACGCCCATCGATGCCCAGGGGGAACCCATGCTGGACGGCAAAGACCCGGACCTGGCCAAACTCACCCGGCGGGTCATCGGGGTGGGGGCCCTGGAACTGCGGGAACGGGCCGGAAGGTCCGACCGCTACGTGGTGGCGGTGGCCGGCGGCCTGGAGAAGCAGGAGGCCATCGGGGCCTGTCTCAAGGGCCGGTATTTCAACGTGCTCATCACCGACGCCTACGTGGCCGAGGGGCTGGTGCAGTGAGGCAGGGGTTAGGGGACAGGGGTCAGGTTGAGAAAACCATATTTTTAAATTGGGATAGGGTCTTATGGAGTTGCAGTTGGTGAAAGTACTTAGAGCACCATTCTCACAAAAACTGACCCCTGGCCCCTGGCCCCTGTCCACTGTATTATGATAACATTCCGAAAAATTGCCCTGTGGGCTGCCAGCCTGGCGGCCATCCTGGTATTGGGCAGCCTGGGGTTTGTCTGGATCGAAGGTTGGAGCTTCTTCGACGGCCTCTACATGACGGTGACCACCCTGACCACCGTGGGCTACGGGGAAGTGCACCCCCTGGACCGGGTGGGCAAGATATACAACATGATGCTGATCCTCGCCGGCATGGGGGTCATGCTCTATATCGTGGGCTCGCTGGCCCGGGTGGTGGTGGAAGGTGAGATCCGGGAAGCGCTGGGGAAACGCAAATTGCTGACCCGCATCAAGAAACTCAAAGACCACTATATCATCTGCGGTTTCGGCCGCATCGGGGAGATCATCGCCCGGCAGCTCAAGGAGCGGGGGATTCCCCTGGTGGTGGTGGAGAGCAATCCCGAACACCTGGCCCGCCTGGAGGAGGCCGGCTACGATGTGGTGGCCGGAGACGCCACCCGGGAAGAGGTCCTGCTGGAAGCGGGCATCGAGCGGGCCCGGGGCCTGGTTTCGGTGGTGCACTCCGACGCCAGCAACGTCTATATCGTGCTGACGGCCCGCAGCCTCAATCCGAAATTGTATATCGTGGCCCGGGCGGAGGAACGGGGGGCCGAACAGAAGCTGAAGCGGGCCGGGGCCGATAAGGTGGAATCACCCTATGAGATGGGAGGCCGGAAGATGGCCTACACCATCATGCGACCCACGGTAACCACCTTCATCGAACTGGCCATGACCGAAGGGGTGGACCTGAGCATGGAAGAGACCCGGGTGGAGGCCACCTCGTCCCTCATCGGCCTGCCCTTGAAAGACACGGGCATCCGGCGGGACCTGGACCTCATCGTGGTGGCCATCAAGCGGGCCGACGGCGAAATGCTCTATAATCCCGCGCCGGCTGCCCAGATCCAGGCCGGGGACACCCTGGTGGTCCTGGGCATGCGCCAGAACCTGGACGCCCTGGAGAAACTGGTGCGGTGATGCAGCGGTCAGCTGTCAGCTTTCAGCCAAAAGACAGGTTGGGGCAATGGAAAATGTGGGGGGGCACGGCCCACCTAGAATTAAATAGATAATGGCGCCCAAGCAGAGCTTGGGCTGAAATTTGCGTTCCCAAGCAGGAGCTTGGGAACGAGGAGACAATGTAGGGTGGGCATGGCCCACCAGCTTATCTAGGGCGCGCCTTTCGCCCCGGCGCTAACAGCCTTTTGTCTTTGCTGAAAGCTGATAGCTGAAAGCTGACAGCCATTTTCACCTCACCAGGAGGACGCCATGTCGCAAGCAGCCATGGGCCGCGGGGTCAGCATCACTTTCCTGGGCCACGCAGCCTTTAAATTGACGGACGGCAAAGTCAGTGTCCTCATCGATCCCTGGCTCAGCAACCCTCTGCTCAATACTCCGGTGGACCAGATCGGCAAAGTGGACCTGATCCTGGTGACCCACGGCCACGGCGACCACGTGGGCGAGACCGTGGCGGTGGCGCAAAAAACCGGGGCCACAGTGGTGGCTATCCACGAGCTCTCCGTGATCTTGGCAGGGCAGGGGGCCCCCCAGGTCATCGGCATGAACAAGGGGGGTACGGTGCCCTTCCACGGCCTTGAGATCACCATGACTCACGCGGTGCACTCCTCCGCGGTGGACGAAGGGGGCCGCCTCATCGCCGCCGGCGATCCCGGCGGCTTCGTAGTCGAGTTCCCCAACGGCTTTGTCGCCTACCATGCCGGGGACACCGCGGTCTTTAAAGACATGGAGCTCATCCGGGAGCTCTACCATCCCGAGCTGGCCATGCTGCCCATCGGCAGCCATTACGTCATGAACCCCAAGGAGGCGGCCCTGGCCTGCCGGCTGCTGCAGCCCAAATGGGTGATCCCCATGCACTACGGCACCTTCCCGGTGCTCACCGGGACCCCGGAGGAGTTGCAGGAGCTGCTCAAAGGGGAACCGGATATTACAGTCATTGCTTTGAAGCCGGGGGAAACGGTGGAATAGCTGTCAGCTTTCAGCGGTCAGCTTTGAGCTTAAGAAATTTAAAGGCATCAAGGATTGGATTTTACAAAGTAGCCGCAAGCTTTAGCTTGCGCAGGCTAAACATTCATGGCCGCCGGCGAACACCCCCCAGGGGATGAAAAATCCCCCCTACCCCCCTTTATTAAAGGGGGGTGTTAGAAGTCCCCCTTTGAAAAAGGGGGATTTAGGGGGATTTGGGTTTTCACAGTTGGGTTTTCACGGTAAAGCCTGCGGCTGCATTATGGTTCCAATGACTGCCGCGCCCGTCCGAACCATAACTGAAAGCACCGGCGAGACGCCTGGGCCACCATAAATAACCAAAAACGAAAAACCCAAAACGGAGTTTCTATTGCGCCGCAAGATGCGCTGGCTGGTTTTACCGGACCCTGGGGCCCTGGCGGAAGTGAGCGCCCGGCACGGGGTGCCGCCTTTGGTGGCCCGCCTCCTGCTGAACCGCGGCCTCAACGGCGCCGACGAGATCCTGGCCTTTCTGGACCCGGTGCTGGAGCGCCTCTACCCCCCCTTCGGACTGGCGGACATGGAAACGGCCGCAGTGCGCCTGGGCCTGGCGGTGCGGCAACAGGAAGCCGTGGCCGTTTACGGGGATTACGACGCCGACGGGCTCACCGCCGCCTGCCTGCTGCACCAGTTTCTGGGGGAATTGGGACTGAGTTGCACCACCCACGTGCCGGACCGCCTCAAGGAGGGCTACGGTCTCCGGATACCGGCCCTCAAAGAGCTGGCCTCCCGGGCCCGGTTGCTGGTGACGGTGGACTGCGGCATCAGCGACCTCGAAGAAGTGACCTGGGCCCGGGACCACGGCCTGGAGGTCATTATCACCGACCACCACGAGATCCCGCCGGAACTGCCTCCGGCCCTGGCGGTGGTCAACCCCAAGCGGGGGGGCGCCGAGTACCCCTTCAGCGAGCTGGCCGGGGTGGGGGTGGCCCTGCTCCTGGCCCTGGCAGTGCGGGCGGAGCTCCGGGCCGAAGGCTGGTTCACCCGGCGCCGGGAGCCCAATCTTAAGTCCTACCTGGACCTGGTGGCCCTGGGAACCGCGGCCGACGTGGTGCCGGTGCTGGGGGAGAACCGCATCCTGGTGCGCCAGGGCCTCAAGGTCCTGGAGGAAACCAGCCGCCCGGGTCTGGTGGCCTTGAAAGAAGTGGCCGGCCTGGAAGGCAAACCCATCTCTTTCCGGGACCTGGGCTTCCGGCTGGCCCCCCGCCTCAATGCCGCGGGCAGGCTGGGCCAGGCCCGCTGCGCCCTGGAGCTGCTCCTGAGCGACGACCTCAACCAGGCCCGGGTCCAGGCGAACTACCTGCAAAATCTCAACCGCCAGCGCCAGACCCTGGAGGAAGAGATGCTCAAGGAGGCCGGGGCCATGGTGCGGCGCCAGGGCTTGCACCGGCGCCCGGTGATGATCCTGGCCAAGGAAGGCTGGCACGCCGGGGTGTTGGGGATCGCGGCCGCCCGCCTGGCAGAGGAATACTACCGGCCCGTGGCCCTGATCAGCCTGAAGAACGGCGTGGGCCGGGGTTCGGCCCGCTCCATCGAGGGCTTTCACCTCTACCAGGGACTGCATGCCTGCCGGGCGATCCTCAGCCGCTACGGGGGCCACCAGGCCGCGGCGGGGTTTGAGATCGAGGCCGCCCAGGTGGCCGCTCTCCAGGAAAACCTGGAGCGAGCCTTCGAAGAGCAGCTGGGTACGGAACCTCCCCGCCCCACCCTTAAAGTGGACGCCATGGTGAACCTGGCGGAACTGGACCACAATTTTTTCCGGCACCTGGAGTCCCTGCGCCCCTTCGGCCCGGGCAACCCGGCCCCGGTCTTCGCCTGCTCGGGGGTGGAATGCCTGGGTTCCAGGGTGGTGGGAGCAAGACATCTGCGGGTGCAACTGGCCCAGAACGGCCGGATACTGGAAGCCGTAGCCTTTGACATGGCCGGCCACCACCCCCTGAAGGGCACCCTGGAAGTGGCCTTCAGCACCAGACTGTCCCACTACCAGGGCCGCACCACCCCGGACCTGCACTTGCTGGATTGGGGTAAGCCGTAAAAGGTTGGGGGAGGGGGCTAAGGGCAGAAAGCCCTTACACTTACAAAAAACTCCCCCAAACCCCCACCCCCAATCCCTTAAGGGGAAAAATTTAGCCGGGGAAGTCGGGACCAACGGTCCCGCCTTCCCCGGCCCATTTCAGGGGGTTGGGAGGGGGGTTTTGGGGGGAGGGCAGGGGCCGTCGGCCCCTGGTCCTCACCCCATAATCTACTTCCCCTCCAACTCCGCCAGCAGGCGGCGGGCTTCCTGTTGGTCCTCCCGGAGGCCCTGGGGTTGAACGGCGTGCCGGCTGGCGGTGAGGGTCCGCTCCAGTTCCTGGCGGGCCTGGGACGGCTGCTGCAGGCGGATCAGGGTTTCGGCCAGGTAAAGGTGGTTGGTGCTGGTTTCCGGGGCTAGTCGGGCGGCGGCGGTGAGGTGCTTAAGGGATTTATCCAGGTCCCCCACCGAAAAGGGCCGCCGGGGGGCCTCGTAATAGATGCGTCCCAGCACCCGGTGGGCTCCGGCCTGGTCGTAAGCCTCGTCGATGGCCAGGGACTTTTGCAACTCCTCCAGGATGCGGGGCAGCAGTTTGCGCCCTTTGAGCTTGCCGCCCACGTCGGCCAGGCCGCAAAGATTGAGGGCCTGCCAGTAATGTCCTGCCACCGCGCCGGGTTTCTCCTTTACAAGTTGTTCGGCATACGCCAGGCCTTTTTCGTAGTAGGCCGGCCGCTCACCCTGGGGGGCCAGGTCTCCCAGAATGAAGGAGATCCGGGCCAACCGCGTCAATAAAGCGGCGCGGGGGGCCTCAGGGGAAGCGAGCAGGGCTTGGCATCGCGCCAGGGCCTCCTGGGCCTGGGCCAGGCTCAGACCGGGGCTGTTAAGGAGGCCATCGATCTCTGCCAGTGGCGCGGCGGCAGCCGGGGCTCGGGTTGCCGCGGCCAGGATCAGAGTGATGATCCCCAGGATTCGGAGAGCGCGGGCAAGCCGGTTCCGGAGTTTCGTGAAGTTGGTGGATGGCTGAAAAGTCATGGCTGCACCTGAAGGGAGCTGAGAAAATTATTAAAGGGATGGCTGGAAGTATAAACCCTGGAGCAGGCAATTGCCATCCCGGAGCAGGGAAGGGGATTTTCTACGGGTGCCGCCATCGGCCTGATAAGTCCTTGCCCGCCCCTTTGTTCTGTGATAATGGTTTGGAAAAGCCACGGGCCTTGGGAGGATGATCATGGCTGGGGTCAACAAGGTTATACTGGTGGGAAATTTGGGGGCCGACCCCGAGATGCGCTACACTGCCGACGGCACCGCGGTGTGCAAATTCAGGATAGCCACCACCGAGAAGTATAAAGACCGTCAGGGCAATATGCAGGAGCGCACCGAGTGGCACCGGATAACCGCCTGGCGCAAGCTGGCGGAGATCTGCGGTCAGTACCTGGCCAAGGGCAAGCAGGTTTACATCGAAGGCAAGATTCGCTCCGACACCTGGGAACAAGAAGGGGTAAAGCGCTACTCCTACGAGATCGTGGCCGACACCATGCAGATGCTGGGAGGAGGACAAGGCCGCGGCCCGGAGCGGGAGCCGGAAGCGCCCTTCGGCCCGCCGGAAGGGGGCGCCCCGGAGGACGATATTCCGTTTTAAAGGCAGGGGCCAGGGGCCAGGGGTCAGGGGTCAGTTCACCAACCTGACCAATGGCACTGCCCTTATAAAAAAGGAACTACCGGCCCGACCGCGGTTTCGGGTGGATAACACGCTGCTGGCGCTGGAACTGCCCGTTGGCCACTGATTACCAGCTACCAGCTACCAGCTACTGACAACTGAGCACTGGCAACTGCATTGAAAGACCGGCGGGCCCTCAGGGAACAAATCGTCGCTTTGCTGCGGGAGGGAAATTTCCCGGGACTGGTGGAGTTGGCGGGACGGGAAACCGGGGTGGCCGGCCAGTTGCTGCGGTTCATCTATGACCCGGGCGACTTGCTGCACTGGCGGGCCCTGGAAGGCCTGGGCTTTGTGGCCGGGGCTCACCCGGGCCAGGTGCAGAAAGTCCTGGGCCGGCTCCTGTGGCTGCTGAATGAAGATTCGGGCAGTTGCGGCTGGGGGGCGGCCTCGGCTCTGGGCGAGATCGGGCGGCAGCAGCTTTCCCTGGTAAAAGAGATCGTCCCCATGTTTTGCGGCTTCCTGGAGGAGGAGTTCTCCCGGGGGCCCATGCTCTGGGGGCTGGGAAGGCTGGGGGAGGTGCACCCGGAGGTTCTGGAAGAGGCCTTGCCCCTCGTGGAGGCCGCGCTCAGCGACCACGACCCCCAGGTGCGGGCCTGGGCCGCCTGGTCCCTGGGTAAGGCCGGGGTGGCCGGAGCGGCGCCGGGGCTTAAGACCTTAGTGGGAGATGACACCCCGGTTAAGATTTACGATGAGGGCGAACTGCACGATACCACGGTGGGCCGGGTAGCCCGGCGCGCCCTGGTTTCCTTGGGTCAAACGGATTAACCTGCCGGCTAAACCGGTAAATCCCAGCGCGGTGCCAGGTTCCCCCGATCAAATGTCAAGAAAGGATGACCATCATGTTTTTATTGATTGTGGGTTTCGGCGTAGGAGTATTTGTGGGCGTTAAATATCCCCAGCAGGTGGGGCAGGCCACGGATGCCATTAAAAAAGCATTTAACGATTTGAAGGATATGGTCAGCAAGAAGGAGACCCCGCCGCAAAGTTAAACCGCAGACTCCGGACCGGTGGGGCCAGGGCCGGGCCGGCCCGCCCCTAATCATTTCATCCCAACTGTGCCCCGGGAATAAAAACCAGGAAACTGCGGCGCGCCGCCGGGGAACGGGGGGCTCCGGTTCTTTTTCCGGCCGGGTCAGGGTTTGAGCGCGATGACCGCGGCCTGGCGCCCCGTGACGCCGTCCCGGCGATAGGAGTAAAATTCCCGGGCCCGGCACCTGGTGCAGAGGGCTGCAAGATCGATATGGTCCGGCTGTAGCCCCGCCGCCGTCAGTTGGTCCCGGCTGAGCCGCCAGAGGTCGAAGTAATGGGGGCGGTCCTGGTAGGGCCAGAATTCCGGCGGCAGCTCCCGCCGGAAGTGGCGGAATTCGGCGCAGCAGGGGCCCAGGCCGGGGCCGATGGCGGCGCGCAAATCCTGGGGTCGGGAGCCGAAGAGTTCGCTTAGGCGGCTCACCGCCTGGCCCAGGATATTTTGCACCTGGCCCCGCCAGCCGCAGTGGACATTGGCCGCCACCCGGCGCCCCGGGTCATAGAGCAGCACCGCCTGGCAGTCCGCCTGCTTGATGAGGAGGCCCGCGCCGGGCTCTGCGGTGATCAGGATGTCCACCTCCGGGACCTCCTCGGCGGATTGAGGGTTGCCGGTGACCAGGGCGTACCTATGGCCGTGCACCTGGGTGGCGCCGGTCAAGTGGTCCAGCTTCAAAGCCTGCTGTACCCGGCGCCGGTTGTGCGCCACCGCCTCCGGATCATCCCCCACGGCAAAGCTCAGGTTGAGGCTGTGGTAAGGCCCGGCGCTCACGCCCCCTTGGCGGGTGAAGAACCCGTGAACCAATTCGGGGAAGGCCGCCAGCAGGGGACTGCGGTAACAGGGGAGGCCCCCTGCTTCCTCCACCTGCCATGCCGTCATGAGTCTCTCCTGCATGCCCCAATTTAACATACCCGGCCGGCGGTTTCGAGCTAGGGTCATGTCCCGCGAGTAACATTAATAAGTGCTCGTCTTGGTTCCCTCCCCCTTGAGGTTAGTGGGGTGGCAAAAATAATAAGGGATTATGGTAGGTTAAGCGAAATTAAACTCCCCCTCCCCCTAACCCCCTCCCACCAGGGGAGGGGGCATAATTGGTGCAAACTTTTGTAAGGTATTGGCGGAACACATTACTAGGGGCGGTTACGTTTCTTTTCCAGCCTTTTTAAAACAGCATTTGCCTGGCTTCCCAAACGCAGGGAATGGTCTCAACTTATTGGCAATACGAGATTCTTCCCTGGGCTCCCAATGACCGTTCATGGCGAAACTGGGGGCCCACCCAGGAAACCCCGTGAATTGCTAGCAGAAAAATGCCTTTTCTGCCACCGGGTTCCGCCGCGCTTTTCAGGTTCAGCAGGATTCGATATACTCCCCAGAATTCCCTAATCCTCCGGAGGTGAGTCAATTGGCGGGCAAAGGTTTTTTGGTCGTGCAACACATGGACTGGGAAGGGCCGGGGCAGCACTTATTGGGCGCCCTGGAGGACGGCGGGGTCGAGTTTCAGGTGGTGGAAGCCTGGCATGAGAGCCTGCCGGCCCTGGCGCCCCTGGCGGGCCTCATCGTGCTGGGGGGGTCCCCCAACGTGGATGAAGAGGCGCAGTTTCCCTACCTGCGCCCTCTGAAAGCCGCCATCCGGGAGACCATCGCTCTGGGTAAGGCTTACCTGGGATTTTGCCTGGGCCACCAGTTGCTGGGGCACGTATTGGGGTGCCGGGTGGGGCCGCTGCCCCAGAAATCCGTGGGGTTCATTACCGGCGAGCTGACCCCGGCCGGAGTGGTTCATCCCGCCTTTCAAGGCTTGCCGTCGCCCCTGCCGCTCTTTAAATGGCACGGCCAGGGGGTGCTGCCGCCGCTGCCGCCGGGGGTGGAACTCCTGGCCCGGTCCGAGGCCGCGCCGGTGGAGGCCCTGGGTCTGACCGGCAATCCCCGGGTGGTGGGGGTCCAGTTCGACAACCATGCCGGAGCCCTGGACGTGGCCAAGTGGTTGGAGCACGACCGGGACTGGGCCCTGGCCGGCACCGGCGTGGACCCCCAGGCCGTGGTCGCCGAAGCCCAACGCCAGGAGGCGGAGATGGGCCGGACCTTCCGCCGTTTTCTTAATAATTTTCTCCGCCTGTCCCAGGCCTGAGGCTGAGCCAGCATCGGGGGTGGGGTTGCCGTGGCGCCACTCGGGATGCGGGTGGGGTTTGAGAGAGGGGGCCAGGGGCAGTAGTGTCCGGCCGGGATTTTGCATCTTGATAACTCGTTCCCAAGCTCCTGCTGGGGAACGCAATTTTTAGCCCAAGCTCTGCTTGGGTAACCTACAATTATCCCAGGATATATCGCCCAAACTCCCAAATTCGTGCAGGCGGGAAAGATTTCCCCCCTCACCCCAACCCTCTCCCCCCGCAAGCGGGTGGAGAGGGAGATTTAACCGGCTGGCGAAACCCTGCGGAAGGCCAAAGAATCGGTGGCCCAGGCTTTCCAGCCTGTGCCGGCGTAGGCTAAACATTCATGGCCGCCATTGAACACCCCCCAGGGGATGAAAAATCCCCCCTACCCCCCTTTATTAAAGGGTATTATATACTTGACATAATATGAGGCTTGCGCTAAAATTCATACCGACAGGCCGGCGGTTGAAAAACCCTTAGAAGATTGGGTAATTTCTGATAAAGAATCGCTAGTGGCATGGGTGCGTCGTTTCCTTTGGCATTATGAAGGCATGGCTTCTGGCAATGGACCAGAAGAAGCACCAGATGAACCAGAGAAAATTATTGTAGAAAATATCCTTCTTTGTTTAGGTGTATCATCAAAACAAAACCCAATAATTGGACTAGTTGACCTATCAGACCCAGAGACATATTTTCAAGGAGAATAATATCATCAATCCTTATTATTAGATCATGAATATCATGAAACTCTTTCCCATATTCACGTTTTATAAAATCATAACCCTCAAAGTTTATATTAGTTAATACACCGTGAATCAATGTGTGACGTTTTTTTGATAATATTGAAATACATTCAATAATTGGCAGACTAAGTTCATTTAATGGACCTAAAATATCGATATTATTAAATGCTTTCCTTAAATATTTTAATTTATTATCAAGGGAACGTGGAATTTCTTGTTTATGAGCAATGGTTTTGCCACCAAATTTATGAAAAATGAGAAATACCATAAAGTCAAGAAATGATTCAATGGTAGCCCAAGCACAAACAACCTTTCCTATTGCACAATAAAGAGGATTTAAATTTTCGTCGGAGAAATCCATGAAAGAACCCAGCAAAGAGCCCAAAAACAAAGAACCGGAAATTGATTTTACTAATGTATCCGCCGATGATATTGCAAGGCAGGTTTTGGCAACGCCACCAAAACCGAAAAAGAAAGAAAAGAAGGAGGCAAAATAATTATGGGTAGTAACAATGATATAATTGATAAATTAAATCTCACCAACGAACTTCTTTTCCGGCTTTGTGTTGGGCAGCGTTTCCTATCTAAAAAAGACTATATATGGTTTAGGAGTCTAATCCCCCAAATGACAGGTCATCCTTGTGAAGTTTGCAAGGGCAATCAATTTAAAAATGGCGTTGAGCCAAACTGCGGCCTATGCAAATTCATCCCAGATCGAGCTCAGGTAATTGGGGCATGTCATTAAAACCAGGAGGGATGATTTTCTTGAAACCAGGTTTTCCAGATTTTCCGGTATATCGTTGATAGGTGGCTTGGTCAATAGATTCCAGGAAAGAGATCAAATCATTGACAACCTTTTTTAATGCATCCGCTGAATAAGGCATTTGGCAATTGGGACAATGAATATCTTCTGGGGTATCCAAAATGGTTTTACCAGTAATTTTAAAATCAGCGCCGCAATTGCACTCTAAAGACCAAAAACTGGTTTTAGGATTAGTTCCGAACATAATTTTAACCTCCTATTTTTGGGTTTAGGCAAAATCACCATAGCACAAAAGGCCGTTGGGAGCCACGGGAATCATTTTTTGTTTTTCAACCAAGGTTTATCATCGGCGTAGATTTGGATATTATCAACTAGTCCGCCGATAGGTTAAACGCTTACCGGCAATGCCCTTGACGACATTGGTAACGCGTTGGGAATCGGTAGTTTTGCGATGGTTGTATCTGAAATCGAACTCGGTAACATAACGCTGTAAGTGTTGAGCACCGACATGATGGTAAACCCCAATCAATCCACGTTTAAGGATGCTGAAAAAGCTCTCAACCGTGTTGGTATGGACTTCGCCTCTAACGTATTCATCGGCGCTGTGGCAAACCACGTCATGCTTGGCGAACTCAGGCCCGATAATCCGATACTGCCCCGCATCATCGGTCATAAGATGAGCATCGGGGTCAATATGATACTTGAGGTAGGGTTTCAGGGTCTTGGCGCTCACGCTGGGAACGTGGAAGGAACGAACCTCACCACCGCGCTCGACAAGAGACAAAACCGCGTGCTTATGAGCGTATCCAGGGCGCTTCTTTGCTCCACACTTGTTTCCCACAAAAGTTTCATCGGCCTCAACCGGATTGTTCCCGCCAAGAACCTTAGTATAGTCGGCTTTCATGGCTTCCCTGATTCTGTGGGCCATGAACCACGCCGATTTGTAAGTAATTCCCAGCATCCTATGAAGTTGGTGCGCGCTTATCCCCTTCTTGCTCGCGGCCATAAGATGAAAAGCCAAAAGCCATTTGTGCAATTCGATATGGGAATCCTCAAGAATGGTCCCCACTGTCACCGTGAAGGGCTGGCGGCAAGCGTTACACTGGTAAAGCCCTGGCCTGTGGCTTTTCCCTCTAAGTTTAGTGATCTTCTCAGATTCGCCGCAATGAGAACAAACAGGGCCGTTAGGCCAGCGCAAAAGTTCCAGATGTTTTCTAGCGGCTTTTTCATTGGTGAAAATTGGGTTGGTGAGGTCGGCGCTCATGGCTCTAAACTCCTTTAACCATGAAGGTAACACACAAAATGTATTATGTCAAGTATATATTTCCGTTATTAAAGGGGGGTTTTTAAAAGTCCCCCTTTGAAAAAGGGGGATTTAGGGGGATTTGGGTTTTCACGGTAAAGCCTGCGCCGACATTTTTAATCTTCCCTTTGAGCCTGCGCTTGCAAGATGCCTGCCGGACACTACTGCCGCGACCCCCATATGGGATGGGGGAAATTGGCGGGAAAGTCGGGGCTTGGGCCCCGCCTTTGTTGACCGGGTGCTACACGTAAGATCAATCACTCCTTCCAGAACGATATTCCCGCCATTTTACTGCCTTTCAGCAACTTGCTGGAATGGTATCCTCTGACCAGTTTGCGAAAAAATGCTAACGCCGGGCCAACCGTCAATAATTGGTACTATTCTTGAATTAACCAGGGGAAAGAGGTCCGGAGGAAGCCATGAAGCGGAACAAAAGAACCGAGGTGGTGGCCCAGGTCAGATTGACCCCATTGACCGATCACATTTTAAAGAGGATGGGCCTGGAGGGGATGGTCATTCGCCAGCGGCTGCGCAGGTTTTACCAGGAGCGCCACCTTTGCCGGAAGGCGCCGTGCGAGTCGGAGCGAAGGTCGCCGACCTAACCCGCAAGGCTCTGACCCTCGGCTCGCCCTGGGCCTGGCTTAGGCGGCATAAGTATAGGGGTCCGAGGTTCCAAGTCTAGGCTAAAGACTTGTGAGTATATGGCTCCCATGCCTTAAGTTTCACCTGGCGGCGGCACCGGATGGTTTTCTACCGGGGGAACTCCCCCAGGATCAGGCTGAACTTGTGGCAGCCCTCCAGGTCCGGGCGCAGGTAACAAGTTGAGACCTCTGCGAAAATCTAATGTGGGATAGCCGCCCTCGGCTGTCCATACTTTATTTAGCCGCAGGCGAGGCCGCTTACGCGACATTATGATTAATCAGGGCAGTAACTGGGATTTTCGCAGAGGTCTCAAGTTAGTCTGCCCCGGGCCGCGGCGTGGCGGTGCCAGGCGCAGTTTTCCTCTCTATCGCCCTGTTTGCCGCCAGAACTTCGGTGGGGGTGGAGAGCCATTTCAGGGACCGGAGTAATGCCGGAAAAGAGCAGCCTGCTTCTCCTGGGACCAAGTGGGCCCGCCGACGCACCGGAAAGTGGGCCGGGTAACCCTGGAGCCTGGCCACGCAACCCTAAAAAACGGAGGCGCCCAACCGGCAGTCATGGCCTCAGGCGCCATAGCTTGGTCTCCTGAGAAGCCCCTAATACCAAGTGGCGCTTATAGAAGTAAAAAGAGTTTTTTCCGTAGGGGCGCACCCGCGTGTGCGCCCTAAATCGGGGCGGGCACATGGGTCCGCCCCTACAACAAGTAAATTACCTGTATGGCCGCTCCTTGGTATAACTCTATCAGTGGCGGGGAAAAGATTAACCAGGGCCTCCGGAAGCGGCGGGGGGCCGGTGGGGCCCCATGGCTGGGCGAAAGGAGGATGAACACGGGTTTGGCGACGGGTTGTATAAAGTTTAAAGAGCGCCGGGATGGGTATAGGCTGTAAATATTAACCCAGGCGCGGCTGGATACTGCCTGGATTATTTATTGACTGGAGTACCGGGGGTGCTTATAGTTGGGGAAATTTAATAAAACAAGGGTGGTTCATGGCCTGGCTGCACCTGCTAGTGGTCCTGGGAATGTTTTCGGTTGGCTGCGGGGAACAAGTGCTCTACCAGCGTTTTGAAAAGGGCATGTGGTCCAGTTATATCCGCCTCAACGAAGTGAAGTTGGGAATGCCCGTGTCCGAGGTGGTGGGCATCATGGGACCGCCGGCGATCCGGGAATCAGGGGACTACCGCGGCGGCCATTACACCATCTATTTTTACCTGACCCACAGCATGGATTTTCCCGAAAGTAACACGGTGCGGGGCGGCTACACCCCACTGGTCTTCAAAAACGACCGGCTGGTGGGCATGGGCAAGCGGGATTATCGCCAGGCGGTGGACCGCCCCGAAGAGGAAACGGCCCCCAATTTGCCCTGGAAGCGGACCCAATGAACTAATACCGAGTTGCGACCTCCGCGAAAATCTCCATTGTCGCTCTGGCTAATGCAAATGTGGCGCCGGCGCCCTCGCCGGCGCCCAGGCGACGTATGGACAGCCGAGGCCGGCTATCCTACATTTGGATTTTCGCAGTCGTTCATGAACCTGCGGCTCACTCGTAAGTCATGAAAAGTTCCCTCGAAGCCTTTTCCTTAACTTTGAACCTGAACCTTGACTTTGAGCTTTGAGCTTTTCTAAACAGAAGTCTCTTTTCAACCAGCCTTCTCTCCCGCCAGCTGGCCGCAGGCCGCGGCGATCTCCCGCCCCCGGCTCTCCCTGAGCAACACCGTATAATTAGCTTCCCGCAATATATCCTGGAACTTGAGGATACGGCTCTCCGGCGGGGGGCCAAAAGGTAGCGGCGGGTGGGGGTTGAAGGGAATCAGGTTGATTTTGCACCGGAAGCCCCGGAGCAGCCGGGCCAGTTGCCGGGCCTGGTCCGGGGCGTCGTTGACCCCGTTCATCAGGACGTAGGCAAAGGTGATGCGGCGGTGCCGGGGCAGGGGGAAATCCCGGCAGGCGGCCAGAAGCTCTTGGATGGGATAGCGGCGGTTTACCGGCATGAGGCGGCTCCGGGTCTCGTCGTCCGGGGCGTTCAAGGAAACGGTGAGGTTGGCCCGGGCCTCGCGCCCCAATCGGGGGATGAATGGGGCCAGCCCCACGGTGGACACGGTGAGCCGCCGGTAAGAGAAGTTAAGCCCCCAGGGGGCGGTGATCATGGTGAGGGCCCGGACCAGGGCGGAAAAATTGGCCAGGGGCTCCCCCATGCCCATGAACACCAGGTTGGTGAGGGGGCGGCCCTCCGGGGCCAGAGGGCGCACCATCCTAATCTGATTGACGATCTCGCCGGCGGTGAGATTGCGACTCAGTCCCTTGCTGGCGGTGAGGCAAAAGCGGCAGCCCTGGGCGCAGCCCACCTGGGTGGAGAGGCAGAGGGTGGAGTGGCCCTCTTCCGGGATGAGGACGGATTCCACCAGGTTGCCGTCCGCCAGGGCGAAGAGATACTTGCGGGTGCCGTCCGGGGCCTCTTGCACCTGCTCCACCCGGAGGCGGCCGATGCCGGCCCGGCGGGCCAGCTCCTGCCGGAAAGGCCGGGCGATATCGGTCATCAGCTCGAAATCGCCCGCCCCTTTGTAGAACCACTTGAGAACCTGGAGGGCGCGGAAGGAGGGCTGGCCCCAGGCGGCCATGATTTGCTGCAACTCGGGCAGGGTGTATTCGTTGAGCTGAATAAGGTCGGTCATGGGAAGTTAGCCAGCTATCAGCGGTCAGCTGATAAGGGCGGCGTTTCATGATTATTAGAAAAATCCACAGGGTTGGCGGTGGTTCAGATGGGTTGAACTGGGCGCGATTGGTTTTGGCTTTTACTGATAACCGGAGGGTCTGCCAATTTCTGCAGAAAACTGCTCATCACCCCAAGCTGATAGCTGACAGCTGCAAGCTGGCCGCTTCTTGCTACTGCCCCCGGGACCTTTCCAGGGCCTCCTGACTGGATTTACAGGCGATGCACATGGTGGTAACGGGACGGGCGATGAGGCGTTTCTCGGTGATTTCGTTGCCGCACAGTTCACAGTAACCGTAGGTGCCGGCGTCGATGCGCTCCAGGGCCTCTCGGATCTTGGTGATCAATTTGCGCTCCCGGTCCCGGATGCGCAGGGTGAAATTGCGGTCGGTTTCCAGGCTGGCCCGGTCCGTGGGGTCGGGGAAAGGCGCGACCGGCCCGGTCATGTCTTCCCTGGTCTTGTCGGCTTCGCCCAGGATTTCTCCCAGGCGTTCCTGTAAGAGATTGCGGAAAAACTCCAGACGATCCGGTTCCATTTACTCAACTCCGGTTTGCCCAAAACGGTTCAGGGTTTCTCGGGGGGCCTCGGTACGGCGATAATCACCGCTGGCGCCCCCGCTCTTTTCTAATAATAGCAAATCTTTTATAATCAGTCCACGGTCCACCGCCTTACACATGTCATAGATGGTGAGGGCGGCCACCGCCGCGGCCGTCAAGGCCTCCATTTCCACCCCGGTGCGGGCGTAAGTCCTCACCTGGGCCCGGATGGCCACCGCCCACTGCTCCGGCTCCGGAGTAAAATCGATGTCAACCCCGGTAAGGGGCAGCGGGTGGCACAGGGGGATGAGCTGGGCGGTGTTTTTGGCGGCCATGATGCCGGCCACCCGGGCTGCGGCCCACACGTCCCCCTTGGGGAGGGTTCCCGCCAGGAGCAGGGGGAACACCTTGGGGCCCACCACCACCCGGCAGGCCGCCGCGGCCACCCTAAGGGTCACGGCTTTGTCGGCCACATCCACCATGCGCATCCGCCCGGTTTCATCTAAATGAGTAAAATCACTCATGGCCGGTGTCGTCCGATTGATCCTGCTCCAGGCTGGCCAGTTCCTCCAGCAGGGACCTCTGCCTGGGGCTGAGATTCTGGGGGGTGGCCACCACCACTTCGTTAACCTGGTCCCCCGGGGGTTGGTGGGGGTGGCCGGGGGCGCCGGCTCCCGGGAACCGGAAGGTCCAGCCGGTCTGGGTGCCCTGGGGCAGTTGAAAGGTCTGGGAGCCCTCCAGGGTGGGAATCCGGATAGTGCCGCCCAGGGCGGCCTCGGCAAAGGAGATCATGACGCGGCAGTGAATATCGTTGCCCACCCGGGTAAAAATCTCATCGGGGGCCACGTGGATGACCACTTCCAGGCTGCCCGCGGGGCCGTCCTGGAAACCTGAGCCCCCCTCCCCGCTGAAACGCAGGCGGGTGCCGTCTTCGGTGCCGGGAGGAATCTGCAGGCGGTATTGCCGCCGCACCGGTTGGCAACCGGCGCCGTGGCAATGCCCACAGGCCTGGGAGACGATGCGGCCCCGGCCCCCGCAGCGGTCGCACAGAGGCCCGAAACGCAGCAGGCCCGGCCCGCCGAAACGGCGGCCCCGGCCCTGGCAATCGGGGCAGTCCCGGTAGCCGCTGCCCGCAGCCAAGCCGGTGCCCCGGCAGTGATGGCAATCCAGGGGGCGGTCCAACTCAATGACCGTTTGCATCCCCCGGATGGCGGAGGCAAAGGGAATCTGCAAATCGTAGCGGAAGTTGGCCCCGGCGGACCGTTGCAAGGGGGCGCCGGCCCGGGGGATGCCGAAGAACTCCTGGAACAGGTGCTCCCGGTCGGTAAACCGGGGGCTGCGGTAGTTCTGGGAGGCCTGGCGCTTCTTCCTGGTCTTGGCCGACTGGATGGCTTCGAAGGCTTCCACCACCTGGCGGAAATGGGCGGCGGCTTCGGGGTCATCCGGGTTGCGGTCCGGATGGTATTGCATGGCCAGAGTCCGGTAGCGGCGGCGCACTTCCTCCAGGCTGCTGCGGGGCGAGACTCCCAAAATGCGGTAATAGTCCAGGGCCGACATGGTCAGGTTTCTAAGGTTTCGGCACCCAGGCCCGCTATGAGGCCGGCCGCCAAGGCGGTTTTGTCCGCGTCGCCGGCCAGCTCATAGGCCCGGCGGGCAAAGTGGAACTTCTCCAGGGCCAGGGCCCGGTCCGCCAGAGCGCGCCAGACTTGCGGGTCGTGCTCCCGGCCCAGGCGGGCCAGCAAGTAGGCATCGCCGGTCTCGAGACAATGCTCCCTGATCTGTTCCAGGCCCTGGGTAACGTGGCCCTTCTGGAAAAATTCCAGGGCGTCTTCCCACCAGCCCAGAGCAAGGAACTTCTCCCCATACTCACGGCATAAGGCCGGGGACAGCTCCTTTTCGTTGAGGAGCCGCCGTTTCTTCAGGCAGTTGGGAACCCCGGGGGGCAACCCTTTGTAGGTCTGCTGCTGCATTTAATATCGCTCTTAATTTGTTTATCCTTATTTTATAAAATATCTCCCCTGCTATGTAAACCGTAAATTTATGGGGCGGGAAGGGTGCGGTGCGGGGAATCTATTGACTTTCCCGCGGTCTTTGGGTATGGTAAACACGTTCGCCAATTTTACCCAATTATTTCGGGAGCTTCAGGGGCGAGCGCCCGTGAGGCTGCCAGACTTCGCACACCGCAACGACAAACAAACCGGGCCGAAAATTCAACCTGAAGCCAAGGCCGCCGACACCTTAATAAACGACTGATGCTTAAACGCCTATTGGAGCGCTTCCGCCAGGACCGGGGCCTGCACCAGGCCACGGTGCGGGTGGATTTTTTCCCCCAGGACCAGGTGGCGCCTCGCATCATCTGGCACCGCAGTGAGGAACCGGAGAGTGAGGCCGTTACCCTGGTGGTGTACCTCTATGCCCGCATTCTGTATGAGCTGGCGGAGTTGAACGAGAATAGGGTGGCCCGGGAGTTGATCGAGTTCCTGGAGCGGGTCTGCTCCCGGGTGCAGGCCGGCACCGGCGGCGCCAGGAGGCCCCGCCTGCCCCTGGGCAAGCTTAAACTGGCGGCCGAGATCGAAACTGAGCCGGTACGCAGTTACCAGGCCGATTTCTACCTGCTCCAGGCGGGCGGCTACCGGCTGGAGTTTCAGGGCGCCCTGGGCAAGGAAAGCTTTTTCCTGCCCGCCGCCTTCCTGGCCCTGCTGCAATCCTGCCTGGACAACCTGGGCGACGCAGCCATCAAACAGCTGGCCCGGGCCCTGGTACGCCTGCACGCTTACTACCGCTACCGCCGGGATTTCTGGGACGGGGGGGCGCTGGCGGCCGGGCCCGGATTCGCCCTGGGCGTCGAAGAGCTCAAACCCGAAGAGGCCACCCCGGAGGTTTGAGGGGGGACGGAGTTTTCCATCATGGCCGGATCGTAGCCTTACTGGGGGTGAGGCTGTGAATCGCCGCGCTGCTTCTTTATCGGCTTGGCGAGCGTCGGCAAGTCCTTGATGGTCTCCCCGGATTTCTGTTCGGCCAGGCGCAGCTCATAGAGCTTTTGCAGGTTCATCCAGAATTCCGCGCTTATCCCGAAGAAATGCCCCAGGCGCAAGGCCGTGTCCCCGGTCACGGCGCGCTGACCGTTCAGGATTTCGGTTATGCGGTTCGTGGGCACCTTGATCTGGCGGGCCAAGGCAGCCGCGCTCATGCCCAGTTCTTCAAGTTGTTCAGCGAGATGTTCACCGGGATGTATGGCACTGCGTTCCATGATGCACCTCAATGGTAATCGGTGATTTCAACCTTGACCGGCCCCGGCGCGCCCTTGGGCCACTCGAAGCAAATCCGCCATTGGTCATTGATACGGATGCTATATTGGCCCTGGCGGTCGCCCTTAAGCGCTTCGAGGCGGTTGCCGGGCAAGTCCAGATCGAGCCGCGACGTGGCCGCGTCGAGCTGATCGAGCTTCATTTCCGCTTGGTGCTCAAAGCCCGTGAAGGCCTTGACTCGGTTTCCCTGGGCGAACTCTCGCGTTCGCTTGTCTCTGAAGCCCACGATCAACAGTCTAAAATATAAAGTAAATTATGTGTTACGTCAAGGATAATTATGGTCTCCTTCCCCATTGAACCAAGTCGCCATCAAAAAGGTATTTTAGTGTAGGGGCGTGATTTATCACGCCCTCAAGGGCGCAATGAATTGCGCCCCTACAACAAAGATGCTGATTTTACCTCTATGGGCGCGACTTGGTATTAGCCGGCGTGGCACCGGCGGGACGCCGGTGCTGCTATCAAGAAAAAAGCCCCCGGGTGACCCCTGGGGGCTTTAAAGTTTTCAGGTCCGGTCCAGGCTAGGGTTTTGTCCCGCGAGCATCTTCCAAATCCTCCCGGGTTAAAAACGGCCATTGTAGGGGCGGTTCGCGAACCGCCCTTACAGGAATCCACTTGAGCGGGTCGATTTTGACCGCTTGGGCCATATGTCCTAATAATAATCGCAGGTGAGCCCAAGCACAGCTTGGGCTAAAAAAAATACGTTCCCAAGCAGGAGCTTGGGAACGAGTTATCAAGATGCAAAATCCCTCGGACACTACTGCAGGAAAATATAAAACCAGGTCTTAGGCCGAGATCCGGTGCAGCAGGCTGGCCTTGATGCGGTCGAACTCCTCGGGGCTGATGACGCCCGTGTCCCTGAGTTTGATGAACTCCTCCAGTTCCTCCCGCAGGCGTTCCGGCGACAAGCAGGAAGGGGCCGCCGCCTCCAAGGCCTCAACCTCAACGGCGTGGGGGGCCTGCAAGGCCAGCGGCACCGGCCGGCCCGCGGGCAAGGCGTGGCCCAAGCGGTCCTGGCCCAGGCAGCGCAGGGTCAGGGCGCCGTTCATCAGGGAGATTTCCACATCTTTCCCGGCTTGGGTGGCTTCCCGCACCAGATCCTGAAACTCGCGGTTCTGTTCCGTCACCTTGGATTTGAACTGGCCCCAGCGCCGGTAGATGCGCCAGACAATAAAGGCGCACAGAGCCGCAAAACCGGCAAAGATCCAGGCGCTGAATCCCAGGACTCCGGTGAGCCACACCAGGGCCACGATGAGGATGAAGGGGATGGCGATCAAAAAGATCAGCAGGCTGTAAAAGTTGGCCAGATTGCCCCAGGACGACACCGCGGCCTCGGGAGAATCGGGTTTTACTTTGGAGAAGTATTTGCGCATCTTAAATGACCGTTTCGGGTTTTTCTTTTTTGGTAAAGACAGGAATGGCATGGCCCTGACGCCATCCGCCCAGTCGCACCTTAAATCATAACAGAAAACCGCAAACAGCAAACCAAAAACTGCACCGGCGGCGCGGCTCACACTGCCTGAAAAAACGCCTGGTACGCTTTAAAAGTCATGTACAGGTCGGCCTTGGAGGCCACCTCGAAGGGGGAATGCATGGACAGCAAGGGGGTGCCGCAGTCGATGATCTCCAGGCCGTGGACCGCCAGGAACTTGGCGATGGTGCCGCCGCCGCCTTCGTCCACCTTGCCCAACTGGCCCGCCTGCCAAATGACCCCGTGTTCCTGGAAGATGCGGCGGAGCCAGGCCACGTACTCGGCATTGGCGTCGCTGGTGTAGTACTTGCCGCCGCTGCCGCCGTACTTGCTGAAGGCCACGCCGTAGCCCAGGCGGGCGGCGTTGCGCTTTTCGTGGACTTCCGGATAATCCGGGTCCAGGGCCCCGGTGACGTCCGCGGAGATGGCCCGGGAGGCCATGAGCACGCGGCGCCGGGCCAGGGAGCTCTCACCGGCCCGCTCCAGGAGCAGCTCCACCATCTCTTCCAGCAGGCAGCACTTGGCGGAGGTGTTGCCGTCGGAGCCCGTCTCTTCCTTGTCGTAGAACAGGGCGAGGGCGGTGTATTCCGGCTCGACGGGGTCCAGGATGGCCGCCAGGGCGGCATAGGCGCAGGACCGGTCATCCTGGCCGTAGGCCCCCACCAGGCTGCGGTCCCAGCCCAGATCCCGGGCGGGACCCGCGGGCACCAGTTCCAGTTCGGCGCTGACGAAATCTTCCTCGCCGATGCCGTAACGCTCCTCCAGATGCTTCAGCAGGTAAAGCTTGAAGCGCTCCTTGGTCTCGGAATCCCCCAGGGGCAGGGAACCCACCAGGACGTTGAGTTTTTCGCCCTCAAAGGCTTCGGTCACCTTTTTATCCATCTGGGCCTTCTTAGCCAGGTGCGGCAGCAGGTCCAGCACCGTGAAGACCGGGTCCGCGGGCTCTTCCCCCAGCTTGAGGTCCACCCGGCGGCCGTCGGGCTTGAGGACCACGCCGTGGATGGCCAGGGGGCGGGCCAGCCACTGGTATTTCTTGATGCCGCCGTAATATTGGGTCTTCAGAAAGGCCAGGTCCGTGTCTTCGTACAGGGGGTATTGCTTGAGGTCCAGGCGCGGGGAATCGATGTGGGAGGCCACCAGGCGCAGCCCGTCGGTGAGGGGCCGCCGGCCTTGCACCGCCAGGACGATGGTTTTGCCTTTATGAGTGTAAAAGTTGCGGGGCCCGGCGCTGCCGTTGATCAACTCCACAAAACCCCGGTCCCCGGCCTGGCGCTGGATTTCGTCCACCGCCTCCCGTTCCGTCTTGGCCCGGTCCAGAAAAGCCTTGTAGTCTTCGCCGTAGGCAAAGATGGCGTCACGTTGGGCCTGGTCCGAGACGTCCCACACCAGCTTGGGGCTCACCGTGAGCCGGTCGCGCAGTTGCTGGATCTCGTCTTTCTCTTTGGCTTCCATTATTGAGGTCATCCTCCGCCGGATTCAAAGGGTGGGATTACGACTTTAATGCTTAATAATAATACTTAATGGATTCAGACGCCAAAGACTAAATCATAAAATACCTCCTGGCCCCATAAACCAAAAGCCCGATCAGAGCCCCGCCAACCACGAGCCACAAGGAGTTCAGGCGAAAACGGATGAGCAGCACGGCGCTTCCTAAAACCAGCAGAGCAGTGGGAAGGTCAATGACCGCGTCACGCCCCAGTCTCCAGGTAACCACCGCCATGAGGGCCAGGGAAGCCACAATGACGCCGTCCAGGAAGGCTCCGGCCATGGCTGACCGGCGCAGACGCGGGATAAGAGGACTGCTGACCGCGACCAGGATAAAGGAGGGGAGAAAAATCCCGACGGTGGCGATGAGGGCGCCTGGCAACCCGGCGAGCACATAGCCGATGAAGGTGGCGGTGGTAAAGACCGGACCGGGGGTCACTTGCCCCACCGCCACGGCGTCCAAAAGCTGAGTTGCGGTAAGCCAATGCCAATGCCCGACGAGATCGGCTTGCAAAAAAGCCAGGAGCACATAGCCGCTCCCGAAGACTATGGAGCCGACTTTCACGAAGAAAAGGAAGAGCGGTAGTAAGCCGAACTCTACTTTGCCCGTGGAGTATAATCCGGTAGCGACATAGGCGGCCACCAAGAAGCAGCCGGCCGATAAAAGCATAATCACCAGGGGTTTCCAATTTCTGGCGCGATCTTGGACAAGTCCTTGCTGAAACCCCGCGATTACCCCGGTTCCAAAGAGCAAAATCAGCACATTAATACCCAAAAAATTCAATATGATCCCCATAAGGGCCAAGGCGCCCAGGAATTTAGTTTTTACGGCGGTGCGCCCTAACTGCCAAAGCGCCTGCAAGATGATGGCGATTACCACCGGTTTGACCCCGTAAAGTAGCCAGGTCACCTGAGGAAGATTCCCAAACCGCACATAGGCCCAGGCAAATCCCAGGACCATAAGCATGGCCGGCGCGATAAAGCAGACGCCCGCTAACAGAAGCCCCGGCCAACCTCTGCATAGGTAGCCGATGAAGATGGCCATCTCCGTTGAGCTGGGGCCGGGGATGAGGTTGGCGGCCCCCAGCAAATCAAGAAATTTCTCCCGGGCGACCCAGCGGCGGCGCCGGACCACCTCGTCCTCCATCATGGCGATGTGAGCCGCGGGACCGCCAAAGGCGGTGGTGCCAAGACGCAGGAAAAACCGCGCCAACTCTTTTAAGTTTGCTTTTCCAGGGATATCGGTTTGACTCTGAAACAAATTATTGGCCTCAGCCACTTGGCCGGCGTCCTTTTATGGCCGTGATGGCCGTGCCAGGCGCTAATCTCCTCCGGGAGGAGAACTTAGATGATTGCGGGCCGGGGTGTATTCGGCGCCCTTGGCCGTACCCTCCAGTCCGGTAAAGGCCCAAATAGCCAATCGTAGGTCCGCCGCCCGCCATTTTATCCGCATATATGCGGGTCTTGAAAAAATGTTGCTCACCCCGGAAGAAAACAGCAATGAATAATTAATTCTTTAGTAGGCCCAAGGGACCGATTAGCCCCCGGGGAGCAAACCGCAGGAGGAAAGCCGCCCAGAGCAATCCCAGATAATAAGAGATGATCACATCGCTGGGCCAGTGGGCCGCCAGGGCGACCCGGGCAAACCAGCCAAGAAGCAGAAGAGCGCCGCAGCCAAGCAACAGGCCGGTGCGCCGCGCCCCGGAACTCCGCCTCGCGGCCAGAACTGCCAGAAAGCCGAAAGTGGCGGCATATCTCAGGGCAAATAGAGAAGGGAAGCTGAAACCCGGAAGTGGACGAAAGACGCGCACCAGTTCCGGGGAAGGCCGCGGCCGGGCAATGATCGGACCGAGCCAATTTCCCAGGGCCCACATCCCCGCAAAGCTGATAAGGGAGAGCAGCGCGGCGCGCCATCCGGCCAGGGCCCAGGAAAGGGCAAAGATGAGCGCCAGTATCAGGAGGAGCCAGGGAAATTCGGCCGTCCGGGAGACGCCTGCGGCCCAATTCAGGTTCGGGGGCACCAGGGATTGCACCCACCTGGCCACCGCCACGTCTCCGGGGAAGTAGGCATAATACTTGGTGGCCAGGGTGACTAAAGCGGCCATAATGAATAACCCTAACCATAAGGCATAGTTGGTGCGCATGATGCTTTCACCCCAGCGGAGGTCAGACGCCCTTCGAGGAGATGGTTAACTTTTAAAAATAAGAGTTATTAAGGCCGGTTCAAGGTGGAGGATAAAATTGCCAGACCTGGCGCCGGGCCTAGGGAATTGAGCCGGCAAAGGAAGGGGCCGGTTTGGCTGAATCCTTACAGGTCGGGTTTCAGAAGAATTTGCCCGGGAGGCAATTACCAACATGCAGTTAAATAATGATCTTGATTTTTGCATAAACAAATAATAAAGAACCTGAATTTTAGGCGGAGACCACAGGTGAGATACAGGGCGGCAGGGAGAATTGCTTGACTTGGCAAGGGAAAGTTAATAAAATTATTGACTGAATCGCCAATTGCGAGAGTGGCGGAATTGGCAGACGCACTGGGTTTAGGGTCCAGCGGGTTTACCGTGGGGGTTCGAGTCCCCCCTCTCGCACACCTCAGCGGGGGGAGGACCGCAGGCGGGGGGGAAACCAGTCCCACCTGACCCATATCAAATAATACAGCGAGCTGACAGATGACCGAAAGTGCTTTGAAGGCAGAGATCGAAAACCTCAGCGAAGTGAAGCGAAAATTGAGAGTCGTGGTACCCTCCGACGAGGTTACCCAGGAAGTGGACCGGGCCTACCGGGAATTGGGCAAGCGGGCCAAAGTCAAAGGCTTTCGCCCGGGAAAGGTGCCCCGTTCCATCCTGGAGATGTATTACGGCAAACAGATAGAACAGGAAGTTTCCGACTCCCTGGTGCGCCGCTCCCTGGCCGAGGTCCTGAAGGAAAAGGACCTGGAGCCCGTCAACCTGAATTGGCCGGAGCCCCCGCCCCAGCCGGTGGCCGGCGAGGACTACCGCTACAGCGTGGAACTGGAAGTCAGCCCGGAATTTACCGTGGCGGACTACCAGGGGTTGGGCCTCACGGCCCCGGAAGTTGCGGTTAGCGACGAAGAGGTGGAGGCCCGGATAGAGGAGATCCGCCAGGGGAACGCCCTGCTCAAGCCGCCGGCTGAAGACCGGGGGGCGCAGGAGGGCGACTTTGTGGTCCTGGATTACCAGACCTATTTTGCCGGCGAACCGGTGGAAGGCGGCAAGGCCGAAGGCACCTACATGGAAGTGGGCAGCGGCAAGTTCAACCAAGAGTTCGAGGGCAACCTCATAGGGCTCAAGCCCGAGGCCGAGTCCCGCTTTGCCGTCTCCCTGCCCGACGACTTCGCCAACCCCCTGCTGGCCGGCAAGGTGGTGGACTTTCAGGTGAAGATCCAGGAAGTCAAGGAAAAGGTGGTGCCCGAGTTGGACGACACCTTTGCCCAGGCTCTGGGGGGCAATTTTAAAACCCTGGCCGACTTGCGTCAGGCGGTGCGAGAGGATATTATTAAAGGAAAGGAAAGGGAGCGTCAAGCCCTGCTGGAAAACCAGGCCATGGACCAGTTGCTGGCCAAACACCAGTTTGAAGTGCCGCCTACCCTCCTGGAGCAGGAACGGGAAAACCTGCTGCGGGATCAGTGGGAACGCCTGGCCCAGTACGGGGTCAACCCGTCCCAAATGGACCCCACCAAGATGGTGGAGGCCATCAAGCCCATGGCGGAACGGCGGGTGCGCATCAAGTTGGTGCTGGAGCGCATCGCCGCCCAGGAAGGGTTTACGGTGGATGACGCCGAAGTGGATGCCGCCCTGGCCCGCATCGCGGTGCGCAGCGGCAAGGATGTGACCGAGGTCAAAAAGTTCTATCAGGAGCACGAACTGGCAGGGGCCTTGCAACGGCAACTGCGAGATGAAAAGACCATGAAATTTTTACTGGATAACGCCTCGGTGGAAACGGCCCCCGCGGCCGCAACCGGGGAGAAGGAATAAGGATGCAGTTAATTCCCATCGTAGTGGAACAGAGCAGCCGAGGGGAGCGGGCTTACGACATCTACTCCCGTCTGCTCAAAGACCGGATAATTTTTCTGGGTTCGGCCATCAACGACGACGTGGCCAACCTGGTCATCGCGCAACTGTTGTTTCTGGAGGCGGAAGACCCGGACAAGGAAATCAATTTTTATATCAATTCCCCGGGGGGACTGGTGACCGCGGGCATGGCCATCTACGACACCATGCAGTACATCAAATCCCCGGTGGCCACCCTGTGCATGGGGCAGGCGGCGTCCATGGCCGCCCTGCTGCTGGCCGCGGGGGATGCGGGCAAGAGGTTCTCGCTGCCCCACGCCCGCATCCTGATCCACCAGCCCTTGGGCGGGTTCCAGGGCCAGGCCACCGACGTGGACATCCAGGCCCGGGAGATCCTGCGCCTCCGGGAGGAGTTGAACCAGATCATGGCTATGCACACGGGCCAGTCCATCGAGCGGATCAATCACGATACCGAACGGGATTTTTACATGTCCGGGGACCAGGCCAAGGAATACGGGCTGATCGACGACGTCATCAGCCAGCGGAGTGCAGGGATACCTTTTCCCAGGCATCGGGAATAAGCAATAACCAAACTTGAAGAGATGGCCGCCGGTGCCGATCTAGCCTAAAGGCTATTAAGGCGGTCCAGAGTTTTAAGCCTAACCCGGCGCCTAGGAAGCCCATGGGTTTGGGGAGGTTAAAATCATATGACTAAGCGCGGTGTCGATAAGACTGCCGACCTGTTGTGTTCTTTTTGCGGCAAGAGCCAGGGCGAGGTGAAGAAACTCATCGCCGGCCCGGGGGTCTATATCTGCGATGAGTGCATCGAACTGTGCAACGACATCATCGCCGAAGAATACGAGAAGGACGAAGCCAAACATGCCCGGGTTTCCATTCCGGAGCCGGCGCAAATCAAAAAGCAGATAGACGAGTACGTCATCGGCCAGGAGCGGGCCAAGAAGATCCTGTCGGTGGCGGTCTACAACCATTACAAGCGCATCAACGCCGGGGTGGACCTGGACGGGGTGGAACTCCAGAAGAGCAACATCCTGCTCGTCGGCCCCACGGGGTCGGGGAAGACCTTGCTGGCCCAGACCCTGGCACGGATATTGAATGTACCATTTACCATCGCGGACGCCACCACCCTGACGGAAGCGGGCTACGTGGGTGAGGATGTGGAAAACATCATCCTTAACCTGCTGCAGGTGGCGGACTACGACGTGGAGAAGGCCTCCCGGGGCATTGTCTACATCGACGAAGTGGACAAAATTCCGCGCAAAACGGACAGTCCGTCCATAACCCGGGACGTTTCCGGGGAAGGCGTGCAGCAGGCGCTGCTGAAAATAATTGAAGGCACCATGGCCTCCGTGCCGCCCAAGGGCGGGCGCAAGCACCCCCAGCAGGAGTTCATCAAGGTGGACACCACCAACATCCTGTTCATCTGCGGGGGCGCCTTCAACGGGTTGGAGGACATCATCGGCGCCCGCATCGGCCGCAAATCCATGGGTTTCGGGGCCGACATCCAGAGCCGGTCCCAGCGGCCCCTGGGGGAAATTCTCATCCAGGTGCTACCCCCGGATCTGCTGAAGTTCGGGCTCATCCCCGAGTTCGTGGGCCGGCTGCCGGTGATCGCCACCCTGGACGAACTCAGCGAAGAGGCCCTGGTGCGCATCCTGAAGGAGCCCAGGAACGCCCTGGTGAAGCAGTACCAGAAGCTGCTGGAACTGGACCGGGTGAGCCTCACGTTCACTGAGGAAGCCCTGGTGGCGGTGGCCCGGGAAGCCTTGAAGCGCAAGTCCGGGGCCCGGGGCCTGCGGGCCATCCTGGAGCGGGCCATGCTGGACCTGATGTACGAGCTGCCTTCCTTGAAGGATGTGCAGGAATGCCTGATCAACGAGGACTTTATCATTAAGCACGCGGCGCCCATCCTGACCTACCGGGCCGCCGAAGAGGTCTCCTGGGATAAACCCGGGAGAGCGGTGCAGCAATGATTTTCCGCTTGCCCAAGCCCCGGGGAACCGGGGAGGGAGAGAAACGGAATATGTTAACGATCCCCATGTTGCCCTTGAGAGACATCGTCATTTTTCCTCACATGGTGGTGCCTCTGTTCATCGGCCGGGAGCGCTCCATCCACGCCCTGGAGTACGCCATGGGGCAGGAAAAATACATCCTGCTCTGCACCCAGAAAGACCCCCGGAAGGACGAGCCCCGGGAGTCGGAAGTGCACCGGCTGGGGACCCTGGCCTCCATCCTGCAGCTCCTGCGGCTGCCGGACGGCACCGTCAAGGTACTGGTGGAGGGCAAAGGGCGGGCCACGGTGCGCCAGTTCCTGCCCATGTCCCAGTTCTTCCAGGTGGAAGCCGAAGAACTTCCGGAATCCTGGGAAATCACCCACGAGACCGAGGCCCTGCGCCGGACGGTGGTCACCGCGTTTGAGACTTACAGCAAATTGAACAAGAAGGTGCCCCAGGAGGCCCTGCAAACCATCATCGGGTTGGAAGACCCGGGCCGCCTGGCGGATATCGTGTCCGGGCACCTGGCCATCAAAGCCGATGAGAAGCAGGCCCTGCTGGAAAACCTGGACGCCAACCGCCGCCTGGAAAATGTCCTGTCCCTGGTAAACCGGGAAAACGAAATCCTCCAGATCGAATCCCGCATCAAGAACCGGGTCAAGAAGCAGATGGAAAAGACCCAGCGGGAATACTATCTCAATGAGCAGATGCGGGCCATCCAGAAGGAGATGGGGGAAAAGGAGGATCTAAAGGGCGAGATCCAGGAACTGGAGCGCCGCATCCGCCGGAAGAAGATGAGTGTCGAGGCCACGGCCAAGGTGAAGCACGAGCTCAAGAAGCTGAAGCTCATGAGCCCCATGTCCGCGGAGGCCACCGTCTCCCGGAACTACATCGACTGGCTGCTGAGCCTGCCCTGGTACGAGCGCACCAGGGACAAGCACAACCTGGACGAGGCGGAGCATATCCTCCACGAGGACCACTACGGCCTGGACAAGCCCAAAGAACGCATCCTGGAGCACCTGGCGGTACAGAGCCTGGTGAAAAAGATGAAGGGCCCCATCCTCTGTCTGGTGGGCCCCCCGGGGGTGGGCAAGACCTCCCTGGCCAAGTCCGTGGCCCGGGCCCTGGGCCGCAATTTCGTACGCCTCTCCCTGGGCGGCGTCCGGGACGAAGCGGAGATCCGGGGGCACCGGCGCACCTATATCGGCGCCCTGCCGGGGAAAATCATGCAGTCCCTGAAGAAGGCCAAGACCAACAACCCGGTCTTCTGCCTGGATGAAGTGGATAAGATGAGCACGGACTTCCGGGGCGACCCCTCGGCGGCGCTCCTGGAGGTCCTGGACCCGGAGCAGAACTTCGGGTTCAACGATCATTACCTGGACGTGGACTACGATCTGTCCGAAGTGATGTTCATCACCACGGCCAACAATCTTTATTCCATCCCGCCTCCCTTGCAGGACCGCATGGAGATCATCCGCCTGCCGGGCTATACCGAGGTGGAAAAGCTGCACATCGCCGAGCAGTTCCTGATTCGCAAGCAGTGTACGGCCAACGGCCTGGACCGGGAAAACATCCAGTTTTCGGAAAACGCCGTCCTCACCATCATCCGGCAGTACACCCGGGAGGCAGGAGTGCGGAACCTGGAGCGGGAGCTCGCCGCCATCACCCGGAAGGTGGCCCGGGAAGTGGCCGCCAAGGGCAAGGAGCATCAGGTGAAGGTGAGCAGCCAGGCGGTGGCCAAATACCTGGGGGTCCCCAAGTTCCGCTTCGGGCGCACCGAAGAGGCCGACGAGATCGGCCTCACCACGGGGCTCGCCTGGACGGAGTTCGGGGGCGAACTGCTGCAGACCGAAGTGGTGGTCCTGCCGGGGCGGGGCAAATTGCTCATCACCGGCAAGCTGGGTGAGGTGATGCAGGAATCGGCCCAGGCGGCCTTGAGCTACGTGCGTTCCAAGGCCGAAAGCCTGGGGCTGCCCAAGGAGTTCTACCGCAACCTCGACATCCACGTCCACGTGCCGGAAGGGGCCATCCCCAAGGACGGACCCTCGGCGGGCATCACCATCGGCACCAGCATCGTCTCCGCCCTGTTGCGGGTCCCGGTGAAGCGGGACGTGGCCATGACCGGGGAAATCACCCTCCGGGGCCGGGTCCTGCCCATCGGCGGCTTGAAAGAGAAGATCATCGCGGCCCACCGCCACCAGATCAAGACGGTGCTCATCCCCCGGGACAACGAAAAGGATATCAAAGAGATCCCGGCCCGCATCCTCAAGGCGGTGGAACTGGTGTCGGTGGACCACATGGATGAGGTGCTGAAAAAGGCCCTGGTCCTGGACGACCCCGAGAGCCTGTTCAAGGCGGTGCCGCCGCCGCTGCCCCTGGAGACGGTCTATATGCCCGCGGGGGAGCCCGCCGAGATCCAGGCGCACTGATGAGCAGTGAGCTAGTCAGCCGTGCAGCAGTCAGCTGATAACTCTGGGAATCAGCCGAATCTTAGGATAAGTTACGGGCGGCAGGCCCAAATGTAGGGTGAGCCTAGCCCACCTACTTCCCTGCTTACAGCTGCACAGCTCATTTTCCCTCTTGACAGCCGAGCCGCCATAAGCGACTATTACCGGGGCGGGCGGATAGCTCAGCTGGGAGAGCATCGGCCTTACAAGCCGGGGGTCACAGGTTCGAGCCCTGTTCCGCCTACCATTTTGGGGTTCAAGGTTCAAAGTTAAAAGTTCAAGGTTCGTAGTAATTTCAGATGGATTTGCTCTTTTAGCTTTGAACTTTCAACTTCGAACTTTGAACTCATTCCCGGGGGCGTAGTTCAGTTGGTTAGAACGCCGGCCTGTCACGCCGGAGGTCGCGAGTTCGAGTCTCGTCGTCCCCGCCAATAAAATCAAGGGGTTAGGCAAACAGGCCTAACCCCTCTTTTTAGTTCCCAGCAGTATTCCCAGCAGACACACCCCAAACCGCCCCGGAAAGGCCGGGATTGTGCTCTTGTCTCTTTGAGGCCGAACATCAATCCAAAAAAAACTGAAAAATACAGCGAAAAAAGCGAATTATGCGAAAAAATGTGTCAACCTCCCCATTATTGAGAATAACGAAAGAAATATGGCGGGCCAGCCACAGGGGGGTTTCAAGGTTTTTCAGGATCGCACAGGACCGCTTCTTTTTAACGATCTTCCCAGGCCAGGGGAGGGTTATAAGGGGTCCGACCTGATCGCCTCTCCTGGAGCTTCTCATGCGGCCGATTTTGGACCGGGGCTGTTCCTACCGAAAGAGGGGCTTTTTTGGCCTCAATTCCCCGCTCCCGGCAGGGCAGTTTTCAACGATTGGCTCATGGCCGGTAGGAAGGGCAGGGGTCAACCTTTCCGTTCAATGTGGGGCTTCTCAGAGGGTCGTTTGAGAGGGAGGGAGCCGGTCAAAGGCTAATGGAGTAGAGATAGGGGTATTCGAGGTAGGGTATCTATCTGTGCGCTTCTGGCCAGGTCCTTCATCGGCTACCACCTACCCTGTGGTGCGCCAGCCTCCTCCTCCCAGGTCCGGCACGATCACCCCGGGCCCGCTGCCTGATGGCGGAATAGAGATTTCCAGGAAAGGGTTTGCCTTGCACGGCATGGCCATGAACAAGGACCAACACGCCGTCAGCATCTGCAGCCTCTGCGATAGCGTGCTCAAGGATTGCTTGGCCCGGTCCGGTAGGCAGATGTTCATACCGCTGGTAGACCTCGGCCCGAAAGTCGGCATGTACTCGTATGGCGCCCACCAGCTCGCGAAAGAGTCCAGGGATCCCTTCGGCCGGGCTTGCTATCAAACGCACCCCCGCATATGAGTTCGAGAAGCATCACGCCGCTGATACAGTTCCACGCTTGTCCATGGCGGCAAACCAATCGTACTCACTGAGAAATCTTGCATCTTTCTGAGGCAGCAGATTGAGCACATGCTCAGCCTCAGGGGAGGGAGCGTAGGCCAAGGCTGACAAAAGGCGGCGTAGCCGCCAAGGTTGCCGCAGGTTAGGTTCCAGCAATTCCAAGGCGTCAAGCGTGGCGTCGGGCCGATCGGAGAAAGGCAGGAGCTCCAACCAAGCTTCCAATTCTCCGCGGTTCTGATCCAACAGCCACGCCTTTGCCTTCGCATCTTTAAGCAGAGTCTTGATGCCTCCGAGGACCACGTCGGAACTAATGATTTCACCGGCAAGTACGAGAACGGCGAGCAGTTCACGCTTTGTTTGAAGTGGCTGCGACAGCTCCAGCAGCATATCTATAGTACCTATCTTATTGCCATAAGGCATGCTGAAGGCGATCTTCGCCAGTTGCAGTGCATGAAGGTGTTCCTCAGGGCTGGAGCCCGGTTTCACGAGATGTTCGACGACCGAAATGATCGCATCCGCGAATGGAGAGGAGTCCCTGTCACTGCCGTGCTCCTGACGCTCCACGCGCCGCGCCTTTACTTCCGAGAAATCCGGCCAAGGTGTGAATCGATTGTCTTTCGGAGGATTATGCTCCCGATCCCAGATTTCCTTAAGCACGCAGGCTGCGTCGAAGCCGAAATCAGTGTCTGGCAAAAAGGACTTCATCAATTCTACGACTTCATCGCCACCAATGGCGGCGAAGGCACGCCTGTACTGAAGTGTCCAGGAATGGCTGACATCCGGCGGGGGTGGGATGTTCATTCCTCTATTCCGTGCGGCAAAGAACTCGTCCCGGGCGCGACGCCATCGCTTCAAGTCCGCTGCGAGCATACGGTGAAGCACGGGCAGCAACTCCGGCGCAGCCGATCGCCCGATTCGCGTGCAACCTCCGCGAGTTGAGCACGGCTCGCCGTGGGAGAGGCCAAGAGAATCTCGGCCCAGCGTCCGACAGCAGCGATCATCTGCTCTTTTAGCTCACCATCGAGCTGCAGAGGCTCTTGGCCCCCCCCTTTGCCGTGGCGGTCCAGCAAGTCTGCGAGCAGCGCAATTTGGAGTGGATCATCGGTCACAGATCGGCTCAATACTGCCTGAATAATCGAGGTCAGACCCGTCTTGGAAATCCAGTCTTTCAATCGAAAATATTCTTGACGTGTCGGATCATCGGCACGCCATCCTGTCGCTCTCAGCTTCGCGTCGATCGTGACCAGAGAGTCGATCAACCTACCAACGGTTTTCGGCCCAACAAGGCTGACTGCGGCCTCCGCCACCTTTTCAAGGTTGCCGGGCTGCATCACAAGGTGTACAATCGGGCCTTCATCGACCGTTATTCCTGCGGCCTGAAGAAGGCTCTCGGTCTGGAAGGGGATTTCCCGACCGGCCTCGAGGCGATGTATAAGGGCTGTGGTGACATCGCCTGGATAGAGCTTGTGCGCCTCGACGATGCTCCATCCTGCCTGTTGGTACTTTCCCGAGAAATCAGCATCCTCGATAACTGCGCCTACCTCACGACCTACAGCAACCTCGTGGCGTCCTGCATCGAGAATCACATGAAGCTTCCTTAGCGGATCGGTTTCGCTTTCGATATAACGCTGCCGCTCGCGGCGCAAACGCGCTGCGGCATCCGGGTCAACGATTTCTTCCGCGTAGCCCTTGCGCGCGAGCAGCTGCCACACCTCATACGGTGCAGTGCGGATGACCTCCGCCATAAAACGGTCCGCGCGCCGGAAGTAAAGCGCCTCGATCACCGATACCTGCACCTTTGGACTGGGATCCACCTGGGCAAGCCTTGCTGCCAACTCAATTCCGTCCATGCCACCCTCGAAGGCGAAAGATGAGACAACGCTCTCGCGCACCTTGTCAGGTAGCTTGGCGATGCGCACCTCGACGTCAGTACCAAGAACCGACGGTCTAAACTGGCGTCCGGCGCGAAGCGCCGCCAAACGGACTTGGTTATCCGGATCAGAAATCAGTGACCAGATTTGCAGAGCGAACTCGCCGTGCCCCGTGTCGATCATGAACCTCAACGCGCGGTCTACTTTGCCGGGGGTATGCCATCTCCCGATAAAGGCGACGATCTTCTCCTTGATCTCATCCCAAACGCCGGCAGACGACCTATATATCATTTCCGCGGCGAGCATCGGATCAATCGCGATCGTCTCAAGTACTGAAGCCGCCACGGCCTGCAGTCCGGTTCCATCGGAGCGCGACACTCTTTCGCAAGCGAAAAGAATTGCCTCTTCCCAGGCGGGTATGTTGAGCACATCTGCTCTGAGCTTCTGCTTAGCTTTCCGATCGCCGGCTGTCGCGGCCGCATGAGCCTCTCGACCTCGAACGACGCATACCACTCTTGAAACTGCTGATGTTGGAACAAGAGCATCCCTGTCCCTGCACCGGAACGAACGAGCGTATGATGGCTGACTAATACGTCCAGAACCGTCGTCGGCTGGGGAGCGTTCGTTATCTGGCCATCAGTGAAGAGCTGATCTTCAACCTGCTTGACCACCGTGTTGGCATGTATCTCGGAGATCGTAGTAGTCGCGAGGGTCGTAGCTTTGACGGCGATGGCCGTGAGCATATTAGTGTGGAACCCGAAGAGGGAATCACGCAAGGCCCCGGCCTTTCGGCCGTGCGTTCGTGTTCGGTGACGAACAGTCGGAGCACCTCTTCTTTTGTTGTTGGGAGGGTAGCACCCAGTATGGGCGAGCAGAGCCGTCAAATATAACCGGATTGCCACCAGATCACGAACGCCGGGAGTTCGCCGGGCGTGATCGGATAGCCTCCCTTCTGTACCGCGCAAAGCGCGCGCAATCTCCAGCTGTTGGCCTTCTGAAAGTGCGTCAATCTCAACCACCGGCCCGGAAATCGGCACGTCCAGCGCTTGACGCCGAGTGCTGACAACGATGCCAAGGTAGGGAGATTCGCGCTGCAGTAATCTAATTTCGCCGGTAGCACGCTTTCTCGATGCTGCGTCAAGTTCGTCCCAGCCGTCCAGAATAAGAACCAGCCGACCGTGGTGTGCGAGCAGCGCCAGGTGCTCCTTCTGCACTCCTGCAACCGTGTGGCGGCGCACGATGGATTGAAAGAAAGAATCCATTTGAGACGAATTCACTAAGGGGTATGAAAACGGCAACCGAGTTGTCTTGGGATAGTATGGCCTCTACCAACTGAAGCAGCGTGGTCGTCTTCCGGTCCCAGGTGGGGCAATGATCACTATTTCGTTGAACGTTTCGACCGCTGCGGCCAGCCCCGAAGCGTTGAAGGTTTGTTTATGGTCCCCGTCGGTTATTCTGAGATTAGAGTAATCGCGTTGCGAGGCCATCGTGGTATGTGCTTGAATGCGGCGAGATCGTTTTGTGCTGCGCCGATCAGGGGTAAGGTAACCGACTCAAGGTATTCTTGTGCCGTCAACCCCAGCAGTTCGAGTTCACGATCCACTGTATCGGGAGCTGCTGGCACGTGCACTCATCGCGAGTCAAATGAGGTGCAGCGAGGGCGAGAAAGGCCTGTATCTCTGCGGATCGTTTCCATTTCGCAGCATCTCGACGGTGAAATGCTTGCTATCAGAATCGATCCGGTTGCCATCCAGTTGACAGGCCAAAATGCCATTGGATTTTCCTGGTCCGGCGCTGTTCTGGAGTTAGGGAGGGGTCAAAACCAGGGCCCACCGGTGAGGCGGCCGTTATGTGAGCTGCGATACCGACATTTATGATTCCCCTCGTGACCGAGAGCGGGGCCGACGGTCGAGCATCCGCACCCAGGATTAGAACAGCGAAATCCAGCCCGCTTCGCTATCGTTGCGATTGTTAGCTTTGTGAAATCGTCTCTCATTCTGTTTTTATGTTATTGTATAAAAATGAAAAATTATAGAGCGAAAGAAGAGATTCATTCCTGGCCTGACTATCGAAATTCTTAAGTGCCTATCATCAGGTGTAATTTGTCAGGATATGGGAAGTTCTATCACATGGCCTTCCCCTGCCAGACGGCCCGGGCACTGCGTCCACAATTCCTCAACCGCTTGCCAGATTGCGCTTCCGCTCCAGCTACGCAGCCCTATAGATTTTCGGCCAGGGAAGGCAAACCCCGGGATGGGTCCTGTACCCCCCTGCCCAATATGCTCCGTGCGGAATTTTTTCCAAAATTTTATTCCCGGGAAAATCGGAAGTACCCCCCCTGTTATGGTATCCAGGTCAAAAATTTTTGAATAAAAAATCATGCTCTGTGCTGGGGACGGAAGATGGTAATTGCGTGTCCGCAGACCGACCGGACTTGGAAAAACTCACGGCGTGCGCCGTGAAAAAATTTAAAGAGGGGGCGGCAAGGGTAAAGGGGAGGCCTATCCTATCAATGAAAGGGTTCCCAGGGAGTCAATTTTGATTGGGGGTAAATGGTAGGCTAATGGGGTGGCAGGGACCGAGCCGCCTAGAGAACCCGGCCTGAAGAAAAAAACTCCCAACCCCAAAACCCTGGCGGGACTCCTTCCCCCCGTCAGTTAAATTTGATATACCCCCTGGACAAACAGCTATGAATAATGGGAAGGGCCTCCCGTAAAATCTCTGGTTAGCACCACCATCTTTCCATACAAAAAGTTACCAATTCTTTTGTCCTTTCTTGAATTTCTGGCTTTCTAAGTTTAGTAATTTTGGTGATCTTCGCCGCTAATTTTTTAGTCATTTTAAATCCGCTCTTGTCATAGTAAGGAACTTTCTCAGAAGGATTCTTGTTCCTGGCAGCTGCATTTAAGCTCTTTTCCAAAAGAGTTAAGTTGCCTAATGTATGCTCATTCTCTATAAAATCTTCCTGATTTTTGAAGCCATAACTTTTATATGAAAACTTGGGAGCTTGCGCTAAAATATGTTCAATTTGTGGTTGCTTCCTAACAATATCCTTAAGCTCTTTTATATTGAACTTCTTTTTTTGTAGATGCTCACAATATTCGATAAATATAAGAGGTAATGCCCTATTTTCTGTAATTTCATCATTCAAACATGCTTGAAATTCTTCTTTCTTCATCCATCTGCGATTATACCATAATAACCATTCCATAATATCTAATTCGGTTTTATGTTCATTTAATGAAAATACAAAGCGTGATATTTCCGCTCTCGGATCAGTTCCCCTTGTCTTATATATTCTAACATCTATTAACTCAATCAAGTCCATATATTTTATTTTATCATAATCATCACTGGGTATATATTTATCCAAAATGCCCATACTCTCCATTTTGACGAGTAGCGGGTAAATAGTTGCAGAAACACCTAATATTGAAAATAACTTATAATAATCTGCTTGGTTAATACATTTTCTTGTAATTGAACAGAATGAATTAAAAAAATTATATAAACTATTTATATAGCTTTCAATAAATGATCCCATCTGCTTAAAGTCGTTGTGTTTTTTATTGCGTAGTTCCCTTAATGATTTTTTTAAGTAGTCTAATACATAAGGTGCTGTAGCATCATAATTTTCCTCAGAGTAAGTTACAAAATGGTATCTCATTATATTATCTTCATTAAAGTCAATATTCTTAATTGGATTTATACCCAATTCCTCTCCCAAGTTTTTTATGTCATCGTATATATCAAATATTTCCCCAAATAAATCATTGATTTTGTCGTCTAATTTTTTGTTTAAATATCTATTAGAAAAATAAATTAATAGACTTTTAGCCTTCTCCATATTGGATAGTAGTTTCCCTCTATCGTTTACTGTTTGAAAAATTCTGATTGCATCACCTTCACTATCTTCAATAAACTCCATAAGTTCTAATCGCTCAATTAGTGTTAGAAGTAATTTCTTATCTGAATCGGCAATAATATTATTAATTCCTTCATGTGCTTCTTTCAGTAGTTTCTGACTTTTGTTTTGTGGATTTAGTTTTTTCCCTTCAAGTAGATTAATGAAATATTCACCATCCTTCCCCAGCAATTTCAGTCTATATTTTTTATCTTCTTGTATATAAAATCTACGGTAATAGTCATGATCTTTTTTCTTAAGACAATTTAGGATAGCATTGATTATTATTGTGATAGTGGCATTCTTTGCTGACCGTCAACTAAGTGGAACACTCTTTCATCATCCTGTGAGCGTGAAAGCACAATCGTTCCAATAAAATGAGAAGAATTAGATTCTTGAGATTCAATAATATCATCGAAAAGGTCTCTTATATTGTATATATCCCATGCATATCCTCTTTGATATTTAGGGATTTCGAAAAATTTATTATTAAAAAAATCCATTATCTTCTTTGTAGCCATAATTTTCTCCTTTTAATTATAATTTTCTGATTAATTAAACCTCGTTCAACCTAATTTGCCGAAAGCCACTTAATCTCAAGCCCAAGACTTAAAGATTTTCTTCAAAATTCCCATCTAACCCCAAATCTCGCAAAGCATTATTTAGTTGCTGTCTCAATGATGAGTCTTGCGTTTTGGAACGGACGGTAACTTCGATTGATATGTTTTCGGCCCCCCCGAGCTTCGTCAATACCTTGAGGCCGAAGAGATACCTTTCATCCTTAGGCGTGTTTCCCCGCCATTCAATTTTCTTGGGTTCCATAGGTGGCGGGGGTGGGGCTGGACCATCTGGAGGAACAGGTTCATCAGGGGGCCGAGGACCTGGTGGTTGGGGCGGGGGCGGTAAGGGTGGCAATGCCCCTTCTTTTTCCTTCTCCTGTTTAGCCCGCCAGGGCAGCAGCAAGTAAGTCTCATAGTCGAACACGATTTTCGGCTTGCTCGATATTGTCATTGATCCAGGCCCGGTCAAATTTCTCTGCGTCTTTGCCCACCCCGAGGCCGAAGGTTCCCCTCATGACCGCATGCAAAACCATCTGCCGCAGGGCCTCGTCGGCCTTTTCCAGGCGGGTAACGTGGCCCTGGAAAAAAGCCTCACGTAAACCCGGCAGGAGACCACGCCCCTTTCTTTCTCAGGCCGGCGCCAGCAAGTTCCTTTCAATGTACGAAGCGGCCACTTCACGATTGAGCCAGCCGTCTTGCCTTAGCCGGGCCATGATGGCGCCTGTGATGCTCCGGGCTTCGCTCGGGTGCATCTGCCCCAACCCCACGGTCTTTAAGGCGCCATCCTTGCCACTCCACAGCAAAAGCCGGTTATAGAGACTCCAGATTTTCTCTTCCACCACGTCTTTGGCCTTACGGAGTTCCAGCGGCACCATCTCTCGATCGTGGGGGTCCAGCTCACCGAGCAGGTTCCGCTCAGCATCTCGGTTAATGCTGTTCCAAGCCAACCGATCGGCCACGCCTTCCCGTAGGCGAAAACCTGATTCCGACACCAGCCAAAAGATTCCGCCAGGAAACTGGCGGGGGGACTGCCCGCAATTCCGGGTCCAATCGATGATTTGCTCCATCAAAGGAGTTGTAGGTTCTTCATCGGGTGAGAGAATGACCATGGTCAGCACCGGGCGATCCGGGATGGCCGATGATTCCTTTGGGAAAAAGCCCAAATTAATCTCCGCCTTTTCCCGGAATACTTGCTGTACCACCGAGTGCATCTGCTTGTCAATCTCGTCCTGATTTAAGGCCGCCTTTCGATCCGCATGAATTTTCCGGAGATTGGGGGTGTAGCCAAAGCGCCAACCTGCGGCCCCCACTTGCCGTAGAAAAAAGCAACGGGAATAAAGCGCTTGCACCGGCGGTATCAATGAGGGTGGTTTCGGTTTCCGGGTCCCCCAGGGCAAAGCGCAAATCAGGCAAAGTGGCGGCCTTATCCGTCGCCATGCCCCCGCATGATTGAAAAAAGAGGGCCGTGGCTACCCGTTGGTGCAGCCGGGCCTTGCCCATACCGTTCTTGAAGTCTTTATCCAGGGCCAGGGCATGGGCATGATCTCCGGCAATATCAAATTCAATGGCAGCCCACAGGCGATTCTCCCCTAATTGATCCAAAATCTTGGAACGGAACTCCCGGTCCTCCCAGGGGGGCGCTTCCCAGGGTAATCAAAGGTTCCCGCCAGGCCCCCTGGTAGCTTGATTTAAAGGCCTGGGAAATCCAGAACCCCAACGTTGCCAGGGTCCCCCGGGTCTGCTGAAAGGTGGGCAGTGGCTGCCACTTCCGTTGAAAAACGGTGAGGGTGCTCGGATGGAAGGGATAACAGGCCTCAAACTGCTTCCGAATCACCTCCTCCGGAAAATTGGCTACTTCCCCCGGCAGCCGGTCCCGGCGCTCAAAGACCCATTTGGCAAACTGCCGGGCCACCGCCTGCCGCATGCTCTTCCCGGCCTATGTCTTCAAACAGGCGCCGCCGGATGATCTCGGAGATTTCTTCGGGGTCCGTGGCAATAAGCGGCATGCCGATGCGCCCTACCACCTTGGTAAGTTTTATCTGCCATTCATAGAGAGACGGAGTCATCTCCGTGTGGGATACTGGCAGGCTCAAAAGGCCCACGGCCCGGTTAGCCGCCGTCAAGGCGCTGGTCAGGTTCTGCACAAAGGAGTAAAATTGGTCGCTCCTGGTGGGGATAGCGCCCGATATAGTTCAGGGTTTCATCAAAGAGAATCAGAATAGGTTCATTGACCAGATTAAAAAGTTTTTGCAGAGTTGCCGTTCCCGGCGCACTGGTGCGGGCGGTGTCTCCGGGGGGTGCCGGTCAGCAAGAGAAAATGGGAGGTCTTCTCCCGCATGAACTCGCCCAGGCGGTAACGCTCGCTTTTGTGCTCGGCGTCCCGGGCGGACATGCGGTGGGCTTCGCGTCCACGTTGACCAGGTCCCAATCGGCTTGTTGCAGAACACTGGGCAGCGCGTAATCGAGCTTGGCCAAATCCATGGAGGTGATAATTTGATTATGCTGGTTCCAAACATTTACTGCATAGGTTTCCCGCGGCCGGGACCCGGTGACCAGTTCAAAGTCTTCTTCAAAACGATCCCGTAACTCCCGGCGCCACTGGAAGGAGAGATTGGCCGGGCAGATGATGAGGGTGCGCTCCACCAGGCCCCGAAGTTTTAACTCCTTGATAAGTAGACCGGCCATGATAGTTTTGCCTGCCCCGGCATCATCAGCCAAGAGGAACCGGCAGCGCCAGGCTTTGAGCATGTGGTTGTAGACGGCGTCAAGCTGGTGAGGCAGAGGGTCTACCCGAGAGATGGAGAGGCCGAAGAAGGGATCGTATTCATATGCCAGGCGGATATCGAGAACATCAAGACCCAGGCGGAAGAGCTTGGCGTTCCCTTGGAACCCTGTTTCCCTGGCCTCAATCTCAATGTGCTGTAAATCGTCAGCCGTTAAAAAACTCCGCCCCGGAAGGTCTGGCTCCGGAGCCCCACCAGGTCAACCGTAACATAGCTGTTCCCAAACCTTGGATCATTGATCACCCGCATGGGTTCATCAAATTTGGGGGTCTTGAGAATATCACCTTGTTTGATGGCTTGACCTGCCATGAGATGGTTCTCTTTTGCGTTAAAATTCAGAGCAACGTGGCTGGCAGCTTGGCCTCGATGAGGGCCATAGTGATGGGCTGCGTTTTGGGATTACCCGGGCAGTTAAATTGTAATTGAACCGGCCTTCAATTGCTTCCGGGGCTTGCTTTCATCTCGATGGCCCCGGCGGTTTCCTCCTGCCGGATGAGACCCTGGGTCCACCCCCGGGCATGAAGGGCGGGATCAATCAGTTTGGCTCTGGTATCGGCCTCACTCAGGCCCATGGCTTCCTGCCAACGGCCTGATTTCAAGAACTCACAGTCAGGTTAGCTGTTTTTCATCATATTGCTATTTGCAACAATAGGTCAATGATTTTGCGAAAAGATCGGTGCCCAAAAAGACCATGACCTAAGGAGGGAGGGACTGGGGTATGGAGGGAGAAAGGTGCTACTCCAGGTATTGGGTGATCACAGTTATACAGCCAGCCAGGTGGCCGGGTCGTATGGGCAACCATTTTGCAAGAAAAGGCGCTGCTTCTCGGTAGGTTCCTTGAGGTAGGTTTCCAGGGGATTCATGGGGCCTCACCCAGGGGCATTATGCCACGAGGAAGAGGAAATGGTTAAGACTTTTTGGGGAGTTTAGGCCGACAAATTACATGGCCGGAACAATTTTCAAGAGGTCCACTTGCCGAGAACGGTGAAACTGACCAGAATCAATTAACCGGAAGCTCCCAGGGACAGGCGCAGACAAAGGGGGCTGAAATTATGGAATATAATATTGAAATAATTATGCTTTTCAGGTAATTCGCTTTCTTGGAGAAAGAGCAGGGAAATGATGGAAAAAACCGCAAAAAACATCAATCTCAGGCGGAGGAGTACCGAAAATACTCATAAACTGTTCAACTTAAAAACGACCAAGTCAATGAATTTATTCAATATTCAAAGATAAATCAACATTCAGTCCGATTTAAAAACCCTATTTCTGGCAATTTAATGACCACCTAACCATAACGACTACTCCGCTTCCGCTTCCGCCAAAATGGTGTGCGCCATTGCTTCCCCCGAGGGCGTAAGGCTTACTCCCGTGGCAGACCCGGTTAATGTTTTCCAAATTGTTATTATGCCCTTGGCCCACAAGCGGGTTAAGGATCTGCTTAAAGAGGCGTGGGCTGCATTGTACTCGCTTTCGCCAATGGTAGCCTTTTTGGACCCCCACTCCGCTGGCTCCCAGCCCCACCACGAGCACAATATATCCTGGGTTAAGAGAAATCCCTTCTCCAGGCAGAGAAGCAAGATTTCTCTTTGAAGATCCGAAATACCCCTGCTCATAGCGCATCTCCTTTACTGAACGGTTAATCGTTTATGAATTACAGCACCGCCGCTAAAATTCTCAGCGCTTTTAATTGTTGATGCTCCGATTTGTTATTTTCGGCCATACCTACAAGCAGCTGGGCAATCCTCGCCTCGCGTGCTCCGCCTGGCGGAAAAGGGACCAGGGGGTCTTGCTGAATTTGGTCAAGATTTTCCGTCCGGTGTTGCAGAGTGCCTGGTCGCTTGCCCCCCGGTAACCAGCGGCATGGGCAGCATCCTTCATTAAAGCGCCGCCGAAATACAGTTCTAAGAATTTCATCTCTCGCGGAGAGAATCTCGAATTACTCATAAACTTGCCCCCGGGCCCTGTCCTTCCCTGGCGCTATTTCACCCCTCCACCAGGTCCTCCCGGTCAATCGAGCCTTCATCAATCATGGCCGCTTCTACCTGGCCCAGGGCTTTCCGAAACTGCGGCCACAATGCCGGGCTCACCGCCAGACCTTTCTTGGTGGGGGCCGGGTCCTTGCCGTCATCTATGGCGAATACCCGCATATCAATAAACTTGTGGCCTTTATACTCCCCCAGGCGAAACCTGATAGCTTCTCGGGAGTTCTTGGGAAGCTCGCATAATGTTTTGTCGCTCATGGGTTCCTTCCTTCCCGGCGCTCCGGGACTTCCCCTCGCCGGTAGCCGATGCATTGAGGGTTGTCGATTAATAGATGATCCATGTTGTAATGGCACCAAGCCGGTAACTCCGGGTAGTGGGTCCAGGGGTTCAGTTGATACCAGGGGCACTCCGCACAGGACAGGATGCGCTCCGGGGGGCTGACTGGCTTTTCTCGGCGGGTGAAGTTCGGGCAAGGGTGCGGATGGTCTGGCACCCGGCCGGGATGTCGTCCCAGGGGGTCCCCCGGCACAATGCCCATCCATTTCCCACCTCGGCGCTTTGGCAGTCCGGCAACGCACCTCCGCTGACGGTTGGGGGGCCGTTTCCTTTTGGCGTAACTCTCCTTCAGAATTTAAAATCTTTTTCGCTAAGGCCAGGTAGCTCATGGCGTCACCTTATATAAGTGGGAAAAAGCGAATAAAGCGAAATAGCTTTAACCTTGCGTCTTCCAACAGGATGAAGATTGCGAAAAAATCTCGGCAAGTGTCCGCTTTACATCTTTTTTCGCAAGGTAAAGGTGCCATAACTTTTTGATATAAATGTTTTTTCGCCTATTTCGCCTATTTCGCCTATTTCGCCTATTTCGCATTACATAGCCTTGTAGATAGTGACGGGCCTGCCAGTAGTGGGCAACGCCTCCATGCGGATTAACTTATGCGTGAGCAATTTCATAAGTGCAGCCTGAATCTTGTCAGCGCTTTTATGTCGGCCGAATAAGTCGCTAATGGCCGTCTGCCTTAATCCATCGGGGGCGCTTCGTAATGCCGCCAAGATGGTATCGGCCACAGGGTCCCCCAAAGCATCGCCAAAGATGAACCGGGCCGAGGCTTCGCAGTAGTCCCAAAACGCGAGGGCCGCCTTAAGATGAACCGTGTCAATCTGGTGGGCCATATCCATCAGGGCATAGATCATCGCCAAGCGGATCACCTGAGCCTCACCTCGTGCCAAAAGTGCACCGGTCAAGCCTGGTTTCCCCTCGGATAGCGGCTCATACCCCCGCTCCACATTTCAGCTGCCGCCGGAGTCATGGTGATTTGCCCCGCCCCCCTGGCAAAGGTGACCGCTGCCTGCAACTTCTGTGTGAAGGGGCCGAAATCCACGCGGTCAATCTGCCCACCATGCGGTAAGAGCTTGGAACGCTTGACGCATATCCACTGAAAGCGGTTGCCGAAGCCATTCGCCATTTCGGTGCGGTCCAGGTATCGCCGCAACTCGTCCGCCGTGATATGGCCAATGATTGATATATGCGCCCCGGTAGCATGAACCGGGCTGTTCTTTGTGAGGGTTCTTAGTTCGGGACTATCCCAGGCCTTGCGGATCACGTCCGAGAGGGTGTTCCCGTCCCGCCCCATGACCTTCAAGACGCCGGCAAACTCCGGCTCATAGATCAGCAGCCGCTTGTCGGCGACGCCGGGATCAATTTCTGTGTCAATGTAATTCCCCGTAGCTTTGCCGTTCTGTTTCTCCGGTTCCCGCCTGAAAATCGGGTCCCGCACTTCATAGATGAGCCCCTCGCCCGATGATAGCCCACCCAGCATCCTTTTTCTGGCCCAGTCTGGGTCGATCTTCTCATAAGGGTATCTGGCTTGCCCATGAGACGTCCCTTTCCGGGCTTTGGCAGTCTCCCCCACCAGATTAGAGAACAGTTTGGCGAAATGCCGGTCCCGTTCCACCTGATAGTAGGCATTAGGCCCGCTCACATTTCCGAACATGGTGTTAAATTGGGAAACTAAGGCCATATCATCGGCTTCCGTATGCGGGGCCACCAGGCGCACAAACTCCCCGGTCAGGCCATGAAAGGCTTCCTGGGCTGGCGGGTCCGGCCATTTCCGGGTAAGTGTTAAGGTTTTCTGAGAGACTTGGATGCTGGAATCTGGGAGGGGTAGACCCAGACTCTCCGCTGCCGCTATCACCGCCGCCGTTACGTTTCCGCCGTGCGCCAAAATGCAGAAAACAGAGAAGGCGTCATGGGCATGACCATCATTCAAGGGGTCGCTGGCGTGGTGTGAATAGCAGCGCCCATCCTCAAAGAGATGCACTCCTGGTAGTCCGGTTGTGCTCACGGGACATAGACAACGGCTGCCCCGGCGCTCATACCCATGCCGGGCCAGGAGCGCCCCTACGTCGTGAGCAGCGTTGAAAGCGCCGATAACCCCACCGGCGCCGCCGTTGCTCTTAGGGGATAGGGGGGCCGCCTGCATCTGCTTTTTCGATAGGGGAGCCCGGCAAAGGCCCCGGGCCACCTTCAGGAGGTGTCTGGCCTGATCCTCAGAGATGGTGGGGATATTGCCGAAGTCCCCGTGCATGACCCGATAAGGCTGCTGGTGGCGCGTGCCCCGCTTCTCTGCCAGGTGGCAAAAAGAGGGAGGCAGGACCGCATAACCGCCCTCGCCTTTAGTCTCTATGGCAATCTCCCGCCCCTCTCGATTCTCCGCGGGGGCATAAGCCAGCTTTTCGTTCCCAACATCCAGGGTGGAGCGGAAAGCCACCTGAAACCCGCCGCCACCGGTCCTCTGGATGGGGAGTTCCTTGGCCAGTTCTCCCGCCAGGGCCGCCCATTGCTCGAAAAAACCGGCCACGTCGAAGTCAAGGACGGTGAGCCCGCCAGACACAGCCCCGCCCACGGCAGCAAATCCGGCCACCTGGGGATTGCGCAGCCATTCTTTGACTTGTTCCCGGGTGGCCCGCTTTTCCTGGAAGGGCTTCCATTCCTCAAGGACCGGTATTTTCCGGGCATTGACAGGAATGATACTCAGGCCGCCGTCCAGGTAAGCAAGGGCCGCTTCCGCAAGGGCTTGCCGGTCAAGGCCGGGGGCCGGTTCGGGGATGGTCTGGGTTAAGGTCGAGGGGGCCGGGGTCATCACACCGCCTCCAGGAGCCGCGGCGAGGAGGAGATTCCCCTGTGGTTGGTTAATCGCTTCCGCCGAGCAATGTTCCGGAGAGGGGCCATGTGATTTCATATAGCCTCCGTCTCAATCCGGCGGCTTTCCATGGCTTCCAGGATGTCCGCTAGGCGGTAACGGATGCTGGCTCCAAACTTGGTGTACGCAAAGCCCTGCCCTTTATGCCGATCGTTGCGCAGGGTTTGGACGGCGCGGCCGGTTATGGCCGCCACTTCTTTCTCGGTGAGATAACGGTGTTGCTGAAGATCAGAGGATATATGGGATGCAGGAATAGGCACCTTCAGCCCTTCCTGTCGCCAGATTCGTTCCATTCTCTTATGGTTCACCACCCAGCCATCACTTCGCAGGAACGCCAAGATGCGGCGATAGCCGTATCGCCCATAACTGGTGGCATAGCCAATGATGGCAGCAGTCAGCCCCACCTCGTCATCAGGCTCGGTGGCTTGGTAACGCTGGGTCGCACGCGGTTGTCCAAGCACCCCGCAGACACGGCGTTCCGACACCGGTAGAGCCTTCCGGATATGCTCGATGCATTGCCGGCGACGGGTCGGGCTTAGAAGTTTCCCCTTACCGCCTCCTGGAGGATAAGCTTGTCCAGGGTGAGATCTGCCACCGCCCGTCTCAGCCGGGTATTCTCCTGCTCCAGGGCCTTGAGCCGTCTGGCCTGTTCTACCTTTAAACCACCGTACTCCCGGCGCCACCGATAGAAGGTCTGTTCAGCAATGCCCAGGGTACGGCAAACCTGGCCCGCCGTCTCCCCCTGTGCCAGGGCCACCTCTGCTTCCCGCAGCTTCCCAATGATCTGCTCAGGCTTATAACGATTCCTACTCATCTCCCTGCCTCCCTTCGATCCACCACTCTAACTTAACATGTGGATCAGTTTTTGGGGGGCAGGTCACAACCTCACCCCGATCAATGCATGGGCGGCCTCACCATCCTTTCAGACTGATGTCGGGCTAAAAAATTCGGCTTGGTTTCATTAACTTTTCGGTAAAAGTCCCGCTTGAATCAGATTGCGCCTCTGGACTGCTCGATTGATGCTCCCTGGCTAAACCTCAGTGGCTGTGGGAGTATAACCAAGCAGCCTTTTGGGGATGTTATCCTTGGCTTTTGGCTGCCAATCAGACCTGGTCATCGAGAATACCTGGAATTAGGGGGAATTAAGCTTTTAAAAGATTTGGTGCTATTAAGCTTCCCACGAGAATGGGTGAATGGGGAATTTAGGCCCTTCCCTACATGGCTAAGGCATGCTGCGTTTTGAGATTGGGCGGTACTCCCGATTCCCGGGGTTACATCAGGATGTCATTTTTCGGAGCATTAAAAACGACATGGGCCGCGGCCGAGGTAGGGTCGGGTCAAGCCTGGGGAGGTGAGGTCCATCCAGATACGAGTTTATCTTATTTTAACCCGAATTTCTGAATGGGGTTATATATCGCGGAACGACTGGTCTTAAGGGCCTTGGCGGCCAAACTTACATTTCCCCGATGGCGTTTCAACGCCGCGGTCGCCAGGTTCATCTCGAACCTTTCCTTGGCCTCTTTGAGTCCCAAGCCATCAAGAATAGATTCCGGGGTTATTTCTTCAACCGTCAGGGACAGGTATTACGGGGTGAGCCATTATCCTTCCCCTACTACCGGTATCAATAATCCCGGGGAAACCTTTGCACGGGCCCGGGGGATCTTGATGCTTTTACCGACGCCACCGACTGAGGATACCCAGGCCCAACAGGCCGGAGCCGAGGAGCAGCACCGAGGGCGGCAGGGGGACCGTCCCGGTGAAGACGTCATTGGCGCAGGTGCTGGTGCCCCAGAGGAAAAACGCATTGGCCAGGTCCGGAAAACCGGTCAGATCGATGTCCACCGAGAATTGGGGGTCTGAGCTCCCCAAAGTAGTCCAGACGACGCTCGCCACGCCAATAGGGTTATCGGTGGTCAGAACCGGCACCGCCTTGGGGTTAGCCTGATCCCACCGGCCGCCGTACTGCTGGGGGGCCGATGCGTGTACGACGTCTCCGAAAAGATCTTGGGAAGTGGTAAACGCCAGCCCCGCGGCATTGTAATAGACCGTTCCCACCGCCGCGCCCGCCTTGGTATCCAGATGAATGGCATACTCAAAGACATTGTCCTGACTACGGTTGGTGTCGAAGAAGATATCGGCGGTATATATCCCCCCCGGGGGAACAGTGGCACCGGGATCCTGGGGTTCTCTGATAGGCCCCCAGTTGCTGAAGATGATGAGATGGCCGTTGCTGATATTGGCCCCCAGGGTGTTGTACATCGACGCATCGCCGATCACATCCACCCAATTACTGCCTAGTACTGGATTGCCATCATACCATTTTTGCACCAGCGTGGTGTCGGGAATGTCGTAGGCCCAAGAGCCGCTGATACCGAACCCGGTTAAAAGCACCAGGGCAAGTGCGAGATAAGTCGCTTTTCTCATAACACCCTCCTTTCCAAAGTTAGTGATTTGACACGAAAAAGCATTGCCCTAAATTCGTGTCTCCGGTTTGTGCACCTCCTTCTGTGCGGAGTTGATCAATAAATAAAGCCGGGTTGCCTAATCCCAGGCAACCCGGCTATCTATTGAGAGACCCGTGGCTTTCCGTCCCCGCTTCGCAACGGGTTTGGCCTTATTCTGGAGATTATATCTTTAGCACACTTTTATTTGCCTGTCAATAAGTTTAAATAATTTTTTACAATGTTGCATTTTGAGATTGGGCGACTCCCTATTGTCCGGATTGCGTACACACATATACCAGAACCGCTTTCTTCATGATGGGTTCCCTTCTGTAGCTGTGGTAGTTTGCTCATGTAAATTAGCTGTTTCGCAAACTCACGACCATGGACTACCGTGTTGTTTCAGCGCTTCCGATTCTCAGTGCCTACTACAATAACATAAGAATAATCTAAAATAAATAGGCAAAAGTACCTATTTATTGTCCTAAATTCTGACAGTTATATAATTTTTATTCTTTAATTATGGACAGGAATTGTCTGATTAACGGACACTCATGGCTCAATTTTCAGCGTGGCACGCTCCCGATTCCCGGGGTTACATCGGGATATCATTTTTCGGAGCATAAAAAGACAGGGGTCGCGGCCGCTGCAGGGTCGGGTCAAGCCTGGGGAGGTGAGGTCTCGCCAGATCCGAGTTAATCTTAATTTAACCCGAATTTCTGAATGAGGTTATATATCGCGGAACGACTGGTCTTAAGGTCCTTGGCGGCCAAACTTAGATTTCCCCGGTGGCGTTTCAACGCCGCGGTCACCAGGTTCATCTCGAACCTTTCCTTGGCCTCTTTGAGTCCCAAGCCAGCAAGAATAGAATCTGGGGTTATTTCTTTAACCGTCAGGGACAGGTATTCCGGGGTGAGCCATTCTCCTTCCCCGCTCTCACCACGGGCCGGCGCCTCCATGCCAGGCCAGCGGTTAGTTCTGCCCCGGTATCCGGGGGCTAACCCTTCCAAAGCCCCGCTTTCTCTCCCCCACAGCCCCTGCCGCGGCTTCCCCGGCGTTCTAATGGTCCGCCAAAAAAAAAGGCAGGGCCATGGCTGACCCTGCCTTCATATCATGGAAATTTAAGTTATTGCCCTATCCGGTCCAGTCCGGCCCTCCGTCCTTTTTAACCAACCTGGCGGTGGCCCTTGTGCCGGCGGCGGGCCAGGGCCAGGGTCAAAAGGCCACTCCCCAGCAGGAGCAGGGAGGGGGGCACCGGCGCCGGGTCGGGGTTGGTCATATCGGGCTCGATCAGGTCCAGCCTCACTGAGACCCACGGGTCTGCACTGCCATCCTCCCCACTCGGGAAGCCCATATTCATCAGGGACAAGGAAAGGCTCCAATATAGGCTTGGATTGTTGAGGAAGGCGTCCAGGTCCGTCACGGGTACCAGGGTGGGGCCGGAGGCATCCACACTGAAACCACTATCTCCAATGGGGTTAATCTTTGAAGAGCCGGGGACATAGGCATAAAAGTCACCACCGGCCGACATGACATCACTACCCGTTCCCCCCCGGGAAACAGATATCTTTAGCTGGGGAGTGCCATTATTTTCTCGGGTAGCTAGAAATGTTGGCGTCACCATCGCTGAATAGATGTAAGAACCATCCACTTGGTCGGTGGCGAGCTGCCACATAAGGCTAGAATTGATATTGATGGTGAAATAGGTGTCTTTCCCCACCCCCCCGGAACCCCATTGCACCTGGGGTTGCGAGACAATGACGGCACAGTTGGCTGAGACTGAACTGTTCGGATAAAAGAACGGATCCGTAGCCAGGCTCGTGGCCCCGGCCCCGTAAGGGACGCCTGAAGTTGGTGGACTTTGATGTGAAGATCCAGAAGGAGTATAAGTATTATAGTCTCCAGAGGAGTCGCCTACTGACGTCTCCACCCAAGAAAGATCCGAATTCACATCGCCAAATTGGATGTCGTAGGCCGAGGCCCCGGCCGGGAGCCACAAAAGGACCGCCAACGCCGCCATCACTGGTAAATACCGCTTCATTTTCCCTTCCTCCTGAAATCTCTTGGTCCGCCCAAGATAAATTTTTGTGAACCTCGAATAATTCGGTTCTCGAAAGTCGCCCTTCTTCAATCGGGTTTGGCTCTTACGGATAAATTCTTCTGAGACCGCTTTTCTTTAAAGCAGTTATTGTGCCAATGGCGTATATATCGGATATTACTGAATATTATTAAAGTGGTCTTAAAATAATTGTCCAATCTCTTAAACCTGCTGTTTAATAAAATGAACAAATTCGCGGCTTCAGAAGCGGGGCACCACTGCCAGGCCCAGCGTGGCTAGCTTTCCTTCCTGTCTCCGGCAAGGCCGGTTCTGCCAGGTCCGGCCATCCCGGCCACCGGGATGGGGAAGCCGCCCTGGGCCGCCGGCTACGGGGGGCTTGAGCTTCAGGGCGCGCGTTCAGTCGCACGGGGTCTTTATCCTTTCTGGTTGGATTGGGCAGAAGGGGCGGGTGGGAGGGATCCCGCCCCCTCCGGTAAGGGGTTGATGCCATCGCCTTGGTTTGAGGCTCACATGGTTAGAGAAAGATATTTTGAACAGAAGCCAAGAGGGCAGCAGTGACGCAGTGCCAGCCGCGGAGACCCGCCACCCCGCTCTTAAGCCTCCCACTGGCGCCTGGTTTGGCCTAGGCGTGGGCAGGTGAGAAGGTGACTCGGCAGGAGAATTTTCCGAATTATCCAGCTCATCCCAAAAGACTATACCGGGCTGATTAAAGCTCATCCGGCTGACCTGGGGTGCCGCCCGACAAACTCCACCAAACCGCTGTCCGGGAGAAGTGCGGCGGGCGGGATGGGGACAGTCTGGGTGTCAGGCACCGGAACCCAGCCGTCAAAGGGGCCGGTGACCGCGGGGTCGGTGCCGAAATTGGCGTTATGAGCGGGCATTGAAGTCCGTCCTGGTTTAATCGAGTTGACCTGCCTCCAAAAAGACCGGTCCGCTTATCAAATTCGGTAGACGGGGCGGGTGTGAGGAGTCCCGCCCCATTTTTGCTTTTTGCCAGCATCTCTGGCTTAATGTGACCCCCACATCGCCGGTTGATAAAGCAGTTATTGTGCCAATGGCATATCCGATTGATATTGTTGTAATTAATTAACTATCCTGTTTTATGGACAACGTTCTAAATCATGGACAATCTGATTGATGAATGGATTTAATATCAAATAAAACAGTATGTTAAGGCAATTACCGGATATAGACAATTGTTCAACAAGGTGAACATTTTAGGGGCTACCTTCCCTAGAAATACCTGTGGTTAAATTCATATTTTTGGACGGCCAGGACGGTATGTGCATGAACTTTTCTCAGAAAACTGTCGGGGGGAGGGAGAGCCTGGAAACCTTGGGCGCCAGGCTGCCGAGACGCCTGCTGTCGGGGGGCTCTTATACAAATTAACACAAGTGGCACAGGCGAGACCTGGGCCACTAATTACCTGGCGTTCCGAAGAAATTCGCCAACTTGTTAAATCTCCCTCTCCACCCGCCTGCGGGGCGAGAGAGTTGGGGTGAGGGGGGAATTTTTCCTGCCTGAGCGAATTTAGGAGTTTGGGCGATATTAAGGATAATCGCAGGTGAGCCCAAGCAGAGCTTGGGAACGAGTTATCAAGACGCAAAATCCCCGCCGGACCCTAATGCCCTAACCCCTCTTTAGAAAAGGGGGGCATAAACACGGCGGCTAAAAAGGCTTAAGAGCAATGCTGCCATAACCGGCTAATAATCTGAAATCTTACCGGACTTTCGGCCCTTCGGTGATTTGCACCAGATCCGTCAGGCGCAGCCATTTGGCAAAGGCCGACTGGACTTGCTCCGCGGTCATCTCCCAATAGTGTTGGGCGGCAATGGCGGGTTCATTGAGGGGCAGGTCCAGGACCGTCCGGGAAAGGAGGCCATGGGCGATGCTCGCCAGGCTGGATTCGGCCAGGGGGATCTCCCGCAAAAGCATCGCCTTGGCCTGCCGCAGTTCGTCGGGAGGCACCGACTGGCTCTGCATCTCCACTAAATTGCGTTCCACGATACCCCGGGCTTTGGCGACGTTGTCGGGATTACAGGCGTAATCTACGGTGTAAACGGCGCGAGTCTGGTTGGCGTCAACCGCCACCCCCACATGATAGACCAGGCCGCTTTGTTCCCGCAGTTCTCGATACAGCCGGGAGGCGTAAAAGCCGCCGCCCAGCACCCGGTTGCCCAGCACCAGGGCATAGTAGTCGGGGTTGGACCTCGTCAGTCCCAGGGTTTCCGCCAGGATGACCTTGTCCTGCACCCGGCTTACGTCCGGGACGGCAACGGTGGCCGGACGGTTGGGCGGTACGGGCGGCAGCAAGGTGTCCGGTTTGGGGCCGCTTGCCTGCCAGGGGCCGAAATATTTCTCCAAAACCGCCTTGGCCCGCTCCGGGGTCACCTGGCCGATAACCACGATGGAGGTCAGATCGGGCCGAAACACCTTCCGGTAGTATTCCTGAACCTGCTGCCGCGTCAGGCTGGAGACGCTGGCGGGCGTAGGTTGGCGCAGGGTGGGGTCGTTGGGGGGATAGAGAGCTCCCTTGAGGGCCCGATTGGTCAGATAAGCCGGACTTTGCAGCTGGCCGGCCACCGCGGCGGCCACCTGGGTGCGGACGATGTTAAACGCGTCTTCAGGCAGAGCGGCATGGAGCTCGTTGTCCGCCAACAGTTGCACCCCGCGCTCGAAGTGCTCTTGGAGCACCTTCAAGGAAAAAGAGGTTCCCGGGGAGACTTGCGCGGCAATTTCATCCAGGGCTTTCTGAAAGGCCAACCGGTCGAGGGAGGCGGTGCCGTATGAAAAAAGCTGGTCCAGCACCTGGTCCACCCCCTCCTGGCCTGGGGGCACCTGCAAATCCGGCTGGTTTTTGATGCGGCCGTAAACGCTGATGGTGCGGCTGACGGACTCGGGCTGCACGATAAGTTTGATGCCGTTGGGCAGGGTGCTCACCACCGGATGGACCATGGACTCGGGAATAGATAGGCGCTTCAGGGTGCTCTGGGCCCACTGGGGCAGCGCTGCGGTTTGGGTGGGCTTAAGTTTGATGGATTCCTGCCGGGCGGCGCCTGTGGCGGCCACGGGTTTGCCGGAGACCTCGGGGGTGAGGATGGCGGTCACCGCGTGATCGAGAACCAGGTATTGGCGGGCGAGGCGCTCCACGTCCGCCACTGTCACCTTTTCAATGGCCTTAACGTTGTCCTCGGGAGACTGCCGGCCTTCCACCGCCAGGGCCTGGGACCACGTCATGGCCAGCCCGGACACCGAATTTTTTTGATACTCCGCGTCTGCTTTCGCATGGTTCTTGGCGGCTGCCACCAGGTCGGCGGGAATCCCTTTGTTCACGAGGCCCGTAAGGACGTCTTTAACTTCCCGGAGCAGGGCCTGGGAATCCCCGCCCTGGGGAAAGGCGGCCAAGGCAAAGCCCAGGCCCGCCTGAGGCAGGGGGTTCAAGGAGAAGCCGGTGGTCAATGCTTTTCCTGAGACCGTGAGGTCGTATAGGTCCCCCCGCTGACTGTTCAACACGTCGGCCAGCACCTGGGAGGCGGCGTAGTCGGTGCTGGCGTAGCCGGGCAGGCGGAAGGCGACGACGGCCAACCCGTAAGGCAAGTCGGTTTTGAGCCGGAGCTCTTCGGCCATGACCGGCTCCAGATTAACGGGCGGCCGGGAGGGAAGCTGTTTGCCGGGAATGGCGCCAAATAATCCTTTAACGGAAGTTAGCGTCTTTTGGGGGTCCACGTCCCCGGCAATCACCACAATGGCATTGTTGGGCGCGTACCAGGCGTCATAAAAATCATGGAGCATGGCGCCGGTGGTCTTATCGAAGGAGGCATCGGTGCCCAAAGGGCTGTGGGCATAGGGCGTCCCCTTGAACATGGCCGCCAGCAGTTTGGTATAAAACACGAACTCCGGATTGGACAGATCCTGGGCCACCTCCTGCTTAATGGCGCCCCGCTCCTGGGCCCAGAGCTCTTCACTGTCCAGCACGCCGCCCATGCGGATGGCTTCCAGGTGCAAGGCCACCTCCAGGTCAGCGGCCGGTACCGTGAAAAAGTACTGGGTGACCGCCTGCTGGGTATCGGCATTGAACACTCCGCCCAGGGCGGTGATGAGGGTCGCCAGCTGGTTGGCCGACAGGCCCGGACTGCCGCGGAACATCATGTGTTCCTGGGCGTGGGCCATCCCCGGGAACCCGGGAGGCGACTCGTTTGACCCCACCAGATAGTTGATCACCAGGGTGGCCACGGGAGCAATGGGATTGGGCACAATCACCACCCGCAGGCCGTTGTCCAGGGTGGCTCGTAATACCGGGGCCTGGCGCTCCCCCGTGCCACAGGCCAGCAGGGCCGCCAGCAAAAAGAGCGCGGCGATTTTCCCGCGGCCGGGTCCGCCGGGCGGCCGGCGCCGTTCCCCGGGTTTGGTGCACCGAAACCTTTGCCTCATGGCTTAGACTCCCTCGCTCAGACGTGGATGTGGACGGCGTTCATTTCCTAAGAGAAACATAAGTTGAGCAGATGGCAGGTCAATGAATTATGGTCAAAAATTTTTCCATAACTTTGCGGTCCAGCCACTGAAAAACCGAGGGTTGGGTATCGCGGCCACCGCGCCCCGGGAAGGAGGTTCAAGTCCGCCCCCACAATGTTTAACTAATGGAACAGACAAGTCCAGGGATCTCCATCGCCCGCCTTGGATTCCTTGCAATACCGCACCAAGGCTAGTTGGCATCAAATCTGCAACTTGCCAAATATTTCCTAAAAAAGGGGTGGACATGGAAGGCAAAATGATTGACAAGGTGCATGGGTTATTAACGAAACCTGTTATCATCTTTTCCGGAGCCCTATTGCTGTTCCTGATCGCGCTAACCTGTACGAGCTAGAGTCTGGGCCTTTCCCCTAAACGATTTCCAAGCTTCGAAATAGCCGGTATTTTGAGGATGGTTCTACCCGACCCTCAATTTTTGGTGGTATCAGGCCGAAGGAAAGCCAGGGGTTAGGCGTCGGGGCCTAACCCCATTCCCTCCAGAGCCGGCCCCGGTGCCAACCGGCTGGTGGCGCCCGGTCAATGGGAGCATTTATCCTGCTGCTCCGCCACCGAACCCGGTCCGGCCAGGGGCCGGAACATCTGCTTGGAGGCCCCGCAGCAAGGACATTTCCAGTCCTCCGGCAGATCCTCAAACCGGGTCCCCGGGGGGATTTTCCCTTTCTTATCCCCGCGGGCCGGGTCGTAAATGTAACCGCAGTTGGTGACCTGGCACTGCCACATTTCTTCGGGCTTGGACATCTTTTCCTCCCTGGCGGTTCAAATTCTCCAGAAGTTCTGCCCGGCCATAAACTAACTGGGCCTGGAAGGCCGGGCTCTAAGACTGACTTCATCTCTAAATAAATATAAATTCCTTTTTAGTAATAATTACCAAAAATGAAGAATCAAGGGTGATAAAATTTTTTTCGGGAATAAGCGGGGCACGGTTGAGAGGGTCCGGAAGCCCCATGGTCTGAAAAGTTATTTGGAAGTATAATGAATCAGTTGCAATGATCCCAGGGGCTCAGTGGACGCGCCGCCCCCGGGAGGATGGGCGCCGGCGCCGATGCGGCCCTGGGCTGAAGAAGGGAAGTTGGCCGCGGCTGGCTATTTTCAGATCAAGGAAGGGAACTTATGAACCTGGCGATGTTTCAAGGCATGACGGCCCCGGAGTTGCGGCGCTATATCGAGTTCCTGCTCTGGCACTACCGGGTGATGGACTCCTTCTGGTACATCTACCTCGCCGAGCTCTACGGCGAAGGCGCCGCGGACCGGGTGAACGAAAAAGTCTGGGGCAAAGTCCCGGCCCTGGCCGTCAGAGACCTGATAAACAAATTCGAGATCCGGGAGCGGGGATTGGCGGGTTTCGTCCAGGCCATGCATTACTGGCCCTGGCATATTCTGGTGGGGTACCGGATTGAGCAGCAGCCCGACGAAGTGGTCATCACCGTGCCCTCTTGCCCCACCCAGGTGGCCCGCCTCCAGCGGGGGCTCGAAGAGTACCGCTGTAAAGAGATGCATCGGGCGGAGTTTGAGAGTTTTGCCCGGGAAATCGACCCCCGCATCCGCACCGAATGCATCTTTGCGCCGCCGGATCCCCACCCGCCGGAGATGTTCTGCCAGTGGCGGTTTTTTCTGGAAGGCGAGGGGTAATCAAAAAGTAATTTTGAGGGGAGGGCCGGGGAAAATTTTTGGATAAGCGAGACCTCTGAAAAAAGTCGGAAAAGGGGGCGGTCTATATAAAATTAGCCTGGTGTCGCCTGATGTCGTTATCTATAATCCCCCCTCTATCCCCCCGTTAGAAAAGGGGGGATGAAGGGAAGTTGCTGATTAACCAAGAAATTGCGTTCTTTTAAGTCCCCCTTTCCTAAAGGGGGATTTAGGGGGATTATGAAGTCATTGCGGAGTGGGGTGGTGCTTGGTTCCAGAAAGGGATGGTGAGGGGCCGTCGGGCCCAAGCCCTTGCACTGGGAAAGCACTTTCCCGGGGCCTCAAATCACCCCGGTTGGCAGGCCGGGAAAAAGATTATATAATTTTCTCCGGTGGGCCTGCGGACCCGCCGTTTTCTTGCAAGCCCCGGCGTCTCTACAATTCCTTTCCAGCCGGTCTATCCTCCCAGCGGCGAGCTCAAGGAGAAGACGTTGTATTGGGATAAAGTCATTGAAACCTTGAAAGGGCCGGAATTGCAGGGACTGCAGCTCAAGCGCCTGCGGCAGACCCTGGCCCGGGCCGCCCGCAGCCCCTTTTACGGCCCCCGGCTGCAAGAAGCGGGCGTATCCGCGGATAACCTCAAGTCCCTGGAAGATATCCGCCGCATTCCCGTGACCACCAAGGAAGAGCTCAGGGCCCGGGGGTCCGAGATGCTCACGGTGCCCCTCACGGACATCGTGCGCCTGCACGCCTCTTCCGGCACCACCGGCCAGGCCACGGTCATCTATTACACCCGGCACGATATCGCCACCTGGGCCGACCTGGTGGCCCGCTCCATGTACATGGCCGGCCTGCGGGCCGACGACGTCTTTCAAAACATGATGGGCTACGGGCTGTTCACCGGCGGGCTGGGTTTTCACTACGGGGCCGAGCGCCTGGGAGCCCTGACCATTCCCGCGGGCGCGGGCAACAGCGCCCGCCAGCTCCAGCTCATGCAGCAGTTCGGCACCACCGCGGTGCACATCATCCCCAGCTACGCCCTGTACCTGCTCAACACCTTTGCCAAAAGCGGGCTCGACCCCCGGGATTTGCCGCTGCGCCTGGCTTTCGTCGGCGCGGAGCCCCACTCCGAGGACATGCGCCGCCGGATCGAGGCCGCCTACGGCGTCAAGGCCTACAACTCCTACGGCCTCTCCGAAATGAACGGCCCCGGCGTGGCCTTCGAATGCCCGGAGCAAAACGGCATGCACGTCTGGGAAGACTCCTTCCTCCTGGAGGTGGTGGACCCCCGGACCCTGGAGCCGGTGGCGCCCGGGGAACTGGGGGAGCTGGTCTTCACCAACCTCACCCGGGAGGGCATGCCGCTCCTCCGCTACCGCACCCGGGACCTGACTTCTTTCGAGGCCTCGCCCTGCCCCTGCGGCCGCAGCTTCCGGCGCCTGGCCCGCATCCAGGGCCGCAGCGACGACATGCTCATCATCAAGGGGGTCAACATCTTCCCCCTGCAGATCGACAAAGTGCTCATGGCCATGCCCGAGGTGGGGACCCAATACCTGGTGGAACTGACCCGGGAGAACTTCAACGACGTGATGCACGTCAAGGTGGAGGTGCAGGCGAATTTTTTTCAAGAGGATCTTAAGTATCTCACCCGCTTGCAGAAACGTATCACCGAGGCGCTGAAGAGCGAGCTCCTGGTGACCCCCAGCGTGGAACTGGTGGAGCCCAACACCCTGCCCCGCAGCGAAGGCAAGGCCCAGCGGGTGCTGGATAAGCGGAATTGAAAATGGTTTTTGAGGGGAGGACCGGGGGAACGAGGTTCCCCCGCCCTCCCCTCAAACTCCCCTCCCAACCCCCGCGGAAGGTGGCTGGGAAAGGCGGGCCAGAAGGCCCGACTTTCCCAGCCGCTAGAGCCTCAGATTGACAAGGTTCTGCCCCGGTGTTAAAAAACTTGCAAGGGGAGGGATGGCCGAGTGGCTTAAGGCGCTGGTCTTGAAAACCAGAGACCGCAAGGTCCGTGGGTTCGAATCCTACTCCCTCCGCCAGATTAAGTCGTTGATAATGTGACACCGCTTAGATAAAATAGTGGCAGATAAGGCCTCAGCGGCCTTAATTTTTCGTCTGGCCCCCGCGGAGAGATGACCGAGCTGGCCTAAGGTGCTCGCCTGCTAAGCGAGTGTGGGGGGAAACCTCCACCGAGGGTTCGAATCCCTCTCTCTCCGCCATTTTTCCAGGCCGGTCTCACCTGGGGCCGAATTTTTCCAAGGATCGCCTGCCAAACCGCCACCTCGGAGATAAGTTGGAAACCCTCAGGCTGGAACATTTCCTCATCATCGGCGGATTCGCCCTGCTGCTCCTGAACAGCCTGGGGCGCCGCCGCGGCCGCGGGCAGCAGGCCGCCGGCGCCACCAAAGGCGCCTTCTCCTGGTGGCTGCGCTATGGCGACTTCATCGCCCTGGGGATGGTGGGCGCGGGCCTGGTGGCTTTGATGCTCCAGAAATAAGCGGCCGGGGCCCTTGCTCCAGGCCCCGGCCGCGTCCGGTCCGTATCTTTAATAAACTGCAGTGGATTTGGCGCTGGTCATTTCAACAATCAACCGCCCCGCCTTAACCAATTCTACTCCCTGGATCAAGTCAGCCTGACTGATCTTGCGCTCCTCGAGGCAGGGGATTCAGACCAGAAACTTGCCGCCGTTGGCGACGTAGTTCTCCACCAGCGTCTTTAAAGGGGTCAGGCCGGGAAACGAAATGTTGTCGGCATAGCCTTTTTTGGCCGCATACACCCCGTTACCCTGCAACACGACCACGGCTTCCACGTCCATGGCCTGGGCCGCATTGGCCAGCAATAAGGGAAAGATGGCCCGTTCCGGATCTTCCCCCGCATGGGTGGAGATTAACACGATTTTTTCCTTTTCTTCCGCCATGTTGGACCTCCTGTTTTTTGATTTCAGGTGCAAAATATTAGTGCAGGGGCCGGGGTCAGATCCTGCCCCATTTAAAAAATAGCAGGCTGATATAACCTGTCCATTCCAAACCCTGGAAAGCAAACCGGGGATAAATTTTTGTAAGGGGCGCAATCGACTGCGTCCTGAAGGGCGTGATAAATCACACGCCTACGATGCTTTTTCCCAGGTAGCATCCTAACAATGGCGGGCCGCCAGGCTGGCCAGGTCTTCCGCGGGCAGCCCCGCCTTGAGCAGGTTCGCCAGACAGATGGGGCACATGGTGACCACCGGGGCGCCGCTGGCCTTAAGTTCCGCCACCCGGCGGCCGAGAATCTCCCGGTTCAGGGCCGGGGACACCGACTCCGCCGGGCCGCCGCAGCACGAAGTGAACTCGCCGCAATTGCGCACTTCCACGTACTTCAGGCCCAGGCTGCGCAGCACCTGGCGGGGCCCCTCCGAGAGTTTCAGGTATCTGCCGTAAAAACAGGGGTCGTGGATGGCCACCGGCGGTTTACCGTTGCCGCCGCCTGCCGCATTGATTCGCAGTAAGCTGAAATAAGGGGTCACATCGAAGCTTACCCCGGTGTATTTAGGATAAAGCTCTTTAAAGGCATAGGTGGTGTGGGGGTCAACGGTGATGATTTTTCGGACGCCGTGCAGTTTCAGGGTCCGGGCCACGAACCTGGCGTGCTCCACAAAGCCCTCCTGGTCCCCCAGGTCGTAGAGCAGGATGCCGCTGTAGAAGTCCATTTCCGGGTGATAGAAGAAGTCCACGCCGGATTTCGTCAGGAGCCGGCAGATGGAGAGCAGGATGCCGTCAAACTTCTTCCTCTCCGCCTGGGTCGTCAGGAGGGAAAACCCCCGGCCCACCAGGAAGCTGGGGAGATAGCGGCTGAAGCGGCTAAACCGCAGGTAGTCGGCCCAACGGGTGCCCTCAAAGCGCTCCAGGTATCGGGTGGTGGCTTCGATATAGGGTACGGCCTGATACATCAGGCCGGTGAACAGCAGGGCGTCCCCCGCCCGCCGGGTGAAGCCGCCCGCCCCCCGCCACCAGGTGTTGAGCCGGGAGCCGGGCACCCCGAAGGGATTGCGGGTCTTTCGGACATTAGTGGCGATGAGGTCGATGATGTCCCTGGGGTGATACATCTTACGCCCTCCTCCAGTGCGCCACCACATAGCGGCGCAGCCCCAGGATGAGTTCGCCGGGGTTGGCCTGGCGGGGACAGGTCTGGGTGCACAGCCCGCAGTGCAGGCAGCGCCAGAGTTCCTGGGCCTGTTCCAGGATCTTTTCCCTGGCCCCCACCTGGACATAGCGGATCATTTGCCGGGGGAAATGCTCGAAGATGAGGGGACAGATGGCCGTACAGGTGCCGCAGTTGAAGCACGTGAGGGCCGTGTCCACGCCGAAGGGTTTGAGCTCTTCGGCAAAATCGGGATTTACCAGTGCCATGTCCGTTTTCTCGGCTTCGCTAAATCTTTCGAAGCTTTTTCTATTCCCCCCTTTTCTAAGGGGGAGGGGGGGATAGTGCCCGAAATCCCCTAAATCCAATGCTGTTCACTTTGGCACCGACTACTAATTTGTCATTCTGAGGGAGCCGAAGGCGACCGAAGAATCTCTAAATACGAGATGCTTCGCTTCGCTCAGCATGACAAGAAGACGGCAAAAATGTAGGGTGGGCACTGCCCACCAATTCCTTAAAAAGAACCCCTTAAGTGAACGTATTGCCCCTAAATCCCCCTTTGTCAAAGGGGGACTTTAGGCATCAGGGCCCGGCTCAGTTTCGGCGGCCACCGGTTGGCCCAGTCGGTAGCGGTAATAGCTGCCGGCCTTCGGCCCTTCCAGGATTTCTCCATATTTTTTTAGAGAGGCCACGAACCAGAGAACCTCTGAGACCGGCAAACCCGTGGCCGCGGCGATTTCGGGCACCGTCAGCTCCGCCCCCTCTAAGCACGCCTTGATGGCTTTCACCGCCCGGCGCTGCTCTTTCATCCGGCCGGTGGCCGCGGCAATCTGCGCTTTGCGGGCCGCCTTGAGTTTTTTCAGGGCCTCTTTCCCGGACTCGCTTTCCACCGCAGTGTCAGACATCAATAAACCTCATGGAAGGTAGCGCCGGCGCCCTCGCCGGTTTTTGGGTAGGGGCGCACCTGCGTGTGCGCCCTCATCTGGGCGGACACATGGGTCCGCCCCTACGGCTTGTTACTAAATCAGCCCCCTTCCAGGTACTCGTCGGAGACGATCATATCCACCATGGCCTCGTACTGCTTCAGGGTCCAGCCCTGAACGTTAATGGCGTTTTCGGGGCAAACCGCCACACAGGCGCCGCAGCCCAGGCACAAGGCCGGGTTGACTTGGGCCCTTCTCACCTTCCGGCCCTCCACCTCCAGGTCCACCAGGGCCAGGGCCCCTGCCGCCAGGCAGGCCTCCACGCAAGCGCCGGTGCCCACGCATTGGCTGAGATCCACCTCCGCCACAAAGGGGTCCAGTTCCACATAGCCCCGGGTGAGAATGGCGGCGGCCTTGACCGCCGCGGCCCCCGCGGCCGCACAGGTCTCGCCCACGTCGAAGGGGGCCTGGCAAGTGCCGGCCAGTAGGATGCCGGCCACGGAGACTTCCACCGGGCGCAGTTTGGGATGCACTTCCTGGAGGAAGCGGTCGGCGCCCACGGGGATCTTCATCTTCTCCACCAGGTCGGCGATGAGGTTGGGCTCCTGGCCCACCGCCAGCACCACCAGGTCCACCGGCACTTCCAATTCCTCGCCGAAGGTCAGAACATCTTTCACCTTGACCAGCAGCGGGTGCCCGGTGGGGTGGGAATTCTTCAGGACCTGCGGCTCCTCCCCGGCCTCGAAGCGGAAAAATACCACCCGGTTTTGGGCCGCCTGGGTGTAGAGTTCCTCCTGTCCCCGGCCGTAAGTGCGAATGTCCCGGTAAAAATCAAAGACCCGGGTTTGGGGGTAGCGGTCCCGGATCTCCTTGGCGGCGTAGAGCGTGGCGCTGCAGCAGGTGCGGGAGCAGTACTCGTTGAGATAGCCCCCTTCATTTTCTGCATGGATGCCGGGGATCTGGCGGCTGCCCACGCAATGGATTAGGGCCACGCTACGGATAGGCAGCCCGTTCAGCACCAGGGTATCGCCGCCCGGCGGGGCCTCGGCCAGCAGGCGGATGAGCTCCGGCAGGGTGACCACCTCGGAAAAATCCTGATAGCCGTATTCCCCCTGCCGGGGTCGGTAGGGCCGAAAACCGGTGGCCAGCACCATGACCCCGGCGTTCCAGGTCAAGCTCTTCCCGGCCTTCCTTGATCGCCGCGGGCATGACGCCCACAAAGGGCACATATTCCCCCAGACCCCGGCCAGATTGGCTCAGCCTTGCCAACCTGCCCTGGTATTCCCCGTTTTCCGGGGGCTTTTTCACCACTTTTAGTTTGAAATTGCCGATATAGCCCTCAAAGCCTTCCAGCTGGGCGTAGGTGTGAACCGTGATGGCCGGATGAGCCAGGACCGCGCCGGCGAGCTCGCCAACGATTTCAGAGGCGGTTTCGCCCCAAGGCGCCAGGCGGTGCAACTGCGCCACCTGCCCCCCCAGGAACGGGCTCTTTTCCACGAGAATCACGGGAAGGCCTCGCTCGGCCAACTCCAGGGCGCCTTTGAGGCCGGCCACCCCGCCCCCGATGACCACGGCCTGCCGGTGCACCTCGACCCGGATGGGATCAAGGGGCTGCAGCAATCCGGCCTTGGTGGCGGCCGCGGCCACCAGCCGGGTGGCCTTCTCGGTGGCCTCGGCTCCGTGGTGCACCCAGCTCACCTGCTCCCGCAGGTTGGCGTGCTCGTAGACATAAGGATTGGCCCCGGCCCGGGCCAGGGCCCGGCGGAAGGTGGTTTCATGCAGGCTGGGGGAGCAGGAGGCCACCACCACCCGGTCCACCAGGCCGCTTTTAAGATCCTCGATAATCATTTCCTGGCCGGGATCGGAGCACATGAACATATTGGCCCGGGCCACCACCACTCCGGGCACCCGACGGGCCTGCTCACAGACCTTTTCCACGTCCACGGCGTCGGAAATATTGCCGCCGCAATGGCAAACGTAAACCCCCACTTTGCTTGCGGGAAAGGGTTCAGATTTTTTGCGTTTCGCCATCAGCCCGCTCCAGGCAAAATCATCAGACCAAAAGAGGTTTTTCTAGACGCAATGTCATTTAGCTTTCGTTAATCCAGCAATGACCGGAATTAGGATCGACAAACTCCCCCTCCCTGCGAGGGGAGGGGGCTGGGGGGAGGGTGGCAACTTGTCACTCAAACCTCCAAAGACGATGCCACCCCCACCCTACCTTCCCCCCTCAAGGGGGAGGGAATAAAATGCTAAATGGCCATTATAGGTCGCTCCCAAAAGCCAAATTCACCAAATAAATGCTTACTATTCCAATAGCCCTCTTAACTTGCTGCCTTGACCTTCCGGGCCGCCAGATACCGGGAAGCCTCCATGGCTGCAGCGCCCGCTTCCACGATGCTGTCTACGATATCCTTGGGTCCGGCAGCGGCGCCGGCGACAAACACCCCTTCCAAATCGGTCAGGGTGGGGGCCAGTTTGGGCTTCACGGTTTTAATGAAATTATCGGCACCGGTGGAGAGGGTGCAACGGCCTTCCGGAAGCCAACCCGGCAACAGGCCCAGAGACAGCACCACCAGGTCATGCTCGGCCACCTGCACCCCGCCTGCCGCTTCCTGGGATTCGTAGCGCACCCGGACGGCGCCGTTGTCGCCCGGATCAAGATAGGCCACCTTGCCTTTGACGAAATTCACCCCCATGGCCTGGGCGTTTTGGAAAAACTGCTCATAGCCCTTCCCGAAGGCCCGGATATCCAGGTAGTAAACGGTGAGGTCCGCCAAGGGCAAGGAGCCGGACAGGAGCATGGCCTCCTTGATGGCATACATGCAGCAGACCCGGGAGCAATACGGCACCCCCATACTCTGGTCCCGGGAGCCGGCGCACTGGATGAAGGCGACGTTATCCGGCTCCATGCCGTCGTAGGGCCGCAGCACCCGGTTGTAAGGGCCGTGGGGGGCCAGCAGCCTTTCCATCTGCAGCGCCGTAATCACATTGGGTATCTGCCCCTGGCCGTACTGGGTCTTGTCCTTAAGGGGCGTCATCTCGAATCCGGTGGCGATCACCGCAGTGGCGGCCGTCAGGGTGAAGTCCTCCGGCTGCTCAAAGTAGTTAACCGCCTGGGTGGGGCACACCTTGGCGCACCGGCCGCACAGGATGCAATTCTCCGGATCTATCAGGGCCTTCTGGGGAATGGCGTTGGAAAAGGGAATGTATATGGCCTTCCGAGCCGCAAAGCCGCCTTGTTCGTCATCGGGCGCCATGACGGGACATTGATATTCGCACTGCCGGCAGCCGATGCATTTTTCTACGTCCACATAGCGGGGCTTTTGCTGAATCGTCGCCACCAGATCGTCGCCCCGGCGTATAAGGGTTTGCAGCTCACAGTAGGTGAAGAGGGTGATGTTGGGATGATGGGCCGCGGCCGCCATCTTGGGGGTGGTGATGCAGCTGGAGCAATCCAGGGTGGGAAAGACCTTGGAGAGCCGGATCATCTTGCCCCCGATGGAGGCGTCTTTTTCCACCACCGCCACCGAGAAATCCTGGTCGGCGAGCGAGAGGGCCGCCTCCAACCCGGCAATGCCCCCGCCCAGAACCAGGGCGTCGTAGCGTGAACTTTGTTGAACTATCATGCCTGCTGTTCCTCAGAGAGCCAGTCACCGGTGATCAAGCCTAAGCGGCGCCGGCCGCCGCCGCTTCGCTCCCCGGCGGGCCCAACTCCGAGATGAGGTCATTCATCTGCTGCACTTCCTTCACGAAGGCCCGGGTACAAACCGTACAGATGGCGGTGAGCCGGAGCCGGCGAATGTCCAGGCCCCTGGCCTTCATCAGCGGATAGACCCGGTCGATGCGCTGGGCCAAAGCCTCATACGCCCCTTCGTAAGGACACTCCACCCCGCAGGACATGATGATGATGCCGGCGATGCCTTTGTCGAAGCAGTCCAGATAAAATTTCTCAGGGAAGAGCACCGGCGCCCTGACCCGCAAGATGTAGGTGTTGGCCGGATAGCCCTGGTGCCCCTGGCCCACGGCATCCGCCCCGGGGTAGGCGCAGCTCTCCGTGGCCAGAATCAGGATTTTCCCCGCATACTTCCCGGCCGCCATGAAGGCTCCCGTTTACTTTTTCCGGACCACGAAGATGCGGTCGTAGCCGTCGGCGGGCAAAGAGCCCAGGAATTCGTGACCCACTTTGTTGGCCCACAGGGGCATATCACTCTTGGTGCCCGGATCATTGGAGAGCACTTCCAGGACCTCCCCTACCTTTACCCTGCCGATGGCCTTCTTGGCTTCCATTAGCGGCCCCGGGCAGGCGCTGCCCCGGCAATCCACCACGGCCGCGGCCTTAAGAGTGGCAAGATCTACCGTTGCCATTATCTATCTCCTTTTACGAGTTAAGCTGAAAAATTCAATTTTTTAAAAGAGCAATAATAGTGCCAAAAACCAATATCAAGTTATTTCAATTACTTAAATGATTTATTCCCTGTTAACCTTGTTTATTATTAACATATGTTAATTAATTTATTTAACGATTTAATGAATCCCATTTCCGCAAACGAAAGCCCGGAGGTTGCCAGGTGATTACTGAAGAAGCGAGTCTTTATGAGGTTCTGCGTGGGGCAAATTTGGGGACATTAGGCGGCGAACCGCCAAAACAAAAGGCGTAACCACTTAAGATTACGCCTCATTTAATCAACTGGTGCCGAAGCGGGGATTTGCTTAAAATCCGCATAATTCCTCACTTTTCCGGGTACAGCGGCCCGGTCGTATGCTCAGAATGAGACATTAGGGGATTTTCTGATTCAATTCGGAGACCATCTCCCAAAGCCTCTTCTTTCGAAAATTCTTATATTCGAATCACATACAAAGATATCCGGAGTGCGGATAATGGCAATATCAGCATTCCCTTCAGCTTATCCATCAGGGTTAGGATCGTCCGCTTGATAAGGGCGGGAAGATAATTATCCTAAGGATTAAAATGGTTGAGGATGCGTTTAGAAAAAGGATTTTCAGGCATGAAGGATAATCCGCAGTTTACCGGAAAAGAAAATCAAGATCGCAGTCATTTGTCTTTGACCCGAGAACAGCTCTATGAATTGGTGTGGTCGAAACCCATGCAGCATCTTGTCAATGACTATGGCGTCTCCGATCGCGCAATGGCAAAGTTGTGTGCTCGTAACCAGGTTCCTGTTCCACCAAGGGGATATTGGGCCAAAAAGAGTGCGGGTCAAAAGGTTGTCCGGCCATCGCATCCTGCCTTTGTAGCAAAGGGAAAACCAAAACCGAAACCAACGGAACCAGAAGTCCAAAAACCTGCAGAAAAGAGAGCTAAGCTCTCCAACGCAACCGAAGATCGCGATAAGGAGATTAAAAAAATAATTAGGGATTACCGATGCAGGCTGTCGAATAGCATTCGATACTCTATCCTTATCGATAGCTGGAGTTGCGATTACAGCTTCGGGCTTAACTCTATATTTAATCCATTGCGCCCCTTGTATCTTAACAAAGCAGTCGGCACCTTCCCCTGGCACCTCTCATGGGGTAAGATATGTGCCCAAGGTCAACAAGTTTCTCCCCCAGGGGCAGGCCCATGGGCCTGCCCCTGGGGCCAACGGTTGCGGACGTGGCAGCCCGACCGCCCCTGGGTCTTCGAAGACCGTTTTGTAGCATGGGCGCCACGTCCCGCTTGCCCTAACCCGAACAGTCACCTGAGACCATGATCTCGCATGTACAAGGACGGGAAAGCAAGCTATGAAGACGCAAGTTTTTGTCGGCCTCGACGTCTCCAAGCAACACCTGGATGTGGCCGTACGGCCCCAGAATCGCCATTTTGTCACCCCCAACGACGATCGCGGCATCAAGCAGCTGGTGAAGCGCCTGGCGGCCCTCAAACCCCAGCTCATCGTGCTGGAGGCCTCCGGGGGGTATGAGTTCCTGGTGACCGCGGCCCTGGCCGAGGCCCAACTGCCGGTGGCCCTGGTCAATCCCCAGGCGGTGCGAAAATTCGCCGGCGCCACCGGCAAGCTGGCCAAGACCGATAAGATCGACGCCCAGGTCTTGGCCCACTTCGCCGAGGCCCTGCGGCCCGAACCCCGCCCCTTGCCGGACCAGGCCCAGCAGATACTCAAGGCGGCCCTGCAGCGGCGCCTGCAGGTGGTGAAGATGATCGGCCAGGAGAAAAACCGCCTGGAGAAAACCTTCATCCCTGCGGTCCGCCAGGATATCCAGGCGCATCTTACCTGGTTGAGTCAACGCCTGGAGCAGTTGGACCAGGATCTCAGCGACCAGATCCGCCAGAGTCCCCTCTGGCGGGACCGTGACCGCTTGTTACGGACCATCCCCGGCATCGGACCGATCGTTTCTCGGGCCGTCATCGCCCAGTTGCCGGAGGCGGGCACGCTGCCCGGCAAAAAAACCGTGGCCCTGGTGGGGGTGGCCCCTTATAACCGGGATAGCGGCCGCTTCCGGGGAAAAAGGATGATCCGGGGTGGCCGCAGCTACCTGCGCCGCATGCTTTATATGGCGGCGGTGGTGGCCTCTCGATGGAATCCGGTGATCCGCGCCTTTTACCAACGCTTGTTGGCCGCCGGCAAACCCAAAAAACTGGCCCTCACCGCCTGTATGCGCAAACTCGTTCTCATCCTCAATGCTATGGTGAAAAACAATCAACCCTGGAACCAATTCATTACCCAGGTACCTTGACTTGAAAGACAGTCGCTACAAAGATAACTGGGACTCTATATATCACGAGCCATTTACCGAAGCACGATCGTTTGTTTTTAAAGGCAAGTTTCTTGAGCCCCCTCAGTTGAAAGAGCAAAAGGTCGAAATAAACTTCGCACAGCGCCATCATCTCAATGAGGTCGAAAGAGATAAGAATCTTTCTTTTTATACCGAACATCCGCCGAAGGCCTTGGGTTTTCTGGAGAAAGAAAAATCGGGCAGCCGGTGTTATGTCTCTTTTCCGGAAGATGCCATGCAGATTGTCCTCGAGGCCGCGTCGGCCGATTGACCTGCCCCCCAAAAACTGATCCACAAGTTATGTTAGAGTAGTGGATCGAAGGGAGGCAGGTAGATGAGCAGGAAGCGTTATACGCCGGAGCAGATCATTGGGAAGCTGCGGGAAGCAGAGGTGGCCCTGGCCCAGGGGGAGACGGCGGGCCAAGTTTGCCGTACCTTGGGCATTGCCGAACAGACCTTCTATCGCTGGCGCCGGGAGTATGGTGGTTTAAAGGTAGAGCAGGCCAAGCGGCTCAAGGCCCTGGAGCAAGAGAATACTCGGCTGAGGCGGGCGGTGGCGGATCTCACCCTGGACAAACTAATCCTCCAGGAGGCGGTAAGGGGAAACTTCTAAGCCCGACCCGTCGCCGGCAATGCATCGAACATATCCGGAAGGCTCTGCCGGTGTCGGAACGCCGTGTCTGCGGGGTGATTGGGCAACCGCGTGCGACCCAGCGTTACGAAGCCACCGAGCCTGATGACGAGGTGGGGCTGACTGCTGCCATCATTGGCTATGCCACCAGGTATGGGCGATACGGCTATCGCCGCATCCTGGCGTTGCTGCGAAGTGACGGCTGGGTGGTGAACCATAAGAGAATGGAACGAATCTGGCGACAGGAAGGGCTGAAGGTGCCCCAGAAGCAGCCAAAGCGGAGCAGATTGTGGTTAACCGATGGATCTTGTGTTCGTCTCCGGCCATGCTGGCCGAACCATGTTTGGTCCTATGACTTCGTGATGGCGCGGACCCACGATGGCAAAGCTTTCCGTATGCTTACCATCATTGATGAGTACACGCGAGAATGCCTGGCCATCGAGGTGGCCCGACGTTTTGATGCAGATGCGGTGTTGGATCGGTTGACGGAGCTGTTTGTGTCCCGGCGCCCACCAGACTATATCCGATCGGACAACGGGCCGGAGTTTACGGCCAGGGCGGTTCGGGAGTGGTTAAGCCGAGTAGGGGTCAAAACGCTCTACATTGAACCTGGCAGTCCCTGGGAGAATGGTTACAACGAGAGCTTCAATGGGAAGCTACGGGATGAGTTGCTCAACGGGGAGATTTTCTACACCCTGAAGGAGGCCCAGATCCTGATAAAGCGCTGGCGGCGGGAATACAATACGGTAAGGCCTCACAGTGCCTTGGGTTATCGGCCACCCGCACCCGAAGCCATACAGATGATGCCCAGAGATCCTGGCTATGCTATGCTCCGCCAGGATCTCTGGCTTGACTTGACCCCCATCCTAACTTAAAACTTGGTACAACTACTGGGGGCAGGTCAGGGCAGGTCAGGGCAGGTCAAAAGTATTTGTAGATGGATTCCCAATACCAAAATCAAATGTTGGTCAAAATATTTTTCATATACATGGTTGTATAGCAAAACCATCTTCAATTTTGCTTACAATTAGTGACTATTTTAAATATCAACATAAAGATAATTATTTATCTAGAAAGTTTTACACATTACTACAAGAAACAACTGTAGTAATAATGGGCTATTCATTAGGCGACTTTAATCTTAATAGAATTTTTAACGAGGCTCAGGTTAACAAAGCAGTATCGTTGAGAAAAAGTGATATATTTTTGGTTAACCGCGACTTTGTTGATGAGATATTCCAAATATTTTATTCATTTTCTTATGGAATACAAGTTATCCAATTGACAGAGATTGATGATTTATTAAGCGGAATAGACAACAAAAATGATGATGCAATAAAATTAGTATCAGAAGCCGATAATCTACTAAATGTAATGAATGGCACTCATATTTATTTGGATGACTATATTAAACATAGAACATCATTTAGCAATATATTATTGCAAGCCTCAACATTAAATATTGATCCGAGAGACAGAAAGTTAATAAAAGTCCTAATTGATGTTTTAAAAAAGAAAAAAACCTTCACAGAAGAACATGGGGCCTGGAGTCAATACGGTCATTTCGCTGAATGGTTAATAGATTTAGGTTCATTAATAGATATTAAAGATAATAATATTGAAGACGACTATTTTGAATTAGTTAATTATTCATTCCGCACGATGAGTCGCGAACAAATATGGGGTTATTCGTGGGCCGCGTATGGCATTTGGAAATCAAGATTCCAAGAATTAAAGCTTGAAAATCAAAATATATTTAAAAGTCACATCAAAAAGAATTTCAAGGAAGGCGATCCCGCTTACTATTTAATATAAAACGCCTAACCGAACGTTCCTCCGTCCGGCCTTCTGCCTTTAAGCCCATGAACCTAAAACCCCAATTCTATCCCCTCTCTTGAAAGAGAGTTAGGATCAATCTTTTCTCGGATGTATATCTTGCCACATTCTCCGGGTCGATTGAAATGGTAATCGCCTACCGGCTGTAGATCCTCATAAAATCCAAGAGCGCCTTCATGGGTGTTACCCCCTCTTCCCGACATGCCTGCCGAAAATTCCGGAGCGGGTCCCGGGGAACTGGCAGTAGCCGCAGCAGTTCGCAGACCTAGAAAGGGTCGAGCCCGGTAATGGTGAAACCGGGCGCATAGGGAAAACCCTTGTGATGACTGGCTACGACATATCTTCCCAAAACCGGCAATTATCCTCAAACCCGGAAAAGTTGTAAATATGATCTGGATAGTGAAACACACCCAGACCCTCTTGATAAGCGCATTAATAGCAGTTATCAACTAATAGAATTCTTGAAAAGTCTCTTTGGTGATGGGTTCGTTTAGAGGATTAGGTGTCGTAGCCCGGGCTTGGTTCGCATGGGATTGACTTTTTCCCAGGGTACTCTAGAGTGAAGAAAACAATAAGGGAGTTAATGGGAGCTTTCCATGGTCAGGCTGGTCATCAAAAAATTTGACGGCAAGGAAGAAATAATCCCCCTTGTTAAGGAAGAACTGCACTTAGGTCGAAATGACTCCGAAGCTGGCATTATCAATGAAATCAGCTTCAACGACAGCACCGTATCCCGCCGTCATGCCCGGATTTATTTCGAAAATCGAGCCTATTTTATAGAAGACCTGGGCAGCGTCAACGGTACCTATATCAACGACACGGCGGTGACTAAAGCCAAACTGAGCCATGGGGATCATATAACCGTGGGCAGAAACATGGTTATCTTTGAGAGACAGGGCACTAAGACGATCAATCCCCTGGATTTTGTGGTGAAGGACGCCACCCTGGATCACCACAAAACTATTGATTCCAATTATGTCATCCTGCACAAGCTCAGCCAGTTGCTGGTCTCCAACGCCAATCTATCGGACTTTCTCCAGGCGGTCCTGGAAATCGTGCTGGAAAGCATCAAGTCCGCCTCTGGCTTCTTGATCCTGACGGACCCCGAGGGTCGCCTCCAGCAATCCATTAGCGCCGGCAAAGGACTGGTTTATAGTGAGGAAGTGGTACGGCAGGCGCTGGCCGAGAAAAAATCCTTGCTGGTGGGCCATGATCTGGAGGCCTCGAAAACTATGATGCAAAGAGGAGTGCAGTCGGCCATCTGCGCCCCCCTCCTGCACGACCAGGAAATCCTGGGGGCCATCTATCTGGAGGACCCCTTCCCCGGCAAGTTCGGCGACGAGGAGTTGATCATGATTACCCTGTTCGCCAACCAGGTGGCAGCGGGGATCAAAAACTTTCGGCTCAAAGAGCGTCTCTACCTGGAGTCCACTATCCGCAGTACTCTGGAGCGCTTTCTCTCCCCCACGGTGGTGGAAATCGTCACCAAGGACTGCTTGGCCAAAGGCGGAATTTTCTTGGATACCAGCCGGGTCCATGCCACCGTCCTGTTCAGCGATATCCAGGGATTCACCCGTCTGAGCGAGCGCCTTGCCCCTCAAGAAATCGCCGATCTACTCAACCGTTATTTCACCCTGATGACCGACATTATTTTTGCCTGCGAAGGCACCCTGGACAAATATGTGGGCGACGGGTTGGTGGCCGTTTTCGGGGCTCCCTTTCCCTACGACGATCATGCCCCCCGGGCCATCAAGGCGGCCATGTTAATGCAGGAACAGCAACGGCGATTTATTGAAAAGGAAGACGCGGCCAAGAAATTCCGCACCCGCATCGGGGTTAATACCGGGGAGATGCTGGCGGGCTATCTCGGGTCCCTCAAACGCATGGAATACACTGTTCTGGGGGAGGTGGTTATCGTTGCCAACCGGCTCCAATCCCTGGCTGAGCCCGGGTCTATCTATCTGGGCAAAGAGACCTATCTGGCTATCAAGGATCGCTATCCCGTGGAGTTTGTCACCCGGATGGAGACCCCCAAGGGGTTGAAGGAAATCGAAGTGTATCGGCTGAAAACCGCCTGAGGGGGGAATGCATGGTGGATACTCAGCTTTCGGCCTCTGACCCAGCCTTTCTTACCCTAATCCAGGCGAGGGGGCAAAGGTTTGCGTTGGACCTCGCTGGCACCGGGACGCAAAGTACCGGGGTCCAGTTTAGGAGACAAGGGTCTTCTGGGACTCTCCGGAATCTCGCTCAAAACTTCCTGGGGTCGCCGAGGTGGCGGAGGAGCGGGTTTGGGGCGCTTCTCACTGGCCACCGCCAGTTTGTAGTCCACCGGCACGGATAACGCTGCCGCCGAAACTACCTGGATCACCTTATCTTTCTGACTCTGGCTCTTGACGGTGCCGGAAATGGTGACCCGATTTTTGCCGTCCTGGGTCACCTTGAGACCGGAAAGACCGTTTTCCGCCAATTTCTCCTTCACAATTTTCTGGTAATCAGGGGGCGGGAGGATTTTTGCCGCTTGACTCTCGGGCTTGGGCTCCGGTTTGGGCACAGCAGGCAGGGCGGCGACGGCTTTTGTCGTTCCTGGGGGCGGCTGGCTCTTATCAGCGGTACTCGCCTCCGAGGCCTTCGCGGCGGGAGGCGCCGATGGGGTGAGCGGCTTGCCCTGTTCCTTTTCCGGCGTGGCGGCCTGGAACTCCGATTTCTTTATCGGCTCCGGAGGAGCGGGCTTGGTGACGGCCACTTTGGAGGCTCCGGATTTCTCGGGGAATTTCTGGTAGACCAGAAAAAGCGCGACCCCCACCAGAACCGCCAGGCCCAGGGAAACCGGCAAGAGGACTCGCCACCCTGGGCGGCCCGGTTTGACAATGGACGGGGGGACTGCGGCCGGCTCGGCTGTCCGCAGCGCGGTCGCCGACCGCGGGGACTCGGCTGCCACGCCGGCAGTCTGTTCGGCCGCGGGCAGCGGTTGCAGGGTCTCGGTGGACCGGCCCTTCGCCGCCGGCCGGGGCTTCTCCACGGGAGGCGGGGGGCTGGCCGCCTCCTCCAGGGCTCGGCGGAATTCCCCGGCGGTGGCGAACCGCTCGGCCGGGTCCTTGGCCATGGCTTTGATCACCACTTTCTCGATGGCGGCTGGGAGATCGGGGCAACCGGTGGCACAGGGAGAAGGCGGCGGATTGTTGATCTGGGCTACCCTGACTTCGTAGTCGCTCCCTTCAAAAGGCATCCGGCCGGTGAGCATCTCAAAGAGGGTGACGCCCAGGGCATAAATGTCGGCCCTGGCGTCCGCGGGGTGGCCCAGGATCTGCTCCGGGGCCATGTAGTGCGGCGTCCCCAGGGTGTGGCCGGTGCGGGTCAGGCGTTGGGTCTCATCCAAGTCCAGGGCGATGCCGAAGTCCATCAGTTTGACCCGGCCGTCGGAAGTAAAGCCGATGTTACCCGGCTTGATGTCCCGGTGCACCACCCCCTTTTTATGAGCGTATTCCATGGCGCTCAGAATATCGCGCATGATGGCCGCGCTTTCTTGCACCGGTATCTTCCCCTGGCGCTGGATGCGGCTTTCCAGGGTCTCCCCATCCAGATATTCCAGGACCAGAAAGGCCTGGTCCTCAAATTCCTGGAACGCGTACACCAGGGTGATGTGGGGATGAGCTAGCCGGGCCTGGTTGCGGGCTTCGGCCCGGAAGCGCCCCATGATCTCCGGGTCTTGGATCAGGTAAGGGGCCAGAAATTTCAAGGCCACCTGGCGGCAAAGCACCACGTCCTCGGCCAGATAGACCATACCCATGCCGCCCTGCCCCAGCTTCCTAAGCACCCGGTAATTTTTAAGGACACTGGTCTTCATGGACGGTTCAATCGGCTCCTGGCCTGCTCCACCTGGGCCGCGGCTTCCGCTGGAGCCAGCTTGATGTAGGCGGCGTAGGCCTCCCGGGCTTCGTCCTCCCGGCCGGCTCGTTCGCAGGACACCGCCTTGTTGAAATAGGCGTCCGCCAGTTTGGGGTTTAAGGCAATGGCCTTATTGAAGTCGGAGATGGCCTTGGCATAGTCCCTTTTCTGGTCGTAGGCCAGGCCCCGGTTGTGGTAGGACTCCGCGTCTCTGGGGTTGAGCTCGATGGTTTTAGTGAGGTCGGCAATGGCTTGGTCGTATTTCCCTCGGTAGTAATAGGCCAGGGCTCGGTTATAGTAGGCCTTGGCATAGCGGGGATTGAGCTCCAGGGCCTTGGTAAAATCGGTCAGGGCCTGGTCGTATTGACCTTTGAAGGTGAAGATACTGCCACGGTTGTTATAGGCTTCCGCGTCCCGGGGGGCGATCTTAAGGGCCTGGTCGAACTCGGCGATGGCCTGGTCATAGTTCCCCTTTCGGGCCAGGGCGAGGCCTTGCTGTTTGTGAGCCGCCTCGGCCGTTAGGGCTGTCTCAGCCGGTAAAGGCTTGGGGGCGGTCCCTTGCAAGATTGAGCCGTAAACGGCTATCTCGCTCTTTCCGAGAGAGGAGACTTCTTGCACATAATCCGGGCCCAGCTTCAGGGCTTTCTGGAAGTCGACCTTGGCCTTATCAGGCTGCCCCTTTTTATAATAAGCAAACCCCCGGAAATAATAGGCCTGGGCATCCTCGGATTTAAGCTTCAACCCCTGGTTAAGGTCCGCCATGGCCTGGTCGTATTGGCCATTCAAGATATAGGCCAGCCCACGGTTATAGTAAGCCTCCGAGTCTCCGCGGTCCAACTCGATGAATTTATTGAGATCAGCGATGGCCTGATCGTATCGACCCTTTTGACCATAGGCCAGGGCCCGGTTAAAATAGGCGTCTCCATATCTGCCGTTTATGGTTAAAACCAGACTGAATTCGGCAATTGCTTTATCAACCTGTCCTTTATTGAGGTATTCGACCCCGGTGTTAAAATGGACATCTTCCTTGGTCTGATATTGAAGTGGAAGCGTACGTATGTCTGATACACCACTGCCAGGTCTTCCAAAGTCAAGGACTATCATGGGCTTTGGGGCCTTCCAATATTTTGCCGGAGCCGGCTGCCCTTGGGGGGCTAGAGCGCTGCCCTGGGCCCCCGCCACCCCAGGGAAGACGTAAATTGCCAGAGGCATCACAAAGACTGGGAGCAAGGAAAGCCGGACTCTCCTTGAGAGAACAAAGATGGGGCGGAGTTTCTTAAGCGCCGCTCTTCTCATGCTCCAAGTCCAGTGGGCTGCTTAAGTGAAACGTCGGTTCGGGTCTTGGTATCCGAGGGCCTGTTCTTCATGGTCTCTCCAAACTTCTTTTGGCCTGCTCCACCTGGGCCGAGGCTTCGGGCGGGGCCAGCTTCACGAAGGCAGCGTAGGCCTTCCGGGCTTCGTCCCCCCGGCCGGCCTTGTCGCAGGACACCGCCTTGTTAAAAATGGCGTCCGCCAGCTTAGCGTTTAAGGCGATGGCCATGTTGAAATCATCGATGCCCTTAGCATAGTCCCTTTTCTGGTCATAGGCTAAGCCCCGGTTGTTATAAGCCTCGGCATCCTTGGGACTCAGCTCGATGGCCTTGCTTAAATCGGCGATGGCCTGATCGTACTGGCCCTTATAATAGTTAGCCAGGGCCCGGTTGTAGTAGGCCTTGGCATACTTGGGGTTCAGCTCCAGGGCTTTGGTAAAATCGTCCAGAGCCTGTTCATACTGGCCCTTGAGGGTGTATGTGCTGCCCCGGCTGTTGTGGGCTTCTGAATCTCGGGGGTTGGCCTCCAAGGCTTTGGTGAACTCGGTGATGGCCTCGTCGTACTGGCCTTTCCGGGCCAGAGCCAGGGCCTGTTTCTTGTGAAGCGCTTCCGCCCTGGATTCTGGAGGTTTAGGAGGGTGGCCACCCATAGACAGGGCAAACGTCTTCAATTCGCCTTGTTCAATGAAAAATTGATTCACCCCGGGGTCAACCTGTTGGGCCAACTGATAATCGGACTTGGCCTGGTCCCGGCCACCCATCTGATGGTGGACAAATCCGCGCACATAAATAGTCGGTGCGTCCTTTGGGGTTAATTCTAGGACCTTAGTTAAATCCGCCAGAGCTTGGACGTGCTGGCCGAGCAAAGAATAGGCCAGCCCTCTATTATAAAAAGCTTCCGAATCTCTTTTTTCTAACTCGATATATTTATTGAAGTCTGCGATAGCTGAATCGTACTTGCTTTGAAGGGCATAAACAAGGCCGCGGTTAAAATAGGCATCCCCATACCGGGGGTTTTTCTGCAGGACCCTGTTAAGTTCTGCAATTGCTTTATCGAATTGGTTAAGGTAAAGGTATTCCACACCATTATTAAACAGATAATCAGGGTTATTTACCCATCTATTGACAAAACCGGATTGCTTTCTTATATCTACTCCTCTAAAAGTAACCTCTGGTTTTGGACCTTTCCAAGGTTTCAAGTTCTTGATATCCGGTTCTTTCCAATACGATTCATTAATCTTTTGACCTCGTTTTCCCCTATCCGTGGCCCTGGCTTGGGCTAGATTACCTGCGGGCACCTCAGGCGGCTTCTTGGGGTGCGCAAGATCGGCCATTCTGGTTAGTTCAATCTCGCGCACTCCACCAAACATCAAACTGGTCTCTTCAAGATTTCCCCGTTTATTGATAAAGAAAGTATGTTTTCCTTCTCCTTTATCGGAGAAAGACAAACCCAGGCGTCCATCATTCGGAGAGATCGTGCCTTCATAGCGGCCCCATCCTTTCCTTACGAGCCACTCGGGACACTCTCCCCGGGCGTACACCACGGTGGCCCCCTGGTCCCAGACTTTCTCTACCACCAGGATGACTTTAAGCCTGCCATCTTTAAAATACCATGAGGGAACGGTCACTCTCCATTCCCCTTCCCAGGCCCCGGAAAATGCCTGGATCTGCGGCGGTAAGTTTCCGGCCGGCGGTTCGATCCGGATGTCATCCGGGAGGGGCGGGGATGATTGCGCCAGCACCAAGGAAGGGGCCGCCAGGCTGAGGGCGCAGTAACACCAGGCTTTGAAAGCGACCACGAGAATTATCTTCCAGACTCTCGGTGTCATGACGCCCACCGGCAAAGCGGCCTAAAGATATTCGACAGGAAAGAGATTCGTTAAAGCATAGCAGGAAGAAATGTAAATTTACTTCAATCTTTTCTTGGCCTGCTCCACCTGGGCCGCAGCTTCGGGCGGGGCCAGTTTCACAAAGGCGGCGTAGGCCTCCCGGGCTTCGTCCTCCCGGCCGGCCCTTTCGCAAGTCACCGCCTTGTTGAAGTAGGCGTCCGCCAGTTTGGGTTTTAAGGCAATAGCCTTATTGAAATCAGAGATGGCCTTATCATAGCTCCTTTTCTGGTCATAGGCCAGCCCCCGGTTGTGGTAGGCCTCGGCGTCCTTGGGTTGCAACTCGGTGGCCTTGGTGAGATCGGCGATGGCCTCGTCGTAGCGACCCTTGTAGTAGTATGCCAGCGCCCGGTTGTAGTAGGCTTTGGCATACTTGGGGTTCAGCTCCAGGGCCTTGTTAAAATCGGCCAGGGCCTGGTCGTACTGGCCCTTGAGGGTGTAAGTGCTACCCTGGCTATTATAAGCCTCTGCGTCCCGGGGGTTGGCCTCCAGGGCCTTGGCGAACTCGGTGATGGCCTCGTCGTACTGGCCTTTCCGGGCCAAGGCCAGGGCCTGCTTCTTGTGGATGACATCTTCCTTTTTAACGGCCATTTCCTCACTCCCGGGATCGGGAGCCGGCCTCTTTCCCTGGAGAATCTCACCATAGGTTTTTAGTTCTCCGGTTCCGCGGAATTGTGCGTTCTTCACATAATCCGGGTCTACCTTCAAGGCGGTCTGAAAGTCGGCTTTTGCCTTATCCATCCATCCCTTTTTATAATTCACAAAACCACGGAAATAATGAGTCTGGGCGTCTTGAGGTCTGAGTTTCAGGGCCTGATTGAAGTCCGTCAGGGCCAGATCGTATTGCCCTTTTTGAGCATAGGTAACCCCCCGATTGTAATATGCCTCATGATCCTTAGGGTCAATCTCGATGAATTTATTGCAATCGGAGATGGCCTGCTCGTATCGGCCTTGGAGAGCATAGGCCAAACCTCGATTGATGTAAGCCTCCCCAAACTTGGAATTCTGCTCCAAGCATTTGCTCAATCTTCCCACGGCTTCCTCAAATTGCCCCTGGGAAAGAGATTTAATGCCTTGAAAGTATAGGTTCTCAGGAGTGGATGCCCCGACACCTGCTGGGACTACGTAATAACCTCCAGTTGGGCCCATAGTGCTTCGCATCGGCTGCCGCATCTTCCAATCTTTAACTTTAATGGCACCATTGATAGGTTCTGACACTGGGGCGACATACTGCGTCGAAGGCATTTGCATCGGTTTCTTAAGGTGCGCAATATCGGCCATTCTGGTCATTTCAATCTCGCGCACCCCAACGTGGACGCCCATTGCAGTCCCTTCGATATTTCCCCGGTTATTGATAAAGAAAGTACGTTTTCCTACCCCCTTAACGGAGAAAGACAACCCCAGGCGGCCGTCATGCGGGGAGATCGTGGCTTCATAGCGGCCCCACCCTTGGCTGACCCGCCACTCGGGACACTCTCCCCGGGCGTACACCACGGTGGCCTCCTGGCCTGAGACCTTCTCCACCACCAGGATGGCTTTTAACCTGCTCCCTTGTTCTGGTCTTATATTAGGTGCAAATGAGCGAACGGTTTCTCTCCATTCTCCTTCCCAGGCGCCAGAAAATGCCTGGATCTCCGGCGGCAAGTTTCCGGCCGGCGGTTCGATCCGGATGTCATCCGGGAGGGGCGGAGATGATTGCGCCAGCACCAAGGAAGGAGCCGCCAGGCTGAGGGCGCAGCAACACCAGGCTTTGAAAGCGACCACGAGAATTATCTTCCAGACCCTCGGGGTCATGACGCCCACCGGTGAAGCGGCCTAAAGATATTCGGCCAGGAAAGAGATCCGTTAAAGCGCGGCAAGAAGAAATATAAATTTACTTATACCACAGCTTTTGGATATCCTATAATTTTTTTGGGCGGTTAAGAGATGCCATCCCCTCGCTTCCTGGGACGATTTAACAGGATAATAGTGTAAAGAAAATGAAGTGCACCTGGGGTTTTGATAACTTGCCAAAACCAGTACTTATCACCGAGATAGTAAAACTGCAGATATGATCTCCATATCCTGCAGGGCATTTGTGGGGAGGACGATTTCAGATGTCCGGAGAGAGAAGGGAGCCAGAACAAAGGAAGAGAATCCATTAAACCGTTTTTTGACTGTGCTGGCAAAGACCGCAGCATTCATCAGCCTGCTAGGGACTAAAAAAGGGCCATGCACTCCGGCATGACCCTCTTTAACACAGCCCGGTGGGACTGCAACCCCCACATCGTCCCCTTCCTTTCGCATTGCTTAGGGGGGGCCGGCGGCAGATTTTCCGGTCCTCGGGAAAATAATCATCGATTCGCCCGATTGCAAGGGGGGGTCCTTGGCCGGCGTCTAATCTACCATTATTTCCAAACCGGAGAAAAGTGAAGGTATGATCTGGATATGGGAAGTTTTCAGGACCCTGATAAGTCCAGAATCATAGCAGAACTTGAAACTTTTTCCATAATAATTCCTAAGCCAAAACCCTTCTTGAACTCAGCCAAATCAAGATTATCTTAAGGTCAGCAGGCAACCTGACTACAAAGAGAAAGCCTTTTCAGGATTAATTTCGAGAAACAAGGGCCTAATGGCTGGTTTGCTTACGAGCTAACTTAATCCGGTGCATAATCCCTATTCTAAATTCTTCCAGAAAAAGGAGGCAAGCGATATGAGTTCACCCAGCCTTTTGGATAAGACCTACAATGTAATCATAAAACGCTTGGTAAAGACCGGTGAGGCTCCGCACTATACGGAGATTGCCTCGAAGCTGGAGGTCTCAGTTGAGGATGCTCGAAGAGCACTTCACAATCTGATGTCAGCAGGAATTCCAGGCTTATGGCTATTTCCTGACACTGACTATATCAGCAGCTTTGCCCCATTCAGCAACCTGCCAACCCAGTACCGGATCACCGTCGCTGGAGAAGAAAAATGGTTTGGTCAGTGAGGATTTGAGTCGCTAGCAGTTTGCTGGCTTTTTCCAGGAAAGTTGGTCCAGATCAACGCTCCCTGCCTCGATTGCGGTTCCCCTATCAAAGTAGAAATACGGGATGGAGCTCTAGTAAAAACCGAACCGGAAGGAGTCGTGGGATATGTTGCGGTACCATTTTCAAAGTGGATGGACCGACTTCCCTATGCCTGAAGCACCATGAACCTCTTCCGGTCGGAAGATCATGTTCGCAATTGGGCGAAATACGCTCCTGAAACTGCAGGGGGCATCCTTCCTCTAAAGGACGTGCTCAGATTGTTCTCTGGGAATTTTTTCAAGAGAAGGTTAGATCTTGATTATGTTTCCTGTAGCTCAAATTATTTGAATGAGTGGATAGCCGAAATAAAGGAAGTCGCTCAACGACGGCCTTTTTGGAGCCCTGGGCCGCTATAGGAAGCGATCTTCGGTGAAATTTAATTTTGTCTGCGAGGTGGCGCTTGATCACGGGCGCCACCGGAAAATGAAGAAGCATGAGGGGAATCACTGACCTTCGTTCCACGCAAGGTCATCCAGCCGGAGGGGAAAATGCTTCCGCACCAACGACCCGTCCTCTGGCCTGGCGGCCAGAGCTTGCGCTTTTCTGGAAACAATCATCCGAAAAATACTGGCCGATCAGACTGAGTCCGGCTATCGGGAAGGAGGATAGCTTCGAGCCCCCCATTTTTGGCCACGCCAAAGTGCAAGCGATGCTTGACCTTAATATGACCCACATTATCTCGCTGTAGCCAACGGCTCAGGGCAGCCAGGATTAAGTCCTGGATCGTCAGATCTTGTTGACGACTATCTTGCCAAATGGTGGACTTATCGGTAGAGGGCGGAAAATTGCAGCTATGGCCTTGATATGAGAAGTTTTTGGATTCCTGATAAGTCCAGAATCATAGATGCTATGAAAGGTTCCTTAAGTAGGCCTCTTGGTATAAAAGTGGAGTTCCTCAAGAAAAAAACAGGGAAAGGAGGCTTACCATGGACCACAAGCAGGGAAACCAGGGCCGAGAACAGAGCGCCCAGGTGCCGGTTTTGTACGTAGCCTTCGAACTGGCTAACAGCACCTGGAAGATGGCGTGCAGCGATGGCAGCAAGTTACGGCATCTCACCGTGACTGCTGGGGATCTGGCCCAAGTCCAAAGAGCGATTATCGGAGCCAAGCGGCATTTCGGTATGGGCGACAAGGTGCACACGGTGAGCTGCTATGAGGCTGGCCGTGATGGTTTTTGGCTGCACCGTTATTTGCACAGCTGCGGGATAGACAATGTGGTGGTGGACTCTGCCAGCCTGGAAGTGAACAGGCGGTTGCGGAGGGCGAAAACCGACCGGGTCGATGCGGGGAAACTGTTAAGCATGCTGGTCCGCTATTACGGCGGGGAGAAGCACCTCTGGCGGGTGGTGCGGGTGCCGAGCCGGGAGGATGAGGACGCCAGGCACTTACACCGGGAATTGGAGGCTTTGAAGAGCGAGCGGACCCGGCACCGCAACCGGATCCATGGAATTTTGATTCAGCAAGGGCTGCGCGTCAGGAACCCGAGCACGAAAAAATTTGTCCAGGAGTTGGAGCTCATGCGTACTTGGGACGGCCGGGAGCTGCCACCCGAAATGAAGGTGCGGCTGGTACGAGTGCATGAACGGTTGCGGATAGTAGAGGAACAGATCAGCAGCCTGGTAAAAGAGAAAACGCAGCTTCTTAAGGTGGAGAACGCCAGGATAGCGCAAGTGGCCCAACTCTTAAGGCTGCCCGGGATCGGCCCGGTAAGTTCCTGGACCTTCGTCATGGAGTTTTTCGGCTGGCGCCGTTTTCGGAACCGACGGGAAGTGGCCGCCCTGGCGGGTTTGACTCCTACCCCGTACGACAGCGGCAGCAGGCTGCGAGAACAAGGGATCAGCAAAGCGGGGAACCGACGGGTTCGCACCCTGGCCATCGAGATCGCCTGGGCCTGGCTGCGGTTTCAACCCCGAAGCAAGCTGAGTCGATGGTTCCTGGAACGGTTTGCCGATGGCGGGAGCCGCATGCGACGCATCGGCATCGTGGCCCTGGCCCGGCGACTGCTCATCGATCTTTGGCGTTTCCTGGAGTACGGGGTGGTCCCTGAAGGAGCCCAGGTAAGACCACTGGCAATTTAACCCAAAATACGGAGGTGATGGAAAAGTTTTGGTTGGTGAAGTTGCCCGCGTTACTGCTGGGTGCTCTTAGAGTCACCGTTTTCATAGATTGGGCGCTTCAGCAATCGGTTCCCCTAAGCGCCACCCTGCGCATGCAGCATGCGGTGTCTGACCCAGGGTCAGCACGGATAGAAGCTTGAAAGGTCTTTGAAGGCCATCGATTCACCGGAACCAACCAACCAAAACAGCTTGCAGGCCTTTAACAAAAACTGTTTGGGAGGATAGCTCTATTCGCCTCGGCCTGACGTTTTTAGCATGCCCCGTCGAGGTGTCAAGGTTTCCCTAAGGCGCCCTGCGACCTTGACACCTCTTCCTGGGCATGCGGCTGGGGAAGTAGGCCGACGGCGAAGGGATGGCCTCTTGACCTCGGGCTCAGGGATGGAGGTTTAACTGCCCGGAAGACAAAAAAGGCTTGACAAGAGGAACCCACATAGAAGCAGTAACTTTCAGTAAACCGATGATGGATAAGAGCTGGTCTTGGGTTTCCGAGAATGCGGACTCCTATCCTAAGACTACTGGACAGCCTTACTATATTAACGAAAAGACCTGTGTGCTGCCGGTGCAATTGAGACCAGGGAAATCGTATGTCATATGGATAAACGCGGTAAGATTCAAGAACTTCGTGGACAAGAGCGGAAACGCAGTTAAACCATATAAACTTGCATTCACAACAAGGCAAAAATGAAACATAATGAGTCAGTCCACCGGATCGCGTACCGCTCCCGGTGATGCAGGCATGTTACGCCTGGTAATTCGCAATTCACTTCGCTATTCTCGAATACCACATTGGTAGGTGCAACATGTAGTCGCAACTGGCTCTTGTGGCGTCCGTCAGGCCGAGTTTAGTCTTCCCTAAGTTCAAGGAGCGCCGCGGCACAGCTATAAGCAAGGGTCGAGGCGCAGTCGTTCACGTTCGAACTGCAAAGTGTTGACCAAAACGTTGACCAAGGAGTTGCTTTGCGGAGGTCGTTAATGTGTAACTGCTTGATATTCATGGCGCGCCTGGCAGGATTCGAACCTGCGACCCACGGATTAGAAGTCCAGACAAGGAAACAAAAAGCCCGTTCGCCTAATCAATTTTTTGCCGCTTCGAATGGACGCCACTGTCCAAGAATAGGGCTAAAGGGATTTCCGGCCAATCCTCCCGGTAGGGGAGGGGGATGGACGGTGGGCGCTAAAATTTCATTAACTTCCGAGCAAAGTTGATGAAAGATCCCTTAAATAAATTCACGCTAACTTGCCAGGATCGGCAATTATCGCTGGAGCGGAAAAAATGCCAGATATGATTTGGATATGGAAAGTTTTCAGCTTCGAGATAAGTACCGAATCATAGCAGATAGTTAGCATCCCGGCCATGACCGACTACAGCAACATCCCGCCATCTGTCAAGCTCGGGCTACAACGGACAGTTGTGGGGGTCCGGTAGTTTGGCCATTGATGGGTTTGGGGTTTTCCAGCGGCTTACCCGACCCTCCCGGAAAGTGATGGGTAACCTCCAGGGGACCGGGACGACTACAATTCTACCGGAGCGCCAGGCCGTGAAGTTTAAACCGGCCGGCGTCTTCAAAGCGGCGGTCGAGGCTGTGTAGGTCTGCTCCGGCGAATAGATTGGACCTTGGAATTTCACATTCCCATATCGTCAATAAATGAACAAGTCCAGACCTATTCAGACGCAAATACTTTTCCTGCAGTAATGACCAGGATATTGTAAAACGACTGAGAATATGCTATAATATTTATTATGCCGAGCTTACGATTTGCTTCGCTCAAGAAACGCTTTATTTCACCAAGCATAGTCCTTGCAGCATCTTCATACGATACCCACCCTGTTCCAGTGCCCATTCCGGGAAAAGAAATGCTATGAAGGTTGGACTCCTCAGCACAACAAAGTGACCTGCCCCCAGTAGTTGTACCAAGTTTTAAGTTAGGATGGGGGTCAAGTCAAGCCAGAGATCCTGGCGGAGCATAGCATAGCCAGGATCTCTGGGCATCATCTGTATGGCTTCGGGTGCGGGTGGCCGATAACCCAAGGCACTGTGAGGCCTTACCGTATTGTATTCCCGCCGCCAGCGCTTTATCAGGATCTGGGCCTCCTTCAGGGTGTAGAAAATCTCCCCGTTGAGCAACTCATCCCGTAGCTTCCCATTGAAGCTCTCGTTGTAACCATTCTCCCAGGGACTGCCAGGTTCAATGTAGAGCGTTTTGACCCCTACTCGGCTTAACCACTCCCGAACCGCCCTGGCCGTAAACTCCGGCCCGTTGTCCGATCGGATATAGTCTGGTGGGCGCCGGGACACAAACAGCTCCGTCAACCGATCCAACACCGCATCTGCATCAAAACGTCGGGCCACCTCGATGGCCAGGCATTCTCGCGTGTACTCATCAATGATGGTAAGCATACGGAAAGCTTTGCCATCGTGGGTCCGCGCCATCACGAAGTCATAGGACCAAACATGGTTCGGCCAGCATGGCCGGAGACGAACACAAGATCCATCGGTTAACCACAATCTGCTCCGCTTTGGCTGCTTCTGGGGCACCTTCAGCCCTTCCTGTCGCCAGATTCGTTCCATTCTCTTATGGTTCACCACCCAGCCGTCACTTCGCAGCAACGCCAGGATGCGGCGATAGCCGTATCGCCCATACCTGGTGGCATAGCCAATGATGGCAGCAGTCAGCCCCACCTCGTCATCAGGCTCGGTGGCTTCGTAACGCTGGGTCGCACGCGGTTGCCCAATCACCCCGCAGACACGGCGTTCCGACACCGGCAGAGCCTTCCGGATATGTTCGATGCATTGCCGGCGACGGGTCGGGCTTAGAAGTTTCCCCTTACCGCCTCCTGGAGGATTAGTTTGTCCAGGGTGAGATCCGCCACCGCCCGCCTCAGCCGAGTATTCTCTTGCTCCAGGGCCTTGAGCCGCTTGGCCTGCTCTACCTTTAAACCACCATACTCCCGGCGCCAGCGATAGAAGGTCTGTTCGGCAATGCCCAAGGTACGGCAAACTTGGCCCGCCGTCTCCCCCTGGGCCAGGGCCACCTCTGCTTCCCGCAGCTTCCCAATGATCTGCTCCGGCGTATAACGCTTCCTGCTCATCTACCTGCCTCCCTTCGATCCACTACTCTAACATAACTTGTGGATCAGTTTTTGGGGGGCAGGTCACCGTCGTTTTATAGATTATGTGGGCAATATCTCGGCCATATTGGTCACCACGGATATGGTGGAAAACTACCTGCTAACGCGGCCCACCAACAACAATTACAATAAAGAGCGAACCGAACTCATGGTGCTATTCACCTGGGGGCACCGACGCCTGATGATTCCAAGTAACCCTGTAGCCTTGGTGGATAAACTCTCGGTGCAAATCCCCAAGAAGAAGATCCCGTCGCCCCAGGAGATGGCCAAGATTCTCCTAGCTGCGGGCAAGGACCGGCCCCTGCTCCTGGTGCTCTTTCATACGATGGGCCGGATCGGGGAGGTCCTGCGCCTTCGCTGGGAAGATGTGAATTTTCAAGAGAAGGCCATCCGCCTCTGGACTAGGAAGCGGCAGGGCGGCAATCTGGAGTTTGATTGGCTGCCGATGAATGAGGACCTGGAGGAAGTGCTGTGGGGCTTATGGCAGAAGCGTAAGAGCGAGGAGTGGGTTTTTGTCAGCCCTTTGACCGGCAGCCACTATATCAACCGCTTCACCTTGATGCAGAACATCTGCGATCGGGCAGGGGTTCCACGTTATGGCTATCACACCATCCGGCATTTTGTGGCGAGTTACCTCTTTGACAAGAAGAAGGTGAGCCTCCCGGTGATCTCCAAACTCCTGCGTCACAAGAACTTACAGACCACCGAGAGGTATCTTCAGGCTATAGACCCCCGGTTCCGGGACACCATGCGGCTGTTGGAGGGCAATATTTTATCCCTCCTCGACACGCCACTCACCAGCGGATCAGAACACCAACCTACTCACCACCTACTCACCGATGCACTTGCCGCTGATGCGGGTTTAAATCCTTGAACCGGAAACCCTTGATTTTACTGGTGCCGAAGCGGGGATTTGAACCCCGACGAGGAAACCCCCACTGGACCCTGAACCCAGCGCGTCTACCAGTTCCGCCACTTCGGCCGGATGCCGCCAGGTCTTGACTCCTGGCTTTTTTCAATTTTTAAGTTTATAATCAGCCATTGCCGCTGTCAAGGTGAAAACTGCCGAACCGAGGCCGCGTTAGGGCCGTCCTGCACCGCCGTTAATTACTTGATGAGGCTTCCGAACGCCGGGGGAAATTCCAGACCGAACATGACTAATGGGGTGACGGTTTATCACGGCTTGCCCCCGGGAGTTGCCGCCTTCTCCCGGACGGTGGTCACTATCGGCAATTTCGACGGGGTGCACCTGGGACACCGGGCTATCCTGGCCCGGGTCTTACAAAGGGCCCGCGAACTGGACGGCAAAGCAGTGGCCATCACCTTCGACCCCCATCCCCTGAAGGTGCTGCGCCCCGAAATGCATCTGCCGCTGCTCACTACCCCGGAGCAGAAGCTGGCGCTCCTGTCGGCCTGCGGTTTGGACGCGGTGGTGGTGCTCCCCTTCACTCATGAACTGGCGGCCCTGCCTCCCCGGGATTTTGTCCGGCAATACTTCTGTGAGCGCCTCCAGGTGCGGGAAGTGGTGGTGGGCCATGACTACCGGTTCGGCCGGGGTCGGGAGGGCGACATCGACCTCCTAAAGGAGATGGGGCAGCTCCATGGCTTCACGGTCCAGGTGGTCTGGGCGGTGGAGGCGGACCGCGCCGTGGTGAGCAGTTCCCTGATCCGGGCCCTGCTGCGCCTGGGAAAAGTGGCGGAAGCGGCGCGGCTTCTGGGACGGCCCTACGGCGTGGTGGGCCAGGTGGTGCGGGGGAAGGGTAGGGGGGCCAAGCTTTTAGGGGTGCCCACCGCCAACCTCCGTCCGGCCAACGAACTCCTGCCGGCCTGCGGCATCTACGCCGTCCGGGTGCGCCGGGGGCCGGAAACCTTGCCGGGCGTGGCCAACATCGGCACCTGCCCCACTTTTGACAACCAGGACCTGTCCCTGGAAGTCCACCTGATGGAATTTAACGGCGATTTGTACGGCGAGAACCTGGAAGTGCAGTTCGTGGAGCGCCTCCGGGAGGAGCGGCGCTTTCCCTCCATCGAGGCCCTGGGGGCCCAGATCAAGGCCGATATCGACCAGGCCCGCCGGACGCTGGCGGAGTGAGGGACGGAGCGGTTTGAGGGAGGGGGCCAGGGGCACCCGCCCCTGCCCCCTCCCTCAAGCTCCCTCCCCCAACCCCTTAAGAGAGATGTAGAAGGCGAAATGTGGCGGCATCAAGCCCTATGCGAACATTGCGGGCAGGCCACGTCCTGGGAGCGGGACCGGGACAAGAGCGTCCGGGAGATTACGGGGCATCTTCTGGAGGCGCACAACTTGGCTGCCCCTGAAGAATTCCGGGATTATCAGGTCGCCCGGCAGCGCCAATGCGATTACTGCCTGGAGCCCTACCTGGACCACTGCACCAAGTGCACCCAGGACTTTTGCGCCCTGCACGCCGGCGACATCGACGGCCTGTGCGGCGGCTGCATCTGATATGAAGGTAGCTAGCAGCGGTCAGCTTTCAGCTTTCAGCCAAGAAACTTTTAGCGCTCCCCGTCTAAGATGTAGGGTGGGCACGGCCCACCATGGCGGAACCACCGAGGTTGGCTGTTTCGCATTTTTATGCTTCAGTGTGATTCAGACGGGATCATGGAACGTTAGCCTGCGGCACACCGGCGAGACGCCGGTGCCACTTTTTTGCTTGCCTCGGTATTGAAGGGTGAAGCAACCTCGCCCCTGCGGTGGGATACTAGTGGAGCGGTTCATATTTAGCTGGACATAAAATCAGATCTGGAGAGCCGGGCTAGGCAGGTTAAGTCCCCCTTTGAAAAAGGGGGATTTAGGGGGATTTAGGGGGGGGGTCAAGCGGCTATAAAAATCCCCCCTGACCGCCCTTTAGCAAAGGGGGGTAAAATACTGTCTGTCCACTGTCACCTTAATTTTGAAACCCACCAATAGTTGCGTCGGGGTTCCCGCCCGCAAGTTGGCCGGCCACCTGGGGCCACCAGGAAAATCGCCCCTTGACTTTTAGTATCAATTTTAATAAATTATAAAGTTGAGCGGGCATAGCTCAGTTGGTAGAGTACAAGCTTCCCAAGCTTGGTGTCGCGGGTTCGAATCCCGTTGCCCGCTCCAGCCCCGGGGGCGAGATGGTTGGCCGGGCGGTTCGTGCGAGAGCCGCTTAAGGCCAACCGGTCAGCCGGGGAGACCCGCTTCCCCCATCGAGGGGGCCGGCTGCAGTAGGGGCAGCAAAGCCGGCTTGCTTCGAGGGCGGAGTAAGTAGTTGCTCTGGGGCGCCCCGAGATTAAACCTTGTCTTGGATTTTCCCGGAAGTGGGCTCAGGCCCGCTTTTTTTATTGAGTTGAGGGCAAACCATTATGCATGGCTAGAAAGGAACCAAGAGGGAATTTCTCCAAGAAAGGTATTCAGTTCGTAGTAGATGATGCCGGAAACAAGAAGGCGGTTCTGATTGATCTGGCCGAATGGGGCGAAGACTGGGAAGATATGCGCATTTGGGACCTGGCCCCGGAGAAGTTGTGCCGGCAGCACCTGTTGGGGGAGCACCGGGAGTTGCACGCCCTATGGGTGATCCTGACTAAGGATAAGAAGGGCTTTTCCCGTCACCCCGAGACCGCCCGCTGGCGGGGGAAGCTGAAGGCCCTGTACCGGCGCCACGAAAATCTGGTGGCGGAGATGGCTCGCCGGGGTTACCGGCATGCCACGCCCCTTAATGAGGCGGAGGCCACGGGCGTGGCGGCCCAGGAAGAATACAAGGATGCGCCCGCCGAGCAGGTCAGGATTCTCCGGGCCAAAGGCTGCGGCTGCCAGGTGTAGCAGAAGGTCTCCGGCTTTCGGTATTAAAGACGAAGGTGCCCAAGCGGAGCTTGGGCTAAAAAGTTGCGTTCCCAAGCTGGAGCTTGGGAACGAGATAAAAGGATTGGCAAAGGTGTAGATGGCGGCGTTCAGCCCGGCGCAATACTTCTGGCTCATCGGCCTGGGCCTGGGGGCGGCAGGGACCGCATCATGGTCAGGTTCTTTAGATAGGCAAGGGGTGGGGAAATTCTGGGAGCTATGGCTCCAACTTCTTAGAAATGTTACAATTATTCATGGAATAATTTGCTGATGCAAGACCAAGCAAGCATTATCGCCCGGTTGGAGGAGCTGATCCAGCCTTTGCTGGTGGCCCAGGGAGTGGAGCTGGTGGAGGTGGAATACCACCGGCCCCGCCGGGGCCGCGCCGTGTTGCGCCTCTTTCTGGACCGGGAAGGCGGCATCACCCTGGAGGAACTGGCCCGCCTCAGCCGGGTGGTGGGAGAGGTCCTGGACGTCCACGACCTCATTTCCGGGTCCTACACCCTGGAAGTCTCCTCGCCGGGCCTGACCCGGGCGTTGAAGAAGCCGGCGGATTATCAGCGCTACGTGGGGCGATTGGTGCGCCTCACCACACGCGCACCCATCAACGGCCGCCAGGTGCATTGCGGCATCCTGCAGGGCCTGAGCGGCGAGACGGTCTGCCTGGAGGCGCAAGGGGAAGTGTCCTGCATCCCCTTCAGTGAAATCGCCAAGGCCAGGCTGGACCTTGATTTGAAAAATATCGGCAAGGAGGGCTAGCACCTCTATGAACTTAGAACTGCGACGGATTATCGACCAGGTAAGCCGCGACAAGGGCATTGACAAAGAACTGCTCATTGGCGCCATCAAGGACGCCATCCGTTCCGCGGCCAAGAAGAAATACGGGCCCCGCATGGAAATCGAGGTGGAATACCGGGATGAGACCGGGGAGATCGAGGTCTTTCAATATAAGGAAGTGGTGGGCGAGGTAACGGACCCCCAGTCGCAGATTTCCCTGGAAGAAGGCCACCAGCTCGATCCTGAATGTGAAATCGGGGACAGCCTGGGCATCAAGATGGATGCCGCGGCCTTCGGGCGCATTGCGGCGCAGTCGGCCAAACAGGTGATCATGCAGCGCATGAAGGATGCGGAGCGGGACCTGGTGTTTGATGATTACAAGGACCGCAAAGGCGAAATCATCAACGGCATCGTGCAGCGCCTGGACCCTGAGGGGATCATCGTCAACCTGGGGCGCACCGAAGCCTTGCTGCCGCCGTCGGAGCAGGTGCCCCGGGAAATCTATCACAAAGGGGAGCGCATCCGGGCTTACGTGCTGGATGTCAAACGCCAGACCCGGGGGCCCCAGATCATCCTGTCCCGCACCCACCCCAATTTCCTGGTGACCCTGTTCGAGTCCGAGGTGCCGGAGATTTCCGAAAGCATCGTCCAGGTGCTGGGTTGCGCCCGGGAACCCGGGAGCCGCTCCAAGATTGCGGTGTCCTCCCGGGATTCGGACGTGGACCCGGTGGGCGCCTGCGTGGGCATGAAGGGGGCTCGGGTGCAAAACATCGTCCAGGAACTGCGGGGCGAAAAAATCGACATCATCCCCTGGCACCCGGACCCGGCCAAGTTCACCACCAACGCCCTGGCCCCGGCCCAGGTGAGCCGCATTATCCTGAACAAGGGCAGCCAGAGTATGGAGGTCATCGTGCCCGACGACCAATTGTCCCTGGCCATCGGGAAGCGAGGCCAAAACGTGCGCCTGGCCTCCCGGCTGGTGGGCTGGAAGATCGATGTCAAGAGCGAGTCCACCTACTCCAAATCGCTGAAGGAAGGTTACCTGTCGCTGCTGAGTATTCCCGGGGTGGGGGAAATCACCGCCAGCCTCCTGCACGAGGCCGGGTACACTTCGGCCCGGGAAGTGGCGGAAACCAACGTGGAGGAGTTACTTCAGGCCACTGGATTAACGGAAAAGAAGGCAACCGCTCTCATCAAGGCGGCGCGGGAGATGGCGCAGGGCGGCGGGAAGAAGGAAGCAGGGGCGGCGGTAGCCGCCCAGGAAGGCTAACCAGGCGGTAACCAAGAACATATATTAATCGATTATGGCGGGGGGAGGACGCCCGCCCTGGCTGAAATAAGTTTCGGGGGTAAGGTTAGTTTTATGGCGAAGACCAGAATCGGCAATTTGGCAAAGGAACTCAAGGTTGAGGTGCGGGAGCTCATTCAACATCTCAAAGAAGAATTGGGGCTACAAGAGAATTTTACTTATCTCAGTTCCCTGGATGAGGCGGTAGCGGCCCGGGTGCGTCAGACCATCAGCGTCGCGGCTCCCCGGGTGGAAGAGCTGCGGGTGGGAGATAACGTGAAACGGCGCCGCCGGGTGGCGTCCGCCCCGGTAATCAAGCCCGCGGAGGAAGCCGGGGAGGTGGAAGCCGCGCCGGCGCCCCAGGTGGAGCCTCCCAAAGAGGAGGCCAAGCCCCGCAAGCGAAAAGAAACCATGGCCCGGGTGGTGTCGTTGCCTCCCAAAGGAGGGCCCGCGGTTTTAGCGCCTCCGGCGCCTCGCACCGAGGCGCCGCCGCCTGAAGCGGCCGGGGAGACCGGAGTTCCGGAAGCTGGGGCCCTGGCCGCCCCGCCGGCTGAGCCCACGCCCCCCAAGGCGGGCCCCACTGATTCGGGCACCGCGCTGAAGCGGCAGCGGGGTAAGGTTAGAAAAAAGGAAGTTCCGGCCCGGATCATCAGTCTGCCCGCGGAAAAACCCCCGGAGGTCGCACCCGGACCGCCGCCCTCGGGTAGACGGGCGCCGGCCATGGAACCGGCCGCCCCCCGCCCCGGGGCCTTCAAGCCCTCAGCCGAAGTTGCCAAGCCGGCGCAGCCGGAAGAGAAGAAGGATGGCAAGCCCAAAAAGCGGGGCAAGCGGGTGGAAGTCCCTGACGCCGCCCGGGCCAAGCCGGTGAAAAAGCGGGAGGTGAGGGAGAGGGCCGACCTCTACGGCGTCGCCGAAGGGGAGACCCGGTCGCAGGGCCGTAGGAAGGGCATGAAGAAGGCTATCAAAAAGATGACCAGGGGTGAACTCACGGTGCCCAAGGCCATCAAGCGCCGGGTCAAGGTGGGCGAGTCCATTACCGTGGGCGAGCTGGCCAAGCGCATGGGCATCAAATCCGGAGAAATCATCAAGCAACTCCTCTCCATGGGGGTGATGGCCAACATCAACTATCCCATCGATTTCGACTCCGCCGTCCTGGTGGCCGGGGAGTTCGGCTACGAAGTGGAGCACGCCAGCATGCAGGAAGAGGACCTCCTGGCGGTGGCCCCCGCCCAGGCAGGCGAGGTGGAGCCCAGGCCGCCGGTGGTCACCATCATGGGCCACGTGGACCACGGCAAGACCTCGCTATTGGATGCCATCCGCCAAACCCGGGTCACCGAAGCCGAGGCCGGGGGCATCACCCAGCATATCGGCGCCTACTACGTGAAGCTGCCCGAGAAGCAGGGCGAAATAGTCTTTCTGGACACTCCGGGCCACGAGGCCTTCACCGCCATGCGGGCCCGGGGCGCCAAGGTCACGGACCTGGTGGTCCTGGTGGTGGCCGCGGATGACGGCGTCATGGAGCAGACCCAGGAGGCCATCAACCACGCCAAGGCCGCAGGAGTGCCCCTGGTGGTGGCCGTCAACAAGATCGACAAACCCAACGCCAACCCCGAACGGGTAAAACGGGAGTTGAGCAACGTGGGCGTGGTGTCGGAAGAATGGGGCGGCGACGTCCTGTTCGCCGAAGTCTCGGCCAAGAAGCGCATCGGCATCCAGGAACTGCTGGAGAAAATCCTTCTGCAGGCGGAAATCCTGGACCTGCAGGCCTCCCCCAAGGTGCCGGCCCAGGGCCGCATCATCGAATCCCGGCTGGATAAAGGCCGGGGCCCGGTGGGCACCGTTTTGGTGCAGCAGGGGACGCTCAAGCCCGGGGACTACTTCGTGTGCGGCACCCAGTACGGCCGGGTGCGGGCTCTGTTCGACGACCGGGGCCAGCGGGTGGAGGAGGTTCGCCCCGGGCTGCCCGCGGAGGTCCAGGGATTCAGCGGCGTGCCGGAAGCCGGGGACGAGTTCCTGGTGCTGGAAGATGAGCGCAAGGCCAAGCAGATCGCCATGCTGCGCCAGCAAAAGCAGCGGGAAGCGACCCTGGCCCGCATCAGCCGGGTGAGCCTGGAGAAGCTCTACCAGCAGGTGAAGGAAGGGGCCGTTAAGGAACTGAAGATGGTGCTCAAGGCCGACGTGCACGGCTCCATCGAGGCCCTGGTGAAGGCCCTGTCCGAGCTGGGAACCAAGGAGATCAAAGTCTCCATGATCCACTCCGGCATGGGAGAGATCACCGAGAGCGACATCATGCTGGCATCGGCCTCCGACGCCATCGTGGTGGGCTTCAACGTGCGGGCCAACCCCAAGGCCTTGGCTCTGGCCGAGGCGGAGCAGGTGGACGTGCGCTACTACGACATCATCTACAACCTGCTGCAGGATATCCACGCCGCCCTGGAAGGGCTGCTGGAGCCCATCGTGGAAGAGAAGGTGATGGGACGGGCCGAGGTGCGCCAGGTCTTCGTCATTTCCCGGCTGGGCACCATTGCCGGTTGCATGGTCCAGGACGGCAAGATCGAACGCAACTCCCTGGCCCGGGTCCTGCGCCAGGGCAAAGCGGTGTTCGAAGGCGGCAAAATCAACTCCTTGAAGCGCTTCAAAGAGGACGTCAAGGAAGTGCTGGCCGGCTACGAATGCGGCATTGGCATCGACCGGTTCAATGACTTCCAGGTCGGCGACTTTATCGAAGCCTACGTCCAGGAGAAGGTCAAGGCCATACTGGAGGCCCCGGCGGCCAGACCGGAGCGGGAAACGGAAGAGTAACGAATGATTCACCACAGAGGTACAGAGAGCACAGAGATCCATTATTGCGCCTTGCAGGCGCAATAATGGGTGACGTTGTGTAACTCTGTGTCCTCTGTGCCTCTGTGGTGCAAGATTATCTCTCTTAGCGAGCAGAACCATGATCGTCGCTGCAGCCTGCATCACCTTGATCATCCCGGAGAACGACTCTCTGAAGGGCAAACGCAAGGTGGTTAGGAGCCTTATCGAAAAAGTGCGCCACAAGTTCGAGGCGGCCGTCGCCGAAGTGGGGGACAACGATTTATGGCAGAAAGCCCGGATCGGCGTGGCCGTGGTGGGCAACGACTCCCAACTTCTCAACACCCGGCTGAACCAGATTATGAAATACATGGAGAATCAACATCTGGCCGAGATCATCGACTCCCAGGTGGAACTCTGTTACCTGGAGAAATGAAAAGCAGGGGGCGGGCCAGTGGGAGTCTCCGGATCGGCTCTCCTTCTGAAGCCCCCGATTATATAAAGGATTCTGATCGCATTAATGAAAGTCTCTTATCATCGCCCCCCCCGGGGCCGCCCCCATCGGGTGGCGGAACTCCTGCGGGAACTCCTGGCCGAGATCCTGCTCCAGCGCTGCGCGGACCCGCGCCTTACCGAGCTCACCCTCACGGAGGTGGAGGTGAGCCCCGATCTGAAGCAGGCCCGGGTCTATTACGCGGTGCGGGAAGGGGTGGACCAGGACCAGGTGGGGGCCGCCCTGGATAAGGCCCTGGGCTTTATCAAGCAAGAAGTGGCCCGGGAGCACATCTTGAGAATAATGCCGGAGTTTGCCTTCCTGCCGGATGAGGGTCTGGACCGGGCGGCGCGGCTGGAGAGGCTGCTCCAGGAAGCGCAAAAAGTCCCGGGATCGGGTACGGATTGATTGTAAGATCCTGAAGTTTAAAACGATATGAGGCGCTGGAATAAAGTCATCCTGGGAATCTTGATGGTCGCCGGAATTCTTGCTTCGGGCAAGACGGCTCCGGCTGCCGAAAAAGGCAAACTGGCCTTCGTCCGGGGCGGCAACATCTGGGTGGCCGACGGCGCCGGCGCTGGCGCCCGTGCAATTGACCTATTCCTACCGGGACCAGAGGCCGGCCCTGTCCCCGGACGGCAAATGGGTGGCCTTTTATTCCGGCGCCGGGGAAGACACCGGCTTTGGGCAGATTTTTATGATTCCCAGCCAGGGCGGCCTGGTGCGCCAGTTCCGCCACCCGGACCTTCAGGGGGCCGAATATCCGGCCTTTTCCCCGGATGGCGGCAGCCTCCTGTTGGTGGGGCTTTCCGACCTCAGGGTCAAGAAAAAGGGCCGGCGAGGACCAGGCCTTCGCCACCATGTGCATTGGCCTCGCGGATCTGAAGACCGGGGGACTGCGGCGGATTATCAGTAACCCCAACACCCTTTTGGATGTGGGCTATGTTTACGCGGCCCCGGCTTTTTCTCCCGACGGCGCCTTGATCGCCTACCAGGAAAGCGGCAGCGACGTGTCCGGCGGCTTCGTGGTGCTGAATCTTCAGGGCAAGAGGATTTTTCGCTTCCCCCGGAATCCCCGGGAGGCGACCCCGTACTGGCGGCCCCAATTCGCCCCGGACGGCAAAAAGATCCTTTGCTACTCGCCCGCCACCTCGGAGGGCGAAATGGACCTGATTTACCTGGTGGACCTGAAGACGAGGCAAAGGACGAAGATTACCGAGGGCAGCAACCCTGGTTTCGTGGACCACGGCAGGGCCATCGTCTTTGAAAGATGGCCTAAGGAGCGGTGGACTGCGCCGGCCATGGCGAAGCCCGATCTCTGGCGTCTGGAATTGCAGCCCGGGGCGGGGCCGAAAAAGATTTTGACCGACGCGGCACAGCCCGCCGGCCAGATGCCGTGAGGGGTTCACCCCAGAGGCACCGAGGGCGCAGAGAAAATAATGTAGGGCGGGCCTGGCCCGCCAAGAAAATACGATGATGATTTCCGGCATCCTCCTCATCGACAAACCCGCGGGCGTCACCTCTTTTGACGTGGTGCGCCGGGCCCGGCGGGCGCTTAAAGGTGAGAAAGATCGGGCACCTGGGCACCCTGGACCCCTTTGCCACCGGGCTGTTGCCCTTGTGCCTCAGGGAAGCCACCAAGCTGGTACCCTTCTTGATGCCCGAGCCCAAGACCTACCGGGCGGACCTCAGGCTGGGGGTGACCACCGACACCCAGGACCTCACCGGGGAGGTGGTGGCCCGGAGCGAGACCCTGCCGGACCCGGCGGAAGTGCGCCGGGCGGCCCGGGGCTTGGTGGGGGAGCTGATGCAGACCCCCCCCATGTACTCGGCGCTGCACCACCAGGGTCAGCGCCTCTACCGGCTGGCCCGCCGGGGCGAAGTGGTGGAACTCCAGCCCCGGAAGGTGGTGGTCCATAGCCTGAGCGTGGATGAAGTGGAACTGCCCCTGGCCACCATCACGGTCAAGTGCTCCCAGGGCACCTACATCCGCACCCTGGCCCACGATCTGGGTGGGGCCCTGGGGTGCGGCGCCCACCTCACGGCCTTGCGGCGTCTTCAGGTGGGGTCCTTTGGGGTGGAGGAAGCCTTGACCCTGGCCGGGCTGGAAGAGTTGGGTTTGGCAGAACTGGTCGCCCGCCTCATCCCCCTGGCCCGGTGCCTGCCGGGGATGAAGCAGGTAACGGTCGCCCCGGAGCAGGCCAGGCAGATACGCCAGGGGAGGCCCCTCCTCTGGACGGCAGATATGTTAACCCACGGGGAGCAGGTCCAGGTATCTGGCCGGTCAGGACCTGGCGGCCGTGGCCCGGGTCCAGGGCCGCAGCGGCGAAGCCTGGTTGAGCCCCATGCGGGTCTTCGCCCCCGAGGGTGCAGGCGATAATTTAGACGCATCTAATTCCGGGTAAGGGAGAGGGCATAAGATATGGATGCATAATCATAGTTTGCCAGGGGGGCAGCTCTCGCTTCGGGGAACCTGCGCCGCCGCCTGGCTCGAGGCCATGGTGCTTCCCCGGCCCGGCACTCTCCGCCGGGCTCAGGGGTGCGTTTCCCGGGTGCAGAACCATTTGGATTGCAAAAGCTTAGCCAAGCTTAACTGATTCGCCAAAGGAGGAAGACGTGGGCTTATCAACGGAGCAGAAACAGGAGATTATTAACCGTTATCGGCTGCACGACGCGGACACTGGCTCTCCGGAAGTGCAGGTTGCCATCTTGAGCGAAAGGATCAGCTACCTGACGGGCCATTTCAAGAGTCACGCCAAAGATCACCATTCCCGCCGGGGCCTGATCAAGCTGGTGGGCCAGCGCCGCCGCCTGCTGAACTACTTGAAAAATATCGACATTGAGCGTTACCGGGCCCTCATCGAACAACTGGGCTTGAGAAAATAGGAGGCTTATCTGACTAACATGTCCAAAACATTTACGGTGGAAATCGGAGGCCGAGACCTCCATTTCGAAACTGGCCGGTTGGCCCAGCAGGCCAGCGGCTCAGTGCTGGTAAGATACGGAGAGAGCGCAGTGCTGGTCACTGCGATGATTTCCGACGACGTCCGGGAGGGCATCGACTTCTTGCCTCTGACCTGCGATTACATTGAAAAAGCCTACGCCGCGGGCCGGGTGCCCGGAGGCTTTTTTAGGAGAGAGATCGGGCGGCCCTCGGAAAAGGAAACCCTGACCTCGCGGTTTATCGACCGGCCCCTGCGGCCGCTGTTCGCCAAGGGGCTCATCAACGAGATCCAGATCATTGCCACGGTGCTCTCCGGCGACATGGAAAACGACCCGGACGTAGTGGCCTTAAACGGCGCCGCCGCGGCCCTGGAGATTTCCGACATCCCCTTCCACGGCCCGGTGGCCGCGGTGCGGGTGGGCAAGATCGACGGGCAACTGGTGGTCAATCCCACCAATTCCCAGCTTAAAGAGAGCACCCTCAACCTCATCGTGGCCGGCGCCCCCCAGGGTCTGGTCATGGTGGAAGCCGGGGCCCAAATGGTCCAGGAAGACGAAGTCCTGGAGGCCCTGTTCTTCGCCCAGGAGCAGATTCAACCCATCCTGGCGACCATCAGCCGGATGCGGGAAGAGATCGGCATCCCCAAGCGCCCGGCGCCGACGCCGCCCGATTACGGGGACCTACCCCAGAGGATCGAAGCCCTGGCCCGGGACCGCATCATCGAGGCGGTGCGGCAGCCGGAGAAACTCGCTCGGCGGCACGGCATGGATGAGGTCAAGAAAGAAGTCCTGGCTAGCCTGGGAGAGGAAGCGGAAGGCCAGGAAAAGCTGGTGGCCTCCCTGTTCAAAGACGCCCAGAAGCGCGTGGTGCGGCAAATGGTGGTAAGAGAGCAACGGCGCATCGACGGCCGCAGCTTCACCGAGGTCCGCCCCATAACCTGTGAGATCGGCATCCTGAGCCGCACCCACGGGGCCGCGGTCTTCACCCGGGGAGAAACCCAGGCCCTGGCGGTAGCCACCCTGGGGACGCCCTCGGATGAACAGAAAATCGAGACCCTGGTGGGCGAGACCTTCAAGTCCTTCATGCTGCACTACAACTTCCCGCCCTACTCCGTGGGCGAAACCCGCATGCTCCGGGGGCCGGGCCGCCGGGAAATCGGCCACGGCGCCTTGGCGGAGCGGGCCATCTCCCCGGTGCTGCCCACGGCGGAGGAGTTCCCTTACACCATCCGCATCGTCTCGGAGATCTTGTCCTCCAACGGCTCCTCGAGCATGGCCTCGGTGTGCGGGGCCTCCATGTCCCTGATGGACGCCGGCGTGCCCCTGAAGGGCGCGGTGGCCGGAGTGGCCATGGGCCTCATCAAGGAAGAGGATCAGGTGGCGGTGCTCTCCGACATCCTGGGCGATGAAGACGCCCTGGGGGACATGGACTTCAAGGTGGCCGGCACGGCCACGGGCATCACCGCCCTCCAGATGGACATCAAGATGACGGGGCTCACCAGGGAGATCATGGCCCAGGCGTTGAGCCAGGCCAAGGAAGCCCGACTCCACATCCTGGGGAAGATGAACGAGGTCATCGCCGAGCCCTCCCCCACTTTGAAGGAGCACGCGCCCAAGATCATCGTTATCCAGATCAATCCCGACAAGATCCGGGAAGTGATCGGCCCCGGTGGCAAGATGGTGAAGTCCATCGTCGCGGCCACCGGTATCAAGATCGACATCGAGGACGACGGCCGCATCCACATCTCCTCCGCGGACCAGAAGGCGGCGGACGAAGCCATCCGCTTGATTAATGAAATCACCGCGGAGGCGGAAATCGGCAAGGTCTACCACGGTAAGGTCAAGAAGATCATGGACTTCGGCGCCTTTGTGGAGATTCTGCCGGGGACCGACGGCCTGGTGCACATCTCGGAGTTGGAGCACCACCGGGTCCAGAACGTCACCGATGTCCTGAAGGAAGGCGACGAGCTGGATGTCAAGGTATTGGACGTGGACCGGCAGGGGAAGATCCGCCTGTCCCGCAAGGCCTTGCTGCCGGTGCCGGAGGGCATGCAGCCGCAGGAACCGGAAAGAAGGGGCCGTGGTCCAAGACACCGTCCTTAATAACGGCCTGCGGATAGTTACCGAGGAGCTGGAGCACTTTCATTCGGTGGCCGTGGGGGTGTGGCTCAATGTGGGTTCCCGGGATGAGGCGGGTGCGGAAAACGGCCTCAGCCACTTCCTGGAACACATGGCCTTCAAAGGCACCCCCAGGCGCACCGCCTTCGAGATCGCCCGGGAGATCGACCAGGTAGGGGGCATCTGCAACGCCTTTACCTCCAAGGAGCAGACTTGCTTCCACGGCAAGGTGCTGGCGGAGCGGCTTCCCCGCCTGGTGGATCTGTTGGGCGACGTCTTTCTCAATCCCCTTTATGAATCCGCAGACCTGGAGAAGGAACGCCGGGTCATCCTGGAAGAGATTTACGCCCAGGACGACAATCCGGAAGAGACGGCCCAGGTCCTCTTTGCCCGCAGCTTCTGGGGCGACTCTCCCCTGGGACGGCCCGTCCTGGGGGAGGCGGAGCGGATTGCCGGGGTAGGCCGGGAGAATCTCTTGGCCTACCGCCGGGGCGCCTACCGGCCGGAAGAAACGGTGGTGGCCGCGGCCGGCCGGGTCAACCACCAGGAGTTGGTGGATCTGGTGGCGCCGGCCTTCGAGGCTTTTGCCAACGGGGTGCCGCCCCGCACCCGGACCCCGGCCTCTAACTTTCCGGGGGTTTATCTCTTCCCCCGGGACCTGGAGCAGGTTTATGTCAGCCTGGGGGCCAGGGGGGTGGGAGCCGGGGACCCGCGGCGCTTTGCCGCCAGTATGCTGCAACTGGTCCTGGGAGGCAACATGAGTTCGCGGCTCTTCCAGGTGATCCGGGAGGAGCTGGGGCTCGCCTATTCCATCTATGCGTACCTCACCTTTTTCAGCGACACCGGTCTGCTGGAGATCTTCGCCGGGGTCAGCCCCCGGAACCTGGAGAAACTGCTGGCGGCTTTGCGCCGGGAACTCCGGAAAATCCGGGAAGAGCCGGTTAAGCCCGAGGAGCTGCAGGCCGCCAGGGATTACGTGCGGGGCTCCGTTTACCTGGCCGCGGAGGACTGCGACCACCTGATGATGCGCCTGGCTAAAAATGAGATCCACTTCGGCCACTACATCCCCCTGGAGGAGATCGTGGCGGGGCTGATGAAGGTCACCGCGCCGGAGATTATGGAGCTGGCCCGGGACCTGTTCCGGCCGGAAGACTGGACCCTGGCCCTCCTGGGACCGGTGGAGGGGGAGAAGGTTCACTTCGATTTCTGAGCGGGGGCTGGGCGGGCCATTTATTAAGCCCGACAACCAATTAAATCAGTGGCCTAGGCGTCTCGTCTGGGCCGGTTAATCAAACGTTCGGGGCTGAAATCAGCAACCCGAGAGGATGAAAATCCCCCTACCCCCCTTTAGAAAAGAGGGATTTAGGGGGATTTAAGTTTTCGCGCTAAAGCCTATATCTACAATTTCAGGGATTGCCAAGGCTGGCATTTCTGCTAAAGACTGCAGGGATCAAAGGTTAAAGGGGATGGCCACCGTTTGGTTCAAAGTGGCAGGCATGGTGACCCGGGGCGGCTTCGTCTGAACGGGATGCCCCGACGCGGTGCGCGCCGCTTTGGAAGACATTGACGGGGTGGAGAAGGTGGTGTATGGCCCGGGCCAGGATTTTTTTGCCCTGGACTATGACCCGGCCCGGACCGAGGTTGCCGCCATCTTTGCCGCAGTTTTTCAGGCTGGCAAGAAGATGGGGCAGGGATACCTGCCCCGGCTGGTCACCTGAAAAAGCGGTCAGCGGTCAGCTTTCAGCTTTTAGCAACAACCTGGATAGTCAGAGGCGGCCGAAGGGCCGGGAGGCTACGGCCCGCCATACCTTCCTTTGAAAAAAGCACTCTTCCACACCTTCATCCACCCATTTCCACTTCCGTCGGCAAAAAAAAGCCCCCGGCCATGGGGGCCGGAGGCTGGAGGGGTTAGGAAGGGAACGACCCTATTTCTTTCTCAGCCCGAAACCGAGCAGGCCCAGCAGGCCGCTGCCCAGGAGCAGCGCCGAAGGCGGCAGCGGCACCGGATGGTTCAAGATGTCACCGCTCGTTATCGCTGTGCTGGCGAAGGCAGCGGGAGGGATGGGGTTGTTGTCGACCAGGAAGCCGATATTGAATTCACCAATCCATGGAGTAGAACCGGCGTAGCCATAGTAAGTTTCCAAGTGGTCGTTTTTGGTGTCAACGAAGACCGAAGTGGAGACCAGGAAGCCACCTGTTACTTTGTGCACTTGGACGTTACTGAATGTGCCGCTCATCAAAAGGGATCCATTCGCAACCCCCAGGGCGGCAATGCCGCCGTGGATCATGATAGACCCGGGGCCAGTCCAAGTCCAGGTGGTCGAGTCAAAGGTAGGATTGCCAACGCCATCTGCACTGGCGAAGTCTAAGTCGCCACCGGTAATCGTCAGCGGAGATCCAGGATTTGAGGGAGTGCCCACTCCGATAACGTTGTCCACCTCGATATTGGTGCCAATCACCCGACCGGAACCAACGGGATTATAAACTATAGTCCCGCCATTAGTTCCGGCAGTCAGGTCGATACCAAAATCAAGGTAGCCCGCCGACGCTGGAACACATAGGGCCAGCACCAAAGCCAAAATTAGCAGCAATCTTTTAATCATCACCATTCTCCTTTGTTTCTCCCTCTTCGGCCAGATGGATCGCCGGCTCAGCTAACCTTTGGCTTTAAAGGCGGGGGGTCGCCATTTCCGACAGGTTTTGATCTCCCATCTCAACTTCCGAGCCAGGGGACCGGGAAACCCCTCTGCCAACAGGCTGCACCGAAGAGAATGTCCTGGTTAGTTAAGTTGTTGTTCATCTTACCTAAAACACGCTGCGACACTTCACATTCCGGTGATTTTTGCTTGATCACCTCCTTTAGGGCGTATTAGGTATACTGCCGTCTGAGGACCGTATGTACAAGCAGCCCGCGGGACTTGCCGCTTTCCCTTCCCCTGAACCAAGGGGTTGGGTTTTAGCAGGATGCTTTAATGAGTGTGGTTGCAGGCCCTAATCCGGGCGCCTGCAGCATCGCAAGGAGCGACCGGGTCAAGGTCAAGCTTTAAAAAAAAAATTATTTGCAGCACGGAAAAGAAGAGCCGCCGCCGAGAACTCGTCCGCCCAAAGGAAGCCGGCGAGACCTGCGGCTTGCCTCCCCATCTCTCAATGGGTCGGGTTTTATGCAGGATAATTAATTCGTAGTTACTAAATTTTCAGAGTCAAGAGGAAGCATAAATAATTTTTTGGAGACATTAAAGAAGGCGGGCGGGTTGTTTCGCGGTAAGAGAGGCTAACTTTAACATAGCTTTAACATAATTAGAAACAAAAATTATTCTTACCTCAAATGGAATAAAAAAAATTCCCGACTAGCACACTCTACTCTGACCTACAAAAAAATAGAGCGGGGCCCTGAGGCCCCGCCATGGTCATTAGGTTTCCTTTTTAACAGGTTGTTGAAAAACGGGTTTTTATGTCATCCTGGACGAAGAGCAAGATCTAGAACTTATTAGTATGACTAGATTCTTCGCTTCGCTCAGAATGACAAATCCTCAATTATGGGAGTTTTTCAACAGCCTGTTAAGGGGGAAGAAGCCGAGGGGCTGAGTTGCCGCGGCATGCCGCCCGCAAGAGTTGCCCGCGTTCCTTAAAAGTCCTCCCCGTCTTCCAGGATGGCCTTGTTGATGAATTTATAGAGGCTGCCGATCCATTCCAGTTCGTTTTCCAGCTCCGAGTTGGCGAAGATCCATTCCCCGTCCCGGTCCTTGGCGATGATGACGATTTCCTCGATGTCGTCGAGTTCCTGATAGAACCGCTCCACCACCTCCTTGACTGAACGCTGGGCCCTGGCAAATGGAATGATGTTTTTCTTCATGTGTGTTTGGCGGGTTTATGGACGCCCGTCACCCTCCCGTGGCGCTAAATTCCCTTCGACCTGAAGGGCGGGGTATTCCCCTTATATTAATTGTTTAATGAATGGGTCAAAAAATCAATGATAATTTTGTTCACTGCGGCGGGGGCCTCCTCCTGGGGGGCGTGGCCCACCCACGGCAGGAGGTGGAAGTCGGCTCGGGGGAGCCGCGCTTTGAGCCAGAAGGCCTGAGGCACCGGCAGGATGCGGTCCCGCGCCCCCCAGACCAGGGTCACGGGCTGCCGGATTTTTTGTAAGAGCGATTCCACCTGGGTCAGGGGCAGAATCTCCAATTGCCGGCAGAGGCGGCCCAGGGCCAGGCGGCGGCGCCGGTTCCGGAAGGGTAGGGCGTACCCGGCCGCCACCTCCGGGGTAATGAGGGAGAGCGGCGGTGATAGGCCAGGCGCAGGGCCAGGGGGATGATCCAGGGCCCCAGGAGGCCCGCGGCGTAATGGCCCAGAACAGGGAGGCGCAAGGGGTAGAAAATCCAGGGCAGCCGGGTCAAAGCTGCGGCCGGGGCGAGCAACACCAGGGCCGAGACGCGCTCCGGGTAATCCCGGGCCAGCAGCAGGGCCAGGGCGCCTCCCAGGGAATTGCCCGCCACCGCGGTGCGGGAGATGCCCCGGCGGTCTAGGAAATCCATCACCGCCCTGGACAGGGCCTCCGGGGTGTAATCCCCGTCCGCAGGCGCGGCGGAGCGCCCGTGGGGCGGCAAATCCGGGGCGAGGACCCGGAAGTGCCGGGCCAGGGGCGAGAGATTATGGCGCCAGGAGAAGCTGGAGGCCCCCAGGCCGTGCAGCAGCAAGAGCGGCGGGCCCTCACCCTGCTCTGCAAAGTGCCACCGGCTGGGGGCGGCTATCCGGGGCATATCAAGTAGCGGCAGGGGAGGGCGGCCGGGGCGGCGCCGGGGCCAGAAGCGGGAAGGGCGTGCCCCGGCCGGCTTCCAGGTGCACCTGGCGGTGTTGCTCCTGCAAAGCAGCCACCAGCTCCCGCCCCCGGGCCAGCGTCTCCCAGATGCGGCGGCGGAAGGCGCTTTCCGGCGGCGTGGCCAGGGCCCCCACCTCCTTGAAATAGGGATAACTGAGGAGCTGCTCCCAGAGGTTGAGGCACTTGGCAAAGAGGTCGGGATAAAAGTAAGGCAATTCGCGGCTTTTCTCCTGCAGAAAGGCTACCGCCTGGGTCAGGCGCCGCCCCGGGCCCAGGCCCCGTCTTTTTCCCGGGTGGGACAATTTTTCCAGAAGCTGCAATTGCTGGGCCTGGTCCAGGTAAGCCAGCTGTTGCAACACCTCCCGGTGCAGTTCCGGGTACTTGGCGAAGGTGTCCCGGTAGTCCCGGTTGAGGAGGTAGCTGTTCAACACCTTCTTGGCCGCGTCGAAGGTCTCGACGCTGTAAGTCCCCAGGCGCCGCCGGTTTTTGGCCAGCCAGGCCGACAGGAATTTTAAGCGGTCCTCGTGGGTCTTGGTGGAGGTGATGAGGTCGCTGCGTTTATAGGAGATGGAACCCAGGTGTTCGCCCCGGACGATGTCAGTGAGTTCCTTCAGGGAGCGCCGGGTGTCCTTCAGGATGTTGAGGCCCGTCTCCCGGCCCCCGTGCCCGGGATGGATGAGTTCCTGCTTCAGTACCGACAGGGCGCGGTCCTCCAGGACGTTGTAAGGGTTATATTTGTGTTGCAGGTAGGTGACCTTGAAGATCACCACCCGGCGTTTCCGGTCCAGGTAAAAGCCATTCTCGGCCAGGTGCGGGTTGGCTTCGGCCATCCCCGGGGGCAGTGAAATCAGGGCGGTCTTCTCCACCAGCGGGTACCTTTTCTGCTCCAGACCGGACAGACTGGTGATGGTGCGGTCGGAGGCGCCCAGGACCTTGATGAGATACTGCTCTTTGAGGCGGCTGAGGCGCCGGGCGAACAGGGCCGCGGAAGTGCGGCGCTCCGAGGCGATGGGGAACCCGTAGAGCTCCATGAGGAACTGGTAGACAAACTCCCGTTCCCGCTCGTAGGCGGCGCTGTCTTCTCCCAGGAACTTCCCCAAACGGCGGCCCAGGGCCTTGAGTTCCGTGTCCAGGTCGGAAGGAAAGGAGCCGTAAACCCCCAACAGGCGAAAATCGCCCCGGGCGTCCCGGGCGATGACGTGGGCCCGGTCCATATGAAACAGGTATTCCAGCAACTCCTGATAATGGGCCAGGTGGGTGAGATCATGGCTGCCGAAGCGCTGTTTGAAAGTTCCCCGCAAGTCCCGGTTCAGATGGGGCAGAATCTTGTCCAGGTTTTCCCGGCCGGATCTTTTCCGGCCTTCCAGGACCGGGTGTAGCAGGTCAAACTGAAATATTTCGTCCTGGTAGGACAGGGGCCGGTTGAAGGCCACCATGCTGAAGCTGGGGAGGTGGGCGTATTCCGAGAAAGTCTTTTCAAAGGAGGGCAAGAGTTCCCGGGACTCGATGAGGGGGTACCCGGCGTAGTAAGGCTCCAGCAGGCCCTTCTCGATGTGGACGTACTCCAGGTAGTCTTTCAGCAGGTAGCGGTCCTGAAGGGGGGCCGCACCTTTGCGGTAGTCGGCCAGGGAGTGGCCGTCAAGTTTGGCTTCGGCAAAGAAGGCTCTTGGGTTCCCCATTCAGTCAGCCACGATTTTAATATGGAGCTTGCGGTTTCGGGGTCCGTCGAATTCGCAGAAATAGATGCCCTGCCAGGTGCCCAGGAGCAGCCGCCCGCCGCTGACCAGCACCGTGAGCTGGGGGCCCATCAGGGAGGACTTGACGTGGGCCGGGGAGTTGCCTTCCGAGTGGCGGTAGGCTTCCCGGTCGCTGATAATTTTATTAAGGACCATGAGGATGTCGGAGATGACGCTGGGGTCGGCGTTCTCGTTGATGGTCACTGCCGCGGTGGTGTGGGGTACGAAGAGGTGGCAGAGACCCTCGCTGACGCCGCTTTGACGCACCAGGTCCTGAATCTGGGCGGTCAGATCCAGGAATTCGGTGCGGCTGCCGGTGCGCACGGACAGGGTGTGCAGCATCTCTACCTCCTGAGGAGCGGGGAGTCGCCGGGTAGGGCCACCAATCCTGATTCGCTCCTGGCCTCCTGGGGTTTCTGGGAGAGCTCCCAGGCCAGGCGCAGGGCCACCTGCACCAGGCTTTTCAGGAAAGGGTTCTCTCCGGCCAGGGAGGGGCGCTCAGAGCCGGACAGGTCATCCGCGGCCGCTCTGGCCGCCAGGGCCTCTTCCCGGCGCGGGCTCAGGTTCAGGCAGTAGGCCATGGCCAGGAGGCGCCGGCGCCAGAGGGGGCGGAGTTCCGGCGGGTAAAGGGCCCGGGTGGCCTCATCCAGGAGCCCGTCGGTGCGCACCTGTTTCTGCTGGTCCGAGAGAATTAGGGGGCTCTCTTGAACTTCCCGGAGCTTCTCCAGCCAGGGGGTGATTTCCTCCAGGGCCGGTATCCAGGTTTGGAACAGGGGGTCCGCGGCCAGCTGCCGGGATTGCTCCAGGAGGCGGCCCCGTTGGCCGGGGTCGATGACCGGCAGCGCCTGCTCCGGGTCCGGGGCGTCTTCGGGGCGGCCCCAGTTTTTCCAGACCTTCTCCCGCAGGGCCCCATAGGCGCTGCGGCCCGCGGCCGCGGCGCCCGGCTGCTCAAAGGCTTCTTCCAGGAGACGCACCGCGTAAGGGCCGGGCACCGGGTACCACTCCGCCAGGCCATGCTGCCGGTAGTGTTCCCACAACTCCGCTGGCTGCCTGCCCTTGAGATTAAGGAGGTGGCATTCCCCGAGACCTGCGGCGTCGTTAAGGCGCACCACCAGGAAGTTGCCTCCCAGGATTTCCTTGGGACCTTCCAGGATGAGGTAGCGGTCGCCGTTGCCCAGAACCGGGGAGACCAGGGCCTTGACGGCGGGGGCCGGGCCGCTCCCACGGCGGGCTCTTCCCGGGGCAGCAAGTCGGCGGGCACCGCCAGGCCCCGGCTCTGAAGATTATGCAGGGCCCGCTTCAGGGCCTTGCGCCGGGCCTTGTCGCCATAGGACCCGAAGGCTGCGGCCAGCAGGCCGGGGACGGCCGGGTGAGCCAGGGCCCCCAGGGCCGCGATGAGGTGCAGGTCCCAGGAAGGATCTGCCAGGCTGGGGGCGAGCAACTCCTTAACCGCCGCCGGGTCCTGGCCCGCCTCCAGGGCCGCGGCCACCTGGTCCACCTGGCGGTGCAGCGCGGCCTCAGCCTCGGGCGTCAGGGGCGGCAGGCCGGCCTGGGCCCGGTCTTTGGGCTTAGGGCGGCGATCCGTCATCCCCGTTCCGGCGGCCCGGACTCGATGGCCACCTCGTCGGACCGCCCCATCTCCTTAAGATAAACGTTGACCCGCTGGCCGGCGGGCAATTTGAGGGCCTGGCCTACGTAATCGGGCTGGATGGGCAACTCCCGGCCGCCCCGGTCGATGAGGACCGCCAGTTCGATGCGCCGGGGCCGGCCGTAGTCGATGAGGGCGTCCAGCGCCGCCCGGACCGTGCGCCCGGTGAACAGCACGTCATCCACCAGCACCACCTCCTGGTCGTCGATGGAGCCGGGAAGCTCGGTCTTGCCCACCAGGGGCTTGTGGCTGAGCTGGGTCCAGTCGTCCCGGTAGAGGGTGATGTCCAGCACCCCGACCCGCACCGGCTTGGAGGTGCGCCCGGCGATCTTGTCGGCCAGCCGCTGGGCCAGAAAAGCGCCGCCGGTGCGGATGCCCACGATGACCATCCGGTCCAGTTCTCGATGCTGCGCCATGATTTCGTCGGTGAGGCGCTCCAGGGTCTGGTCCACTGCCGCGGCGGGCATTTTTGAGGGCTTCTTGGGAGTCATGAAATCCTTACTTTCCCTTTCTTAAACCTGGCGCCAGCCAGATTAAGATTCGTAAAATGCTTCTTCCAGAAGAGGGCCAGGGGCCGGCGGCGCCGGACCCGGAAAAAGAAAAAGGGTCAGGAAAATTCTTTATAACCTAACACGGTTGGCCCAAGATGACAAGGCGGGGATAAAGTTGGCAGGCCGCTTGGGAGGAGAAGGGACCACCGGAACTCTGGCGTTTAAGAATTTGCCCGGCAGCAGAATCACGGGTATAATCAAAGGAATTTCGGTCCCAGGTTGGGGTGATTGATTTAAGAGCCGCGGCCGCGGGGCCGGCTATCGCCGGGTGCTTTTATGACCTTGGAAGAAGCTCGAGAGTTATTGGGCCTGGGCCTGAAGGCCACCCGCCAGGAAATCCGGACGGCTTACCGCCGGGCGGCCCGGTCCTGGCATCCGGACCGGGCCCCGGTTGGGGCGGAGGCGGAATACCGGGCCCGCATGCAGCAGATTAACGAGGCGTATCAGCGCATAGTCAAACTGTTAGAAGATTACCGTTACGAACTGGTAGACCACGAAACCCCGGAAGACCTCCAGAAATGGTGGGCTTCCCGGTTTTACACCGGGGTCTGGAGTCCTCCCAGAAACCCGGAGGAAGACAAGGATTGATGCTGAGGGCCCGCTCCCTCCTGTTGCTGCTGCTCCTGTTGCTGGCGTCCGCCGGCCCGACCCGGGCCGCCGCGGCGCTGGAGGATTTGCCTTACCGCATCAGCCTGGGGTCCTGGGTGGAAACGGGCCGGGCCAATCTGAGTCTCAAGGAGTTGGGACCGGGACGCTACCTGGCGGAATTCTCCGGCGGGGCCGAAGGGATATGGACCGTGCTCAGCCGGTGGCTGCCGGAGCGTTACCGGACCGAGATGACCCTCCGGGACGGCCGCTTGCAACCCCTGGTCTACCGGGAAGAATTGCGCCTCGGCGGCCGCCGGGTGGTGAAAGAATACCGCTTCGATTACCATCAAGGCCTCATGGAATACTGGCGTAAAACCGATGACCATGACATGGAAAAGCGGTGGCAGGTCCCTTTGAAAGAGCCGGTCTACGATCCCCTGAGTCTGTTTTATAACTTCAGGATGGGGGCTTTCGGCCCCCTGGACGGCGGCGAGACCATCAAGGTTCAAACCATCCCTACCCCGGACCCGGAGGAGTTGATTATCAACCTGGGTCCCGAGACCGGCCAGGGCCGCAAAGTCATGCTCACCGTCCGGGAACAATCGGGAAAAGAGCGGGGTCCGTATTTTTTCTATGTGGGGCCCGAGTGGGTGCCGCGCACGGCCTGGGTCAGGGTGCTCAAGTTCGGTAAGCTCTCCGGCCAGCTCCTGGACCCTGGGGCAATCATGCAGCCGAACTGCTTGCCTCCGGCTAAACCACAAATAATGGGCAGCAATTGATGATAAATATAGCGTTCTTAAGAGCCATAAAAATAATAAATCGCCCCGTCCCCGGTGAGGAGCCTCGGGTCCGGCCCCGGCCCTGGCGCCGGCTGCTGGTGTTGATCATCATCGCGGTTTTTTTCCACCCCGGCTGGGCCGCGGCGGGCGCCGATACCATCCTGGAGGACCTTAACTACAGGGTGGACGCGCTACTGTTTCAGGACGCGGTCAGGGCCCGGCTCACCCTGAAAAGCCTGGGTAACGGCAAGTATGAAGCGGAAATCTCCGGGAGCCCCCAGGGGGCCTTGAAGAGCCTCACCGGCGAGAGGCGGGACAGCTACCAGACCGAGATGGCCTGGCGCCAGGGCCGTCTCCTGCCGGTGGTGCACCGGGAAGAGTCCCGGCGCCAGGGGAAGGTCCATCTGAAAGAATACCGCTTCGACTACGCCCGGGGCAAACTGGAAATGTGGCAGTTGAAGGAAGGCAAGGGCATGGTGTTAAAATGGCAAACCACCCTGAAGGAACCCATATACGATCCGTTAAGCGCCTTCTACAATTGCCGCCTGGGGCTCTTGGGTCCCATCCGGGACGGCCAGGTCTTCAAACTGCGCGGCATCCCGTATCCCAAGCCCGAAGAGGTGGAAGTGCGCATCGGCCCGGAGACCGCCGAGGGTCGCAAGACCATGATAACCCTGGCCGGGCAGGCCCACAAAAAGAAGCCGGGGCCGGTGTTCGCTTTTTTAGACGGGCAGATGGTCCCCAGGCATGCCTGGACCAGGGTTCTGGGCATAGGCAAGATCACCGGAGAGCTGTTGCCGGGCGGCAAAGGCTTGCGGGGGCTGACGCCGGAAGTGGCGGCGGGCCAGGGGTTAACCCGGGCCCAGCAGCTTGAAGAACCTATCCAGGACCGCGGCCGGGGCCAGCCGGCAGAGGAGTCTCTTGAAGTTCCGGCAATCCCGGCGGTGGGGGAGACTTTCCCACCAGGGGCAACTCCGGCAGGGGGCCGGGAGGTTGCTTCCGGCTCCGGGTTCCCGGATCTGGGTTTCTTGCGGCACCGCGACCTCCCAAGGACTAGCCGCCCGGCGGTCCCTTGATAGCAAGCCCCCTGGCTTTTTTCCCTGGGGCGGGGCTGACGTTACAAGCTATTTCAAAACCGATCTTTCCCGTCAACCTGGGTGAAGCGAAGGGTCTATCAGGCTGTTGAAAAACGGGTTTTTCTGTCATCCTGAACGAAGTGAAGGATCTAGAACTTCTTAATATAACTAGATTCTTCGCTGCGCTCAGTATGACATCCTCCGATGAGATGGGTTTTGAAATAGCTTCTATTATTCGGGAAGGCGGGGTCCCGGCTAGGCGGCAAACAAAAAATGCCGCGCCCCCCATTTCGCCCCCTTGTTTTCCGGAAAATAATGATTAATTAATAATTAGGGCGACCTGAGGACCGGAAAATCTGCCGCCGGCCCCCCTAAAGCACTGCTACTGGAAGGGGCGCAATGTGGGGATTGCAGTCCCACCAGGTTGCCTTTAGATATGGCCATGCGGGGAGCATGGCTTTTTATTTCCTGGCAAAATCCGGCTAATCTTCCCAATGGCGCCGGGTCGCGCCCCCCGGTCCCTGGTTTCCTCCCTGGCCTCGTACAAGCCATGGCAAAACCGCGGTTTTCAGGAAATGTCATGCTGAGCGCCGCGCAGAATCTAGTATTTTCAATTACCTCGACCCTTGGCGGCGCTCAGGGTGACAGGGAAAAGGGCTGTTGAAATGGGGTCAAGTTTTTCTCCCTGATCTTTTCGGCCCCGTCCCCCCCAGTAATTGACAAATACCTTGCATTATTTTAAGATTTCGGTTGTAACCTTGAGAAACTTTAAGGCTAGGGGCAAAAATAGGGATGGAAAAACAAGATCTGGAAATTATTCAGGAGATGATGGATCGGGACCCGGAGCTGAAGCGCTACGTAGAAGAGCACCGGGACTTTGAGCGTCGCTTGGAAGAATTTAACCGCCGCCCCTATCTTACCGCGGAAGAGACCGTGGAGCGGAAGCGGTTGCAGAAGTTGAAGCTGGCCGGGCGCGATAGGCTGGAACGGATCTTGGCAAAATATCGGCAAAAGGAAAGCATGCTATGAAAATGACCGGCGCCCAAATCCTGCTGGAATGTTTGAAACGGGAAGAAGTCAAGCATATCTTCGGCTACCCCGGCGGGGTGGTTCTGGATATTTACGATGAGCTTACCAGGCACCCCGATATCAAGCATATCCTGGTGCGCCACGAACAGGCCGCGGCCCACGCCGCGGACGGCTATGCCCGGGCCTCCTCCAAAGTAGGGGTGGCCCTGGTGACCTCGGGGCCCGGCGCCACCAACACGGTGACGGGCATCGCGTCGGCCTACATGGACTCCATCCCCATCGTGGTGTTAACCGGGCAGGTGCCCACCGCCCTCATCGGCAACGACGCCTTCCAGGAAGTGGACATCGTGGGCATCACCCGGCCCTGCACCAAGCACAACTACTTGGTGAAGGACATCAAAGACCTGGCCCGGACCATCCACGAGGCCTTTTACATCGCTCGCTCCGGGCGGCCAGGGCCGGTGCTGGTGGACCTCCCCAAGGACATCATCCAGGCCAGTATGGTCCCCAAGTTTCCGGAGGAGATCAAGATCAAGAGTTACAACCCCACCTACCATGCCAATCCTCGGCAGGTGAAACGGGCCCTGGATCTGATCGTGACCGCCAAGAAGCCGGTGCTATACACCGGCGGCGGCATCATCCTATCGGATGCTTCGGAGGAGCTGGGGAAGTTCGCCCAAGCCTTGCAGATCCCGGTGACCAGCACTCTCATGGGCCTGGGGGGCTTCCCGGGGGACGACCCCCTGTGGATGGGGATGCTGGGCATGCACGGCACCTATTGCGCCAATATGGCGGTATCCCAGGCCGATGTCCTGATTGCGGTGGGAGCCCGCTTCGATGACCGGGTCACCGGCAAGCTGTCGGATTTCGCCCCCCATGCCAAGATCATCCACGTCGACATCGACCCCAGCTCCATCAGCAAGAACGTGGTGGTGGACATCCCCATTGTGGGCGACTGCAAGGACGCCCTGAAGCAGCTCAACGACCTGTTGGCGGCCAGGAAGCCCCAGGATTGGGCGGAATTTCGCCGCCCCTGGCTGGAGACCGTTTATAAATGGGAAAAAGACCACCCCCTCACCTACACCTGGAGCGACACCACCATCAAGCCCCAGTACGTGGTGGAGAAGCTGTGGGAGTTGACCCAAGGCGAGGCCTACATCACCACCGAGGTGGGGCAGAACCAGATGTGGGCGGCCCAATTCTATAAGTTCAAACGCCCCCGGCAGCTGATGACCTCGGGCGGCCTGGGGGTCATGGGCTACGGCCTCCCCGCGGCCATGGGGGTGCAGGTGGCCAGGCCCGACGCCATAGTCATCGATATTGCCGGGGACGGCAGCATCCAGATGAACATCCAGGAGCTGATCACGGTGGTGGAAAACCAACTGCCGGTGAAGGTCGCCATTTTGAACAACTCCTTCCTGGGCATGGTGCGCCAGTGGCAGCAGCTGTTTTACGAACGGCGCTACAGCGCCACCCCCATGACGGCCCCGGATTTTGTCAAGCTGGCCGACGCTTACGGCGCGGTGGGCCTGAGGGCCACCAAGCCCGAAGAAGTGGAGCCGGTGATCCGGGAGGCCCTTGCTACCCCCCGCCCGGTGATCATGGATTTCCGGGTGGAGCCGGAAGAGTGCGTCATGCCCATGGTGCCCGCAGGCAAAGCCATGCACGAGATGTTACTGGCCTAGGAGGGAGAGATGGAACCGCGGCATACGATTTCAGTCTGGGTGGACAATACTCCAGGAGTGCTCTCCCGGGTTACCGGTTTGTTCAGCGGCCGGGGCTTCAACATCGAAAGTCTGTGCGTGGCCGAGACCGTAGAGCCCGAGGTTTCCCGGATCACCATCGTCTCCACCGGCGACGAGCAGATCACCGAGCAGATCATCAAGCAACTGCGCAAGCTCATCAATGTTATCAAGGTAGTGGATCTGAGCGAACTGGAGCACGTGGAGCGGGAGATGGCGCTGGTGACGGTGAAGGCTGAAGCCGATTCCCGGGCCGAGGTGCTGCGCCTCGCCGATATCTTCCGCTGCCGGGTGGTGGACGTGAGCCCCACCACCTACAGCCTGGAGATTACCGGCAACCACAGCAAGATTCGGGCGGTTTTGGATAATCTTAAGGTCCACGGCATCCTGGACATCGTCCGCACCGGGACGCTGGCCATCCAGCGGACCAAGAAGGATTAGTGGCCAGTAGTCAGTAGTCAGTTGTCAGTTTATTCCGGTTTCCAAGCTTCGCTTGAGTTTGCCCAAGGCCAAGCAAAGCTTGGCGAGCCATGACATCCCCCAGCCAAGCTGGGGGACGAAAAGATAGAAAGGAACTCAAACTCATGAAGATGTACTACGATGCGGACGCGGATTTGGGAGTGCTCAAGGGGAAAAAGGTCGCCATCATCGGCTTCGGCTCCCAGGGCCACGCCCAGGCCCTGAACCTCCGGGATTCCGGGGTGGACGTGGTGGTCTCCGAGATGCCCGGGACCGCCAACTATGAGCTGGCGGTGAAGTACGGCTTCAAGCCGGTGTCGGCCAGCGAGGCCGCGGCCCAGGCCCAGGTGGTGCAGATCCTGACCCAGGACCACGTCCAGGCCATGCTTTACGAAAACGACCTGAAGCCCCATATGACCAAGGGCAAGACGCTGCTTTTTTCCCACGGGTTCAACATTCATTTCGGCCAGATCCTGCCGGACCCCAAGGTGGACGTCATCATGGTGGCCCCCAAGGGCCCGGGGCACCTGGTGCGGAGCGAATACGAGAAAGGGGCCGGCGTCCCTTGCCTGGTAGCAGTGGAGCAGAACCCCTCAGGTAAGGCCCTGGCCATGGCCCTGGCCTATGCCAAGGGCATCGGGGCCACCCGGGCCGGGGTGCTGGAAACTACCTTCCGGGAAGAGACGGAGACAGACCTGTTCGGGGAACAGTGCGTGCTGTGCGGCGGCGTCTCCGAGCTGGTGAAGGCCGGCTTCGACACCCTGGTGGAGGCGGGCTACGCCCCGGAAATCGCCTATTTCGAATGCTTCCATGAACTCAAGCTCATCGTGGATCTCTTCTACCAGGGCGGCCTGGAATACATGCGCTATTCCGTCAGCGACACCGCGGAGTTCGGCGACTACACCCGGGGCCCGCGCATCATCACCGAAGAGACCCGGGAGGAAATGCGCCAGATCCTGTACGAGGTCCAATCCGGCGAGTTCGCCCGGGAGTGGATCCTGGAGAACCAGGCCCGGCGGCCGGTGTTCAACGCCCTCAGGCGCCAGGAGGCGCAGCACCCCATCGAAGAGGTGGGCAAGAAACTGCGGGCCATGATGGGCTGGCTGAAAAAATAGGGCGATAAGGGGAAAAGGGAAAGATGCAATGAATAAGAACTGCGTGGGAATATTGGTTATTCCAACCCTTTTCACCTTTTCACCTTTTCGCCTTTTGCCCCAGAACGAGGGCAGCCGTTAATGAAGGGCCAGGATGGCGGCAGGGCAGGGGGGGTAATCGCGGCCCCGGGCTACCCCTTTATCCTGGCCGGCGTGCTTCTGGTGTTCCTGGGCCTCGTCATGAGCCGGCCCTGGCTCACGGCGGTGGGCGTCCTGGGGGCCGGGTTTTTCGCTTACTTCTTCCGGGACCCGGACCGAGCCATCCCCCCGGAGCCGGAAGAGATAGTCTCCCCGGCGGACGGCAAGGTGGTCATCGTGGACCAGGTCCAGGAGGATCGGTTCCTCAAGGGTCCGGCCCGGCGGGTGGCCGTCTTCATGAACGTCTTCGACGTGCACGTGAACCGGGCGCCGGTGGCGGGAACGGTGGTGGTATCCCAGCACCGGCCGGGAAAGTTTAAGGCTGCGTTTCGCGAGGACGCGGGCTGGCAGAATGAACAGCTGGCCATGGCGCTGGAGGATGAGCAGGGCCGCCGACTCCTGGTGGTGCAGATCGCCGGGCTGTTGGCCCGGCGCATCATCAGCTACGTCAAGACGAGCGACCGCCTGGCCAAAGGAGACCGCTTCGGCATGATCTGCTTCGGCTCCCGGGTGGACCTGTACCTGCCGCCGGAGGCCGAGATTCTGGTAAAGTCGGGGGATCGGGTCAAGGCCGGCAGCAGCATCGTGGCCCGGTGGTGGTCCGATGCCGCCTGAAAGGCCCGATAATTTTCCTAGTTAGTCTGATAATGGTTGCAGCTTGATGAGCTAACCTGGTAAAATAATGAGAAAAATTGTGGGTGGGTTACTCCGCCCCCCGGGCAATAGCAATTCAGGGGTTTATAATGGCTTTCCGCAGAAGGCGTAAAAAGCGTGACCGGCGTAAGTTTAGAGGGGTTTTCCTGCTTCCCAACCTCATCACCACCGGCAGCCTCTTTGCCGGGTTTTACGCCATTGTGGCAGCCATGGACGGGCGTTTTTTAGCCGCGGCCTGGGCCATCTTTATTTCTCTGGTGCTGGACGGCCTGGACGGCCGCATCGCCCGCATCACCAAGAGCACTTCGGGCTTCGGCATGCAGTACGATTCCCTGGCGGACCTGGTGGCTTTCGGGGTGGCCCCGGGCCTGCTGGTCTATCTCTGGGCCCTGAAGCCCTACCAGCAGTTCGGCTGGGTGGCCGCCTTCCTGTTCGTGGTGTGCGGGGCCCTGAGGCTGGCCCGCTTCAACGTGCAGCACGGTTCCTTGGACCCCCGCTACTTCAACGGCCTGCCCATCCCCGCGGCCGCTATGTTCATTGCCACCGCCATCGCCTTCTACTACGAAATCGGGGAGTGGGCTCCGGAAAAACATGTCTACATCCTGGCCATGATCTACGTGCTGTCGTTTCTCATGGTGAGCAATGTCAAGTACATAAGCTTCAAGAAGATGGATCTCTTCCGGCGCCACCCCTTTCACACCCTGGTGGGCCTGGTGCTGATCTTCGTGGTGATTGCCGCCGCCCCCCAGATCATGGGGTTTCTGGCCATGGTGATTTACGTGGCTTCCGGGCCCGTCACCACCTTCATGTATTACCGCCAGCCGGAATTGACGGAGAAGGGGGAAGGCGAGACTTCCTCCCCAAAAGCTTCCAATGCCTGAGGGCCACAGAGGCCGAGGGCGACCAGCCGGCTGCTGAGTGCAGCCCCCCTTGTTTTTCGCCACTCCCACTATCCCTGACCATCCAGCGCCCCAACCTTAGGCGATGAGCTGGCCTGGGCGCGGCTCGCGAGGAACCGGGGGAGGAGGGCGGCGCGCCAGTCTTGAGTTAATCTGAGGGCAGAGGGAGAAATCCAGCCTGTGAAGTCCGTTTTGCTGAAAATCCTGGGGGTGCTGGTTAGCTTTATCATTGCCTTTGGGATTGCAGAAATCGCGGTCAGAACCTTTGCCCCGCATCAGGTGGCCCCGGTGCGATTCGCCTATGATCCCCAGTTGGCGGAGATTCCTACTCCCGGACAGCAGGGCCGGAAAATTCTTCCCGAGGTGTTCGACCACACTTATAGCAATAATTCCCTGGGCTTCAGGGGGAAGAAGGAATACCGCTTCGAAAAAACCACCGATTTTCGCATCCTGTTTCTGGGCGATTCTTTTACCTATGGGCTGGGGGTGAATGACAACCAAACCTTTGCGTATCTGGTGGAGCAGCAACTGTTGCAGGATCATCTCTCCGTAGAGGTGATTAACGCGGGGAACCCTGGCCGGGGCACTGACTATGCGCTGAGATTTTTCCAGGTCCGGGGGGCCAAATTCAGACCCGACCTGACGGTGGTCTGTTTTTTCGCCAATGATTTTGTAGACAATGAACGGGGCGATTATTTCCGGGTGGCGGAAGATGGGTAAATCATTGCCAAATCCCTGGGCGGGAGTCGAAAGTTTCTCAAGAACCTGCTCCTTAATCTGCCGGGTTACAGCTGGCTGGTTTCCTGGTCCCAGGCTGCCAACCTGGTCAAAGATGGCGCGGTGAAACTATTTCTCAAAACCACGGACCCGAATTCTCTCCTCCAGGGAGGTCTGATCATTCAGTATCCGGATATTGATACGGGCTATGCCAACGACCGCAGAAAAAGGTTAGCTGAAATTTATCTGAAAAATTTGATCACAGCCGTCAAGGCTACAGGTGGCGACTTCATGATCTTTTATATCCCGATCTCCCAAGAGGTGGAAAGATTCAGAGAGAGCCACACCAGGTTTAATGAGGAAACGGCCATTAATGAGATTGTGAAAGCCCAGGGAGAAGTTTTGTGGTCTTTGACCCCAGTCATCGCCGCCTCGGGGGAACCGGTGGAGAAATTGTATTTTAAGGAGGATGGCCACTGGACCGCCCTGGGACACGCCCTGGCGGCCCGGTATATGAGCGAGACGATCAACGATCGCCTGGCGCACCGGAAAGATTAACGACTCGGCCCGGTTATTATTGCCAGTAAGTTGAGAGCTGCGCGGCCTCCGGAAAAAACGGCCTTAAATTGGCTTTACACCTCCTTGCAATTTTTAAGGAAATGTGTTAAATAAGAACAATGCAAGTTAATTTCTCGCACCCGGTCAAGAGTCGGTTCCTCGCCTTGCCATGGCCTGCTCAGTAAGAGCAGGCGTCTAGATTTCACTTTTCATTTTCCTAAAAATAAGATAATTAAATAACTTACCCGCGCAAGGTCGTGGCTCATGACCTTTGGCGGCAGGCATGTGGGGAGGTTAGTTATGCCTGAAAAGATTTTTATTTTCGACACCACTCTCCGGGACGGCGAGCAGACCCCGGGGGCCAACCTCAATGTGGACGAGAAGCTGCAGATCGCCCGCCACCTGGAACTCCTCAACGTGGACGTCATCGAGGCCGGCTTTCCCATCGCCTCCCGGGGGGACTTCGAGGCGGTGCGGGCGGTGGCCCGGGAAATCAGGGGCCCCCAGATCGCGGCCCTGGCCCGGGCTTACGTCAAGGATATCGACGCGGCCTGGGAGGCGGTGAAAGAAGCCACGAACCCCCGGATCCACACCTTCATTTCCACTTCGGACATCCACCTGAAGTACCAGATGAAGAAGTCCCGGGAAGAGGTGCTGGAAATGGCGGTGGCCGCGGTGAAGCACGCCTCCCGGTACACCGCCAACGTGGAGTTCTCCGCCATGGACGCCTCCCGCAGCGACCTGGACTACGTGGTCCAGGTTTTCACGGCGGTCATTGAGGCGGGCGCCAAGACCTTGAATTTTCCCGACACCGTGGGCTATGCCATTCCCCCTGAGTTCGGGGCCAAGATCAAGTACCTGATGGAGCACATCCCCAACGTCCATAAGGCGGTGCTCTCCGTGCACTGCCACAACGACCTGGGTCTGGCCGTGGCCAATACCCTGGCCGCCATCATGAACGGGGTGCGCCAGGCGGAAGTCACCATCAACGGCATCGGCGAGCGGGCCGGCAACGCCTCCCTGGAGGAGGTGGTCATGGCCCTGGCCACCCGCAAAGACCGGTTCGATTACTACACGGACGTGGTCACTCAGTATATTTACCCCACCAGCCGCCTGACCAGCAAGCTGTCCGGGGTCACGGTGCAGCCCAACAAGGCCATCGTGGGGGCCAACGCCTTCGCCCACGAGTCCGGGATTCATCAGGACGCGGTGCTCAAAGAGGCCAGCACCTTCGAGATCATGACTCCCACCGCGGTAGGTATCAAAAAGAGCACCCTGCCCCTGGGGAAACTCTCCGGGCGCCACGCCTTCCGCAACAAGCTCCAGGAGATGGGGTATTATCTGGCGGACGACGAGCTGAACCGGGTCTTTTTCAGGTTCAAGGACCTGGCGGACCGCAAAAAGACGGTTTTCGACGAAGACCTGGTGAGCCTGGTGGAAACCGAAGTTATCTACAAGTCGGTGCCCGAGTATTTCAAACTTCTGGACCTGGTGGTGCTGAGCGGCACCATGGTGAAGCCCAACGCCACCGTCAAGATGGAGGTGGGCGGGGCGCTGCACAGCTATTCGGCCTTCGGCGACGGCCCCATCGATGCGGCGTACAAGGCCATCACCCACGTGGCCCAGTCCAAATGCCGGCTGTTGAAGTTCGCGGTAAACGCCATCACCGGCGGCACCGAAGCCCTGGGGGAGGTCGCCGTGCGCCTGGAGGAAGACGGGCAAGTGGTCACCGGCCAGGGGGTGGACCCCGACGTAGTCACGGCCAGCGCCCGGGCCTATGTCAACGGCCTGAACCGCCTGCACTTCCTGAAAGAAGGCGGCCCTAAGGGGAAGAAGCCGGAAGAGTTGTAAGGAAAAGAAGTTGAGAGGAGGGCCGGGGGACCGCAGGTCCCCCGCCCTCCCCTCAAACTCCCCTCCCAACCCCCTTTATGGGGCGGGAGAAAGGGGAGCCATCGGCTCCCCCTTCCCTGGCTGATAGGGGAGATTTTTCTCGTTCCCAAGTTTAATTTGGGAACGAGAAATAAAATATGATGAGAATCGTAGGGGCGCAATTCATTGCGCCCTAAAGGGCGTGATAAATCACGCCCCTACCAAATAGACGGAGCAACAATGGCGAAACCTCAAACCATCACCCAAAAGATCTTGGCGGCCCATGCCGATAAGGAATACGTGGAGCCCGGGGAGCTGATCCAGGCTAAGGTGGACATCGCCCTGGGAAACGACATCACCGCGCCCCTGGCCATTAAGGCCTTTCAGGAGGCCGGCGCCAGCCGGGTGTTTGACCGGGAGCGCGTGGTCCTGGTGTTGGACCATTTCGCCCCCAACAAGGACATTCACTCGGCCACCCAATGCCAGACCGTGCGCAAATTTGCCCAGGGGCAGAATCTGGTGCACTTTTATGACGGCGGCGACATGGGAGTGGAACACGCCCTGCTGCCGGAAAAGGGGATCGTGGGCCCCGGCGACCTCATCATCGGCGCCGACAGCCACACCTGCACCTACGGCGCCCTGGGGGCGGTGGCCACGGGAGTGGGGTCCACGGACCTGGCCGCCACCATGATCACCGGGGAGTGCTGGCTCAAGGTGCCGGAGAGCATCAGGTTCGTCTACACCGGCAAACTTAAGCCCTGGGTTACGGGCAAGGACCTGATCCTACATACCATCGGCGATATCGGGGTGGACGGGGCCAACTACCTGGCCATGGAGTTCACCGGCGACACCATCCGGGCTCTCCCCATGGCCGACCGCTTCTCCATGGCCAACATGGCCGTGGAAGCCGGGGCTAAGAACGGGCTCATCGCCCCGGACAAGACTACTCTGGAGTATGCCAAGGGCCGCACTCTGCGCCCCTTTCGCCTTTATGAGAGCGACCCCGAGGCTAATTACCTCTGGGAGCGGGTCTACGAGGTGAGTCAGCTGGAGCCCCAGGTAGCCTGCCCCCCATCCCCCGGCAACGTGAAACCGGTGTCCCGGGTGGGGGACGTGCCCATCGACCAGGCGGTCATCGGCTCCTGTACCAACGGCCGGCTGGAGGACCTGCGCCAGGCGGCTAAGGTGCTGCGGGGCCGCAAGGCCGCCAGGGGAGTGCGCCTCATCATCATTCCCGCCACCCCCTTAATTTATCGCCAGGCCATGGACGAAGGTCTGCTGAACATCTTCATGGATGCCGGGGCCGTTATCGGTCCCCCCACCTGCGGCCCCTGCCTGGGGGGCCACATGGGCATCCTGGCCCCGGGAGAAACGGCCATCGCCACCACGAACCGGAACTTCGTGGGGCGTATGGGCAGTGTCCATTCCCTGGTGTATCTGGCAAACCCGGCGGTAACCGCCGCGTCCGCCGTCGCCGGCCGCATCTGCGGCCCGGAAGACTTGTGACGTAGGACCCGGCGTTAAGATTAATTGCTGTACCAGCAGTCCTGATTATTAAATAAAGGGACTGGGAGGCAAAAATGCGCCGGAGTACAATGAGATGGTGGGTGGTAATGGTATCGGCCTTGTTGTTGGGAAGCGGCTGTGCCGGGATTATCACGGAACAGACCGGGGCCGGCGGCAACACGGAAAGGGTGCGGCTCGATATGAGTTCCAAGTGGAGTAGCTGGGACCACAACGCCACCAAACCGGACGATTCTTGTCTCATATTAAAAAAAGAATCGACTTTTTAAAAAAGTTGTGGCACCTTTTTTTATAACTCTTCCATATGAATATGAAAACTTTGTCCTGGCAGCGTGAGAAAGGTATGCTAAGCCGGTGGAAAATCTGGTGGCTGGGATTGTGGCTGGCGGCGCTGGTGTTGGCCGGGTGTTCCGGGGTGCTGTTGGAGTCGAAGCGGGACGACGGCCGGCAGGAACGGGTCAAGATTGACACCGGCGAGTCCTGGGACAGCTACGACGATAAGCCGCGCAACCCTTACACCAAGAAGAAAACCATGGATGACATGAGCATCATGCTCAAACGAGAGGCGACCTTTTAGCCGGCAAACCGCCGCCGGCCCCGCACCACCCGCGCTATCCCCTGGTAATCCGGTATCGTCTCCAAACGATCATAAGCCTGAGTCTCTTTAAGAAATTCCAGCACCTGGCCGGCCTGGCCGTCTCCCACTTCCAGGGCCAGCCAGCCTCCTGCCCGCAGATAACGATGCGCCTGGCGGGCCAGGGGCCTTATCAGGGACAACCCATCCTCCCCGGCCCGCAAAGCCTCCCGGGGTTCGTAATCCTTAATATCTTTAGGCAGTTGCTCCCATTGCGCTTGAGGTACATAGGGCAGGTTGGCCACCACCAGAGCAAAGCGCTCCCCCGGTTTGAGGGCGCTGAGCAGGTCGGCCCGGAGAAACGAGATGCGTTCCGCCACCCCGTGGCGCCGGGCGTTCTCCCTGGCCACTTCAAGGGCCGCGGCGGAGAGATCCAGGGCCGCCCAGTGCATGCGGGGCAGCTCCTTGGCTAAAGCCACCACCACCGCACCGGAGCCCACGCCTAGTTCGAGCCCCCAAGGGGGCTCGTTTTTCGTTTGTCCTTCTATGAGAGTTGGTTTCGGCGCCGGCTCCTTTGCCTCCAATGATTTTCCTATCTTGGTAGGGGCGGGTTTTAACCCCGCCCCTACAGTATCCTTTTCATACGGGGTTGGGGGAGGGGGTATGGGGGAGGGGCCAGGGGGTTCCCACAGGCGAGACGCCTGTGCTACCGGCCCCTGGCCCCCTTCCCCATACTCATCCACCCCAAAATCCTTCGCCGCCTCCAGGGCGGCGGCCACCAGGACCTCGGTTTCAGGCCGGGGGATCAGGACCGCGGGGGTGACCCGGAAAGTGAGGGACCAGAACTCCTTGTGGCCGGTGAGGTAAGCCACGGGCTCGCCCTCCCGGCGGCGCACCACCAGGGCCTTGAACCGGGCCAGTTCCTCCGGGGCCAGGGGCTGGTCATAGCGCAGGTAGAGATCAAGGCGGCTCACTTGGAGCACGTGGGCCAGCAGCACTTCGGCTGAGGCCCGGGGCTCCGACACCCCCTTGTCCCGGAAGTATTCGGTGGTCCAGCGCAGGGTCTCCAGGATGGTCCAGGTCTCTTTGGGGGCGGACATTTACGCTTGGGTAAGGGCCACGGTGCGGTAATGGGCGGACAGGGCCTGGAGAAGGTCCTCCAGGTCTCCGTCTAAAACGGCGTCCAGCTTGTGCAGGGTTACCCCGATGCGGTGGTCGGTGACCCGGGACTGGGGAAAATTGTAGGTGCGGATGCGCTCGCTGCGGTCGCCGGTGCCCACCATGCTCTTGCGCTCCTGGGCGATCTGGGCCTGCTGCTCATGCTGCTTCAGGTCAAACAGCCGGGAGCGCAGCACCTTCAAGCCCTTGGCCTTGTTTTTGTGCTGGGATTTCTCATCCTGGCAGGAGACCACCAGGCCGGTGGGCAGATGGGTGATGCGCACCGCGGAATCCGTGGTGTTGACGCTCTGGCCGCCGGGGCCGGAAGAACGGAACACGTCGATGCGCAGCTCTTCCGGACTGATCTGCACGTCCACTTCTTCGGCTTCGGGGAGCACGGCCACCGTCACCGCGGAGGTGTGGATGCGGCCTTGGGATTCCGTGGCCGGCACCCGTTGCACCCGGTGGACGCCGCTTTCATATTTCAGGCGGCTGTAAACCCGGTTGCCGGCGATGCTGGCCACGATTTCCTTGAGGCCGCCGATGCCGGTGGCCGAGTGGCTCAGGATCTCCAGCTTCCAGCCCTGGCGCTCCGCCAGGCGGCTGTACATGCGGAAGAGGTCCGCGGCAAAGAGACCCGCCTCCTCCCCGCCGGTGCCGGCCCTGATCTCCAGGATCACGTTCTTTTCGTCGTTGGGGTCCCGCGGCAGGAGCAGAAAGCGCAGTTCTTCCTCCAGCCGGGCCGCTTCTTCTTTGAGGCTGTGGATTTCCTCCCGGGCCAGGGCCTTCATCTCTTCGTCCGGCTCCTCTTTCAGCAGGGTCTGGTTGTCCGCCAGTTCCTTGTCCACCTGCTGAAGGCGCCGGAAGGTCTGGACCACGGGAGCGAGTTCCGCGTGCTCCTTGCGGTATTTCAGGTACAGGTCCTGGGCCTTGATGACCTCTGGGTCGCCCAGCAGGCCATCCAGTTCCTGGTAGCGTTCTGATAAGTTTTCTAAACGTTGGGTAAGCATATTTTTATCTCGCCGGCAGCACCGGTTATTGAGCTAATTATTTTATTATAAAGGAAAAAGCGCTTCTCAGCAATGCTTTTGTGGACCTTTTAAAGGAGGCATCAAATTCTGAAAGAGCAATTATCCTGTGGTTCGATGTCAGGTTAAGTTGAAAAATGGGCCCGGCACGCCGTGCCCTACAGTTGGGCATTCCTGTCTTAGCGGCCGCGCGTGTCTTGTCGGGGGAATAATCCGGTATAGCTAAGTCTCCGCCAGGCGGCGGATGATCTCCGGGATGGTGGCCGCGGCCAGGTGCGGCAGGGAACCGCCTCCCAGCACCACCTGCAGGGGGATGCCCATCTCCTCGGCGGCCCTGATCATGAGATCGCAGATGTCAAAGTAGGCCTCTTCCGTGAGCCCCAGGGAACCGTAGTCCTCCTGGTGGGTGTCGAAGCCGTAGTACCAGATAAGGAGGTCCGGCTTGAAGGGGGTGATGAGCGGGAGGTGCTGGCGCACCAGGTCCACGTACTGGGAATTGGTGTCGTCATGCCAGTTCATATGGTGGGCGTTGACGTCGATTTTGGTGCCGTCGTTGGAATGATAGCCGATGCCGCAGAAGCAGAGGTGGAAGAACTCCGGGTCGTCCCGCACCAGCTGGCGGGTGCCGTCGCCGTGATGGGCGTCGGTGTCCACCACGGCAAAACGCCGCCAGGGGCTGATCTCCCGGGTGCGGGCGACGGCGATGACCACGTCGTTAAAGCAGCAGGCCCCCCAGAACTGGCGGTAACCCGCGTGGTGGCCGCCGGCGCCGATGAAGCAGAAGGCTCGTTCGATCTCCCCCTGGGCCAGGGCCTCCATGCCGGCCACCACCGAGCCCACCGACTCGTAGGCAGTGGCGCATAAGCCGTCGTTGGCCACCATGCGCAGCATCTCCCGGTCGTGGACCTTGAGGATGAGTTCCTGGGAGACCCGGGGGGCCTCGAAGAGGCGGACGTTGGGCTTTTTAAGTAGGACCTCCAGGGCCTCGGGGAAATCCCGCAGCCGGTTGCCGATGGTCATGTAGCTCTTGCGGCTGAAGGAGGGATGGTAGTAGATGCCGACGTTTTTCATTAACTTATTTTAATCCTGGTTCCCAAGCTCCTGCTTGGGAACGAGAATTGGGCAATCCGACGTCTAATGTATCTTGCGGTAACAAACCATAAATTTCATAGGTTCCCAGATCCCTTATACCCCGAACCTCTCCCCTACCTTCGGCTGTTTGGCCGCAATAAACTCCGGGGCCTTGACTTTGCCCAGGTCTTTGGTGCGGAAGCGGGTGATGAGGATAGCTCCGCCGGGGACGGCCACCTTGAGGCCCTGGTCGGTCACTTCCTGGATTTCGCCGGGCGCGGCCCCGCGAGTATCCTCCGGGGCCCGGGCATTATAGAGCTTGACCTTCTCGCCCCGGAAGGTGGTGGTGGCCCCGGGCTGGGGGTCGCAACCCCGGATGAAGTTGAAGACCTGGCGGGCCGGCCGGTTCCAGTTAAGCCCCGCCACTTTTTCGTCGCAGGGCGGGTCGTAGGTGGCCAGGGAGTGGACCTGGGGGATGCGGGGCGCCTCACCGTTGGCGACCAGATCCACCGCCTCCAAACAAGCCTCCACTCCCAGGGGATAGAGCTTGTTGAAATAGACCTCACCCGTGGTCTCAGCGGACCCGATCTCCACCTTTTTTTGCAACAGGATGTCGCCGGTGTCGATGCCCTGGTCCACCCAGAAGATGGTGAGGCCCGTGGTCGTCTCGCCGTTGATCACGGCCCAGTTGATGGCCGAGGCGCCCCGGTATTTGGGGAGGATGGAGGGGTGGTAGCAGATGGAGCCCAGCTTCGGGGCGTCGAAGACTTTTGGGGGCACGATGTCGGTGACAAAGGCCAGCACCCCCAGGTCGGCCTTGAGGGCAACCATCTGGTCGTAGGCCTCCTGGTCCCGCATGTGAGCCGGCTGAAAGACCGGGACGCCCGCGGCTTGAGCCGCCTCTTTCAGAGGGTCGGCCTTGCCGCCCCGGTCCGGCGGGCAGAAGACCCCCGCCACCTTGTGGCCTCGTTGGAGCAACCCTTTCAAAACGTCCCCACCAAAAGCCGCCTGACCGATCAAGGCAATGCGCATGGCTCCCCTCCTTTGGTCATGTGATGAGAGTTTGGGGGGAGGGCCAGGGGTTAAGAGCTTTCAGCTATTAGCTATCAGCGATCAGCAAAAACTAAAAACTCGAAACTCAAAACTCAAAACTCAAGGGCTGATCGCTGAACGCTTTTTGCCCCTTAGCCTCCTCCCCCAAATCCTTCAACTCAATGATGATGCTCCTCATGTGGGGGTTCGGGCTGCATGGTGGAGGCCCAGAAGCAGATGCCGCAGGCGGCCAGGATGGCGCCCACGCTGAGCGCGGCGTTGCCGCCCCAAATGGCCACGCCGATGCAGGCGAACACCAGAATCATCATATAGGCCTGTTTTTTCTTGTAGGTTTGATTAGCTTCAGCCATGGGTAACCTCCTCGTAATCAGGCAAGGTGCCTTATTTGCTAGATTATCAAGTTTCTAATGTGACGTTTCCTAATTAACATGACATTTCAACTCATGCACTTATACCCCCCTTTTCTAAAGGGGGGTAAGGGGGGATTAAATAAGCGCCTCATAATCCCCCTAAATCCCCCTTTAAAAAAGGGGGACTTAAAAGTCCAGGCTTCTAGGCTGGGCTCGATTTATGTCAGACAATTTCTGAATCGCAACACTAGTTAATATAAAATGACATTTGAAGCAACTTCATTACGCCGCTTTTCTAGGGGGCTTTATTAAACCACTGCCTGTAAAGCAGGTGTTTATTTGCTCCCTTCCGCAAAATGGATAGCGTTGTCAATGCGGAGCAAGGTCTCCGGTTTGCCCAGGATGCTGATGATTTCATAGAGTCCCGGGCTGGCCGTCTTGCCGGTCAGGGCCACCCGCACCGGCTGGGCCACGTCTTTCATCTTGCGCCCGGTCTCTGCCGCCAGGCCGGTGAAAATCCCGCCCACGGCCTCCTCTGCCAGGGGGTCCGGCAGGGCCTCCAGACGCCGGGCCGCCTCCTGGAGCAGGGGGACGTTTTCCGGGAGGAGAAACTTGGCCGCGGCCTTTTCTTCGTAAGGCCGGGGGTCCAGGAAATAAAAGCGGGCCATCTCGGCCATCTCCACCAGGGTCTTGGCGCGGGCGCTGAGAGTGGTCACCACCCTGGCCAGATAGTCCTGGTCGGGGTGGGCGACCCCCAGGACCTGGGTCACAAAGGGGGTCACGGCCCGGGCCAGCTCCGGCGGCGGCATTTCCTTGAGATAATGGCTGTTGAGCCACAGGAGTTTTTCTTCGTCGTAAACCCCGGGGGAGGTGGTCACGTGCTCCAGGGTAAAGTATTCGATGAGTTCCTCCCGGGAGAAGATCTCCTGGTCGCCGTGGGACCAGCCCAGGCGGGCCAGATAGTTCACCAGGGACTGGGGCAGGAAACCCTGGTCCCGGTAAGCCAGGAGGGAAAGAGCCCCGTGGCGTTTGGAGAGCTTGGCCCGGTCCTTGCCCAGCATCAGGGGCATGTGGGCAAACAGGGGCGGTTCGGCCCCCAGGGCCCGGTAAATGAGGAGTTGCCGGGGGGTGTTGGGGATGTGGTCCTCCCCCCGGATGACCTGGGTGACCCGCATGGTGATGTCGTCCACCACCACCGCGAAGTTGTAAGTGGGGACGCCGTCGGCCCGCTGCACCACCAGGTCGTCCAACTCCTGATTGTCAAAGGCGATGGGGCCTTTGATGCCGTCTACCCAGTGGGTGACCCCGGTGGGCAAGGTCTTGAAGCGCACCGCGGTATCCGGCCCCTGGGGGAGGCCCCGCTCCCGGCAGCGGCCGTCGTACTTGGGTTTGTCTCCCCGGGCCAGGGCCGCCTGGCGCCGGCTTTCCAGCTCCTCCGGGGGGCAGTTGCAGTAGTAGGCGGCGCCCCGCGCCAGCAGGCGGTCGATGTAATCCTGGTACACCGACATCCTTTCCGACTGGCGGTAAGGGCCTTCGTCCCAGTCAAGGCCCAGCCATTTCATGGCGTTAAGGATCTCCTCCACGTATTCTTCCCGGGAGCGTTCCTTGTCGGTGTCTTCGATGCGCAGGATGAAGGTTCCCTGAAAATGCCGGGCGATGAGCCAGTTGAACAGGGCGGTGTGGCCGCCGCCCAGGTGCAGGGAGCCGGTGGGGCTGGGAGAAAAACGGGTGCGTACCTCAGACATCTCTGCCTCTCAGACTAACCGTGTTCTTTACCATAATTAGAGCCGGAAGGCCAGGGGTTTCCCTGCGATTTAATTCCTTGACAATCACGGGCTCAGCCAGTATATATTGCACATAAGTTCATAATGGATTTATAAGAACTGATATTTTTTAATGATGGAGGTTGATATGTCTCAAGGATGCGGTATGGGAAGGAATCAAGGACAGGGATGCGGCTGCGGTTGCGGCGGGCCGGGAACCGAACGCCCCGGCGGGCCTGGCCAGGTCTGTGTCTGTTCTTCCTGCGGCCTCAAGATGGAGCACAAACCCGGAGACCCATGCAGGGAGGGAAAATGTCCGGCATGTGGGGGCGCGATCGTGAGGGAGAGTTGATCTCTTAGCTTTAAAGAAATCTGGTTTACATCTGCCGGGAGGAAAAATTATACCGGTCTCTCACCCCTCCCGGCAGTTTTGCTGTCACCTGCCAAAACATAAGACTTCCCCCCTTGCGCCTTGGCGCCTTGCCCCTTAATCTAAAACTTGTTAATAGATAACTTGATTCACGCGGCCGGGCCTGGAGTATGGCTGACGCTTCCTGCGGCCGGCCCAGGAAGAAATCGGCCGTATGGCGAAAGGTTAGCCAGAACCGAACCAGTGCGGCAATGCTGCGAAACCAGCGGTGGTGTAAATGTCTCAAGACTGGTCCTACTTCATCGTCCAGAAAACCCCGGGCGCGGTGATTACCGCGGATGGACAGGGGCGCATCAGCCAATTCAACCCCGCGGCCGAAAGATTGACCGGCTACAGCCGGGAGGAGGCCTTGGGAAAGCCGGCTACCGAAATCTTAAACTGCGAAGGCGGCGACGCGACCTGTTCCATGAGCCTGGTCATGAAGGGCCAGGCAGAGGTGACCCAGGAGCTCACCTTGCGGAACCGCTTCGGCCAGCCGGTGCCGGTGATGGTCAGTTCCTTCGCCTTGCTGGATGAGGCGGGCGCCCCCCAGGGCGGGGCCATCATCATCCGGGACCTGACCCTGGTCAAGCGCCTGGAACGGGAGCGGCGGCAACTGGTGAACATGTTCGCCCACGACCTGAAAACGCCGGTGGTGGGGGTGGCGGGTCTGGTGCGGCGTCTGCGGGAGGGCAAGGCCGGGCCCGTTTCGGAGGCGCAACAGGGCTACCTGGAGGTCATCGGCAGAGAAATGGCCAGGCTGGAAAAGCTCATAACCAGTTTCCTGGAATTCGCCCGGATGGATTTGCGCATTCTGACTCCTTCCCCCGAGGATATCCAGCCGCTGGAGGCCTGCCGCGAGGTCATCGCCCTGCTGCTGCCTCTGGCGGAGGCCAAGGACATGACAATAGAAACCGATATTCCCCCGGAGATGCCGGTGCTGCAGGCCGACCCGCTCTTGTTCCGCCAGGTCCTGGAAAACTTGCTGGAAAACGCCATCAAGTATAGCAACCCCAACAGCACCATCCGGCTGGAAGTCCAGGCCGGCGAGGCGGAAGTTAGATTTGCCGTCAAGGATCAGGGCCCCGGTATCCCCTCAGATGACCTGCCCCATCTCTTTGAAGTCTTTTTCCGGGGGAAAAGGGCCGGCGCCGAAGCGGGGTACGGCCTGGGGCTGGCCACGGTCAAACGCATCCTCGACGCCCACGGCGGCCGCATCTGGCTGGATACCCAAGCCGGCCGCGGCACCACCTTCTTTTTCACCTTTCCCCTGAAGCCCCGGGAAATCCACCCCCTGTGAGCCGAAGAAAGCGCCTCGCCTGACCGCCGGCCTGCGCCCGGGCGTCCCTCTTTATCGGCACCCCCCTTTTCTTGACTATCCCAAGTTAATAACTACTTTCTAATTACGCCTCCAACCAGGGGGGCAGGGAGGAATATGAGTAGCCGTGGGCGCCTCCCCCTCTCTGAAAAGCTCGTTGGCCCAAGATGAGGACGCAATGGCGGGAGAATTGAAAATCGTGGTGGTGGGCGGGGTGGCCGCGGGTCCCAAGGCGGCGGCCCGGGCCCGGAGGTGCGACCCCCGGGCGGAGGTCACCATCCTGGAGAGAGGGGAATACATCTCGTATTCCGCCTGCGGGCTGCCCTTTCTCATTTCCGGGGAGGTCCCGGAATTGCATCACTTGCTGGCCACCCCGGTGGGAGTGCTGCGGGACGCGGAATATTTCCGCCAGGTAAAAGGCATCAATTTTCTCACCGGCAAAGAGGTGACGGCCATCCGCCGGGCTGAAAAAGTCGTGGTGGCCCGGGACCTGGCCACGGGCCGGGAGGAGTCCTATCCCTACGATAAGCTGGTGCTGGCCACCGGCGCCAGCCCGGTGCGTCCCAAGCTGCCGGGCATCGACGTGGAGAACGTCTTCGTGATCCGGCAACCCCGGGACGGCCTGGCCATCATGGCGGCCCTGGAGCAGATCAAACCCAAGCGCGCCGTAATCATCGGCGCCGGCGCCATCGGCCTGGAATTGTCCGAGGCGCTGTTGGAATGGGGCCTGGAGGTCACCGTCCTTAGAAGCCCTGGACCAGGTTTTCCCGGGACTCCTGGACTTTGAAATGGGGGCTCTGCTGCGCCGCCACCTGGAGAGCAAAGGCGTCAGGTGCCGCACCGGCGAGCGGGTCACCAGCTTCGGCAGCAGCCGGGAAGACCGCCTGGAGCGGGTCTATACCGACCGGGAAGAATATCCCGCGGAACTGGCGGTGCTGGCCATGGGGGTGCGCCCCAACGTGGAGCTGGCCCGCCAGGCAGGGCTTACCATCGGGGCCACCGGAGCCCTGCAAGTGGACCGGTACCTGCGCACCTCCGATGCGGACATTTACGCCGGCGGCGACTGCGCCGAGTGTTTCCACCGCCTCCTGGGCCGGCCGGTGGTGGTCTCCTCGGGCCAGCAGGCCAACATCCAGGGACGCATCATCGGCACCAACGTCACCGGCGGCCAGGCGGTTTATCAAGGCATGGTGGGCACCGTGGTGAACAAGATCTTCGACTACACCGTGGGGGCCACCGGCCTCACCGCAGAGGTGGCCCGGAAGGAAGGCCTGGAGGTGGAGACCGTCCTGGCCCCCGGCCTGGACCACGCCCATTATCTGCCCGACGCCCAGTTCGTGGGCTTGAAGATGGTGGCGGAAAAAGGCAGCGGCCGCCTGCTGGGGGTCCAGGTGGTGGGGCCCGGCGACGGCGCCAAGCGGCTGGACGTGGCCGCCGCGGCCCTCACCCTGGGGGCCACGGTGGAAGCCCTGACCCAATTCAACCTGGGCTATTCGCCCCCCTATTCGGTGGCCATCGATACCCTGGTCAACGCCGCGCAGGTGATGCAAAACAAGCTCAGCGGCCTGGCCCAGGGCCTCTCTCCCTTGGAGGTCCAGGAACTTACGGACGCGGGCGAGGACTTTATGCTGTTGGATGTGCGCACCCCGGCGGAGTTCAGAAGCCTGCGCCTGAAACACCCCAAGGCCTTTGCCATGCCCCTGGGGAAACTGCGGGAGAAGGCGCACGTCTTGCCCAAGGACCGCCTGTACATCCCTTTCTGCCAGTTCAGCATGCGGGGTTACGAAGCCCAGAAGATCCTGGAAGGCCTGGGCTTCACCCGGGTGAAGTTCATGGACGGCGGGGTGATCCACTGGCCCTTCGAGTTGGAAAAGGGCGAGCCCGGGGGTAAATAGCCAGGGACTAAACAGAAAATGCCGAAGTCCTTGGGGGGAGGGCCATGGGGAATTTTTTATAAGCTTCCCCCATCCTCCCTGACCAACCCTGCGGTGTCCGGTAAGCATTTTGCGCTATCGGGTAATAAAACAGGGAGGGATTGCAGGAGGCTGTCCGCCTCTAGGGCCACGATTAATAAATTGTCTGGTATGAAATGAGCCAAACTGGATGGACGGGGCTTTTAAGTCCCCCTTTCTTAAGGGGGATTTGGGGGATTATGAAGCGGTAATTAATCCCCCCTTACCCCCCTTTAGAAAAGGGGGGTAAAAAAACCATTTTTATAAATATCATAGCAATTTTGCAACGCCAGACTATTCCCGCTAGGTCAAATCGGCGGCGCCGGGGCCCTTAGATAAACCGCCGCATCAAGTCATCCGTCAGTTCATCCACGTTTTGGGGCGTGATGCCGTGCTCCCGGCAGATGGCCGCCACCCGGGCCGACCGGTCCGGGTCCTCCAGGTGGCTGAGCCTGGACATGAGGCCGGTTCGCCTTCCCACCTGAAAGAGGCACTGGGCCTCGGGGTCCAGGGCCAGAAAATCCGTCACCACCTGCACCAGGCGCTCCTGGTCCCGGGGCAGCACCCCTTCCACCTCCGGCAGCAGGTTCAGGATGTGGTCGCTGGCCACCACGCTGGTGATGCCGTGGAGAGATTCGAGAAAGAGCAGGATTTCCCGGGCCATCATGACGTCGGTGGGCTTAAGGAAGCGGCCCGCTTGATAGTCGTCATACAACGGCGTGTGCCGGGGAATGGCCAGGGTGCGCAGCCGGATGAAGTCGGGGTTGATCTCTCTCAGGGCCCTGGCGGTTTGGCGGGCGTGAGTTTCCAGGAGTCGCTGGCCCCCGAGCCCGGGCATGTAGTATTCCGACAATTCCATCCCCGCGTGTTTGACTTTGAGGCCGGCGGCAATCTGGTTCTTCTGGGTGGTGCCCTTGTGCATCAGGCGCAGGACTTCGTCGGCGCCGGACTCCAGGCCGATGTGAATGCGGTTCAGGCCCGCGGCCCTCAGAGCCGCCAGGTCCTGGTCGCTCAGGCGGGCCACGGTGCTGGCGCGGGCGTAGGAGGTGATGCGCTCCACTTGCGGAAAACGGCCTTTAAGATGCCGGAGGATCTCAGTCAGGTCCCCGGGGTTGAGCACCAGACTGTTGGCGTCCTGGAGAAAGACCTGGCGGCCGCCGCCCGCCAGCCAGTGCCGGGCCGCCTGCCAGGCCCCCGCGTCCTCGGGCTCGCCCCCGGTGGGAGCGCCCTGCAGTTGCCGGACGCTGCGGTACACCGCGTCGATATCCCGTTTCACTTGCGCCACGGGCCGCAAGGAGAACTGGGTATCCTTATAGACCGGGCAGAACCGGCACCGGTTCCAGGGGCAGTTGCGGGTCACCCGGAGCAGGAGGCTCCCGGCTTCGCTGGGAGGCCGGATGGGGCCCTGCTCGAAGCCCTGGTAGTCTGGTGCCATCGTCTTAAACCCAGTCCATCATATTTTTGCTCATTTATGGCCACCCGGTGAGTCAAGCGGAGTGGAAATAACCCGCCTCAGAGGTCCCGCTCATTGCGGAATGAGGCAATATTTACTATATATGATGGTGAATTTAAACGCCAATTTTGACCGGGCGCCGCCAGGCGCCGTCGCCTCAGTAGCCGGGGAATAGAAAGAGGGAATCCGAGACTATGACCACCGCCGATGCAGCTCCCGCCTCTAATTTTATCCGCAATCTGATCGTGGAAGACCTGAAGGCCGGCAAAAACCAGGGCCGGGTGATCACCCGCTTCCCGCCGGAACCCAACGGCTACCTGCACATCGGCCACGCCAAGTCCATCTGCCTCAATTTCGGGCTGGCCCTGGACTTCGCCGGGGTCTGCAACCTGCGCTTCGACGACACCAATCCCACCAAAGAAGAAGTGGAGTACGTGGAGTCCATCAAGGACAACGTGCGCTGGCTGGGATTCGATTGGGGGGACCGTCTCTTTTACGCCTCGGACTACTTCGAGGAGCTCTATGACTACGCCCTGCACCTGATCAAGGCCGGTCTGGCGTATGTGGATGACCTGAGCGCCGAGGAGATCCGGGAGTACCGGGGCACCCTGATAGAGCCGGGAAAGAACAGCCCCTACCGGGACCGGAGCGCGGCCGAGAACCTGGACCTGTTTCAGCGCATGCGGGCCGGGGAGTTTCCCGACGGGGCCCGGGTACTCCGGGCCAGGATCGACATGGCCTCCCCCAATATCAATATGCGGGACCCGGTGCTCTACCGCATCCTCCATGCGGAGCACCACCGTAGCGGCGCCAAGTGGTGCATCTACCCCATGTACGACTACGCCCACCCCATCTCCGACGCCCTGGAGGGCATCACCCACTCCATCTGCACCCTGGAGTTCGAGGACCACCGGGTCCTGTACGACTGGCTGCTGGACCACGTGCCGGCGCCCTGCCACCCCCAACAGATCGAGTTCGCCCGCCTCAACCTCAGCTACACCGTGCTCAGCAAGCGCAAGCTGATCAAGCTGGTGCAGGAAGGGCACGTTAAGGCGTGGGACGACCCCCGTATGCCCACCATTTCCGGGATGCGGCGCCGGGGCTACACCCCGGAGGCCATCCGTAACTTCTGCGAGCGCATCGGGGTGGGGAAGCGGGAAAACCTGGTGGATCTGGCCCTCCTGGAGTACTGCGTACGGGAAGACCTCAACCGGCGGGCCCCCCGGGTCATGGGGGTGCTGCGGCCTCTGAAGGTGGTCATCGAGAACTACCCGGCGGACCGGGTGGAGGAGATGGAAGCGGTGAACAACCCCGAGGACCCGGCCATGGGGACGCGCCGGGTGCCTTTCTCCCGAGAGCTCTATATCGAACGGGAAGACTTTATGGAAGAGCCGCCCAAGAAGTTCTACCGGCTGGCTCCGGGCCGGGAGGTGCGGCTGCGTTACGCCTACTTCATCAAGTGCGTGGACGTGGTGAAAGATGCCCAGGGCCAGGTGGTGGAACTGCGCTGCACCTACGACCCGGACACCCGGGGGGGCTACGCCCCGGACGGCCGCCAGGTAAAGGCCACCCTGCACTGGGTCTCGGCGCGGCATGCCGTCCCGGCGGAGGTGCGCCTCTACGACCGGCTGTTCACCAGCCCTGACCCCGGGGAATATAAAGACGAGGATTTTAAAAGTTACTTAAACCCCGCGTCCCTGGAGGTCTTAAAGCCGTGCTACCTGGAGCCGTCCCTGGCCGGGGCGGCGGTGGAGAGCTTCTACCAGTTCGAGCGCCAGGGCTACTTTTGCGTGGATAAAGACTCGGCCCCCGGCGCTCCCGTCTTCAACCGCAGCGTTAGCCTTAGGGACCCCTGGGCCAAGATTCAGCAGAAAGGAAAAGAGTAATTTAAGGGGAGGGCCGGGGGACTTTTTGGTAAGTGCACCCCGCCCTCCCCTTAACAACCCCTCCCAGCCTCCCGAAAAGGGTAAGACAAAGGGAACCCATGGCAAAAGAACGCTTGGAGCAGGGCCTGATCCAGGTCTACACCGGGGACGGCAAGGGCAAGACCACCTGCGCCCTGGGCCTGGCCCTCCGGGCTGTGGGTCAGGGCTTTCGGGTGTACATGGTGCAGTTCATGAAGGGCCGGGACACCGGCGAGGCCCGGGCCGCGGCGCGCCTGGCCCCGGACCTTACCCTGCGCTACTTCGGACGGCCCGGCCTGGTGAACCTCAAGTCCCCGGCCCCCGAGGACCTGGAGTTGATCGAAGAGGCCTGGGACCTGGCCCGCCAGGTGATCAAGTCCGGGGAGTACGATCTGGTGATCCTGGATGAGATCAACCTGGTCCTAACCCACGGCCTCTTACCCCTGGAGGATACCCTGGAGTTTTTGCGCCGGCGGCCCCCCTGGGTGGAGGTGGTGCTCACCGGCCGCCAGGCGCCGCCGGAACTGGTGGAGATGGCGGACCTGGTGACGGAAATGCGTCCCGTCAAACATTACTACACCGCCGGGGTCCGGGCCCGGCGGGGCATCGAGTGGTAGGGGTAATATTAAAAATCATTTGAGGGGAGGGGCGGGGGAAATTTTTGTAAGCTTCCCCCGCCCTCCCCTCAACCTTTCCTACACCCCTTATATGGGGGTTGGGGGAGGGTTTCAGGGAGGGGGTAGGGGCCGTCGGCCCCTAGCCCCCTCCCTGAAAAAACTTCAGAAAACCCGGGTGATTAGTCCCCAGACCCCGGCTGCGTAGAACTTCAGGAAAAATAAGGTGATCCCCGCCATGAGCAGAGAGGTGCCGTAGAGGACCCGGACGGCCCCGCGGTAGTGGCCCGCGTTTATGGGCTCCGGAGGCAGATCGCCGATGAAGGGTTTGTCCACCACCCGGCCGAAGTAGGTGCTGGGGCCGCCCAGGCGCACCGCCAGGGCGCCGGCCATGGCGGCTTCGGGCCAGCCGGCGTTGGGGCTGGCGGCATTGCCCGCATCCCGGCGCAAGATGCGCCAGGCGCCGCGCCAGTCCAGGCGCGCCAGGGCCGCGGCCGGAAGCATGAGGACCGCACAGACCCTGGCCGGGATAAAATTGAGAACGTCGTCCAGGCGGGCCGCCACCCGGCCGAACTTAGCGTAACGATAATTTTTATACCCCACCATGCTGTCCATGGTGTTCACCGCCTTATAAAGGAAGAGCCCCGGCACCCCCAGGAGCAGGAGATAGAACATGGGGGCCACCACCCCGTCGGCCAGGTTTTCCGCCACCGTTTCGATGACCGCCCGGCGGATCTCTTCGGGCCCTAAGCGTTCCGTCTCCCGGCCCACGATCCTGGCCAGGCGCGCCCTGGCCCCGGCCAGGTCTTCCCGGGCCAGGGCCGCCTCCACCAGGGCGCTTTCCCGGTGCAGGCTGCCGGTGGCCAGGCCGGCGTAAATGAGGTAGGCAAGAGCCATAACCCCGAAAAAAGCCGGCAGCAGCGCCGCCACCACCAGGGCCGCCACAATCAGAGCAAAGGTGGTCCCCATCACCGCCACCCAGTACAGCCCCCCGGCCAGCACCTTTTTGGCATAGAAGACCTTTTCCCAATACTGGCAAACGCGGCCCAGGAGGCGCACCGGGTGAGGCCATGGCGGCGGGTCCCCCAGCAGGAGATCCAGGAGGTAACCGAGCAGGAAGGGCAGGGCGATTTCCAAGATTTACTCCGTCTCCGACATGTAGGGTGGGCTCTGCCCACCGTTCATTCTGCTTATCATAGGCAAGGTGTGGGCGGCCGGGACGGCCGCCCTACCGAAACCGTTAAGGGGGCGGGCCTTCGAGCGCGCCTAATATCGCGTCCCGCAAGTACATTTCAAAAGTGCTCGCTTTTATTCCCTCCCCCTTTGATGGGGGAGGGTTAGGGTGGGGGTGCCATGAATAATAAGTGATTAAGGTATGTTAGCCGAAATCAAATTCCCCCTCCCCCTAACCCCCTCCCACCAGGGGAGGGGGAATAATTGGGTTGCCTTTTGTAAGATATTTTCGGGACGCATTACTAGGTGGCCACTTAAATCCCGAGGCAATCCGCCAGGGCCGCAAGCAGCCGGTCGTTCTCGTGGCGCCGGCGCACCGCCACTCGGAAAAAGCGCTCGTCCAGCCCCCGAAAATTGCCGGCATCCCGGATGATGACGCCATGGCGGAGCATGGCCTGGCGCAGCGGCGCGGCGCTCCAGCCCGGACGGGTGATTTTGACCAGCAGGTAATTAACCGCGCCGGGAAAAGGTGTAAGGCCCTCCAGGGCGGCTAGTCGGTTCAGGAGATACTCCCGTTCCTCGTGCACCAAAACGCGGGTTTGGGCCATGAAATCTTTATCGGCCAGGCAGGCCCGCCCGATGGCCTGGGCCAGAGTGCCCACCGACCAGGGCTCCTGGGCCGCGGTCAGGCGACCAATGAGTTCCTGCCCCGCCAAGGCGTAGCCCAGGCGCACCCCGGGAATGCCGAAGAACTTGGTGAAGGAGCGCAAGATCACCAGGCGCGGGAACCGGAAAAGCTCGGCCTTCAGGGAAGCCTCTTCCACGAAATCCACAAAGGCCTCGTCCAGCACGACATAAACCCCGGCGGCATCCAGGGCCGAGATTATCTCGATGAGATGCTCTGGCGACAGGAGCGCCCCGCTGGGGCTGGCGGGATTGGCCAGGAAGACCAGGTCGGCGCCCCGGGGGTCCAGGGCGCCGTGGCCCAGGGTGAAATTGTCGGCTTCCCCGGTAAGGTGGAACTCCACCGGAACCCCGGCCACCTGCAGGGCCGCCTCGTATTCGCTGAAGGCCGGGGCCACGATGAGGCCTTTTGCCGGCGCCAGGGCCCGGGCCAGGAGGAAGATGAGCTCGGTGGAGCCGTTGCCCACCAGGATTTGCTCCGGGCTGAGGCCGTGGTAAACCGCCAGGTCCCGGCGCAGCTCCCAGCACCGGCGGTCCGGGTAGTGGCAAATCCCTTCCAGCGCCCCCAGGAGGGCCGGCTTGAGGCCCGGCGGAAAGCCCAGGGGGTTGATGTTGGCGGAAAAATCCAGCAGGTCTTTTACCTGCACCCCCAGGCTGCGGGCCAGATGGTAGACATCGCCCCCGTGTTTGGGGGTGCTTTCGGTCAAAGTGTTTCCTTTGGTATCTGATTGCATGGTGCCAGGTTTTTTTATTCCTGCTTTTCTGTAGAGATGGTGGCGAGATTTCATAACCGCCTAAAATCCCTATAAATCCCAGTGTCCGGCAAGTTTTTTGCATTGCCGGTTAAAATGATAAATGAAAAATGTAGCCGCAGGCTTTAGCCTGCGACAGCACAGGCTGGAAAGCCTGTGCCACCAATGCGTTGGCGTTCCGAAGATTTTCGCCAGTTTGCCAGTCGGTTAAATCTCCCTCTCCCCCCGTTTGCGGGGGGAGAGGGGTGGGGTGAGGGGGGGAAAATCTTTCCCGCCTGAACCAATTTGCCAGTTTGGGCGATATATCCTAATGATAATCGCAGGTGGCCCAAGCAGAGCTTGGGCTAAAAATTGCGTTCCCAAGCAGGAGCTTGGGAACCAGTTATTAAAATGCAAAATGCCTGCCGGACACTGCTGCCTAAATCCCCCTTTTTCAAAGGGGGACTTGATTGAGTCCGGTTTTCCCTGGCGCTCTTGAAGAAGGGCGCTGACTCTCCCGCTCGACTAATCTCATTTCTCGATCAGGGTCCGAATCCGAGGGATATCCAGATGGCGGCGCATCTGCTCGGCCAGGCGGTCCAGCTGGGCCTCTTGAAAAGCCCGGAAGGAGAGGGCCGGGGAGGGGGCCCCGCCGCCCCGGGAGGACTTAGCCGCCTCCTGCAGGAAATTCCGGCGAAAATCGTCGTTGTCAAAGAGCCCATGCAGATAGGTGCCCCAGACGCGGCGGCCCGGCCTCACCCAGCCGTCAGCCACCTGCACGGCCCGGCCGTGGCGGCGGCTGATTTGAAAGGCAGGCTCCCCGGGCCCCACAGGTTCGGTGACCCCCATGTGGATCTCGTAGGCCTCCAGCTCCGGCCCGCCCCCGCCCCCCGAGGCCCGGGCCCGCACCTGGGTGGTGGTCTTGTCCCCGGCCAGAGTGGTGGCCAGGGGCAAGAGCCCCAGGCCCGCTTCCTCCCGGGGGGCGCCTTCCACCCCCAGGGGGTCCCGGACGATCTGCCCCAGAATCTGGTAGCCGCCGCAGATGCCCACCAACCCGCCGCCGTTTTGGGCGTAGGCCTGAATCTGCTGAAACAGGCCGGTTTCTTTGAGATAGAGGAGATCGCTGATGGTATTTTTGGTGCCCGGCAGGATGACCAGGGCCAGGCCGTCCAGGGGGTCGCCGGGCTCCAGGTAGCTGAGGTGAACCCCGGGTTCCTGCTCCAGGGGGTCGAAGTCGGTGTAGTTGGAGATGTGGGGCAGCCGCACCACGCCGATGCTCAAGCAGCCATCCTTGGACCCGGCACCGGCGGCGCGCTTTCTCGCCAGGGCCACGCTGTCTTCTTCGGGCAGGGCCAGGTCCGGTACGTAAGGCATTATCCCGAAGACCGGCCGCCGGGTGCGGCGCTCAATGATTTCCACCCCCTCCTTAAAAAGCTCGGGGTCCCCCCGGAACTTGTTGATGATGAAACCGGCCAGCAAGCGGCGCTCCCTGGGGGTCAGCAGGTGGCAGGAGCCGATGGTGGCCGCGAAGATGCCGCCCCGGTCGATGTCGGCCACCAGGATGACCGCGGCGCCGGCCTTGATGGCCATGTTGAAGTTCACCAGGTCGTTTTTCTTCAAGTTCAGCTCCACCGCGCTGCCGGCCCCTTCCAGGACGATGAGGTCGTAAGCCTGGGCCAGGCGCCGGTAGCTCTCCATGACCCGGCGCACCAGCTTGGGCTTGTGGCGGTAGTACTCCGTCGCCGAGAAGTTGCCGTAGACCTTGCCGTGGACGATGACCTGGGAGCCCACCTCGGAGCTGGGCTTCAGCAGGATGGGGTTCATGTCCACGTGGGGAGGGAGGCCCGCGGCCTGGGCCTGCACCACCTGGGCCCGGCCCATCTCGCCGCCCTCCGGGGTGATGAAACTGTTCAGGGCCATGTTCTGGGCCTTGAAGGGCGCCACCCGGATGCCTTCCTGGCGGAAAATGCGGCACAGCCCCGCCACGGTGACGCTTTTGCCCACGTCGGAGCCGGAGCCGAGTATCATTAAGGGACGGTATTTCATAATTCGGTAAATTGGTTATTGAGGGAGGGGGCCAGGGGCCGACGGCCCCTGCCCCCTCCCTCAAGCTCCCACCCCCAACCCCTTATGGGCTTGAATAGCAGGGTGCGTTGCACCCTGCTATTAACGGGGTGAATTTATGCTCATAGATGCTTTGCCGACTCAGCTTGTTCCCCTGAAACCCCCTCCACCCGGTATTTAGCCAGGTAGCCCCGGGGCGTGATCATGTAGGGGCCGTAGGCATAAGTCTGGGAGTTGCCGATAATGACAATGGTCTGCATGTCCACGGGAGGCGCCAACATATCGTTCAAGGTGGTAACAGTGACCGCCTCGCCCTCCCGCATGGCCCGGGTGACGATGCCCACCGGGGTGCCGGGCTCTTTATACCTGAGCAACAGGTTCCGCACTGCGCCCAGTTGCCAGTCGCGTTTTTTGCTCTGGGGGTTGTAGAGCACGATGACAAAATCCGCCTGGGCCGCGGTCGTAAGACGCCTTTCAATGACCTCCCAGGGCGTCAGGAGATCGCTCAGGGAGATGGAGGCAAAGTCGTGCATCAGGGGCGCCCCCAACCGCGCCGCGCCCGCGGCCAGGGCCGGCACCCCGGGGATCACCTCCAGATAAAGGTCCACCGCGTCCGGCGCCTCCGGCGGGGCCACCTTAAGCGCCCGGGCGGCGCAAATCTCCAATACCAGACCGGCCATGCCGTAGATGCCGGCGTCGCCGCTGGAGACCAGGGCCACCCGCTGGCCCGAGACGGCCCGGTCTAGGGCAGCCTGGCAGCGCTGCACTTCGGCCTTCATGCCCGAGACCACCACTTCCTGGCTGCCCAGGAGGGGCTTGATCAGCTCGATATAAGTGCGGTAACCCACCACCACCTGGGCTTCGGCCATGGCGGTGCGGGCCTGGGGGATGATATAGTCGGGAAATCCCGGCCCCAGGCTCACCACGCTCAGGCGACCCGGGCCACCGCCAGCGTGACGTTGGCCCCCTTGCGCTTGGGCACGATGAGCTCCACCCCCCCGGCTTTCAGGGCCGCGGCTTCGCTGACGCTCTGCACCCCCAGATGGCGGGCCACCTGAGCCGACGGGTGGGGCACCGCGATCTCCTCCAGTTCCTCTGCGGTAAACCATATGAATTCCACTCCCAGGCTGCGAGCCGCCTCTTTAAGCCCGGGCTCTTCCTTTTTGGCGGCAATGGTGGCCAGGGCCTTTAAGGATAACAGGGACAGACGCGCTTCGGTAAAAACGGCCTTAATAAAATCGACGATCTCCGAGGCCGGGGTGCCTTTGTGGCAACCCACCCCCGCCACCAGGTTCTGGGGCCGGAGCACCAGCCACCACTCCGGCCAAGGGCCTTCCCGGAAACCCACGTACACCGTGGGCCGGCCCGCCTCCCGGGCCGCTGCCAGGTCCGGCTCCCGGGTGAACAACCCGGGATATTGGGTCAGCACCCCCGACAGATAACCGTCGGGGTCTACCACCCGAACGGGGCGGCCGGACAGCAGGGCCATCTGGACACCCCGCACCCCAGCCAGATTCTGGATGGTGAGCCCCAGGCGGGAGGCCAGCACGTCCAGGGCCGGTAGCCCCCGGATATCGCTGGCGGTGGTAATGACCGGGGTGCCGCCCAAAACCTGGGCCACCTGCCGGGCCAGATCGTTGGCGCCTCCCAGGTGGCCGGACAGCAAGCTCACCGCGAACTGGCCGCCTTCGTCCAGCACCACCACCGCGGGGTCCAGGTCCTTGCCCCGGAGATAGGGGGCGATGCCCCGCACCACGATGCCCGCGGCCATGATGCAGACCAGGTTTTCCCGAGCCCGGAAGGCGCCCTGGAAAACCTGGGACAAGCGGCGGTAGGTTTTCACCCCGGGGGCTTCTTCGGCCAGGCCGCGGGGCAGCCAGCACTGCGACCCGGGCAGCTCCCGGCAGAGACGTCGGGCCAGGGCCGCGCCCCCGGGGGTGACGGCCACTACCTTAATCGGCTGATCCGGCACGGAAACCATGGGAAAAGCTCCGGTCATATAGTTTGGAGCGGGCCTGGAGGCGCGCTTCCCAGGCGGCCAGGGCGGGGCCCACCAGGATCAGGGCCTGGCGCTCAATGCCGGCCTGCCGGGTGAGGTCGGCGATGGTCGCCAGGGTGCCCCGGATGATCTTTTGGTCCGGCCAGCTCACCCGGTAGGCCACCACCGCCGGGGCCTGGGGACCGTAGGCCCCGGTCAATTCCGCCACCACGGCGTCGATGAGCTTGATACTGAGATAGATGACCAGGGTGGCGCCGTGGCGCGCCAGCTGATGCAGGGACTCCGGCTCGGGCACCGGGGTGCGGCCCGGGGCCCGGGTCAGGATGACCGTTTGGGTCGCCTCCGGCAGGGTGAGCTCCTGGGCCAGGGCCGCGGCGGCTGCGGCCGCCGCGGTGACGCCGGGAATCACCTGATAGGGTATCCGGTGCTCTTCCAGGACCTCCAGCTGCTCCTGCATGGCGCTAAACATGGCGGTGTCGCCGGAGTGGACCCGCACCACCCGGCGGCCGGCCTGCTGGGCCTGGATGAGCTTCTCCAGAATCTGCTCCAGGTTCAGGGGCGCGGTGTCGACGAATTCGGCGTCCGTCCGGGCCCAACCCAGCACCGCGGGGGACACCAGGGAGCCGGCGTAGACCACGACGTCGGCCCGGGCCAGGGCCTGTTGCCCTTTCACGGTGATGAGCTCCGGGTCGCCGGGCCCGGCCCCCAGGAAGATGACGGGATGACGTTCGGTCATGGTAGTTCCTATCCTGAAAATACAATATGTAACATACTGTCGCAGTTCACATTATTGGTGAAAACTTTTTAGCCCAGCGGTTTGTTTCTAAGGAATTGGTGGGCAGTGCCCACCCTAAATTTTTTGTCATCCTGAGCGAAGCGAAGCATCTCGTATTTAGAGATTCTTCGGTCGCTTCGGCTCCCTCAGAATGACAAAAGAGATGAATAGTCGGTGCGTAAGTAAATAGCGTTGGACTTAAAGCCCTTCTCATGGCTGATGACCATAGGGCGGCCCCTGGCCGCCGGAAACCAGGCGCCTCCTACAGGTGTTATTTTCCTACAAGCTAGCTGGCTAAGACTCGGATTTCCAGCCCGATATAATCCACACCGGGTTCAAGGCCTGCAAATAGGCGCCCTCTCCCAGGGAGCGGGAGCGGCTCACCTGGAGGTGCACCACTTCATACGGCCAGCCGGCGGTGGTCAAGGTTTGCCGGGCCGACTCCAGGGTCTCTAACAGGGTGGCGCTGAGGACCACCAGGCCCCCGGGGGCCAGCCGGGCCATGGCTTCCTTCAGGATGTCCCTCAATTTCCCGCCGCCGCCTCCCACAAAAACCCGCTGGGGCCGGGGGAGCGTCGCCAGGCATTCCGGGGCGCAGCCTTCGACCACTTCCAGGTTCGGCACCCCGAACTTAGCGCGGTTGGCGCGAATCTGGGCGGCCCGCCCGGGGTCCCGCTCCACCGCGCAGATTTGGCCGCCCGGCAAGAGCAGGCTGGCCTCCAGGGACACCGAACCGCAGCCGGCCCCCAGGTCCCACAGCACCTGGCCGGGGCCGAGCTGCAGCTTGGCCAGGACCACGGCCCGTACCTCGCTCTTGGTGATGAGGCCGGCCTCATGGGCCAGGGCGTCCTCGGGGAGGCCCAGGTGCAAGGCCCCGGGGCGGGGTTGACCCTCCGGGAACCCGGCGAATTCTTCCAGGACCACTACCAGATTCAAAGGGGAAAACTCGCGGCCCCGGGCCTCTTCGGGGATAAGCCGGGTTATCCTCTCCGTCGGCTGCCCCAGGTCTTCCAGGACCCAGAGCCGGGCTGTCGCGTTGCCCTGCTGCAGCAAAAAGGTGGCAATTGCCGCCGGGGTGTGCTCCGGGTCCGTATAAATAATCAACTTTTCGGCGCGCCCTAACGCCGCCGCCAGAGGTCCGAGGCCGCGGCCGTGGAGGCTGATTATGGCGGCGTCCTGCCAGGAAATTTTTAGCCGGGCGCAGGCGGCCTGCACCGCGGTGACGTTAGGGTAAATCGCCACCCGGTCCGCTCCCAGAATTTTTACCACCAGGGGGGCCACCCCGTAGAAATTAGGGTCCCCGGAGGCCAACACCACCACCCGCTTAGCGGCGGCCAACTCCGGCAGCTGCTTAAGGACCGCTTCCGGGTCTTTCCCCAGGGTGATCTTCACCGCCGGGTGGTCCGGGAAATAGCCCAGGAGCCGCCGGCCCCCCACCAGAACCTGGGCCTCCCAGATAAGTTCCCAGGCCCCGGGGGTGAGATCCGCCGGCGACATTCCCAGGCCCACCACGTGCACGGTGTTCATATCAGGCCTACTATAATGTAGCGTTTCATAATTACTGTGACATTTAAACCCACGGCTTTTTACCCCCCCTTTTCTAAAGGGGGGCAGGGGGGATTAAATAACCGCTTCATAATCCCCCTAAATCCCCCTTTAAAAAAGGGGGACTTAAGAACCCCGCTTGCAGGCCTATGCCTGGATTTTCCTTCGATCCGGAACGCTATGCCCTTGCCACAGGGTGCAGCCGCCGAAATCCAGAATGACGGCCGTGAGCCTCGGCCCCGGCCCGGCGTGGGTCCGCAGCGCGGTCAGCATGCGGCGGCCCACCTCCGCCACCACCCGGGTGGCCCGGGCCCTGGTGAGGATCTCCAGGGCCTGACGGGCGGTGTTGGCCCGGGCCACGGCTTGGGCCAGCTGGCGGTTGCCTGTCTGCTCCAGAGTCCATGTCCCCAGCTTCGCCAGGTCCGGCAACCCCCGGGAGGCGTGGGTGTGCCCCTTGCCCTGGGCGATTTTCAAGGCCTTGCCGAAAAAAGCCCCCACCGTGATCTCTTGAAACCCCAGGTGGCTCGCCACCTTTAGGGCAAAGCGCACGTAATCGCCCATCTGGACGAAGGCCTCGGGCGGTGCCTCCGGCAGCCGGGCACGCAGGAGCTCTTCGCTCTTACCCCCGGTGCTGAAGGCGATGCCCCTCAGCCCCGCGGCCCGGGCCACCCTGAGAGCGGCCAGGATGGTGGCCCGGTAGGCCGCATGGGAAAAGGGCTTCACCAGCCCGGTGGTGCCCAGGATGGAGATGCCCCCCACGATGCCGAGGCGCGGGTTCAAGGTGCGGGGGGCCAATTCCCGGCCCCGGGGCACGAAGATTTCCACCGTGAGGCGCATGGGCTTCCCAGGATATACTTTTTCCCAAACCGACTCAAGGGCGCTCCGGATCATGCGCCGGGGCACCGGATTGATGGCGGGCTCGCCCACCTTTACCGGCAACCCGGGTTTGGTCACCCGGCCCACGCCTTCGCCCCCCAGGAAGACCACCTCTCCGGTTGCGCCTGCATCCGGAAGCTCCCGGACCCGGGCGCCGATCTCCGCCCCGTTGGTGACGTCGGGGTCGTCCCCGGCGTCCTTGACCACCGTGGCCAGGCCGTGGCCGTCTTCCCGGCCGTGGCGGTGCAAGGGGATGCTGAGGCTGCCGCCGCCGGGCAAAGCCACCTCCAGGCGCGCGGGGCAGGGCAGGCCCAGCAGCTCCAAAAGAGCCCCCTTAGCCGCGGCGGCCGCGGCGGTACCGGTGGAAAAGCCGGAGCGTAGCTCCTGCCGGCGCCGGGGCGGCCGGGGGCTTTCTTCCTCTTCTAAACCGGTTTCAGGGTTGGTTTGGTTTTTCAACTCATTCTTCGCAGGAACTATGCCCTGTAGGGGCGGACCTATGTGTCCGCCCTTTAGGGGCGCACACGCAGGTGCGCCCCTACAATACCAACCTTTGCTCACAGCCACAGGGCGTAAAGGGCGGCCACCACCATCAGGCTCAAGAGCCGCACCCCCTGGCTCAGCAGCAATAGTTCGGTGCCCAGCTTGGGGGCAAAGATCCCCATGTGTGAAGGGAGTTGATGGCGCAAGGCCCGGATGGGCGTGGCCACGATGTTGCCCAGGACCAGGGCCATCACCGTCTGGGACACGGTAAGGGCCCCGGCCTGGAGAAAGGCCCCGGCCGCGGCCATGCCGGAGGTGAATTCCGTCGCCACGCTGAAGATGACCACGCTGGCCGCCTCCACCGGCAGAAACTCCACCGCCACGTGGTTGGTGGCCGCGTGCCGAAGCCACCGGAACAGCCCATAATCGTTAGCCGCAAAGATGAGGAAATAGATGGGTAAGGTATAAAATATCACCCGGGTGAACCGCCGGGAGAATTTTTGCCAGATTTCCTGGAGCAGCCTTTCTTTGGGGGCCGGCGCCGGGGCCGCCAGTTCGCCGCTCCGGCCGGCAGCCGGCGGCAGCCGCCAGCGCCCGTAAGCCAGCAGGGCCGCACTGCGCAGCAGTGCCGCCGTCAGGGTCAGCCCCAGGTAGATGAGGCCGGCCTGTTTGGTGAGCGGCAAGATGATGAAAAAAGTAGTGGGCAGGTGCAGGAGATACGTGGGCAGGCCGCTGTTGAAGAGATAGGCCACCTTCATCTCCCGGCGACTGATTTTGCCTTCCTGAAAAAAGGTCATGAGCATGGTGTTGGCCATGATGCCCGAGAAAAACGAGGCGGTGAAGCTGACGCCGCTTTCGGCGGACATGTGGCCCCAGCGCAGGACCGGCGCGGTCCAGCCCCCCAGCCGGGCGGCCCAGCCCAAGGACTCGATGGCCTGCCCCACCAGGAGCCCCACGCCCATGTAAAGCAATAGCCGGAGGAGCGGCGTCGCCAACTGGTGGTAGGCCTTTGTCGCCGTGAGATGATGAGCTCCGGCCCACGGACCCAGCCAGGCCGCGGCCAGAGCCAGGACCAGGATGAGGGGGAACAGCCACCACCACCGGCTTCCTTGGGTGTCGCTGCGGGCCAATTCAGTATCCCTTGCCCTTCTTCTTGATAATGATCATGGAGAGATAGGGCAGGGGGCGTCCTTTGAGGCCTCGCAGGTCCTCCACCACGGTTTCGCCCTCCAGGCCGCAGCGGCTGATACAGGTGGCCCGGTCCAACAGGCCCTTCTCTTCCAGGGCATGATAGATTTCGTCAAAGTGACGGTAGGTCTTGAGCAAGACGATATTATCGGATTTATCCACCACTTCCTGCAGGCGGGCGGCACCCAGGGCCCCGGACACCAGGTAGAAGGACTCCTCCCCCTCGGTGAGGGGTATGTGGGTCAGGGCGGCAGCCGCGGCATACGAAGTGATACCGGGGATGGTGATGATATTGAGGTCCGGGTGCAGCCTCTTTAAGGTCTTCAGGAGGTAGCCGAAGGTGGAGTAAGTCAGGGGGTCCCCCAGGGTGACGAAGGCCGCGTCCGAGCCAGTCTCCAGCACCTCCAGGACCCGCCGGGCGTTAGCCTCCCAGGCCTCCCGGAGCGCCTGGGGGTCCCGGGTCATGGGAAAGGGCAGGTGTTCGAGGCCGGCGCCGTTCAGGTGCGAGCGCACGATGTTCAGGGCCAGGCTGTAGTTGTTTTTGGAGGAGCAGGAAGCAAAGATGTGGGGCACCCGGCGCAGCACTTTCAGCGCCTTCAGGGTGATCAATTCCGGGTCACCCGGTCCCACGCCGATCCCGTAAAGGGTCCCGGTTGTCGGGGTCATGAGGTTGTTTCCTCCAGGGCCATGATGGCCAGGGCATTAATCACGCTGGCCGCCGCCGCAGAGCCCCCCTTGGGCCCCAGGGCGGTGATGTATGGAATATTTTGCTGCGCCAGCAGTTCCTTGGACTCCGCGGCGTTGACGAAACCCACCGGGATGCCCACCACTAAAGCCGGGGGCGACGCGCCTGCTTGCAGCAGCTCCAGGAGGCGCAAGAGGGCGGTGGGGGCGTTGCCGATGGCCACGATGCCGCCGGCGAGGCGCGGCAGGGCCATCTCCATGGCTACCGCCGCCCGGGTGGTGCCCCGGCGCCGGGCTTCCGCCGCCACCTCCGGGTCGTCCATCAGGCAGAAGGCCTCCACCCCCAAGCGGCGCAAACGGCCGGTGGAGATGCCGGAGAGCAGCATGCGGGTGTCGGTCCCCACCGGGCGCCCCCGGCGCAGGGCCTCCACCCCTTGGGCCAGGGCCTGGGGGTGGGCCCGGACGGTCTCCAGATAGTCCAGGTCGGCAGTGGTGTGGATGAGGCGCCGCACCACCAGCCAGAGGTCCGGCGGCAAACGGTGAGAGCCCACCTTGGCCTCGATGCGCCGGAAACTTTCGGCCTCGATCTCCTGGGGCAGGCGTGGTTGCCAGTCCATGTTGTCTCCTTAAAAAAAACAATAAAGATAGGTTTGTGGGGGAGGGCCGGGGGCTCCCACAGGCGAGACGCCTGTGCTACCTGCCCCTGGCCCCCTCCCTCAAATCCTTATACGTCCGGCAGCGTGCCACCAAATGCCGGGCCACTTCCGGATTGCTGCCGAAATGCAGATGCACGTAACTGGCCAGGACGTTTTGTAAGCCGTAGCCCTCGGCCGCGGGCTCACCCCCCCGCCGGTTGGTGATCCGGTAGAGGCGCGGCAGGTCCGGCAGCTCCCCGGCAATCTCCGAGTAATGAAACTCATGGCCCCGGGCCTTGGTGCCGGGAGGCCCCAGGAGGCAGGCCGCCGCCAGGGTGATTTCCCGATACCCCAAGGACTTGAGCCGGGGCAGCATGCGCACGGAGAGGGGCAGCACCCTGGCCATGGGGTGACGCCTGCCTTCCAGGTCGGTGATTTCACGGCAGAGGTACATGAGCCCGCCGCATTCGGCGTAAACCGGCAGGCCCCCGGTGGCCCGTTCCCGGATGGCGTCCCGCATGGCGTGGTTGGCGGACAAAGGGGCCGCGTGCAGCTCCGGGTAGCCGCCGCCCAGGTACAGGCCATCCAGGTTATCAGGCAAATCCCGGTCGTTAAGGGGCGAAAAGGGCACGATTTCCGCCCCGAAGTGCTCCAGCCACTCCAGGTTGTCCGGATAATAGAAACAAAAGGCCGGGTCCCGGGCCACCCCCAGGCGCACGGTGGGGGGTGGGGCCGGCTCCGGCGCCTCCGCAACCAGCGGCAGGCACGGCAAGGCCGCCAGCAGTCCATCCAGGTCCAGGTTGGCCTCCACCAGGTCGGCCAGGTCGGACAGATATCGGTCGGTAAGGGGATGGTCTTCCGCGGTGGCCAGCCCCAGGTGGCGCTCCGGGATGGCCAGGTCCGGGCTTCTTGGCAGGCCCCCGAAGCATTTAACTTGCGGCACCTGAGCCAGGGCCTGGCGCAGATAGTCCAGATGGGTGGGGCTGCCGATGCGGTTGAAGATCACCCCGGCCAGGGAGAGGTCGGGGTCGAAACCGGCAAAACCCTGCACCAGGGCCGCGGCGCTGCGGGCCATGGCCCGGGCGTCCACCACCAGGAGCACCGGCAGCCCCAGCCACTTGGCCATCTGGGCGGTGGAGCCGGCTTCGGAGACCCCGTCGTAGCCGTCAAAGAGTCCCATCACCCCTTCCACCAGCGCGAGATCGGCCTTGAGGGCCTGGCGGCGAAACAGCGCCTCGTTGGCCTCCCGGCTGAGCATCCAGCCGTCCAGGTTGCGGGAAACCAGCCCCGCGGCCCGGGTGTGGTGCCCGGGGTCGATGAAATCGGGGCCCACCTTGAAGGGCTGCACCGTAAGGCCCCGGCGGCTGAGGGCGGCCAATAGCCCCAGGGTAATCGTGGTTTTGCCCACGCCGCTCTGGGTGCCGGCGACTACCAGGCCTTTGATGTGACGGCTGCTGCTTGGTTCCATTATGAAAAACTGTTCACTCGTTCCCAAGCTCCTGCTTGGGAACGCAAATTGTCGGCCCAAGCTCTGCTTGGGCACCTTTATATTTAACAGACATCAGTAAGCAACCTGCGTCATTAGGGTGCGTCTGGCGCGCCGTTATGGTGCGTGAGACGCACCCTACGACTGACACTCAGACACCAGTCGCGGTCATTCAATCCTCGGCGCAGTTGAGGCCTGTGTCTCAATTTTCTTCGAGGCGAAGGCCCCGGGGTGGAGAAAACGGGCCAATTCCTCCACCGCCTCCGCAGACCTGGGGCCCGGCCGGGAAAAGAGGCTTTCCGCCACCACCAGGACCCGACGTTGGCGCACCGCCTGCAGTTCCTGAAAGTAGGGTCGGGTGTAAATGTCATCGGGGCTGCGGTTCATGGCCCCCTCCTGGATGAGGTAAACCTCCGGGTCCGCCTGGAGGAGAGCCTCCAAGCTGAACGCCACCAGTCTCTGCGGACTCGTGAGGATGTTAACTCCGCCGGCCCGGTTGATGATGTCATTCACCAGGGAGCCCCGGCCGGCGGCCAGCAGGTTGTGGTAACGCACCTCGAAAAAGACCCGGGGTGGCTGCCTTCCGGCCACCCGGGCCGCCACCGCCGCCAGTTTCCCCTCCATGGCAGCGGGTAAGTTCGTCCGCGGCTGCGGTCCGGTTGGTGAGCGCCCCCAGTTGCTTGATGACCTTGAACAGAGCGTTGAAATCCCGGGGCGCGAACATAGCCACCGGGATGCCTTCGGCCTCCAGCTTTCGGAGGGCCGGCATCGCCTTGGGCACCCCCCCCTGGATCACCAGGTCCGGCTTAAGGGCCAGGATCATCTCCACGTTGGGTTGGAGATGGGTGCCCACGGTGGGAATGTCTTTGAGGCAGTCGTCGCCCTGGGTGCGAGCCACCACCTGGGACCCTGCCCCCAGGGCCACCAGGATCTCGGTGAGCCCGCCGTACAGGGAAATAACGCGCCGGGGCGGCTGCTCCAGGGAGACGGACCGGCCCCGGTCGTCCTGGATCTGAGCTGCAAGCAGGTGCCGGACCTCGATCCCCAAGATAATAAGAAGCATGACCAAGCAGAGACATGCTAATTGGCGGCCGGTTATTTTCATTAATTGACTCTTTAATAACTCCCGCTACCGTGCGGGGCTAGGGGCCAGGAAGAATTTAAATTTTAAAAGCCATTCACCCCCACCCTGACCCTCCCCCCCTCAAGGGGGAGGGGAAAAACGATGGAAGGAGAGTTTGACGGGAGTTCGGGGGAGGCGTGTCTGCGGGCCTCCTAAAATTATTTGCTCTAGACCCGGGCGGCCTCCGAGGCTACCGCCTCAGCCGCGTCCCCGTCGCCGGGCGGCAGGGGCAGCATCACCGCATAGGGCCGGTTGCTGGCGGGGTGCCAGCGCACCTCCATGGCCGTGTCATATACTTCCGCCAGGATCTCCGGCGTGAAGACCGCCTCCGTGGGCCCGTCCACCACCAAGCGCCCGTCCTTGATGAACATGAGCCTGCGGCAGTAGAGGGCCGCCAGGTTCAGGTCGTGCATGGCGCAGAGCACCGTGAGGCTCCGGGTGCGATTCAGCTGTTTCAGGATCTCAAAGATCTCCAGCTTCTTGCGCACGTCCAACGAGGAAGTGGCCTCGTCCAGCAGCAGGATCCTGGGCTCCTGGGCCAGGGCTCGGGCAATCACCACCCGCTGGCATTCGCCGCCGGAGACCTCGGTGACGGAGCGGTCCTTGAGGTGCTCGGTGGTGGTGCGGCGCATGGATTTAAAGGCCCGGATGAGGTCGTCCGCAGTGAGGCTCCCCAGACGGCGGCGGTGCGGGTAGCGGCCCATGAGGACGATTTCCAGGCAGCTGAAGGGAAAGCGCACCTCGGTGGATTGGGGTACCACCGCCAGGGTCTGGGCCCGCAGGCGGCTGGAAAGAGTACCCAGTGCCTGGTCCGTCACCGTAATGGTCCCCGCCTTGGGCGGCAGCAGGCCGGAGAGGGCGTGCAGCAGGGTGGATTTGCCGCTGCCGTTGGGACCCAGCACGCCCACGAATTCGCCTGCCGCCACGTGGAAGTCGAGACCCCTGAGGACCACCCGGTCCCCATAAGCCAACTCGAGGCCTTGCGCCCGGATCACCACATCCCCCTGGTCCGCCGAGATTTCAGCAAGTAAAAGAAAAAGGGACCGCCCAAGAGGGCCGTAACCACGCCTACCGGCAGTTCCTGGCCGCTGGCCAGCAGCACCCGGGCCAGGACGTCGGCCCAGATGAGGATCAGGGCCCCGGTAAAGGCGGACAGCACCAGGAGGCGGCCGTGGGAGGGGCCGGCCAGCAGGCGGCAGAGGTGCGGCACTACTAACCCCACGAAGCCGATGACCCCGGAGACCGCCACCGCCCCCGCGGTGAGCAGCGAGGCCCCCAGCAGGAGTTTGAGGCGAACCCGGGAGACCGACACCCCCAGAAAATGGGACTGCTCCTCGCCCAGGGCCAGGATATCCAGCTCCCGGCTGTGATAAGCCGCCAATGCCAGGCCGGCCGCGGCATAGGGCAAAAGGAAGCCCACGTGGATCCAGCCCCGGCCGGAGAAGCTCCCCATGATCCAGAAGACGATGGCGGAGAGCGATTCTTCGTCCAGGCTCTTAATCAGGCTGATGAGGGCGGAGAGAAAGGTGCTGACCACGATGCCGGCCAGGATCAGGGACTCCTTGCGGAGGCGCCCGCCCTCCCGGGACAGGACCAGCACCGCGGCCATGGCCCCCAGGGCCCCGGCCAGGGCCGCCAGAGGCAGGGGGCTCAGGCCCAGAAAGGAGCCGCCCACCCCCAGCATCACCAAAAGGGCCACCCCGAAGGCTCCGCCGGTGGAGACCCCGAGGGTGAAGGGGTCCGCCAGGGGGTTCAGGAGCAGCCCCTGGAAGACCACGCCGGCGGTGGCCAGCGATGCCCCCACCAGCCCCGAGAGCACCACCCGGGAGAGGCGGATGCCCCAGATGACCACTTCCGTGGTGCGGTCCACGTGGGCGGCCGGCAAACCCAGCTTGTTCAGGAGCACCGCGGCGATGGTGCTCCAGCCCACCTCCATGCGGCCGATGCCGGCGCCCAGGACCACGGACACCAGCAGGGCCAGGCCCAAAGCCAGGAGGGCCAGGGCGAAACGGCGCCTCTCCCCGCGGCGGCGGTCCAAAGCCGCGGCCAACTCCGGGGGGCGGTGCAGTTCGGTTGCCAAAGGGCTGCAAATATCACTTTTCATAAGGACTTGATCTATCGGGGCGTTTCCAACATTTGAAACCTTATTTTTGTCCCCGGTGACCTTGGAAAGGCAAGTTCTTTTGCCCCCCTTTCCTAAGGGAGGAGTGTCTTAGAGCTTTTTTGAGCACGAGGGCCCGGGCGAAAAAAAATCCTTAAGTCCGGACGGACTTAAGGATGCACCCAGTTTCTTTATCCTTAATGAAGGAGGCGCTTGTCCAGGGCGTCTCCTGGTGTCTGGGCCAATTGTCTCTCGCTTGGCGCCAGACCTCCGGGCAGGTCTTCTGGCTCCCGGATCATCCTACTTTCTGCGCCTTCCCATTCCACTTCGGTGGAAAAGTGGCATCTCGCAGAGTTCGTCCCCGGACACAGCGGCGGGACCGCGACGGTTCTTCCGTCTTCCCTTTTAAACCCCGTAGGGCGCCTCGGATAGCCATTTATAACAGAGGCGGCGAGGGGTTGTCAATCTTAATCAGGAGTTGCCTTAAGTCCGCCTGTACCGGCGATTTCCCGGGTTATTCCTTCCAACCCGGCGCCGGCGTGGCTGCCCCCAGGAGATCCGGCGAAATATTTTTGTTGTAAAAAAATCTAATGCTATCGACATGATAGCGATTTGTTTCGGGAAATTTCACCTTATCCTGTGAAAATCGCCGAAAAACGGAGAAAGAGCGAGCCTGGTTCTTCCAGGCCCCTGGCCTCTTAGTGGGGAGAAAGCCGTTTCACCCGCACCTGCTCTACCTTATGGGGCTCCAATTTTTCCCTGGTCTCTCTGAGCTTCGCTCCCGATGCATCCTTCGCGGCTTGAGATTAGATCCTGACCCTCCTCCCTGGCTAACTTCCGTTCCGGGTCATGGCTTTTGACAGGCTGAAAAAGGTGTTTTAGTTTGCCCGGGAAAGGAGGTGACTGCCACAAATAGGTTTTCTCAGGGAGGGGAAAGGGGCCCACGGTCCCTGCCCCTCCCTGGCCCCCACCGCGGGGTGGGAAGGGAGGGCGGGGGAAGTGGGTCTCCCGGCCCTCCACTCAAATGAGTTTTCCACCCGAATTCCCTTCCCATGGCTGTGGAAGGGCGGCGCCAGAATCCCGGAGAAAACCTAACCTTCCGTGAGCTCTGGGTTTTGGGGCATGGAGTAGTCTAATGGGGAGCAATGGGCGAAACCTGACCGTAAAGGGGCCTCGGAAAGGCCACTGGGAAGACGTCCTGGAATCATTGCATCGCCAAGGGTGGGGTTATGGCTATGCCAAATGTCTGGACGCCGAGAGCGGCGCCGAGGTTTATCTGGTTAACCTCAGCCGGGGCGACGATAGGGTGACCACCGTCAGGCCGACCTTGGAAGAGGCGGTGGTAGCCTCGAGCCGGTTGGCGGCTGCCAAATTCCAGCGCCGGTAAGAATTGTATTTTAACCAGCCGGTAGCAAGAAATAACCCCGCCTGGCGACGGCAGAAAGCGCTGACCGCCGCTGAGAGCCCCGGTTCTACGTTGCTCCCTGCAACTGCCGGCGACCGAGGGTCGCTCATAGGAAAAGCACTTTTAACTCTTCGCTTCCTCGAAAGCCATCCTTTCCTGAAGATCGCGAGCTGACCACCTGCTCTCCGCCTCCTTAGACCAACCCGACGCCGCCCTTGGGGAGAATGTCGGCTTGGCCCGCCGCTCTTTTCAGAGAAGTTTGAACCCCCGCCGCGCCCCGGGGTTCATGAATACCTGCCTATCCTTTCCCGGTTCGAGCTATGTTCCTAACAGAATATAAGACCGCATGGTTGCAGCCCCTGCTTTTTCCTTGCCAGAGCCTGCCCCCTTCAGATATTTTTATGCAGTTGATATATTTCTATTTTTAGAGGCAGTTCCTGGCCGGGTAGCAGACCGCCAGGCGTCCCGGCCGGTTTGGGCCTGCCGGTGGGCCTGGACACTGGTCTCCTGGCCAGATCAAATCCTGGTTAATTCATTCTGAGCGAACCATCATGACCAAGAGGTCACAACGAAGGATGAAAATATCACCATGACGGGTGGGGCGGCCGTCCCTGGCCGCTCTATCGGTTGGCGGGCGGGGACGCCCGCCCCACTGCACGGAGGCCCGCCCCATCGGATTACTTTCATCTAAAGCGCAGAATTTCGGGCCTGGGCGCCGCAGGTCCTAGCTAACGAAAATTCTCCGGGAGAAGCGTGGGCAACCTTAACGACCTGATCCAGTTCATCTTTGCCGGCTTGACCGGGGGGGCCATCTACGCCCTGGTGGCCCTGGGCTTCGGGGTGGTGCACAACACCATGGGCATTGTCAATTTCACCCAGGTGGATTTTGTCTCCCTGGGCGGCATGATCCTCTACAGCGCCCTCTCTACCGTGGGCCTGCCCATGGCCCCGGCCCTGGCCGCGGCGGTGGTGGGGGTCACCCTGGTGGCCATGCTGGTGGAGGAGTTGGGCCTGAGGCCGTCGCGCTCGCAAAGCCACCTGGTGCTCATCTTCCTGACCATCGGGCTCTCCATCATCCTCCGGGGCGTGATGAAAATCGTCTGGGGCAAAAACCGCATGGCCGTGCCGCCCTTGTCCGGGGAGGAGCCGGTGCACCTGGCCGGGGCCACCATTTTGCCCCAAACCTTGTGGATTCTGGCGCTCACCGCCCTGGTCATCGTCGCCCTGGTGCTCTTTTTCCGCCGGACCTCCATGGGCCTGGCCATGCGGGGGGTGGCCGCCAACCCGGAAGCCGCGGCGGTGGTGGGCCTGAAAGTCTGGCGGGTGAAGGCTGTGAGCTTCGGCCTGGCCGGCGCCCTGGGGGGCCTGGCCGGCTGCCTGGTGACCCCCATCACCACGCTCTCCTACGACGTGGGGGTGCTCCTGGGCCTCAAGGGCTTTGCCGCCGCCATCCTGGGGGGCTTCGGCTCCTTTCCCGGAGCCATCCTGGGGGGCCTCATCCTGGGCCTCCTGGAGAGCCTGGGCGCGGCCTACCTTTCCAGCGCTTACAAGGACGTCATCGCCTTTGTAGTGCTGCTCCTGGTGCTCTTCGTCCGGCCCCGGGGCCTCCTGGGCGGGGCAGGGTAAGATTTTTGCCAAAATTTGTAGTGCTGATTTATAAAATATAATTATGCTATTATGCTACTTAATATAACATAATTTTAATAAGATTTATTCTCACATAGATAAACTATGGATTATAAAGATATTCTATATATTATTGCATTTATATCAGAGATTCTTGGAGCTATATTCATCGCTAAGAATTTTTTATCACTGAAACTCGATCAGCTAATCAAAGAATCTGCATCGGGTTGGTCTATCTCGTCAAATCCAGATTATTTAAAAAGAATGTTATATTTAAGAGAAGAAACTAAAATTGGGGTTTGTCTTATTTTGTCAGGATTTGTAATTAAATTAATTGCTTATTTATCGGAGAAACCATATAATTTACTACCTTTATACATTATAATTATTGGTTTTTCCTTCATATTTCTTTTATTTTTATGTAATAATATAATTCAATATACAACTAAAAAGATATATAATAATACTACAATAATTCTAATTAAAGATGGACCCAATACTGATGATTATATTGCAAAGATAGCTGATATTTTTATTACTGAAATAACAAGGGGTCATAATGAATCTGATTCTGATTTTGCAAATAGAGTTAGGAAGTTCATTGAAAGGTAATCTCTAACTTGAAAGAGAGTTTGGAGATCATCCTCATGGGCAACGAGGCCATGGGTCGGGGGATTGGCTTTTTATTTCCCCCCTTTTCTAAAGGGGGGATTAAGGGGGGATTATTAAGGCGTGTTGCCTTACAATAAAGGCCTCAAGAACTATGCCCGGGAGCTTCGCCACCACCAGACTGAAGCCGAAACCTTTCTCTGGCTGAGGCTTAGAAAGAGGCAGCTTAAAAATTGCCGATTTTATCGCCAGAGAATTATCTGCAATTACATCGTGGACTTTTATTGTCCTGATGCCAAATTAGTGATTGAAATAGATGGGGGTCAGCATTATTCGGAACTAGGAATGAAGAAAGATGCCGTCAGGGACCACCACCTGGCCGATTTGGGATTCGCGGTCCTGAGATTTTCCGCCAGGGAAGTCTTTGACAATGCCGAGGGGGTTTTGGAAAAGATTTACCAGCAGTTACCATAAGTCATCATAATCCCCCCTTACCCCCCTTTAGAAAAGGGGGGAATTAACAGGGGAATTTTTGATTTTTCTGAGGATTATTTTTCTTTTACATAGACAGCAATTATGAAGGCACCAGCTTCAAAGAACACTGACACCCGACGCATCCTCATGGGTAACGAGGCCATGGGTCGGGGGATTGTGGAGTGCGGTTGTACCCTGGCTGCCTCCTACCCCGGTACCCCGGCTTCCGAGATTCTGGCCGCGGTGGTGGCCTTCGCTAAGGAGACCGGGGCCCCTATTCACACCGAATGGTCGGTGAACGAAAAAGTGGCCTTTGAGGTGGCCCTGGCCAACTCCATGTGCGGCCGCCGCGCCGCGGTCTCCATGAAGCAGGTGGGCTTGAACGTAGCCTCGGACCCCTTCCTGCGTTCCGCCTATCTGGGCGTCAAGGGCGGCCTCCTGGTCATCGCCGCGGACGACCCCGGGCCCCACAGTTCCCAGACCGAGCAGGACAGCCGTTTCTTCGCCATGTTCGCCAAGATCCCGGTGCTGGACCCCTCCAGCCCGCGGGAAGCCAAGGAGATGGTGCGCCAGGCTTACGAAATATCGGAGAAATATGAGCTGCCGGTCATGCTGCGCCCCACCACCCGGGTGTGCCACGCCCGGCAGGACGTGCCCTGCGGCTCCCCTGAGATGCTGAACCGACCGGCTCGCTTCGAGAAAGACCCCGGGCGCTGGTGCGCCACTCCCCAATACCTGCGGGAACTGCACCGGCAACTCAACGGCAAGATCTCCCAAATTGCCCAAGAAGCGGCATTCGGCCCAGTGCTGACGCCCGGGGACGGCTCCTATGCCGGCGCCTGCATCGTCGCTTCGGGGGTGGCCTTCGCCCACACCTGGGACTTGCTATCCGAGCTTGGCCTCATCGGGCGTCTCGATTTTTACCAGGTGACCATGCCGTACCCTCTGAACCGTGATTTCAGCCGACGCCTGGCCTCGGACTATGAAAAAGTCCTGGTGGTGGAAGAGACCTATCCGGTTATCGAAATCCAGCTGGGGGGCGCCAAAGTTCAGGGAAGAGGCACCGGATTGGTGCCGGGGGCAGGGGAGCTCACCCCCGAGGTCATCCGCCCGGTGCTGGAGAAATTTCTGGAGCTGCCGGCCCGGCCCCCCATCTCCGGCCCCCTGGGAGCGGCCACCCGGCCCACCCTGTGCGCCGGCTGCGCCCACCGGGCGGCGTTCTACGCCATTAGGGAGGCCTTCCCCGGGGGCATCTTCCCCAGCGACATCGGCTGCTACACCCTGGGCCTGAACCTGGGGGCGGTGGACACCTGCCACTGCATGGGCGCCGGGCTGAGCCAGGCCGCGGGTTTTTACCACGCTTACGCCGCCGCGGCTGACCAGATTCCGCCCATCGTGGCCACCATCGGCGACTCCACCTTCTTCCACGCCGGGGTCCCGGCCCTCATCAACGCGGTGTTCCAGCAGGCCCGCTTTCTCCTGGTCATCCTGGACAACGCCACCACGGCCATGACCGGCCACCAGCCCACCCCGGAGGTGGGCCGCACCGCGGCGGGGGAGCCGGGCACCCCGGTCTTCATCCCGGAGCTGGTGCGGGCCTGCGGGGTCCGGTTCTTGCGGGAGAGCGACCCCTACGACCTGGCCGCCTTCGGCGCCTTGCTGCAAGAAGCCCACGACTTTTGCCGGTCCCCGGAGGGCGGAGTGGCGGTGGTCATCGCCCGGCATCCCTGCGTGCTGCACCGGGAAGTGAGAGCCGCGCAGCCGACTTTCGAGATGTGCGTCACCGAGGATTGCACCGGCTGCCGCCATTGTCTGGACGAGTTTGAATGCCCGGCGCTCACGCTGGATGAGGCCACGGAGCAGGTGGTCATCGACGGCGTCCGCTGTATCGGCTGCGGGGTGTGCGCCCAGGTCTGCCCGGCCGGAGCCATTACGGCGACTGCAAAGGAGCCAGTGTGAAGCAACAGATCATCGTCAGCGGCCTGGGAGGGCAGGGGGCCCTTACCCTGACCCGGCTCCTGGCCGAGGCCGCCCTGGCCCTGGCTCTTCCGGTCATCACTTCGGAGACCCACGGCATGGCCCAGCGGGGCGGCACCGTCATCTCCATGGTCAAGGTGGGGCCCTTCCGGGGTCCCCTGATCCCGGCCGGGGAGGCCGACGTGGGCTTGTTCCTGCATGCGAAAAACCTGGCGGTGCACCGTTTCTACCTGAAGGCGGGGGCTCCGGCCTTCGTCAACGCCGACGCGCCCGGCGATTACCTCCAGGTGGATGCCCGGGGCCTGGCCCAGCAGTTGAACGCACCTGTTACGGCCAACCTCATTCTCCTGGGCTTCGCGGCCGGGAAAAAGGGATTATTCTGCAAATCAGAATTATTGGCGGGGCTCATACAGGTCAAGACTCCGCCGCGTTTTCGGGAATCCAACCTGAAAGCCTTTTTTATGGGGGTGGAAGCAGCCAACCCATGAAATATTTGGAAAGAGCCCGAACTTTTACCTTCCGCCACCGCACCGGCCTCACGGTCTGGGGTCTGGCCGTGATCCTGGCGTTGACCCCCCTGGTGGTCCGCAATCCCTACAACCTGGGGATTCTCAACCTCATCGGGCTCTATGTCATAGTGGTTCTGGGGCTCAACCTCTTTATCGGTTACGCCGGCCAGATTTCCCTTGGCCATGCCGCGTTCTTTGGCCTGGGGGCCTACGGCTCGGCCATTCTCACCGTCACCTGCCATTTCCCGCCCTGGCCGGCCCTGGCCCTGACCGCGGTGGCCGTGGCCCTGGTGGCCCTGGTCATCGGGGTTCCGACCCTCAGGCTCTCGGGCCACTACCTGGCCATGGCCACTCTGGGCCTCAATTACGTGGTGCACAGCATTTTCGTGCAGTGGGACGCGGTGACCGGCGGTCCCAGCGGTCTTTCCGGGGTGCCGCCCTTGTCGGTGCCGGGTCTGACCTTCGACAACGACCTCAAGTTCCATTACCTGGTCTGGACCATGGCCATCGTCTCCCTGACGCTGTGCCTCAATCTGGTACGAAGCGGCGTGGGGCGTGGCCTGGCGGCCCTGGCCCAGGACGAAGTGGCCGCCTCCTGCCTGGGGGTGGACGTGCAGCGTGACAAGATTCGGGTCTTTGTGCTGTCCGCGGTCTTCGCCTCGGTGGCCGGCAGCCTCTACGCCCACTACTTCAGTTATGTCAACCCAGACGCCTTCAGCATCTTCAAATCCCTGGACCTGGTCATCATGGTGGTGGTGGGCGGCATGGGCTCCATCTGGGGCACCCTCTTCGGCGTGGCCTTCATCACCATCCTGCCCCATGTGGTGGATTTCTTGGAAACCTACTCGGACATCATCCACGGGGTGATCCTGGTGGCGATCCTGCTGTTCCTGCCCCAGGGTTTCGTCACCGGACTGGTGGACGCGGTGAGGATCCGCCTGGCCCGGCGGCGGTTGGCGACGCGAAGTTAAGGTATGAAAATGAAAAAAATTCACCACAAAGTCACAGAGGACACCAAGATAACGGTGAAGTTAAAAGATAATGGTGCCGCAAGCACAATTATCTTGCTTGGTGCTCTTGCTGTTCTTGGTGGTTAAATCGGTTATGAACAACGCCCAGGATAAACCGCTCCTCCAAATCTCCGGCCTCACCAAGCACTTCGGTGGTCTGCCGGCCCTGTCCCAGGTATCCTTCCGGGCCGAGCGGGGCAGGGTCACCGCGCTCATCGGCCCCAACGGCGCCGGCAAGACCACCCTCATCAACTGTCTCACCGGTGTCCTCAAGGCCGATAAGGGAGAAATCCTCTTCGACGGGGAGAACATCGCGGCTCTTCCCGCCCACCGGGTGGCCCGCCTGGGAATTTCCCGCACCTTCCAGAATCTCCGTCTCTTTCCCCGGCTTACCGTCCTGGACAATGTGCTATGCGGTCTGACGGTCTCGGCCGGGACCTCCATGCTGGAAGGCTTGCTGCGCCCCCCGGGATTGCGCAACCGGGAACGGCGTCTCAGGCTCACGGCCATGGAGGCCCTGGACACCTTCGGCCTGGCGGACCAGGCGGCCCTGCCGGCGGGGGCGCTCCCTTACGGCGACAAGAAACGGGTGGAAATGGCCCGGGCTTTTGTGTCCCAGCCGGTGCTCACCCTGCTGGATGAGCCGGTGGCAGGCCTGAACCCCGAGGAAACCGCCCGGATAGGGGCCCTCATCCGGCAGATGCGCCTGTACGGCAAGACCATGGTTCTGGTGGAGCACGACATGGAACTGGTTATGGGAGTCAGCGACCAGGTAGTGGTGCTGGACGGCGGCACCCGCATCGCCTCGGGGCCGCCCGAAGAAGTGCGCACCAACCCCTTGGTGCTGGAGGCCTACCTGGGGAGAATGAGCGCCACCGCCTGAGGGGGAGCTCCAGCAGGGAAAGGAGGGCCTGGGGCGCGGCGTTGCCGGGTCCGCCGCCAGGCCCCGTTTCAGAGAATAAACCCGCCGGCCGCGAGATGCGGCCCGGAGCGAGGAGCTACTTTTTCATGGTGATGCTGAGGCCCGTGGTCCCCAGGTTCAGTTGGACCCCCGTCTGGTCCGCTATCAGATTGATGACGACCCCCTTGTCGTTTCTCATGACCAGCCCGGCGGGGCCTTTGATCAGAGCCGCACCCGCTTGCACCGCCGCGTAATTGCCGGCGAAGTCGGCCGCGCTCTTCAGGTTGTAAACGTCCCCCTTGGCAGACACCGTGGAGATGCCCACTGCCACCACGTTGAGGCCCTTGACCGCAAATTGGTAGGATTTGCCTTCGAACTTGAAGGTGCCGCTGCCCCAGGTATAACCGACTCCGGCCGACACCTGGGTGGCTTCAATGGTTACCTCGCCGATGGGATACGGTTCCGTGGGTTGAGCTCCCGCCGGGGTTACGGCAAAAAGCAGGGTTACCGCCAGCGCCAAAATGAAGAAAATTCTTTTTGCGTCCATTATTATTTCCTCTCTGTAAAGAAATAGGTGAGCCAATTTTTTTTAAAACCTAAGGCCCGATCCGCGGATGTCAAGGGGATGCGGGGTAAACGGCGGCAACCGGGAAAGAGCGCTGTTCAGATAATCTGCCGCAAATCCTCCGGGGGCACCTGGGGGCGCCCGGATGATTAAAAGGATAAACTTGCCCGCCGGCGCTATCTCATGTCGATGGCAAACCCCTGGGGGCCGATGGTTAGTTGCACTCCCTGCTGCACCGTGTAGAGGTTGATAATCACCCCCTGGTTGTTTCTCATGGTGATGCCGCCGACTCCGCCGGCCAGGGTGGCGCCGGCCCCGGCGGCAAAATAGTTGCCGGCCAGGTCGGAAGCCTTGTTAAGACGGTAAACGTTGCCCACCGCGTTTATGGTGGAAATCCCCACGTCACCCACGGTGAGGCCGTTCACTCTGAAGTGGTAGGTTTTCCCTTCGAACCTCAGGGTGCCTTTGCCCCAACTGGACCCGACGCCGAGGGCGACGCTGGTTAATTCAATGGACACCGTGCCGATGGGGTAAAGCTTTTGAGCCGCGCCCCCCGGGGTGGCCGCGGCCAGCAGCATCGCCGCCATTGCCAGACTTAAAAGAGTCCGCTTCCTGCGCATGATCTTCCGTCCTTTTCCCGGTAAAAATAGGTTACGAGGCGCCCTTCAAACTAAGAACCGTGGGAAAAAATGTCAAGTATAACGGGCCTTCTCGGCGCGTCTGCCGCTTTACTTTAATCCGGCCGCCGGCAGGCTTTAGCCCGCAAGGGCCTTCGCGGCGGAGCTATCGGAGGGATGGGGCCTTCAAACCGCGCCGGTGGCGCCCCCTCTATCCATCCCTGACAGTTTGTCGGGGAAGTTGGAGTCAGGAGTTATACCAGTTCGCATTCAAAAAACAGCATAAAAGGTAGGGGCGCACCCATGTGTGCGCTATCTTTGGGGCGGACACGCAGGTCCGCCCCTACAAAAAAATCGACTGCGACTTGCTATTAGGGGCCCGCGCCCCAGCGTTTCCCGGCCTCCCGGGCCGGGGTTCCCGGGAGATTTTCCGTGGACACGCCGGGGCAGGCAGGGTAACATACCGCGGGAAGGACGGAGGGAAGACATGGGTTCCTTTATCCTGTTGTTTGCCATAATAACCGGCGTCACCCTGGCCTTCAGCCTGTTGCTCTTTCTGCTGCGCCGGCGTCGGGCGGAATCGGCCACGGGCCAGGAGCACATTTCCCCCTCGGTCTTTGAATTTTATACCACCCTGTACGCCTTCTTCATCGGCTTTGCCATCGTCACCCTGTGGACGGCCCACCTCAACGCCAAGGCCAATGCCATCCGAGAGGCCAACTCCCTCCTGACGGCGTCCCGCATTGCCGTGCACCTTCCCGGCACCGACGCCTTACGCCAGGCCCTGGCCGCCTACGTCAAATCCGTCATTGAGGACGAATGGCCCCAATTGAAGCAGGGCTCCATGAGCCCGGAGACCGAACGGCGCTTCGAAGACCTCTGGAGCCAATTCTACCAGCTTAAGACCGATCAGCCCCGGGAAAGCGATCTGCACGCCAGCCTCAGCCAGGCCGGCCAGCAGAGGATGTCCCGGGCCATTATCCTCCAGGGGAACCTCTACCCCCCGGTGTGGGTGATCCTCATCTTCGGCTTCATTTCGGTGTGTTACGGCCTCTTCTTCATCAAACGCCAACCCAACGTGGTGAGCCTCATTTATGAGTTCATGGTCATCTTCCTGATGCTGGCCTGCATCTACTTTATTTATGACCTCGACACCCCTTTTTCCGGTTTTATCGTGGTGGAACCCGACGTGTTTAAAACGGTCTACGCCAAAATCCTGGCCTTGCATTGACGGGAAGCCAGGGAGAATCCCTGCAATTTCCCCCGAGTCTTTGCCGCTAGGCTCAGGCTTTAGCATGGAAATGGCTTTCAGCAGTCAGCTTTCAGCCTAGAGAAACCTTATTCCCCTCCCCCGGCCAAGAGTGGACACGGCCCACCATCGTTTCATTAATAAACAGCCGCGGGCGGCTGTGCCACATTTTCAGGCTTTGTTGTGAGCCCTATCTGGTTCACGGAGCGTTATCCCGGGCCGCACCGGCGGGACGCCGGGGTCCTGGAGGATCTTTTCGGAGCAGTCCCTCATGAGCCTTGGGCTCTCCCGTAAATTATGAAAAGTCATGATGGGCCTACTCCTAACTTTGAACTTTGAACTTTGCGGAGCAGGTTAGTGGGGGAGGTGGAGGAGTTGGGGAAGCGGCTGCTTAAGGCCTGACGCCGGCTAGGCCAGGTAGGGGCTGGTTTAAACCCGCCCCTGCCGCGGCAATCTGTTTTATGCTCCAAATACTGTTAGGGCTTGCCCGGATCTGGCAAAAATCTTCGATTGCTTCCTTCAGCCGCTGACGGGGTAGTAATAGGCCACGCCGTCGGACCACCAGGAAAGCTTATAGCGGCTACCCCGGAGGTCTAAATGGGGCCGGACCCAGAGGATGACCTTCTCCACCAGCCGGCCGTGCAGCGGGTGGGGCAACACCGCCACCACTATCTGTTCGGGGGCCTCCTCGGGGGAGGTGAAGGGATCGGTAGTATATTCCTGTATGCTCATGGGGGTGCTTCTCCTTTAGGATTGCCGCCGGTTGCCGCAAATCCTGTTTATAATATAACACCGCCGGGATGATTTTGCCAACCCGGGGTGGGGCAAAAGGCCCTGCTTGCTATGGGGCGGCAAGCCTAATATAATTTGTACCGTAAACTCAGAACAATTTCTTGGTGGCACCGGCGTCCTGCCGGTGCGGCGCCGGCTGAAGCCTGCCGCTACCAAGATAAATGCCCGAAAAATCTGTATGGCACCTTCATAAGGGCACAGCACGCTGTGCCCCTACTGAATAATCCAGGTGGTTTGTAGGGGCACGGCGTGCCGTGCCCTGGACAGATTTTTTTATGGTTTGCGGGTTAGCCAAGGGCTCATGAACGACTTTTTTTAAAAATTTGGGGCACTGTCTCCTCAGCCTTGGCGCCTGGGTCTTCATTCATAACTGCCATGACCGTTGCCGCTAAAGAAACCTTGCTTCGCATCGACAACCTCACGGTGCACTACGGTGCGGCCCAGGCGTTGTTCGGCATCTCGCTGAACGTGGCCCGGGGCGAGACCGTGGCCCTGGTGGGGGCCAACGGCGCGGGCAAGACCAGCCTGCTCAAGGCGGTCATGGGTCTGGCGCCGCCCTCGGGCGGGCGCATCTTTCTGGACGGCGTCGAAGTCACCGGCCACACCCCGTCGGCCATGGCGGCCCGGGGCGTGGCCCTGTGCCCCGAAGGCCGGGAAATGTTCGGGGACCTCACCGTCAGGGAGAACCTGGAGCTGGGGGCCCTGGCCCTGCATCCGGGCCGGGCGCAGCTGAACCGCCGTCTGGAGGAGGTCTTTGCCCGCTTCCCCCGGCTCCAAGAGCGGGCCGGCCAGCGCACCGACACCCTGTCCGGCGGGGAGCAGCAGATGGTGGCCATGGGCCGGGCCCTCATGGCCAGACCCCGCCTCCTGCTCCTGGATGAGCCGTCCCTGGGGCTGGCGCCCCTGGTGGCCGACGAAGTCTTCGACCTCATCAAGCAGCTCACCCGGGCCGGGGTCACCATTCTCCTGGTGGAGCAAAACGCCGCCCGGGCCCTCACCGCGTCAGGCAGCGCCTATCTCCTGGCCAACGGCCGCATCGTGGGCCAGGGTAAGAGTGAGGCCCTCCTCATCGACCCGGAGCTGCGCCGGGCCTTCCTGGGCGCGGGCTCGGAGAACAACCCGGCCGCGTCGCGTCTCGGCGCCGCGGGACTTACCAATATCAGACTGGAGAAACCGAACTTGAGCAAGCAGACCTTCATGCCCCCATTTAAGACGGCGGACGAACTCAAGGCCCATCAACTGAGCCGCCTCAAGTGGACGGTGCGCCACGCCTACGAAGGCTCCTCTTTTTACCGCCAGAAGTTGGACGACGCCGGCGTCACCCCGGAGTCCATCCGCTCCCTGGACGATCTGCGCCGCCTGCCCCTGACCACGCCCGAGGACTTGCGGGAGGGCTACCCCTTTCCCTTCCGGGCGGTGCCCTTCGAGCAGATCGTGCGCATCCACGCCTCCAGCGGCACCACCGGCAAGCGCAAGATCCTGGGCTACACCCAGAAGGACCTGGACGACTGGCAGCACTTCTTCGCCCGCTGCTACGAGATGGCCGGGGTCACGCCCCTGGACCGGGTGCAGATCGCGGTGGGCTACGGGGTGTGGACCGCGGGGGTGGGTTTCCAGGCTGGGGGTGGAAAAGCTGGGGGCCATGGCCGTGCCCGTGGGGCCGGGCAACGTGGACATGCACTGCGAGTTCCTGGTGGATCTGCAGAGCACGGTGCTGTGCTCCACCGCCTCCATGGGCCTCCTCATGGCCGAGGAAGTACACAAGCGGGGGATCGCGGACAAGATTAATCTCAAGAAGGTCATCTACGGCTCCGAGCGCTCGTCCGTGTCCATGCGGCGCAAGATCTCGGAGCTCCTGGGCGGGGTGGAACTCTTCGACATCGTGGGGATGACGGAGCTGTACGGCCCCGGCACCGGCATCGAGTGCCCGGACCACGACTGCATCCATTACTGGAGCGACTATTACCTGCTGGAGATCTTGGACCCGGAGACCCTGACGCCGGTGCCGGATAACGAGTGGGGCGAGATGGTGGTCACCACCCTGACCAAAGAGGCGGCGCCGCTCATCCGCTACCGCACCCGGGACATTACCCGCATCCTGCCGGGGCCGTGCACCTGCGGCAGCATTTTGCCGCGGCACTCCCGCCTCCGGGGCCGCACCGACGACATGTTCAAGTTCCGGGCGGTGAACATCTATCCCAGCAACATCGACCGGATTCTCTCGGAGATTCCGGGCCTGGGCTCCGAGTACCAGATCCACCTGACCCGGGACGAGGCCGGCCGGGACAACATGCTCCTCAAGGTGGAGCGGGGCGAGGGGGTGGAGACGGGGCGGGCCGACGAGTTGGGCCGGGAAGTGCGCTACGTGGTCAAGCACAAGCTCCTGGTGACCCCGGAGGTGGAGGTGGTGGGCTACGGGGCGCTCCCCCGCACGGAGCGCAAGAGCAAGCGGGTTTTCGACACCCGGATTCAAGATTCGGTGGTGTAGGTTTGCACCACCAAGACACCAAGAAAAGTTCACCACAGAGGCACAGAGAGCACAGAGATAAGCTGTCTAAAGAAAAAGATTGCGCCCCACGGGGCACAATCTTTTTTTTCTTGGTGTTGTCTTTCCTTTGTGTCCTCCGTGTCTCTGTGGTAAATGGAAACAAGGCGTCCTATGATCATTGAGGAGGATTAATTCATGAAAAGCAGGCTGGTTAGAATTCTCGTGGCGGCCGCGGTGGTGTCCCTGGCGGTCTCCGGCCTCCAGGCCGCGGACCAGAAAGAGCCCATCAAGCTGGGGGCCTTTTTCGCCCTGTCCGGGCCCAACGCCCCCATCGGCACCCCCACCAAGCTGGTGGCGGAAATGGTGGTGGACAAGATCAACAAGGCCGGGGGCATCAACGGCCGCCCCATTGAGCTGATCGTGGGCGACACGGAGAGCGACCCGGCCAAGGCGGCCACCATTGCCAAGAAATTCATCTTCTCGGACAAGGTGGCGGCCATCATCGGCCCCACTTCCACCGGCGAGGGGATGAACGTCAAGAAGATCGTGGAGGAGGCGGGGGTGCCCACCTTCATGACGGTGGGCGGCGACCCGCCCATCATGAAGGAGACCGGCCCTTTCACCTATATCTTTAAATCGCCCCAGCGCTCCTCCACCGCGGTGAAGAAGCTCTACGGCTACCTGAAGGAGAAAAAGCTGACCAAGGTGGCCCTCCTCACCGCGTCCGACCCCTTCGGCAAAGACGGGGCGGTGTGGCTGGAGAAGCTGGCGCCGGAGTTCGGCATCACCTTCGTGGCCAAGGAGTCCTTCGGCCCCAAGGACACGGACATGACCCCCCAGCTCACCAAGATTAAAAACGCCAAGCCCCAGGCCATCGTCTGCTGGACCATCGGCCCCGCGGGCGCCATTGTGGCCAAGAATAAGGCCCAACTGGGCATTAAGACTCCCCTGTTCCAGTGCCACGGTCAGCCGGGACCGGAGTATATCCAACTGGCCGGGCAAGGCCTCGGAAGGGGACCTGATGCCGGCCACCAAGTTGATGGTGGGGGACGAGCTGTCGGACAAAGACCCCCAGAAGCCGGTGATCAAGGAATTCGTCAAACTGTATCAGGACGCGGGGTACGACAAACAGTTCCCCATCAACACTCACTCGGGCTACGCCTGGGACGCCATCTACATTGTGACCAATGCCATGAAGCAGGGGGGCACCGACCCCAAAGCCCTGCGGGACGCCATCGAGCAGACCAAGGGCTACGTGGGGGTCTCCGGGATCTACAACCTGACCCCCGAGGACCACAACGGCCTGGGGGTGGACTCCATGGTCATGGTGCAGGTCAAGAACGGCAAGTTCGCACTGGCGAAGTAAACGCCCCGTATGACCTAGAAAGGCTGAGCCGCCTCCGGGCGGCTCAGCGCCCACCTGATATTCTGCCGCCAGGTCCGCTAAAGGCCAACCACGGCGCCCCTGCGCCACGAAACTGCTTCGGGAGACTCTTGGCGATCTCCCACTACCCTTTGGAGTGTCCGTCCTCCTGGGTCGCATAAAAGGGACCCTGGGTCTGAGAAGGTTTCATGGCGGCTTTTGCCATTACTTGACTTTTTTCGCGCCGGGTTTTCCCCCGAAATTAGTTATAATAATGATAGGTTTGATAACCAGGTTATGGTTGAAATTCATAATGAATTTAAATTATTTGGCCTTTTTCTCTGCCGTTCCCCTTTTTAGAGGGTTTGCAGGGATCGGGAAGGTCCTGAAGAGGTTATGCCAACGTGGCCTTAGAATATTGGTTTCAGAAAGTTAAGCATGCCGATAGGCGCACGCTCCTGATCGCCCTGGCGGCGGTGGTTGCCGTACTGGCTATTATGGGCTACCTGCTACGCGGCAGCAGGACGTCGACCGGGTTCCGCACGGTCCAGGTGAAGCGGGGCGACCTGCAGGCCACGATCAGCGCTACCGGCACGGTGGAGCCCGAAGAAGTAGTAGATATCGGGGCCCAGGTCGCCGGCAGGATTGTGGCCTTCGGGAAAGATAAGAAGGGCGATGAGATTGACTACGGCTCGGTCGTGGAGAACGGGACGGTGCTGGCCCGGATTGACGACGCCCTCTACGCCGCGGATGTGGCCTCGGCCAAAGCCACCCTGGCGTTGAACAAGGCTGGGGTACAGAACGCGGAAGCGAACCTGTTGCAGCTCAAGGCCAAACTAACCCAGGCGCAACGTGACTGGGCCCGGGCCCAGAAACTGGGCCCCTCCGACGCCCTATCCCAAGCCGATTATGACGCGGCGCAGTCGGCCTTTGATAGCGCCAAGGCTAACGTGGAAGTGGGCAAGGCCGCCATTCTCCAGGCCAACAAAGCCGTCGACCAATCTCAGGCCGCGTTGACGCGGGCCCAGCAAAACCTGAGTTACTGCACCATCGTCTCACCGGTCAAAGGGGTCATTGTCGACCGGCGGGTCAACATCGGCCAGACGGTCGTATCCAGCCTCAATGCTCCCAGCCTCTTTTTGATCGCCAAGGACCTGAATCGCCTCCAGGTATGGGTCTCGGTTAACGAAGCGGATATCGGCCGGATCAAACCGGGCCAGCCCGTCACCTTCACCGTGGATGCTTACCCCGGCGAAGTCTTTCCGGGGGAAGTAGGAAAGGTGCGGCTCAACGCCACCATGACCCAAAATGTCGTCACCTACACCGTGGAGATTAATACCGATAATCCGGGCGGTAAGCTGTTGCCCTACTTGACGGCCAACGTCCGGTTTATCGTCGGCGAACGCAAAAATGTCCTCCTGGTCTCCAACGCCGCCTTGCGGTGGACTCCCTCCCAGCTGGAGCAGATCGTGCCCGAGTTCCGGACCAGCAAAAAGGAGCAGCAGGCCGAGGCGACATCCCAGGTCAAGCCCGCGGCCAAGGCCGGCAAGGAAGAGCAAGCCCGCGGGGTCGTGTGGGTCCCCCAGGGAGCCCAGGCGCGCCCGATTTTCGTTGCCCTCGGCTTGAGCGACGGTTCTCTGATGGAGGTGGAGAGCAGCGACCTGAAGGAAGGAACGTTGGTAGTGGTGGGCGAGATGACAACCCAAGCCGGGAAGCCTGCGCCCGGCGGGAGCCCCTTTGCGCCGCAATTGTTCCGGGGAAGTTCCCAGCAGCGCCAGCAGGGCCAACAGGGCCAGGGCCGTTAAGCGCCGGCTAAGGTAGGCGGAACTGGGATGACATCTCTTAAATAATCATGCGCCATCTTCTCTTCTGTCACCCCGAGCCGCAGACGCAGGGTCTGAATTCTTCGCCGCTTACCGCGGCGCAGTATGACCGGAGATAAAAATCATGGCACTAGAGGTTATGACCCCGGATAGAACGGATCATAACGAGAGCCCCCATGGAATTGATCGAACTGCGGGATATCCATAAGACCTATCATCTGGGCGAGATCGACGTGCCGGTGCTGAAAGGCATCTCGCTGACCATTTCCCAGGGCGAGTTTGTCGCCCTCATGGGCACCTCGGGTTCGGGCAAGACCACGCTCATGAATATCCTGGGCTGCCTCGACCGCCCCTCTTCCGGGGAATATTGGTTGGAAGGGCAGGATGTGGTGGCCCTATCGGCCGATGAGTGGGCCCAGTTGCGGAACGAAAAAATCGGCTTTGTCTTTCAGACTTTCAACCTGCTGCCCCGGACCAGTGCCCTGGAAAATGTCACCATGCCCCTGTCGTATACCGCGGAGCACCTCTCCGACCAGGAGGCGCGCCGGCGGGCCGAAGAGTTGCTCCATCGGGTGGGCTTACAGGGGCGGCTGGATCACGAACCCTCGCAACTCTCAGGCGGACAACAGCAGCGGGTGGCCATTGCCCGGGCCCTTATCAACCAACCATCCATCCTGTTCGCGGATGAGCCCACCGGCAACCTGGACTCCAAGACCAGTGAAGAAGTCTTGGAACTCTTCCGAAAACTAAACGAAGAAGAAGGGGTTACCATCATTCTGGTTACCCACGACGCCGCCGTGGCCAAGTTTGCCAAAAGAATCGTTAAAATTCATGACGGCATGATGGTTGCCGAAGAGCGCCGTCCGCAAGCCCCCCGGGGCCAGGAGACAAGCCCCGCCCTGCCGCGGCTGCGTTCCGGATTAGCGTGGCTGCGGCTCCAGTGGATGGTGCGCACCGCGCTGAAAGGCCTGAGCCGCAACGTCATGCGGGCTGCTCTGACCACGCTTGGCATTGTCATCGGCGTGGCCGCGGTCATCGCCATGATGGAGATCGGGCGCGGGTCCTCGACCGCCATCCAGTCAACCATCGCCAGTATGGGGGCCAATAACCTGTTGATCTTACCGGGCACGGCCTCCAGCGGCGGCGTCAGCTTCGGGGCGGGCAGCGTCATGACGCTGACCCCCCAGGACGGCGAGGCTATCCTGGCCGAGAGTCCGGCGGTAAGAGGCGTGGCGCCGCTGGTCCGGGCCCGGACCCAGGTCATCTACGGCAACCGCAACTGGGTGCCCTCTTTTATTTATGGCACTATCCCCGATTACCTCGACGTCCGGGAATGGGGCCTGGCCGAAGGGGACATGTTCACGGAGCGGGATGTCCGCAATGCCAGCAAGGTTTGCGTGTTGGGCCAGACCCTGGTCCGGGAGCTTTTTCAAGGCGAATCCCCCCTGGGCAAAGAAGTGCGGGTGCAGAACGTCTCCTTCCGGGTGATCGGAGTCCTCGCCATGAAAGGCGCCAATATGATGGGGATGGATCAGGACGATATCCTGCTGGCCCCCTGGACGACCATTAAATTTCGGGTGACCGGCGCTTCCGCACAGACCGCCAACCAGAGCGCCGCCGCCTCTGCTTCCGGCTCCGCAACTTCCACGACGGTTAACTCTCTCAACCAGATCTATCCCAACATTCAAAATCAACTTTATCCGTTGCAGTCGGCGACCCAGGCCGCCGACACCCCTCAACCGGTGCGCTTTGTCAACGTGGATCAAATCCTGGCCGCAGGCCGCACCACCCAGGAAATCCCGGCCGCCATCAAGCAAATCACCCAGCTATTGCGGGAGCGGCACCGGATTCGCCCGGGCGAGCCGGATGACTTCAGCATCCGGGATATGACCGAGATGACCAAGGCCCTGTCTTCCACCAGCGACATGATGACGAGGCTCTTGCTGGCGGTGGCCCTGATTTCCCTGCTGGTCGGGGGCGTGGGGATCATGAATATCATGCTGGTGTCGGTGACGGAGCGGACCCGGGAGATCGGCTTACGCATGGCCGTGGGGGCCTGGGCCCGGGATATCCTGGAGCAATTCCTGTCGGAATCCGTCATCCTTTGTTTCTGCGGCGGGATGGTGGGCATTCTCGTCGGCCGGGGGATTTCCCTTTTAGTAAGGATTTTGCTTAGCTGGCCGACGGAATTATCCCTGGGCGCGATTTTTGCCGCCTTTGCGGTCTCGGTTTCGGTGGGCATTATTTTCGGTTTCTACCCGGCGTGGAAGGCCTCGCGTCTGGACCCGATTATCGCCCTGCGCTATGAATAGGATAAATAACCGGAACTAGTTACTAAAGCGGCGTTTCATGATTGCTATGACATTTAAAACCATGGTTTTTTGCCCCCCCCTTTAAGAAAGGGGGACTTAAAAGACCCAAGTCTTCAGTATGGACTCGGTTCATGCCATGAAATTTACGAATCGCGGCAAAAGATTATCCGAGATTGACGATGGTTGAGGAACTGGAGATATGAAGCCTGGGGCAGAGCCGGACCCAATACGGCGCAAAATCACGCCGGTCAGTTTCTTGATCCTGGCAGCGTTTATTCTGATCATGGTAATGGGCTGCGCCGTGGGCCCGGATTACCAGCGGCCGGAGACTAAGGTCCCGGAGGCCTGGAACGGCCAGGAAGTAGTCACCCCGGACCATCCCAGCAAAACCGTTACTAATCCGGTGGCGCTGGTGGAGTGGTGGGGCGCTTTTCAGGATCCAACCCTTTCTTCCCTGGTGGAAATGGCCATTCGCGCCAACCTGGATCTGCGTCTGGCTGTGGCGCGTATTCGCCAGGCCCGGGCGTCCATGGGGGTGGCGGGGGCGCCCCTCTTTCCGGAAGTCGATGCTTCAGCGCTTTACCAAAGGAGCCAGGGCTCCAGCGAAGTCGGCGGCGGCGGCGCCGTCGCTACCGTCGGGGGACTCCGGAATTTGTGGCAGGCGGGTCTCGATGCCACCTGGGAAGTGGATATTTTCGGCGGCACGCGTCGGAACCTCGAGGCCGCCGGGGCTGATCTCCAGGCCGCGGTGGAGGATCGCCGCGACGTCCTGGTGACCCTGGTGGGAGACGTGGGGACCAACTATATCAACCTGCGGGGATTTCAACAGCAGATCGAAATTGCCCGTAGGAACCTGGAGGCGCAAAAGCATACCGCCGACATCACCCAGAAGCGGCATGACGCCGGCTTTGTGGGCGGGTTGGATGTGGCCACCGCCAGGGCCCAGATCGCCACCACCGCGGCCACGATACCGGTTTTCGAGTCCTCGGCCCGGGCAGCCATTTATAGCCTGGGGGTGCTGCTGGGGCGGGAACCGGCCGCCCTGGAGAAAGACTTGATCCGGGCAACCCCTATTCCTCCCACCCCGCCGGAAATTCCCGTGGGACTGCCCTCAGACCTGCTCCGGCGCCGCCCGGACATCCGCCGGGCCGAGGCCCAGATCCATGCCGCCACGGCCCGCATCGGGGTGGCCACCGCCGACCTGTTCCCCAAGTTTAACCTGGCCGGGTCCTACGGCTTTTCCGCCTTGGAAGCATTCAAGCTGGGACGTTCGACCAGTAATTTCTGGTCCTGGGGCCCCACCATCACCTGGCCGATTTTCGCGGGGGGCCGCTTCTATTGGAATGTCAAAGTCCAGGATGCCCTCCAGGAACAAGCGCTGCTCACCTATGAAAAAACGGTGCTCACCGCCTTGAAGGATGTGGAAACCGCCCTGGTGGCCTATGCCAAGCAACAGGAAGCCCGCAAATCCCTAACCGAGGCCGTGGTCAACAACCGCAAGGCGGTGGACCTGGCCATGACCCTTTACGTCGCCGGGAAATCGGATTTCTTGAACGTCCTGATTGCGCAGCGTTCCCTGTTTGCTACCGAAGATGCCCTGGCACTGAGCACCCGCACCGTGGACACCAACCTGATTGCCCTTTACAAGGCGTTGGGCGGCGGCTGGGAAAAAGAACCGTATCAACTGAAGTAAACCAAGCTACGGGAAAAACCCTCACTTACCCCGCCTGCAGCGGCCGCTCCTGACCGAAGCCTAATCTCGCCCTGAACAAACAATTCAGGTCTTGGCAGCCACCACGCAGGAAAAATCTAGCACCGCCGCCCTCGGCGGTTCTGGCGCCGGCGAGGGCGCCGACGTGACAATTTCATATAAAGTAAGGCAAACCCGCAGCCGCAGGTTCTAAGATACAAAATAATTTGAACTGATGCGTCTTTCACCATTTTCGTATCCGCGGTAATAGATAGAAAGGGAGATGCCCGCGCCGCCAATCATGGAAAAGTCGTCGTTCTGGCAGCAGACCAGGGGCCTGACCTGGCCGTTCTGGGCCGCCAACCTCATGGAGATGATGGAGCGCCTGGCCTATTACGGGGTGCGGGTGGTCATCCCCATCTATATCGCCCAGGCCGACGAGTTGGGCGGACTCCATTTCAGCCAGAGCGACAAGGGCTTCATCTTTATGTGGTGGGCCCTGGTGCAGTCCGTGCTGCCGGTGTTCACGGGCGGGTTCGCCGACCGCTACGGCTACAAGCGGCAGATCGTGGTGGCCGTAATGTTAAAAGGGCTTGGCTACCTGTTGATGGCCACCCAGCGCGATTTTTGGCCGTTTTTGGCCGGATGCCTGGTGCTGGCCGCGGGCACCGCGGTCTTCAAGCCCCCCGTGCAGGGAACCTTTGTCAAGACGCTGACGCCGGAGACCTCCGGGGTGGGTTGGGGTTTTTTCTACATGGTGGTCAACGTGGGCGGGTTCCTGGGCCCGCCCCTGGCCCATTTTCTCTACGGGTACTCCTGGCCCATGGTCTTCTATGGCTGCGCCGCTCTGGTGAGCCTGAACCTGTTGTGGCTTTTCACCTACCGGGAGGTGGAATCAGGGGCCGATAAGTCCACCGGGGTGCGCCAGGTGGTGGCCACCACGGCCCGCCGCCTCCTCAACCCCCGGCTCATCGCCTTCCTGCTCATCGCGTCGGTATTCTTCGCGGTGCTGATGCAGCTCTGGGACATGCTGCCCAATTTCATCGTGGACTGGGTGGACAGTTCCCAACTTGCCCGACACCTGCCGGGGTTCATGCTTTCCCGGGATGTCTCCCGAGGCCCCCAGCTCGCCCAGGAGTGGGTGATCAACTTCAACCCCTTCCTCATCATCCTTTTCGTGGCGCCCCTATCCTGGTATGTCAACCGGCGCATGCGGCGCCTCACCTCCATCTTTTGTCGGCTTTGTCATCGTCAGCCTGGGGGTTTACGCGGCGGGGGCCAGCCGCTCCATTTACGTCTGCCTCGCCGGCATCGCCCTGTTCACCCTGGGGGAGATGCTGTGTTCCCCCAAGATGATGGAGTACCTGGGGGTGATCGCGCCTGCCGACCAGAAGGCGCTGTACATGGGATACGCCAACCTCCCGGTGGCCATCGGCTGGGGTTACGGTTCTTTCATGGGAGGGCTGCTCTACGAACGCGCCGGAGAAAAGGCCGGACTGGCCCTGCGCTACCTGTCCGAGGTCATGCAAGTCCAGGCGCTGCCGGACCGCTCCCAGGCTTTCGCGGCCTTGACGGACCTGCTGGGCCAAACCCCGGCCCAGGTGACCCGGCTCCTGTGGGAGACGTACGATCCCAGCCAAGTCTGGACGCCTTTTGCCGTGGCCGGCCTCCTGGCGGCGGTGGCCTTATTTGTCTTCAATCACTTTGCCCGGCGGTGGCAGGAGGCCAACGCCTGAGGCCAGAGGTCGCCCCGGGTCCGCCCCTGCCAAAAGACGGTATCTTGATTTTTCGGAATTCAGCCTAATCTTTTAAACAGTCATGCATGGGCCTTTGGCCCACCCGTAGATTATGAAAGGTAGCGCCGCCGCCCTCGGCGGCGAGGAATCGGACACCCGAGGGCGGGTGTCCTACATGTTCGCTATAACTTTTCGGAACAGATAGGACATATCCGCCCTAATAAAGGCGGATAGGCAAAAATCAACCTGGAAGAGATTGGGGCAGGAAATGAAAACATGCGCGGTTCTTTTGCTGGTGTTGGCCCTGGGAACCTGGGGCCACGCCTCCGAGCCTTCAAAAGACAAACCGCCTGAAAAACCAAAACGGGGTGCTGTTATGAGTCAGGAAAACCTACCGACCGCGACCTTCGCCGGCGGCTGTTTTTGGTGCGTAGAGTCGGACTTTGAAAAAATCCCCGGGGTGGTGGAGGCCATCTCCGGCTATACCGGCGGCCGCGGGGAAAATCCCACCTATGAAGATTACGCCAGCAAGGGGCATGTGGAAGCGGTACAGGTGGTTTATGATCCCCAAAAAATCTCCTATAAGGAACTGCTGGACTATTTCTGGCGCCATGTGGACCCCACCGACCCGGGAGGCCAATTCGTGGATCGAGGCCCCCAATATCGCTCCGTAATATTTTACCGGGATGACGAGCAAAAGCGTCAGGCCGAGGAATCCAAACGGGAACTGGAGAAATCGGGACGGTTCCGCCGGCCTCTGGTCACGGAAATTCTGAAGTTGGGCAAATTTTACCCCGCGGAAGACTACCATCAGAACTATTACCGGACCCATGGGGTGAAATACAAATATTACCGGTGGAATTCCGGCCGGGATCAATTTCTCCAGAAGGTCTGGGGCCAGGGAAAGGCGGCGGCCGCCAATCCGGCAGACGACCTCCCCCGCCAACCCCTCAGGCAACCCTCAGAAGTACACCAAACCCAGTGACGAGGTACTGCGCCAGAAGTTAACCCCGCTGCAATACAAAGTGACCCAGAAGGAGGGCACGGAGCCGGCCTTCCACAATGAATACTGGGACAACCATGGGGAAGGCATCTACGTGGACATCGTCTCGGGGGAGGTGCTTTTCAGCTCCCGGGACAAGTTCGATTCCGGCACCGGCTGGCCCAGTTTCACCAAGCCCCTGGAGCCGGGGAACATCAAGGAGAAGGAGGACCGCCATCTGTTTTCGGTGCGCACCGAGGTGCGGAGCAAACACGGCGATTCCCATCTGGGGCATGTCTTTAATGACGGGCCGCCGCCCACCGGCCTCAGGTACTGCATGAATTCGGCGGCCCTCAGGTTCATTCCCAAGGAAGACCTGGAAAAAGCAGGTTATGGGGAGTATCTCCAACTATTTACGTCAAAGAACTAACGCCACCAGTCCTTAACGATATTATGGCAATGGTGCTGGCCTCAGGCACTCTGGGGCAGGGAACCCCCGCCCCTACAGCGTTTTGCCGGGGCGCGGGGTGCAGGGGCGAGGTTTGGGTTAATACCAGGTTGCGCTTCTAGAGGTAAATCAGCATTTTTGCTGTAGGGGCGCAATTCATTGCGCCCTTGAGGGCGTGATAAATCACGCCCCTACATGAAAAATACCTTTTTGACGGCAACTTGGTTTAAGGGGGAGTATTCTGTGAACCGGGAATAATAAACTATCCTAAAACATTAGCGCCGCCATTTCAGATAACTGGTAAAGAGGCGCTTGATCCGGGGCGTCAACCTGGTGCGGTTATAGAGGTCGCCGGTCTGGCGGATGGCTTCCGCCTGGGTAGGGTAGGGGTGGATGACCGCGGCCAGGGCTCCCAGCCCCATACCGCCCACCATGGCCGCGGTGATTTCGCTGATCATCTCCCCGGCGTGCCGGGCCACGATGGTGGCCCCCAGGATCCGGTCGGTCCCCTCTCTGACGTGGATCTTGACGAAGCCCTCTTCCTCCCCGTCGATTACGGCCCGGTCCACTTCGCTCAGCGGCTTCTGGAAGGTCTGAATCCGGATGCCTTGCTTTTCGGCTTCTGCCTCGTTCAGGCCCACGTGGGCCACCTCGGGGTCGGTGTAGGTGCACCAGGGGATGGTCAGGGCGCTCAGCTTCCGGCGTCCGAAGAACAGGGCGTTTTGAATGACGATCCTGGCGGCCGCGTCGGCCAGGTGGGTGAACTGGTACGGCAGGCAGACGTCGCCGGCCGCGTAAATGTGGCGATTGGTGGTTTTAAGCTTATCGTTGACGATCACTCCCCGGCCTTTGCCCCCCTCATACTTGACCCCGGCCGCTTCCAGGTTGAGGCCCTCCACGTTGGGGGCCCGCCCGGCGCCCACCAGGATCTCATCCACCTCAAGCAGTCCGGAGTGCCCCTGGCTCTCAAAGAAAATCACCTTGCTGGCCGCGCTGGCCTCCACCCGGGTGGGTTTGGCGTCGAGAATGAGGTTGATCCCCTCCCGCTGCAAGACCCCTTGCAGCAGCTCCGCCGCCGCGGCATCCTCCCGGTTCATGAGGCGGGGATATTTATGCAACAGGGCCACCCGGCAGCCCAAACGCTGCATGGCCTGGGCGAATTCGCAGCCGATGGGTCCGCCGCCCATGACCAGAAGGCGTTCCGGGCGTTGGGTGAGGGAGAAGACCGTCTCGTTGGTGAGGAAGCCCGCCTCTGCCAGGCCCGGCACGGCCGGGTGCACCGCTCGGCCCCCGGTGGCAATAACCGCCTTTGTAAAACGCAGGGTCTGGCCCCCCACTTCCACGGTGCGGGGGCCGGTAAAGCGAGCCGCCCCCAGAAACACGTCCACCCCCAGGTCCCGGAAGCGGCTGGCGGCGTCGTGACGGCTGAGTCCGGCCCGGAGACGCCGCAGGCGCGCCATGACCGCGGCAAAATCCACCTGGACGCCCTCCGGGACTTGCAATCCAAAACGGCCGGCATCCCGGAGGTCGGCAGCAGCCCGGGAGGAACGAATGATGGCCTTGGAAGGCACGCAGCCGTAATTGAGGCAGTCGCCTCCCAGCAGGTGCCGCTCCACCAGGGCCACTTTGGCCCCCAGGCCCGCGGCCCCGGCGGCCGTCACCAACCCGGCGGTGCCCCCTCCCAGGACCACCAGGTTGTAGCAGGCCGCCGGTTCCGGGTTCTGCCAGCCGGGGGGGTGCACGTTGGCGGCCAGCGCCTCATTGTATTCGTCCAGGGGGCTGAGTTCGGGCACGGGGGCGGGAACCTCCTGACGGCGACTATCTCATGGGGGGGCGGCGCGGCAACCGCGTCCGCAATATTTGCAGCGATTTTCTATCTAACGCTATAAGTCATTTCAAAACCTAGTTCCGGCATAATCTTGTATCGGCCGAATTAAGTATAAGCAGGGAAAGAATTACCCCCCTTTTCTAAAGGGGGGCAGGGGGGATTAAATAACCGCCTGATAATCCCCCTAAATCCCCCTTTAAAAAAGGGGGACTTAAAACCTCCATTCCTAACTGTTTACCGGCTGAGAACATATTTGAAGCCTTAGATAGGTTTTGAAATTAGGTTCTAGTCATTTCAGTAGCCTATACCCTTCGCTACGCTCAGCGCGACAGCAAAAAATAGGTTTTGCAGTAGCTACCCGGCCCTAATTCCCCTTGACCGGAACCGCAAAAAATATCCTGGTCCCCCGGCCCTCCTGGCTGCGGACCTTGAGTTCGCCGCCCAACATGCGCACCCGCTCCTCCATGGCCGCCAGCCCCAGGCCCCGTTTGGCGGGGTCCCCGGCCATAATCAGTCCGGCGTCGAAACCTCTGCCGTTGTCCTCCACCGTGAAGGAGACCCTGTCTTTCCGCTTTTTTATGGTTATGGCTAGCCGGGTGGCCTGGGCGTGCTTGGCGATGTTGGTGAGGGATTCCTGGAAGACGCGGTAGATGTTGATTTGCTCCTCCGGTGAAAAGATATCGGTCCCGATATCATCCATCTTCAGGGAAAACTCGTGGCCATGGCGGGTGCGGAAATCTTCAAAGAGGCGCTTCAGGGCCACGTCCAACCCCAGGTCCTCCAGGATGGTGGGGCGCAAGTCCCGGGAGAGGCGGCGAACGTTGTCGACGATGGCGTCCACAGAATCAATGACTTCAGAGGTCATCTCGGCTTTCAGGTCGGTCAAATCCGCGGGCAGTTCCCGCTCAATGGCGCGCAATTGCAGTTTCAAGACCATCAGAGCCTGTCCCAAGTCGTCGTGCAAGTCCAGGGCGATCCTCTTGCGCTCCGTCTCTTGGGCGGTTAACAGCTTGGTGGCCAGGTAACGCAGGTTTTGCTCGGAGTCCCGCAGTCTTTCCTCCGCCACCTTGCGTTGGGTGATGTCCTCGATCAGGGCGATGTTAGACTCGAGTTCGCCCTGAGGGCCTTTGATTGAAGAAACCGTGGTCATCGTCCAAAAAGATTGACCATTTTTGCGGCGGAAGCGCTTCTCCAACTGGTACTGCTTAATGCGACGCGCTCTGAGATCACGAAAGAGTTCGAGGTTTCTCTCCAGATCATCGGGGTGGGTGATCTCCATGAACGTTTTCCCGATAAGCTCCTCAGCGGCGTAGCCCATCATCTTTTGAAAAGCGGGATTGACGGTTGTTATCCGCCCCTCCAGGTCGGCGACGCCGATGCCGACGGCGGCGCTCTCGTAAATGGCCCGGAACCGCTCCTCGCTTTCCCGCAGGGCCTCTTCCGCCCGCTTGCGCTCGGTGATGTCCATGCCCAGGGTGAGCACCAGGGGGGAGCCGTCGGTATCCGCGAAGGGGTAGTGGTGCACCTGGTAGGTCCTGGTGCCGTTGGGCCAGGTCCAGTCTCCCTGGGCCGGAAGTTTGGTCTTCAGGACTTCTTCCTGCAGACAAACCTCACAGGGCTCCTTCCTACCGAGAATCGCCTCATAACAGCGTTTACCGTCAGGCTCCCCGAACATCTCCCGAAACTTGCGGTTGGTAAACCGTATCCGGTAGTCCGGGGTTTTCAGATAGACGAAGGCCGGGAGGCCTTCCAGGAGGGCGAAGAGGCGCTGGCGCTCGGATTCCGTGGCAGCTTCGGCCTTTTTGCGCTCCTCTACTTCCAGCCTCAGGTCCTCATTGGTCTTGGCCAGCTCCGCGGTGCGCATGGCCACCTTGAGTTCCAGGGTGTCGTGGGCCGCCCTGAGGACCCTCTCCGCCTGTTTGCGGGCCGTTATATCCAGGAGGGAACGCACGGTCTTCCGGGTCCCGGGAATCAGGTTCGCGGTCAAGAGCACGTCCTTAACCTTTCCCTGTCTATCCTTAAATCGGAACTCGTAGTTCCTGGGCGCCAGGGACGGCTCCAGATACCGATGCCGGTGGATTTCCAGCACCTTCCCCAGGTCCTGCGGGTCAATAAATTCTTCGATGGTCTTCCGGTTTTCGATCTCCTCCCGGGAATAACCGGAGAACTTCTCGAATTCGGCGTTGGCCAGGGAGATGGTCCGGTCTTCATCCACAATGGTGGTGGCGGTGCCGGTGCTTTCAAAGATGGTCCGGTACCTGGCCTCCGATTGCGCCAGGGCGGCTTCGGTTTGCCGGCGCTTCTCGATTTCCTCCTGCAGCTGCCGGTTGGCCAGCACCAACTCGGCGGTGCGCTCCTCCACCCGGCGCTCCAGTTCGTCGTGAGCCCGCCTTAAGGCCTCCTGCACCTTTTTCCGTTCGGTGGCGTAGCGGATGGCCCGCAGGAGGGTGCCGGCGTCCGTTGCCCCTTTGACCAGGTAGTCCTGGGCGCCCTGGCGCACCGCGGTGAGAGCCAGGGTTTCATCATCCAGGCCGGTGAGCAGCACAAAGGGCACGTCGGGCGCTTGGGAGTAGGCCTTGAAAAAGGTGTCCAGTCCCCGGCTGTCCGGCAGCCCCAGGTCCAGCAGGACCAGGTCGACTTCGCCGCCGGCCAGGCGCTCCAGGCCGTCGGAGAGCTTGGAAACCCACTCAATGGCAAAGCCATCGCTTTCTGCTTCCCGCAGCATTTCCCGGATGAGGCGCGCGTCCCCCGGGTTGTCTTCCACCAGGAGAACCCTGGTGGTTTCAGCCATCATCATCTCTCATCACCTCGGGGGCAGCATGACCACCGTGAGCCAGAAGTTCTCGATGGATTTCACCACTTCCAGAAACTGGTCCAGGTCCACCGGCTTGGTAATGTAGCAGTTGGCGTAGAGATTGTAGGTCTTGAGGATGTCCTGCTCGGCCTTGGAGACCGTGAGGATGACCACGGGGATGCGTCTTAGGTCCGGGTCCTGTTTAATCTCGGCCAGCACCTCCCGGCCGTTCATCTTTGGCAGGTTCAGGTCCAGGAGCACCAGGTCGGGACGGGGAGAGTTGGCATATTCCCCCTGCCGCCGGAGAAAGGCCATGGCCTGCACCCCGTCTTCCACGGTATGGAAGTTGTTCCGCACCTTCCCTTCCTTGAGGGCCTCAACCGTCAGGCGCACGTCGCCCGGGTTGTCTTCCACCATCAGGATCTCAATAGGCCGGCACTCCCTCCTGCGTAAAGTCATTTCTTTTCTCCTTCCGTCAGACTGAAATAAAAGGTGGCGCCCCTTCCGGGTTTGGATTCCACCCAGATGCGGCCGCCATGGCGCTCCACGATTTTTTTGCAAATGGCCAGGCCGATGCCGGTGCCGGGATATTCCGAGCGGTGGTGCAACCGCTGAAAGATCATGAAAATGCGTTCCTGGTGCTCCGGGGCAATGCCGATGCCGTGGTCTCGGACCGCGAAGATCCATTGAGGGCCCTGTCTTGCGGCCGAGACGTGAATCCGCGGCGTCTCCCGGCCCCGGAACTTGATGGCGTTGGCGATGAGGTTTTGGAAGAGTTGGGTGAGCTGCACTTCGTCCCCCGGCACGGTGGGCAAGGGGTCGTGGGTGATGACCGCGCCGCTCTCCTCGACGGAACTGGCCAGGTTATCAAGCGCCATCTTTAAGACCTCGCCGCAATCCACGGGCAGGAAAGGCTTGCCCCGGGTGCCCACCCGGGAGTAGACCAGGAGATCGTTGATGAGGGTCTGCATGCGGGTGGCGCCGTCCACCGCGAAGCCGATGAACTCGTCCGCGTCCTTATCCAGTTGGCCTTGGTAGCGCCGGGCCAGGAGCTGGGTGAAGCTGGCCACCATCCGCAGGGGCTCCTGCAGATCGTGGGAAGCCACGTAGGCGAACTGTTCCAGTTCGGCGTTGGAGCGGGCCAGGTCGCTGGCGTATTGGGCCAACCGCTGCTCGGCCCGCCGGCGCTCGTCCAGCTCCACGGCCAGGTGGGCGTTGGCGTCCCGCAATTCCTCGGTGCGCGCCGCCACTTGGATTTCCAGTTCCTCTTTGGCCCTTTGCAGGAACTCGGCGCTCCTTTTGATGGTAAGGAACAGAGGAGGGATGGTCATCACCCCGGCCAGCATGAAACCGGAGATGGCCACCGCTGCCACTTCGTCGTATAGGATAGGAATCCCTAAGGGATCGCCGGAAACCACGCGCCACAGGGAGAGGGAGCGCCTCAGGGCCATGATGCAGAGGGCCCCGGCAATCAGGGCCCAGGAAGCCCGTCCCCCGGTGACCCGGATCAGCCGCAAGGCGAAAAACGCAGCCGCAAGTTGCAGGAGCACCGCGGTGAGCTGCAGCCCCGCGGAAACTACCAATGAGGACGTTATCTCCATAGAATTATAAATACCAAAGGATTTGCAGAATTTACCAGAAGAAAATCCACTTCAACCCAGCAGTCCGGAACCCGCTATTCCCCCGGCAGCGGCACCGCAAAAGATATCCTGGTCCCCTGGCTATCCCGGCTCCGGATGTCAAGGGCGCCGCCCAGCATGCGGATACGCTCATCCATGGCCGCCAGCCCCAGTCCCCGTTGGGTGGCGTCACCTTCCAGGATTTGCTCCAGGTCAAACCCACTGCCGTTATCCTCTATCTTAAAGGCCACCCTCCTTTTTTGCCTCTTAATGGACACCGCCACCTGGGTGGCGTCGGCGTGCTTGGCGATATTGGTGAGGGATTCCTGGAAGATGCGGAAGATAAGGATCTGGGCCTCCGGGGCAAACAGGCCCTGGAGGTCGTCCAGGTCCAGGGAGAACTTGAGGTCGCGGTATTTCTGGAATTCTTCAAAGAGGTACGCCAAGGCCGCCGCCAGCCCCAGGTCTTCCAAGATGGCCGGCCGCAAGTCCCGGGACAGGCGCCGCACGCCTTCGATGATCTCATTGATGTATTTGAGGCTTTGTTCAAATTGCTCCCGGGGCGGCGCCGGCTCCTGGGGCAGCAGCTTCTGGAGGGACCGGAGCTGCATCTTCAGGACCATCAAAGATTGCCCCAAGTCGTCATGGAGCTCCAGGGCGAGGCGATGGCGTTCCGTCTCCTGGGCGGCGATGAGCTGGGAGGTGAGATGGCGCAGCCTTTCCTCCGATTCTTTGAGGGCTTCCTCGGCCTGCCGCCGCCTGGCTTCCCGGTCCATGGACTCCATGGCGAAGGACAGATCATTGGCCAGGGACGACAGGAGATCGATCTCCTGGGCGGTGAAAAAACCCGGCTCCCCGGAGTAGAGGGTCAGGGCTCCCAAAACCTCGGAACCGACCCGCAAGGGGAAGGCGGAGGAGGAATGATACCCTCGGGCCAGAGCCTGTTCCCGCCAGGGAGTCATGCGGGGGTCCTGGGCGACATCGGCGCAGATGTCGGATCTCCCCTCCCGGATGGCGGTGCCCGTGGGGCCGAGGCTTTCCGGTCCGTCCCGGAAGGAGACGGTAACCTGTTCCAGGTACCCTTCCTCCTGGCCGTACCGAGCCACCGACCGAACCACGCCGGCCTCCGCGTCCGCCAGACCGACCCAGGCCATGCGGAATTGCCCCTCTTCCACCGCGATGCGGCAGACTTCCTGGAACAGGGTCTCCTGGTCCTGGGCCCGGACGATGGCCTCGTTGACCCGGCTTAACAGCCGGTAGAGGCGACCGGTGCTCACCGCCTGCTTTTCCGCCCGGAACCGCATGAGGGCTTCGACGATGGCGACACCCAGGGTTTCCGCCGCTTCCTGATCGCTGGGCTCATAGCCCCCATCTTTATTGCCCAGGCCGATGAGGCCCAAGGTCTTGCCGCCAAACCGCAACGGCACCCCCAGGAAGGCGGTTATGGGAAAATAGCCCTGGGGTAGACCGTGGGCGGCCGGATCATTGGTGAGGAGGGGTTGGCCTCCCCGGACCACTCGGGCGTAAAGGTCCTCCAGCGGCATATTTCTTATCGCGGCCGGGTCTCGGGAATCTGCAATTTCACAGGTTTGCCACCCCAGGTCGTTGCAGGCCAAAACATCCAGGCCGTCCTCCTGATTCAATTCGTAAATGAACCCGTATTTGCTGCCGGTAAGCTCCTGGGCCACCGTCAGGCAGGTGTGTCCCAGTGCTTCTTCGGTCTCGCAGGTCATGGCTTCCCGGAAGATCCGGTTGATACCTTCCAGGATGACGCTTTGCCGTAAGACGCGGTTCTCCGAGCCTTTGAGGAGGGTGATATCCACCCCCATTTCCAGGGCCAGGGGCGAACCGTCCACGTCGGTGAAGGGATAATCGTAGATCTGATAGGTCTGGCCTGCGGGGCTGGTCCACTCCCAGATCACCGGCTCTCCGGTACGGAAAACCTGCATGGCCTGACATTCCGCGCAGGGGGACGGCATCCCGAGCACTTCATAACAGCGCCTGGTTCCCGGCTCGCCGAAACGCCGGACAAATTCGCCGTTGACGAAGGCAATGGTATGATCCGGCCGCAACAAGGCCACGTGGGCGGGGATGCGCTCCAGCACCGCGAACAGGCGCTGGCGCTCAATTTGCAAAGCTTCCTCGGCCTGGCGGCGGGCTGTGATGTCAATGCCCATTTCCAGGATCAGGGGGGAGCCGTCCGTATCGGCAATGAGGCGGTCGTAGATCTGATAGATGCAGCCGTCCGGACCGGTCCACTCCCATTCCTGGGGAGCGTTGGTTTCCAGGACCTTAAAGGTCTGGCAATTGTCGCAGGGCTTATCGAGCCCGAAAAGAAATTCGTAACAGGGCCTGCCATTCGATTCCCCAAAGCGCTCCCGGAAAAAGCGGTTGGCAAAAGGCATGGAATAATCGGGCCGCAACAGGCAGACGTAGGCCGGCAACTCTTCCAGCAGGTCAAAGAGCCGCTGCCGTTCGGCTTGCACGGCCTCTTCGGCATGCTGGCGCTCCGCCACTTCCTCTTGCAGTTGGGCCACCGTATGGGAAAGCTCCTCGGTGCGCTCCTCCACCCGATGTTCCAACTCGTCGTGGGCCCGTTGCAGCGCCTCCTCGGCCCGCTTGCGCGCCGTGATGTCCCGGGCCACGTGGACGCTGCCCAGGAGGCGGCCCTTGCCGTCGGTCAAGGGCGAGGCGGACACCAGGAAATCCCGGCCCAGTTCGTGCACCTCCGCGGTGTGCTCCTGCCCGTCGGCCAGCAGCCGGGAGTGGGGACAGAAAGGCGGCGGCCCGGAAGTCCCGTGCATGCATTCGTGGCACTTGCGCCCAGCCAGTTCTTCCGGCGCTTTCCCCAGGGTGGCGGCCATGGCCCGGTTGACCCGCACGATGCCGTGGTGGTTGTCCAGGATGGCGATGAGGTCGGGCACCGCGTCGAAAGTGAGTTCCCATTCCTCCTTGGCCCGGACCAGGGCTGCCTCGGCCTGCTTGCGTTCGGTGATGTCGCTGGCGTAAATGCGCCAGACGTCAAAGGCCGGGACAAAATGGATATTTACCCCGAAAACCTTTTCCTTTGCCCGCACCTCGCGGTAATAATTTCCTTGCCCCCGTTGGCGCAACGTGGTCTGAATGGCCTCCAGATCCTCGGGCAAAAGATCCCCGGGTCCCGCCCCTCCGCCGCATTTCTCCAGGGCCGCCACCGTGGCCCGGTTGTAAAAGGTGATGGCGCCCACCGCGTCCACTTCCATCACCGGGAACGGATTCAACTGGGGAAAGGAGGCCAGCCTCTCCAGCTCTTCCTTCTGGGCCTCCAGCTCTTCCGCCTGGGCCCGCAATTCTTCAGCCTGTAGCCGCAGCTCTTCGGCCTGGGTAAGCAGTTCCTCGTTTTGGATTTCCAACTCTTCCGCCTGGGCGGCCAAGTCTTCGTTGGTGGCCTGCAACTCTTCCGCCTGGATCTCCATCTGGAGCAACAACTGTTGCCGCTCCCCCTCGGCCTGGAGGGGCGCGGTGACGTCGCTCAAACTGATGAGGCAGCCGCTGATGGCGCCCTTGCCATCGTAAAGGGGGCCGGAATTCACCCGCAGGTCAAAAGACCGGCCGTCCTCCCGGTGGAGGGTGGCTGCCAACCCTTGCCGGGTTTCCCCCTCCAGCGCCGCCAGCAAAAAGGCCTCGGATTGCGGCCCGCTTTTCCCGTCTGCCTCCGAGGGTTCGACTTCCAGGGGGAAGGCCTGGTGGAAGTAGAGTCCCAGGGGGTCCATGCCGGCCAACTGCTGCGCCGCCCCGGAGGCCCGGATGATGCGGCTGCGGGGGTCGCAGACCATTAGGGCCTGGTCGGCCTGGGCAAAGATGGACTGGGCCAGGTTCTCCCAGGCCAGGAGGTCCGCTTCCCGCTTCTTCACGGTTTTCCGGGCCGTGGCCAGCTGGCGCCGCAGCTCCTGAACTTCCGTGCGCAGTTCACGTTCCGTGTTGCTGTCGCTTTGCATGGGGTTACCTTTGACGGCGGTGACGTAAACAGGATGGGCAAGGGGTTTTATTCCAATTAATTGTACTTCATCGGGCCTGACAAATACAACCTCTTATACCTTGTGATTTACAGAAGGACGCCGTTCCAGGAATTTGCATACCAGGTTGAGACCTCTGCGAAAGTCCCTTAAAAAATAGTTTTAATATAACGAAAAAATCAGTTCAACATATTGAAATAACGTGTTAATCTGCGATTAAAGTCAGATACCGGAGGTCGCAGATGCTGGGGAAAAAATCGGGGCAGATGGGCTTTGGGGACATGGAGGCCACGGGTCGGGTGCCTGAAGGCCACTTTCTGAAGAAGATCGACGGCCAGATTGACTGGCGGCCCTTCGAGAAGGTTATGGAACCTCTCTATCATCCCACCCTGGGGCGACCCAGCCATCCGCCCCTGGTAATGTTCAAGGCCCTGCTTTTGCAGCAGTGGTACGGCTTGTCCGATCCCGGCTTGGAAGAAGCCATCTGCGACCGCTTGTCGTTTCAGCGGTTTTTGGGTCTGTCGCTTACAGACCCGGTTCCGGATGAAACCAGGATTTGCCGGTTCCGCAATATGCTGGCCCAGGCGGGGTTGGGAGAACGCCTGTTTGCCTTGCTGGAGGAGCAACTCCAGGCCAAGGGGATGATCGTGCGGCGGGGTTCCTTGATTGACGCCACTTTGATCAAAGCCCAGCCCCACCCGCCGCGCCGGGGCGAGCCCAGCCCCGACCCCGAGGCGGATTGGACCCGCCGGGGCAAGGACGGGCACTTTGGCTACAAAGTCCACCTCAGCGTGGATCAAGGGAGCGGCCTGCTCCGGCGTCTGGCTCTGACCGCGGCCAGCGTCTCGGAATCGCATCTGTTTGAGGAGATGGTCAGCGGCGATGAAGCCGCGGTGTTTGCCGATGGGGCCTATGCCAAAGATGCTCGCAAGAAGGCCTTGCGACGCCGAGGGGTGTTCTGCGGCATCATCAATCGGCCCTGGCGTTATCGGGCCATAACAGAGCAGCAAAAGAAGCGGAATAAATTCTTTTCCCGGGTGCGCCGGGCGGTGGAGCGGGTCATCGGCACCCTGAAGTGCCGCTATGGGCTGGAACGATGTCGTTATCTCGGTCGGGTGCGCAACCGAAATCATTTCTGGCTGGTAGGGATCAGCTACAACCTGAAAAAGATGCTGGTGCTGCAAGGGGCAACCTGAAACTCCTTTATGCGGCGGTGTGCCTGAGGGATTAAAGAAAGCCTGAAAAGGCCCTCGGGCACCTACCACAAGACCCCTGTGTTTGGGCTCAAAAAGGCTCATCGCTTTCCTTAAGCAGCAAAAATGCCATGCATCACATCAACCATTTACAAAACTTTATTTAGCAGAGGTCTCAGGTTGCAAACCCTGGGATAAAGTTCCCCAGGAAAGACGGCGCAGACAATCTTTTCTTGGCTCCCGGCCAAACTCCTGTTATTCTTAACGAAGTTTGTTGACGTTTCAGACTGGAATCGCTCCATAATTTCATGAAAAAAGCCACCTTCAAGATTCGGCGCAAGATCATCCTGGCCTTCCTGTTCAGTGTTCTGTCGGTGCTGATTTTCGCCGGATTCAGCTTCCAGGTGCACTGGGAAATCGGCAACCGCTTGCGGCTGCTGGAACTCACCGGCGACCTGTTCCAAAACATCCTGGAGCTGCGCCGGGTGGAAAAGAATTTTTTCCTCTACCGGCAGCCGTCCAGCCTCCAGGAGGCCAAACAATACGCGGCCCGGGTCCAGGACCTCTATCTGGGCCATGAATCGGAGATCCAAAGATTTAAAAAACAACCCGCGGCCCCGGAATTTAACCGCACCCTCATCCAGTACCAGAAGATCCTGGGGGAGATCGAATCCAGGATCAGCCGGGGCGGGCAGGGCGCCGAACTGGGGAATTTTGCCCTGCTGGAAGAGTCCTTGCGCAACCAGGGCCAGAAATTGCTCAACCTGGCCGAAAGCTGGGAAAAGGAAGAGCGGCTCCAGATCGACCGGCTCTTCCAGTGGGCCATGTACCTCTTCGTGGGCTCCGTGGTGGTGTTCCTGATCCTGGGTATTCTGGTGGCCTTCTACCTGGGCCGGCTGTTGGTGCGGCCGCTGTTCCAGATGCAGCAGGCCATGGATAAGATCGCCCACGGCGATTTCACCCCCATCCCCGAGACCGAATCCCACTCCGAGGAATTCTTTGCCCTCTTCAGGGCCTTCAACCGGATGATCCACGAACTGGAGGTGCACCAGGAGCAGTTGGTGCAATCCCGGAAGATCGCCGCGGTGGGGACCCTGACTTCGGGCATTGCCCACGAGCTCAACAACCCCATCAACAACATCGTGCTCACCGCCGAGGCCCTGAAGGAGGATTTTCCGCACCTGGGCCAGGAGGAGGCCCTGGGGCTGATCCAGGACATCCTGGTGCAATCGGAACGAGCCTCGGAGATCGTCAAGGGGTTGCTGGATTTTTCCCGGTCCGAGCATCCTGAATTCGAGCCCCTGGCCATCGCCTCCCTGGTCCACGACACCCTGAAACTGGTGCGCAACCAATTGACCCTGTCCGGCATTCAGGTGGAGGAAGAGTTCCCCGCCGACCTCCCGGCCATTCACGGGGACCGCAAAACCCTGCAGCAGGTCTTTTTGAACCTGTTCATCAACGCCATCCAGGCCATGCTGGACGGGGGCACCCTGACCATCAAGGCTTACCCCTCCGAGGACGGCCAGTGGCTCCAGGTGGAAGTCCGGGACACCGGGGTGGGGATAGAAACGGGGCATCTGCCCCGCATCTTCGACCCTTTTTACACCACCAAGCAGGTGGGCCGGGGCACCGGGCTGGGCCTCTCGGTGACTTACGGCATCGTGGAGAAACACGGGGGCCATATCGAGGTGCAGAGCCAGAAGGGCAAAGGCTCCACTTTTACCGTGATACTGCCGGTCCATGGAGAAAACGCCTCGGCTTAAGGAATTCCATGCATATCGCCGTGGTCGATGATGAAGTAATTGTGCAGAAGAGGCTGCAGGGGGCCCTGGAAAAGGAAGGCCACCAGGTGCGCACCTACGGCTCGGGGGAGGCCTTGCTGCGGGAGCTCGACGGGGCCGCCTACGACTTGGTCTTTCTGGACGTGGTCCTGCCGGGTATCGGCGGCATGGAAGTGTTGCAGCAGGTTAAGGCCCGGTTCCCGGACCTGGAAGTCATCCTGATCACCGGGCATGCCTCCCTGGACGCGGCGGTGGCCGCCATCAAGCAGGGGGCCTTCCACTATGTATCCAAGCCCTTGAGGCTGGAGGAAATCCGGAACCTGAGCCGCAAGGCCCTGGAGCACCGGCGGCTCCTCCTGGAGAACCGCCGCCTCAAGGCCCGCCTGGAGCCCCTGGAGGGCTGGGGGGAGATGATCGGGGTGAGCCCGTCGATGAAGGAGGTCTTCCACATCATCGGCAAGGTGGCGCCCCTGGACTGCAACGTCATCATCCAGGGGGAGTCCGGCACCGGCAAGGAGCTGGTGGCCCGCCTCATCCACCGGGAGAGCCCCCGGCGGGACCGGCCCTTTGTGGCCTTCAACTGCGGCGGCTTCACCGAGGAGCTCATTGCCAGCGAGCTCTTCGGCTACGAGCGGGGGGCCTTCACCGGGGCCATCGCCACCAAGATCGGCATCCTGGAAACGGCCCACCGGGGCACGGTGTTCATGGACGAAATCGGGGACATGCCCCTATCCATGCAAGGGAAACTCCTCCGGGTCATCCAGGAGAAGGCCATTACCCGGGTGGGCGGCAACCGGCAGATCCAACTGGACCTCAGGTTTATCGCGGCCACCAACAAGGACCTGAAAAGGGCCGTGGCCCAAGGCCGCTTCCGGGAGGACCTCTATTTCCGTCTCAACGTGGTGCAGATTACCCTTCCCAACCTCATGGAGCGTCCGGAAGACATCCCTTTGCTCATTCAATACTTCGTCAATCACTTCAGCCAGAGATTCGCCAAGAAGATCACCGCGGTGGACCCGGCGGCCCGGGAGGTGCTGCTGGCCTACTCTTACCCCGGCAACGTCCGGGAGTTGCAAAATATCATCGAACGGGCGGTGGCCCTGGCGGAAGGGGAGACTCTGACCCTGGCGGACCTGCCCCTGGATTTGCAGGAATACGCCGTGGCCCCCGACGTCAGGTGGTCCACCCTGGAAGAAACCGAAAAGGAACATATCCGCAAGGTGCTCGTGTTCACCAACCGCCATCTGGCGGAGAGCGCCCGCATCCTGGCGCTGCCTCGCACCACCCTGTGGCGCAAGATGAAGAAATACGGGCTGAACAAATCTTAGAATGGAACAATGATTTTAGGAGAGGGCTGGGGGCTTTTTCGTAAGGAGCCCCTGCCCCCTCCCGCAAACTCCCTCCCCCCAACCCCTGAAGGAAGGTAGGTAGGATTGGGGGGATTTGGAGCCCAAAGATCGAAAAAAAACAGCGGTGCGTTAAACACCGCTGTTCTTTATTTATCCAGGGGATAACTCCTGGCCCTTCCGGAGACTCCCTATTCCTTCTTGCCGCGTTCGACCTCTTCGGGGGCGGCTTCCTCTTCCACCGGGGCCTCTTCGATGATCTCCTCTTTCTTGGTGGCGGCAGCGACGGCGATGATCTCTTCCGGATCTCCCAGGATTTCCACCTTGTCTGACAGGACGACATCGCGCACGCGCACGGCGTCGCCGATTGCGGCCAGGCCGGAGATGTCTACCACGATGCGCTCCGGCAGGTCCTGCGGCATGCACTCGACCTCCATCTCGGTCAGGTTAGTGTGGATCACGGCGTTGAAGTCCTTGACCGCCGGAGCAGTGCCGGTCAGCACGATGCCGACCTTGGCGCGCATCTTCTCAGTGAGGGAGACGACCTGGAAGTCCAAATGTAGCAGGCGGTTCTTGATAAAATCGCGCTGCTTCTCTTTAACCAGCGCCAGGTACTTCGTGCCGTCCAGGTCGATGGTCACCAGGCTGGACGAGGTCAGGCGGGACAGCGTCTGCGCCCCTTCGTGGGCGTCCAGCATGATTGCAGTCGTCTCGATGCGATGCCCGTACAGCACGGCCGGGAGTTTCCCTTGGCGGCGCAAGGCGCCTACCTTCTTACCGAGCACGTCACGCTTGGTAGCTTTCAGAACAACTTTCTCCATCTTCATTAACTCCTCGAGCGCCTCTCACCCAACATACTTCCACAGGCTCAGTCAGCCGGGTTACCTTCGCTCTTTTTTAGGGTTGGTCTTGCAGAGACATCCGGCTGGGGCTTCTCAGGACAGCATGGTGGCATCCGGCAAAGCATATGACCAGTAAAAAAAACCTTAAAAAAATATAACCTAAAATATTTATTTTACCAAAATATATTGAATGCATCCGGGGCCACAGCCCTATCTGTGATGGATAGATGCGAGGCTCCGGCCCGCTTACTCCGCCTCTTCTCAGGAAACGAAGCCGATCTTACTTAATATTGCACCAGCCGGGCCTCGGGGTGCCAATGGTTTTTGACCATCAACAGCCTAGCTTCTCGCCAATAGTCCTTGATTTCCCCCACGCTGAGAGGCTGAGCGCCATAGCCAATTTGCCTCACCTCGTGCAAGATCTCCGATGGCACCTGTAATTCGCCGGGAGGCAGGTTTTCGGCCTCGCGGGTCTCCCCCAGAATCACCACCTCGGGCGGCCCATAATGGCCCCCCGCCTCGGTCCAGGTGATGGTGACCGGATAGGTGATACAGCCGTTTCTATCCAGGGTCTCGCAATAAGCGTCAAATTCCGAAAAAATTGCCTTAACGTCTTTGGGTTTCATTTACCATCTCCTCTGCGGCCGTTGGCGGCGGCCCAAGCGGTATCTCTAAGTTGAGATTATTGCACCTGATTTTTATGCCAGGTCGAACTTCGTTCCTCCATATCCTTTCTGCGCTTAATAGACCCAAGCGGTCACTGGCAGTTACGGCTGCGGCGGCCAAAGGAGCATTTTGACTGCGGCCAATCTTCCTTGACTGCCAGTAGTCGCCCGTCTACAATCCGGCCGTTGAACATGGAAATGGCCTTCTGGCCCTCCTCTTGGGTTTTCATAGCCACAAAGCCGAAACCACAGGTCTGTCCGTTGTGCAGATAAGTGATGATCTTGGCTGAGGCTACCAAGCCGGCCTCAGAAAAAAGGGTCTGCAGCTGTTCTCCGGTCATTTGGTGGGGCAGGTTGCCCACGGCTAATCTTTTGCTCATCACCTTCTCCTTGCCGGTCTTATGGGGGAGCATTTATTTGCGCCTTCTCTTCAGCCGCCTCGGCGCAGAGCAGTTCGGTTCACGTCATGGAGCCGGCGCGCCTTGCGGGCTCTTCGAGTCCCAGCTCCATCATCAAGGCCGGGAGCTCGGGCTTCCGGCTCAAGGTCCGCCGTCGAAAAGGGCTCCAGAGCAATTTGAAGATATCGGACCTCTTCATATGCTTACCGAAAAGGCGCAGGAGCTTGTAAGTGCTGAGGGGACGCCTGAAAATGCGACGGGCAAAAAGCAAGGCGTAGCCTTTCATGCGCACCCGGTTCACCGCGGCGCTAGGCAGGGCGGTGGGGTCGATGTCCGAGCATTTGAACCATTTGTGCCAATCCCGTCCGTCGTCAATGATCCCGCGGTCGACATACTCCTGCCATAAAGGGGTGCCCCGGTAGGCGCATAAGCGATTGAAACCGAAGGTGTCCAGCTTCAGCCGGGCGGCAAAACGGAAGCTGGCCATAATGTCCTTCTCGGTCTCGCCGGGAGAGCTGATGACAAAAAAGCCGTGCACCCTCTCGATGCCGTGCCGCTTCGCTTCACTGACCGCGTGCTCCACCTGTTTCAGAGTCTGCTTCTTATGCAGCCGGTCCAAGACCTTTTGCGTGCCCGCCTCCACCCCAAAGGCCAGGAAATTGCAGTTGGCTTTTTTCATCAGCGGCAGTTGATCCACCGCCACCGCATCCACCCGACCTTCGCAGCCCCAGTGGAACTTCAGTTGGCGTTCAATGATGCCGTGGCAAACTTCGCTAATGCGCTTACGGTTCAGGAGAAAGTGATCATCGGTCAGGTAAATCGAGCCATAGCCCTGATCGTTCAATTGCTGCATTTCTCCCAAGACGTGCTCCGCGGAACGGTAGCGCCATTTGCCCTGGGACAGGGCCGGGATATCGCAGTAAATGCAGGAATAGGGACAGCCTCGGGAAGTCTGCATGGTACAGAATTTATCCAGAGAGAGGACCGCCGGGACATCCAGGGGCAAGGATTCGATGTAGTCGATGGGCAGGCTGGTACGGTCGGGGTAAGGAAACTGATTCAGGTCCCGCAGGAGTGGACGTGGGGCGTTGCTAACAATCTCTCCAGCGTCACGCCAGACCAGACCGGCGACTGCGCCTGGGTCGTCGAGGTTGTCCAAGTAGTCCGGCAGGAGTTCTTCGCCCTCTCCCACCGCCACGCAGTCCAGGTCAGGGCAGTCCTGGAGGATGTGGTCCGCATTCATGGTGGCGAAGGCGCCGCCGGCGATGAGGGGGATTTGCGGCGCGGCGGATTTCAGCCGCCTGGCCAGGTTTTTGAGCGCCGGGTAGGTGGTCGTCGAGAGGCAGGAGAGGCCAATGAGGTCGGGCCGCTCCTCTTCTACAGCCTGGGCGATGTGCTCCGCCTGCATCTGCGGGTGACACGTGTCAAATAGCCGGACCTGGTGTCCATGTTGGCGCAGGACCGGAGCGAGCGTCTGGATCCCCAAGGGAGGGAAGGCCATCACTTTGATCCGGCCATCGTCAGACCGGGATCTGTTCAGCTCCTCCGGGAGTAGGCGGCAAAAATTATCATCCCTGACGTACACCATGAAGACCTGCATCGCACTTATCCTTCGCTACCGGTTGGCCCAGGAGAACTAGCAGCTGGCAGGGGGATTCGGGTTCTGATGAGAAAGGCGGCCCGGAGGCCGCCTCAACCCTGGTTTTAGCGGTAACGGCCGCCGCCCCCGCCGAATCCGCTCCTTTGCTGCGGTTTGGCTTCGTTGACTGCCAGGGGCCGCCCGTCCACCGTCCGGCCATTGATCATGGAAATGGCCTTCTGGCCTTCCAATTTGGTTTCCATCTCCACAAAACCGAAGCCCCGGGGCTGACCCGTTTGGCGGTCGGTGATGATCTTGGCCGAAGAGACTTCACCGGCCTCGGAAAAAAGGGTGTTCAACTCTGTTTCGGTCATGGCGTGGGGCAGGTTGCCCACATATAATTTGATACTCATTAATTCTCCTTGTCTTATTGGGAAGGACTGGCCGGATTTTCCGCCGGCAGGTCGCTCCCGGTCAAACCTTCAATTCCTTCTTCAACCACCTCCGGCAGGTCATCCGCCGGCGGGGTTATGGCTTTGCCTTGGCGACGTTTCATTTTTTCGTCGTTCTTCTCTTTGCGGGCCATCTCTTTGGCGCGCTTTTGCCAACCGTAACGATTTCGGGCCAAATTCTACCTCTCTAAGCTCAAGGCGCCGGAACTCCGAGGGTCGCGAGACCGTCGAAGTTCCGACCATCAGGCGTTTATGCCTAAAGTTTTACCACGTTTTGGGCCTGAGGCCCTTTGGGACCCTGGGTTACATCAAATTCCACGGCTTGCTCTTCTGCCAGGGAGCGGAAGCCTTCGCCCTGGATGGCGCTGTGATGCACGAACACATCCGGACCGCTTTCCCGCGTGATAAAGCCAAAGCCCTTGGAATCATTAAACCATTTTACCGTACCAGTTTCCTTCATGGTGAAACCTCCTACAGATACTGCAAAGATATTCCCGCCAAAAAAGCAGGGCGCACAGCAGTCAGGCAAAAAAAATCGGCCGGGAATTAGCACCCCCGTCCGATTCTTGTCCAGGACTCGTGGCCCGGCTTTCAGTCTGACATGCTAAACTGTTCGTATTTTACAAGAAAATTGCTCAATGTCAAGCTAATTAAATAATTGTCCTCAGGCTCTCGGGGAATTCCATTAAACTCCTATAAATAATCCTATAAATAATAGGGTTATTTTATAATGCGCCCATCCGGGTTACTTAGGCGAAAAAAGTAGGATACCCTTAATATATAAGTTAAATTTAAACATTAAGTTGAGTGGGAAGGAGGGGTACTCTATGCGCAAGCGCATTATCGGTCATGGCCTTCGTGAGGTCGCAGCCGCCGAGCCGGGCTGGCTGGACCTCGAACGCGGGGCACAGGTCGAAATCACGTCCGAAGATGCCGACTACCCGATTGAAGCGGCCTTGATTCCGGGTACGGGCTCGGGTTGGCGGGCCGCGCAGCCTGGGGAGCAGACGATTCGCCTCATCTTTGATGAGCCGCTGAGACTCAAACGGATCCACTTAGCGTTCCAGGAAGATGAGCACGAGCGCACCCAAGAGTTCGTTTTACGGTGGTCCGCGGACGGCGGTCAGTCGTACCGAGAGATTTTGCGCCAGCAGTATAACTTCAGTCCGCCGGAGGCCGCACGTGAGGTCGAAGACTACGGCCTCGATCTCGAAGGCGTAACGGCACTCGAATTGCGGATTGTGCCGGACATAAGCGGTGGTAGCGCCCGTGCATCGCTGGCGCAACTGCGCCTTGCCTAGTTATCAGACTGACTTTGACCATGAGGGCAAAGGAGCCTGACAGATCGCGGCAGCCGACCGCGTCGGCTCAAAGGAGAGGTGAGATGAACGAACAGGAAGCCAAAAAAGAGATAGCCCAAGCAAAAGAGGAACTTCTGGAAGCGAAAGCCAAGCTGAAAGAATTAAACGCTAAACTAATGGAACTCTCGGACGTGATGGAAAAAATAGAAGCAGCGCAAGGCCGACTGCAAAAAGTAGAAGAAAAACTGTTTATCGAAGGTTTTCGCAAAAAATCGTCTTTCGACCGCATCAATAACGGCAAAGATTAGAGAGGCTGAAGACCGATGGAAACCAGCCCCAGAGGAAGTGATAGTGAGTTATCCTCTTGGAATAGTCCCGGCCGAGCGCCTGAAAACCGGGAAATTTAGGTCGGAAACGGCCGAAAGGGACACGATATCACCGGTGCTGGGAGACGACCCCCCCGTTTTTAATGGAAAAGCTTATTTGCTGTTGCCGGGTGCCGGACGAGGGGGAATTCGCCAGAGCCGACGCAATTAGGTGCCCAGACCCTAGAAAGAAAAATATCCCTGCCAAATACCCTTCCCCTATTTAAGGGAACTGGAAGATCAAAATCAGGGATTCCCTGATTTATCTTTCAGGTTATCCAAAGCATATTTATCCCCACCTAGCAGAGAAAAGCAATGCACGTTCTGGACTTTCCCAGGCCACGGCCCGGGGAAAATTAACGCAGGCAAGCTGAAAATAGGGGGGGAGAGATGAGGATCAACGGGTTGCTCGGGGATGAAGTTAGGAGCCCGGCCTTACAATGGACTTTGTGGCTGGCAGTAATAATCTTTGGGCTGATGGTGGGGGTGGCGGTTCTGAGCTCTGGAGTTCCCTGAAATCCTAACAACATGCCGCATTAGGCCAAGTGAATTATTATTATCTGCACCGGAGGCCAGGTGCAAAGGAAGGGCCATCTATGACTTATGAAAGATGGGAATGTCTTAAGATCTAATACTGAGGAGCAAGGCTGATGGGTGCAAGGATTCTGATCGCCGATGACCACCAGATTGTCCGCCAGGGCCTTCGCACCCTGTTGGAGAAAGAGCCTGACTTCAAAGTGGTGGCGGAAGCCGATAACGGGCGGGCTACGGTGCGCCTGGCCAGGGAGCTGAACCCAGAGATGATCATCATGGATGTGGCCATGCCGGACCTGAACGGCATCGAGGCTACCCGCCAGATCGTCGGCGAATTCCCCAAAGCCAAGGTGATCGCCCTTTCTATGTATGCCGACCGCAGATTTGTCGTCAACATGTTGAAGGCGGGAGCTTCGGGGTACCTATTAAAAGAATGCGCCTTCGAGGAGATGACCCGGGCCATCCGGGCAGTGCTGGCGCAAAAGACGTACCTGAGCCCCGGGGTCGCCGATATCCTGGTCAAGGACTATATGACGGGTGGCCCGACCAAGGAGAACTCGGTCTTCTCAGTGCTGACTCCCAGAGAAAGGGAAGTATTGCAGCTGATGTCCGAAGGTAAATCCACCAGCCAGATCGCCGAATGTCTGCACGTCAGCGTCAAGACCGTGGAAACCCACCGGCAGCAGATCATGTACAAGTTGAAGGTGCGCAGCGTCGCCGAACTCACCAAATACGCCATCCGGGAGGGGCTGACTACATTGGAGAGTTGATGGAACGGCTGAGAAGTCGAAAGCAGGGCTCGAGTACGAGTTTGGCCTTAAATTTCCGAAACAACCTGGATCAATTTGCTAGAAAATTGACTGGGGCATTCTGCATGAAAAAATAAAGCGGCATTCCCCGCCTCCAAGTTTTTAGGCTTACCTGTTCATCCTGCCAGGGCTCCATTGACATCCCGGATCGCGGTCGTGATCGCCATACTCCTTAGGACTATCCGCGCCACTGCCTGAGGGTTGCAAGCTTTCTTGATGCCCTTATAAGGCTGTGATCGGGGCGAGGGGGAAGGCCGGCACCATTAAACGGCCAATCTACGGAGGTTTTTTTTAGAAGCTATTTCAAAACCTGGTTTGACCGCGGCATGTCATTCTGAGCGCCGCGAAGAATCTATGTATTTCAAGCACCTAGACCCTTCGCTTCGCTCAGGGTGACAGGTGAAATTCGGTTTTGAAATAGATTATAGTCTAGTCGTGGTTATCCAAATTTATATTACGACAAAACGACTAATTAAAGACGACTAACCGCTCAGGGACCTGGCCTAAAAAAAGATGATATATAAGTTTTACCTTGCCTAATTGCTTGGATGGCAGCAAAGAGTTCTTGTTCACCTTCATCTTTAAGCATGTAACCATCGACGCCGATTGACATGGCTCTTTCCAGATAATCTCTTTCATTGTGCACGGTCAGGATCAATATCTTAACCTGAGGGTAGAGCTCCTTCACCTTTTTGGCGGCTTCCAGCCCTCTAATCTTGGGCAGAGATATATCGAGGATCACCAGTTCCGGGACTAACTGCCCCAAGAGACCAAAGAGCTCCAAGCCATCGCTGGCCTCACCCACCACTGCCAGCTTATCATTTTTCTCTATAATCTCCTTGATAGCTTGACGCACGATTACATGATCATCAACCAGTACGATGCGATAGGGGCCCATTTTTATCTTCTCCTAACCCTGCGATTTATACCTGCGTCTGGTCATCGGGATCGGGGTGCATGTTTGCAGGTCTCCTGCTCCGGATATTCATAACAAGGCGCGTATCGTCGATAGGTGGCGCAACTGGTGCGGGATGCCTTTACACCCCCGACATCTGAAAGATAAGATGCTGAACTTCTTTGTCAACCAGGATAACCAAGCTTTCTCAGGCAGGGTCAGGTGAATCTTAGGGCGGGTGGGTCTCAGGGGGAGGGCTACGGATGCAGATATGACCGGAATAGCGTGAATTATTAGCCGCTTGATAAGTTTCTACCCGTCGCAGCCGATTGGCATTTCAGCTTAACGGGATGATTTTGTAATCCTGTAAGGCTTCAATTACACCGTGGAAGACGAGCCCCATACCCATGGCGGATACGAAAAAACCGACGATGCGGGTGGCCGCGTCAACCCCTTTAGGACCGATGCGACCCAGAAGCTGCTTGGCATAGGTTAAGGTCAGGTAGGTGACCAACATCGCGGCCAGAATGGCCAGACATATGCCTATCAAGGAGCCAAAGTCGGCGATGGGATGTTTCAAAAGTGAACTCATACCCAGGATCGTGGCGAGGACGCCCGGGCCGAACATTAGTGGCATGGCGAGAGGCACAAAGGCAATATCCCCCACTTGCTGGGTCGAGCCGCTGCTGGCTCCGTGGATCACGCCACCCGAGGCGGAAGGTAAGAAAAGACTGAAGCCGATGCGCATCAGAATGATGCCGCCGACAATGCGGATCATGCTGAGCGGAACTGCAAAAATCTTTAGCATTAAAGTGCCAAACACCAGAAAGAAAAAGATGAGAAGAGTAGCGTAGAGACAGGACAGGCGGGCGACCTGGCGGTGCGCCTGTTCGTCCTGACCTGCCAAAAGTTTGAGGAAGATGGGCAGGGATTCCAGGGGATTAATCACTGCCAATAACGTCGTGAAAGTCCCGATAAACAGGGTCAGCGATTTTCCCATCGCACTTCCTCCCGAGCCGATTAAAATGGATCACTGGTAGCAATCTTTACCTCAAACGTGCTTGCCAAGTCAATCTCTCCATAAATGTTTATGTTATCCCGGACACGGTAAGAAAATCCGCCCCTACCCTGGGGATCGCAAAAATTATTTGTTTTGGAATTAAGCCAGCAGAATGGCGGATATATGCCTGGTTAAATGCTGTCTGAGAAGCTTAATTTATAAGATAGATGTCATTTTGAGCGAAGCTGCCTGAGCCCTTCCCACCCCTAAACCAGCCGCATTTCAATCCCATGCCCGCCGTGATTTCAAAATGAAATAATCTTAGCCAGTATTGGCCTGCCTTTGGGTTATCAACAGGTATTTACGTTTCATAATGAAACATATAGGCTTCCCCTTATAAATGTATGTTATTGATATCACTATATAATTAAGTTGGAACGGATACTGCAATAGTAGTCGGTAGTTATGAAAAAACGAGTCCTCTTAGCCATCGATCTGGAAGCGCCGGCCGCCTGGGCCGCCTCTTATGCGGTGCAGTTGGCGGGGCGTCTGGGGTTGTCCCTGGTGGTGATGGCGGTGCTGCCGGCCTCATCCGGGGCCGGGACGGGGAACGGCGAAATTTCCCTGGATGGCCTGAAAGAGGACCAGCGCCTGTGGCTGGGAAAGGTGCGGGAGCGCGGCCAGCAAGAAGGGGTCCCCATGGAAATCTTCGTGTCCTCCGGGCCTTTCTGCGAGGAAGTCCTGCGCTTCTCCCACTCCCAGATTGCGGTGCAGTTTATCATTATGGGGCTGCCCGGCGACCTGGCCCGGGGGAGTCTGGAATGTTCGCCGCCTTTGAAGAGCCTGCACCAGCAGTTCGAAGGGGAGGTCCTCCTGGTGCGGGGTCAGGGCAAGGTCACGCGGTTGGCCGATCTGTGTCGGTAAAATTACGGAAGGAGAATTGCGCATGTCTTTAAGTCTCTATCTACCCCTGGCGGGCAACGGCATCAACATCCTGCTGCTCTTCGGCCTGGGAGGGGCGGTGGGTTTTCTCTCGGGCCTGTTCGGCGTGGGGGGCGGCTTCCTGATGACGCCGCTCCTGATCATGGCCGGCATCCCGTCCACGGTGGCGGCGGCGTCGGACTCCAACCAGATCGTGGCCGCGTCCACCTCCGGCACCTATGCCCACTGGCGGTTGGGCAACGTGGACTTCAAGATGGGGCTCTTCCTGCTGGTGGGCGGGGTCATCGGCGGCACCCTGGGGGTGCAGCTCATCAAGGTCCTGAGAGCCCTGGGCAACGCGGACTTCGTCATCAAGATCACCTACGTGGTGATGCTGGGCGTCATCGGCGTCTACATGTTTATCGAAAGTCTCCAGAGTATGCGGGCCAAACCCGTGGAAAGCAAACGGGCGGAGGGCCCGGCCAAGGTCTCCGTCTATGCCCGCCTGGTGCAAGGCCTGCCCTACCAGATGCGCTTCGACAAGTCCGGGATAACGCTCTCTCCCCTGATGCCCTTGATCCTGGGGGTTTTCGTGGGCATCCTGGCGGCCATCATGGGGGTGGGCGGCGGCTTCATCATGGTGCCGGTGATGGTGTACATGCTGCGGATGCCCATGCACGTGGTGGTGGGGACCAGCCTCTTCCAGATTCTCTTCACCTGCATCAATGTCACCATCATGCAGGCCATCACCAATGTGACGGTGGACCTGGTGCTGGCCATCATCCTGCTTTTAGGTTCCACCATCGGGGCCCAGTTCGGGGTGCGCCTGAGCAAAAGGCTGAAGGCCGACCAGCTCAAGATCCTGCTGGCCTCCATTGTGCTGGTGGTGATGGTGCAGATGCTGGTGAGCCTGATTTTGCCGCCGCACCTCATTCTGGCGCACAAGGGGGGGCACTGAGATGAAGGCAGGAGGCTTTGGGAAAACCACCCCGGCGGCGCTGCTCTTGGGGCTCTGCCTGGTGTTGGCGTCCGCGGCGCCGGCTAGGGCCGCGGACCCCGAACTGCAGGTATCCCCGGACGTGGTGCAGATCGGCGCCTTCTTTCAGGGTAGTCAGGTGGTGGTAACGGGAAAGATCCCCCAGGGGGCCCAGGCGGTACTGGAACTCCTGGGCCCGAGAGCGGCGGAACACCTGATGCGCAAAGGCCGCCGGGGGGGCCTGTGGATGAACGTGGGAGAGGTGGAGGTGGACGGGGCCCCGTCCGTGTACCTGGCCACGAGCACCACCGAGCAGTTGCTGCAAGCGCCCGCGGCGGACGCCACCTGGGGTTACCCCGCCCTGAAGAAGCAGATCAGATTCGCCGGCCAGGTGGAGGCCAACGAGCGGGAGCTTTTCCTGGACCAGTTCTTTCAGCTCAAGGAAAGCGAAGAAATCTACGCCACCTTTCCCGGGGCCCTCAAGGCCGCGGGGGCCTCGGGCGACCTGCAAACCGTGAAAGGCACCTTCCCGCTGCCCACCAAAGTGAAACCCGGCGCCTACCAGGTCTGCCTCACGGTGATTCAGAACGGCCAGGTGACCGGGAAAAAGTGCGCCGACCTCAAGGTGGCCATGGTGGGTTTTCCGGCCGCGTTCTTTTCTTTGGCGTATGAGCACGGCGCCACTTATGGTATTTTGGCGGTAGTCATCGCCATCGTCACCGGCTTTGCCATGGGTTACCTCTTTAAAGGCGGCGGCCATTAAGTGCAGGGGGAAAAGGGGAAGAGGGAAAATATAATAGAATGAAAAACATGAATCATCTAAAACTTTTCATCGGGTCCCTCTTTCGCCTATTAACCCCGGGCTTTTTCTGAGGTTGGGTAAAATGTTGCAGCAACTCCGGAACCTCTGGAGCAGGATCGTCAGCCCCAAGCCGCACCTGGTGGCTTTTCCGGAGATCTTTGAGCATTTCCAGGAGCTGCTGCAAGACCATCAACGGGTGATGGAGCTCATCGCCGACCTGGGCGAGAAGTCCGGCGGCGAATACATCTTCGACCGCAAGTACCTGGTGGATTCGGTGGAACAGATTCACACCCTGCTGCTGCATATGGTGCAAGAAGTGAACCTCATCACTTCCAACCGCTATCTGGAGCTGTACTCCACCCTGGACCGCATCTTCATTCCCATGGAGGCGGAACTGCGGGGGCGGCTCAGCCTGTCCAAGGAGATGCCCCTGGTCATCGGGCTGACGGAGGCGCCCCTGGACCGGCCGGAACTCACCGGCGGCAAGGCCAACACCCTAACGGTAATCATGCAAAACCTGCAGCTGCCGGTACCTGGCGGCTTTGTCATCACCACCCGGTCTTACCGCCGCTTCCTGGAGCACAACGACCTGGAGGAGCGGATCCATGCCGGGCTGGAATCCTGGGTGGCCGGGGAGCACGACGAGCGCCAGACTTCCCGCCAGATCCAATACGGCCTGCTGGCCGGGGTGGTGCCCCAGGAAGTGGCCGCGGAGATCAGGCGCCAGGCCGAGAAGAGCGGGGGTTACCTGGCCATCCGCAGCAGCGCCTACGGCGAGGACGGGGACCTGACCTTTGCCGGGCTGCACGAAAGCCTGCTCAACGTCCCGGCCCGGGGGGTCATCCAGGCCTATAAAAAGGTGCTGGCCAGCCTCTACTCCCCCGAGGCCCTGATCTACCGGCAGCAGATGGGGATGTTAGGCGAAGAGGCGGCCATGGCGGTGCTGGCCCAGGAAATGGTGCCGAGCAAGGCCAGCGGGTTGGTGCATACCCTGGACGTCAGCGGGGCGGAGGCCGACTGCCTGGTGATTTACGCTTCCTGGGGTCTGGGGCGCACCGTGGTGGAGGGCCGGGCCCCGGTGGACCGCTACCTGGTGGAGCGGGACTACCCCCATCGCCTGCGGCGCCGGGAAATTGCCGCCAAGGCCACCATGGTGCGGGCCCAGTCCGGTGGGGGCGAAGAAGCGGCGGAGGTGCCGCCGGCAGAGCGAGAGGCCCCGGCGCTCTCGGAGGCCCAGGTCTTCCAGTTGGTGCGCTGGGCCCTGACCCTGGAGCGTTACTTCAAGCGGCCCCAGGAGATTGAATGGGCCGTGGACCGGAAGGACCAATGCCTCATCCTGCAGTCCCGGGGGCTGGTGGTCCCCAAGGTGGCGGGGCCGCTTCCCGTGGACATCTGCGACACCTGCGCCCAGTACCCCATTCTCATCCGGGACACCGGGGTGGTGGCGCATGCCGGGGTGGGAGCGGGGCTGGTGGCCCACGTGGCGTCGGACGTGGACATGAGCCGTTTCCCGGAGGGCGCGGTGCTGGTGACCAAGTACACGGCCCCCTGGCTGGCCCGCATTGTGCCCAAGGCCGCGGCCATCATCGCGGAGCGGGGCTCGGCGGCCGGGCACCTGGCCACCATTGCCCGGGAATTCCGGGTGCCCACCCTGGTGGGGGTGGAAGGGGCCACCGAGGTCCTGAAAGAAGGCATGAAGATCACGGTGGACACCAAGCAACGCCTGATTTACGCCGGCCGGGTGAAGGAGTTGCTGCAGTACGAACTGGTGCAATCCCTGGCCTTCGAGGACGCCCCGGAGTTCCGGCTGCTCCGGAGGCTCCTGACCCGCATCGCGCCGCTGCAGCTTATCGATCCCGCGGCTCCCGATTTCACCCCCGAGGGCTGCCGCTCCGTCCACGACGTGATTAGATTCATCCATGAGAAGGCGGTGGAGGAACTCATGGATCTGCCCCGGTTCGTGAAACGCTTCAAAGGGGTGCAGATCTTTACCCTGGTCTCCGACGTGCCCCTGGGTCTAAAGATCCTGGATCTGGGCGGGGGCATCGCGCCCGAGGCCAGTGGGGTCCGGCTCTACCCGGAGCAAATCAGGTCGCTCCCCATGCAGGCCCTGTGGGAAGGGTTGTCCGGACCCGGGGTCTGGAGCACCGAGCCCATCGCGGTGGACTTCAAAGGCATGATGTCCAGCCTCACCAAGACCTGGGCCGAGGCGCCGGGCGCCGCCGCGGTGTCGGGGTTCAACCTGGCGGTGATCAGCGAAACCTATATGAATCTGCACCTGCGCCTGGGCTACCACTTCAATCTGGTGGACGCCCGCATCGAGCCGGACCCGGCCCGGAACCACATCTACTTCCGGTTCGTGGGCGGGGTCACCGATCTGACCCGGCGGTCCCGGCGGGCCCAGTTGCTGGCCAAGATTCTGTCGCAGTATCATTTCAAGGTGGACACCAAGGGGGACCTGGTGGTGGCCAAGGTGCTGCATCTGCCCCGGGAGGAAATGGAGAACCGCCTCCAGGCCCTGGGCCGTCTCATCGGGTTCACCCGGCAGCTGGACATCCAGCTCCGGAGCGATGAAGACATCCCGGAATTTGTGGAGGCCTTCTTTCAGCAAAGCTTCCCCGAGGGGGGAGGCGCCCAGAGGTAGGGCGGGGTTATCCCATTGCCAGCAATTTGAAAACCCAACGGCGCGGTAAATGTCAGGTTGAGCGCCGCGCAGAATCTGGTATTTTTCATAAATTTGAGATCCTTCACTTCGTTGAGGATGACAGCGAAATAGGTTTTGAAATGGGTTCTAGTACGTTGAGTAAATTAGCGTTATTTTATAGCCGAAAGATTCCAGGCAGATGGAACCTAAGGTCCCCTTTCTTCCAGGGGGATTTAGGGAGATTATTTAGGGGTTAAGCATAATCCCCCCTGACCCCCTTTAGAAAAGGGGGGAAATTCTTAAGCCCGCGGCGGACGGGGCAGCTCCCGACACAGGAGGGCAAGATGAAAGACAAGCTGAAGATCATGGTGCTGGACGATGAGCCCATCGTCTGCAAACGCCTGAAGCCGGCCCTGGAGAAACTGGGCTACGAAGTGGACACCTTCACCCAGAGTGTGGAGGCCATGCTCCAGGTGCAGCAGGCGGCCTATGACATCGTCATCACCGACCTCAAGATGAAAGAAATCGACGGCATGCGGTTCCTGGAGGAGGTCAAAAAACTCCATCCCCAGACGGAGGTCATAGTCATCACCGGGTTTGCCACCATGGAAACCGCCAAGCAGTCCTTTCGGAAAGGGGTCTTCGACTTCATCGCCAAGCCTTTCAAGCTGAGCGAGATCCAGGATGTGGTGACCCGGGCCGCGGCCAAGATTAAGGGGCCCGGGCTCTGAGCCGCAAGCGCGAGCCCCGTCGACACCGGCAGGAGAAAGATTTAAGGGGGTAAACCAAATGATCAAAACCCTGGTAGCCATAGAAGTGGACCTGGCCTCCAGCATGGCCATTCGCTACGCCTGCCAGTTGGGCAATCTGATCAATCTGACGCTTTACCCGGTCTATGTGAAGGCGCCGCCGCCGGAAGTTCCCACCGTGGGTACGGGCTGGGTCCGGCACACCTGGGAGCGGGAAATCGTGGCCATGGGCAAGGAGGAGATCCAGGAGATGCTGTCCTCGGAGATGGAAACCTGCCCCACCCTGCAGGAGCCCCGGGTAATCTACGGGGACCGGGAATACGAGCTTTTAAAGATTGTGGACCAGGAGCCCTTCGACCTGTACGTGGAAGGCGCGCCGTATCCCTTTACCCCGGTCAATATCCACCGGCGGCTGCACACGAAATTCTACCAGCGTCTTAACATGCCGATGATCTGGCTGCGGGCGCTGAAGAAGATCAACCAGGTGTTGGTGGTCTGCCAGGAGCAGGCCGCGGTCAAGGCCTTGTTGCCCGCGGTCAAAAAGCTGTGGGCCGGCTGCTCCATCCCCGTGCACCTGGGGGTGCCGCCCCCGGGAGGCTACGGCGGGTCGCGGGACGCCCTACGCCGGGAAGTGGTGGCCGGCATGGAGGACCTTACGGCCGCGGGCTGCCAGGTGGCCGTGAAGGAGGTCGCCGCCCTGACCGAAGGCGCCCCGGCCCCCGAAGTAACGAAGGATTACGGCCTGGTGGTGGTTTCCCTGGAGCGGGCTGTCAAGAAAGACAGCCCGCAGTTGCCCTGGCTGTCCCAGGTAAGGGCGCCCTTGATGGTGGTGCTGCGTTGAGGCTGTTCAGGCTGCAATCCTGGCAATGGCAGGTTGGCATTAATGACCAGGATATTATCCGGCTTTCCCCTTTTTTGGGGAGAAGGTTGGGGGTTAAGGGTTTACGGCCCGCCCCGGCCTTTTGAGGACTGAAGATGGCAGACGAAAACGACAAGCACGTCTCGACCCTCCAGGGCGAGGAACTGATCAAGGCCATGGAGGAATGGGCTGAGAGACGTGAAGCCCTGGCCGAAGACCGCACCAAGTTGGCCCAATTCCGGACGAAGCTGGCCGAGGAAAGGACCGCCCTGGCCCACCGCCGCACCGAGCTGGCCCAGGGGCGTACCAATTTTGCGGAGAAACGCACCGAATTAGCCCAGGGACGCACCAATTTAGCCGACAAACGCACCGAATTAGCCCAGGGACGCACCCAACTGGCCAATGACCGCACCGCCTTATCTCAGAAAAGGACGGAGTTGGCGGACGGGCGGACGTGCTGGCCCGGGCCGCACCGAACTGGCGGGGCAACGCACTAAACTGGCCCAGGGGCGCACCAGTTTGGCAGAAAAACGCACCGACTTAGCCCAGGGACGCACCCAACTGGCCAATGACCGCACCGCTTTATCCCAGAAGCGGACGGAACTGGCGGACGGGCGGACGGTGCTGGCCCGGAGCCGTACGGACTGGGCCGAGTCCCGCACCGACTGGTCTAAGAAACGCACCGAGTGGGCGGAGATGCGGAATAAATTGGCCGAGATCCGCACCCGCATGAGCGGCGCCCGCACCGGCCTGGCGCAATCCCGCACCAACCTGTCCCAATACCGCACCATCCTGGCGAAACAGCGTACCGAACTGTCGTATCTGCGCACCGGCCTGGGATTCATTGCCTTGGGAACCTTTTTTACCCGGCTTTTCGGGGTGGGGCCCTGGTCCGGGATTGACGCCATCATCGTCCTGGTGGGCCTGTTCAGCATCGGCATGGCCATCAGGCTCTTTCTCAAATCTTACTACGTGGAAAGGAAGATGCTGAAGCAACTGGAAAAGGAACTGGCTCTGGAAGCCATCGACCAGAGGATAGAAGAGTCCATCCGATCGCACCGCTTTGGCCCGTTCCTGTAACTTTTCGCGGGACACGGGGCCATAGGTCCGGGCTAAGATGACCATCAAAAGAAGAATTATCATTGCAGCATTAATACAAGCGCTGCTGATCTGCATAATTTGCTTTTTTGCTTACATCTCTTTTAAATCGGTTTTAACCAAACTGCGGAGCATTGAGATTATCGATGATTTGAATATTTCTCTCCTGGAGATGCGCAAAGCGGAAAAAAATTACTTTTTATACCACGAACTGGGTGAATTAAAGGAAGTAGTAAAACTTGGCAAAGAACGATATGAGCTGCTCAGATCTACCAAGGAATATGTGGTTCCTGGTTTACATAATAGCGGGAAACAAAATTACGATACTTTACTTAATAGTCTCAATAATTATTTGGAACTGGCCGGGCAAGTTGTAACCACCAGGCAGTCACCCCCGCATCTGGAGGAAAAATTAAGGAATCTGGGCCATGAGCTCACCGGATTCTCTGAAATGCTGCTCAAAAGGGAGCGGGCCAATGTAAACGAGATCATCAATCACAGCATCTTCATGCTGATCGGCTCCCTGGCGGCAATCTTGTTGATTCAGCTGATCCTCTGGCAATATTTCTTCCGCTTTATTATCATGGAAATAGGCATCATGGGAGCGCATGATCAAAATGGTTTCCGAGGGCCGGTTCCATGAAGTGGCGGGGAAGCCCATTTCCCCCCATAATGAAATAGAAATAGCCATCAAGGCCATAACCGACATGGCCAGGCAATTGGAAAGGCGGGAAGAGGAACTTTTGCAAACCGGGAAATTGGCCTCTTTGGGGGTCTTGATTTCGGGAGTGGCCCACGAATTGGGCAACCCTTTGAACAATATCTCGCTCATCGCCCAGACGTATCTGAGTCTTTATGACCTGCTGGGAGACGAAGAGAAGCGGACTTACATGGGAGATGTCTATGTGCAAAGCGAGCGCATCAAGCGGATCGTGGAAAATCTGCTGGATTTCTCCCGCCAGAAGAAGCAGGAGTTGCGGGAGTATCAGATGGGCGACCTGGTCATGCGGAGCATCGGCCTGGTGGGCAACCATTTAAAGATCTCCAAGGTAAAGCATCACGTCTCCGTGGCCGAGAACCTGCCGTCGGTTCGCGTGGATGCGGCCCAGATCGAGCAGGTGCTGATCAATCTGTTTATCAATGCCATCCAGGCCATGCCCGCGGGCGGGGATTTATTCATCGAGGTTTTCCGGGAGCCGGCAGGCGCCTGGGTGGCGACCAAAATACGGGATACGGGCACCGGCATCAAGAAAGAGGTCCTCCCATATATCTTTGACCCCTTCTTCACCACCAAGGAAACCAAGGGCACCGGATTGGGATTATCCGTCAGCTACGGCATCATCCGGCAGCATCAGGGGGAGATTGCCGTGGAAAGCGAAGAAGGCCAGGGAACGACGTTTATTGTTAAGATTCCGTCCGCCAACCAAGACCAAGGGGATTGATATGCCACAGAAAATCATGGTTGTTGATGATGAAAAGATCGTCTGCGATATGGCCAAGAAGATCCTGGAAAATGAAGGCTATGAGGTGGAGACCTTCATAGACAGCCAGATGGCCCTGGAAAGGATCCGGCAGCAGCGGTTCGATCTGGTGGTCACCGATTTGAAGATGGAAAATGTCAGCGGCATGGATATCTTGAGAGAAGTGAACCGGCTCTATCCGCAAACCAAGGTGATCATGCTCACGGCTTATGCCACCCTGGACGCCACCATCGAGGCCATCCGGGAGCGCATCTACGATTTTTTCCCCAAGCCGGTAAAGATCGACGAACTGAAGAAATCGGTGAAAAAAGCCTTGGAAAGCTGAACGGAATCATGGCAGCTTCTAAGCTCAGGTAGCCGCGATTTAGCAATTACTGACATTTAAAAACCATGGTTTTTACCCCTTTTTTTGTAAGGGGGGGCAGGGGGATTAAGTAACCCCTTAATAATCCCCCTAAATCCCCCTTTAAGCAAGGGGGACTTTAAAAAAAACCAGCATCCAGGTTCTGGCTCGATATATAGCAGTCAATTGATGCAGCATGACATAAGAGGGGAGGGGAGGGCTGATGAAAATCCTGTTTGCCGGAGATGAGCACCCTTACAGCGCCTTTGCCTTGAAGGAAGTGATCCGGCTGGCCATGAACACCTGGGCCGACGTCACCTTGCTGGCCGTGTCTGCGGCCCCGGCGGTGCATGAGGCGGAAGGATACGGGACGCTGGCGCCGGATCAGCCCCTGGCCCGGGCCCTGCACCAGTACCGGGAGAGTTTTTTGCAAGGGGCGGAGGAAGAAGGCTCGCCCTATGCCCTGGGCAAATGGCAGTTTGAATGGCTGCCGCTGAAAAGCGGGCTGTGGGAAGAGTTGCTGGTTAACCGGGGCGTCAAGAAAGACTTGAAGGTGCGCCTGCGAACCGGTAATGAGGCCCAGGAAATCCTGGCCCAGGCCAAAGAGGAGGAAAGCGACCTCATCGTCCTGGGATGCACCAGGGGCGGCCAATGCATCTGGCAGGGGGCGGCGGCGCCGGTGCCCCAGCGGGTGGTGAACGACGCGGACTGCTCGGTGCTCCTGGTCAAGGAAGAGCAGCCCGTCACCCGGATCCTGGCGTGTCTCGACCAGAGCTACATCAGCCAGGACTCCCTGGAAATGATCAACCAGGTGGCCACCATCCACGGGGCCCAGTTGGAATTGATCGGACTGAGCAGCGAAGGCAGCATGAAGAAGGACGTCTACCGGCGGCTCATCGAGATCGGCGACTATTACGAGGACCGCCAGATCAAGGTGAGCACGCGCCTTACCGAGATTGCCGAGTTTGAAGGTTGGATTGAGAAGGAACTGCAGCAGGACTTGCTGGCCCTGTGGATGGGGAAGAAATCGCTGCTGGACCGCTTCTTCCCCCGGGATTGGGCCGGCCGGTTCGTCAGCAAATGCCAGAGTTCGGTGCTGGTGATGCGGTGATTAAAGGAGATCTGGCCGAAACCCCGGGCACTGCCTGGCCGGTTTAGCATAATGAAAAACCCTCAGTTTTTAGTTATGATTTTGAGAGCCCCGCAGTTTTTTTGTTGAAAGCTGCTGGCTGACGGCTGCTGGCTTAGAGAGGTGAACATATGAAGATCCTGGTTGCGGTGGACAAAAGCGAAGAGTCGCAGCTGGCCCTGCGCTATTGCTGCCACCTGATGGAACATTTTACCGCCATCGTGGACGCCCTTTATGTCAAGCCCGACGTGGTGGAGACGGTGGCCGAAGGGGGCGGCTACGCGCCCTTCACCACCAAGAGCGACGTGGAGAAGGCCATAGAAAAGGAAGCGGAAAAGACGGTGGAGGAGATCATCGAGTCCTGCGAAGTTTGCGTGGGGGGCCGCATCCCCTGCAACCCCATGGTGGCGGTGGGGGACCCGGCCGACGAGATTCTCAACGCCGCCAACCTGGGCTATTACGACATGATCGTGTTGGGTTCCCACAGCCGCTCGTTCCTCCGGGGCTTTCTCCTGGGCGCGGTGCACGCCAAGATTCTGCACCACGCCCAGCAACCGGTGTTGATCCTGCGCAATTTCCGGCCCATCCAGAAGATCCTGGTAGCCTACCGGGGATCGTCCTGCGACCAGGGGGCCCTGGAGTTCATCGCCCCGCTGTTTGCCAGGAAGAAGCCGGAAATCACCATCTTGCATGTCCAGGAAACGGAGCTGGGGGAGTCCGAGGAGTTTGCCCAGGCCTGTCTGCTCACCGGGGATGAGACCCTGCGGCGCTACGGCTTCAGCCCGGTGAAAAAGACGGCCAAGGGGGACTTCGTGGACGAAATCCTCAAGGCGGTAGCGGTGGAGCGCTACGACCTGCTGGTCCTGGGCGCTTACGGGCATAAACGGCCCAAGTATTTAAAGATCATCAGCGACGAGGCCCTGAACCTGGTGCGGCTGACCACCCGGCCGGTCCTGGTATTTCGCGACCAGTCCGAAGCGAAGGGTTAATTGGAACCCCCGGTTCATGCCTTATAGCGATTGCCAAAAGTTTTTGCGATAAATTATTTTGATTGCAGGGGCACCGCGGTCGGTGGAAAGCCTGTGCCATCAATGCCTTGGCGTTCCGAAGGGTTTCGCCAGCCTATTAAAACCCCCTCTCCACCCGCCTGCGGGGGGAGAGGGTTGGGGTGAGGGGGGAAATCTTTTCCGCTTGAACGAGTTTGGGCGATATATCCTATGATAATTATAGGTTACCCAAGCAGAGCTTGGGCTAAAAATTTCGTTCCCAAGCAGGAGCTTGGGAACGAGTTATCAAATTTGGTTCTAAATGTCGGCTGCATCTGCATGGATGGAAGCTGGGAAATCCCCCTAAATCCCCCTTTTTCAAAGGGGGACTTTTCTGATGGCATTCCGCTAGGTTCCCCCCTTTATCAAAGGGGGGATATGGGGGATTTTCACCAACTTTTTCTCAGAAAAGCCCCAGGCCGCAGGTTGTATGGGCACTCTGGGGATACGGAACTTGGATCATTAAGCTGACGGTTGAAAGCTGAACGCTGACCGCTAATCTTAAGGCAAAACCTTGGACCATCTGGTTGCCGTTGCCGGGCAATTCGTATCCCAGGGGCAGGTCGTGGACCTGCGGGAATATGGGAGCGGCAATGTCAACGACACCTTCCTGGTCACCCTGGAGGGCGCCGGAGAAAAGCGCTTCATCCTGCAGCGCCTTAACCCCCGGGTGTTTCGCCGGCCGGATCTGGTGATGCAGAATTTGCGCACCTTCACCGAGCACGTGCGTCGGCGTCTCGAGCGGACCCCTTTGAGCCCCGGCCGCCGTTGGGAAGTGCCCCGGGTTCTGTTGACCCGGGACGGCCGGGACCACGTTGTCGACTCCGGGGGGTCGTTCTGGCGCGCCCTCAGTTTTATCGACACCGCTCAAACCTTCGACACCATCAAAGACCTGGAGCACGCCCGCGAAGTGGGGTATGCACTGGGCATGTTTCATAAACTCTTAAGCGACCTGCCCGCCGCCGAACTGGCCGACACGCTGCCGGGGTTTCACGTGACGCTGGGCTACCTGCGGCACTATGACGAGGTTCTGGCGAAAACCCACCCCAGCCAATCTGCCGAAATAGCTTACGCCTTGCGGTTGGTCGGCGAGCGCCGGGCCTGGGCGCCCGTCCTGGAGCAGGCCAGGGCCCGAGGCCGACTCCGGCTGCGCCCCATTCACGGCGATCCCAAGGTCAACAACGTCATGATGGACCCTGCCACCGGGCAAGCCGTCGCCATGGTGGACCTGGACACGGTCAAGCCCGGCCTGGTCCATTATGATATCGGCGACTGCCTGCGCTCCGGCTGCAACCCCCAGGGAGAAGAAACCGAGGGCTGGGAGGCGGTGCGCTTCGAACCCGACCTGTGCCGGGCCATCCTTCAAGGCTATCTCTCCATGGCCAGGGACTTTCTCACCGAGGAGGACTATACCTATCTATACGACGCCATGCGCCTGCTGGCGTTCGAACTGGGACTGAGATTCTTTACCGACTATCTGGAAGGCAACGTCTACTTCAAGGTCCGGCGCCGGGAACATAATCTGGCCCGGGCCCTGGTCCAATTCAAGCTTACCGAGAGCATCGAATCCCAGGAAACCGCCATTCGCGCCATTATCGGGGACCTGAGATGCCTTACCGCAGAGGGGGATA
>CAWBPT010000012.1:0-363033 GCA_963790655.1 uncultured delta proteobacterium | reverse complement strand
GGACAGCCGAGGGCGGCTGTCCTACATTGGATTTTCCCAGAGGTCCCTACTTGCTAAGCAACCCCCACCACCTCCCGGGCCAGGGCCGCGGCCTGGTCCAGGACCGCGGGCTGTTGGTCCAGGTCCCCGGGGTCCCTGGCGCCCGTGGCCCGGAGCAGGTAAACCGGGTGGAAGCCGAACATCTTCAGCCAGCGCTGGTAGCGGGGAAAGATGTCGTCGAAGCTGAAGGGGTCGGGGTTGGCCTGGACCAGGACCATGACCGCCTTTTTGCCCGGCGGCACCCGGCTGGAGAAGTCCGGGTTGAGGTAGGAATAGGTCCGGTCGAAGAAGCATTTGAGCTGGCCGCTGATCTCGCCGAAGTACACCGGGGAGGCCAGGACCAGGACGTCGGCGCCTCTGACGGCCGTGAGCACTTCGGCCAGGTCGTCTTCCAGGATGCAGGCTTCGCTCTTGGTCTTGCAGGCCCGACAGCTCTGGCAGCCCTGAAAGGCGATCTGGTTCAACAGGTAGGTCTTGGTCTCGGCCCCCAGGGCCCGGGCTTCGTCCAGGAACCTTTGGGCCAGGTGGGCGCTGTTGCCTTGTGGCCGGGGACTGCCCAGCACCGCCACGATTTTCATGACTGATCCATCTCCTGTGGTTGGCTAGTTTGGCCATAATATAGCATAACCGAAGCCGGGGAGGCGCTCATTTCGGGACGAGGCAGTTCCTCAGGCGCATTTGCATTGTACCCGGGCTAACGGGCAGGGGCCAGGCTCACCAGGAAACCTGAAGAATTAAGGATGGCGGGCACGGCGGCCTCATCATCAAGGAGCGGGGAAAGGAGTGGGGAGCAAAGATGAAACTCAGCAAGGGTTGCCGGGGGGTGGGGCTAATCCTGATACCGTGGTTATGCCTGTTGCTGGCCGGCCCGGCGGGGGGAGACGAACTGTCCGAATACGGCAACCCCTTCCTCTGGGTGACCGTGGGCCGGGTGAAGGTGAAGGCCGAAGTGGTAAGCACCCCGGAAAAGCTGTACCAGGGGCTGAGCTATCGCCGGGAATTGCCGGCGGGGCGGGCCATGCTCTTTTTGCTGCCGCGCCTGGAGGTCCAGAATTTCTGCATGCGGGGCATGCAGTTCCCCCTCGACTTCATCTGGATAGTCCGGGGGAAAATCGTGGGCCTGGAGAAGAACGTCTCACCGCAATTTACCGGGACCCTCAGTTCGCCCCGGCCGGTGAACCGCGTGCTGGAGGCGCCGGCGGGCTTTGCCGACGCCCACGGGGTTAAAGTGGGGGACGAAGTTAAGTGGTGATCGAGTGGCGTATTTTGAATATTTATTAATGAGGGGGAAAAGCAATCACCTTCCCCCTCACCCTAACCCTCTCCCCCAATGGGGGAGAGGGGACGAGGTTGGAACTCATTTAATGCTCCCATTAATATCTATCAACTTCTGGTGGCCTAGGCAGCTCGCCTTGGCATCGCCGGCTAACGCCTCATGACCCCTGGGGGTCACAGCGAAGCATGACCAGGTAGAACCGCCCCCTCGGCGGTTCCTGCGCCGGCGAGGGCGCAGGCGCTACATTTTCAGAGAAAAGTCCGGGGCTGTCAGAACAATCGCTTGCAGGCAACTCGAGACCTCTGCGAAAGTCTCAATTGCTACCCTTTAATCAACATGTAGCGTAGGCGCCCTCGCCTGCGGCTAAATTAAGTGTGGACAGCCGAGGGCGGCTATCCCACATGAGACTTTCGCAGAGGTCTCAACTCGGTATAATAGCCGCCCCGGACACAACCTGTACCCCCTCTGCGCTTCCCCGCCGGAACTTGCCAACCGGGGACGATTATTCTATATTTTGCGCCAAGGTGGAGCTTTGAGTGTTGTCCGACCTGGAAAAAAAGGTGATCCTGGCCCTGCAGCGAGACCTGGAGATCGAGCCGCGGCCCTTTAAGGACCTGGCGGACCAGTTGGGAGTGGCGGAGGAGCAATTGCTGGCCGCCATCCGGGGCCTCATGGAGCGGGGCTACATCCGGCGGTTCGGGGCCACCCTGCGGCATCAGAAATCGGGCTACGAGGCCAACGCCCTGGTGGCCTGGGCCGTGCCGGAGGCAGAACTCAAAACCATCGGGCAAAAACTGTCCTCCCAAAGGGCGGTGACCCACTGCTACGCCCGCAGACCCGCGCCTTCCTGGCCCTACAACCTCTATACCATGATCCATGGGCGCACCCGGGCAGACTGCGTCACCATCGCGGCCCGCATGTCCGCGGAGACCGGCATCAAAGACTACGAGATGCTGTTCAGCGAAACCGAACTGAAAAAGACCACCATGCGCTACTTCCGGGAAGGCGAGGGCGGAGGATAGTGCTGGCTTTTGGGGGAGGGCCAGGGACCGAGGGTCCCTGCCCTCCCCCCAACCCCCCCACCCAACCCTTTACTGGACCGGGTAAGGCGGGGCCGATGGCCCCGACTTACCCGGTCTTCAAAACGCTTAAGGGATTGGGGGTGGGGGATTGGGGGAGGGGGTAAGGGCCGTGGGCCCTTAGCCCCCTCCCCCGAATCTTCAACCCACAGGAGCAGGGCATGGCCAGCTATGCAAATTCGGAGCGGCTCTTTAAAGAGGCTCAAGAGATCATCCCCGGCGGGGTGAACAGCCCGGTGCGGGCCTGGCAGGCCGTGGGGCTGACGCCCCGGATGATCGTTAAGGGGGAGGGAGCCCGGGTCTATGATGCCGACGGCAACTCTTATCTCGATTTCGTGGGCTCCTGGGGGCCGCTGATCCTGGGGCATGCGGAGCCCAACGTGGTGGCCGCGGTGAAGGAGGCGGCGGCGCGGGGCACCAGTTTCGGGGCGCCCACCGCGGCGGAAGTGGAACTGGCCCGGATCCTGGTGGACGCGGTGCCGGGCCTGGAAATGGTGCGCCTGGTCAACTCCGGCACCGAGGCTTGCATGAGCGTGCTGCGCCTGGCCCGGGGAGCCACCGGGCGCTCCCGGGTGATCAAATTTGACGGCTGCTATCACGGCCACGCCGATTCCTTCCTGGTGTCCGCCGGGAGCGGGGTGCTGACCCAGGCCATCCCCGGCAGCCCCGGGGTGCCATCCGAAATCGCCGGTTTGACCCTGTCGCTGCCCTACAATGATCTGGAAGCGGTGCGCCAGGCCGCGGGCAGGTTTAAGGGGGAGATCGCGGCCATCATCGTGGAGCCGGTGGCCGGGAACATGGGGGTGGTGCCCCCCAAACCCGGGTTCCTGGAGGGATTGCGGGCCCTGTGCCACCGGGAAGGAATCTTGCTCATTTTCGATGAGGTGATCACCGGTTTCCGGGTGGCCTGGGGCGGGGCCCAGGCTCTCTACGGCATTTCGCCCGACCTCACCTGCCTGGGGAAGATCATCGGCGGCGGCCTGCCGGTGGGGGCCTACGGCGGCCGCCGGGACCTGATGTCCCAGATGGCCCCGGCGGGGCCCATTTACCAGGCGGGGACGCTGTCGGGCAACCCGGTGGCGGTGGCGGCGGGGCTGGCCACCCTCAAGGCGCTGGGCCAGCCCGGGGTGTATGAGACCTTGGAAGAGCGGGGCGCCTGGCTGGCCCGGGAGCTTAAAGAGCTGGCGGCGCGTGGCCGGGTCCCCCTCACGATCAACCGGGTGGGGTCCATGCTCACCCTGTTCTTCAGCGACGCGCCGGTGACCGACCTTACGGAAGCCAAAAAATCCGACCTTAACCGCTTTAAGCGGTTCTTCCAGGGGATGCTGGCAGAGGGCGTTTATCTCCCGCCGTCCCAATTCGAGGCCTGGTTTATTTCTCTGGCCCACCGCCGAGAGGACCTGGAGGAGACTTTGCGCGCCGCGGCCAAGGCTTTGGCGGCGAACTAAGGTTGGTGCAAGTAGTTTTTGGGAGAGGGGGCCAGGGGCAGACGGCCCCTGCCCCCTCTCCCAAACCCACTCCCCCAACCCCATAAGGGGGGCATTAAGAATTTTTCCACCGGGTTCTCCTCCAGAGAATCTTTGGGCCCTAACCGAACCTCTCCCTTCCAGGGAGAGAGAAAAGAGGAGCCGGTGGCAAAATCTCGCCCGGACGCAAGCCGGAAACTTTAGACTCAAAACCAAAAACCAAAAACGTGAGACCTCAGGCCCGGGGCTATTCCCGGGTGGAAGGGGTGGCACCGGGCGCTGCTTCCCTGCCTCCCGGCCTCGCCATTTTATGGGGTGAAGCACCCCCACCCTGGGGGGAAATATCCCGGAACGCCGCGCCGGATTCCCGACCGCCGGAGTGAAGGAAGCTTGAGAAAATTTTCATTATCTTAATGATCCCGGGTATTTTGATTGACTCCGCAGTTATTTCATGACTATCATCCGTTTGGCAGGACCCTTGCACTCTTTAACAAGATAAAAATTTATCGCGGGAAGGAGGTGTGCGCCGGCAAGTAGGGGAAAAAGATTGGCATTTTTTTATAGCAGTCAGCCATTTTATCCAATGTCGTTATTTTAAGGAGGGAATTCATGGCAGACCAAGTTCCAGGTAAGGCGTGGGTAGTGGTATTTGCGGGCACTGCCGTCAATCTCTGTTTGGGCATCTTATATGCGTGGAGTGTTTGGGCCGGGGCACTGGTTCCAAAAGATCTTAAAATGGCCGGCACGGTGATGACCGGACTAAATGAAGGTTGGGTCTATTTAACCAACGCCGAAGCAGCCACCCCCTTTTCGCTCTGCGTTCTTATTTTCGCCTTGTTCATGATCCCCGGGGGCCGCGTCCAGGATAAATTAGGGCCCAAGGCGGGCGCTATTACCGGTGGTCTCTTTCTGGCGGTGGGTTGCATAATTGCTGGGTTGACCAAGAGTTATACCGGCCTGATCGTCGGTTTCGGAATCATGGGCGGCATCGGCATGGGGCTCGGCTATGCCGCGCCCACTCCGGCGGCTCTGTCGTGGTTCGGTCCCCACAAGCGGGGTCTCATCGCCGGCTTGGTGGTGGGCGGTTACGGCGGCGCGGCGCTGTATATTTCCCCGCTGGCCGCTTATCTCCTCGGCAGTGGTATCACATATAGCTTCGTATTCTTGGGGATCCTGTTCGCGGTGGTGGTTATCATCGCCGGTTCCCTGCTGGCCAAAGCGCCTGCGGGATATGTGGCCCCGGCGGCGGTGGTCAAGGCCGGCGCCGCGCCGGCCAAGGCCGCGGGAACCCTGGTGGACTGGGCCCCCGGCGACATGATGAAAACCTGGCAGTTCTTTGCCCTGATGTTCATGTTCATCGGCACTACCCAGTCCGGGCTGTTGGTCATCGCCAACGCCGCGGGGTTGCTGGCTACCACGGCCAAGGCCATTCCGTTCTTCGCGGCCAACGCCTGGCTCCTGGCCTCTTACGGCGGTCTGATCAATGCCTTGGGCCGGGTGGGCACGGGTATGTACTCGGATAAGATCGGGAGGGGCAACGCCTATGCCCTGAACTGCATCGTGTCGGCCCTCTGCCTCTTCCTCATGCCTTCCATCATCGGCGCCAAGAGCGTGTTCTTCCTGTTTATCGCCGTGGGCATCGCTTTCTGGCAGTACGGCGGCGGTTTGGCGCTGATGCCGGCCTTCACGGCCGACTTTTTCGGCCCCAAGAACCTGGGCATGAACTACGGTCTGGTGTTCATCGGCTGGGGTCTGGGCTTCTTCATGGCCCGGCTGGGCGGCTCCATTAAGGATTGGACCGGCAGCCTGGATTACGCCTTCTATCTCTCCGCGATAGTGCTCATAGGCGCGGTGCTCCTCTCCTGGGTGACCAAGAGGCCGATGCTGGAGCACGAACGATAAGAGTTCGGCCAGCTATCCTCAGCGGTTAGCTTTTGGTCGTTAATCTGGTAAACTGGGAAGGCAGGGAGGAATCCCTGCCTTCTCTACGTTCGGAAGATTAAGGTAATTGAAGATGCCTTTAGACGCCTGGCCCGTGCCCTACATCATCTCCCCTCACAATCTTGCCGTGGACGCCGTCGTGTCCTTCTGTGTTGCGGTCCTCTTGGCGGTCATGATCAACGCCGAAGCCCAGGCCTTTGTGGCCACTTTTTTAGGGGACGCCCGGAAGGACCCCAAAGACCGGTTTCACTTTAATGCCTTCCTGCACCTGGACCTCATGGGGACGATCTGCTACCTGGTGGGAGGGTTCGGCTGGCCCCGGACCATGTCCGTAGATGCCGCCAAATTTAAACATCCCCGGCTCTATATGGTGATTACCCGCTGCGCCGGGCCGGCGGCCAACCTGCTCCTGGCTAGCATTGGCGGCAGTCTGGCCATGGTCATGAAAACAGTCGGTTGGCACCCCAAGGTCTTCCTGATGGTGGTCGGGGTAAACCTCACCACCGCGGTCTATTCTCTCATACCGCTGCCGCCGCTGGCGGCGGGATGGTTGGTCTATGAAGCGATCCCGCCCAGCCTAAACTCCCTCAGGTGGGTCTTTCGCCAGGCCGGGCCTTTTGCCATCCTGGCCCTGGCGCTTCTGGAGCGGGTCCGGGGCGAGGATATTTTCAGCTCGTATTTCAACCCCATCATTCTGGGGATCTTCAGATACCTCGCAGGCTAACCCCACCCACCTCGCTCCCGGCTCTGCGGCAAGACCCGCGACCTCCGCCTCCGTCCAGGCCGCCTCTCCCGGTTTGAGAGGGGCGCCCCTGCCCCCGCGGTCTCAAGCCCCCCATCTTTCGCGGGCGTAATTCCCTATTGACTTTGATAGGAAATAACTCTTATGCTAATATGTCGGTTAGTTTAAGAAAAGATAGGTGGAATGCTGCTAAATATCGCAATGCGGGACGGTCCCTAACCGTGGCGGGTAAAACCCTTGGATAAGCAGGACCGAAACCTGGAGTCGCAGATTCCCGGGGTGATTTGCCGCCCCCTAGCCGTTTATGAGGACCCCCGGGGTTGGCTGGCGGAAATCTTCCGCCAGGACGAGCTGGCGCCGGAGCATTTCCCGGTCATGGCCTATATCTCCGTGACCCAGCCGGGGGTGGGCCGGGGGCCCCATGCCCACCGCCAGCAGACCGACCTCTTCTGCTTTCCCGGGCCCGGGGAGTTTCGGGTGGTCCTCTGGGACCAGCGCCCGGAAAGCCCCAGCTTTGGGAAGCGGCAGGAGTTCCACCTGGGGGAAAGCGCCCCGGGGATAGTCATCGTCCCCCCCGGGGTGGTCCACGGTTATAAAAACATCAGCGGCCGCCCGGGGTGGGTGTGCAACTTCGCCAACCGCCTCTACCGCGGCCCCGGGCGCCGGGAACCGGTGGATGAGATCCGCTACGAGGACGACGGCGACTCGCCCTTCCGCCTGGAGTGAGGGCGGGGCAGACCCGGTGCAGAAATTATGAAAATCTTGATCACCGGCGCCGCCGGCCAGTTGGGTCAGGCCCTGGTGCACGAGGCCGGGCGCCGGGGTTGGGAGGCGGTGGCCACCGACCTTAAGGAGCTGGACATCACCGATCCCGCGGGGGTCCGGCAACACTTGAGCCGGGAGCGGCCCCAGGCGGTGATCAACGCCGCCGCGGCCACCCGGGTGGACGACCTGGAGGCGGACCCGGACCTGGCCCTCAGGGCTAACAGCCTGGGTCCCCGGGCCCTGGCCACGGCCTGCCGCCGGCTCGGCGTCAAGCTGGTGCACGTGTCCAGCGACTATGTCTTTGACGGGGCCAAAACCGGCCCCTACCTGGAATGGGACGAAACCCGGCCCCTGTCGGTGTACGGGTTGAGCAAGCTCCTGGGGGAACGCTACGTCCGGGAGCAGTGCCCGGACCATTTTATCGTCCGGACCGCCTGGCTCTATGGCCACCCGGGCCCCAATTTCGTGACGGCCATCCTGGCCAAGGGGCGCACTTGGTCCCCGGGTCAGGACTTTAAGGTGGTGCACGACCAGCGGGGCACCCCCACCAGCACCCTGGCCCTGGCGCCGCAGCTGCTGGCCCTGGCCGAGACCGAGGCCTTCGGCACCTATCACGCCACCTGCCAGGGGGAGGCCACCTGGTATGATTTTGCCCGGCTGATCCTGAAGAAAGCGGGGCTGGCGGCGCCGCTGAGCCCCTGTGCCACCCGGGAGTATCCCCGGCCGGCGGTAAGGCCCGCCAATTCGGTGCTGGAGAACCGGCTTCTCAGGCTGGCCGGGCTGGACCTCATGCCCCCCTGGCAGGAGGCCTTCAGCGCCTATTGGGAGAGGTTCGGAGAGACCTTATGACCACCGTCCTGATCACCGGGGGCGCCGGCTTCATCGGCACCAATTTCGTTTACTACTTGCGCCGGCACCGGCCGGACTGGCATTTGCTCAATCTCGATCTCTTGACCTACGCCGGCAACCCCGACAATCTGGCGGACCTCAAAGGCGATCCCCGCCACACCCTGGTGCGGGGGGATGTGGCGGACCGGGAGCTGGTGTCCGCCCTCTTTGCCCGGCACCCCATTAGCCGGGTGGTGCATTTCGCCGCGGAAACCCACGTGGACCGGTCCATTTTAGACCCCGAAGTCTTTGTGCGCACCAACGTCCAGGGCACCTTCACCCTGCTGGAGGCGGCGCGCCGGTCCTGGAAAGATGGGACGGAGCCGTCCCCGCCCCGATTTTTGCATATCAGCACCGATGAAGTATACGGCGACCTGAAGCCCGAGGAGAGGCCCTTCACCGAGGACTCCCCCTACGCCCCCAACAGCCCGTATGCCGCCTCCAAGGCGGGGGCCGATTTTCTGGTGCGCTCTTATTTCCGCACCTACGGTTTGCCGGCGCTGATCACCAACTGCTCCAACAATTACGGCCCCTACCAGTTCCCGGAAAAGCTCATCCCGTTCACGCTGAGTCAGGCCCTACAGCAGCAGCCCATCCCCATCTACGGCCAGGGGGCCAACGTCCGGGACTGGCTCCATGTGACGGACCACTGCCGGGCCTTGCTGCTGGTCCTGGAGCAGGGCCAGCCGGGGCAAACCTATAACATCGGGGGCCGGGAGGAGCATCCCAACCTGGAGCTGGTGCGGCTGCTCCTGAAGCTGCTGCAAGAGATGCGGCCGGACCTGGGGGATCTGGAGCGCCTGATCACCTTTGTCCCGGACCGGCCGGGCCATGACTGGCGCTATGCCCTGGACCCCGGCAAGCTAGAGGCCCAATTGGGCTGGCGCCGCCAGGTAAGCCTTACGGAAGGGCTGAAAAGCACCATCTCCTGGTATCTCGAGCACCAGGATTGGCTGGCGCGGCTGCGCTCCCAGGATTATCGGGCCTATCTGCAGCGGCAATACGGCGCCGAGGTGATGGATAACCGCTAGTGGTGGGTTTTGCAATTAGTTTGGACCTAAAAACATGGTCCGTGCAAACTAAGGTGCCGACCGGGGGAAGGAAATTAATGATTTTCCCGGACCACCCGAACAGGATGCTAAAATGCCAGGAAAACAGAGTACGAAAGACCAGCCCTTGATTCTAGTGGTGGATGACGAGCCGGGGATCCGGGAGCTGGCCAAGGACATTCTTCGTTCCGCCGGGCACGTGGAAGTGGCCGCCAACGGCAAGGAGGCCCTGGCCAAGCTGCAAGCCCATTCCTACGATTTGGTGCTCACGGACATGATGATGCCGGAAGTGGGCGGCATGGAACTGGTGCAATTTGTGCGCCTGAACCATCCCGAGACCCTGGTCATCGTGTTTACCGGCTTTGCCAATTATCAGGATGCGGTGGCGGCCGTAAGATCGGGGGCGTTTGATTACCTCCCCAAGCCCCTGGAGCCGGAAATCTTGCGCCACGCTGTGGAGCGCGCCCTGGAGCACCAGCGCTTGTGCCGGGCCCAGCGGGACCTGGAGACCGTCTTTCAGGGAGCCGAAGCCCTGGGCTGGCAAGCCTTGGAACTGGTCTCCAGCACTACGGAGGCCGGGAGTCTGGCCGCTTTGAAGGAACGGCTCGGCCTGAAGGAGAACCTGGAGGAGGTGGGCCAGGCCTTACTGGAAGCCGCCCAGGACTTGCTTAAGGTTACCAACAGCTCCATTTTCCTCTTTGACCCGTTGCGGGGCCAATTCCGGGGACTGGCGGCTTTGGGGCCCGAATCGGGGTCCAAGGCCGGCGCCATGATCACCGCCACCGAAGGCATCATGGGTTATGTGGCCACCCACCGGCGGCCGCTGCTGGTGCCCGACGTCAGCCGGGACCTCCACCTGTCTTCCCAGCCCCGGCGCTCTTCTTATCAGACCAACAGCTTCATGATCATTCCCCTCACCGGCCAGAAGTTTTGGGGGGTGATCAACCTGGCGGACCGGCAGGACGGCCAGCCTTTCGGCCCCCGGGACCTTTTCCTGGGCTGGCTCATGGGCCGGCTGCTGGTGGATATTCTGGAAAGCCGGGAGGAACCCGGCAAGGGACCGGCGCTGCCCGCCGCCGGCGTCTGGGTCGGTGAAGCCATCCCGGTGGGGGTGGCCTTTTTGGACCAGGATCTCAAGGTGCTGCAGTCCAACCCGGCCCTGGTGAAGTTGACGGACCTGGAAGGCGAAGAGATGGTGGGAGAGGAGGTCTTCTCTCACCTGGGCCTTACCGCCAAGGACCAGGAGAAGTTGGAGGAAGCCTTCCGTCAGGCCCTGGCCCAGCGGGAACCCCGGGAACTGGTCTCCTTGAAGGCCCATTTCCGGGATAACCCCCCCCGTTTCCTGTCGGTGCGCCTGGTTCCCTTGCCTGAGGAGCAGGGGGCCCCCCGGGGGCTGGCCCTGGTGGAAGACATGAGCGAACTGGAGCACCTCAGGCAACGCTTGAATCTCTATGAGCACCTGGCCGTCATGGGTAAGCTCACCCTCTGCGTGGCCCACGAACTCAACAACCCCCTGGACGGGATCCGCCGCTACCTTTCCCTGGCCGTGATGAAGAAAGAGGACCCGGAACTGGTGGAGCGCTACCTCACCGAGGCCCAAAAAGGCCTGCACAAGATGTCGCTCAGCATCAAGAGCCTCATGTTTTCCGCCAACCCCTTCAAGGCTCCGCCCCGGGCCAGCGACAAGCTGCTGAACCTCCTGCAGGACGCCATCAAAATCATGATGTTCCAGGCCAGCGACCAGCGGGTGCAGATGTCTTTCCACCCGCCGGCCCAGTTCGGCGACCTGACGGTGGAAGCCGACCTCTATTACGTGTTCATCAACATCATTAAAAACGCCCTGCAAGCCATGCCCTACGGCGGCAACCTGCTGGTGGACGGCGGCATCGCGGACGGCGAGGTGGAGGTTTCCTTTCAGGACAGCGGGCCGGGCCTGAGCGCGGAGGAATTGAATAAAATCTTTCAGCCGTTCTACTCCACCAAGGAAGGGGTGCAAGGGCTGGGACTGGGATTGCCCATCTGCCAGAAAATTTTGGAGCGCTACCAGGGACGATTATTAGTGGAAAGTCACCCGGGGCAGGGGACCAAAGTGCGCCTCCTCTTCCCTTATAAAGAGGCCGGGGTAACCAATGGCAAATAAAGACCTCCTGATCGTGGATGACGAATTCCTGGTGTGCGAGTCCTTGAAAGAGATGCTCACCCTGGAAGGCTACGCGGTGGACACGGCCTCGGACGGCGCCGGCGCCCTGGCTAAAGTGGCGGATAACCAGTATCAGCTCATCCTTTCGGATATGCGGATGCCGGGACTGAACGGCATCGAACTGCTGAAAGAGTTGAAGGGCCGCGCCCCGGACACGGCCATCATTTTCATTACCGGCCACGGGCACATCGATGGGGCGGTGGAGGCCATCAAGCTGGGGGCCTACGATTACATCACCAAACCCATCGACGACCAGCGCCTCAAGCTCTCCATCGAGCATGCCATGGAGCACCGCAGGCTCCTGGCTTCGTACAATACCCTGAAGCGGCGCCTCAAGCCCTGGGATTTGCAGGAAAAGATGGTCTTTGGGGACCGCAAGATGAAACAGCTCCTGGAGATGGTGCACACCATCGCCGACACCATGGCCACCGTGCTCATCACCGGGGAGTCGGGCACCGGCAAATCCATGCTGGCCAGTTATATCCACGAGCAGTCCTCCCGGCGGGACGGGCCCTTTGTCAAGATCAGCTGCGGCTCGCTCTCCGAGACCCTGTTGGAGAGCGAACTCTTCGGCCACGTGAAGGGCTCCTTCACCGGAGCCATCAAGGACAAGAAAGGTAAATTCGAGGAGGCCCACGGCGGCACCATTTTCCTGGATGACATCAATTGCGCCTCGCCCAATCTCCAGATCAAGCTCCTCAGGGTCCTCCAGGAAAAGATCGTGGAACGGGTGGGGGGCAACGTCACCGTTCAGGTGGACGTGAGGATTATCACCGCCACCAACACTACCCTGCAGGAGGAGGTGGCCAACCAGAAGTTCCGGGAAGACCTCTACTACCGGATCAACGTGGTCTCCTTCACCATTCCGCCTCTGAGGGAGCGGCTCAGCGATATCGAACCCCTGGCCCAGCATTTCATGGCCCACTTCAACCAGGTGCACCACAAAGAGATTAAGGGTATCTCCCAGAGCGCCCTGCAGATTCTCCTGAGGCACCGCTGGCCGGGGAACGTCCGGGAGTTGGAAAACGTCATGGAAAGGGCGGTCATCCTGAGCCCCGGGGATTTCATCGTCCCCGAATCCCTGCCGCCGAACCTCCATGAACCGGGGGCGGCCCCGGTACCGGCGGCCGGCAACCTCTCCCTGGAGGAGGCCCTGGCCCAGGCAGAGAAGCAGATTCTCCTGGAGACCCTGAAATCCCTGGATTGGAACCGCCAGCACACCGCCCGGACTTTGGGGATCAGCCGCACCACCCTGTTCAACAAGATGCGGCGCTTTGATCTGAAAGATCCCCGGCGCGGCTTCGATACCGACCAGTGGCCGGACATGGTGATCAAGGCCTGACCGGGCTGCACCGGAACCTATTGCAGAACCTATTTTCTGTCATCCTGAACGAACGAGCCGGCTCTCAAAGTTATTAAAAATGCGAGATGCTGCGCTTTGCTTAGAATGACCTTGGCGGCGCGGTTTGGTTCTTGGCTCATTGCCCCCGGCTCCCTCCCTTAAACCAACTCTTCGAAAGTTGCTCATGGGCCTGCGGCGCCTCCATAAATCATGAAAATGTAGCGCCGCCGCCCTCGCCGGCGCAGGAACCGGACACCCGAGGGCGGGTGTCCCACATGAAGCAGTCCTTCATGAACTTCGGCTCACCCATAAATCATGAAAAGTTCCCTCGAAGCCTTTTCCTTAACTTTGAACCTTGAACTTTGAACTTTGAACTTTTCAGGACAGGAGTTCTATGATGGCCGCCTATGACCGCGAGACCCTGGTGCGCTGGGACCGGGAACACCTCTGGCACCCCTTCACCCAGATGCAGGCCTTCAGGGAGGAGGAGCCCCTCATCGTCAGCCGGGGAGAGGGCGTCTATCTCTATGACCTGGAGGGCAGGCGCTATCTGGATGGGGTGTCGTCGCTGTGGGCCAATATCCACGGGCACCGGCGCCGGGAGCTGGATGAGGCTCTGGAGGCCCAGCTCAAGCAGGTGGCCCACAGCACCCTGCTGGGCATCGCCCACCCCCCGGCCATCCTGTTGGCCCGCCGCCTGACGGAGATCGCCCCCCCCGGCCTCACCAAGGTATTCTACTCCGACAACGGCTCCACCGCGGTGGAAGTGGCCCTGAAGCTGGCCTTCCAGTACTGGCGCAACCTGGGCTTAACCGACAAGCGGGTCTTTCTGAAGCTCGCCAACGCCTACCACGGCGACACCCTGGGGGCGGTGTCCGTGGGCGGCATCCCGTTGTTCCACGAGATTTACCGGCCCCTGCTGTTCGACACCCTGGAGGCCCCGGCGCCGTACTGCTACCGCTGCCAGCACCGGGAGGACTGCTCCCTCCAGTGCCTCGAGGTCCTGGAAGAGCTGGTGGCCGCCCATCACCGGGAGCTGGCCGCGGTCATCCTGGAGCCCCTGATGCAGGGGGCCGCGGGCATGATCCCCCAGCCGGCCGGTTATCTCGCCAGGGTCAGGGAGGTGACCCGGCGCCACGGGGTGCTCCTCATCGCCGACGAGGTGGCCACGGGCTTCGGCCGCACCGGGCGGATGTTCGCCTGCCAGCATGAGAACGTCAGCCCCGACCTCATGTGCCTGGCCAAGGGCATCACCGGCGGCTATCTGCCCCTGGCCGCCACCCTGGCCACCGACGACATCTACCGGGCCTTCCTGGGGGACTTTCAAGAGTTCAAGGCCTTTTTCCACGGGCACACCTACACGGGGAACCCCCTGGCCGCGGCGGTGGGGCTGGCGTCTCTGGACATCTTTCAGAATGACCGGGTGCTGGAGGGTTTGGCCCCCAAGATCGAGTTGCTGAGCCGGCGCTTGGCCGAAATGGCGGACCACCCCCACGTGGGCGACGTCCGCCAGCGGGGCCTGATGGTGGGGATCGAATTGGTGCAGGATAAAGCCACCCGGGAGCCTTTCCCGGTGGCCCGGCGCACCGGCCACCGGGTGATTCTGGAGGCGCGCCAATTGGGGGCGATACTCAGGCCCCTGGGGGATACCATCGTCCTCATGCCACCCTTGTGCATCACCCATGAGGAACTGGAAGAACTCTGCCGCATCACCTTTGAGTCTATCCGCCGGGGGACCGCGGCGGAGTGAATCTGGGCCGGGCGGGCTATTCCCTATGCTGTTCCAGGAAATGCTCTGTTCAGGCACCGGCCATGGTCTCAGGTCCCCACCATCCGGAGCGGAGTGCTTGGAGATCTGTAGAGAGAAAATTGGGGGGAGGACCAGGGGCCGACGGCCCCTGGCCTCCCCCAACCCCGAATAGGGAAGGATGGTAGGAAGGGAGCGAGGGCACCCTGCACTTGTAGGGGCGGTTCGCGAACCGCCCCTACAGGGGGGGAATCAGGATGGCTGAGGGCGGACATATGGGTTCGCCCCTACGGGCCAGGAATGGCCAAAGGTTGGCCTGGAAGGCGGGGCCGCAGGGCCCGCCTTCCAGGCCAACCTTTCTTAAGGGATTGGGGGTGGGGACTTGGGGGAGGGGAAAGGGCACTTACGAAAAAGCCCTTAGCCCCCTCCCCCAAACATCGCCTCACTCCAAGGCTGCGCACAGGCGGGGGACCAGGTGGTCGAAGTCGCCGTTGGACATGACCAGCACCAGGTCGCCGGCGGTGAGGTTGTTAAGCAGGTCCGCCAGCAGCTGGTCGGTGTCCGGGAAGTAAAGGGCCCGTTGACCCCGGGCCTGAAGGTCCGCCACCAGTTGCCGGGAGGAGAACTGCTCCTCCGGCGCCACCTTCCACAGGTCCGGCGGCTCCCGCACCAGGATCAGGTCCGCGTCCTTGAAAGCCCGGGCGTAAGGTTCCTGGAAGACCTTGCGCCGGGAGGTGTTGGTGCGGGGCTCGAACACCGCCACCAGGCGGTGTCCGGGGTAGCCCTGGCGCACCGCCGCCAGCGTCTCCGCCACCGCGGTGGGGTGGTGGGCGAAGTCCTGCATCACCAGGACGCCTTGGGCCTCCCGCACCACTTCCTGGCGCCGCTTGACGCCCTTAAAGTCTTTTAAGGCCCGGTGCAGTTCCTCCGGTGCCGCCCCCAACTCCGCCATTACTCCCAAGGCCGCCAGGGCGTTGAGCACGTTGTGGGCCCCCAGCATGGGCAGGTGAAACTCCCCCCAGCGGGCCCCGTCCCGCCGGACGGTGAATTTCATGCCGCCGGTCACCGGGGTGAGGTCCGCGGCCTCCCAGGTGTTCCCGCCCGCGGCGCCGTAAAAGGAAACCTGGCCCGGGCGCCGCCGGCACACCTGCCGCACCAGGGGGGCGTCCCCCCAGGCCAGGACCCGGCCTGCGGGAGGAATGCCGTCCAGGAAGGCCTCAAAGGCTTGAATGATGCGGCCCAGGTCCGGGTAGATGTCGGCGTGGTCGAACTCGATGGAGGTGATCACCGACACCCGGGGCTTAAAATGGATAAATTTGGGGCGCTTGTCGAAAAAGGCGGTGTCGTATTCGTCCCCTTCCAAGACCACATATTGCCCCGAGCCCACCCGGTAATTGGAGTCGAAATTATGGGCGATGCCCCCCACCATGAACCCCGGGTCCATTCCTAAGGCGTAGAGGAGCCAGGCGATGAGCGCGGTGGTGGTGGTCTTGCCGTGGGTGCCGGTGACCACCAGGCTTTGGCGCTCCCCCACCAGAAAGCGGTTCAGGGCCTCGGGCAGGGAGAGGCGGGGGAGGTCCCGGGCCAGCACCGCCTGGGCCTCGGGGTTCTCCCTCCTGATGACGTTCCCTACCACCACCAGGTCCGGGGCGGGGGAGAGGTTTTCCGGGGCGTAGCCGTTCTGGATGGGAATCCCCAGGCTCTCCAGCAGGGTGCTCATGGGGGGGTAGACGTGCTCATCGGAGCCGGTGATATGGTGCCCTTGCTCCTTGAGGATGCCGGCCAGGGCCGCCATGCCGGTGCCGCAAATGCCCAGAAGGTGGATATGGAGAGGTCTGGCCGTCAGTCGCATGTCGCCTCAATATTTTTTAACCACAGAAACACAGAGAGCCCAGAGGAAAATTGATAGATTGTATTACGCTCTGTGTTCTCGGTGTCTCTGTGGTTTTATTTTATCTGAACGCTTCAGTAAACCCCAGGGCCCGGGAGGCCGCCTCGTGGAAGCGGGGGCGGAAGGCCCGGATTTTGGCCAAATCGTCCCGGCCCAGGTGCACCCGGTTGGTGAGCAAGACTACCATCTGCCCCAACTCCAGGTCCAGCCAAAAAGAGGTGCCGGTGAACCCCAGGTGGCCGACGCTGACAGGGGAGAAGTAGCGGCCCGCGGCGCACTGGGCCGCCTCCGGGCCGGGGGCGTCGAAGCCCAGGGCCCGGGGCGACCCCGCCGGGGGAGTCAGAAAGCGGCGCACCGGGTCCGCCCGGAAGGGCAGCGTCGGCCTCGCCGCGGTAGGCCCGGTAGAGGGCGGCCACCAGCGCCAAGACCTCCGGGCCGGAGCCGAAGAGGCCGGAGTGCCCGGCCACGCCCCCCGCGGCCCAGGCGTTTTCGTCGTGTACTTCGCCGAAGCTGGGCCGCCCCGGAATGAGCCCCGGCTCCGTGGCCGCGTAATAGGCGTTTTTCGTTTTTCGTTTTTCGGTTTTTCGTTTGAGAGAGTTCTGGCCCTAGAAATCTGCGAAGGGGGTTGAAGCCCAAGGTTCCGTAAGCCCCAGGGGGCGGTAAATGCGCTCCCGGCAGAACCGGTCCAGAGGCAAGCCGGAGATGGTTTCCACCACCGCCTGCAGGAGCATGAACCCCAGGTCGCTGTAAAGCGTGGCGGTCTCCGGGGGGTGCTCCAGGGGCGCGGCCGCGGCCAGGCGGGCCAGGAGACCCCGGCGCTCAGCCGGCGGCGCGGTGAGAATTTCCCGGTAAAAGGGGCGCCAGGCCGGCAGCCCCGCCCGGTGCGTGAGCAGGCTGGCGAGGGTCAGGGGCCGTTTGTCCGGCGGCAGCCACTCCCCGGGGAGGACCTGGCCCAGGGTGGCGGCGAGGGAGAGCTTGCCGTCGTCCACCAGGAGCATCAGGGCCAGGGCCGTGGCCAGGGGCTTGGTGAGGGAAGCCAAGTCGAAGAGCGTCTCCAGGCTCACGGCCGCGGCCCCCGGGTCCCGGGAGACCCGGCCCGCTGCGGCCTGCCAGAGCAATTCGCCCCTCAGCCCCACCAGGGCTACGGCGGCAGTGTAGACCCCGTGTTCGACGCCTTCCTGCAAAAGGTGGTGGAGTGGGGCCCAGGGATTGGAGGACTGATTCATGGATTGCTAGGAATTTGGGAAGGACTTTAAATGGGAGCGGCACCCGGATTAATTTCACCCCCACCCCACCCCTCCCCCCTCAAGGGGGAGGGAGTTAAAGCAAGGAATCTCTTTATTGATCTGATTTAGAGATTTTTGGTGGAGGGGGTTAGGGCCGCCTCCACCAAGCCCCCACCACCAATCCCTTAAGTTTTTTCAGGGCCGTGGGAGTCGGGGCCGTAGGCCCCCGCCTGCCACGGCCCCTTAAAGGGTTGGGAGGGGATTTGGGGGAGGGCAGGGAGCCTCGCTCCCTGGCCCTCCCCCAAAATAGCCCGCCTTGGCGGGTGGGCAGGGGCGGGGTAACCCCGCCCCTACGGTGGCCCTCCCCCAAAAAAACCAAATCAATCCTTCTCCAGGGCCAGTCGGATCAAAGTGTCCAGCAGGTCCGGGAATTCCAGGCCCGCGGCTTTGGCGGCCTGGGGGAACAGGCTGGTGGCGGTCATCCCCGGGATGGTATTGGTTTCCAGGACGTAGATTTTCCCGTCCTGCACCATCATGTCGGTGCGGGAATACCCCCGGCAGCCCAGGGCCGCGTGGGCCGCGAGGGCGCATTGCTGGGCCCGGTGGGTCGTTTCCGGGTCCAGGCGGGCCGGGCAGATCTCGGTGGAGGCCCCGGGTTGGTACTTGGCCTCGTAGTCGAAAAAGACGTAACTGCTGGAGGGAATGATCTCCACCAGGGGCAGGGCTTTGGGGTCGGAGTTGCCCAGGACGCCGCCGGTAACCTCGGTGCCCTTGATGAACTCCTCCACCAGCACCCGGGGGTCGAGCTCAAAGGCGGCGGCGAGGCCGCGCTCCAGTTCCGTAAGATCCCGGGCCAGGGTGACGCCGATACTGGAGCCTTCGTTGGCCGGTTTGATGACCACCGGCAGCCCCAGCCTGGCTTCGATTTCTTTGGGGCTGGGGGCCTTCTGCCGGTTGAAGGCCAGGGCGCCGGGAACCTTCAGCCCGCACAATTGATAGAGGGCTTTGCTCAGTTCCTTGTTCATGGCCACGGCCGAACCCAGGACGCCGGAGCCCTGGTAGGGAATTTCCAGCAGGTCCAGGAGTCCCTGCATGGCGCCGTCCTCGCCGCCCCGGCCGTGCATGATGATGAGGGCCACGTCCAGGTCCCTGGCCTCCCGCACCAGGCGCTCCAGGTCGGTGAGGGGGTCGTAGCGCCGGATGTCGTACTTGTTCTTATCCAGGGCCTCGTAAACCTGGGCGCCGCTTTTCAGCGACACCTCCCGTTCCGAGGATTTGCCTCCGGCGATGAGGGCCAGGCGCATCTTTGCCATGTTTGCCTCCGAAAAATAGCGGTCAGCTTTCAGCTATCAGCAGTCAGCTTTCGGCGTTCACCAGCACCAGGGTTGACAAAAAAATCAACCTAGTGCTGTGTTTCAGGAAACCCTTAAAAAAAGAAATCCCCTTTATGCCCTCCCCCTTGAGGGGGGAGGGTTAGGGTGGGGGTGATTAAATTTTTTGTTATCTCCAAATGTTATCACCCTCCCCCCAACCCCCTCCCCTCAAGGGAGGGGGAGTTTTCGGGTTCCCGAAACACGATACTAGTGGAGCGTTTCATAATTAGTTGGACATTAAATTCGGGTCCGGATCGCCTTGCTTGCCTGGGTTAAGTCCCCCTTTGAAAAAGGGGGACTTAGGGGGATCGCTTATATAATCCCCCCTGACCCCCCTTTAGGAAAGGGGGGTAAAAAAAACCTGCCTAACCAATGTGTCTCCCCTTAATTGTGAGACACATGGACACTGCCTCCTACCTTTATCAAAGAACCGCCGGGGGCGGCGGTGCTACCTTGGGGCTTCCCGTAAGCCCAAGGCGTGGTCGTGGGCCTGGAGAAGATCCAAGGGACCGAAGCTCAAGGGCGCGAAGAGCTTCTGTTCCAGGGCCCGGGTTTTGGAGGCGGTGGCGGCGATGCGGGCCCGGGCTTCGGGGGTGCGGCCGTAGCGCTCCATGAGATCGGCGAAGCGCACCGTGAGGGGCACCACCTGGGTATGCAGCACCCGCTTGTCGGCGTAATTCACCACTTCGGCCTCGCGCAAGGGGCGGGGGTCGCCATTGTTTTCCTCCAGGTAGACGTGTTCGGCCACCACCCGGGCCACCTCGGGGTAGCCCAGGGTGCGCAGGATTTCCGCCCCCCAGAGGGCGTGGTTGTGGGTGGTGCCCAGGCAGGGGGTTTTGCCCAGGTCGTGGAGCAGGGCCCCGGTTTCGATGAGGGGGAGGAAAAGGCGGAACCCCGCGTCCTTAAGGGCCTGGCCCAGGGCCGCGGCCACCTCCATCACCCGGAAGCTGTGCTCCCGGATGTGGGGCAGCATTTTATGAGCTGCCATCAGTTCCAGGCACTCGTTATGGCTGGGGATGGTTATGGCTTGATTTTCCATGCTTGGTTCTAAGGTGAAAAGGGGAAAAGGTGAAAAGGGGAAAAGGGGAAAAGGGGAAAAAATTTATCGGATGCCCGCGGCACCCGAACCGCTTTCACCCCCACCCCAACCCTCCCCCCTCAAGGGGGAGGGAGTTTGAGTAAAGAAGCCATTTAATGGAATCCATTTCTGTTACGAAAAGTTCAAGGTTCAAGGTTCAAAGTTATTAGTATGGCCATCATGAATTTTTCATAATTTACGGGTGCCCCGAAGGCTCATGAGCGACTGCTAAGAAAAGGCTGAACCCGGTCGTTTCTCTTGTCGCCCTTTCGCCTTTTCCCCTAGGATTTTGCCACCAAGACCACTGCATAAGCGGCTATGCCTTCGCCGCGCCCGGCGAAGCCCATATGTTCCGTGGTGGTGGCCTTGATATTCACGTCTTCCGGGGTCAGCCCCAATATGGGGGCCAACTTCGCCTTCATCTCCGGAATATGCGGCGCCAGGCGGGGTTTCTCAGCCACCACGGTGGCGTCCAGGTTCACCGGCTGAAAGCCGCGGTCTCTGACGATTTGCACTATGCGCCCCAGCAGGATCAGGCTGGAGATATCTTTGTAAGCCGGGTCCTGATCCGGGAAGTGGGCGCCCAGGTCGCCGGCCCCCACCGCCCCCAGCAGGGCGTCGCCGATGGCGTGGCTCAGGACGTCGGCGTCGGAGTGCCCCAGGAGACCCAGGTGGTAAGGAATGGCCACGCCCCCCAGGATCAGGGGGCGGCCGGCCACCAATTGGTGGGCATCATACCCCAGACCGACTCGCACGCTTCTTTCTCCGCATCAAAGGTAAGAGGGCTTCGGCCATCTGCAGGTCATCCGGCGTGGTGATCTTCAGATTCAAGGGAGACCCCGGGACGACCACCACCGGGTGCTGCAGTTCTTCCACCAGGGAGGCCTCATCCGTGCCGTAGTGATTGCGGCTGTAAGCCTCCACAAAGGCCCGCCACAACAGGGGGGCCTGGAAAGCCTGGGGGGTCTGGATCTGCCAGATATCCTTGCGCTCCAGGGTTTGGCGGATGTGGCCTTCCGGGTCCACCCGCTTCAGGGTGTCCTGGGCCGGCAGCCCCAGGACGGCGCCGCCGTGGCGCCTCGCCTCATCAATGACCCGGTGGATCTGGTCCGGGGTGATAAAGGGGCGCACCCCGTCGTGCACCAGGACAATTTCCAGGTCGTCTTCCTTCTGCAGGACCTTGAGGGCGTGATAGACGCTGTCCTGGCGCTCCTTGCCGCCGGGGACCAGGCGCAGCACTTTTTTAAAGGTGTACCGGGACAGGACCTTGTCCTGGCAATAGTCCAGCTCCTGGGGATGGACCACCAGGGTGACTTCGTCCACCTCCCCGGTTTTCTCGAAGACTTCCAGGGTATGGGCCAGGATGGGCTTGCCCGCCAGGGGCAGATAGGGCTTGGGGGTCTGGCGCCCCATGCGTTTGCCGATGCCGGCGGCGGCGATGATGGCCGCGATCATAGGGCTTCGGCCTCCGGGGCTTCCTGGCAGGAGACCCTGCCGGCCCGGCCGGGAAGGCGCCGGGAACTCACCCGGGCAACCGGAAGGGCGGCCGGATGTGACAGCAATTCCCGGGCCCAGTCTTCCAGGCGGAAGAAGTCCACGCCATGTTGCCGGCAGCGCTTGAGCAGCCGGGCAAATTCCCCCCGGTACGGCCCCCCCTCCACTTCGGCATGGATGGTGAGAACCTGGGGGCTCCGGCGCTCCAGGCGGGCCAGGACCAAGGCGGTGAAATCCTCGGGCCGGCAGCCGTTGAAGCCCAGGAGCTCATCCAGGGTGGGGAGAGTGGTGGGGATCTCCAGGAGCCGGGAGACGAAGTCCCCGAAACAGGGCCAGTAAGGGGCAGTCCCCCGGGTGTCGCTGGCGTACAGGAAACCCTGGGCCGCCAGAAGGCGGCGGCTGGGCTCGCTGCACTGCCAGCCCGGGGCGGCGAAGGCGGCGGCGCGTTTGCCCATGAGGGCAGCGAACCTCTCCTGGGCCCGGGAGATTTCCCGGGTCACTTCCCCGGCAGACATGGTGAGAAGGTGGTCGTGCCAGCGCACGTGGTCGTAGCCGTGGAGGCCCACCTCATGGCCGGCCGCGGCGATGCGGGGCGCCAGTTCCGGGGCCGCGGCCCCGATCAGGGGGGCCGGCAGCAGAGTGCCGTAACACATGGTCCTGAGGCCATAAAGCGCCGGGGCCCGGGTGCGTAACATTTTTTGTAAGAATCCTGGTTGCCGAAAGACGCGCAAGATAGCCTTCCCAGAGTTATCCGGCCCCAGGGCCAGGAAGAAACTGGCCTTGACCCCCTGGTCCGCCAAGACGTCAAGCAGCGCGGGGACCCCCTGGCGAAAACCTTCCAGGGTGTCCACGTCGATTTTGATGGCCAGCCGCTTGCTCAAGACGACTCCGTAAAGGCTGTCAGCTGTCAGCTGTCTGCAAAAAGAAGCTATCAGCTTTCAGCGGTCAGCTTTCAGCCAAGAAAAACTGACCACATGCCTCGTTTATTAGAAGCTATTTCTAAAATACGTCTCGATAATAAATGTCATTCTGAGCGCCGCGAAGAATCTAGTCCTTTCGGTAAGATAGACCCTTCGCTACGCTCAGGGTGACAAAAAATGGGCTTTAAAATAGCTTATAGATTTCCCTGTAGGGGCGGTTCTGGAGCCGCCCTACGGTTAGCCAGAGTCTTATGATTACTTCAAACAACCTTTAAATCTGGTTAACTTCATGTTTCTTTTAAGTTAATAGCTGACTGCTGAAAGCTGACCGCTAAACCTGCGCCGTGCGGGCCTCCTCCAGGAAGGAGTCCAGGGTGATCTGCAGCGACGTGGCCAGGTCGGTCTTGGGTTCCCAGCCCAGGAGCCGGCGCGCCTTGTCAATGGAAGGCGTGCGGCTGGTGATGTCCTGGTAGCCCTTGCCGTAGTAGGCCTCGTGAGGCGTCTCCACGATCTCGGAGAAGACGCCGTCGCCGCGGTGGTCCGGGTGCTGCTGGAAGAGGTCTCGTAAGAGATGAGCCAACTCTTTTATCGAAGCTTCATTCTGAGGGTTGCCGATATTGAAGATCTGGCTGTCGGCGGCGCCGGCCGGGTTCTCAATGATGGTCATGAGGGCGTCGATGCCGTCTTCCACGTACGTGAAACAGCGCTTCTGGTAGCCGCCGTCCACCAGCTTGATGGGTTCGCGCTGGATGAGGTTGAGGATGAACTGGGTCACCACCCGGGAGCTGCCTTCCTTGGCGGCGTAGAGGTCGTCCAGCTTGGGCCCGATCCAGTTGAAGGGCCGGATCATGGAGAACCGGAGCTTGCCTTCCTGGCCGTAGGCCCAGATGACCCGGTCCAGGAGCTGCTTGGAGCAGCTGTAGATCCAGCGCTGCTTGTGGATAGGCCCCAGCACCAGGGTGGAGTCGTCTTCGGAGAACTCCGCATCCGGGCACATGCCGTAGACTTCGGAGGTGGAAGGGAAGATGATGCGGCTGCCGTACTTGACGCACTGGCGCACGATCCTGAGGTTTTCCTCGAAGTCCAGCTCAAAGACCCGGAGGGGGTTCTTGACGTAGGTCATGGGGGTGGCGATGGCCACCAGGGGCAGGACCAGGTCGCATTTTTTTATATGGTATTCGATCCATTCCTTGTTGATGGCGATGTCGCCTTCCAGGAAATGGAAGCGGGGGTGGTCCAGGGCCTGGTCCAGCTTGTTGGAATAGAGGTCCATGCCGAAGACTTCCCAGTCCCGGGTGGTGAGGATGCGCCGGGTGAGGGCGTTGCCGATGAAACCGTTAACTCCCAAAATTAGAATTTTCATTGAGTTCCTAACTTTATCTTCAATATCAGTTTGCAAGTTTTTTCGGTCCGGGGGAAAAGGGGAAAAGGTTAAGAGGGTAAAAGGGAAAAGCTTTAAAACCTTTTTCCCCTTTCCCCTTTTGCCCTTTTAACCCAATTTTTCCCCCACCAAATGCTTCCAGGTGGCGACCACGGGGCCCAAAAACTCGGGCTCCCCCTCCCACTGGGCCTGGGTGATGAGAAAGTGGCCGTCACCGGTGGCCACCAGCAAACCTTCTCCGGGGAGGTGCGCCGTTACCATCCCGGGGACGTGGGTATCCGAGGCCGGCGCCGCCAAGGCTCTGCCGGCCCAGATTAACAGCTTGCGGCCCTGAAAAAAAGTGAAGGCCCCGGGGTAGGGGTGGGTGACGGCCCGCATCAGATTGTAGATCTTAAGGGCCGGTTGGCGCCAGTCGATGAGGCCGTCTTCCGGCCGCCGGCCGCCGAAATAGGAGGCCCGGGTGTGGTCCTGGGGGACGCGGGGGGCGGTGCCGGCCCGGAGCAAGGGGTAGCACTCCCGCAGGAGGTCCCCGGCGGCCACGGTCATCCGGGCAAAGAGGGTCAGGGCCGTGTCCTCCGGGGTGATGGGGAGGCGTTTTTGGCCCACGAGGTCGCCCCGGTCGGCCTGTTCTTCCATGTAATGGAGGCTCACCCCGGTCTCCCGCTCGCCGTGCACCAGCACCCAATTCACCGGGCAGCGGCCCCGGTAGCGGGGCAGCAGGCTGCCGTGCAGGTTGAGGGCCCCCCGGCGGGGGAGTTCCAGGACCGCCTTTTTCAGCATGTGGCGATAATAGCACGAAAAGAGAAAATCCGCCTCAAGTCGCTGCATGGCGGCCACAAAGGCGGGATCGTTGGGGTCCCGGGGCTGATAGACCGGGAGGTGGTGCCGGAAGGCCAGATTCGCCACCGAAGCGAACCAGATCTCTTCTTTGGGGTCGTCCGCATGGGTCACCACCGCCACAATCTCATCGCCCAGGTCCCGGCACAACTCGATGAGGGCCTCCAGACAGGCGTAGCCGACGTTGTGATAACCCATGAAGATGAGGCGCATGTTACCTCGAAAAATTAACTAAAAGCAGCATTCTCTTGGCGCCTTGGCGTCTTGGCGTGAACACTAGGATTCATTAAACGAACGCTAAGGGATTTTTGTCCACCATCATTTCACGATTTTGGGTCCGCCCCTAACGTCTGCCGGATGACGTACCGGGGGCGCTGGCGCACCTCCTGGTAGATGCGGCCCACGTAAGAGCCGATCAAGGCCAGGCCCAGGGTGTTGAGGCCCACGAAGACGAAGAGGATGGCGAAGAGGGTGAAGACCCCCTCCACTTCGGGGCCCACGAAGAGGCGCCGCAGGAGCAGGTAAAAGCCGAAGGTCAGCCCCAGGGCCGCAATGGAGATGCCCATAATAGCCACCAGGTGGATGGGGAGCTTGGAGAACCCGGTCATCAGGTCGAAGTTCAGGTGAATGAGCTTGATGAGATTGTATTTGGACTCCCCGCGTTCCCGTTCCGCGTGGCCCACGGGGATCTCCGCCACCCGGTGGGAATAAATATTGGCCAGGGCCGGGATGAAACTGGAGGACTCCTGGCACTGGTTGATGGAATCCACCACCTCCCGGCGGTAGGCCCGGAGCATGCAGCCGTAATCCTTGAGGGCCACCCCGGTGACGTAGGACATGAGCCGGTTCACCATGAGGGACGGGAGCCGGCGGAAGAAGGAGTCCCGGCGGTTTTCCCGCCAGCCGCCCACGGTGTCATAGCCTTCCTCGATCTTGGCCACCAGGCGGGGGATCTCCTCGGGCGGGTTTTGCAGGTCCGCGTCCAGGGTGACCATAATCTCGCCCCGGGCCGCCCGGAAGCCGGCGAAGATGGCCTGGTGCTGGCCGAAATTGCGGTGGAACTGCAAGGCCCGGACCTGCTGGGGGTATTGCCCGTGCAGCTGGCTCAAAAGCTGCCAGGACTTATCCACGGAGCCGTCGTCCACGAAGATGATCTCGAAGGGGCGCCCCAGCTGGGTGAGGCTGGCCATGAGGCGCGCCCCCAACTCCCGGAGGTTCTCTTCTTCATTGTACACGGGGATGATGACGGAGACGTAAGGCTCCGGTGACGGGAGATCCAGGGGGGCGACCTGATTGGACATGACTTAAGTCCTGTTTTCAGTTTTCTGTTTTCGGTAAAAATTAACTCTTTGTTGCCAAGTTATTTTTCTTCCCCCCCTCACCCTAACCCTCTCCCCCGATGGGGGGAGAGGGGATAAAAGGAAGGAACTTTTAACAATCGCTATAAATAACTTGATGGAAACAAATATTATCTTAGGCGTCGGCTAAGTAATTGCCTTTGCTGATAGCTGACTGCTGACCGCTGAAAGCTATGCCCCCATAAAAAAGGCCGGCCGGCATCATCCCGGGCCGGCGGCCCCAACAGGACCCGCGGAGCAGGCCGTAAGCCGAGTTCTGTCCCGGGTTACCCCGGTGATGATCATTCCTCTAGGACCCCGGTTGCCCGGGGCCTCCAGCGACCTACCCGGGAGCTTCAGGCGGGCCACCTTCAAGCGCTCCCCTATTTGGTCTTGCTCCGGGTGGGGTTTTCCAAGCCGGCGGTGTCGCCACCGCCGCTGGTGAGCTCTTACCTCACCTTTTCACCCTTACCGTGGACGTACCACGGCGGTCTGGTCTCTGAGGCACTTTCCCTGGGGTCGCCCCCGCTGGGGATTACCCAGCACCCTGCCCTGTGGAGCTCGGACTTTCCTCCGGCGGGTCCGGCCCGCCGGCGATCATCTGGCCTACTCCGCGGTCCTTTGGGGTGTAAGTCTGCGGATGGGAATGGGAATAACCCGCCCCCTCCATTAATTATTTTACTCCTTCGCCGCCTTCCGGTCAATGGCCTGGTTGGCCAGGCCATCGGCCGGGGCATTCTCCTCCCGGGGCACGTGCGTGATAGCATGGGCCTTGAACTTTTGCAACTCCTTTTTAGCTTCTTGCCACAGGGGAAGGAGGTGGGGGGCTTTCACCCGGTAGGAGCCGTTGATCTGGCGCACCAGCAGTTCGGAATCGGCAAAAACCCGGATCTTGGTGACGCCCAAGTCTTGGGCCTTTTTGAGCCCCAGCAACAAGGCCCGGTATTCCGCCACGTTGTTGGTGGCGACTCCCAGGTATTCAATCACCTGGGCCTGGATTTCCCCCTGGGGGTCCGTAAGGACCGCGCCGGCGCCGGCCGGGCCCGGATTACCCCGGGAAGCGCCGTCGCAGTAAAGGCTCCAGGTCCCCTGCTCCAGGTCCCGGTAGTGCTGGGCCACCTGGCCGAAGAGGTCTTGGAGCTCCTCCGGGGAGAGGTGGAACCGGTCCCGGACCCGGGCCAGGTCCTGGCCCTGGGCCAGGGCGGCAAAGACCGCGGCCCGGCTGGTCAGGTCGGCCACCGGCGCCTCACGAAGTGTTTCACCCGGTATCTTCCGCTTCAGCCTCTTCACCCAGCCAGTACAGGATGCGCCGGCAGTGGGGGCATTGCAGGATCTCCACCCCCTTTTGCAGGTCGATGAACTGCTGGGGCAGGATGTTCATGTTGCAGCCCATACACACCCCTTCCCGCACCGGGGCGACGGCGGTGCCGTTGCGGCGCTGGCGGATGAACTCATAGCGCTTCAGCAGGGGGGCCGGCACGCCCTTGCGCAGCTTCTTGCGCTGCTCTTCCTGTCCGGCCAACTCCGCTTTCAGTCTGGCCACCTGCGCTGCCACGGCCTCCCGCTGCCCGGCCAGGACCGCCTCCTGTTCTTCCAGCTCCTGGTCCTTGGCGGCGATGGCCCGATTTTCTTCCTCCAGGCGCTCCATGATCTCCAGGATGCGGGTCTCCCGCTGGTCCCGCTGGTCCTCTTTAAAGGCGATCTCCTTGAGCATGGCCTTGTACTCGATATTGCTCTTGATCTCCATGAGGCGCTGGCGGCTTTTTTTGATGCCTTCCTCCATTTCCGCCATTTCCGTGTCGGTGTCCCGCCGCTGGGCCTTAAGGCCCTCCAGTTTTTGGAGGTGGGCGGCCCGCTCTTCTTGAAGCCCGGCCAGGGCCGCCTCCGTGGCCTTCAGGTCTTCGGGGAGCTGATCCAGCTCCCGTTGGACGGCCTGGATCTCCCTGTCTATCTCCTGTACCTCGATAAGCCCGCTTAACTCAGGTAACAAGATTGACCTCCGTGTATATGCCGTGTTTGCTGCAGCCGGGGTGGCTTCCCCGGCTGGGTGGACTACTGCATCCATGGACTTGATGTCGAAACCTCCTCATAAAGACTGGTAGGCAGTCAGTTATCATGGGTCAGTTTTTGGCCTGGGTCGGCAGCCCTACTGCTCCCGGCTCACTGACGGTTGGGTTGATTCCTATACAATTAATGTTAAGGCCTCCTCCTGGAAACATCCAGACCCCTAAGGCAAAACGAAGCATGGATGGGTGGAACGGCCGCCCCCGGCTGTTCCTGCTGGCAGGTACGGCGGGCGGGGCCCACCCCACCTTTGGCCAGGCCCCATCCGAGGCCTGGGCTGAGAGCTGACAGCCGATTACTGCTGCCATTTTCATAAAAACCGGCAGGGCGGGTCCTGGGTTGGGGCCGCTTCCACCCGGACCTCGAAGTCCCGCGTCCATAAAAAGACCCCGGAGCCGCGTGGCCCAGGGGTCCATGTACACCGCTTCGCTGGCAAAATGGCCCACCGCCAGGACGGCGAAGCCGTCCGGGCCCCCGGCCGGAATTTGATGATGGCGCACCTCCCCGGTGACAAAGAGCTGGGCGCCTTTTTCTTGCGCGGCGTTAAGGAGATCGCCGCCGCTGCCGCCGCATACCGCCACCCGCTCAACCTCCCCGGGAGGCCGGCCCCAGACCGCCACCTGTGCCACCCCGAAGAGTTCCTTCACCCGGGCCAGCACCTCGTCGAAGGGCCGGGGCTGGGGAAAGGAGCCGATGCGGCCCAACCCCAGGGGCGGCCCCGGGTTTTTCAAGGGATAGAGATCGTAGGCCACTTCTTCGTAAGGGTGAACTTCTTTCAGAAGGGTCAGGGCGGCGGGCAGGAGGGACTCCGGCGCCAGGATTTCCAGGCGGACTTCCTCGGCCCGGGAAAGTTTCGCCACCTCCCCCCGGAAGGGTTGGGCCCCGGGCAGGGGCCGGTAGGTGCCCTGGCCCCGGGCCGCAAAGGAGCAGTGGGAGTAGAGCCCGATGACCCCCAGGCCCAGGTCTCCCAGGGCCTGGCGCACCCGGTCCTCGTAGCCGCTGGGGACAAAGACCGTGAGCTTGTAAAGGAGGTCCCGGGCCGTGGGGCTCAAAACCTGCACCCCGGTGAGACCCAGGCTGTCTGCCAGGTAATCGTTGAGACCCCCCGGGGCCACGTCCAGGTTGGTGTGGCAGGAAATGAGGGCCAGGCCGGCCCGGATGATCTGGCCCAACAGCCGGCCCCCGGGTTCATCTTGCCGCACCGCGGCCAGGGGCCGATAGAGCAGGGGATGGTGGGTCAGCAGCAGTTGCGCCTGGCGGCGCTCAGCTTCCCGGACCACCGCAGGGGTGGCCTCCAGGGCCACCAGGATGAGATGAACCTGGGTTTCGGGGTCCCCCACCTCAAACCCGGAGTGGTCGCCGGGCACCGCCCAGGCCTGGGGATAGGCGCCTTCCAGCAGCTTCACGATCTCCTTCAGGACAGCTCCCATAAAGACATAAAAAAGGGGTGCGCAGAGAAGCACCCCTGGGGTCAGGCCCCCGTGGAATCCGAACTCCGATATCGTTCTCGTGAAATGTCCGTCTCTCCGGATTGTGGTGGGCCCACCCGGATTTGAACCAGGGACCGTCCGGTTATGAGCCGGTTGCTCTGACCGCTGAGCTATGGGCCCATCAGTCGCTAAAAGCCGTAAATTCAGGGGCGGAGGTAACCCCGCCCCTGAATCTTCTTTTAATTATAACTCTATTGCGGAAATCTTCAAGAAGAAGTAACTGGTTGCCAAAATTAGGGTGATTTCACGGGCCAAGGTTTTTCCGGTTCCCCAGCCCCCGCGGGGGAACGAGCTGAAAATTAATGGATGGCGGGCCCAGAGGCCCGCCCCACCGGCCCAAAGGCCCGCCCTGCCAAAAAAATCAAGTCTCAATGAAGCTCTTCAACCGGGTGCTCCGGGAGGGGTGCCGCAGTTTCCGCAGGGCCTTGGCCTCGATCTGGCGGATGCGTTCCCGGGTAACCTCGAAATCCTTGCCCACCTCCTCCAGGGTGTGGTCCGTCTTTTCGCCGATGCCGAAGCGCTTGCGCAGCACCTTCTCTTCCCGGGGGGTGAGGGTGGACAGCATCTTGCGGGTCTGGTCCGCCAGGTTGAGGTTGGCCACCGCCTCCATGGGAGTGGAGATCTTCTTGTCTTCGATGAAGTCGCCCAGGTGGCTGTCCTCTTCGTCGCCGATGGGGGTCTCCAGGGACAGGGGCTCCTTGGCGATTTTCAGGACCTTGCGCACCTTCTCCAGGGGGAACTCCATCTTTTCGGCGATCTCCTCGGGAGTGGGTTCCCGGCCGATCTCCTGGACCAGGTAGCGGGAGGTGCGGATGAGCTTGTTGATGGTTTCGATCATGTGAACCGGGATGCGGATGGTGCGGGCCTGGTCGGCGATGGCCCGGGTGATGGCCTGGCGGATCCACCAGGTGGCGTAGGTGCTGAACTTGTAGCCCCGCTCGTATTCGAATTTTTCCACGGCCTTCATGAGGCCGATGTTGCCTTCCTGGATCAGGTCCAGGAACTGCAGGCCCCGGTTGGTGTATTTTTTGGCGATGCTCACCACCAGCCTGAGGTTGGCCTCCACCAGCTCCCGCTTGGCCTTCTGGGCCTGGTACTCTCCCTTTTCGGCTTTCACCAGGGTGGCCAGCAGGCGGCCGGCCGAGATCCCCACTTCGGTTTCCACCCGGCGCAAGCGGCGCCGGGCCTGGCCCCAGCCTTCTTCGAGGTCCTGCAGATTCTCCGTGGTCAAGACCGCCGGCAAGGCATTAGACAGGCCGTTTTTCAGGTCCCGGCGGAGATTTTTGTATCTGGTGGCCGACAGGCCAACTGCCGCCAGGCACTTCTCCATCTTTTTCTGGCATTCCCGGATGACCCTGCCGTAAAGACGCAACAGTTCCAGGACATCCTCCAGGAGATGGCGCTCCAGGCGCAGGCTTTTCAGGTTTTCGGCCATTTTACGCCGGTGACCGGCGATTTTCTGGTCCAGCTGGGCCCTATCCTCGCTTTTCCGGGGCAGGGCCGCGGCTTCCTTGTAGGCCTGGCGAATCTTTTCGTCCAGGGAACGCACCTTCTGGACCAGTTTGAGGACCCGGGATTTCTGGGTGGAAAGGTCCAGAGCGGGGTCGTCATCGTCGAAGTCGTCCAGGGTGCTTTGGGGCGAGAGCTTGTCTTCCTCCAGTTTTTGGGCCAGCCGCATGATGGCCTTGAAGGTGAGGGGCACTTCCAGCAGGGAGTAGAGCACCTCCCTTTCCCCCTCTTCGATGCGCTTGGCGATCTCCACTTCCCCTTCCCGAGTAAGGAGGGAAACGGTGCCCATCTCCTTCAGGTAGAGGCGCACCGGGTCGTCCAGCTTGGCGGCGCCCTCCGGTTCCAGGCTCAGATCCCCTTCGCTTTCCCCCAAATCCATGGAAGGAGTAATGGCCAGGCTGGAGACCTCGGGAGGCGGGATTTCCAGTTCGTCAAAAATCAGGATGTCCTTCATCTGCTCGTTCAAGAGACACTCGGGAGAGAGGGAGTCATTCAGGTCATCCACGGTGATCAAGGTGTCATCATCCCCCATGGGCATGATTTCCTGATACCCATCCATTCCCTTGTTCATCCATTTTCTCCTTTGGCTGTGGGGCCGATTTTCAGGGCTTCCAGTTGCTGGTCGATTTCCCGCCACTGAATCTGCAAGGCCGCCAGGTCTTCGTCCCCTTTGGAGCCTGCCGCGACCTTGAGCTTTTCTTTCAGCCGGGCCCGGGCCTTTTTCAGACGCCTGATCTCCAGGTCCCGGCGCCAGTGGTCGGTGACGCGATCCGCTGCAGGAACGTCAAATCTCTCGTCCTCCAACGTCAGGGTGCAGATTTGCTGCCGCAGCCGGTCGGACTCCACCTGCTGCACCAGGAGGCCGTGATCCAGCCGGCCGTGCTCCCGGTGGCTGCGGATGATGAGGGTAAGCAGTTCCTGGCATTCCTGGCTTTCAAACTCCTGGGCCCATTGTTCCAGTTCATCCAGGGGCACGGCCTGAGGATGGCTGAGGACCCAGCCCAGCAGGCCTCTTTCCAAGCTGACGGCCAGGGCGGCGCCGGGGTTCAGGCGGCTGGCCGCAATGGGGGCCGCCGAGGCCAGGCTGCGGCGGATGGCCCCTTCGTCCACCTCCAGGCGGCCGGCGGCATTCTTCACCCAGAGGTCCTGCTCCACCGGGTCCGTCATGGCCTGAAAGTAGGGCCGGAGCTCCTCCAGGATGCGCACCCGGCCTTCCACGTCCAGACCGTGCTCCCGGATGAGGTCCTCCAGAAGGTAAGTGAACCAGGGTTGGGCCGCCTCCCAGGGGGCGCGGAAGAGTTCCACCCCGTGGGCCTGGGCGTAGTTGTCCGGGTCCATCCCCGGCGGCAAGGGGAGCGCCCGCACGGCCAGGCCCTCCTGGGCGAAGAGGGGAAAAGCCCGCTTCATGGCCCGGGCCCCGGCGGCGTCGCCGTCAAAGACCAGCACCACTTTGGACGCCAGGCTCTTGAGCAGCCTGACCTGCTCCCGGGTGAGGGCCGTTCCCAGGGTGGCCACCACGCCCGCCACGCCGTGGACCGCCAGGGCGATGAGGTCGAGATAGCCTTCCACCACCAGGGCCACGCCGGTCTGGCGCAGGGTCTCGGCGGCCTGGGGCACCCCGTAGAGGTTGCGCCCCTTGGAGTAGAGCAGGGACTCCGGGGAGTTGAGGTACTTGGGTTCGCCTTCCCCCACAATGCGGCCGCCGAAGGCGATGACCCGGCTCTGGCGGTCCAGGATGGGGAAGATGACCCGGCTGCGGAAGCGGTCGTACCAGCCGCCGCCCCGCTCCCGGGGCACCAGCAGGCCCACTTCCTGGGCCAGCTCCAGGGACGCTCCGCGGTTCTGCAGGTGGCGCCGGAGCGCGTCCCACTCGTTGGGGGCGTAACCCAGGCGGAAAGACCGGATCACCTCTTCGGAGAGGCCCCGCTTGGCCAGGTAATCCCGGCCGGCCTTGCCTTCGGGGGCGTTCAGGGTGGTCTGGTAGAAGGCCGCGGCGAGCTGGTTGATCTCGTAGGCCTGGGTGCGTTTTTTGGCCTGTTGGGAACCTTGGGGCCCCAGGTCTTTGAAGGTTAAGGGGATGCCGTAGCGCCGGGCCAGTTCGGCCACCGCCTCCGGGAAGCTCAGGCGGTGGTACTGCATGACGAAGGAGAAGACGTTGCCGCCGGCGCCGCAGCCGAAACAGTGGAAAATGCCTTTTTCCGGGGCCACGGTGAAGGAGGGGGCGGTGTCGGCGTGGAAGGGGCAGAGCCCCAGGAGATTTTTGCCCCGGGCCTGGAGCTTGACATACTGACCCACTACCTCCTCCAGGGAAGCGGCGTCTTTGATCTCCAGGAGTTTGTCTTCCGGGATAAATGCCATATTTAGTAGCCAGTAGTCAGTAGTCAGTAGCCAGTTTTCGGTTATCGGTGCCTGTTCATTTTATCGTAGGGCGGGCGTCCTCGCCCGCCATCCTTACTTTTTAAATCCCCCTAAATCCCCCTTTTTCAAAGGGGGACTTTAAAGCCCCAGGTGACCATTCCCCCCTTTACCAAAGGGGGGGAATGGGGGATTTAGTTCTTAGCTGATCGCTACTTTTATGTACTCCTTCATAGGGCGGCCTGTGGCCGCCGTCATTTCTGGTGGGCACAGGCGTCTCGCCTGTGCAGTTTCAGTGTAGGGTGGGTTTGCCCACCATTTTTCTGCTCCCTCTCCCCCAGCGGCGGAGAGGGCTGGGGAGAGGGGGGAATCAAAGGCTTTGCCACCCCCACCCTAACCCTCCCCCCTCAAGGGGGAGGGAATTTTTACTGGTGGCACAGGCTTTCCAGCCTGGGCTCAAAGGAATCGGTGGGCAATGCCCACCCTACTTCTAGTTTTTGTGCTGCTCCTTTAATGACGATTCAAAACCTTTATTATAGTTATCTATGATATTAGGCCACGCATATATTAAGTAGATGATCGTCAACCCTATAAATAAAGAATACCAACCAAATTTCTTTTTATATATTTTAGAATTACTTTTTAAACCTCCAATTAATCCGCTTATAAATTGTACGCTGCAATAAAGTATAAAAAAGGCTATTAAAAATTCTATGGGGGTTAGCGAACCCAACCAGTCCATGCCTTTTCGCCTTTTTCTCTGTCCCCTCTTCGCCCTCAGTCTTTCAAATCCACCACGGTGACGCCCGGGTTGGCGTCGGCGTGGAGGTCTTTCACCGCCTGGTGGTGCTTCAGGTGGTCCCACACGGCGCGCTTCAGCCTGCCGGTGCCCACTCCGTGGACAATGTCCACTTTTTCGGCACCGTGGAGCAGGGCCTGGTCCAGCAAACGGTCCACCAGGGGCAGGGCCTCGTCCACCCGCAAGCCCACCACGTTGAGGCTGGGGGGAAGCTCCGCCGCCGGGCGGTAAACCGGGACGCCCCCTGTGGGCGCGGCTCTCCCTTCTTCGGCGCCCCCGGAGGTCACCTCCTCGGGGCTGACGCGGATTTTTACCTTCCGCACCTGGACCTCCAGGCGGCCGCTATTATCTATTGCAAGAATCTTGCCGTTCAAACCCAGGGCCGGGAGAAAAACCTTCTGCCCCACCCGGCAGGCCGGGGCGGGCGCCGGGGTCACCACCGGGCCGGGGGTGAGGTCGCTGAGCAGCCGCGCCTGCAACTGGGAGAACTCCTGGCGCAGCCGGCCCCAGGGCTCACGGGCCTCTTGCAGCCTCTTCAAGATCTCCCGGAACTCCCCTTCCGCCTCCTTGATGCGGGCCAGGGCCGCCTTTTTAACTTCCCCGGTGAGGCGCGCCTTTTCCGTTTCCAGCTTCCGGCGCAACTCCTCCAGCTCCCCGGCCTGCCGGGCCAATTCCGCCTCCCGCCCGGCCAGCTCCAGCTCCTGGTGGGTCAGTTGCTCCTGGGCGGCTTCCACTTCGGAAAGCAAATGGTAGGCCCGAAGTTCGTCGGCGTTGAGGTAGCCCTGGGCCTGCTCCAGGATTTCGGGAGAGAGCCCCAGTTCCCGGGCGATCTTCAGGGCGTTGGAGGCCCCGGCCACCCCGTAGGCCAGCCGGTAGGTGGGCCGCTGGGTGGCCTCGTCAAAGACCACGGCCACGTTTTCAAACCCCTGGCTGCGCTGGGCGAAGCCCTTGAGCAAGGGCAGATGGGTGGTGGCCGCCCCAAACGCCCCCCGCTGGTAGAAGGCCTGAAGCAAGGCCAGGGCCAGGGCGCCGCCCTCGGTGGGGTCGGTGGCGGTGCCCAGCTCGTCCAGCAGAATCAGGGCCCGGGGGGGCAAAGAGGAGAGCATGGCCAGGGCCCGCTGCAAGTGGGCCGAAAAGGTGCTCAAATTCTGTTGCAAATCTTGGGGGTCGCCGATGTCCGCAAAGACCTCATCGAAGGGGCTGAACTCGCTGCCTTCGGCCACCGGGATGGGAAGGCCGCTCTGGACCATGACCGTCAGCAGCCCCAGGGTCTTCAAGGCCACGGTCTTGCCGCCGGCGTTGGCTCCGGAAATAATGAGGAAGCGTTTTTCCGGGGTCAGCTTGAGGTCGATGGGCACCACTTCCAGGTCCTGGGGGTGGCGCCGCCGGCGCTCCAGCAGCAGGGGATGGCGGGCCTGGCGAAAATCGAGGCCCCCCCGGGTGCGGAGGGGGCGGAGGGGGCGAAAGATAGGCTCCCGGGCCTGAAAATCCTCGGCAAACCGCACCTTGGCGCCAACGGCGTCCAGCTCCGCCAGGGCCGCCAGCGTCTGGCGAATTTCCTCCAAATGCGCCCGCACCAGGTCGGTGAGGCGGCGCAACACCGCCTCTTCCTCCCGTTTTTCCCGGTTCCCCAGGAGATTGAGCTGGTTGTTCTGCTCCACGACGGCTAGGGGCTCGAGATAGAGGGTGGCCCGGGTCTGGGACTGGTCGTGGATGATGCCCGGGATGGCCCCCTTGTGGTCGGCCTTGATGGGGATGACGTAGCGGCCGTGGCGCTGGGAAATGATGGGGCTCTGGAGGGCTTCGGCGTAGTCGGGGCGGAAAAAAGGTCTGGCGGATCTGGCGGTTGACCCGCTCCCGGGTGTCGGCCAGTTCCCGGCGCACCTGCGCCAGGGCGGGGCTGGCCTGGTCCAGGATAAAATTGTGGGGGCTGATGCACTGCCGGACCGCGTCCGTCAGGGCCGGGAGGTCATGGAGGCCCGCGGCCAGGGCGGCCAATGGCGGGGTGAGGCCGGCGCCCAGGGAAAGATAGTGCTGGAGCTGCCGGGCCAGGCGCAGCACCTGCAACAGGTCGTTAAAGGCTTCCGGAGGCAGCAGGCTCCCCCGCACCGTGGCCTTGGTGAGCCAGGGGGCCAGGTCGGGGAAATCGGTCAGGGGCAGGGCGCCCTCCCGGGACTCCAGTTCTTGCAGTTCCCGGATTTGCTTAAATTTCGCCTGGATGTCGGTGAGGTCGGTGAGGGGCGTAAGAGCGGCCAAGAAGCCCCGGCCCAGAGCGGAAACCGCATAGAGCTGCACTACCCGGAGAAGCCCTGGGAATTCCAGGGCGGTCAAGGTTTGCTCTGGCATGGCGCTCCAGGGTTCTGGTAACTGGTGGAGGGGTTAAGAACTCAAGTGCTGCCGCGCGATCTCCTGGATCAGTTTGCCGTCGGCCCGGCCGGCGAGGCGGGCCATGGCGGCCTTCATCACCTTCCCAAAATCCTTCGGTCCAGAAGCCCCCAACTCCTGGATGATCTGGGAAACCGCGGCTTCCACTTCCTCGATGCTCAGTTGCGGCGGCAAAAAAGAGAGGAGGACGCCCAGTTCCTCCTCTTCTTTTTTGGCCAGTTCGGGGCGGCCGGCTTTGGTGTACTCGCCGATGGCCTCCCGACGTTGTTTTGCCTGAGTGGCGACCGTGGCTTGCAATTCTTCCTCGGTCAACAGGCGCCTGAGCTCCACTTCGCGGTAGCGAATGGCGCTTTTCAGCAAGCGCAAGGTTGACGCCGCCACGGGCTGCTGCTGTTTGATGGCCCCTTTGAAGGCCTCATCGAGCCGCTCATAAAGGGATTTCATGAACCCTCAATTTTCCGCAGCTTCTTCAAAGCCCGTTTCTTGGCCGCCAAAATTTTCTTCTTGCGCTTAATGCTGGGCTTTTCGTAGTGTTCTCTTTTGCGAATCTCAGAGAGAATCCCGGCCTTTTCGCACTGTTTCTTAAAGCGCTTTAAGGCAACCTCGAAAGGTTCGTTGGGTTTTACCCTGACGCCGGGCATCCATTTCGCCTCCTCCCGTAGTCAGATAGCACCTATCGTCCTGACCCCCCTTTTCCCATCATGCAGGTGCACTTTAAAGTGAAAGAAAGAAAAGGTCGATACGGTGATAACGTCTCAAACGATTATTCTTTATCATTTATTTCAAATGTGTCAAGGGGTTTTTTGCCGACCACCCCTGGCGCGCCCTATCCACCTTCCTGGCAAAAATCCCGCGCCGTCACGGCATCCGGCAGAAAAATACCCGGGTCAGCTTCGCAGGGCGCATCCCGCGCGACAGTTCCGGATGCGTCAGACCAGGTTGCGCTCATAGAGGTAAAATCAGCATTTTTGCTGTAGGGACGCAATTCATTGCGCCCTTGCGGGCGTGATAAATCACGCCCCTACATGCAAAATACCTTTTTGACGGCACCTTGTTATAAGACACACCCCACGAGAACTACGGACTTTTCAGACCAGTCGCTCATGACCCTTCGGCTCACCCATAAATTATGAAAAGTTCCCTCGAAGCCTTTTCCTTAACCTTGAACCTTGAACTATGAACTTTTCAGACCAGAGGTCGCGACCTAAATAGCCTTCCGGGATTGCGTCGTTCCCCCACATATCTTATAAGAAGGGGAACTGATTTCAATCCCCTGAAGAGGCGGCTTATGCGGCTTTTTAAAGGTTTCTATTCGTGTGCCTTCAGCACCCCCGAGTCTATGAAAAGATTTAGGGGGCGCTTGTCATGCCCTAAATATCCATCCTTTAACTTAAGGGGTTGGGGGAGGAAGTCTGAGGGAGGGATTGTAAGTGGCGGGTGCCCCTGGCCCCCTCCCTCAAAAACCGCTTTTCTCTTCAGGATAGGGGCTGTCGCCGGGATTTTGTTGCTGCTGGCGGCCGGGTGCATCACCGTCAAGGTTTCCCTGTTTGAGGAGCCCGCTCCCCTGAAGGAGCAGACGGTCTCCGGTTTCGGGGGGGATAAGATCCTGCTCCTGGATATCTCCGGGGCGATCCTGGAGGGGCCCCACCGCATCCTGGGTCTGCTGAAAGGGGTTACTTCCCCGGCCCGGGTCAAGGAAGAGCTGGAAAAGGCCGCCAAGGATGACCGCATCAAGGCGGTGGTGGTAAAGATCAACTCCCCCGGGGGGACGGTGGCCGGCGCGGATGTAATCCTGCATGAGATCAAGGCGTTCAAGGCGGAGCGCCACGTGCCGGTGGTGGTCTGCCTCCAGGGTCTGGCCGCCTCGGGGGGCTATTACGTGGCCCAGGCGGGCGACGCCATCATCGCCTACCCCACCTGCATCACCGGCTCTATCGGCGTGCTGGCCATGAAGCTCAATCTTAAGGGGCTCATGGACAAGGTGGGGGTGGATGAAGACCTGGTGAAGAGCGGCCGCTGGAAAGACTTCTGGTCGCCCTTCCGGCCGGCCACGCCTCAGGAAAAGGAGATGATGCAGCAGGTCATCGACCAGTTCTACCGGCGGTTCGTGGACGTGGTGGCCGCCGGCCGCCAGCTGAGCCTGAAGGAGACCCTGAAGGTGGCCGACGGCCGCATCTTCACGGCGGAGCAGGCCAGGGACCTGAAGCTGGTGGATCAGCTGGGTTATCTGGACGACGCCCTGAATTTGGCCAGGTCCAAGGCCAATCTCCCCAAGGAAGCCCGGGTGGTCAGGTATCACCGCCCCGGAAGTTATAAGCCCACCATCTATTCCATGGTGCCGGACCTGGACCTGGAGATGGCCGGGCCCCAATTCCTCTACATCTGGTGGGCCGGAGGGGCTTGAGGGCGGCTTGAGGGGGGCTTGTGGGGCTTGGGATGGGCTGCTGAGAGGGAGGAAAAATTTATTCAAGATCGGCGCGCCGGAACCGATAAGAAAAATGGAGGGGGGCTGGATATCTGGTAAAGGGAGCCCGCTTGATAACACTGGGCAGGATCGATGAGCCCCCACAATTCGGGCTGGATATCTGGTAACGGGAGCCTGCTTGATAACGGCAGCCAGCACTTGACTTTTTGGAATAAAAGTTGCATAATTATCAACACTTATGGATCAAAACGATAATCAAGGCCCCGGAGTAAAAAAGGGTGCAGCCGCGGCGCAGCCCCGGGCGGCGGGCGCGGGCCCGGAGCCGGCCCCGGAGGCGGTGGAGCAGGGGTTGTTAGAAAAAGCCCGTCAGATCGTGGACGAGACCGCCGAGGTCAGGCCGGAAAAGGTGGCTGCCGTCCAAGAGGCCCTGGAAGAGGGCAGCTACGAAATCGACTCCCGCCAGATCGCCAACATCCTCATTACCGAATTGATCCTCAAAAGTTAGTCATCAGCAGTCAGCAGTCAACCTTCAGCAAAGACCACGAATGGGCGAATACCAAGTCGCCGTCAGACAGGTATTTTTTGGTAGGGGCGGACCTGCGTGTCCGCCCGCTCTGAGGGCGCACACACGGGTGCGCCCCTACATAATAAACACGTTGTTGGGTGCAATCCGTATTACTTCTTTGAAGGCAACGCGGTATAAAGGGACGAAAGGGGTGGGCACCGCCCGCCATGCCTTGTTCCCAAGGGCCGGCTGGTGGTGAAGTCTCCGGCTTAATTCACGCATAAGGGATTGGGGGAGGGGTGTTAGGGGAGGGGGTAAGGGCGGGCGCCCTTAGCCCCCTCCCCTAATAATCAAGCTTTTCCAGCGAGGGCCCGGGCCCGGTTTAGCAGTAAGGCCGCGGCTTCCTCCACCTGGGCGGCGGTGGTGTAGCGGCCCACACTGAAGCGCACCGCACCCCGGGCCGCCTCCGGCGTCACCCCCATGGCCGCCAGCACCGGAGAGATGGCTTCCCGGCCGGCGTGGCAGGCGGAGCCCAGGGAGGCGGCCACCTCCGGCACCCCGGCCATGAGGTCGCAGCCGGAAATCCCCGGGAAGGAGACGTTCAGGGTGTTGGGCAGGCGCCGGTCTTGAGGGCCGTTCAGGATCAGGCCGGGCAAGCCGGCGTGTAGGAGTTGATGCAGCAGGTCCCGCAGGGTTTTCAGGTGTGCGGTGTCGGCTGCCAGGCGCTCCCGGGCCAGGCGGCAGGCTTCTCCCAGGGCTACCATATAGGGGACATTTTCGGTGCCGGCCCGGCGCCCCCCTTCCTGGGAGGCCCCGTGCAGCAAGGGGCTAAATGCCGCTCCCGGGCGCACGTACAGGACCCCCACCCCCTTGGGGGCGTAGAACTTGTGGCCCGCCACCGTGAGGAAGTCCACCGGCAGCTTTGAGACGTCCACCTCCACCTTGCCCACGCTTTGGGCCGCGTCGGTGTGAAACAGGACCCCCGCCTCCCGGGCCAGGGCGCCGATGTCGGCGAGGGGCTGGAGGGCCCCGGTCTCGTTGTTGGCGTGCATGACGCTGATGAGGATAGTGTCGGGGGTGAGGGCCCGGCGCACCGTCTCGGGGTCCAACAGGCCGGCGGCGTCCACCGGCAGGATGGTGACTCTGAACCCTAGGGAGTCCAGGAAAAGGCAGGGGTTAAGCACCGAAGGATGCTCCGTGGCCGCGGTGATGATCCGACCCCGGCGGCGCTCCAGGGCGACGCCTTTGAGGACGGTGTTGTTGGCTTCGGTGGCGCCGCTGGTGAAGACCACGTCCGCCGGGGCGCAGCCGATAAGGTCCGCCACCTGGCGGCGGGCCTGGCTCGCGGCCTCCCGGGCCTTAAGCCCCAGGGGGTAATCGCAGCTGGGGTTGCCGAACTCGCCGTGGAGATAAGGCTGCACGGCCTGAGCCACCTCCGGGGCCACGGGAGTGGTGGCGTTGTAGTCCAGATAGATCATGGCTTGCCTCCGTCCCTTCAGGGGGCTATTAACGGGTTGAACCTGGGTTTAACTTTTGCTATTTTAAAGAAAAAGTCAATCCCGGCCCCGGGAGGCCCTGGAAAGGGCAGGGTAGAAGCGGCGCGGGAAGACCCAGCCCCCCAGCCCCCCCAGCCCCGGTGAATTTATCGGGGAATCACGCCAATGGTCTTTTAGATGCCTGGGCTGATGAAACCGGGAAAATGGCCAGGCAGGGGCGGGTTTTAAACCTGGCCCTCCAGCACCGGCGAGACGCCGGCGCCACCTGACCCCGGTTCCTCCCTAAAATATACTAGTCGGAGCGTATATTGCCCCGGTCTTTATCACCTAATTTTTACCGTCTGGGCCGCTGGCTGTGCCGCCAGACCCTGGGGCGGTATTTTTCCCTGCGGGTTCAGGGGTTGGAGCACCTGCCGGTTCAGGGGCCCGCCATCATCTGCCCCAGGCACCAGCGCTGGGAAGACATCCCCTTGATCGGCATGGCGCTGCCGCCGCCGCTCCACTACATCGCCAAGGTGGAGCTGTTTCAATATCCGGTGGTGCGGGAGCTGCTAAGGGCCTGGGGGGGCGTGCCGGTGGACCGCCGGCGGCCCCGGGCGACGCTGTCTTCCTTCAAGCGGCTGCTGCCGCTCCTGGAACAAAAGGGTTACCTCGTGCTCTTTCCGGAAGGAACTTTCTTCCGGGGGCAAGTGGGCCCCGGCAAACACCGCCTCATCCAACTCCTTCTGAAGCTCCAGGGGCAAAACGGCCTGGGCCTCCTGCCCTTTGTGCCTGTGGGGGTCTCCTACCGCCCTCGAGGAGGCTGGAGGGGCTGGAGGGGTTGGGGGGGCTGCGACGTGGAAGTGCAGGTGGGCGCCCCCTTGCGCCATCCTGAGGCGAAACAGGCGCCGGCCTTCACCGCCGCCATCATGCAACGGATCCGGCAGCTTTCCGACTTGTAGGGGCGTGATTTATCACGCCCGCAAGGGCGCAATGAATTGCGCCCCTACAGCAAAAATGCTGATTGTACCTCTATGAGCGCCACCTGGTATAAGCCCCTCCTAACCCAATAGTGTCCGGCAAGTATTTTGCCCTATCGGCTCACATGCACCAGAAAGAGGCAGCCGCAGGTTTCAACCTGCGCCTGCACAGGCTGGAAGCCTGTGCCACCAGAATATATCTTTGGGGCCCCGGCGCATTTTCCTGGCAACCGCAGGCATCCGCTGGACCAGCCCCTAGATTATGGTCCCTGCGGCAGCACCATGAAAGGTAGAACCGCCGCCCTCGGCGGTTCCGGTGCCGGCGAGGGCGCCGGCGCGACATTTTCATATAAAGGGGACTGGATTATCCCGGCCGGCAGCCTTAACTTGTCGGCAAAGCGATCTTGACTCAAGGAAGGTGAAGCCATGCGCCAGGGCTGGCAATTTCTCTCGTTTCGCTGGTGGGTGGTCCATTTTCTGGGGTTTGCCCTGGTGTACACCGCGGGGCGGCTGACCGCCGCGTTCCTCAAGGGGTGAGCCGGTGCTCCGCTTTATTCCTTACGTGCTGTTTCCCCGGCCCGGGTGGTTCATCCTCCATGCCCTCGCCGTCGCCCTGCTGTTTCTCCTGGGCTATACGATAGATTTCGGCAAGCCATGAAAGCCCAACGCCATCTCCTCTGGGCGGCCTTGGTGGCCCTGGCGGCGGGCGCCGCCCTGCTGCATCTCCGGATCCATCCGCCCAAGGACGCCACTTATCTCTGGCCCAACCTCTTTTCCTTAATCGACCTGGGGCTGGTGAGCCTGCTGTTCCTGTCCCGGGGCACCGCCCTGCTGGGGGTGATTCTCAACAGCTTCCTGGCCTACCTGGGGATCATCATGATGGCGGACTACTCCCTCAGCGCTACCCGGGACGGCTGGATCAAGATCATGCCCTGGGAAAATTTCTTCGGCTGGCTGCTGCTCACCACCTTTCCCGATATCGTCATCCTGTTCGCGGACCTGATGGTAGGCCTGGCGCTGTACCGGGTGATCATGACGGAGCACTGAAGGTAAGGAGAAGGGGCTAAAAATTTAACCACCAAGACACCAAGAGCACCAAGAAAGTTATAGTGCCTTGGCGCCCAAGCGCCAAGGCACCTCGTTTTTTCTAACTTGGTGTCCTTGGTGTCTTGGTGGTGAATCCTGTATTATATCCTCCCCGCGGCGCGGAGGGCGTTTTTCAGGGCCAGGGCTTTTTCGGCCACGGCCATGGGGTTGGGACCCAGGAGGCGGATCATGGGTTCCTTGCCCCAGTCGCCCTGATCGCAGATGAGGTCCGGGGGGCTCTGACCCGGTTGGAGCGCCTGAGCCACGCCCCAGGCCAGGGTGCCCCCCTCTCTGGCCTTGACGTCCGGCGGCTCCAGGCTCCGGTCGAAGGAAGCCGCCTTGAGGTGCAGCAGAGGCGCCAGTTCCTCAATCCCCTCAACATACCTGATATTCATGGCGCTCCTGAGGTCCGGGTGGGTGGTCATGGCGGTGAGGATGACGCGGGCGATGTGCCTGGAGGCCCCGAAGGCCGGCGGCGCCGGAATAACGAGGCCGCCGGGGGTCTTCACCAGGCGGCCGGGAAAGGCGGCCACGTCCTGGGGGCCCTCGGGGTAGGGGGCGGCGTATCCCAGGTTGCTCATCACTTCGGGAATGAGGGGGCTCAGGTCTTCCCTTTGAAGGCGGGCCGCCGCGGTAGTTAGCGCTTCCAGCACTTCGTAGCGCGCCGTCTCCCGGGCGAAGGGCGCATAGGGGTTGACGGGACCGACGCCTTGGCCCAGGGGCAGGCCGTATTTCAGGGCCTGGACTACCAGGTCCCGGGCCCGGTTTACCGCTTCCGGCAGGGCCAGCCCCCGGGCCAGGCCCGCGGCGCAGGCCGTGGCCAGCAGACAGCCGGAGCCGTGGTGGTGGGGGGCGCGCAAGCGGGCGCCGGGCAGGTGATAGGTATTTTTGCCGTCGCTGAGGACATCCACCGGTTCCCCGGGCAGGTGCCCCCCCTTGGCCAGGACCCATGAGGGCCCCAGGGCCTGGAGGCGGACGGCGGCCTGGGCCAGGTCTTCAGGGGTCTTGATTTTAAGGCCGGTCAGGCGGGCCGCCTCCGTGGCGTTGGGGGTGAGCAGCAAGGCCAGGGGGAAAAGCTCTTCCTTAAGGGCCGCCAGGCCGGCTTCCTCCAGCAGGGCCGTGCCGGCGCCGGCGGCCAGCACCGGGTCCAACACCAGGGGGACGCCGTCCAGGTCCCGCAGCCTGGCGGCCACGGTGCGGACAATCTCCGCGGTGGCCAGCATCCCCACCTTCACCGCGGCCACCGGGAAGTCGTCCAGCACCGCGTCCAGTTGGGCCGCCACCACCTCCGGGGCCACCGGGTGCACGGCGCGCACCCCCCGGCTGTTTTGGACGGTGAGGGCGGTGACCACCGTCAGGCCGTACACGCCCAGCAAAGTGGCGGTCTTCAGATCCTGCTGTAGTCCGGCGCCCGCCCCCGGATCGGAGCCGGCGATGATCAAGAGAGTCTTCATAGGTTTGGGTCCTGAGTTTGGTATTAATACCACATTGCCTTCAAAGAAGTAATGAAGATTGCCCTGAAGATTCCCTCCAACAATGTGTTTATTGTAGGGGCGCACCCATGTGTGCGCCCTAAGAGCGGGCGGACACGCAGGTCCGCCCCTACAAAAAATTACCCGTTTGACGGCGATTTGGTATTAAGTGCTTATCCGTAAATAACTCCAACTTTTCGCCAGCAAATTATGGCCGCTGCCAGATGATGCAATGCGATGTAGCTGGAAAGGGTTTTTTCATAGCGAACCAGGATCTTCCGAAACCGGTTGAACCATGAATTGCAAACTTCCACGACCCAGCGACGCGCCTGATAACCAGGAATTGTCCTTTGGGCCATGATCTCCTCGTCTCGCTTGAAGATGCGAGGTATATAATCGCGGTCAACAATGCTTTGATACGCCGGCTTCCCTTTGTAGGCCTTGTCGGCGCAAAGGGTTTGAGGCTGTTCCGGTGTCGGAGTTGGTCGTTTGATCACGATGGCATCCAAGACGATTGCTAATTGAGTTACATCATGCCTATTTGCCCCGGTAACGACGATGGCCAGAGGGACGCCATGGCCTTCCACCAACAGATGGCGTTTGCTTCCTTTTTTTCCCCCTATCCACCGGACTCGGCCCAACCGCCTCCAGTGCCAAAGGAGCTTTGGTTAAGGCGCTATCAATACTTTGCCATGACCAGGATATGCCTTCCATTTCGTCGTATTCCGCCAACCCGGCACGCCAGATGGCGAGAAATACCCCGGCCTTTTCCCACAGGCGAAAGTAGGCATGGATGGAACTGGGACTGCCATATCTTTCTTTGGGGACGGCCTTCCATTGGCAACCGGTACGGAGAACGTAGACAATACCTTCAAATACCTTGCGATAATCTAACGGTTTTCTGCCACCACCCTGTTTACGGATATAAGGTTTATTCGGGTCCCTTGCCGGTTGCGGCAAGAGAGGCTCCACACGCGCCCAAAAAGCATCGGAAACAGCCCATGACGGCAACCTTGGCATGTGCACCTCCGATAATTAATTGATGAGGTATACATGCCATATTATTTATCAAATGTCTATTTAATTACGGATAAGCACTAAGTCACATGAGCGGATTAATTATATGGCAATAGCTGTCAGCGGTCAGCTTTCAGCAGTAGGGCGCGTTTCACGCGCCATTCTTGGTGCGTAAGACGCACCCTACAAAAGCTTGCAGCTTTGGGCAAGGACATGGATGGAAGGCGGGCACGGAGGCCGCCCCACCGGCAATCACAACCTCCTGCCCGACGCCAGGCAGCGCCTGGCCTCGGCCACCAGCTCCCGGCGGTAGTCCCGGGAAAGGTAGGCATTGCGGGCGATGCGCAACTCCGCCAGGGCCATGTAAAAGGGGTTGAGATGCTGGAGGCGGCGGGCCGTATCCGGCTCCGGCGCCAGGGCCTCCAGGTAAGCCTGGAAAAAGTGCCGGATGGCCCCCTCCGCGGCGTTAAAATTGCCCAGCCGCCAGCCCCAGGCGTGCTTCAGTTCCGCCGCCACCCAGGACAGGTCCCACAGGCGGTCGGCGACCCGCAGGCGTTCCAGGTCCAGGGCCACGGCCCGGCCGTCGGGAAAGAGAAAGTTGGTGGGGGTGGCGTCCCCGTGGACCAGCACCTGGCGATCGGGAAAAGAGGCAAACCGGTCGGCCCAGAGATGCCCCTCCTCTGCCAGGCTCCGGTGATCCTCCGGGGATAACAGCCCCGCCTCTGCCAATTGCCCCATGAGCTTATCCAGGTAAGCCAGGGCCGGCTCCGGGATCACCGCCTTCTCCCTAACCGGCCGGGAATGGAAAAAAGCCAGCAACCGGGCCAACCCGGCCAATGCCGGGTTCAGGAGGTGGGCGCCGCGGCCCTCGCCGGCCAGGGCCAGGAGCCGGTCCAGGTCCGGTCCGGGGACCGCCTCCAGCAGCAGCCCCAGCCCCACTTCCGGGCGGCGCCCGAGGAGGCGCGGCACGTAGCCGTCATTAATCCCCAGGGCCGGGAGCTGGAGATAATTGTCGTATTCCTGCACCAGTCCCTGGTCGAGGGAGGTCTCGGGCGGGTAAGCGGCAAAAAATTTGCCCACCACCGCATATTTCCCTTGGGAGAAGGTGAAGCGGTACACCGCCCGGGAGGAAGGCAGGGGCTCCGGAGAGACGGCGCCCGCGGGCGGCTCCCTGAAACCTTCCGGGCCCATCAGCTCCGAAAGCGCCAGGACCAGGGGGTCCCCCGGGGAGAGCCGGGTCATGGCTCCTTCCGGGCCAGTTGCCGCTGCGCCTCCAGGCAGCTGCCCAGGGCGCCGGTGAATTGGGGGTGGACGGGGACCACGACGCGATAATCGACCAACTGACGGAGAAGCCGGGTGACGGCCGGATTGCGCGCCACCCCGCCGGCGAACACCAGGGTGGGGCAGCGGTAACGGCGCACCATGGCATAAGCCCGCCGGGCCACCGAGGCGTTGACCCCCGCGGCGATGCGGGCCGGCTCCACTCCCCCCAGCAGATGCCCCACCAGTTCGCTTTCGCCAAAGATGGCGCAGGTCTGGGAGATCTGCACCGGCTCTTCCCAGGCGCCGGCGAATTGCGCCAGAGGCATTTTCAGGAAACGGGCCATGTTTTCCAGGTAACGGCCGGTGCCCGCGGCGCACCGGTCGTTGGTGAGGAAATCAAAGACCCGGCCGCCTTTGACGTAAAGCACCTTGGTGTCCTGGCCCCCCATTTCCAGGAGGACGAAATGGTCCAATCCGGTCTGGAACCGGACCCCCAGGAAATGGGCCCTAATCTCCGTAATGGCGGGGAAGTGCTCCTGCAAGAGATTTTTGCCGTAACCCGTGACCACCAGGGCCCCGGGAGGCGCCAGGCGCAAGCGCTCCCAATCCACCGCCAGACGGCCCTGACCCCGCTGGAGATAATCGCGGTAAAAGACGAGACTGTCTATCTTGCGCCGCCCGAAACCGCCCCGGGATAGCTCGTAAACCAACTTCACAAACCGACTGCCAAAGTCCAAGCCGCAGGCCTGGGGGTGGGATTTGTGGGGGGAGGGCCAGGGACTTCCACAGGCGGGGACGCCTGTGCCACCGGTCCCTGCCCTCCCCCCACCCTGCGGGGCGGGATTGAGGGGAGGGCCGGGGGAATTTTTTGTAAGGGATTCCCCCGCCCTCCCCTCAAGCTCCCCTCCCACCCCTCTGAACTGGGGCGGGTTAAGGCGGGGCCTATGGCCCCGACTCAACCCGCCCAACATAAGGGTTTGGGGGAGGGGGTTTGGGGGAGTTTTTTGTAAGTGTAAGGGCCGTGGGCCCTTAGCCCCCTCCCCCAACCACCGCTCACCCCGATTCTCACGGTCGCAGGACATCGACGAAGGCCTCCAGGCGCATACGGGTGCGGGAATCGAGTGGGGTGGGGCGGTCCCCTTCGATGGTGAGGACCGGGATATTCAGGCGTTCCCGGATGGCCTGGTCGAACATCTGGCGGAAGCAGAAGCTCTGGGTGTAGTGCACCAGGCCGTCCAGGCGGCGGGAGGCGGCGGCTTCTTCCAGGTCCGCCAGGCGGCCGGAGATATCGTAGGGGTAGGTATAGCTGAGGTACTGGTCCACCAGGTCCAGGTCCGGATAGGGCATGCTGAATTGCCGGGGGAATTCGTGGAAGACCACCGCAGCCCCCAGCTCCTCCAGGTAGTCCCATAGGTCCGAGAAAATCGGCGGGATGCCCGCGAAGCCCAGGCGCACCAGGGAATTCCCCCGAGGGCGGCTCTGGGCCTCCTTAAGGAAGGCGGCGACTTTCTCCTGGAAAGCCGCAAGATCGGACTGGAAGTCGGAGGCGGCAATGAGATACTGAAAATTCTCGGCCCCGGTCACCTGGCCGGTCTCCCAGGTGAGGCGGTCGAGCAGCGCGAGCTGCCGGCGCAAGGGCTTAAGCAGGGTCTGGACTTGGTCTACCGCCGCCTGGCCGACGTTCAGGTGCGCCATCAGGTCCCGGATCTCCCGGCGCAGCCCTTCCCGGTCCCGGGGGTAAGGGAACTTGAAATGGATGACGTCTTGGCCTTCGGCTGCCAGAATCTCCCCCAGGGCCTGGGTGTAAGAGCAGTCCCCCTGGCAGGCCACGATGACCGCGCCCAGGTCCGGGCGGGATTGGAGCGCCGCGTAGATGCCCTTGACCCAGGCGCAGATGGTGCGGGGGAAGCCCGCGGCCTCGGCCTGGCTCACCATGGCCAGAGAATCGGGCGAGGCGATGAAGAGATTGTTCAGGTCCACCGGAACCAGCCCCGCGGCCAGAATGACCTCCACCGGGATGGTGGTGGTCAGGCCCACCCGGGCGCCGGGGGCTAAGGTTTTGCCGGGAAGCATCTTTCTCTTGATTAAGCCACTTCGCCTTCGGTCCAGTCCGCTTCCAGCAGTCCTTCGGTCTTGCTGATGACGGCCAGCACGTCTTTGCAGGTGATATCGTCCTTGCTGAGCAGGCGCAGGCGGTAAGTGACGGTATCGGCCGGAGGCTCCAATTTATAGTTAATGAACTGGACGGAAATCTGACTTTCCGCCAGGGTACGCTGCACTTCCTCCAGTGGGGGGTGCGGGTCCCGGTACTTCAAGGTGAGGATAGTGTGCAGGTCGTGGGCGAACAGGGCTTTGATGCGGCGCAGCCCGTAAAGGATGAGCAGGCTGACCAGGGTGGCGAACAGGGCCGGGATGAGGTAGCCGGCGCCGATGGCCAGGCCGATGCCGGTGACCAGCCAGAGGCCGGCCGCGGTGGTCAGGCCCCGCACCGTGCCCTTGCCCTGGATGATGGCCCCGGCCCCCAGGAAGCCCATGGAGGCGATGGCATAAGAGGCGATGCGGGCCGGGTCCAGGCGCACCACCGATTGGTCCACCGAGAGGTGGCGGTGAATTTCTTCCATCTGCAGGGAGAGCATCATCAAGAGGCAGGACCCCACACAGACCAGGATGTTGGTCCTGAGCCCGGCGGCCTGACCGTGAGCCTCTCTTTCAAAGCCGATGGCGCCGCCGATCACCGCGGCGATTACCAACTTGGCCAAATCAAATGGTGCATACTGCCAGTATTCCCACATAATGACCCCGGTGCTACTTCAACCAGTCGAGGGCTGGAAAGGGTGAGAGAAGCGAGTATCGCGTTCCTAATTATTACCACATTTAGAAACCATGGTTTCTTCTCCCCCTTCAAGAAAGGGGGGTAGGGGGGATTAAATAACCACTTAATAATCCCCCTAAATCCCCCTTTAAAAAAGGGGGACTTAAAAACCCAGCATGCCGATGCGCGGACTCGATTTATTGAAGACAATTTATGAATCACGGCACTGGTGTTGTAAATCATCCTCAGTGGCCGGGCCGGGCCCCGAAGATAGCGGTGCCCACCCGCACCAGGGTGGCCCCTTCGGCAACCGCCACCTCGTAGTCGCCGGACATGCCCATGGAGAGCTCCGGGAGCGGCAGGGCGAACAGGTGGCGCAGCCGGTCACGCAGTTCCCTTAAGGCCCGGAAGTAGGGGCGCACCGCCTCGGGGTCGTCAAACCAGGGCGGCATGGTCATCAAACCCATAACCTTGAGGTGCGGCAGGCGGGCTGCTTCTTGGAGCAAATCCGGCACCTCTTCCGGGGCGGCGCCCGATTTGGTCTCCTCACCCGCCAGGTTGACCTGGATGAGGATCTCCTGGACCTGGTCCAGGCGGCCGGCGGCCTGGTCCAGGGCCTGGGCCAATCTCAGGCGGTCCACCGTGTGGATCAGGTCGAAGAGGGCCACCGCGTCCCTGGCCTTGTTGGTTTGGAGGCTCCCCACCAGATGCCAGCTGAGGCCGGGTCCCAGGGCCGCGATCTTGCCTTTGGCCTCCTGCACGTAGTTTTCGCCGAACAAATGGTGGCCTGCGGCCGCCGCCTGGCGGAGGCGGTCCAGGTCCACCTTCTTGCTCACCGCCACCAGGCGCACCTCGCCGGGGTCCCGGCCGGCCCCATGGGCCGCGGCGGCAATGCGACTTTTTACCTCTTCCAGGTTATCGGCAACTTGGCTCATGAAAATCCGGGGTTAAATTGTGCCACCGGCAAAAGTATAGAACATATTATATAAGATTTAAACGACTTAGGATAGGGAGGAGGGAGAGAGTTAATCAAAAGGCCTGAGATGGAAACAATCACCCCCCTTTGAAAAAGGGGGGCAGGGGGGGATTTATATAACCTCATGAAATCCCCCTAAATCCCCCTTTTTCAAAGGGGGACTTTTTAAGACCTTTTGGTCTCTGTTTAATTTGCCCTCATGCCGTGTCCCAAGAACCCATGAAAACAAGAATTAGCGAAAAAAGGCGGTAGACCAGACTCACTCGGAAAGTTCGGGCGCGATTCCGGCTATCCCGAAGGCGGTCAGGGTGTTCCGCCAGGTCCGGGCGGCCACTTCCTCCAGGGTGAGGCCCCGGATTTCCGCCAGCTGCCGGGCGGTGGCCGCCACATAGGCCGGTTCGTTGCGCTTCCCTCGCCAGGGTTGGGGCGGGAGATAGGGGCAGTCAGTCTCCACCAGGAGGCGGTCCAGGGGCAATTGTTTGGCCACGTCCCGCAAAGGACCGGCCTTGGGATAGGTAAGGGTGCCGGAAAAGGAGATGAACATCCCCAAGTCCAGGAAGGCCAGGGCCTCCGGGAGGCTCCCGGTAAAGCAGTGCATCACCCCGCCGACGAGCCGGCTCCGGTGTTCCTGAAGGATCTCCAAGGTGGCGGCGGTGGCCTCCCGGGTGTGGACCACCACGGGCCTTAAGTGCTCCGAGGCGAATGCCAGCTGGCGCCGGAACCAGTATTTCTGGGTCTCTTCCGGGGAGCGGCGCCGGTAGAAATCCAGGCCGATCTCGCCCACGGCCACTACCTTGGGGTCCGCCATCAGGGGGGCCAGGGCCTCCAGGTCAGACTCCTTAAGGTTCCCCGCCCCGTGGGGATGGACCCCCAGGGCGGCGAACACCTCGGGATATTGCCGGGCGGTGCGGAGCACCTGGGGGGAATCGGCCAGCCCCGTGGCGATGTTGATGATCAGGGCCACCCCGGCCTCCCGGGCCCGGCGGAGCACCGCCTCCTGGTCGGGGGCCAGTTCCTCCAAGTCCAGGTGGGCGTGGGAATCTGCCAGTTGCAAGGACATATTTTCAAGCTTATGGACGAATTTTACTGCTCGTGGTAAAATAGCTGATATTTCGTCGGTCTGCAAGGAGAGGCGGTGACCGTCAGGATTTTAGCTTTTGCTCTCATCTGGATGCTCGGTCTGGGGTCTGCCCCCTTAGCCCTGGCAGAGGATTTGACCCACACTCCCCTCAAATGGCAGTCCATCGGGCGGGGCCTCAATTTCGCCCAGATAGACGTTCTGAAGGGGGGCGAAGTGGTGACCACCCTGGCGGTGGTCAAGATAGACCCCGCCACCAACGCCTTCCGGGTCTTCCACCAGGCTCCCCAACCCATCACCGCCTGGCAGCAGCAACTTAACGCCCCCATCGTCTTCAACGGCAGCTTCTATGACCGGAAGGGCAACCCGGTGGGCCTGGTGATCTCCGACGGCAACCCCATAGGGCCCGCCGGCAACCGGCAGATGCGCGGCATGTTCGTGGCGGAGCCCAAGGGCATGTCGCCGGACCTGCCCCGGGCCACCATCTTGGACCTGCAGCTCACCCCCATTGATCCCAAGAAATTGCCCTGGACGCAAGGGGTGCAATCCTTTCCGTTATTGCTGGACTACAAGGGCCAGATCCGGGTGCGCAACAGCGACAAGCGGGCCCACCGCACCGTCATCGCCGCCGACCGGGTGGGCAACATCCTGGTGTTCAATTCCTTCAACCGGTTTTTCACCCTGAACGAGTTCGCCCATTTTCTCAAAGACAGCAAATTTGACATCGACTCCGCCCTCAATCTGGACGGGGGCACCGAAGCGCAGCTGCTCATCAAGATCAAGAACTTCGAATTCTTTTCGCCGCCCTCCTGGGAGACCTCCATCGGCAACCTCATCGACCAGCAGAAATTTGTTCTGCCTACGGTGGTGGGGGTGTTTCCCCGGGAGGATTGAAAGATATGGCCGGTTACCTGATCCTGGGGGCGGGGAAATTCGGACGCCTGGCCCTGGGGCGCCTGGCCCGGCAGGATGCCGGTGGGGCTTTTTGGGTGGTGGACCGCGACCCGGCCGCCCTGGCGGCGGCCCGGGACGGGGATAATCCCGGGGTGCGGTTCACGGCCCAAGACGCCATCGTCTTTTTGACCCGCGGTTTGGCCGACGCCCCCTGGGATTGGCTCATCCCTATGGTGCCGGTGCACGTGGCCTTCGCCTATCTGGCGGCTGACCCTCAGGTGGCGCGGGAATGGGAAACCGTGGCGGTGCCGGCGGCCGTGGGCGCCGGGTTGACGGAGTCCAGGCGGGGCCGCGGGGGCGAACTCTTTCTCAGCCGGGCCGGCCACCGGTGCCCCGATGACTGCGAGGCCGGCCCGGTTTGCCCTGTGAGCGGCGAGTCCCGGGAGATTCCTCTGTATGAGCAACTGGCAACCCTCAAGGTGCCGGGTTTTGAGATGCAGGTGGTGGCCAGCCGCCAGTTGGCCCCGGGGGTGGGAGGCTATCCTCCCGGGCGGCTGTTGGCCCTGGCCCGGGACCTTAACGGCTGCCGGGACCGGGCCTTGATCGCCACCGCCTGTCGCTGCCATGGCGTGGTCCATGGATTGCAGCGCCGGAGTAGACGGTGAGCTTTCAATTTTCCGGAGTTCTGCGTAGTTCCCCGCGCATCAAGGAGGTCTTCCACCTCCTGGAGTTGGTGGCGCCCACCGAGGCCACCGTGCTGCTGTTGGGGGAGACCGGCACCGGCAAGGAACTGGTGGCCCGGGACATCCACCTGAACAGCTCCCGGGCGGCGGGGCCCTTCGTGGTGGTGAACTGCGCGGCGCTCCCGGAAACCTTGCTGGAGTCCGAGCTCTTCGGCCATGAGCGGGGCGCCTTTACCGGGGCCGCCAACCGCAAGGACGGCCGGTTCGTCCTGGCCCACCGGGGCACCATTTTTTTGGATGAGATCGGAGAGCTTTCTCTCACCACCCAGGCCAAGATCCTCCGGGTCCTCCAGAGCCGGGAGTTCGAGCCCTTGGGAAGCATCCGCACCCTGAAGGTGGACGTGCGCATCATCGCCGCCACCAATCGCAACCTGGGCCTGATGGTGCACGAAGGCCGGTTCCGGGGCGATCTCTTTTACCGGCTCAACGTCTTCCCCCTGGAGATGCCGTTGCTGAAGGACCGGCTGGAAGATCTGCCCCTGTTGGCGGAGCACTTCCTCAAGGTTGCCAGCGCCAAGAACCAGCGGGAGATCAAGGCCCTGGGCCCGGAGGTGCTGGAGGTCTTTCGGCGCTATCACTGGCCCGGCAATATCCGGGAGCTGGAAAATATCATCGAGCGGGGGAGCATCGTCTGCCGGGGTGACACCCTCAGTTTGCCGGACTTGCCCGAGGGGCTGCAACAATTGGCGCATGCGGGTCCGGCGGCGGACGAGGCGGAACCCCAATTGGCGGAGCTGGAGCAGCAGTTGATCACCCGCACCCTGGAGAAAGTGGCGGGTCAGCGCCGGCAGGCGGCCGAGATCCTGGGCATCTCCATGGAAGAGCTGAACCTGAAGATCAGATCCTATGGCCTGGAGGATGACTGAGATTACGCCATGATCTTCCCACCGCTGATCTTTTTAATGATGCTCTTTTTCTTCCTGGCCGCCCTGGTTATGCTCCCCTTGCTGCTGGTGGGGATGATCGGCGAGGCTTTCCTGCGGCTGGGGATCCCCCCAGTTTAATGTTCTGGCTCCTGATCCTCACCCTGCTGGGCAGCCTGATCAACATCCCCATCTACAGTTTCGAGAGCCGGGAAGTGGTGGGGGAGCAGGTGGTCAGCTACTTCGGTATGCGCTTTAAGGTTCCCCAGACGGCTCACAACCACAAGACCGTGCTGGCGGTGAACGTGGGCGGGGCTTTGATTCCCCTGGCCCTATCCATATATCTGCTGAGCAAAATAAGCTTCGGCCTCTCCCTGCCGCTGGTGCTGGCGATGGTGATCCTGGTGGTCAACCGGCTGGCCCGGCCGGTGCAGGGGTTGGGCATCGGGGTGCCGGGTCTGGTGCCGCCCCTGGTGGCGGCCCTGGGGGCGTACCTGTTTTGCCCCCCGGAGCTGCGGGCCCCCTGCGCTTACATTGCCAGCACCATGGACATTCTCATCGGCGCCGACCTGCTGAACCTGGGGAAAATCCCCGAGTTGGGGGCGCCGGTGGCCTCCATCGGCGGCGCCGGCACTTTCGACGCCATCTTTTTGAGCGGCATCATTGCGGTTTTGTTGAGCTAGCAGGTTATAGGCGAGATTAGGGGAGGGCCGGGGAACTTTTTCGTAAGTGCCCCGGCACTCCCCTAAAAACCCCTCCCACCCCCCAAAATGAGGGGAAACGAAGAGTAAGGTTTTATGAGGGCAATTGGGGATTGCTTCCAGGAGGAAAAAATGGGCGGTTTGCGTGAGAACAGCGGTAGGCTGAAAAATTTTGCGGGCCGGGGAGTGGCCCTGGTTCTGGTCATTTTGCTCCCGATCTCTTTGGGAGGGTGGCGCATCGTCAGCGGCGAGACCATCAACCCCCGGTTTGTGGAGCGCATCAAGGATGGCCAGACCCCCAAGCATGAGATTCTCCTCTACTTCGGGGACCCCCAGGAAATTGAACGGGCTCCGGAGGGGCCGGTATATATCTACAAAAGTTTCAAAGACGCGCCGGCCATGCCCTATAGACCGGAAGATCGCAAGATCAACCCGCAGTCAGAGAGTCTCATGGTGATCGACGACAACAAGCAGATCAAAAAAGCCCCCTTGAAAACGGAAGGTAAGATCCTGCGCAGCACCCTGACCGTGCGGTTCAAGTCAGACGGGGTGACGGTAATGAGCCATGAATACAAGGAGTACTAACGGGGTGGCCCCATGACCCCCTTTGCCAACCTGGCCCAGGCTACGGCCTGGGTCTTTGATTTACAGAAGTTCGGCATCAAGTTCGGCCTGTCCTCCACCCTGGACCTGCTGGCGCGGCTTCAGATCCCTTATCAGGGAGGCCGCTACCTCCACGTGGCCGGCACCAACGGCAAGGGGTCGGTGGCCGCCATGCTGAGCGCCGTCCTCACCAGGGCGGGCTATCCGGTGGGCCTGTTCACTTCCCCCCACCTGGTGGATTTCACCGAGCGTTTCCGCCTGGGGGATGAAGATATTGCCCCGGAGAGGCTGCTCGCTCTGATCAACGGGGTGCGGGCCGCGGTGGACGAGGCCGAGCCCCCCACCTTCTTCGAGTTCGCCACGGCCATGGCCTTTCTCTACTTTTTCCAGGAGGGGGCGGACCCCATCATCCTGGAGACCGGCATGGGGGGTCGCCTGGACGCCACCAACATCGTGCAGCCGCTGGCGGCGGTGATTACCAACATCTCCCGGGACCACCAGGAACATCTGGGAGCAGGCCTCAGCGCCATCGCCGGGGAGAAGGCCGGAGTTATCAAACCCGGGGCGCCGCTGGTGACCTATGCCCGGCAGAAGCGGGTGCTGGCCCTTTTGGAGCAACGCTGCCGGGAAGTGGGGGCTCCCCTGTACCTGGGGGGGCGCGATTTCCGGACCCGGGGCGGCCCCGCCGGAGGCTTTACCTACGAGGGCCTGACCCAAAGGTTGAGCCATCTCTCGCTCAGCCTGAACGGGACGCCACCAATACCGCAACGCCGCGGTGGCCCTGGCCGTCATCGAACTTCTGCACCGGCAAGGCTGCCGCATCCCGGAGGCGGCCATCCGGGAGGGCTTGAGCCGGACGCGCTGGCCGGGCCGCCTGGAGCAGGTGGCCCAGGACCCCCGGGTCCTGCTGGACGGGGCCCATAACCCCGCCGCCGCCCTCACCCTGGCCCAGGTCCTGCGGCGAGCGCGCCCCAACGGCCGCCTCATCCTGGTCATGGGGGTCATGGCCGACAAGGACGTGGACACCATCCTGGCCCGGCTCCTGCCCCTGGCCCAAACCGTGATTTTCACCCAGCCCCGATACTTCCGGGCCGCGGCCACCGACGACCTGGCCCGGCGGGCCGAGGCCTTTAACCATTTGGAAGTCATGCAAGTGCCCCGGGTGGCCGAAGCCGTGCGCCGGGCCCAATCCCTGGCCGGCCCCGGCGACCGCATCGTGGTCACCGGCTCGCTGTACACGGTGGGGGAGGCGAAAGAGTTTTTTGGGGGTTAATTTGAGGGGAGGACCGGGGGAAATTTTTTTGTAAGCTTCCCCCGCCCTCCCCTCAAACTCCCCTCCCAACCCCCTATAAGGGGTTGGGGGTGGGGATTGGGGAGGGGGCAGGGGCCCTCTGCCCCTGGCCCCCTCCCCAAATACCACTGGAGTCAACTATGCGCATCTTTGTTTCCGGGTCGTTGGCCTACGACCGCATCATGGATTTTCCGGGCAGGTTCGCCGATCACATCTTGCCGGAGAAGATTCACATCCTGAATGTCTGTTTCATGGTGAACGGCTTGACCGAGCGCTTCGGGGGCACGGCGGGCAATATCGCCTACAATCTGGCCCTGCTGGGGGAGAAGCCCGTCATCCTGGCCACCGCGGGGCGGGATTTCGGGCCTTACCGGGACTGGCTGGCGCAGTTGGGGTTGCCCCTCACCGGCATCAAGGAGATTCCCGAGGAGTTCACCGCGGGGGCGTACATTACCACGGACCAGGCCGACAATCAGATTACCGGGTTCAATCCCGGGGCCATGAAGCATGCTTCCGGCTACCGGTTCGACAATCTTACTGCGGCCGCGGATCTGGCCATCGTGGCGCCGGGTTCCCTGGAGGACATGCTGGTTTACAGCCGGGCCTACAAGGCCCGGGGGGTGCGCTACATCTTCGACCCGGGGCAGAGCATCCCGGCCTGGGGAGGCGGGGAACTGCAAGAGATGGCCACCGGCGCCTTCGCCCTCATCGCCAACGATTATGAACTGGAGATGTTCCGGCAGAAGACGGGGCTGGACGAGGCCGGGTTGCGGCGGTTAACCGGCACCGTCATCGTCACCCGGGGGGAAGAGGGCTCTTACCTGGTGACCGCCCAGGGGAGAGCCGAGATCGCCGCGGCGCCGGCGGGAAGGGTGCTGGACCCCACCGGCGCGGGCGACGCTTACCGGGCCGGGCTTCTCAAAGGGTTGGCCCTGGGGCTCTCCTGGTTGGAGGCTGCCCGCCTGGGCGCGGTGTTGGCCAGCTTCTCGGTGGAGCAGCAGGGCACCCAGGAGCACCGGGTTGCCTTACCCGAGTTCTGGGGGCGCTACCAAGAGAATTTCGGGGAGCCGCCGGCGGCGGTAAAGGCGGCGGCAGGCTGATGGCGTGAGGACGGTGCGCGAACCGCGCCTCTCACGCGGCATTATTGGTGCGTAAAACGCACCCTACGATAACCGGGGTCTCCAAAGGTCGTCCGGGTGCTGCTAGGGAGCGGGAGACCCCGCCTCTGCCTAACCGACGAATATATTTGATTATGGGTGACCAAGATAACGACTCCGAAATCACTCCCGCAGAACTGCTGCAGCGGATTCAGGCGCGCTTCCGGGATCTGGGCCGGCTGGGGGAAAGACTGACCCTCAACCATGCAGGCCGGCAGTACCTGGCCTCCTGCGACGAGACCGCCTTCACCGTCTACCGCCTGGTTACGCAGTGCCACCTCCCTCCGGGCCGGCCCGGCTGGCCCGTCTGCCTGGTCACCGCCGAGACCGTCATTGATGAAACTATCCCCCCAGCCCTGCCGGAAGACGAGTTTGCCTCCGGGCTCACCCTCTTTGAGTGGCTCGACCTCATCGAAAAGACCTTTAGAAAATAAATCTTATCCCGAGTTGCGATCAAGGGTTATTTGGTGTAACCGCAAATTTTAGCGTGAAAACCCAAACTGTGAAACCCCAAATCCCCCTAAATCCCCCTTTTTCAAAGGGGGACTTTTAAAAACCCCCCTTTAATAAAGGGGGGTAGGGGGGATTTTCATCCCCTTGGGGGTGTTCGATGGCGGGCATGAATGTTTAGCCTGCGCCTGCACAGGCGAGACGCCTGTGCCACTGGTCTGATTGCTACTTATTACTCGGAGCGAATAGGTAATTGAATTCCCCCTCACCCTAACCCTCTCCCCCAAAGGGGGCGAGGGGATAGAGATGGAACCTCTTTAATGCGCTGATTGATAGTATTAAAGGTTATTCCGTGGCCCGGTAAGTCGGGGTTTGGCCCCCTTACCGGGTTTTTTGCGGGTTGGGCGGGAGGATGGTCGTGAGGAGCCCCTCCGGGTTATTTGGCCTCGGAGGGGGAAGCCTCGGGCTGGGCCTCCTGGCCGGCTTCGGGCAGGGAGGCGGTGGGCTCGATGTAGCTCATGACGAACCGGAAGCGGGGAAAGAGCCGGGGCAGGCGCATCATGTTGAAGATCATGACGCCGATGGCCAGGCGGTCCAGCCAGGAAGACATGGGCCAGCCCAGGTGCACCACCACCTGGCGGTCGCCGAACTCGTACTCCACCACCCTGAGTAAGGCCACCAGGCGGTGATAGAGGCTAAGCTGGAGGAGCGGCAACCGGAAGTGGTTGGGAGCCATCTTGGGGGGAATGCCGGCCCGGGGGGAATAAAAGGTGATAAAGGCCGTGTTGTCCGGGGTAATTTCCTGCCCCGGTTCGCCGCTGCGCCGGAAGTAGAGGTGAATATCCGGGGCGGAAGATTCGGCCAGGTACAGGATCATCTCCATTTCGTTGTCGCCCTTCCCGATGGCCTTCAGCTCCGGGGCGCGCTTCCTGGCCACGAGCAGGCCGGCCAGGAGCACCAGGGCGGTGACCGAACCCCACAGCATGGTGCCGTGCAGCTTCTTGATGGCCAGGAAGATGAAGCAGCTGACGAAGATGACCCACATGATGAGGGTCACCAGGCGGGAGGTGTTGAAGTGGATCACTTCCTTGGTGCCCATGAAGTAGCGGTAAATGATGAGGGAGCCCATGTTGATGCAGAAGCTGGCAATGAGGCCCAGGGCGTACATGTCCGCCAGGGTTTCCTGGGCGCCGGAAGTGATCAGGATGATGATGGAGAAAAACGCGGCGTTGGCCAGATGAATGCGGAAGAGGGATTGGCGCCGGTTGGTGGCGATGAGCCAGTGAAACCCGTAGCGGTGGGCCACCCTTTCGATGAGCTCGCTGGAGGCCACAAACGCGGTGTTGACCGCCATGATGAGGGTGAAGCTGGCCAGGGCCGCCACCATCACCCCGAAAGGCAGGCCGTTCAAAATGGTGGCGTAATGGGTGATCAAGTCCCCTTCGTGCTGGTGAAAATCAATGGGCGCGGACAGGGCCAGGGCCGCCACGATGGGGGTCACGAGCCCCACGGTTAAGGCCAGAAAGATATAGGCCTTGCCGATTTCCCGCCAGCTCCGCACCAGTCCCGCGGTCTGGAGGACGGATTCCACCCCGGAGTAGGCCAGGATACAGAAGGCGATATTGGCGATGAAAATCTGATAGACATCAAAGATGGAATTTCGGTGCAGGTCGGCGGCGGTTTTTTGCACCGCGCCCTTCAACCTGGCCATGGTCGGGGCGTCCAGAGCCATAATCCCCGAGACGATGAGGGTGGCAAAAATAAAGACCGCGGCCATGAAGATGATGAAAGTGACCCGGGCGTTCTCTTTGATGCCCAGGATGTTGAGCCCGGCGATGGCCCAGATGGTGGCGAGCACCAGGATCAGGATCGTATAGTGGGGCAGGGAAAAGAAGGAGGTGGCGTTGAGGATGGCGCTCACCGCGGAGATGCAGGCGGTGAGGATGTAGTCCACCATGATGGAAGCCACCGCCACGAAGGAGACCACGGGTCCCAGCACCAGGTAGGAAAAGGAGTAGACCCCGCCGCCGATGAGGCCGTGGTGCTCCAGGATCTCGGCGATCTCCACCAGCCGGGTGGTCATGTAATGGATGAAGACGGCGGTGAAGGCGATGAAGAGGATGGCGCTGGAGCCGATGAAACGGTAGGCCTCGGCGGGGGCGTAAAAGACCGAGGTGAGCTCGTCCATCAACGTGATGACCGCCACCGACAGCCAAGTGAGCCACCAGCGCCCGTTCTGGTAGTAGGACAACCGCCCGGGTCGGCGCAGCAGCAAATAGAAAAGCACTGCCAGGGCCAGGTTGATGGCGAAAAGGAGGATATACTTTAAATGCAAGGCGGCGGTCCCGTGGAATGCGGGTTAATCATTATGCGGTCAAACTGATTCCGGCCAACATCGGCAGAATTCTATCATTCCCCCTATCTTCCGCAAAATTATTTTGCAGGCAATGTCGGCTTTTTCGGTCTTGAGGGGGGGAAACCCCGCCTCCAGCGCCTGGTGGGGGCAACCGAGGCGCGGTGTTACCCTAGTGGAGCGGTTCATAATTAGCTGGACCTAAAATCAGATCTGGTGAGCCAGGCTATGCAGGTTAAGTCCCCCTTTGAAAAAGGGGGATTTAGGGGGATTTCAACCGGTTATAAAATCCCCCCTGACCCCCCTTTAGTAAAGGGGGGTAAAATACTGGCTGTCCACTGTCGCTTTAATTTTGAAATCACCACTAGGTGGATAACGGGGGCCTAAGCGGAAGGTGCGGCGGGAGGCGTGAACCGCTTGTACCGCAGGTCGAACTCGAAATCGGGGAACATCCGGGGCAGGCGCATGAGGTTGAACACCATCACCCCCACGGCCATGCGGTCCATCCAGGAAGACATGGGCCAGCCGAAGTGCACCACGATCCGGCGGTCGGCCAGCTCGTACTCCACTACCTTTAAGAGGCCCAATATCCGGTGATAGAGGCTGATCTTGGTGAGCGGGAAGCGGAAATGATTGGGCGCCACCTTGGGGGGTATGCCGCCCACCCGGGGGGAATAGAAGGTGATGTAGGCTTCGTTGTCTTTGGGGGCACGGTCGGCCGGCTCTTCGGAACGGCGGAAATAGAGGTGCACCTCCGGGGCTTCGGACTCGGACAGATAGAGGATCATCTGCATTTCCGTATCCGCCTGTTCGATCTCCTTCAACTCCGGGGCCCGCTTCCGGGCGATCATGAACCCCGATAGCAACATCGCCCCGGTTACCCCGGCCCACAGCATGGTGGCATGAGGTTTGTCGTAGGCCAGGAAGGCAAAGCAGCTCACCAGGACGACCCAGAGGATGAGGGTGACCAGGCGGCTGGTGTAGTAAGTCATGCCTTCCGCGGTGCCCATGAAGTAGCGGTACAGGATGAGGGACCCCATATTGATGCAAAAGGAGGCCACCAGACCCAGGGCATACATGTTGGCCAGTTCCTCCTGGCTGCCCATGGTGAGCATAATAATGATGGAGAAGAACACGGCGCTGGCCAGGTGGATGCGGTAGAGGGACTGGCGGCGGTTGGTAATGATGAGCCAGTGAAAACCGTAGCGGTGGGCCACCCGCTCCAGGAGTTCGCTGGAAGCCACGAAGGCGGTGTTGACGGCCATCATCAGGGTAAAGCTGGCCAGGCCGGCCACCGCGATGCCGAAAGGCACCCCGTTGAGCATGGTGGCATAATAGGTGACGAGGTCCCCTTCGTGGGCCTTGAAATCGATGCGCGCCGATAACACCAGAATGGTTACCAGGGGGGTAATTACCCCCACGGTCAGGGCCAGGAAAATATAGGCTTTGCGGATCTCCCGCCAACTCCGGACAAATCCGGCGGTCTGGATGACCGATTCCACCCCGGAGTAGGCCAGGATGCAGAAGGCGATGCTGGAGATGAAGTGGCCGTAATTCGTTAGCAGAGAGCCGGTGGTCACCTGTTTAATGGAATCATCCACCGCCTTATGCATCTGCCCTATGGACCAGGCATCCAGATTGAGGATACCGGAGACGATGAGATTGAGGATGATAAAGGCGGCGGCAATAAAAATCATGAAGGTAAAACGGGCGTTTTCCCGGATGCCCAGGATATTCAACCCGGCCACGGCCCAGATGATGCCCAAGACTATCAGCAGCATCACATGTCCGGATAAGTGGAAGAAGGAAGTGGCGTTGTTTACCGCGCTGACCGCGGAGATACAGGCAGTCAGGATGTAATCCACCATGATGGAGGACACCGCTACGAAGGAGACCATGGGGCCCAGGACCAGGTAAGAAAAGGAATAGACGCCGCCGCCGATGAGATTGTGATGCTCCAGGATTTCGGCGATCTCCGTGAGGCGGGTGCTGATGAAGCGAATGAGCAGACTGGTCAGGGCGATAAACACCAGGGCGCTTAACGCGATAAAACGGTAGGCTTCGGCCGGGACGTAAAAGATGGAGGTGAACTCATCCATCAGGGTGATGATGGCGACGGCAAAGTAGGTCAGCCAGACGCGGCCGCCATGGCTATAAGAGAGGAGGGCGCGCTGCCGGAGCAGGTAGATGAAGAAGATAATCAGGCCCGCATTAAGCGCGGCTAAGACGATGTATTTCACTTAAAACAACTCCCGTAAGGTGACGGCACTACCAAGCGGACAATTCCGGCGCAGCCATAAGGGGTAAGGCAGCCGAGCCTGAGGTACAACCGATAATAAGCCGAGGCGCCCCCGGACCGAAACCGGTCCCGGCGGCCCGGTCAAGTGGGCGCAGCGGGTGGTCAAGGAGAATGGGATTCCGGGGTGGGGGGCGGCGCCTGGATCGCTCTGGGGGCGCACAGCCGCGAGCCGGTTGGGGGGAGCAGTTGAATCTGCGGCAGGGTTGCCGGGTCAGGGCAACCTGGGGCGGGCCAAAACGGGTGCGCCCGGGGCGCACCCCTGAAGATCTCCGGCATATCCTCCTCCTGCCTACGGGGTTAGCTGACGGGCTCGGGCAGGAGGTGACTTGTCCTACCGCCTAGGCGGATTCGCCCCAGAAAATCGGTTCCCCCGCTCCTCCGGCTGGGTGCCGGAGAACTCGGCGGTCGGCCTGAGAGTAACTTGGCCGACTGAAAAATAAATTTACTACGTCTGGAAAAGATGTCAATGGGGAATTAAGACTCCATAGGGGTTTGGGGGAGCCGGGGAGGGCGCCGGGCTCGGGCAGGGGCGGGTTTTAATACTGAATTGCGATCAAAGAAGTCATTTAGGTAAAAGGTGGCACGGGCTTCCAGCTTGTGCTGGCGCAGGCTAAACATTCATGGTCCATATCGGACCCCCCCCAAGGGGATGAGAAATCCCCCCTACCCCCCTTTGATAAAGGGGGTTTTTAAAGTCCCCCTTTGGAAAAGGGGGATTTAGGGGGATTTGGGGTTTCACAGTTTAGATTTTCACGGTGAAGTATGGTGGGCCGTGCCCGCCGCACATTTTTCTTAAGGGATTGGGGGAGTGGGGGCAGGGGCTACTTACTAAACGTTCATGAACCACAAATGTTTCACCCCCGAGGATGAAAGCCCAGAATCATTTCATTTTCTGATTCAGAAAATGGCGAAAAACATGTAGGACAGGCACCCTCGCCTGTCCAGGACAGCCGGGGCGGCTGTCCTACACCCCTGGCCCTCTCCCCCAAAAATCATCCCAACTCTGCCAGCGCCCGGGCCGCGAAGTCCAGGGTGGGGTCCAGCTCCAGGGCCTGCCTGAGGACGAAGGCCGCTTCCTTGGCCAGGCCCAGTCTTTGCAAGTTTATCCCCAAATTGGCGTAGTCGATGGCCGATCCCGGGTCCAGCTCGATGACCTGCTCGAAGCAGTGCACCGCCTCCTGGTACTCCCCCATCTTGAAGAAACAGAAGCCCAGCAGGTGATGGGCCTCCTTGAGGCGGGGGTCCAGGACCAGGGCCTGCTCCAGCGCCTTGACGGCCTGGGGGTAGTTTCCCAAATCCTTGTGGCAGGAGCCCAGGTGGACGTGGATGCTGGGGACTTCATGGGCCGGAGGGCCCAGGTCCAGGGTGCGCTCAAAATGCTTTAGGGCTTCGGCGGGACGTTCCTGGTTGGCCAGGGCCAGTCCCAGAAAGAAGCGCACCTCGAAGCGCTCCGGAAAGGCGGCGTTGAGCCGGTTAAGGGCCGTGAGGGCGTCCGGGGGCGGGGCGTAGAGGGCCGCCAGCTTGGCCAGGTGAAAGACGGTGCCGGTGTTCCGAGTGCGGTCCAGGAAGTGGGTGCCGGGGATGAGGACGTAGACCACGGGCAACCCCACCTGGGGATGGGCCACGTCCACCACCAGCGCTTCCAGATTAAGGCGCGACAGGGCCGCGAGACAATGGCCGATCTCCTCCTTGAGATTCGGGTGGGAGAGACTGGGGAGGGTAGTAAGGGGCTGCAGCGGCCCCGGGGCCATGAGGTAGGAGGCTTCCTCCAGGGAATGGTATTTCGGCAGGGTGGGCCGGTAACTGGTGCGCCGGTTAAAGTCCCCGGCCAGCTGCGCCACTTCGGTGAGGGCCCGGATGAGGGATTTCTCCGGGTCGGTGGTAGTGCCGGCCGCGAAGACGATTTCGCTGTCGTGGGGGAAAGTGGCCGGGTCGTAGGCCAGGGCCCCCACCGTGGGGATGCCGGTGTCCAGGGAAAAGTCCCGCAAGTACAGCTCAATCCCGTTGTTCCGAAATTTCCGCACCAGCTCCCGGGCCGCCGGGTCCTGGGCCGAGTCCGGGTCCAGGGCCGGGGTGAGCCGGCGCTCATGGCTGATGACGGAGCCCACGTGGCGCTCCACCACTTCGCACAGGGCCTGGAGCACCGCTTCTTCGTAGCAGTTTCCCGCGGCGGGGCCGTTGTATTCCTCGATGAGGTAAAACCAGTGGAAGGGGAGATAGACCCCCTTACCGGTGGTCAGGTTGGTGGCCGGGGCGAAATAGAGGGGCCAGTCCCGGTAGATTTCTGCGGCCGCGGCCAGGTCCGGGGAGGCGTCGAAGAGGGAGCGGGCCAGATAGTCGAAGTCCAGGGCCGGCCCCTTAAAATCCCGGGCCCGGCCGTAGATCAGGGGGCCGTCCTGCACGTACGAAAAGAAACTGAAGCGCTCCACCAATTCCATGAGCGCCGAGGCCTCGGACTGCACCGGGGTGGCCCCTTTGCCCATCTGCTTGGCGGTGGGCACCACGCGCTTGGCGTCTGCTCCCAGCAGGCTGATGTACACCGGGATGTCCAGCCTGCGGGAGTCGATGCGCATGGTCTCCGCCAGGATATCCAGATCCAGCCGGGAGAGACGGTTTCTCACCCGCCGGACGGTCTCCTCCGGGGTGAGAAGCTTGTCCTGGTCGTAGGTGTAGCCTTTGAGGGCGTCGGTGAGCTTCAGGGGTGGCAACATAAGTTAGTGGTCTCCTGGCAAGATTATGTCCTGATTGGCGAATTTATGCAATCGGGGCGGGCTGCACCGGGAGGAATTGGCGGGGGCTGGAACGCCTCGCAGCCCTTCCCGGGCGGGGAGGGCTGCGGTTAATCAGGGGGGAGGGAAGGGAGTAAGAAGTTAGAGTCGGGGGGCGCCCCCGGTCAGCTAAATCTCCGGCGTCGGGACGTCCTTCCAGGCGTGGCTTTTGACCACCCGGGAGCTCTGGATAATCTTGCCGGTTTGGGCATCCAGGTCCACAAACCCCACCGGCGTCCGGGTGACCCCGCCGGCCAGCAGATCGCTGCCGGAAAGCGGCCTGCCCGCCTCCGAGGCGATTTCCACCAAGATTACCCGCCGGTACGAACAGGCGTCGCATTCCAGGTCCGGTTGGTCGATGGCCAGCGGACAATGGTGTCTCCGGGCCACCTGGGGGTCCACCCCGTGCATGGCGGCCATGTGGGCCGCAGGCGGACGCCGCAGGTGGGCGAAGGGATGCAATACCCAATCGACGATCAGGGCCACGGTGTGATGCTGCTTGTACAGATGGGAATGGCCGCCGGTGTCGGCAATCATCCCCTGCATGATGTAATCCGGCGGCATGACGTAACCCAAATAGGTTTTATCCGCCTGGACGAAGGGGATTTCGCCGGTTTGCCTGCCGGTTAAAATGCCGCTGAGGGCTTGGGTTTCCAAAGGGCTGTCTTCCGGCAGGATGGAGACCAGGGTCAGGTTGTCCCGGGAGGCAAATGGCAGGGAGTTGAGGGTGATCTCCCGCAGCAGCACCCCGCTGCCCATGACCAGGGTGACGATGAGCACGGGAACCGCGACGTATTTGACATAGCGAGGCACTGTCTTCCCCAAGGAAACAAAGGGCTTTTCCAGGGCTTTGGGAAAGAACCTGCCGGTGGCCGCCATATACTGCTCATAAGATGCCCCATATTGGCCCGACATCCGCCTTTCTTCATCCTGGGCCAGGAAATAATAGAGAATGAACATCAGGGACAGGGTGGCCAGCACAATAAACCGGGGCCAGAGGATGGCCATACCGACTCCCCAGACGCCCAGGGACAGGTATTGGGGATGGCGAATATATTTGTAAATCCCTTTGTCCGCGATGCCCCATTTGAAGATCTTGCCGAGATAGACTTGCAGGGCGCAGACCACAAAGGCGAAAAAGCCCAGAAGAAAGAGAACCGAGCCCGCAATTCGGACCGTTTGAAGAAACAGGGTCGGGGGCAGGATCATATGCGGTAAAAAGAAGGTGGTGGCCCAGCGGGTGGCGGTGTGCTGCGCCAGGAAATTGAAAAACGGGCTAAAAACCGAATAAAAGAAGAAGGCGAAGGGGCTGATCATGATCATGACTTCAAAAGCCATGACGAAGAAAAAAATTATGCCCCCCAAAGCGGCCGCCCGCTTGGCCACGGACCCCTGACTTTTCATTAACCACCTCCTGCTTGCCGGAATTGCCTGCTAAGGGCTTTGGCGGGCCCTTGATTATTAAACACCGGAAATCAGGTTATCCGGCGCTAAAAAATGGGGTTGGGGCTTTTCCACTTAAAAGTCATCTCCCAGGTAGGCGTCCTTGAGACTGGGGTGCATAGCCAACTGGGCCCCCGGCCCCTCCAGGGCCACCCGCCCGGTTTCCAGGATATAGGCGTAATGGGCCAGGTTAAGGGCCGCGGCCGCGTTCTGCTCCACCAGCAAGATGGTGACGCCCTGCCGGTTGAGCCGGGTGATGATGTTGCAGACCTCCTGGACCAGCAGCGGGGCCAGTCCCAGGGAAGGTTCATCCAGGAGCAGGAGGCGGGGCCGGGACATCAAGGCCCGGCCCAGGGCCAGCATCTGCTGTTCGCCGCCGCTCAGGGTGCCGGCGGCCTGGCCCCGGCGCTCGGCCAGGCGGGGGAAAATGGCCCAAAGGGCCTCCAGGTCCCGGGCCAGGGCTTCTTTATCCCGCCGGAAGTAAGCCCCCAGCAGCAGGTTGTCGTAAACCGTGAGGTTGGCGAAGATGCGGCGGCCTTCCGGCGCCACCGCCAGGCCGGCCCGGATAATTTCGTGGGGTTTGAGGCCCTGGATCTCCCGGCCGTCGAAGATGATGCGGCCGGCTTGCGGGGCCACCAGGCCGGTGATGGCGCGGATGGCGGTGCTTTTGCCGGAGCCGTTGGCCCCTAGCAGGGCTACGATTTGGCCCGCGGGCACCCTGAAGCTGACGCCGTCCAGGGCCCGGATGGGGCCATAGGAGACTTTGAGGTCCAGGACTTCTAGCATGGCAGAGTTTCACCACAGAGACACAGAGAACACAGAGAGGGAAAAATTGTGCCTCATGGGGCACAATTTTTCCCCTTTATTCCTCTGTGCCCTCCGTGCCTCTGTGGTTAATCTTTTTCCTCATTTTCCCAAATACGCCTTGATGACCGCCGGGTTTTGCCGCACCTGGTCCGGCGGGCCCGCGGCGATGGTGAGGCCATGGTCCAGCACGGTGAGGTGTTGGCAAAGATTCATCACCAGGCGCAGGTTGTGTTCGATGACTAGCAGGGTGAGTCCGTAGCGCTCCTGGATCTCCCGCAGGAACTCCATGAGTTCCCGGGTCTCCCGGGGGTTCAGTCCCGCCGCGGGCTCATCCAGCAGCAGGAACCGGGGCTCCGTGGCCAGGGCCCGGGCGATCTCCAGGCGCCGCTGGTGGCCGTAAGGCAGCTTGCCCGCCCTCTGGTCGGCCGTCTCCGCCAGCCCCACCTCGTTGAGTAGAGACAGGGCCCGGGACTGATTGAGTCTTTCCTCCCGGCAATAGCGCGGCAGCCGGAGGACGGCTTCGCCCCAGAAGGCCCGGCGGCGGCAGTGGAAGCCCACCAGCACGTTGTCCAGGACGCTGAGCTCTCCGAAGAGCCGGATGTTTTGGAAGGTGCGGGCGATCCCGAGAAAGGTGAGGCGGTGGGGCGGCTCCCCGGTGATTTCCCGGCCGTCAAAGAAGATCCGGCCCTCGCCGGGTTTGAGGAAGCCGCTGATGAGGTTGAAGACCGTGGTCTTGCCGGCGCCGTTGGGGCCGATGAGGCCGTAGAGGCCCCCTGCCGGGATGGCAAGATTCAGGTCCTCCAGGGCCAAAAGGCCCCCGAAGCGCCTGCCCAATTGTTCGGTTCGGAGAAGCGCCATGGCAAGGGCAATTTATCCCATAAACCTTGCAGATGTAAAGGGGAAGGTCAGGATCGGGCAGTATGGGGGTTTCAGTCCCACGGCCAAGGCTCAGGCCGGTTGGGCTCACGTGATGGCCGCCCGGAAAGAAAAAAGGCAGGGCCGGGGACGGCGCTGCCTTGAGGGCCTCAGGTTAGTTTTTTCAGCTAAGGAGGCGTTTCCGGCCCCAGGCCAGGAGGCCCAGGCCGCTCCCCAGCAGCCAGACGGCGCCGGGCAGGGGTACGGGATCCGTGCCGCCCACCCCCATGGAAAAGTCGCCCAGAGGAGGATAGATATTCACTGTGGCAATGAAGGGTTCAAAACCAGGGTCGTAATCAAAGGCGTTGCCGTCGTTGCCGGCAGGCGAGCCAATGGCATTGGCGCCACTGGTGAAAGTGAGGTACGCATAAGCTGACTGGTCGCCCATGGGAGCGACGCTCAGCCAATAAGTGCCGGGAGTCAGGACGACGTGAATCCCGGTAACTTGGAAGGTGTACTCATACATACCGAAAGCCTTGCGGCCCGTGGGGGTTGGGGTGACGTCGCTGATGCCGCTGGCCACGACCGTCCCGCCATTACCTGCGGAAACCCCGGTAAGGATGGACCAGTCAGCCTTACTAAAATTTCCATACACCAGATTGTTGGTCCAGACGGTGTCCACATTCCACACCATCCCCAGCGGCACGACAAAATCGTCATAGACCCTGGCCGTGGGGAAGGAAGTCTCGGTTGCATAAGTCCCGTTCGTCAAGCCAGTTACACCATTGAAGTCGCCGTTGTACCACAGGATATCGGCGCGTACGGGTGAGGCGACCACTGACAGCATTACCAGACTCAGCGCCATGAGAAGCGTTTTTTTCATGGTGCCCTCCGTAACTAAAAAGTCACAATCACGGCGTTTACAAGAACCGGGTCTCCCTCTGGCGACTCGGCGCTCTCGCCACAAAACTGCTCCGCCCCCGCCTCAAGACGGGTTTGCCTTTTAGATAGCATATAATGTGCCAAATAGCCTAACATGGAGATTTTATTGAATAACTAGCGGAAGAAATTTAATAAAATGTTCCAAAATATGAACAATCTATTAGTGAATCCGAACATTTTTTATAAGAGGGTCAAGTAAAAAAGGAGCTCACCCAGCGGTTGGGGTGACGGCGTCCGGCAGCGGTGATGCCTGGGGAGACAGGGGTCAGGAAAAAAAAAGGCGGAGCCGGGGATGGCTCCGCCTTGAGGGCCCTCAGGTTAGATTTTTTCAGCTCTGCCAGCGTTTCCGGCCCCAGGCCAGGAGACCCAGGCCGCTCCCCAGCAGCCAGACGGCGCCGGGCAGGGGCACCTCAGGGGGGTCAACGCCGCCGATCCCCATGGAAAAATTGACCAGACGTGGATCGATGTTCGTCGTGGCATTGTAGTATCCGGCGGGGAAGCCAAAGCCAGGGTCGTTGTCAAAGGCGTTCCCATTGCTGATGGTGCCGATGGCATTGGCGCCGCTGGTGGTCGTGATGTACCCAAAAGATGACTCGTCGCCGATGGGAGCGACGCTCAGCCAATAAGTACCGGCAGTCAGCTTAACGTTAAGCCCGGTAACCTCGATGGTGTACTCATCCATACCGAAACCCTTGCGGCCCGTAGGGGTCATGGTGATGTCGCTGGTACCGGTGGCCACGAGCCTCCCGCTATTACCTTGGGAAACCAAGGTGCGGATGGACCAGGTGGCCGTACTAAAAGTTCCTTGCACCAGTTCGTTGACCCAGACGGTTTCCACCTTCCACGCCGTCCCCGGCTGCACGACAAAATCGTCATAGACCATTCCCGTAAGGAGGGAGGTCCCGTCGGAATAAGTGCCGTTTGTTAAGCCAGTTACACCATTAAAGTCCCCGTTGTACCACAGGGTTTCCGCGTCTGCGGGTGAGGCGACGGCAAACATCAACCCCGACAGTATTGCCAGAGTAAGCCCGATGAGAAACGATTTTTTCATTCCCATGACGTCCTCCATGGAGTAAGGCGCTGCACCAAAGTGGCGTCGCAAAAAAGCCGGATCGACCTCTGGCATCCCGGCTATCTCACCGAAGAAACCCGTGGCTTTCCATCCCCGCCTCCCGACGGGCTTGGCTTTTTCCGTTAATTATTCGTCCATTAATTATGCACCTAGTGTGCCAAATTCTAACATCCATATTTTATTGACTAAATCTTGGAAGAACCGGATCAATATCTGTCTGAAAAAAAAACAATTTGTCTCAATCTCGGACAATTATACTGAGCCTGGACAGAATGTCCAGGAGTAAATTTCTGCCGCCTATCCGCCCGGAAAAGGGCAAATTCCTGAAGGCGCCTCTACCATTGAACCTCCAGGACTGCCAGGCGGCTCTGCCGGGTGCAGCCCCAAATTAAATTTTTCAGCCGCACCGGCGTTTCGGATTCTGGCCGGGAGACCCAGGCCGCCCTTTCGCCCCCGGAATTCGGGGGGCCGCTAAAGTAATCAGTGAAGCAGCCGCTTCCAGGCGCGCCCGCAGGCTTCCCAGGAGAACTCCCGGCGCCCCAGCAGACCCCGGCGGAAATAAAGGATGGCCAGCAGGAGGACCAGGGACAGGATTACCATGCGCAGGCCGGGAACGCCCGGGATTGTGTGACCCCAGAAAACCAGGGGCTCCTCCACCACCCTGAGCCACTCGGTGGCCAGGGTGAAGATGATGGCGGAAATTATGGCCCCGGTGGTGGACCCCAGTCCCCCCACCACAATGATGATGAGCAGGTTGAAGGTGAGGAAGAAGGTGAACAGCGACGGCGAAATGGTGGTGATGAGATGGGCCAGCAGGCCGCCCCCCACCCCGAAGAAAAAGGCGCTGAGGATATAGGCCAGCAGCAGGTGGCGGAAGGAGTCCACCCCCATGGCCCGGGCCGCGGTTTCGTCCTCCCGGACGGCCTGCATGGCCCGGCCCCAACCGGAGTTCACCAGGGCCGCCACCACGAAGACCGTGGCCACCGCCACCCCCCAGGACCACCAGAGATTGGTGTAAGGCGCCAGGCCCTTGAGGCCCAGGGGACCGTTGGTGAGCCCCTGGAGATTGTTGGCCAGAACCCGCACCACTTCCCCGAAACCCAGGGTCACAATGGCCAGGTAATCCCCCCGCACCCGGAATACCGGAAACCCCGTGATGAAGCCGAAGGCCGCGGCCACCAGGCCCGCGGCCAACAGGGCCGCGGGGAAGGGCACCACCATCTGGCTCAGGGGCCAGTAAAGGGGGGTCACCATGAAGTTCAACGCTTTCTCCGCCGGGGACATGGTGAGCAGGGCCGCGGTATAGGCCCCCAAGGTGATGAAGGCGTTGGGCCCCAGATGCAGCTGGCCGCAGACCCCGTTGATGAGATTGTAGGCCACCGCCAGGGTGATGAAGATGGCCACGTTGTTCAAGAGCCGCACCTGGTACTCGTCGGCCCACCGACTCGCCCCATAGAGCGACAGGAACAACAGGACCACGAACCCGAGGTTTAAGAGAGAGTTGCGGATGATCCTAACTCCTGTTTTAGTAGTCAGTAGCCAGTAGCCAGTTATATGAGAATGGCTTTGACCAAACTGACAACTGGCTACTGACTACTGCTTTTACAACTTCTCCCCCCCCAGCGTCTCTCCCAGCAGGCCGGTGGGGCGGGCCAGGAGGAGGGCGATGAGGAGGGCGAAGGCCAGGGCGTCCCGGTAGCCGGCCCAGGAAGGGAAAAAGGCCACGATGAGGACTTCTAAGAGGCCTAGCAGGAGGCCGCCCAGGACCGCGCCGGTGACGTTCCCTATGCCCCCCAGCACCGCGGCGATGAAGGCCTTGAGGCCCGGGAGAATCCCCATGAAGGGGTTGACCTGGGGGTACTTCATGGACCACAGGAGCCCGCCGGCCCCGGCCAGCAGCGACCCCAGGAGAAAGGTCAAGGCGATGATGCGGTTGACGTCGATGCCCATGAGGCTCACGGTTTCCAGGTCCAGGGCGATGGCCCGCATGGCCCGGCCCACCTGGGTGCGGTAGACGATGACGAACAGGATGACCAGCAGGACCGCGGTGATTAGGGGAATTAACAAGCTGAGGCGGGGGATGAAGAGCCCGCCCCACTGGACGGCCCCGGAAAAGGCCCCGGGCACCGGGAAGGGCTTGGGGCGGCCCCCGGCCAGGACCAGGGCCAGGTTCTCCAGCAAGAAAGAGGCGGCGATGGCGGAGATCAGCAGGGAAATCCGGGGGGCCCGGCGCAGGGGCCGGTACGCGCCCCGCTCCAGGAGCACCCCCAGGACCCCGGTGAGGAGGATGGCCAGGCCGAAGGCCAGGGGCCAGGGCCAGGAAAAGATCCCCACCCCCATGACCGCGAGGTAGGCCGCCACCATCAAAAGGTCCCCGTGGGCGAAGTTGATGAGGCGCAGGATGCCGTAGACCAGGGTGTAGCCGATGGCCACCAGGGCGTAGAGGCTCCCCAGGGACAGGCCGTTGATCAACTGCTGCAGCAGGGTGAGGAAATCCACGGGGGCATTATACTAAAAACTTGGGGACCTTGACCAGGGGTTGGCAGGGGGAATAAGGGAGGGGAATGGGGTTCACCCAAGAGCTGCCCTCAAAATGCCAGGCCAACTTGAATGGCAACAATTTTTCCAGGGGTCAGTTTTTCTAAATTCGCTTGACACGGCGGAATAATCAGGTAAAATTAAAGCAGTTTAGCATGTCGGACTGAAAGCGGGGCTCAGGGCTCTGGCTTTAAATCGGAAGGGGATGCTTGCTTGCCCCGGCCGATTTTTTTTTGGCCTGACTGCTGTGCGCCCTGCTTTTTTGGCAGGGAAATTACTGCAGCATCTGCAGGAGGTTTTCTCAGATGAAGGTTACTGGCAAGGTAAAATGGTTTAACGACTCCAAGGGCTTTGGCTTTATCGCCCGGGAAGACGGCCCGGATGTGTTCGTGCATCACAGCGCCATCCAGGGCGAAGGCTTCCGCTCCCTGTCGGAAGAACAGGAAGTGGAGTTTGAGGTGGTCAAGGGTCCCAAAGGGGACCAGGCCCAGAACGTGGTGAAACTGTAAGGCGCAAAGCCTGAGGGCTGGGCTCCGGTGGCCCAAAACCCCGGAGTCCCGGCAACTTAACTGTTAGAGAGGTAAGAATTTGGCCCGAAACCGATACGGCTGGGAAAAGCGCGCCAAAGAGATGGCCCGAAAACAGAAAAACGATGAGAAAATGAAACGCCGCCAGGGCAAGACCCCGACCTCGCCGTCGGAGGAGATGCCGGCGGCGGTTGAAGAAGTAACTTCCTAGAGGTCCTAAAGACCGACCCTGCCGGGAGAAGCAGAAGGCGAGTGCATCCCGGCAAATCCAAGATGGAGAAGCTATGAGCATGAAATTGTACGTGGGCAACCTGCCCTACGACATGACCGAAGAGCAGTTGAAGGAGCTGTTTGCCGAGGCCGGCAACGTGGCGTCCGCCAAGATCATCACCGACCGGCAGACGGGCCAGCCCCGGGGTTTCGGATTCGTGGAGATGGATACCAAGGCCGAAGGCCAGAAGGCCATTTCCATGTTGAACGGCAAGAATATTGACGGCCGGGCCCTGGCGGTGAACGAAGCCAGGCCGCAGCAGAAATCTTTCGGCGGTGGTGGCGGCGGCGGCCGGGGCGGCGGCTATGGCGGCGGCGGCGGCCGGGGTGGCCGCGGCGGTTACCGTTAAAAAGCTATGAGAGAGGGGGCCAGGGGCCGGTAGCACAGGCGTCTCGCCTGTGGGAACCCCCTGCCCCCTCCCTCAAACTCCCTCCCCCAACCCCCTAAGGGGCCGGGAGGGAAGGAAGGCCGGAGGCGGGCGGCCTGCCCGTTCCGGCCCCCGGACTTACAAATAAATAAAAAGCAGTAAAGCAGGCGGCCTAAGGGCCGCCATTTTTATGGGCTGACCACCGATATTTAGGCCAAGGCCGCCAGGTGGTTTGCGGAAAAGAGTTATTATCCTTTTTGGGAAAATTAACGAAGTGGTGGCGCAGATTGGGTTGGCTCTTTATGGGGAGAATCTAAAGTAAATATCTGCAAAAGCGGCAAGGCGTCGATAGTGGCAAGATAGTGCGCATCGATCTTAATACCTTAACCCCGGATTACTTACTTATGGTCCCACATGTGCGGAGAAAAACGAATAGGAGACTGGCTTGTATTCTGAAAGAATACCGGGGCATCTTGCCAACTTTACTTTGCATATAGGAGCTATATTGATTTTTAGGGCAATTTGATTCCAAATAATCCGGGATGTTGATGGAGGTGCGGATGAGGCGGGCTCGGGCTTGCAAAGACATTATCCCACCGGCAAAGTCATTAAATGGCAATGTCCCCTGACTGGCGGCTGGACTGGCCCGCCACTTGCTTAACCATCCGTCTTAAGCCCTCCGTCTGGTGCCCTATCTTTTTGTGGTTGCGTTTTTCTGCCGGATAACGAGATAACCCAAGATTATCCCCAAAAATAAGACAATCCCCAGGAGGGAACCGAGATACAGATACGACCGAATCTATAAAATGTTTGGCGAAATTTTCGCACCGGCTGCCATTAATTCGAGATTCTCACCACCCTTCTTGCCAATAAAATTTCTCACGATCCCGAATTCCAGATTGATGCTGGGTAAGGCTAATCCTTACGCTGGAATCCGCCTAGATCTCCCGATAACGGAGGAAATTAAGTCTTATAATTGCTAATAAGTCCTAAATCATGGACTGTCAATTTCAGCAATCAAAACCTAAATTTACCCAATTATCTTATACTTATATTTATGGCACGACTTCTGCAAATAGTTATCTTTGGCAGTTCGACGACCTGGACCAAGACATTTCGAACTCCTGAAGAGCGAAACGGTAAAAGACGAAAAACCTGGCCTCATCGGCGCCCCCACGGTTATGCGCTGGCAGGTGAAGACCAGGCAGCAGGGCCGGGCGGATTTGCAGCTAGATTACTTCCGGCCCTGGGAAGGCAAGGGTAAGGCCGCAGACCAGTTTGTGATAAGAGTCCGCATCGCTTAACCATAAAATCTTAAAAAGGGAATGCCCATGTTCTGGAAAGATCACCCTAAGCGTTGGCACTGGATGAGCCTCCTGGCGATTCTGGTCGTGATGTTGGCCTTCACGACTTCTGCAGTAGCCGCGGAAGATGAGCTCAATGTCATCAACCAGGCCATTAAGGCCAAGGGCGCCCGCTGGAAGGCCGAGGAGAATCTGGTCTCCCGACTGGCGCCGGAACACCGGCGGAAACGCCTGGGCTTGATTCTACCTCAGATCGAGCCGCAAGAAGCGCTGCAGGGTCCCCACCGGGGCTCCTCGACCGGCGGGGGCGCCACCGCCGCCCCGAGAGGCTTCGACTGGAGGAATTTTAGCAGTTCTACCGCTTTTCCCGGGCTACCGCCAGGCAGCTACGTCACCGGCATCCGGGACCAGGGAAATTGCGGCAGTTGCTGGGCCTTTGCCACTGCCGCCGCCCTGGAATCCAGCGCCCTCATTGCGGATAAGACCCCGACTGAAAATTTGAATCTGGCCGAACAGGTGTTGGTCTCCTGTTCCACCGCGGGGGACTGCAGGGGCGGGTACATCACCACGGCCTCCAATTATATCCGCAATGTGGGGCTGCCGGCGGAGACTTGCGATCCCTACCTGGCCCAAAATGCCACCTGCAATCCCAAGTGCGCTGATTGGCAAACCAATACCAGGGCCATCTCCGCCTGGTACTATGTGGGTAACACCACCACGCCCAGCGCGAATGCCATCAAAACCGCCCTGTACACCTATGGTCCCCTGGTCACTACCATGAATGTCTATAGTGACTTTTTCTATTACACCGGGGGCGTGTATAAGTATACCTCTGGCAGCTATCAGGGCGCCCATGCCATCACCATAGTGGGCTATGATGATACGAACAGTTGCTTTATCGTGAAAAACAGTTGGGGTAATTGGGGCGAGTCCGGGTTCTTCCGAATCGCTTATAGCGAGATCAACAGTGTCGTGGGGTTCGGGGGATCCACCATATATTATATCGGTGAAACCGGGCCGCCGCCCCCGCCCGGGCCCGCGCCCCCCGTGGCCAACTTCAGCGCCAACCCCAGCAGCGGCCCGGCCCCGCTGGCGGTGCACTTTACCGACATTTCCACGGGCAGCCCCACCGCCTGGTCCTGGAATTTTGGTGACGGCGTCTCCAGCCAGTCCCAAAATCCAAGCCATACCTATAACGCCGCCGGCACCTACTATGTTACCTTAAAGGCGAGCAATCCGGGTGGGACCAGCAGCACTTTTCAGACTATTACGGCGCTGGCGCCACCGCCTGCGGGCCCTGTGGCCAACTTCAGCGCCAGCCCCAGCAGCGGCCAAGCCCCGCTGGCGGTGCACTTTACTGACTCCTCCACGGGCAGCCCCACCGCCTGGTCCTGGAATTTTGGCGACGGCGTCTACAGCCAGTCCCAAAATCCAAGCCATACCTATAGCGTCGCCGGCACCTACAATGTTACCTTAAAGGCGAGCAATCGGGGTGGGGCCAGCAGCACCACCAAGACGGTTATTGCCACCGCGCCGCCGCCGCCGAACTGCACCTTCAGCATCTCGCCCACCGGTAGAACCCTCACCCAGAATGGGGGCTCCGGCATCGTCTATGTCAGTTCAGCCAGCGGTTGTAAATGGACGGCCCAGAGCAATGTCTCGTGGATTCACATTGACAGTGGCGCGAGCGGCACCGGCAACGGTACGGTGTTTTACTCGGTGGCTCCCTCGACGTCCTCCCGAACGGGCACCATAACCATCGCCGGTCGGACCTTAACGATTTACCAGAGGAGGTTTTGAGCCGCCAGAACTAACGGTGACAAGTAGGGCAGACCTAATGGGGTGGCGGGGTGAGGCGATTAGCCCCGTCACCCCACCTTCCGGGGGAGACCGGGAGATGAGGCTGCAGGGCCCGGACCTTCTGGGGGAAGTCTAGGCCGGGGAATGTTAAAAGACTCTTCTGGGTAAGAGAAGCATTTAACGCCCCGGCTTTCCATTTTATCCCCTTAATACTGTCTGTCATGTCAGCCTCTCCGAACGGGCTTTCATCTCTCGCTTATTGTGCGACAAATAATCCTTGACGTGCGGCATTCCAAACGCCCCCTTCTTAACCAGCTGCGTATCTGGCATTTGAGCCTGGCGGTTGATACCATAGTGAGAATTGAATTACGATTTAATAAAGCAGGAGTGACACTATCTGCTATGATTCAGTACTTATTCCGAAGCTGAAAGCTTCCCATATCCAGATCATATTCGGAATTTTTCCCGCGCAAGCGATAATTGATAATCCTGGCAAGTTAACCGCTACCCTTCTCCCCGTTTCCTGGACAAAATTGTTATCAGCTCACCGGTATATCGAGGTTGACGCCCGGGTCTAGTAACCGCCTTGAGGTTGGAGGTGCAGGGTCGCCGGCGCGCCTTGCCGCGGGTGCATTAGTATAGGGTTCTCAGGAGTACCGGAGTTCCCCCGCCTCCCCACCATTGGCGAGCTCTCTTGACAGGGCGATCTCTAGTATCTAGCCTAGGAGCATTCACCGACGCCCTAATTCCCGCGCCCGCCGGCGCGAACCCGTACGCACCAAGGGAGGCTTACCATGAATTATATAAGTGTAGGTAGAGAGAACTCCGGCAGCATCGAGATCTACTACAAGGACTGGGGCAGCGGACAGCCCGTAGTCTTCAGCCATGGCTGGCCGCTGAGCGCGGACGCCTGGGAAGACCAGATGTTGTTTCTGGCCGCCCGCGGCTACCGCTGCCTCGCCCATGACCGCCGTGGCCATGGGCGCTCGAGCCAGCCCTGGAGCGGCAATGATATGGACACGTACGCCGACGACCTCGCCAAGCTCGTCGAAGCGCTTGACCTGACGGAAGCGATCCACGTCGGCCACTCCACGGGCGGCGGCGAAGTCGCCCGCTATATCGGCCGCCACGGCACCAAACGGGTGGCCAAGGCCGTGCTGATCGGCGCGGTGCCGCCGCTGATGCTGAAGACCGCCGCCAATCCCGGCGGCTTACCGATCGAGGTGTTTGACAGCATCCGCGAAGAGCGTCCTCGCCGACCGCTCGCAGTTCTTCAAGGATCTCAGCGCGCCGTTTTACGGGGCCAACCGGCCGGGCGCCCAGGTTTCGCAAGGCCTGCGGGACTCGTTCTGGCTCCAGGGGATGCAGGCCGGTTTCAAAGGCGTCTTCGACTGCATCAAGGCCTTCTCCGAGACGGACTTCACCGAAGATCTCAAGAAGTTCGACGTGCCGACCCTGATCATCCACGGTGATGACGACCAGATCGTGCCCATCGGCGCCTCGGCCATGCTTTCGTCCAAGCTCGTCAAGGGCGCCACGCTGAAGATCTATCCGGGTGCGCCCCACGGCCTGTGCTCGACCCTCAAGGACCAGGTCAACGCAGATCTGCTGGCGTTCTTCAAGGCGTAAGTAAGCGAGCTTTTGGGTGTCTAAGGAATCGCCAAGGCAAGTTCGGGAAGATCATCAAGCAATGGGAGGGGAGCTGCATGAGCCATCAACTTGAAAACAAACGGGCGCTGGTAACCGGCGGCAGTCGTGGCATCGGCGCCGCCATCGTCAAGCGTCTGGCTCGCGCAGGTGCACATGTGGCGCTGACCTATGTGAGCAAGCCGGATCAGGCCAACGACACGGTGCAGGCCGCGCAGGCTTTGGGCGTCAAGGCGCTGGCGATTCAGGCCGACAGCGCTGATGCCGGGGCCGTGGTGGCGGCGGTGGAGCGGACGGTACGGGAACTGGGCGGCATCGACATTCTGGTCAACAACGCCGGCATCATGGTCATTGCGCCCATCGACGACTATCGCCTGGAAGATTTGGATCGTATGCTGGCGGTAAACGTGCGCGCCGTGTTCGTCGCCACGCAGGCCGCAGTGAAGCACATGCAGGCGGGGGGACGCATCATTAATATCGCCAGCTGCAACGCCGAACGCATGCCCTTCGCAGGTGGCAGCGTCTACGCCATGAGCAAGGCTGCCCTGGTGGGGCTGGTCAAAGGGCTGGCGCGCGACCTCGGTCCCCGGGGCATCACGATTAACAACGTCCACCCCGGTCCCACGGATACCGAGATGAACCCCGCCACGGGCGCTTTCGCCAAGCTGCTGTTGCAGGTGACGGCGCTGCCCCGCTACGCTACCGGCGACGAGATCGCCTCGCTGGTGGCCTATCTGGCCAGCCCCGAGGCCGCCTACGTGACGGGAGCCAGTCTGAGTATCGACGGAGGATTTACCGCGTAACCCGTAACCCAATCTGCGCCCACCGGAGAATATCATGAGCCAAAATCAGAAAAATCAACAAAGTCTGGCAAAGCAAGCCCACCCTGGAGGGGGCGGGGGTCCGCCTGCGACGGGCCTTCGGCTACGACCAGGTGCCCCAATTCGACCCCTTTCTCCTCCTGGACGATTTTCGCGCCGATGATCCCGCCGACTATCGCAAGGGCTTCCCCTGGCATCCGCACCGGGGGATCGAAACCATCACCTATGTCCTGGCGGGGGAAGTGGAACACGGCGACAGCATGGGCAACCGGGGGGTAATCACCCCGGGAGACGTCCAATGGATGACGGCCGGCAGCGGCATCATCCATCAGGAGATGCCCCGGGGCGACGACCCAAGGTCGCATGTACGGCTTTCAACTCTGGGCCAATCTCCCGGCCTCCCACAAGATGATGGAGCCCCGCTATCGGGACGTGAAGCGCGCCCAGATTCCCGAGGTCGCTCTCGCCCAAGGCGTCAGGGTGAAGATCATTTGCGGCCGGGTTAACGGCAGCTACGGGACCGGTCCGGGATATCGTCACCGACCCGGAATACCTCGAGGTGTCGGTGCCGGCCGGGGCCGAGTTCCATCATCCCATCCGGCGCGGCCACACGGCCTTTGCCTACGTCATTGAGGGGGAAGGCTACTTCGACCCGGAGCGGGACGCTTACGCCCACGAAGTCATCGGGACCAACTATTTTGATTTCGACCGCCGCTGTGTCTGCGGCGACCGTACCATTATCTTTTACGGGGATGGCGACGGGGTGGCGGTTTCCGCCTCCGCCAGTCCGGTTCGCTTTCTCCTGATCTCAGGGGCTCCCATCGGCGAGCCCGTGGCCTGGTACGGCCCCATCGTCATGAATACCCAGGCGGAGTTGCGCCTCGCCTTCGAGGAATATCAGCAGGGCACTTTCATCAAACACGCCCGGTGAGCCAGGCGCAGCTTGGGCGAAAATTTGACCCGGTATGAAAAAAATATTGTGGAAACCGCCGCGGCTGCGCATCGGTGAGGGCGCGGAAGGGGAACGGCACGCCACCTGGCTGGAGCTGTTTTATGACCTGCTCTTTGCCGCGGTGGTGGCCCAGTTGACTTTTGAACTCAGCCAGGACCTCTCCGGCTTCGGAGTCCTCACCTTTGTGGTGTTGGGCGTGCCGGTCTGGTGGGCCTGGGTGGGCCAGTCCTTTTATGCCACCCGGTTTGACACCGACGATCTGGGACACCGCCTGTTCGTCATCGCCCAGATGTTTGCGGTGGCGGCCATGGCGGTGAATGTTCATGCCGGTTTGGGCCGCGGTTCCGCCGGCTTCGCCCTCTCGTATGCCGCGGTGCGCTTCATCCTGGTGGGAGAATACCTGGGCGCCCATGTCTTTGTGCCTGCGGCCCGCTCCTTGACGAGACGCTTTGGTCTGGGCTTCGGCGTGGCTGCGGCCATCTGGTTGGCGTCGGCCTGGGTCCCGACGCCCTCGCGCTTTTACCTGTGGGGCCTCGGTCTGGTGATTGATTTCGCCACCCCTCTAAGTGCCGGGAAGCTCCACTCCCAATTGGCGCCCCACGCCACCCACCTGCCGGAACGCTTCGCCCTCTTCATCCTCATCGTGCTGGGAGAGGCCATCGCCGGGGTGGTGCTGGGCTTAACGAAACACGCCTGGAGTGTCCAGTCCGGGCTTACCGCGGCGTTGGGGTTGAGCATCGCCTTCAGCCTCTGGTGGGTCTATTTTGACAATATTGACGGCGCCGCCATCCGGGCCGCCCGGGCCCAGGGCCGCATCTGGCTGTACCAGGGCTGGCTTTACGCCCATCTCCCCCTGGTCATCGGCCTGGCGGCCGCGCCGTGGGGGTGCAGTATGCGGTAGCCGGCCCGCAGGACCTGGTGTTGCCGCCGGAAGAGCGCTGGCTCATCTGCGGCGCCGTAGCCCTGGTCTTGCTAGCCATCGGCTGCATCCAACTCATCATTGACGCCAGCCGGAGTGAGATCCAGAAAACCCGTCTGGCCTTCCGCTTCGGAGGCGCGGCCGCGGTGTTGGTGCTCGGCGCTGCTGGGCGGGATGTCTCCCCCGCATCTTCTCGGTCTGCTGGCCCTGGTCGGCGGCCTCCAAGTGATACAGGAACTCTTTCTCTGACTATCCCGAGCGGGGCAGGACGGCCGGAGGCGGGCGCCTGTCCGTTCCGGCCCCCGACCCGACAACTCTGGTTAAATCGATAAGGGAGTGATCCAAGACCATTTTTTTGGTAGTACTAGCCAAGGCTGCCGAATAATATCGGTAGTTCTGCCTATTGACTCTGAATTTTGCTTACTTAAATTCCTTATCAGGTGAACGGATCTTTAATTGTCGCCGCTTGCCAACTCTAGCGCAATGCGAGGATAGAGGGGAGATAAGGTCTATCCCTCCTGATGAGGTCAGCAGAGCTTAAGGTAGGTGTCTCAAAGGTATATCCAAATGCAAGACGTTGCGATTGGAGAGTTTAGTGAGAAAACCAAAGAAGATGTCCAAAGAAAAGTTAGTTCGCTAATTAGAATTGGCATTATTTTCTCCATATTTTGGATAGCTGGCATAGGGTCGATAATTTCTATTGTTTTGGGGGTAAAAGCTAGAAATATCATAAAACGCGCGAACGTAAATATTACCGGTATGGGTGGGGTTTATTGGTGCTTAATAGTTGGGGGGTTGGGGTTGATTATGTCATTATTGATATTCATTGCCATAGCATTGCCGATCTTCTTAAAAAAATATTGATAAATGAAATCCTATAAACCATCGTTTAAAATATGGAGGCATTCCAATGGAGCTTAAAAAGACGAACAAGGCTATGATGACTGCGGATTTTCCAACAATAAAGGCAGACGCCCACCTTAAGGAAGCCTATTTTGCCATCAAGAAAAACTTGGAAGGGCCTCCTCATTCGCCCGGGATAGTTGTTCTCGACAATGAAGGGAAATATGCCGGTTTATTAACCGTAGATGATTTAATGATCAGAGCTTTCTCGACTTTATCGTGATGCCTGCGATAAGCCTGGGAAGAAGGATTGGTTCGAGCCGTTTTCCAGCCAATGTGAGCTTATCGCATTAAAGAAGGTTTCAGAGATCATGAGTGGTAAACGCCTGTCGATCCAAGCTGGCGATAGCTTTGAAAAATCATGTGAGTTAATCCTATATAAAAAGCTAAACCTATTAGCAGTGGTCGACGAAAACTCAAAGCCAGTTGGGATCATAACCAGGAGGAAAGTGCTAGTGGAGATAGCCCCAAGAATGTTTAAATAGACGTTCAAAAGAGAATTATCAAAAGCTGTCTTTTTTGCTTGGGCCGACCCCAAGCAGGTTGAAATGCAGATTATATCCGCAATTTTTCAGGCCTCGGCGATAAGTGTCGAGTTTGGCAAGGTATTCGCGGTTGAACCTCCCATTTAACCGTGCAAATCAGTTGCCACGCCCGATGTCTATCAACCTCAGCTTTTTACTGGTTGCCATTACTCGCGGTGCTGGCCTGGGGTTCATAGGACGACGCCCCACCGAAAGAATTTTCGTACCAAGGGGGTGGTATGTTCAAAATCTGCGAAGAAAACATTTTGATGGAAATTAGTTCTATACTGAGATTATGCGGCAGACTTGACCACTGACTTGTTAGCTGGAATTTCGAATGAAACAGAATTCTTCATTTGTAGTGGAGACAGAAAATAGCTGGTATCCCATAGACCTGAGCCTATCAATCGCTTCTTTTGATCTCTTGATACCAACACCTGGAAATCTGTGATGAAATTCAACCAAGATTTGCAGAGGTCTAATGCCTGACTTGCTGATGTCCTTAATAACATCATACTCTGCACCTTCAATATCCATCTTAAGGATATCAATCTGGTCGTGTCCCAGTTCCTTCATTATTGTACTAAGTCTTTTTACCGGAACCGATATTGCTTTCGCCTTCGTTGATGGTCTGTCAAGTAGGGTATGCGAAACATGATCAGGATTCTCTGGTGGGCTAAACGAAACATTTCCATCGATTGCTGCTATTCCATAGTCATGCATTACGAAACGATCCGAAAACCCTTGTCGCTTGACCCACTCAATCGACTTTGGGGTTGGATCGAAGGCGTGAATAGTAAGATTGAATTTCTCAATCAATGCTGTATCGAAGGATGCTTCCTCTCCAACACCAAATGAATAAACAATGGAATGGGTGTCAATGCTTGTGGTCACGACATCCCAGCCGCCATAATCTGACCCAAACCTCTCCTTAACGCAGATTACGTCGCGCTTTACCAGGAATTCCTTGCCAAGGGCAACCTTGACAAGCTTTCTTAGTCTTCGAACGATACTTTTCATCTTTGTTTCAATATTTTAATATAATTACTCCCCGTCCCCAAGTGATAATTGATTAACCTTTGGGGTCAATTTGAGGTCGGGGCCGAAGGTCCCGACTTTTGTTGCTAACTTACAGGGGGTGGGGGAGGGGAGTTTGAGGGGAGGGCGGGGAGGGCGGGGAGGGCGGGGGACCCTTACGAAAAATTTCCCCCGGCCCGCCCCGCAAAGTTACATGGTTATTCACCGCATTTGAGGCGATAGCCGACCCCCGGTTCGGTCCTCAAATATACCGGGCGAGCCGGGTCGGCTTCCAGTTTGTGGCGCAGCATATGAATATAGTTCCGCAAATAATGCGCCTGCTCCTGGGACGCCTGGCCCCAGACCTCCTTTAGCAATTGCCTCTGAGTCAGCACCTTGCCGCCGTGACGCGCCAGCACGGCCAACAGCTTAAACTCGATGGGAGTGAGATGGATCTCCCGGCCGGCCACCCAAACCAGGCGCCGGGCCCGGTCAATCTTCAATTCCCCGGTCTGAAAGATGGGCTCATCCTTGGCCGTAGGGGACCGGCTCAGGTGGCGGACGGCCACCCGCATGCGGGCCGCCAGTTCCTCGACGCTGAAGGGTTTGGTCAGGTAATCGTCCGCCCCGGCGTCCAGGCCCTCGACCTTATCGGCATCCCGGCCCCGGGCCGAAATAATGATGATCGGGGTGCCGGCCCAATCGCGAATACCTTGGATCACCTCCAGGCCGTCCATATCCGGCAACCCCAGGTCCAGGAGGATGATATCGGGATTATGAGTTGCGGCCATGGCCAGGCCCTGGGCCCCGGTGGCCGCCTCCAGCCATCTGAATCCCTGGCCTTCCAGGGCCGCCTTGAGGAACCGGCGGATGGGCGTTTCATCTTCGATTACCAGAACGAGCCAATCGGTCCCGGGCATGGCCTTCCTTCCTTAACAAATTGCCGCCGGCATTTCTATCCCAAGAATGGTCAATCATTCTGGGGCGTAAGAGGCAGGGTGAAGCGCACCGCGGCGCCGCCCCCCTCCTGGTTCACCGCCCAGATGCGGCCGCCGTGGGCCTCCACGATGGCCCGGCAGATGGCCAGCCCCAGACCGTACCCTCGGCCCTCCCGGGCCTGGGTCCCCCGGTAATACATCTCAAAGATTTTTGCCAAATCTTCCGGGGAAAATCCGGGACCGCGGTCCGCCACCTCGACCTCCAGATGATCCCCTTGGGCAGTGGCGGAAATGCGGATGGGCGATCCGGCCGGGGTATACCGGGAAGTGTTCTCCAACAGATTAATGAAGATTTGCTCGGCCAGGGCCCCGTCCAGAGGAACCATGGGAAGATCAAGAGGCAGCGACACCTCCACCGGCCGGTCGGCCAACTGCTTCTCCAATTGATTTAAGGCCGCGCCCACGACTTCTTCCAGGGGCTGCAATTCCTCCTGGAGCTTCAGGGAGCCCGATTCCAATTTCGCCATATTCAAGAGGTTGTTGATCAGGCGGCTCAACCTTTTGGCTTCGCCGTAGATGTTGGTGAGCATCTCCTGGGCCACCGGCGGCGCCAGCTGGCCCTGCAACAGGCTGCTGGCGGAGCCGACGATGGCCGCCAGGGGCGTTTGCAAGTCATGAGTGACCGAGCTGAGCAGCGAGGTCCGCAGGCGCTCGGTTTCGGCCGCAACTTGCGCGGTTAAGGCGGTCTTTTGCAAACTTTCCACTTCCAAGGCCAGGGCGACTTGTTTGGCCAGAGATTCCAGCAGGCGCAGGCGCAGTTGCTCGGGCAACAGCCAATTTTCGGCTTCCGGGTCCCGGGGCCGCAGGGCCAAAATCCCCAGGATGGCCGCGGTCGCCGGGATGGGCACATAGAGAATCGGAGAGTCCGGGGTGTTTGGGGTCCCCCAGCCCGCTATCTGACCGGCCTCAAAAGCCCCTTGGGCCACGCCCATTTCTTTAACAATATCCCGGTGAAAGACGAGAGAGAGATCACCGGCAGCGGGGCGCAATTTGCCCTGGTCGTCCGGCAGCAGCGCCACCGCCTGGCACTCGAAGATCTCCGAGATCTGCTGCACCGCCACCTGTAAAATCTCGTCCACGCCTCGGGTGCCGGCGAGCTGACGGCTCAGGGCATACATGGCCGCGGTCTGGCGCTCGTGTAAACGGGCGGCCTCGGCCTGCCGCTTGATCAAGGTGGCCAAATGGCCGATGACCACTGCGGCGATGAACATGACCGCGAAGGTCACGATGTATTTGGCTTCTTCCACGGTGAAGGACCACCGGGGCGGGACAAAACAAAAATCAAAAGCCAGCACGCTCAAAAGGGCATTAAGGATGGCCGGCCCCCGCCCGCACTGCACCGCGGTAACCATCACCGCCAGCAAATACACCATGATGAGGTTGGGAAGGTCGAAGTAAGGATACATCAAAAAGCAGAGACCGGTGGCCAGAATAAGATAAAAGAGGGCCCCTTCGTAACCTGACCAGCGGAGCCTTTTGGGCTGCACCGGCATGACTGCCTCTTGGGGTTCGGCCTGTTTCCCGCTCATAAGATTAATTTCGAGATCGCCGCTCAGTCGTTCCAATTCAGCCAGCGGACCTTCGGAAAGGAAATCTCTCCAGCGGGGTGGGCGGGCGGGTTTGCCGGCAATAATCCGGGTGAGGCTGCGCTGCCGGGCGAAGTTGACGATCTCTGCGCCGATGCTGCGGCCTCTCAAGGTGACGGTTTCGGCGCCCAACTGCTCCGCCAGCCGCAGGTTATAGACGGCGCGGTTGCGCTCGGCCTCCGGCAGCCGCAGCATCCTGGGGGTCTCGACGTAGACGGCAAACCACTCCGCCTGTGAGGCGGCGGCCAGGTTGGCGACGGCTTTTATCAGTGCGGCGCTGGCCGGGCTCGGCCCGACGCAGACCAGCAATTTTTCTGCCTTAGCTATGGAAGTCTCCACTTCATTAACTCCCCTGGTCTTTGGTTTGATCATGATTAATAATTTAAGACAGCAGACATCCAGATGTTGTAAAAAATTCTCCTGTGGCCATAAAAATTTCGTAAAAATCGCAGAGCTAGCCGGACCAATGGGCTTATACTTATAATAGGTGGAGACCCGAGAGCTGAACCCGTTGGAAATCATGGGAGCTTACAAGGCATTTTAAAACCGATCTCGGCTTCGTCTTGAACTAACCAACAGACTTGAGATGGGGATGAATCACCCCCCTTTGAAAAAGGGGGGCAGGGGGGATTTGATTAACCTCCTGAAATCCCCCTAAATCCCCCTTTTTCAAAGGGGGACTTAAAAACTCGGCTCCCAATCTTGTCCTGGTTTGGTGAGTATCCAAAGCCTTGGGACAGGTTTTGAATAGATTCTAGGAAATTATATGACCCCTGGCCTGGCCATTCTCGTTGTCGATGATGAGCCCAACATCCGCAAAACCCTAGCCATAGCTTTGGAGGCAGAGGGGCATCGGGTCGTGGCCGTCAGCAATTTTCAAGACGCGTTGGCCGAAGCGACGCGCAAATCCTTCGACCTGTCGTTGGTTGATCTGCGCCTGGGAACCCAGTCGGGAATGGAATTGATTCCGGCCCTGCGCCATTCCTGCCCGTGGATGAAGATCGTGGTGATCACCGCCTACGCCTCCATCGACACGGCGGTGGAGGCCATGCGCCGGGGCGCTTTCGATTACCTGGCCAAACCGTTCAGCGCGGATCAGGTCAGCCTGTTGATCCGCAAGGTGGCCGAGGTGCGGACTCTGGAACAGAAGGTGGCGGCGTTGCAGGAAGCTCTGAGCGAGGCGGCCCCGGAGGCGGACCTGACCAGCCGCAGCCCGGCCATGCAAAAAACGTTGGCGCTGGGGCAGCGGGTGGCGGACAGTGACGCCACCCTGTTGATTCGGGGTGAGAGCGGTACCGGGAAGACCGTTCTGGCCCGGGCCATCCATTCCTGGAGCCGCCGCGCCGCCAGGAGCTTCGGGGTGGTGTCCTGTCCTTCCCTGTCGGCGGAACTGTTGGAAAGTGAACTCTTCGGCCATGTCAAGGGGGCCTTCACGGGAGCGTTGCGGGACCATCTGGGCCGGATCGCCGCCTGCGAGGGGGGCACCCTTTTTCTGGACGAAATCGGGGACTTGCCGCTGCCGCTGCAGGCCAAGCTGCTGCGAGTCCTCCAGGATAAAGAGTACGAACGGGTGGGCGAGGTGGAAACCCGCAAGGCCGATGTGCGCATCATTACGGCCACCAGCGTGGATCTGGCCGCGGCGGTCCAGGCCGGCCGCTTCCGGGAAGACCTGTTTTACCGGCTGAATGTGGTGGAAATCCTGGTGCCGCCTTTACGGGAGCGACCGGAAGACATTTTGCCTCTGGCAGAGCGTCTGCTCGCCTTTTTCGCCCGCCAGAACCATCGCCGCCTTCTGGGGTTCACCGCCGCGGCCCAAGAGGCGCTACAGCATTACCACTGGCCCGGCAATGTGCGGGAACTGCGCAATGTCATCGAGCGGGCCGTCCTGCTCAGCCCGGCTGAAACCATCGGGGTGGAGAGCATCCCCATGCACCTCACTCTGGCGCCGCCGGAGCCCAGGTTGGGAGACCCGGTTCCTTTGGAAGCAATTGAGGAGCTTCATATCCGGCAAGTGCTGGCGGGCGCCAGGTCCATGGAAGAGGCGGCCCGGGTGCTGGGCATGGACCCCGCCACCCTTTGGCGCCGGCGCAAGAAATACGGCATCTGAGCCCTCACCTTGCATTTTGCAATCCTGGAAGCGGGCTTTCCCTGCATCTTGCAACCCATCTTGCCATTCTTTCTTAGCGTACTTATAAATAAGCCTGCAATTTCAGATAATTATAAATTGCCGGCCACCGGCATGGCGATTGCATTATCCCCTTGGATGAGGAGCGTTTATGGGTATCAGGGCCAAACTGGTGATTGCCTTTGCCGGTCTCTTGCTGATTGTGGCCGCGGTGGGCGTGGTGAGCATTCATACCCTCAATGAATCCAGCCAGGCCATCGAACGCATCCTGCGAGAGAACTATGACACCGTGGCCGCCTGTGACCACATGAAGGTCGCCCTGGATAAACTGGGTCGCCAGTCCGAGCTGTGCTTATTGGAAGACCGGCCTGACGTCTGCCGGCTAAGCGAGCCGGTCGTGCGGGAGTTCGACCAGAACCTCCGGTTTCAGGAGGGCAACATCACCGTTCCCGGCGAGCAGGAGTTGACTGAGCGGCTGACGGCATCCTGGCAGAGCTATAGCCGGGACCTGGAAAATTTCTACAAGTTATCCGACTTGGCCCAACGCCGGGAATTTTTTAGCCAGCGGCTATTACCCCGATCCCAAGAGGTCCGGGAGATAGCCCAAGGAATCATCAAATTGAACCTGGACAATATGGTGGCCGCGGACGGACAGGTGAAACAGCGGGCCACCCAGACCCGGAAGGCCATGCTGTTCCTGCTCTTGATCGCCATTGCCATGGGCGCCGGGTTCACCGTCCTGGCGGGGCCGGCAATTTTGGGACCCATTGCCAGCCTGACCCGGTCGGTTCGGGAAATCCAGAAAGGCAATCTGGATTTGGTGGTCAACGTCCGCTCCCAGGACGAAATCGGCCAGTTAGGGGGGGCATTCAACCAGATGGCCGCCAGCCTGCGGGAATTACGGCGCAGCAACCAGGCCCACCTCCTGCGGGCCCAGCGTTCCACCCAGCTGGCTCTCGATAGCCTGAGCGACGCCGTAGCCATCTGCAACCCCAGCGGCAAGATAGAGCTGGCCAATGAAACGGCCCAGCGCCTGTTTGGGCTGGTGCCGGAATCGACGGTGGACGAGGCGGGAAATGAGAAGATCACCCAGATTTTCTGGCGGGTCTGTCATAAAGAGCGTCCCTATCAGCCCAGAGGTTATGATACGGCGATGCAAATCTTTATGGATGATGAAGAGCATTTTTTCCTGCCCCAGGCCGTTCCCATCTTTGATGCGCCGCGCCAACTTGTGGGCGTAACCCTGATGTTGACCGATGTCACCCGGCTGCGCCGTCTCGACGAGGTAAAAAACGGCTTGATTTCCACGGTCTCTCATGAGTTGAAAACGCCTCTGACCTCGATTCGCCTGGCGATCCATGTGCTTTTGCAGGAGAAAATCGGCGAGTTGTCCCCTAAGCAGTTCGAGGTGCTGGAGGCGGCGCGCCAGGATAGTGACCGACTTTACCGAATTATTGAGGATCTGCTTGACATTAGCCGCATAGAGTCAGGGGATGCCGAGATTAAGATACAGCCGGTCAAGGTGGAAGAATTGGTTTTCCAGGCGACGGATAAAGTGAGAGCGGCTTTCCGGGACCATCGCCTTTCTTTGACCATCGATGTGGCCCCAGACGTGCCGCAGGTGCTGGCCGACCCGGCGCGCCTTTATCTGGTGTTCGATAATCTTCTCAGCAATGCGCTCAAATATACGCCCCCCGCGGGGGAAGTCAGGATTACGGCGCAGCCTGAGGACGGCATGGTGCGCTTCGCCATTGAGGACACCGGCATCGGTATTGCCCCGGAGCATCTGCCGCACATCTTCGAAAAATTCTTCCGGGTGCCGGGGCAGGAGCAGGTCAGCTCCGGGTTGGGACTCACCATTGCCAAGGAGATCGTGGAGGCTCACGGCGGCGCCATCGAGGTGGCCAGCCAACCCGGAAAAGGGACCAAGTTCAGCTTTACCGTCAAGGCGGTTAAAGAGACCGCCTCAAATTTAACCTAAAAGGGGGGATCATGATGAAGCTCATTAGAGTAAAGGGTCTTAGATCGATTCTGACCGTGTTCATTCTGGGATGCTTTTTGACAGGACTGGCGCCGGCGGCACCAGCCTTGGCTCAAGCCCCGGCCGGCCCGCAGGTCTTGATGGAAAAGCCTCAAGAGGGGGCCAAGCCCGAAACGCCGCCGAGCACGTGCGGCCCCATCTGCTGTGACACCTGCATCCCCATTGAAGCCGGTCATATGAGCCTATCGGCAGTCTGGGCCCTCTCCTTCTATCCGGGGGTCTTCAGCCAAAACTGGCGGATGGTGAACGCCGGTGGGAACTTTCACACCTTCTATATGCCGGTGAAGTTTACCTATGGCCCCACCAAAAATTTGGAGACCTATATCATCGTACCTTTTATCAATAACTGGGCCAACAATGTCAATGTTCCCGGACCCAATAACGAGACTTCCGCCAGTTATGCCGGCATTGGCGACATCACCCTGATGGGTAAATATAACCTGCTGCCGGAAGGCGACGTCATGCCGGCAGTGAGCGCGGTGGCGGGTTTTGCCAGTATCCCCACCGGCCATGCCTCGCACCTCAATCCGGCCTTACTGGGCCAGGATGCCATCGGCACCGGGGCCTTGACCTTCACCAGCGGTGTCAACCTCTACAAATGGCTAAAGCCCTTCTTGATTTATAGCAATATTTGGATGAACAATCCGGTTAATATCTATAAAGTGGGACCTGATCCTACCCGCGCCGTCCGTTCCCGGGACTATGTCACCTTCAACCTGGCGGCGGAATATCCCATTCCCAACAGCAAATTCGCGGTCCTGGTGGAGATGTACAGCAACTGGACCTGGAATAACCTCCAGACCATCCAGGGCTATCAGACCCCGCAGACTGTTTTGGGCATTCTGCCAGGGATCGAATTCCTGGCCACAGAGAAACTATCCATGTCGGCGGGCGCCTCCATCGACCTGGCGGGCAAAAACGGCGTCAAGAAATACACCCCCATGCTCTACATGTCATATGCCTTTTAGACAACGGTTGTGACTCAGCAGGATGAGGGGTCAAGGCAAGCAATTCTGAAACGCTTTAGTTAACTTGAGCGCCGATACATAAGGCAAACTTGAAAGGAGGTTTTCTAATCTATGGACGTCGTGTGGATCGTCATTACCCTGCTTTTCTTCGTGGCAGGCCTGGGCTACGTCAGCTTCCTGGCCGGGGAGGGCAAGACATGGAAAACCTGATCGTCGGCCTGGTGGCCGCGGCGCTGATCATCTATCTGTTCGTGGTGCTGCTGCGCCCCCAAAAATTTTAACCTGGAGAACCCTACATGAATGTGAGTGGTTGGATACAATTAGCTCTGTTCAGTCTCGTCCTGTTGGCCCTCACCAAGCCCATGGGCCTGTACCTGGTGCGGGTGCTGGATGCCAGCGGCCGCACCTTCCTCGACCCGGCCCTGAAGCCGGTGGAGCGCCTGATCTATCGCCTCACGGGGATTGATCCCGCTAAAGAGCAGGGCTGGAAAGGCTATGCCGTCTCCGTCCTGATCTTCAGCCTGGTTACCATGCTGATGACTTATCTCGTTCTGCGGCTGCAAGAGGTGCTGCCCCTCAATCCCCAGGGCTTCGGCGGAGTGGCCGGCGATCTGTCCTTTAATACCGCCGCCAGTTTCACCACCAACACCAACTGGCAGAACTATACTGGTGAGAGCACCATGTCCTATCTGTCGCAGATGGTGGCTCTGGCCTCGCACAACTTCTTCTCCGCTGCCGCCGGCATTGCCATCGCCGCCGCCCTGGTGCGGGGCATCGCCCGGGATAAGGCCGCCACCCTGGGAAACTTCTGGACCGATCTGACCCGTACCTGTCTCTACCTGCTGCTGCCCATCTGTCTGGTATTTGCGGTATTTCTGGTCTCCCAAGGGATGATCCAGAACTTCAGCGCCTACCAGACCGCTAAGGTGGTGGAGCCTTTCACCACCCAGGTGGCCAAAAAGGACGCCGGCGGCCAGGAGGTCAAGGACGCTCAGGGCAATACGGTGATGGAGGATGTCAAGGTCGAGACCCAGACGATCCCCCAGGGGCCGATGGCCTCCCAGGTGGCCATCAAGATGCTGGGCACCAACGGCGGTGGTTTTACCAATGCCAATGCAGCCCATCCTTTCGAGAATCCCACGCCGTTGTCGAACTTCCTCCAGATGCTGTCTATCTTCTTGATTCCCGCCGGCCTCACCTATTATCTGGGCCGCATGGTAAGGAACCAGAAGCACGGCTGGTCGGTGTGGGCCGCCATGTTTCTGCTGTTCTTCATAGGGGTGATGATCTGTTGGGGGGCGGAGTCCTGTGGCAACCCGCGTCTGGCCGCCCTGGGCGTTGATCAATCTGTTGGCAACATGGAAGGCAAGGAAGTGCGCTTCGGCATCTTTAATTCCTCCCTGTTTGCCACGGTGACCACGGATGCTTCCTGCGGCGCGGTGAACGCCATGCACGATTCCTTCACGCCCCTGGGCGGGCTGGTGCCCATGTTCAACATCCATCTGGGCGAGGTCATCTTCGGCGGGGTGGGCGCCGGCCTCTTCGGCATGTTGGTTTTCGTGGTGCTGGCCATCTTCCTGGCGGGCCTCATGGTGGGCCGCACCCCGGAATACCTGGGGAAAAAGATCGAGTCCTTCGACGTCCAGGTGGCGGCGCTGGCCATCCTGGTGCCCATCGTGGCCCTGCTGGGCTTCACCGCGGCGGCCGCCTCCACCCAGTGGGGCGTCAAGGCCCTGAACAATGCCGGCCCCCATGGCTTCAGCGAAATGCTCTATGCCTTTACTTCCTGTATCGGCAACAACGGCAGCGCCTTTGCGGGTCTCTCGGGCAATACCCCCTGGTACAACCTGACCCTGGGGCTGGCCACCCTCATCGGGCGCTTCCTGCTCATCGTGCCGGTGCTGGCCCTGGCCGGCAGCCTGGCGGTCAAGAAGACCATTCCCCAGAGCGCCGGCAGTTTCCCGGTCTCCGGCCCCACCTTCGTTCTCCTGCTCATCGGCACCGTGCTCATCGTGGGGGCCCTGACCTTCTTCCCGGCCATTAGCCTCGGCCCCATTGTGGAACACTTCTTGATGATTAACTCCAACAAATTGTTTTAAGGATAATGACCATGGCGGCCAAAGTAAAAGCTCGCTCCCTGTTTGATAAGACGATTCTGATCCCGGCGATCTGGGATTCCTGCCGCAAGCTGGATCCGCGCCTGATGGTGCGCAATCCCGTGATGTTCGTGGCCCTGGTGGGCGCGATGGTCACCACCGCCAAACTCTTCTATACCCCCTTACACGGCGGCTCCTGGGGGTTCTTCCTGCAGATCGCCCTGTGGCTCTGGTTCACGGTGCTGTTCGCCAACTTTGCCGAAGCCATGGCCGAAGGGCGGGGTAAGGCCCAGGCGGCCACCCTGCGCAAGGCCCGCACCAAAACCATGGCCAATTGCCGCCTGCCTAACGGCGTCATAGAAACCGTGCCGGCGGAGGCCCTGCGCAAAGATGATATCTTCGTGGTCAAGGCTGGGGAGGTGGTTCCGGCCGACGGCGAAGTCATGGAAGGCGCCGCCACGGTGGACGAATCGGCCATCACCGGCGAATCCGCCCCGGTAATCCGCGAGGCCGGCGGCGACCGCAGCGCCGTCACCGGCGGCACCCGGGTGCTTTCCGACGAAATCGTGGTGCGGGTCACCGCCAACCCGGGGGAGAGCTTCATGGACCGGATGATCGCCCTCATCGAGGGCGCCATCCGCCAGAAGACCCCCAATGAAATCGCCCTGACCATCCTGTTGGCGGCCCTGACCATCATCTTTATGGCGGTCATTTTCACCCTGAAGCCCTTTGGGGCTTATGCGCAGGTGGCCTTCTCCGTCCCGGTACTGGTGGCCTTGCTGGTTTGCCTGATCCCCACCACCATCGGCGGCCTGTTGAGCGCCATCGGCATTGCCGGCATCGACCGGCTGGTGCAGCATAACGTCTTAGCCATGAGCGGCCGGGCCGCCGAGGCCGCGGGCGACGTGGATGTGCTCCTGCTGGACAAGACCGGCACCATCACCCTGGGCAACCGCCAGGCGGTGGAGTTCCTCCCCGCCGCAGGCATTGACGTGAAGGAACTGGCCAGTGTGGCGCAGCTCGCCTCCCTGGCCGACGAAACCCCGGAGGGCCGCAGCATCGTGGTGCTGGCCAAAGAGTACGGCCTGCGAGGCCGGGATTTGCAGGAGTTTCCCAATGCCCATTTTGTCCCTTTCTCCGCCAAGACCCGCATGAGCGGTATAGACCATGACGGGGACCAATACCGCAAAGGCGCGGCGGATGCCGTACAGGAGTTTGTCGGCCAACCGATGCCCCCGGAGGTGGACGCCGAAATCCAGCGCATCGGTTTTCTGGGGGGCACCCCCCTGGTGGTGGCCAGCGCCGAAAAAATCTTCGGGGTGGTTTATCTCAAGGACATCGTCAAGGGCGGCCTGCCGGACCGCTTCCGGCGCTTCCGGGCCATGGGGATTACCACCATCATGATTACCGGCGACAATCCCCTCACCGCCGCGGCCATCGCCAAGGAGGCGGGGGTGGATGATTTTCTGGCCCAGGCCAAGCCGGAAGACAAGCTGGCCCTGATCCGCCGCCAGCAGGCGGCCGGGCACCTGGTGGCCATGACCGGCGACGGCACCAATGACGCCCCGGCCCTGGCCCAGGCGGACGTGGGCGTGGCCATGAATACCGGCACTCAGGCGGCCAAAGAGGCCGGCAACATGGTGGACCTGGACTCGAACCCCACCAAGCTTATCGAAATCGTTGAAATCGGCAAACAACTGCTCATGACCCGGGGCGCCCTGACCACCTTCAGCGTCGCCAATGATGTGGCCAAATACTTCGCCATCATCCCGGCCATGCTGGTGGCGACCTTCCCCCAAATCGCCCCTTTCAACGTCATGAAACTGGCCTCGCCGGAAAGCGCCATCCTCAGCGCGGTGATCTTCAATGCCCTGATCATCATCGCCCTGATCCCCCTGGCGCTGAAGGGCATCAAGTTTCGCCCCCTGGGGGCCGCCGCGGTGCTGCGGCGCAATCTGCTGATCTACGGCCTGGGCGGCGTCATCGTGCCCTTTATCGGCATCAAACTCATCGACCTGATCGTCGCGGTCCTGCATCTGGCCTGAGAGAGAATCGACATGAAGATCCAAGAACTGTTACAGGAAATCAAGGTATCGGCCCTGGCCATGTTGGCCCTGCTCATCATCTTATGCGGCCTTTATCCCCTGGTGGTTTGGGGGATCGCCCAGGTGGCCTTTCCCAGCCAGGCCAACGGCTCCCTGGTGCAAGTCCGGGGGAAAATCGTCGGCAGCAGCTTAATGGCCCAGAACTTCAGCGGGGCGCAGTATTTTCAGCCGCGGCCCTCGGCAGCCGGCGACACCGGCTATGACGGCACCAGCTCCGGCGGCAGCAACCTGGGGCCCCTATCCCAAAAGCTCGCCGATCAGGTCAAGGAGCGGGTGGACAAGTATCGCAAGGACAATAACCTGCCGGCGGCAACGCTGGTTCCTGCGGACGCGGTCACCGCCTCCGGCAGCGGCCTGGACCCCCACATCAGCCTGCGCAACGCCGGGCTGCAGGCCACCCGGGTTGCCAAAGCCAGAAATTTGGGTGAAGATCAGGTTAAGGGCCTTATGCAACAAAATACCGCAGGGCCGGACTGGGGCCTCTTCGGGGAGCCTCGGGTTAATGTGCTCCGTCTCAATCTGGCCCTCGATGCTCTGGCGAAGTAGCAAGCTTTAGTGGCACAACTTGCTGTGCCCTGGCAACAATAAGATTTGTGGTAAGAAGGTTTTGTAGGGGCGGACCTATGTGTCCGCCCTGGAAGAGGGCGCACACGCAGGTGCGCCCCTACAATTAATTAAACCTCGAGACTTAAATGGAAGACAAGGCCCTCAGCTTCCTGCGCCTGATTCGCCGCTCCCAGCGGGGGAAGCTGAAGGTCTATCTCGGGTACGGGGCTGGGGTCGGGAAGACCTGGCAGATGCTCCAGGAGGGACACCGCCTGAAAAATGAAGGGGTCGATGTGGTGGTGGGGCTGGTGGAGACCCACGGACGCAAGGAGACGGCAGATCTTATCGAAGGCCTGGAGGTGGTGCCCCGTCGGCAGGTGCTGTATCGCGGCATCACCCTGGAGGAGATGGACCTGGAAGCGGTTCTGGCCCGGCGGCCCGAAGTCGCCCTGGTGGACGAACTGGCCCACACCAATGTCCCGGGAAGCAAGAATACCAAACGCTATCAGGACGTGGAGGACCTCCTGGCGGCGGGCAACCACGTCATCAGCACCCTTAACGTGCAGCATCTCGAGAGCCTCTATGACATCGTGGAAACCCACATCGGGGTAAAGGTCCTTGAACGCATCCCCGATTCCGTGCTGGCCGAGGCCGATGAGATTGTTAACGTAGATATATCCCCGGCGGATTTGCTGCAGCGCTTGCGGGAGGGCAAGATCTACCCGACGGACCGCATAGGCGTGGCCCTGGAAAATTTCTTCAGACGCGTCAACCTGGATCAGCTGCGGGAATTGACCCTGCGGGAACTCGCCTCCCAGATCGATCTCAAGCACCGTACGGAACCGGAGGAAGAACATGGCGCCGTTCCCGATCAGGTAATGGTCTGTCTGAGCTCCCGGGGCCCCAATGCCGCCGCCCTGCTGCGCTACGGCTCGCGCCTCGCCGGCCGCCTCAACACCAGCTGGTATGCGGTCTATGTCCAGACCCCCCAGGAGGAGCCCACCGCCATCGATGCCACCACCCAGCGCCTGATCTCCGATACCCTCACCCTGGCCAAACAATTGGGCGCCCAGGTCTTTCCCTTTAAGGGCGAGGACATCGTGGAGACGATCCTCCATTTTGCCCGGGAATACCGGGTCGGCCACATCGTCATCGGCAAGCCGGGCCCGCTGCCGGCCTGGAAACGCTGGCTAGGCCGCAAAACCCTGACGGAGCAACTGATCCTTAAGGCCCGGGGGGTGAATATTGTGGTGGTGGATACGGAATTAAAACCGGAAGAATAGCTCGCGTGGTGGAAGCTATGGACGGGGGGAAGGGTAGTCCCCGGAATTTTGAACCTTGGAAGCAAATGGTGGAAGAGCGCTCCGGGAGCTTCCCTACCGGAGTGAAATGGTTCTTATTGAACAAACTCCTTGGAGTGCGGCCAAGTGAAATCGCCCGCATTGAAGGCGTCAAACATCCTTCCGAAGTCCGGGGCATGATTATCCGGGTATCCGATCAATTAAGCTGTGGGGAAATCAGCCTTTTCGAGAAGGACCCGCAAGAGGTGAAAGCGGCCAAGGCCCGCCTTGAGGCTAAAAGGGCTAAGCGGCAGGAAAGATACGCCAAGAATAAGGAAAAAATCAATGCCAAGCGGCGGGCGGGTTATGTTCCTAAAAAATCTACTGAACCGTTAACAACAATTCATATTTTTAAAGCTATATCAAAAAATTTCCAGGGCCTAAAAACCTGGTGATAAATAGCAGGTATTTTATCGGGGATTACTCAGTCGAGGGGCATGAGGACTCCGTGGCGGTGTGGCGAAAGGAAGGGAGAGGGTGAACGTGCCGTTAACCGCGGGCCGCTTGCGGCCCGTCGGCGTTAAACGGTTGGTTGGGCAGCGTCGGCGATTTCACGCTTACACGCCAATGATGCCAAAAACTCACGAACTGATGTCTCTCTCTTCAATTTCTTGAGTTCTTCTGAATTTAAACCAGAAAGAATCTTGTATATTCTATCTCGCTCAGTCCTAAATTTTTGCAATTTATCAATGAAATCTTGTTCTGTTGGTAGCTTGCCGTATTTTTCATACCACCTACGGGCAAATAATACGATTGGCGGAATTTCTCCGCTTTTAATTTCGTTGCAACCTCGTGGACCCGCAGCTTTCGGCTGTTTTCCACAACACGGCAATACAGCATCCCAAGAATAATCTCCATTTGAGTCACGATCTAATCCGCATGCGGCCTTTGGTAGCGGACCGTCACAGTAAAAACATTCGTCAAAAGCAACTATCGCGGCATATTGTTGAAAATTCAAATTCCATTTGTGTCCGTTAAATTTGGCCTGAGCACTCCCCAGATTGAATTTTCCGCTTAATGTTCGACTTCGCTTTTTTTGGTGCTCGTTTTCACACGATCGGCAACGACCATAACCACCTCTGACTACAGAGGATGAGGCGTTCTCCAATGTCAGTGGTTTCTTACAGCGACTGCATTTGCCCTTCATCATCTACCCTCTCGTTCCTTCCTGCTGCCCAACAATAATTAGATTGATCCGCATAATATGCGGAGATTCGGTTTCCTGTCAAGCCCAGGCATTTTTTTCCCATAGTGGGCCGTCAGATCAAGTAAGAGGCTGAAGCGGCAAAAGCCCGCCTTGAGGCTAAGAGGGAAAAGCGGCGGGATAGACACGCAAAGAACAAAGTCTGGGGGACTGCGTGGGAAGTAGGAATGGCGCTTCAGCTTTCGGTAGTCTTTTTGAGGGCGTGCGTTTCCCGCAGCATTCTTATCATGATTAAGGGGGGGCGGCTACCTATCTTATTATAGGGATGGGGCGATTTTTTCTGGAAAAAAATTATGGTAGACAGCGGTTTTGCATTAATGTAATTTGACCTGAAGATATAGGACTTCTCTTAAACGAAATGGAGGGATTTTAAATGTCAGACCCAAAGCAACGAGTGGCAGTGAGCGAAACAGAACTTGACATTGCCAATTCCGGACCGGCTCTCCTATCAAATCGCTTTTATGTTACCGTGGCCCCGTTTGGAGTGCGAATAGCCTTCACAGAACAAAGCAATCCACAAAAGCCCCCTGCTTTCCGTACCGCAGTAGTAATGTCAATTCAAGATGGCATTGCCCTGTATAAATTAATGCAAGATTTATTAAAAGAAGCGGAGGCCAGTATCGAAAAAGCTAAGGCTGAAGCTCAATCCACAAAATACAATGGCTGATAATCCAACAAATAACCCGCCACCAACTAATGAGCAAGCTGTTAGTGGTGGAGGAGGTACAACCCCGGAAACTATTGCTGTCGGGTCAGGCGGTAAAGCTGGAAGTACTATCACAATGACCTATGGGAAACGCATAATAAAATCGTATCCCATAACCGAAGACGAATTAGGGCAACTTTTTTGGGTTGGTTTACTTACAACTTTATGTTTCTCAATTACAAGTTTTATGTTTGCCGTTACTTTCAACATTCATCTATCTCTATCCATCTCACAAGCATTGCCTGATAATAAAGCTGTTTATTGGACTACATTACGAGACGTCGCTTGGTATGGAAGTCTCATTTTTCTGGTAGTCGGCATCATTCTCGTAATATTTGGCAGAAATCGCATTAATAGGATAAAATCAAAGACTGAATTCTAAGCGAAGCCCCCTTATCCTTAGTCAGGGGGCGGCCATAAACCATTTATAATATCAGCCAGTTATAAAAACGATCTAATGCAATTCCAATATTAGAAGGCTGCCCGCCATCCTCCCCCTCCCCGCCGCATGGCGTTAATCTGGTGGAAAACTTTTAAGCGGTAAACTCAGTAAAAAGGCATTCTAAAATTAACGGCGTCATGTCGAAGGTGGGGTAATAGTGGGACAAATTTTCTAAAATCAAATAAAAAAGGGGTAGCAAATTAGCTAACCCCTTGAAATCATTGGTCGGGACGAGAGGATTTGAACCTCCGACCCCCTGAACCCCATTCAGGTGCGCTACCAGTCTGCGCCACGTCCCGACAAGCTAAAAATATATCAACTGATCCGCCGGCTGTCAACGGATTTGGGCCGTTGAGGGCTGGGCAAACCCCGAAACAGCAGCAGGGGAGGGGGAGGGGGAGGGGAGCCAGGGCGGGTTAAGATTATGCCGGCCGGGCCAGACTCAAATGGGGGGCTGGAAGGCATGCCAGGTTAAGTGCAAAAAGATATTATTGAGTGTCATTCTGAACGTAGCGCCGCGGAGTGAAGAATCTAGATTCTGCGCGGCGCTCAGAATGACAACTGCCTCTTTTGACCACATCTTGGCCTTAATCACTTCTGCTGCCGTCGCCAAGCCTTCTACCTCACGCCTTAAACCTGACTCCGGGCCCTGCCGGAATCATCCCGGCGAGCCCGGTGGTCGGCCCGCGCGTTAACTGCCGGTCCTCCCACAGGAAACCTTGGAAAAGCGGTTGAGATTTATGGCAAGACTTGATACTTTAAAAAGGTTGCCCCGGCGGAAAGATGACCTCCGGGGAGGCTCACCTGAGAGGGAAGGAGAATTTTTGATGTCCGGCAAGACAGCACAGATCCGTAATCTGGTCCTCATCGGCCATGGCGGCTGCGGCAAGACCTCCCTGGCCGAGGCCCTCCTCTTCGGGGCGGGGGCCACCAACCGGCTGGGAAAAGTCGACGACGGCAGTTCCGTCCTGGACTACGAGCCCGAAGAAATCAAGCGCCAGATCACCATTTCCAGCGCCTTCCACCACTACCAGTGGAAGAAGCACACGGTCTACCTGGCCGACACCCCCGGCGACGACAACTTCCTGGCGGACACCCGGGCCGCCCTCCATGTGGGTGACGCGGCCATTGTGGTGGTGGACGCGGTGGACGGCGTCAAAGTGGGCACCGAAAAGGTGTGGCAGACCGCCAACCAGTACCAGTTGCCCCGGCTCATCTTTATCAACAAGATGGACCGGGAGCGGGCCGACTTCGCCCAGGTGCTCAAGGGGATCAAAGAGATCCTGGAGGCGCCGGCGGTGCCCCTGCAGATCCCCATCGGCCGGGAGGCCGCGTTTAAAGGGGTGGTGGATCTGATAACCCTCAAGGCTTACGTGGCCGGCCCCGGCGGCAAGCTGGAAGCGGGCCCCATCCCCGAGGACCTGAAGGACGAGGTGGACGCCTTAAGAGGCGACCTCCTCAATTTTGCCGCGGAAAGCGACGACGCCCTTATCGAAAAATTTCTGGAGGAAGGGGAGCTCACCGCCGACGAAATCTACCAGGGGCTCCGGATCGGGACCCTGGCCGGCAAGATCGTGCCGGTCCTGTGCGGCGCCGCCCACGACAACCTGGGGTACCCGCTGCTGCTGGACGCCGTCAACCAGTTCCTCCCGGCTCCCGAGGACCGGGGCCTGGTGCAGGGCAAGACCCCCAACGGCGGGGAAGCGGCCTGGGAGCCTGACCCCGACGGGCCGCTGGCGGCCCAGGTCTTCAAGACGGTGGCCGACCCCTACGCCGGGCGGCTCTCCATTTTCCGCATCTATTCCGGCACCGTGGCCGCGGACAGCACGGTGCTCAATGTGACCCGCCAGGTGCCGGAGCGCTACGGCCAGCTCTTCCTGCCGGAAGGCAAGGGGCAGAAATCCGTGGCCAGCCTGGGGCCCGGGGCCTTCGGCGCGGTGGCCAAATTGAAAGAGACGGTCACCGGCGACACCCTGGCGTCGGAGGCCAAGCCCATTCTGTTACCCACCATCCTGCCGTCCAAGCCCATGGTGACCTTCGCGGTGGAGCCCAAGAAGCAGGGCGAGGAAGACAAGGTTTTTTCCTCGTTTTCCAAGCTCATCGAAGAGGACCCCTCGCTCTCCCTCACCCGCAACAGCGATACCAAGGAGATCCTGCTCTCCGGCATGGGGGCGGTGCACATCGAGGCCACCGCGGAGAAATTGAAACGCAAGTTCGGAGTGGAGGTCAACCTCAAGTCCCCCAAGGTGCCTTACCGGGAAACCATCAAGGGGACCGTCAAGGTCCAGGGCAAATATAAACGCCAGTCCGGCGGCCGGGGCCAGTACGGCGACACCTGGCTGGAGCTGGAACCCCTGCCCCGGAGCACGGGCTTTGAGTTCGTGGACAAGATCGTGGGCGGCGCCATCCCCCGGCAGTACATCCCCTCGGTGGAGAAGGGCATCGTGGAGGCCAAAAACGAGGGGATCCTGGCGGGCTTCCCGGTGGTGGATTTTCGGGTTACCTTGTACGATGGCACCTTCCACGACGTGGACTCCTCGGACATGGCCTTCAAGATCGCCGGCTCCATGGGCTTCAAGAAAGGCTGCGAGCAGGCCCATCCCACCCTGCTGGAGCCCATCATGAAGATGATGGTGACGGTGCCGGAAGAAAACATGGGGGACATCATCGGCGACCTCAACGGCCGCCGGGGCCGGGTCCTGGGGGTGGAGGCCAAGGGCCGCCAGCAGGTCATCGCCGCCCACGTGCCCATGGTGGAGGTCCTGCTCTACGCCCCGGACCTGATCTCCAAGACCGGGGGCCGGGGCACCTACGAGATGGAGTTCGACCACTACGAGGAAGTGCCGCCCCACCTGGCGGAAAAAATCGTGGCCGAGGCCCGGGCCGCCCGGGAGAAGGAGTGAGGAAATGGATAAGGGGAGGGGGCTAAGGGCCGACGGCCCCTGCCCCCTCCCCTTAAACCCCTCCCCCAACCCCATAAGATTTGATTAAAAAATGGTGGGGCGGGCCTCTGTGCCCGCCATCCATAAATTTCTCACCTCCCGACCCCAAGGTATTTTTACAGAAAACAGAAAACAGAAAACAGAAAACCAAAAGTCATGTCAGGCAAACGAACCTTCAACCCTTATCCTTCCGGCACTATCGTGGCCGTCTCCGTCAGTGACCGCAAAGGTGTGGTGAAGCATAACGTGCCCCAGGCGCAGCTGATGGTGGAGCACGGCCTTAGGGGCGATGCCCACGCCGAAGGCGGGCACCGCCAGGTGAGCCTGTTGAGCCTGGAATCCATCGACAAGATGGTGGCCCTGGGCGCCAAGGTTGCCCCCGGAGATTTCGCCGAAAACCTCACGGTCCAGGGCTTGAGCGTCATGCACCTGCCGGTGGGGACCCGGCTTAAGGTGGGGGCCGAGGCGGAGCTGGAAATTACCCAGATCGGCAAGGCCTGCCATAAGGGCTGCGCCATTAGGGAGCAGGTGGGGGACTGCGTCATGCCCCGGGAAGGCGTCTTCGCCCGGGTGCTCAAGGCCGGCGTGGTGCAACCGGGAGACCTCATCGAGGTGGTACATGTTCCGGGTGGGCATTCTCACCGTTAGCGACAAGGGCCACGCCGGCGAGCGGACGGACACCGCGGGGCCGGAACTGGGGAAGCTGCTGGACCCCGCCTGTTTTGAGGTGGCGGCCTATCAGGTGGTCCCTGACGAGCCCGAAGCCATTGTGGCCCAACTGGTTGAGTGGTGCGATGCGCAGCGCCTGGACCTGATTCTCACCACCGGGGGCACGGGGCTGAGCCCCCGGGATCTTACCCCGGAGGCGACGCTCTCGGTGGCGCACCGGCTGGTGCCCGGCCTCCCGGAGGCCATGCGGGCGGCAGGCCTGGCCAAGACGCCCCACGCCATGCTCTCCCGGGGGGTGGCGGTCACCCGGGGCGCCACCCTCATCCTCAACCTGCCGGGGAGCCCCAAAGGGGCCCGGGAAAACCTGGAGGCCGTGGCCAGGGCCCTGCCCCACGCCCTGGAGAAACTTCAAGGCAGCCCGGCGGAGTGCGGCGCGCCGTAGGCAAGGGAAAAAAACCAGGACATAATTTTTAGGGCAAGGGTCTTTGACCCTTGCCCTAAATTTTTCTGGGGGGAGGGCCGGGTGATTTTGGGGGGAGGGCCAGGGCCGGCGGCCCTGCCCTCCCCCCAAGCCCCCCTCCCAACCCGTGTCAGGGGGCCTGGGAAGGCGGGGCCCTGGGCCCCGACTCCCCAGGCCAAACCCCCGAAAGGAAAGGTCAGGGGCGGGTTTCAAACCCGCCCCTAAATTTGTCAGCCTGCACCAATCGTTAGTCTTTACTGACAACTGGCTACTGACTACTGACTGCTACTCACGGCACCTCGGGGTTTTCTTCCACACCGCCGGGTTGGTCAGGGGTGGGGATGGTGCAAGAGGTACGAATCGTCTCCCGCAGGGCCGCGATGGCCTGGTAATTTTTATCCTTAAGCTCCTTAAGTTCCTTGACCTGCTGCAGCGACTCGTTGACGTCCGGGGCCGCCAGGGGATTGGCCTCGCCCCGCTCCAGGGCCTGGAAGGTCTGGGCGCCCAGGTGGCGCATGGCCCGGTTGATTTGCTGCTGCTGCCAACAGGCCAGGGTGTAGCGGCCCAGGATTTGGGCCCGGCGGGCGGTGTTCACGGTAAAGGTCCAGGTGTTGCACCAGGCGGATTTGGCGCCGTGAACCGACTTATCTTTGAGGTCAGCGCTCATGAACTCCTCCTTGTGGGGGTTCCGGCCGGGGCAGGCAAGCCGGGCTGCATTGGCAGTCCGGTTTGAGTGCGGCCCGCCCAGGTCGATCCCCATTTTGTGCCCTTGGTAATGGATATAAGATAAGCCGGGGTTGCCGGGATTTCAAAGGGGGAGGAAAAAATTACCGGAGATTTTCTGGCCAAGGGGGAAAGTGAGAAAGATAGCCGCTCATGAGCCTCGGGGCCCCCATAAGGCATGAACCTAAGCGGGTAGGGGCGGGTTTGAAACCCGCCCCTACGGCACCGGCGCCACCCCTAAGCCGCCCGTGTTGTGCTTCATAAATATTATGGTATCAAACTTGAGCAATAACCTAGGCTAAAGTTCTTAAAGTCCCCCTTTGAAAAAGGGGGATTTAGGGGGATTTAACGGTGATTATTATAAAATCCCCCCTACCCCCCCTTTTGCAAAGGGGGGAAAAAAGCCGCGTTTAAATGTCATATTAAGCATGAAGCATTACACTTGGGCTATTTAGCTGGAAGACTCCGGCAGTTTCTGCCGCAAGGTTTTGGTGATGCCCGGCAAATGGCTGCCGGGCCAGAAGAGGCGGTGGCAGCGGGGGCATTCAAAGAACTGGCTCTGGTGGTGGAAGACGTGCTCCGGGACCCGGCCCCGGACCTGGTCCCGGTCCACCGGCCCCAAAGGCTCGTTGCAGCGGCTGCAGCGGCTCAAGGGCCGGAGGCGCTGGGGGGAGAGGTGGAGGAGGTCGAAGACTTCTGCCAGCTGCTCTTCGGGTTTGGGCGCGGTCAGGACCAGGACATCCGGCCGGTCCGGCTTTTTCAGGGCTGGCTGCCGGGTGAGGATGTAAGTGTCGGGGGCTATCTCCGGCAGGGTAGGGGGCAGGCGCCGGGTGGCGGCGTCGAACCCGCAAAAGCGCAGCCACCGCGCCAGGCCGCCCAACGGCAGGTCAACCAGAAATTTCATCTAGATAAGCCTTAGGCCTTAGAACCGCAGAACTTTTTTCACCCCCACCCTAACCCTCTCCCCTCGAGGGGGAGGGAAAAGAGATGGCTTTTTCAATAATATGCCTGGGACCGGATGATAGCCGCCTTCTCAGAACCAAGAACCAAGAACCAAGAACCAAGAACCAAGAACCAAAGAACTGACAACTGGCAACTGGCAAATGGCAACTTTCTTTTAAGGCGCCAGCGGCACCACGGCCGCGCCGGCAGGGGGCGTGAGCGCCAACTCCCCCGGGTTCAGGGGCGGGTTGAGGATGAGCTCGGTGTAGGCCAGGCGGAGTTCGATCTTGGGCGAGGAGGTCTGGAGGGTAAGTTTCCCCGGGAGGTCCGGGACCAGGCTGCCGAAATCGGCGAAGGTCGCGGTGAACCGGGGCGCCGGCCCCCCGCCGAACCACTCCTCCACCGCGGGATAGAGCCCCGGGGCCGCCACGGAGAGCCGCTCCCGGACTTTTCCGGTGGCCCCCTCCTGCCACTCCATCAGGTACTGGCCCTGGCCCGGGTCATACCGAAAAACTGGCGGGGTCCCGGGGCTCAGAGGCACGGCCCCCAGCAGCAGGCGCAGGGCCTGGGGCAGGCTAACCGCCGGCGGGATGAAGGCCGCCAGGTTCCGGGGGGTGGCCTGGCCGCAGTAAAGTTTCCCCTCCCGGGGGGAAAGCACCTGCACCTCGGCGCCGTTGGTGTGGAAGCTCAGAATGGTGCGGCCGAACAGGTCCAGCACGTCCACCCGGAGGGTGGCGGGCAGGATGCCTCGGAGCAGCGCGGTGCCGGAATAGTTCTGTTGGGGCGACAGAAAGGTGATGCGGCCCTTGGCCTGAAAGGAGCGGAGGCGCTGTCGGGACTCGAGCCGGGAGAGCAACTCTTCCGGGGAGGTTACGGCCGCGGGGGGCGGCGCCGGCGGCAGAGCCCGGCAACCGGCCAGCAGGAGAAATAACAGGATTACCAGCCGGATCGCTCTTAGGGGAATCAAATTCCCTGCCCTGTTTGCAGCTGTTCCAACTTCTTGATTTTTTTGCGCAGTTGGTTGACGTTGGCGTTTTCCAGGCCCTCGGCTTTGCGGTAGAGGCGCAGGGCTTCCCGGTAGCGCTTCTGCTGCACATAGGCGTCAGCCAGGTGTTCGGCCACCGTGCCGTCCTGGGGCATGATCTTGTAGGCCCGCTCCAACTCCGGCACGGCCTTGTCGTACTGCCCCTTTTTATAAAAGACCCAGCCCAGGCTGTCGATGATATGGCCGCTTGCCGGTTTGGCGCGCAGCGCGGCCCTGATCAGATTTTCCGCTTCGTCCAGGTTGATGCCGGCCTCGGCGTAAGAGTAACCCAGGAAATTTTGCGCATCGGGGTTGTCCGGGTCCAGCTCCAGAACCTTCTTGATACTTTCGATGCTTCCTTCCCGGTTGTTGATTTTCTCGTAGAGCATCGCCAGGCGGAAATAGATTTCCGCGGGCCGGTCCACTTTGGGCAGGCCCGCCTGCAGGGCCTTGATGGCCCGGTCCCAGAGGTTTTCCTCCTCGAAAAAGTAAGACTCGGTGAGGTAGACCTCCTCCCGGTTGGGAGCCAGTTTCTGGAGATCCTCCAGAACGATGCGGGCCTGGTCCTTTTCCCGCATTTGGTAATGGAGGTAAGCCAGACGCAGCCGGGCCGGAATGAACTGCTCGGAGGCCCGGTCCACCAACCGGTACTCCCGGGAGGCGGCCTTCAGATCCCCCTTCTCCTCCAGGGCCATGGCGATGTAATAACGGGCCCGGTCCTGGTAGCGGGGGTTGGTGAGCAGGGGGCGCAGCTCCTTGATGGCGTCTTCGGCCAGCTTCTGCTCCAGGCAGATGAGACCGATGTTGAACTGGGCCGCGGCGTCGTTCCTTTCCAGCTCCTTGACTTTCCGGAAGGCCTTCTGGGCATCCTCGTAACGGTTCAGGATCAGGAGGACCCGACCGATATTGGCCCAGGCCCGGGGATTGCCGGGCTGCTCGCGCAGGACCCGGCGGTACGTGGCCAGGGCGCGGTTATACTGCTTTTCCTTTTCCAGGGCCACGGCCAGGTCGAAAATCGCCGGGACAAACCTGGGGTCCAGGCTCAGGACCCGGTAAAATTCCTTCTTGGCCTCCGCCAGTCTGTCGAGTTCCAGGTAAAAGCGGCCCAGATAATAGTAACCCACCGCGGATTGGGGCTCCAGGCGCAGGATCTCCTGGATGGTGCGGATGGCCTTGGGATAACGGCGCTGCTGGGCATAGAGGGTTGCCAGGAACAGGCGGGCCTCCCGGTTGTCCGGGTCCAATACCAGGACCTGTTCGTACTCCTGGATGGCTTCCTCCTGTTGGTTCAGCCCCACGTGGAGACCGGCCAGGAGGAAGTAAGCCTCCTGCAACTTGGGATCCAGTTTAAGGGCCTTCTCCACGTGGGCCAGGGCTTTCTTCACGTCCCCCTGGCGCTGGTAAAGGATGGCCGCCTCCAGTTCCATGGTGGCGGAGTCGGGATCTTCCTGCAGGGCCTCCTCATACTCCTTAAGCGCCCCATTGGGGTCATCCGCCAGGATCAGGTGCTGGGCCTTCAGATAATGGTAGAAAGCCAGGCTCTTGGGGGTCTCCTTGACCTCTCCCACCGGAATTTCTCCGGGGCCGACCCGACCCAGGGAGGCGCAGCCCATAAAGGCCGGAGCCAGCAGGAGGCACAGCCCCCCAAGGAGGATGAAAGGTAGGCGGCTAGGGCTCAAACGTTGCAGATATTTTAGCATCGTAATTCTAGTAAGCGGTTCGACCTCATTAAGGGTTAGCTGGGGGCCACCCTAGTCGCCCATGGGCGTCCGGTAGTCCTCCCAATCAGCGATCTCGCTCTTCAGGAATTGGCGCAATTTTTTAATCAGGCGGTCCTCGATCTGGCGCACCCGCTCCCGGGAGATGCTATGGCGGGCCCCGATCTCCTGGAGGGTCAGGGGCTTCTCCGCCAGCAGCCTGAGGTTAAGGATGTCCATCTCTTTGTCGTTGAGATCCCGGCGGAACTCCTCCAGCTTCCGGCGGAACATGTCCTTGAGTTCGGCCTGGGCCAGGACCTCCTCCACCTGGGGCTCCAGGGAAGGCAGGAAATTCTTGTGGTACTCGTCGGAGCCCTCTTTCAGGGGCGCGTCCAGGGAGAGTTCCCAGCCCCCCAGGCGCTGGTCCATTTCGATGACCTCTTCTTCCCGGACATTGAGGGCGTCGGCCAGGAGCTTGGGGCCCGGTTCGAACCCCAGGGCCCGCAGCTTTTCTTTCTCCCGCTTCAGGTTGTAAAAAAGTTTGCGCTGGGACTGGGTGGTGCCGATCTTCACCAGCTTCCAGTTGTCCATGATAAATTTGAGAATGTAAGCCTTGATCCAGAAGGAGGCGTAATAAGACAGCTTGATGCCCCGGTAGGGGTCGAACTTCTTGATGGCGTGCATCAGGCCGATGTTGCCTTCCTGGATCAGGTCCAACAGGTTTTTCATCCAGTATTTCTGGAACTCCAGGGCGATCTTGATGACCAGGCGTAGATTGCTGGTGATCAACGTGGAGCCTGCCTCCCGGTCCCCGGTCTCGTGGAAGTGGGAGGTCAGGGACTTTTCTTCATCCGGGGTCAGCAGGGAAAACCGGTTGGCCTCCCGGATATAGCGCTGCACCAGGTCGAGGTCCGAGGGCGCCGGGAGAGTGGTCTCCTCCTCCTCCTTTTCCTCTGCAATGGCCTCGACTTCCGGCTCCAGGATTTCGGGCAACTCTTCCGGGTAATCCTGTTCCGGCTCACGGTACTGGTCGTTCACTTTTGGGCCCTCCCGGTGGAAGTAGCGGCGTTACCAGGCGAGGCGCACCGGGATGCCTCGATCATGCAGGTATCTTTTGATCTCGGGTATGGTGTACGTGCCGTAATGGACCATGGAAGCAATGAGGGCGGCGTCGGCCCGGCCCTCAGTGAGAACCTGGTGAAGATGCTCGGGGCGGCCGGCGCCCCCCGAGGCGATGACCGGGATGGACACGGCCGTGGAGATCATCTTCGTCAAGGTCAGTTCATAGCCGGTCTGGGTGCCGTCCGCATCGATGGAGTTGAGGCAGATCTCGCCGGCTCCCAGGCGCGCCGCCTCCTGAGCCCACCAGAGGGCGTCGATCCCCATGGGGGTGCGGCCGCCGTGGATCACCATCTCGTAGCCCGAAGGAATGGCCGCCGTGGGCGCCACCTGCTTGACATCCATTCCCAGGACGATGCACTGGCTGCCGAAGGCCCGGGCTCCCTCGGTGATGAGCCCGGGGTTTTCCATGGCCGCGGTGTTGACGCTCACCTTTTCGGCCCCGGCCAGGAGCACGGCGCGCATGTCAGCCAGATTGCGGATGCCGCCGCCCACGGAAAAGGGAATAAAAATGGCCGCCGCCACCCGGCGCACCACGTCAATCATGATATCCCGCCGGTCGCTGGAGGCGGTGATGTCGTAAAACACCAATTCGTCGGCCCCGGTCTCATAGTAGAGCCGGGCCATGGCCACCGGGTCGCCGATGTCCACGTTGTTCAAGAACTTGATGCCCTTGGTGGTGCGGCCGTCCCGGACATCCAGGCAGGGGATGATCCTCTTACTCAGCATGGGAGCCGTCCCAGGCCAGGAAGTTTTCCAGGATCATCAGGCCGTAGCGCCCGCTTTTCTCCGGGTGAAACTGGGTGGCCACCAGGTTGCGCCACCCCAGGGCGCTGGGAAACTCCACCCCGTGGTCCGTGACCCCCAGCACCATGGCGGTCTCAGCCGGGTCCGGGTAGTAGCTGTGGACAAAGTAGTATTCCGCGGCCTCCGGCAGTCCGGTAAACACCGGATGGGGCCTCAAGAAGCGGACCTTATTCCACCCCATGTGGGGGATCTTCAGTTCCGGCAGTCGGGGCAGGGCCCGGGTCCGCCCCGGCAGCAAACCCAGGCAAGGGGTGTCGTTTTCCTCGCTGTGCGCCAGGATGATTTGCGCCCCCAGGCAGATCCCCAGAATGGGGACCCCCCGCCCACAGGCCTCCCCCAGGGCTTTATCCAAACCCAGTTCCCGGAGGGTGGCCATGGCCTTGCCTGCGGCCCCTACGCCGGGAAAGACGATGCGGGCGGCTTTCGCCACCACGGCCGGATCTGCGGTGACCTCCCCCTCAACTCCCAAGGCCCTGAAGGACCTGACCACGCTGGTGAGATTCCCGGCCTGATAATCGATAATTACAATCACACGAGCTTCTAACCATTAAAAAGGATACCAACCAATAAAACTTAACAATCTTGGGCCGCGGAGTCAATAAATGATTATTAATCCGCGCCGGGTAGCCGATGAACCCATTAAGGAAAAAGCCCGGTCGTCCTTGATATGAGACTTACTTGCAGTCCAATGGTTTATCCTTGACAATATTGCGCCGGCGCTCCTAAAATGGGGCAACTTTCCGGACAAAGGGGGGGAAATGGATTTCCTGGGAAAGCATGCCACGCGGGGGAAGTGGGGTCTCGGGTTGGCCGTCATCCTGACGGTGGCTCTGCTGGCGCCGGGTCCGGCGCCGGTCATGGCGCTAAACACCGACCTGGCCATCGGCTGTACTATTTTAGGGGTGCTGGCCACTCCGTTAATCGCCTATGGCCTGTGGGAGAATATGCCCTCACGCCAGGGTAAGGAACGGCTGATTAAGGGGGAATTCTATACGGGGGGCTACCTGGGGGCGGCATTCACTCCCAACCAGAATCTGAGTTACCCCGACGGCTTTTCCCTCAATAATGGGGTCGGGGCTCCAACCACCCAGGGGTCGGCCACCCTGCTTAATAACAAATTTGCCCCTGCCGTGGTGGGCGGCCTGAAGTTCGGCTATTTTAACGACCGCATCCCGTACCTGGGGCTGGAAGTGGAGACCAATGTCAGTGAAAGCAAGGTCAAGAACATCAGCCTGGCCGTCAGCCGCCCCATCCAGGGGTTCAACCAGGTCACCGTACCCAATGATAACATAATCAACTGGAACACGGCCTTGCATCTCGTCGGGCGCTACGGGTTGGTGCCGGACCAGGAGGTGCCCTTCGGCCGCCTCCAGCCCTATGTGGGGGTGGGCCCGGCCTTCGTGGTCAACTATGATGAAGTTGACTCGGCCAAGAATTTCGGCCTGGATGTGATGGCGGGGGTGCGTTACATGATGCTGAAAAACGTCTCCGCCTTCGTGGAATATAAATTTACCCAGGTATGGGACGCGGAAATCGAAGCCCATGCCTTCTCTCTGCCCAACGGTACGGTGGGCCGGGGCACGGCGCATCTCGATTATAGCAGCCACAAGGTGGTGTTGGGGGTGGCCTACCATTTCTAAGGGCCTCACCGGTCCGGCCCAGGTCAAGGCGGCCTCCGGGCCGCCTTTTTCGCGGCTTTGAGGTCCGCGGGGAGTCCTTTCCTCTTTCAGGTTGTTAAAAAAGGGTTTCTGCCATTCTGAACGAACATTCATGACCTAGAGACTGCAACCAAACCTGAAAATCTCGCGGGGCGCCGTGCCCCATAGTAGGGGCGGACCCATGTGTCCGCCCTTTTAGGGCGCACACGCCGGTGCGCCCCTACAAAACCTTGTTCATGTAAAGGGAATGATCTATAATTTATTAATATTATTAGGTTTTTAGCTTTGCTCAAAATGACAAATTATAGGAGTCTTTCAACCGACTGTCAGGTTCCCAATTGGCCCCGCACCTGGATTTAGCGGCCGAGGTGTGTTATCTTACCCTAAAATTCCCAGGGACCATGACCATGAAACTCGTGACCGCAGCCCAGATGCGGGAGCTGGATCGCCGGGCCATTGAAGAGGTGGGCGTCCCCTCCCTGGTTCTCATGGAGAACGCCGGGCGCACCACCTATGAGATCCTCAGGCGGGAGTTCCCCGATCTGGCGGGCGAAGTGGCGGTGCTCGCCGGCCGGGGCAACAACGGCGGCGACGGCTTCGTGGTGGCCCGCTATCTGGCCGGCGACGGGGTTCCGGCGGTGGTCTTCCTTCTGGGCCAGAAGGACCAGGTCCGGGGCGACGCCCGGGTCAACCTGGAAATTCTGGAGCGCCTCCGGTTGGAGGTGGTGGAGGTCTTAAGCGAAGACGACCTGAACCCCATGCTGCACCGGCTGGCCCGGGCCGAACTCATCGTGGACGCCCTGCTGGGCACCGGACTGGACAAGCCGGTCCAGGGCCTGATGGCCACCCTCATCCACAAGGTCAACCATCTCAGGGCCCCGGTGCTGGCGGTGGACCTCCCCACCGGGCTCTCCGCGGACACCGGCCAAGTTCTGGGCGCGGCCCTGGAGGCCCAGGTGACCGTCACCTATGGCTGGCCCAAGATCGGCCAGGTGGTGTCGCCGGGTCGCGACTATGTGGGCCGTCTCTACCAGGTAAATATCAGTATCCCCCCGGGGCTGGCCGAGGCGCTGCCCTTGGAGCTGGCCGAGGCCCGGGAGATGCGGGGGCTCCTGCCGGCCAGGCCCTTTGGCAGCCACAAGGGCACTTTCGGCCACCTCCTGGTGCTGGCCGGCTCCGAAGGCAAGACCGGGGCCGCCACCCTGGCCTCCCAGGGGGCCCTCAGGGCCGGGGCCGGGCTGGTGACCCTGGGGATTGCCGCGAGCCTCAACGACATTATGGAGGTCAAGATCACCGAGGCCATGACCCTGCCCCTGCCTGAGGCCGCAGGAGCCCGGGCCTTGGGGAAGGGGGCGCTCGAGCCCATCCTCAAGTTCCTGGACCCCAAGAGCTCCCTGGCCCTGGGGCCGGGCCTGGGAACCCACCCGGAGACCCGGGAACTGGTGCGCCGCCTGGTGCGGGATCTGCCCCAACCCATGGTGGTGGATGCCGACGGGGTCAACGCCCTGGCCGGGGACTCCACCTGGTTCCCGGCCGCGGGCCCCCGGATCCTGACCCCGCACCCCGGGGAGATGGCCCGGTTGCTGGGCGCGGCCGTCCAGGAGGTGCAGGCGGACCGCCTGAAGCTGGCCCGGGAGACCGCCGCCCGCCTGGGCGTGGTCCTGGTCCTGAAGGGGGCCCAGACCCTGGTGGCGGACGCGAACGGCAGGGTCAGCCTCAACCCCACCGGCAACCCGGCCCTGGCCAGCGGCGGCACCGGCGACGTCCTCACCGGCCTCCTGGGCGGTTTTCTGGCCCAGGGTCTTACCCCCTGGGACGCGGCTCGCCTGGGGGTTTACCTCCACGGCCTGGCCGCGGATTTCTTTGCCGCCCGCTACGGCCCCCGGGGCCTGATCGCCGGCGATTTAATCGAGCTATTTCCGGAAGTAGTGGCGCAATTCACCCAAGGCCAGATTCCCCTGGCAGAGGAAGAGATATGCTTCAAGCGCGTGATATCATGACCCGGGAGGTCATCACCGTCTCCACGGAGACCCCGGTTTCGCAGTTATCCAAAATCCTGGAGCACCGCAACATCGGCGGGTTGCCGGTGGTGGACGCCGACGGCCGCCTGGTGGGGATCGTCACCCAGAGCGACCTGGTGGAGCGGGTCCGGGAGCTGGAGCTGCCGCCGGCCGTCAACATCCTGGACTTCCACTTCTACCTGCAGATTCCTTCCCATCTGTTCAAACGGGTGGAGAAGATGCTGGGCACCACCGTGGCTGACGTCATGACCGCCAATCCCATCACCGTCTCCCCGGACACCCCGGTGTCGCAGGTTGCCGCCCTCATGGCCAAACAAAGGATTCACACCCTGCCGGTGATGGCGGGGGGCAAGATCGCGGGCATCATCGGCAAGATGGACCTGGTCCGGGCCCTGGCCCGGGAAGCCGGGGAGTGAGGCCGCAGGTCAGGACCAGCCATAGCCCCGAAGAGACCCGGGCCCTGGCGGCCCGGCTGGGCCGGCGGCTGGCCCCGGGGGACGTGGTGGCCCTCAGAGGCGAACTGGGGAGCGGCAAGACCGAGTTCGTCCACGGCCTGGCCCAGGGGCTGGGGGTGCCCGGGGAGCTGGTGGCCAGCCCCAGCTTTACCCTGGCCCACGAATACCCCGGCAGGCTCACCCTGATCCACCTGGACCTCTACCGCCTGGAGGACCTGCCGCCGGAGCTGTTGCCGGACCTGGAGGAGTATCTTTCCGGGGACCACGTAGTGGCGGTGGAATGGGCGGAAAGGCTGGCGCCCTTGCTGCCCGGGGACTACCTGGAGGTGTTCCTAGAAATCACCGGGGAGAGCCGGCGGACCCTCACCTTTATCGGCCACGGCCCCCGGGGAGTAGAGTTGGCCCGCTCCCTGGCGGATTAAGGATGGTTTTTAGTTTTTAGTTTTTGGTAAAATTTTCTGGTTCCCAAGCTTGGCTTGGGAACCTAATTGGACGCAAACCTACGCTTTGCATTATTATCAGTAAGTAGTCTAATTTACTTATAATAATAGAGGTGCCCAAGCTGAGCTTGGGCGGCAAGTATCGTTCCCAAGCAGGAGCTTGGGAACGAGTCTTCGGAAAATAGTTAATTATTTCTAATTAAAAGGGCGTTAAAAATTCAATAATTGAGAACTTGTCAGTCTGAGCAGCTAATTACTTTTCTTATCGAAAAACGAAAAACCCAAAACGAAAAACGGAGTTTAACCATGGCCAAGTTCAGTTCCCGGCGCCGGACGGCGCTGGAGGACCCGGATGAAGTTTTAAACCTGGCGCAGCGTTGGCTGGAGGCAGCCAGGCGCCAGATGAAATGGCTGCTGCTGGGAGCGGCGGTGATCGTGGCCGTCCTGGCGGTCTGGGGGGTGAATCGCGGGCTGAAGACCGCCCGGGCAGACCGGGCTACCGCGGCCTTGGTCCAACTGCGCCCCCAATATTCGGCTGCCGGGGCCAACGCCGAAGCCGCCAAGGCCCTGAAGGAACTGGCGGAGAAGTACCCCGGCACCAAGGCGGCTTATGAGGCGGAACTGCGGCGCGCCAATCTGCTTTACCGGCTGAAGAACTATGCCGAGGCCGCCAGGTCCTACGAAGCCCTCCTGCAGCAGAGCGACCCCACCTGGACTCCCCTCATTTCCGAGAGTCTCAGTTACTGCTACGAAGGCATGGGTGATATCCCCAAGGCCATAGCCGCGTTGAAGCCCGTGGAGGACCAGAGCGCGGGTCCTTTCCAAGGCGAGGTGATGCAGCGCCTGGCCCTGCTTGCGGAAAAGGCGGGAGACCCCCAGGCGGCGGCCGCCTACTGGCGCAAACTGCTGGACCTGAAGCCCACCCCGGCCATGATGGTCTACTTGCAGGAAAAGGCGGCCGCGGCCGAAGCCCAGGCTCAAGCCCCCAAGAAGTAGCTGGGAAAACTTTCACCTGACAGGGTCGGCGGGAGAGAGGAATGGGAAAACGGGCGGCCGGCTGCCGCCCGTTTCTATTGTGGCGTTTCATAATTGCTAAGACATTTAAACCATATGCTTTTTCCCCCCTTTTCTAAAGGGGGGGAAGGGGGGATTAATTAGCCGCTTAATAATCCCCCTAAATCCCCCTTTACGAAAGGGGGACTTAAAAGACCCAAGCATTCAGTTCGGGCTCGTTTCATACCATAAAATTTATGAACGCGGCACTGGTATCCGGCGCGGAGTTGCGGCGCTACTTTGCCTTGGGGGAGGCCTGCAGTTTGCCTTTGACCATTTGCAGATTCAACTTGATCAGCGGCTCCAAATCCTGGTTGCCGTACTCGGCTTCCAGGGGGCGGAAGGCCAGGCAGATGCCCTCCACGTCGCAGACCCGGTTCACCCGGACCTTATAGCCCTTGGCCCGGGTCAGGGCTTGCTCCAGATAGCCCAGGGCTTCCTTATACTTCTGCTTTTTCACCATGATGGCCCCCAGATTGTTGAGGGCCAGAGGGTTGCCGGGGTCCTCCTTCAGCACCTGCTCATAGAATTCTTGGGCCTGGCCCATCTTCCCGGCCTCCAGCAGGTCGTAACCCTGCACCATTTTCCGGGCCTGGTCGGCATTGGTCTGGGCCAGAGCCCACGCCGCTCCCAGCAGCAGGGCCAGCAGGCAGGCGGAGGTTGTGAGCTTCACACGGTTCATGGTCTCCTCACTCTATAACGGTTTTATCTCCAAAGTAGGAAGGCCGCCCCTGATTGTCAACCTTAGCCGGTAGCCGTACCTCCCGGTGGCTGGGGGGACGCCGCCCGAGCCGGGCGCAAAAAAAAGGCCCCCGAAGGGGCCTGGGATCCTGGCGGGCGGCAGTTTGAGCGTTGGTTACCTCAGGCCCTTGCCAGGTACTGGTGATGCGGTCATCATGCCTTTGACCATCTCGATGTTCATCTTGATCTGCGCTTCCAGGTCCATGTTGCCGGTGCCACCCGATACGGGTTTGAAGGCCATGCAGATGTTGCCCACGGTGCACACCCGGTTTACCTGAATCTGGTAGCCCTTGGCCTTGGGCAGGGCCTGGTTCAGTAAGGTGTCGGCCTTGTCGAATTTTTTCTCGGCCACCTTAACGGCCGCCATGTTATTCAGAGCCAGCGGGTTGCCAGGGTCTTTTGCCAGGACCTTGTCCAGCAGTTTTTCAGCCTGGGCGTACTTTTTAGCTTCGATGAGATTATAGCTGTCGATCAGCGCCTTGGCGACGTCGACCTCTTTCTCGGCCTTCTTGGCCGCGAAAGACACTCCTACCCCGAGCAAAGCCAGGGCCAGCGTTAAAGCGACAATCTTAACCCACGTCCGTTTCATATCTCTCTCCCTTAATGTGTTTGTGCAGAACCGAATTCGGTAAATTTGCCGCCCTTGAGCGTATAAGTTAAGAGATTCTTTGCAGCTTGTCAAATATTTCCAGGGCAGAATGCAGATTTAATGCGCCTGGTTCCTGTCGCCCGCCAATCCCTGGGGAACCCCGTCGGATGATTTTGACGGTAAATTCCCCACCGGTCTACTTATCGGCCTGACGCCGGAAATCTTTACCCCGATCCTGCCGTCGGAGGCACCGGCTTGGTGGGCCTCGTTCTCATCATCACCTCCCTCCTCTTGGTGGTACAGGCGAGATTTAGCTGCGCCGTTCCAGCTAAAGTTAGGAGCGACCGGGAGGATGTCAAGGGCGGCGGCGCCGGCCGGGAGAGAGGAAAATCACTCGCTGAGGCGGGGATCGATGGCCTCCCTAATGCCTTCTCCCAGGAGGTTGTAGCTCATCACCGTGATCAGGATGGCGAGGCCGGGAAAGAGGGAGAGCCACCAGGCGATTTCGATGTTGGCCTGGCCCGCGGTGAGGATATTGCCCCAACTGGGGGTGGGGGGCTGCACCCCCAGGCCCAGAAAGCTCAGGGCGCTTTCCGTGAGGATGGCCCCGGCCACCCCCAGGGTGGCGGAAACCATCACCGGCACCAGGGCGTTGGGCAGCAGGTGGCGCAGGATGAGCCGGGCGTCGGTGGCCCCCAGGGCCCGGGCCGCGGCCACGAACTCCCGCTCCCGCAAGGAGAGAAACTCGGCCCGCACCAGCCGCGCCACCCCCATCCAGGAGGTGAGCCCGATGACCACCATGATGTTCCAGATGCTGGGCCCCAACCCGGCGATGACCGCCAGAATGAGAAATAAGGTGGGGATGCAGAGCATCAGGTCCACCAGGCGCATCAGCACCTGATCCACCACCCCGGCGTAATAACCTGCCAGGGAGCCCACCAGCAGGCCGATGAGGGTGGCGATGCCCACCGCCACAAAACCCACCAACAGGGAGACCCGGGAGCCGAAGATGATGCGGCTCAAAACATCCCGGCCCAGGGTGTCGGTGCCTAAGAGGTGGCCGGCGCTGGGGGGCATCAAGACCTGCTTCAAATCAATGAGATCGGGGTCATAGGGGGACAGCCAGGGCGCCAGCAGGGCCAGCACGAAGAGCCCCAGCACCAGGGCAAGACCCGTCATGGCCATGCGGTTGCGTTTGAAGCGCGCCCAGAATTCCCGTTTTTTCATAAAGAACCTCGGTAGTTGGGGAGAGGGGGCTAAGGGCAGAAGCCCTTACCCCCTCCCCCAAGCCCCCACCCCCAATCCCTTAAGTTTTGAGGCCGGGGAAGTCGGGGCTTCCAGCCCCGCCTTCCCTGGCCCTTTTACGGGTTGGGAGGGGGGCTGGGGGGGAGGGCAGGGAGCCACGCTCCCTGGCCCTCCCCCAAAACCCTGCTACTCCGCGTGGATGCGCGGGTCCACCAGGGCGTAGCCCACGTCCGCCAGCATGTTGCCCACCAGGGTGAGGACCGCGGCGATGACCAGCTCCCCCATCACCAGGGGATAATCCCGGGCCATCACCGCGCCGTACAGCAACTGCCCCATGCCGGGGATGGCGAAGATGGTCTCGAAGATGACGCTGCCGCCGATGAGCCCCGGCACCGAGAGCCCCAGCATGGTGATCACCGGCAGCAGGGCGTTTCTCAGGGCGTGTTTGAAGATGACGGTGCGTTCCGGCAGGCCCTTGGCCCGGGCGGTGGTGATGTAGTCCTGGCGGATGACCTCCAGCATGCTGCCCCGCATGTAGCGGGACATGCCGGCCAGGCCCATGAAGGCGGCCCCCAGCACCGGCAGGGTGACGTGGGCCCCCAGGTCCTGGAGCTTCTGCCAGAAGGTGAACTGGGAGAAGTTGAGGGACCGGAGCCCCGAGATGGGCAGCCAGTCCAGGTAGACCCCGAAGAACAGAATGAGCAGCAGGGCCAGCCAGAAGCTGGGCATGGCGAAGCCGAAAAAGACCAGCAGGGTGGTGGCCTTGTCGAACCAGGAATGGGGCTTGACCGCGGCCAGCACCCCGATGGGGATGGCCACCGCCAGGATGATGAGGAGACTCAGGAGGTTGAGGCTCAGGGTGACGCCGATGCGCTCCTTGATCTTATCCCACACCGGGCGGCCGTCCGGCGAGAAGGAGCGGCCGAAATCCAGGTAGGCCAGGCGCTTCAGCCAGTCCCAATACTGCACCTGCAGGGGCTTGTCCAGGCCGTAAAGCTCCAGGAGGCGCTTCTGGGCCTCCAGCGAGGCCTTGGGATTCATGGTGGTCTGCATCTCCACCGGGGTCCCCGGCACCAGGTGGATCACCATGAAGGAAATCAGGGTGATCCCGATGAGCATGGGGATCATCTGCAGGGTTCTTTTCAGCAGGTAGACCAGCATGGAGTTGAGTTTCGAGTTTCGAGTTTCCAGTTTTGAGTTTTTGGTTTTGGGCTGGGGCTGGGGAACCTTGCCCCGGTTTCCTCCCCAGACCATAATAATTTAGCCTGTTGGCGCCGGGAAGGCAAGAAAATGGCGACCCCTGGACCTCCACCGCACCGAGATTTACCCCAAGTTCAAGTTCGAAAAAACTCGGTTAACCGCGCCAACATCGCCTCCGTCTCCGCCGGGTGGAACCACTGGACCTCCGGGTCGGCCCGGAACCAGGTGAGCTGGCGCTTGGCGTAGCGCCGGGTGTCGCGCCTCAGCCACTCCAGGGCCTCCTCCCAGCTCCAGCGACCCAGAAGGTAGTTGCTTAGGTGGCGGTAGCCGATGGCCTGCAAGGGCTTGAGGTTGGGGGGGTAGCGAGCCAGCAGGCCCTCCACTTCGGTGAGCCAGCCCTCTTCCAGCATGACCGCCACCCGGGCCTCGATGCGGGCGTGCAGTTCTGCCCGGGGGAGATGGAGCCCCAGCTTCAGGACCCGGTAGGGGCAGTCCTGAAAGCGGTGGGCCCGCCACAGCTCCGAGACCGGCCGGCCCGTGGCGGCGATCACCTCCAGGGCCCGGAGGATGCGGTAAGTGTCGTGGGGGTGGAGCCGCTGGGCGGTCTCCGGGTCCAGGCGGGTCAGGCGCTGGTAGAGGCGGGGCAGCCCCAGGTCCGTCAGCTCCAGGCGCAGCTCGGCCCGGAGGCGGCCCCCCGGGGCGCCCTCGCGGAAGAGGCCGTGGAGCAGGGCCTTGAGGTAGAGGCCGGTGCCCCCCACCACCAGGGGCGGCACCCCCCGGCGTTGGAGGCTGGCGAGCGCGGCCCGGCCTTCCCGGCAGTAGCGGGCCGCGTCAAAAGGCTCGAGGGGGTCGGCCACGTTAAGCAGGTGGTGGGGCACCAAGGCCCGCTCCGCCGGCGTGGGTTTGGCGGTGCCGATATCCATCTCCCGGTAGAGCTGCAGGGAGTCGGCGTTGACGATTTCGGCCCCCACGGCCTGGGCCAAGGTGAGGGCCGCGGCGGTCTTGCCCACCGCGGTGGGGCCCAGCAACACCGCCACCCGGGGGCGAGCATTAAAATCTGGTGAGGTCATTAAATAAATTCTACCAGATTTTGCCGCGCCTGGGGGAAATGGGGGAGGGCGAAAAGGGGAAAAGGGGAAAAGGGGAAAAAAACCAAAAACCGAAAACAGAAAACAGAAAACGGAAAACGGCGTCACTTGGGTCGGCGGAAGCCGTGGTGCAGCTCGCCGTAGCCAATGAGCCGCCACAAGGGGCGGCCGTGGGGGCAGTGGGAGGAGACCGGGATCTCGTCCAGCCGGGTGAGGAGGGCCTGGATCTCCTCGGGCTGCAGGGGGTCCCCCGCCTTGATGGCCCCCCGGCAGGCCAGGAACAGCCGGGTCTGCTCGGCCACCTCCTGGGGCTCAGTCCCGCTTTTCAAGGGGGCGAGCGCCTCCACCGCCTCGGCCACCAGGGCCTCGGGGTCGGCCTGGGTGAGCAGGGCCGGCACCGCGGTCAGGAGAAAGCTGCCGCCGCCGAAGGGGGAGAGCTCGAGACCCGCCTGGGCCAGGACCTGAAGGTTTTCGCTCACCCACTCCACCTGGGCGGGGCTCACTTCCACCACCCGGGGAAAGAGCAGGGGCTGGCGGGGGAGCGGCGCCGCCCGGGCCTTGAGGTCTTCATAGAGGATGCGTTCGTGGGCCGCGTGCTGGTCGATGACCAGGAGGCCCTGGGGGGCCTGGGCCAGGATGTAGGTGTTCTTCAGCTGGCCCAGGACCGGGAGGTCCTGAAAGCGAAACGGGGCCGCCGCCGGGGGACTCACCGGGGCCAGAGGGGGCAGGGGTGGGGTGGCTCCCGGCGGCGTCGCCACCCCGGGGGTCCAGGCCCAGGGGGCCGGCCCCGCGGCCGGGGGCGGTCGGGGCCCAGGGCCCCGGCCCCGGGGGCTCCCGGGCGCTCCAGGGCTCCGGCTGCCAGCTCACCCGGTAGGCGGGGCGCAGGGCGGCCAGCTCCCCCAGGGCCCCTTTCAGGGCAGTGAGAAGCAGGGCGTAGATCTTCCCCGGCTCCTGGAAGCGGACCTCCGCCTTGGTGGGGTGCACGTTGACGTCCACCAGCTCCGGGGGCAGGCTCAGGGCCACCACCCCTCCCGGGTGGCGGCCCCGGGGCAGCAGGCCCCCATAGACCTCTTTGAAGACCGCGCCCAGGAGTTTATCCTGCACCACCCGGCGGTTCACCAGCAAGACCTGGAAGCGGTTGGTGGCCAGGGTATAATCCGGGTCGGTGATGAGGCCGGTCACGGACAGGGGACCCTGGGAGAGGGAAACCGGGAGCATGCGGGCGGCCAACTCGGCCCCGTACAGGGCCGCCACCCTTTCTTTCAGGGTCTGGGAGGCCGGGGCGGACAAAAGGGTCCTGGGGTTTTTTAGGAAAAACTGGACTTCCGGGTGCGCCAGGGCCAGGTGCCGCAGCACCTCCACGATCTGGGCCTGCTCCGCGTCCTTGCTTTTCAGGAATTTGCGCCGGGCCGGGGTGTTGAAGAAGAGCTCGCCCACCTCCACCTGGGTGCCGGGGGCCGCGGCATAAGGGGCCGATTGGGTGATCTCGCCGGCCAGGACCGTGAGGCTAAGCCCGGCCTGGGCCTGAAGGGGCCGGGTGATCTAAGGTGAGGCGGCTCACCGCGGCGATGCTGGGCAAGGCCTCGCCCCGGAACCCCAGGGTGCGGACGCACAAGAGATCTTCTTCGCTAGAGAGCTTGCTGGTGGCGTGCCGCTTGAGACTCACCGGGGCCTCGCCCGCCGTCCATGCCGCCGCCGTCGTCCGTCACCCGGATGAGCTTCTTGCCCCCTTCCTCGATTTCCACGGTAATCAAGCGGGCCCCGGCGTCCAGGGAGTTTTCCACCAGCTCCTTCACCGCGGCGGCGGGGCGCACGATGACTTCGCCGGCGGCGATTTTCTCAGCCACCTGAGGGGCCAGGATGCGGATCACGCCCATGGATTCCCTTTGTTAGTAGCCAGTGGTCAGTAGGCAGTGGCCAGTTTTTATACTGCGGCCAACTGATAACTTGCCAAGGGCAGAGCCCTGGTTTATCATTTCTCCCAAGGAGGGCTGTGCTCCGGTTCTTCTTACCCGCCCCGCCGGCCATTTGAATTGGCCTTCTTCTGGCCGGCGGGCATTTTTTAGTAGCCAGTAGCCAGTTTCTGGTTTTTGGTTTTCAGGCCATAAGTGAGCTTAAACCAGGGTCACGGGCCCAGAGCGACACACTAACTTCTAACTGACTACTGGCAACTGACTACTGACTACTGGCAACTGACTACTGACTACTGACTACTGACTGACCACTATACCAGAAAATCACCGCTAGCGGGAGGCGCGACGCCCATGGGCCGCCAAGACACCCCAGCCCCCCTCCATCCCCGGGAAGAGTTGCTCCTGAAGGCCGCCAAGGAGATCGTGGTGAAGTTCATCGAAGTGGGGCGCGTCTCCCCGGCGAGCTTTGCCGAGACCTTCAAAATGGTCATCGACACCTTGAGCCAATCCCTTAAGGGACCAGGGGAGGAAAGGGGTAAAAGGTAAAAAGGTAAAAAGGTAAAAAGGGGAAAAGGGGAAAAGGGGAAAGGGGAAAGGGGAAAAACTAAAAACTAAAAACTTAAAAACATCTTAGTCATTGACCCCCGGTGCCAAGCCCGGGGGAAAGGTTTCGACCAGGGGAACCGGAAGACGAAAAACGAAAAACCAAAAACCAAAAACCAAAAACGCGCCGGGGGCCGGGCCTGGGACGAGCTCAGAGCCGTGGCCCTGGCCCCGGGGTACCTGGATTTTGCCGAGGGCTCGTGCCTGGTCAGTTGGGGGCGCACCCGGGTGCTGTGCGCCGCCAGCGTGGTGGAGCAGGTGCCGGCCTTCCGGCTCCATCGCGGGGGCGGCTGGGTCACCGGGGAGTACGCCATGCTGCCCCGGGCCACCCACACCCGCCAGGAGCGGGAGTCCCTGCGGGGCCGGGTGGGGGGCCGCACCTACGAGATCAGCCGCCTCCTTGGCCGGGCCCTGAGGGCCGTGGTGGATCTCCAGGCCCTGGGGCCCCGCACCGTGATCCTGGATTGCGACGTGCTGCAGGCCGACGGCGGCACCCGCAGCGCCGCCATCACCGGGGCCTTCGTGGCCCTGTGCCTGGCCCTGGAGAGAGTGCGCCAGCGGGACCTGATCGCCAGCTCGCCGGTGACGCACCAGGTGGCCGCGGTGAGCGTGGGCCTGGTCAACGGGGATCTCCTGCTGGATCTGGATTACGACGAAGACTCCCAGGCCGCGGTGGACGCCAACTTTGTGGCCAGCGGCCAGGGCCAGCTCATCGAGGTGCAGCTCAGCGGCGAGGCCGGGCCCTTCCCCGCGGCGGAGCTAAACCGCATGCAGGAGCTGGCCTTACGGGGCCTGGCCCGCCTCAGCCGCATCCAGGAAGAGACCCTGGCGCCATGGCTGCCCCTACCCTGGTGATGGCCACCCGCAACCCGGGCAAGGTCCGGGAGTTGCGGCAGATCTTACAGGACCTGGATCTGAGGCTGCTCAGCCTGGCCGATTTTCCGGAGATGGGCGAGATCCCGGAAACCGGGGCCACCTTTGGGGAAAACGCCGCGGCCAAGGCGCAGGAAGTGGCCCGGCGCACCCATCTCCCGGCCCTGGCCGACGACTCGGGCCTGGAGGTGGCGGCCCTTCAGGGCCGCCCCGGGGTCTGGTCCGCCCGCTACGCCCAGGACTTAACCTTTCCGGCGGCCCCCACCGATCAGGACAACTGGCGAAAACTCCTTACCGAACTTAACGGGGTGCCCTGGGAGGCGCGGGGCGCCCGCTTCGTCTGCGAGATCGCCCTGGCCCTGCCCGCCGGGAATCTTTACCACGCCCGGGGGGAGTGCGCCGGCTACATCGCCCTGCACCCTAAGGGGGACCAGGGCTTCGGCTACGACCCGGTCTTCTGGGTGCCGGAGTACCGGGCCACCATGGCGGAGCTGGGACCCCGGGTCAAAAACCGCATCAGCCACCGGGCCCGGGCCCTGGCGGCTTTAAAAGCACTGCTGCGCACCCTTCGAGCCGACCTCTCCCAAGGGCCGGTTTCCTGAAGGTCCCTCTGGAGGGGGCTGCCCTTAAGCCCCGCCCTCTCCCTGGCCGCCTCCGGCCCCCCCGGCTAAGGCGCCGGCCTCTCTGGAGCTCATTTCCCCTAATTTCCTCCTTAGCCCTAACATCTGCCGCCCCCGGTGCATCTAATGAGTAAAGGAGCCGCCGCCGGGGTCCCCGGGGCCAGTCCGGGCCCGGGGAAGTAGCCCGGCGAGGGGCTTCAGGTTAGCCGATCCCGGGCGTCAGACCCGGTGCGGCAGGGCGAGATGAGCGGTTTAACCCGAGCGGGGGGATGGATAAGAGAGGCGGTATGGCCAAAGTCTTTGGGGCGGCAATCTGGTTGTTAGGTATGCTGGCGGTGGCGGGGTGCGCCGGGCTTGATCCGGGGGTCTTGGGGGCGTTGGGGGCCTTGGGTTCAGGATGCGGCTACGGCAACGGCATGGAGGTGCAATCCGGCTGCCCGCCGCCCCAGCCTTACGCCCTCGACCCGGGAGGCGCCGGGGTTTACCCCCAGCCCTATTATCCCCCCCAGTCGTATGTCTATGGCGGCCGGGTCTACGTGTACCAGCCGCCCCCGGTGGCGCCCCAGTGGCCCGCCGGCGCCCCGGTTACCCGGGGGCCCTGGCTGGACCCCAGGGGGCCGCATCCGGGCCATGGCAGCCAGCAGGCCCTGAACTCTGAGCCGTACCAGCCACCGGACCGAGGGCCGGGGCGGCTTAACCGGGGCGCGGACCGGAGGCCGGCCCCGGGCCACCTCCACCCCCAGGAAGGGGCCGGACTGGACGGCCGGCAGCACGGCCGCGGCCGGGCCTCCTACCAGGAGAGGCCCACCGGGGTGCCACCGGCGACTCAGGCACCACTTTTGACCAACGGGCCGCCCCGGCCCAACTTCCAATCCGGGGCCCCCGCGCAAATCCGGCCCGAGGGGCCAGCCAGCCTTAGGGGGCAGCCCGGGACTAACGGGCCGCCCCGGACCCAGATGTCGTCCCGGCCCCTGGGGCAGGGCGCTCCGGCGGCTGCGCCCCGGAGCCAGAACGCCAGGCCCCCGGGGAGCGCGGCCGCGGCTCCTTGAGCGCCCCGGAGCCGGAGATCATGCCGCTGGAGTTGCATCTGAGCGGAGGCCAGAGTCCTCTGACTCCGGCCAAGTCGCTGTCGCCCCGGTAATTTGGGGTGGGACGGACCGGCGGCTCCGCCCCCTCTGAGGGCGCCCCCTCGGGGGCGCCCTGTCCTCATCAACCCGTCCTTGGCAGGCCATCCCCCTTACTTGGGGGCCGGCAACGCGGGGTTAGGCCTATTTCGGCGGCACCTCTTCCACTGTGCCCTTCTGCTTGGTGCCGCACATGGGGCACAGGATATCGATTTCCTTGACATCGCCGATAAATTTCTCCTTGAGGGCCTCGGGCCCTAAAAAGGAAATATCCCCGCAGGCGCAGGCGGGGCACTCGGCCCGGACCCGGTATTTTTTCTTGGACATCTCTCCTCCTTGTTTGGGGCAGAATTCCGGCGGGGCTGCGCCCGGGGAGGGCCAGGCCCCTGCCGCCATATTTTTTAAGTTAATCATTTCCGGCCAGGGTGGCAAGGCGCCGGGAGGAACTCCCGGGATCATTGACGGCCGGCTGGGCGGCAGCCAGCGGCGGCCGGTTGCTCCGGAAGCCGGCTCCGGTTTTTGCCCGGGCCCTGGTACGGTCTCCTGCAGGGGAATTTACCCCAGCGTCAATCTGGGTGCCGCCGGCCAGACCGGCCAGGGCCAGACCGGCGACCACCAGCCCGGTCAGCGACTTCCCCATATTCTCCCTCTTCTTCTCAATAACCGAGGGACTGGGGAATCACCCTCCCAGGACGTCGTGCACCCAGCTCAGGGCCGCGGAGGTGCTGGGAAAGCCGATGGTGCTGGTGAGCAGGATCACCGTGTGATAGATCTCCTCGGGTTGGGCCCCGGCTTTCAAGGCCCGGCGGGCGTGGCTGTGCACCGAGCCTACGGAGCGGATGGCCGCGGCGCCCGCCAGTTGGATCAGCTGCGAGGTCTTCTCGTCCAGGGGTCCTTGCCGCCGGATGACCTCGCCCAGGTTCTCCAGGGACTGGATCAAGTCCCCGTGATTCTCTTTGATGTAAGTGTACCAGCCAGGGTAACTTTCCTCAGCCATGATGCAGCCCTCCGTTTCCAGGTAATGAGCCGGGTGGGCTCAGAAGTTATGTGCCCATTATGATGAGCACTGCCGGGGCTGCCGTCAACCTCCGGGCGCTCGGGCGGGAACCGGGAGTCCCGGAGGCAGGACGGGCCGGTGCCTTTGGATCAGGCTGGGCCGCGGATTTTTCCAGGGGTTTAACGGGCGTGCCTAGCGGTTCCCGGGGCGGCCCGGTGAGGGTTAATGGGGTGGGGGCCTTATAATGCCAAGTTTGGGTCCGAAACCCGCTTATGTCTGACGAGTTTGATCCGCCGCTTCAGGGGCCCTGCCGCAAGGTCTCCGCGTAGACTTCCACCGTGTGCTGCACCTTTACCTGGGCGCCGGCCTGGGACAGGGTATCGATGAGCTGCAGCATGCAGGCCGGGCAGCCGGTGGCCACCGCGGCGCACCCGGACTTCAGGATATTGGCCCGTTTGCGGCGGCCGATGGCCGCGGAAACCTCGTAGTTCTGCAAATTGAAGCTGCCGCCGGAGCCGCAGCACCAGTCGGCTTCGGCCATCTCCTGGAACCGGTAGCGGGGATTGGCCTTAAGCAGGACCCGGGGCTGGGAGGCCACCCCCAGGGACTTCTTCAGATGGCAGGGGTCATGATAGGTCAAGACTGCCGTGGGGGCAACCTCTGGGGTGTCTGCCGGCGCCAGGCCGACCTTTTCCACCAGGAACTGGCTGATATCCATGGTCTTGGCCGCCAGGGCGGCAATCCCGGCCTTTTCCTCCGCCGAGGGGTCCAGGACCATCAGGGGCCACATCGTCTTGAGGGTGGCGGTGCAGGTGGCGCAGGCGGTTACCAGGTAATCGAAAGGTTCCCCGGCAAATTTCTGGAGGTGGTGGCGCACCAGGTGGTTGAAGGCCGCGGTATCCCCGGCAGAGAGAGCCGGAATGCCGCAGCAGCCCTGCTCCTCCGGCAGGAAGACCCCCACCCCGTGGTGCTTCAGGACCTGGAGCGTGGCTGCACCCACCTGGGGGAAGATCTTGTCGATGAGACAGCCCACAAAGAGAGCCACTCTGGGTTGGCCCGGGGCCGGCTGGGTGCTCAAGAAAGGCGTCAGGCGGTGGAAGGGGGTCCCGGCCAGGGGCTTGAAGTGACGCCCGGCCAGCAGGGGCGACATGAACCGGGAGCAGGAGGAGCCCAGGAGGTCGTCCACCGGCTTGATAAAGATGCCCTGGAGCCTGGCGCCCCAGTGCAGCAGGCGGTTGAACAACTCCGGGTTGGCCAACATATGGCGGAAGACGGCTTTTTTCACCGGGGAGAGCCCCAGGTAACCGGACAAAATGGCCCGGGCCTTGATGAAGATGTCCAGCACCCGGACGCCGCTGGGGCAGTTGGCGGCGCAGGAGCCGCACAGCAGGCAGCGGTCCAGCCGCTCGTAGACCCCGTGGGGGTCCTTGAACATCTCCTGCATGAGGCCGTCTAAGAGGGCCAGTTTCCCCCGGGCCACGTCGGCTTCCCGGCCGGTTTCGGCAAACAGGGGGCACACCGCCTGGCACAGGCCGCAGCGCATGCAGACCACGAGGGCCTTTTCCAACTCCTTCAGCAGTTGCGCCAGGGCGGTCATTTTGGGCATAGGGTTTCCCCAGTGAGCAGTGAACAGTTAGCTTTCAGCTTTCAGCGGTCAGTTTTCAGCTTTTGCTTTTCGGTTCTCAGTTTAAAAAATATCATCGCCTCTTGCGGTGCGGTTGTCATTAATAATGATCGTGGTTTCGGGGCCGGGGCGTGGTTTATCAGCGTTGGCCTGCAAAAAACTAGGTCTGGACAGTTAATTAATTATCTCATAAAATCAGCAGGTTAACCAGCATTATTTTGCTTGCCGCGCCCCCCGGCTCCTGACCGCAGTTAGCTGCTCCTCCAGGTCCATTGCCCTCAGAAGAAAATATTTGGTCCGAAGACTTTATAAACCAGGCGGATATGATTATCCCTTTTAAAAAAACCCCCTTAGTACTCTATTTCATAAATTGGATAATGTATTTAATGGGAGCGGAAAAGCGAAATTAATTCCCCCTCACCCTAACCCTCTCCCCCAATGGGGGAGAGGGAAAAATTAAGGAACCCCGATAATGCTCCCATTAATAAACGGAAGAGATTATTAATAACCCCCTCTCCCCCCGCCGGCGGGGGGAGAGGGCTGGGGTGAGGGGGGCGGAAGGAACGTTACCTTATTATAAAAATCATATACTTAGTCCAATAAGACGGGTACGCCTATGAAGGATTGCGAGTTCTGCCAGGTCGTCAGGGGGGAAATCCAGCGGTACGTGGTCTTCGCAGACGAAGTCTCCCTGGGGTTTTTGGATGACCGGCCCCTGTTCCCCGGGCACGTCCTGTTGATTCCCCGAAAACACTACCAGACTCTGGTGGACCTGCCCCGGGAGTTAATCGGGCCCCTGTTCACCAACGCCAGACTCCTGGCCCGGGCGGTGGAGGGGGGCATGGGGGCCCAGGGCACCTTTGTGGCCATCAACAACCGCATCAGCCAAAGCGTCCCCCATCTGCACGTGCACGTGGTGCCCCGGCGGCACCAGGACGGGCTCAAGGGCTTCTTCTGGCCCAGAAACCCCTACCGGAACGAGGAGCACCTCAAAGAGGTGCAACATACCCTCAAGGAGGCGATTCGCCGCGTGCTCCGGGATTTTTCATAAGAAATGTGGGCTTAAGGCCCATGGAAACGGCGGTCGGCCCTTACCCAACCCGTATTTCGGCAGGAGGCCCCCGGCCCCTGCCGCTTTTTTATGGTTTGACATCCCCGCTGCTTCTTTATATTTTTTAAGCCATCAAGGGGGAGATCATGCGCACCCGGAAACGCTGCCTCATTTCTCAGGAAGCCATTGCCCGGCGGGTGGGCGAGTTGGCGGAGCAAATCAGCCGGGACTACACCGGCCGGGACCTGGTGGTGGTGGGGGTCCTGAAGGGGGTGTTCATCTTCCTGGCCGACCTGGTGCGGGCCTTAAAATTCCCGGTGGAAGTGGATTTCGTCCGGCTGTACAGCTACGGTGCCGGCACCACCACCACCGGGGAAATCCATATCACCAAGGACGTGGAATTGCCCCTCAAGGACCGGGATGTCCTGATCGTGGAAGACATCGTGGACTCCGGCCTCACCATGGATTTTCTGATCCACCACCTGACCGGGCACCGGCCCCGGTCCGTCAAGATCTGCTGCCTCATCGATAAGAAGGAGCGCCGGGAAGTGGAGGTCCCCCTGGATTACGTGGGCTTCGTGGTGGCAAAGGGCTTTCTGGTGGGCTACGGGCTGGACTGCGGCGAAAAACAGCGCACCTTGCCGGAGATTTATGAGATTGAGACGGAGTAATTTGGGGGGAGGGCCAGGGGATTTTTTGTAAGTGAGTCCCCCGCCCTCCCTCAAACTCCCCTCCCCCAAAGAACCAGACAATGTCCTCTAAGCGTTTTGCCGCCCTGGATTTGGGGTCTCTGACAGTGCGCCTGGCGGTGGCCGAAGTTGCCGGCCCCGGCCGCTTCCGGGTGCTGCGGCACCTCCGGGAGGTCACCAGTCTGGGGCAAGGCTTGGCCCAGACTGGCGCCCTGGCCCCGGAGGGGATGGACCGGACCCTGGCGGCCCTGAAGAGGTTCCTCCGGGAAGCGGAGGCCCTGGGCGTCCGGGACCTCAACGCCGTGGCCACCCAGGCGGTGCGCCAGGCCGCGAACCGGCAGGTTTTCCTGGACCGGGTGCGCGGCGAGTTGGGGCTCCCGGTGCGGGTGCTGGCCCCGGAGGAAGAGGCCCGTCTGACCCTCACCGGAGTGCTCACCGCGCTGGCGCCGCAGTACTTGCGAGAGCCGGCCCTGGCCGTCTTCGACGTGGGCGGGGGCAGCACCGAGGTGGCCCTGGGGCGCGCCGGCGAGGAGCCGTTCTTCGCCAGCCTGCCCCTGGGGGTGCTGACGCTGAGCCAGGCCTTTCCCATCGGGGACCCACCCATACCGGCACGCGTGGAGGCCCTGAAAAAAGAACTGGCGCACCGGTTGACCCGCTTCTACCAGGAGGCCATCCAGCCGCAACTGGCGGCCCCGCCCCGGCTGGTGGGCACCGCGGGCGCGGTAACCACCCTGGCGGCCATGGCCTTAAGAATGACGGCATATGACCCGGACCGGGTAAACAACCTGGTGCTGACCCGGGAGCAGGTGGCGGCGCTGGCCGAATTGGTTTGCCGGCTGCCGGAGACGGAGCGCGCCCGCCTTCCCGGCCTGGAGCCGGCCAAGGCCGGGGTCATGGTGGCCGGGGCGCTCATCGTGCTCACCATCCTGGAGGTTTTTGGCCAGGAATCCCTAATAGTCATCGACGCGGGGCTCCTGGAGGGGGTCTTGAGCGAGATGAGTGCAAAGTTTTGAGTTTTGAGTTTCCAGTTTTGAGTTTCGGGATTGCGCTTAAAAGGCTAATATACAAATTTAATGATGTAACATTTGTAGGTGCGTCCCCCATTCAGGGCGGACATCTGGGTCCGCCCCTACAAAAGATCGTTCAACAAAATTAGTAAGTTACCTTTTAGGTGGCGAATCGGTGCTTCCTTAGCGGAATTTCTGAGGTGCTGCACCAAAAACCAAAACTCGAAACTCAAAGGATACCCTATGTCCCAAAACGCCATCCCTTACGCCTACACTTTTGACGACCTGCTGCTGCTGCCGGGGGCATCGGCGGTATTGCCCAGCGAAGTGGACCTCAGCACCCGCCTCACCCGGCGCATCCCCCTAAACGTCCCCTTGCTCAGCTCCGCCATGGATACGGTCACCGAAGCGGACACGGCCATTTCGCTGGCCCGCCAGGGCGGCTTGGGCATCCTGCACCGCAATATGACCATTGCGGCCCAGGCCCTGGAAGCCGAAAAGGTGAAGAAATCGGAGTCCGGCATGATCATCGACCCGGTGACCATCGGGCCCGAAGCCCGCATCGCCGACGTCCTGCAACTGATGCAGCGCTACCGGATCTCCGGGATTCCGGTGGTGGAGGGGCGCAAACTGGTGGGCATCGTCACCAACCGGGACCTGCGCTTCGAAACCAACCTGAACCAGAGGGTCAAAGAGGTGATGACCAAGGAGCACCTGGTCACCGCCAAGATGGGCATCACCCTGGAGGACTCCAAGGCCCTGCTGCATAAATACCGCATTGAGAAACTGCTGGTGGTGGACGAAAAGGGCGACCTGCACGGCCTCATCACCATTAAGGATATTGAGAAGATCCGCAAGTATCCCTGGTCCTGCAAGGACGAATTCGGTCGCCTGCGGGTGGGGGCCGCGGTGGGGGTGGGCCCGGACCGGGAAGAGCGGGTGGATGCCTTGCTCAAGGCCGGGGTTGACGTCATTATTATCGATACGGCCCACGGCCACTCCAACCGGGTGGTGGAGGCGGTGGCTGAAACCAAGGGAAATTTCCCTCAGGTGGAGCTCATCGCCGGCAACGTGGCCACCGCGGAAGGGGCCCGGGACCTGATCAAGGCCGGGGTGGACGCGGTGAAAGTCGGGGTGGGCCCGGGCTCCATCTGCACCACCCGGGTGATTGCCGGGGTGGGGGTGCCGCAGATGAGCGCCATCATGGATTGCGCTAAAGCGGCCCGGGAAGCCGACATCCCCCTGGTGGCCGACGGCGGCATCAAGTATTCCGGGGACGTCACCAAGGCCCTGGCCGCGGGGGCTGACGTGGTGATGATCGGCTCACTCTTCGCCGGCACCGAGGAGAGCCCCGGCGAGACCGTGATCTTCCAGGGTAGGAGCTACAAGATTTACCGGGGCATGGGGTCGCTCGAGGCCATGAAGACCGGTAGCCGGGACCGCTACTGCCAGGAAGACGTGGACCTGGAATGCAAACTGGTGCCGGAAGGCATCGTGGGCCGGGTGCCGTCCCGGGGCAAACTCTCGGACGTCATTTATCAGCTCATGGGCGGTCTGCGCTCCGGCATGGGCTACGTGGGGGCCAGGACCATCCAGGAACTGCAAGAGCGGGCCAAATTTATCCGCATCTCGCCCGCCGGCCTCAAGGAGTCCCACGTCCACGACGTCATCATCATGAAGGAAGCGCCCAATTATTGGCTGGATTAGGAGATGAGAGCCGTAAGCAGCGAGCAGTGAGCAGTTTTTAGGTGCGCCGGGCGCACCCCATATTTGCTTTTTGGGGGCGGCCCCATGGGTCGCCCCTGTTTAAGGGATTGGGGGATGGGGTGCGGGGCAGGGGCTAAGGGGCGTGGACCTTTGGCCCCCTACCCCGCAAACTTTTCCCCCAGCCGCTGGAGCAAGATAGCGACGGACTTGCCGGGGGTCCGTCCTTTTTTGTGCGCTTAATCCACGGGCGGCGGGACGCCCGGGCGACCCGTTATTGACAGGTGCGGGCAGAAGCGTCGCCCCCTGATAAGGGATTACTCGGAAGATTATAATAAGAATTATGGAAAATCATTCAACAACGCATCGCATTACCACTAACAAGAAGATATTGTTCATCATATCTTCTTTATTGGTCTTAGTAGCGTTCATAATGATTACTTCAGAAATTATCCTGCGTTTGAAAGGATTACGGCCATGGTCGGTGCATAACGTAGTTATGAAAGTCAGTCCCGGGGGCAGGTTTTTTACCAAGCATCCTACTCTCGGATATGCCAATATCCCGGGAGAGTTCACGGTAACTCTGGCTGATGGCTACTCCTTCAAAGTCACTAATTTGCCCAACACCCTGCGAGCCACCCATCCATTAAGCACTTACGGAGCACCCGGACAGAAAGAAGAGATTTGGATCTTCGGCTGCTCTCTTACCTACGGCTGGAGTTTGAATGATCCAGAAACCTTTCCGTGGTTGCTACAGGAAAGGTTTCCCGAATATGAAGTGGTCAACTTTGGGGTAAATGGCTATGGAACCGTGCACTCGCTGATCCAATGCCGCGAGGCGCTGGAGAAGGGGCGGGTTCCCAAAATTGTCATGCTTAATTTTGCCAGTTGGCATGACGAAAGGAATATTTTTTCACGAAATTGGCAGAAAATTATGGCCCCTTATAATAAGCTCGGGCAAATAGCATATCCTTATGCCAGGTTGGATCACCATGGGAATCTGCATTATTACTTGGGGAAAGTTGAGTTCCACGAATTTCCCCTGATGAGATATTCAGCCTTTATCAATTTTATTGAAGAAAAATTTGATAAACAGGAAGAACGATTTTACCATATTCGCGATGTAACCAAAGCGCTGATTCTTGAATTTGCCAATACTGCGAAAAAACATGACATAGCCGTTGTGGTTACCGGCATCACTCAGAGCCAGCCAACCCGTGACATGCTATCATTCGTGCAGGAAAATGGCTTTAAGGCGGTGGATATAGCCGTTGATCTGAATATTAAAGAAAATACCAATTATCCTCATGATCAACACCCAGGCGCCAGCGCCAACCGAAAATATGCGGATAAACTGGAAGCGTTCTTGAGAACAAACGTTTTGAAATAATTAAGGGGTGGACCCGGGTGTCCGCAGGCAGAAAAAAGGGAGGGCCGGGCGCGCATGAGGGGTTTGCGCTCCGGCATAGGCGACGTGAGTTCCCGCACCATCGGCGGGCTCCAGGCCAGGGTGAAATTTGTACGCATTACGGGCGCAGGCCTCAAGGAGTACCACGTCCACGACGTCATCATCATGAAGGAACCGCCCAATTATTGGGTGGATTAGGTGAAGTGAGCGGTAAGCAGTGAGCAGTATGTAGGGTGCCCACCGCGCCCCAGAATATCAAAATAAATGTATGGGCGGACCTATGTGTCCGCCCTTTTTTTGCTCTATGCACTTATTTTTTTTAAAGGATTTTCTTGACAATTCCGATGAGTGTGGTTAAAAAAATACCATGTGGTATATGGTATACCACATAATACAAGGAGAGAGAAAATGTTTGGAAAATTTATAAAAGAGCGGAGGATTAAGAAGGGGCTAACCCTTAGAGAATTTTGCAAATTGATTGAAGTGGATGCAAGCAATTGGAGTAAAATCGAGCGTGGTTTGCTCGCCCCGCCCAAAAGTGAATATAAATTGAAGAAGATTGCCGAAATTTTGGAAATTCCTGTAGGCTCTGACCTATGGTTTGAGATGAAAGACAGGGCAGAATTGGATATAGGCAGTATTCCCAAAGACATTAGGTCCGATAAAGAGTTGATCGGTCAGCTCCCAATGTTTTTCAGGACTATAAGAAGCGAGAAGCCCTCTGCGGAGGAACTTGATAAATTAATTGATATTATCAGAAAAGGGGGGGAGTAATTGCCTTATAAGAAATTCAAATGCAAATGGATTTATAGGAAAGACCTTTATAAATATGCTGATGAAATCCGGTCTAAATATTGGCCAGAGAATTTATTGCCAATAGATATGGAGAAGATAATTGAACTTAGATTAGGTTTGGATATTGAGCCTATGCGTGGCTTATTCTCAATGATAGACACGGAAGCATGGCTAAAAATTGATTTAACTGGGATTGTAGTTGATTATGATCGTTATATGAACGAAAAATTTATAAACCGGTTGCGTTTTTCCCTTGCCCATGAATTAGGTCATTATTTTTTACATAAAGATGTTTACTCTAATCTTTCTTTTAATTCTCTGGAAAAATGGAAAGATTTTATGACAAATGTCTTTGAAGCAGAATATAAAGATTTTGAATGGCAAGCAGATGAATTTGCAGGAAGGTTCTTAGTTCCATATGACATTTTGGTAATTAAAGTAAAAGAAGCAATTGAGTACATAAAACAAAAAAAATTAGTAGAATATTTGAGACAAGAACCGGATGCCGTCTTATCAAGTGTTGCGCCATTTCTCCGAAAACCGTTTGTTGTCTCAGAACAAGTTATCAAGATTCGTGTTCAAAATGAAGGATTATGGCCTCCCAAAATATTCTGAAAAATCAATCAACTATCTGCAATATCAAAAGGGAGGGCCAACGCGGCCCTCCCTTTCTTTTGGTGCGCCGAGCGCACCCTACATTTTTCCCGGGCGACCCAACGGGTCGCCCCTACTTAAGGGATTGGGGGATGGGGTTTGGGGAAGTTTTTTGTAAGTGTAAGGGCCCTCGCCCTTAGCCCCCTTCCCCAAATCATTTTATCTTCTTATCGTCTTCTCACCCTTCGGCGGCCTTGGGCTGGCTGGCCAGCCAGGCGGCCCGGGCTTCCTGGCGCAGCGGGCTGGGGCCCATCTTTAAGGTGCGCTCCACCATCTCCTTGGCGATGGCCGCGAATTTCGGCCCTTCCGAGGACGACAGGTTGAACATTTCCACCCGTTCCGGTTCCAGGCCCATCTGGGCGAAGTCCTTCTTCACCTTGTTCACCCGTTTCCGGGCCCGGATGTTGCCCACGAGGTAATGGCATTCGCCCTCCAGGCAGCCGGCCACGAAGACCGCGTCGGCCCCGGTCTCAAAGGCCTTGAGCAGGTGGAGGATATCCACCCGGCCGGTGCAGGGCATCATGATGATCTTGATGTCCGGAGGGTATTGCAGCCGCATCGAACCTGCCAGGTCCGCAGCGCTGTAGGCTCAGTAACGGCAGCAGAAACCGATGATCTTGGGAGCGAAATTCTCTGTCATAGCAACTCCTTTCATTAACCGGCGGCCAGGGCCGTTTCCTGGGCGATGACCTGGGCGTCGGTGAAATTCTTCAAGGTGATGGCCTTGGCCGGGCACTCCGAGGGGCAGATGCCGCAGCCCTGGCACTTGGCCGGGTCGATATAGGCCGCGTCCACGGTGTAATCGATGACCGGGACGTTAAAGGGGCAGGCCCGCACGCAGGTGAGGCACACGGCGCACTTGTCCTGATCCACCACGGCCACGATGCCGCCCACCTCCACCCTGTCCTTGGCCAGGAAGGTGGCGGCCCGGCCCGCGGCGGCCTTGGCCTGGGCGATGGATTCATCGATGGGCTTGGGAAAATGGACCAGCCCGGCCAGAAAGATGCCGTCGGAGGGGAGATCCACGGGCCGCAGCTTGGCGTGGGCCTCGTTAAGGAAGCCCTCGGCGTTTCTCGGCACCTTGAAGATCTCGCCAATGTCCTCCACCGGGTTAGGCAGCACGGCGCTGGCCAGGGTGAGGATATCCGGGCGCAAAACCACCGGCATCCCCAGGATGGGGTCGGTGATGGTCACCCGGAGGTCATCCCCCACCTTATCCACCTGGGGCTTGCCCGTGAGGTCGAAGCGGATGAAGATGACCCCCAGCTCCCGGGCCTCTTTGTAGAGCAGCTCCTTTTCGCCGTAAGTGCGCATATCCCGGTAAAGGATGAAGACATCCATATCGGGATTGAGGCGTTTCAGTTCAATGGCGCCTTCCACCGAGTGGGTGCAGCACAGGCGGCTGCAGTAGGGCCGCTGGGGTTCCCGGGAGCCCACGCACTGGATGAAGACCGCCTGTTTGGCGGCGGTCACCTGGGCGTCCTTGGCGGCCAGGAGTTTGTCGAACTCGAAGGAAGTGAACACCTGGGGGTGCTGGCCGTAGAGGTACTCGTCGGGCTTGAGCCCCTGGCCGCCCGTGGCCATGACCGTGACTCCGTGGTCGAGATTGCGCTCGCCTTCCGGGGTCTTAAGGGTGGTGTTGAAGTTGCCGATGAACCCGGAGGTGTCCTTGATTTCGGAGTTGAACAGGACTTCGATCTTGGGATGGGACTTAACCTTCTTGATAAGTTCTTCCAGGTAGCCCCGGTAATTGTAACCCCGGGAGCTGGTCACCAGGTTCCAGGCCTGGCCGCCCAGCTTGTCGGACCTTTCCACCAGGTAGGCCTGGAAGCCCATGTCGGCGATGGACCGGGCCGCTTCCATGCCGGCCACGCCGCCGCCGATGACTAGGGCGCTCTTGAACACCGGGAAGGCCTGTTTGTGCAGGGGTTCCAGCTGCACCACCCGGGCCACCGCGCCCCGCACCAGGTCCTTGGCCTTGGCCAGGGCCTTTTCCGGTTCGTGCATGTGCACCCAGGAGTCCTGGTCCCGGATGTTGGCCATTTCGAAGAGGTAAGGGTTGAGGCCCACCTCCTGGATGGTCTCCTGGAACATGGCCATGTGGGTGCGGGGGGAACAAGAGGCCACCACCACCCGGTTCAGCTGGTGCTCCTTGATGGCGTTGAGGATCTTGTCCTGGGTGTCCGCGGAGCAGGTGAAGAGGTTCTGGTCCGAGAAGACCACGCCGGGGAGGGTGCCGGCATATTCAGCCAGTTCCGGCACGTTGATGACCCCGCCGATGTTGATGCCGCAGTTGCAGACAAAAACGCCCACCCGGGGGGCCTGGCCGGCCACGTCGATCTCGGGGGGCAACTCCCGAACCTTGACGGCGGTGCCCCGGGCCGCGGCCAGCAGCTCACCCGCGGCCGCGGCCGCGGCCGAGGCCTCCATCACCGACTGGGGGATGTCCTTGGGGGCCTGGAAGACCCCGCAGACGTAAACCCCGGTCCGGTTGGTGTCCACCGGGGTAAAGGGCGAAGTTACGGCAAACCGGGTGTTGGCTTTGACTTCGATGCCCATGGTCTTGGCCAGGTTGAGGGCGTCGGCGGAGGACTCCAGTCCCACGGAGAGCACCACCAGGTCGAACTCTTCCGTCTTCAGCTCGCCGTTTTCCGCCAGGTAGCGGATGGCCAGGTTATCGGTGCCCGGCACCGCGTCGATGGTGTGCACCCGGGAGCGCACGAAGCGCACGCCGTGCTCTTCTTCGGCCCGCCAGTAGTATTTTTCGAAGTCCTTGCCGTGGGTGCGCATGTCCATGAAGAAGATGGTGGCGTCCAGGGTGTAGTCTTTACAGTGCTCCTTGGCGATGACCGCCTGCTTGATGGCGTACATGCAGCAAACCGCGGAGCAGTAGCTGTTGTCGCAGTGGTGCAGGTCCCGGGAGCCCACGCACTGGAGCCAGGCGATCTTCTTGGGCTCCGCGTGGTCCGAGGGTCGGATCAGGTGGCCGGCATAAGGCCCGGAAGCCGACAGGACCCGCTCGAACTGTAGGCTGGTCAAGACGTTGGGATGTTTGGAGTAGTGATAGGCTTCGTATTTGGTGGGGTCGTAAACCTGGAAGCCCGGGGCCAGGATCACCGCGCCCACGTTGAGTTCCAGCTTTTCCGGCCCCAGGTCGTGGGCCACGGCCTGGGCCTGGCAGGAGATGGCGCACTGCATGCATTCGGAGCAGATGCCGCAGTTGATGCAGCGGGCCGCTTCCTCCACGGCCTGCTCTTCGGCGTAGCCCAGGTTGATTTCCTCGAAGCCCTTGATCCATTCCTCCACGGGGGTGGTCTGCATCAGGGCCCGGTGTTTCTTTTCGATGTCCGCCCGGATGGGCGACCACTTGCCTTCTTCCTTGGGGATGGGGCGCAGGGGGGCTGCCCGGCCGGCCTTGAGGTCCTGGCCTGAGAGGTAGCGCTCGATGGAGGTGGCCGCTTCCCGGCCCGCGGCCACCGCGGCGATGGCGATATAGGGCCCGGTCTCCACGTCGCCGCCGGCGAAGACGCCTTCCCGGCTCGTGGCCTTGGTGGCCGGGTCCGTCTGAATGAGGCCCCGGGGAGTGAGCTTGATGCCGTCGGCGTCGGTGATGAATTTCAGGTTGGTGCGCTGGCCGATGGCCATGATGACCACGTCCGCGTCCCGGCTGGTGGTCTTGTCTTCAAAGTAAGTGGGAGAGAACCGGCCCTGCTCGTCGAAGACCCGTGCCACCGCCCTCAGCGTCAGACCGCTCACCTTACCGCCCTGGGCCTTGACCTCCTTGACGCCCCAGCGGGTGACGATGGTGACGCCTTCATGCTCCGCCTCTTCCACTTCCCAGCTGGAGGCGGGCATCTCTTCCCGGGTTTCCAGGCAGATCAGGGTGATGTCACCCCCCTGGCGCCGGGCGGTGCGGGCCACGTCCATGGCCACGTTGCCGCCGCCGATGACCAGCACTTTCTTGCCCTTGAAGTCGAACTTCTTCCCCAGGGCCGAGTCTTTCAGATACTCCACGCCCCAAAGGACGCCCTGGGCGTCGGAGCCCGGCACCGGCAGGCGGATGGAGTCCTGGGCGCCCACCCCCAGGAAGACCGCGTTGAAGCCGTCCCGGGTGAGCAAATCGTTGACGGTGCGGTCGCCGCCGATGGGGGAGTTGTAGTGGATCTCCGCCCCCAGGCGCTTGATGTAATTCACTTCCCGGTCCAGGATTTCCCGGGGGAGACGGTATTCGGGAATGCCGTAGCGCAGCCAGCCGCCGGCGGCCGGCGAGGATTCGAATATCACGGGCTTGATGCCCTTGAGGGCCAGGTGATAAGCGCAGCTCAGACCCGAAGGCCCGGCGCCCACGATGGCCACCTTCTCGCTTCTCTGGGGGATCTCCGGTACCGGCAGGGCGTCCCAATCCACCGCGTCGGCCACAAAGCGCTTCAGGTTGCAGATGGCGATGGGCTCGTCCACTTCCTGGCGGCGGCAGTCGGTCTCGCAGGGATGGGGGCAGATGCGGCCGATGGTGCCGGGGAGCGGCAACCGGTCCATGATGAGGGCTAAGGCTTCGGGATATTTGTGCTCCTTGATGAGCTGCACGTAACCCTGGGCGCTTAAATTCGCCGGACAGGCCCGCACGCAGGGCGCCCGGTCCGCCTTCTTGATGGCAAAGGTGGCGGGAATGGCCTGGGGATAAAGGCGGTAAATGGCCTTGCCTTCGCCCAGCCCCAGGTTGAACTCATCCGGGACCCGGACCGGGCAGACCTCGGTGCAGGCGCCGCAACCGGTGCACTTGGCCGGGTCGATATAGCGGGGCTCGCGATCCACGGTCACGGTGAAATTCCCCGGCGAACCACTGATGGCCTTCACTTCGGACAGGGGCAGGATCTCGATGTTGAGATGGCGACCACATTCCACCAGCTTGGGAGAGATGATGCACATGGAGCAGTCATTGGTGGGGAAGGTCTTGTCCAGCTGCGCCATGACCCCGCCGATGGCTGATTTCTTTTCCACCAGGTGAACGTAAAAACCGGCATTGGCCAGGTCCAGGGCGGCCTGTACCCCGGCGATGCCGGCCCCCACCACCATTACCTTACCCACAGGATCTTTTTTTGCGGCTGCCATAAAAGCACCTTCTATCTATGGAAATTATTTTGAACAGGTTTTGTGAATATCACCACTAGTAAATATTAGAATAAAAATTCCCCATAAGTCAAGAAAGAATCAAGCCGGGAACGAGGGCCAAAGGTGTGGACTATTTCTCGAGGCCAAGTCTTGACCGGGCTTAAGGATATGATTAATTATATCATCAGGATAGGACTTTGGGACGGTGGGGAAAAAAGTAACACCCCGTCTCGCCTGAGGTGGCAAAATGCCCCATCCTGGGGCGGCCCCCGTTGGGGTGCAGATCGTCAGAGCCGGGAGGGTGAAGAGATGCAAGTTAAAATTTATCTTTTCAGGACGGCCATGGTAGCTGCGATGGGGATCATCTTGGTAAGTGGCTGCGCCTCGTCCCCGGTTACACCACCTGCGTCCCGGGTCCAAGCATCCGGGGTCTTTGTCCAACAAGTCCCCATGACCAGCTATATGCGCAGCCAGGTGGGCACCTCCAACGAGTTGTCCCCGCTGGCGCCGGCGCAAGCGAGAAACATTCAAAAGGTCGGTAATCATTGGACCTGCGAATTGAATGGGCAGGCCATGATTTTTAATGACGCCACCTCTTGTTGGGAACCGCAGCAGAAGTAATGAGACCTCTGCGCAAATCTAATGTGGGATAGCCGCCCTCGGCTGTCCATACGCGATTTAGTCGCAGGTGAGGGCGCCTAGGCTACATTATGATTAATCAGGGCAGTAAATGGGATTTTCGCAGAGGTCTCGTAAGTCATTTCAAAACCGATTTCGGGCTTCGTTTTGAACCAAGCAAAGGACCTGAGCGGGGAAAATAATCACCCCCCTTTGGAAAAGGGGGGAAGGGGGGATTTTATAATCTCCTGAAATCCCCCTAAATCCCCCTTTTTCAAAGGGGGACTTAAAAACCTCAATTCCCAACCTTTGGCCGGTTGAGAATATATATTCGTAGTCTGCGACTGGTTTTGAAATAGGTTCTAGTAACGTCCTGGGAGCGCCGCCAGGGCTCGCGACTAGTTGAAAAGTGCGAGGCTGCGCGGCGTTCAGAATGACAGGTTCAAGTATTGGTGGGTTTTCCACAACTTAATGGGAGAGTTAAAGGAATTTCTGCTTTATCCCCTCTCCCCCGTTGGGGGAGAGGGTTAGGGTGAGGGGGAATGCTATCTTTTTCCGCTCCCATTAATCACCGATTATCATCAAGGGAGGGCGGCAGACGTGATTCTAGCGGATATCGACCCCAAGGAACTCCGGGATTTTTATGAGGTTTTGGGCTTGCTGGAAGAGCCCCTGGGTATGCACTACACCACGGTGGAGCCGGCGGAGGGTTTCTCGCCCCAGACCGCGATTTTGCCCAGCGCGGAGCTGGAAGCTGCGGGCGAGGTGGATTGGGAGACAACCTTCGCCAATTTCTCCTGCGTCATCGGCATGATCTGGCGAGCCCGCCGCCTGGGCAAGCCCGCCTACTTCGACCAGGCCCGTTTCGGCTGCCTGGGGGGCGCCTTCTACCTGGGATTTCTGAAACCCCAGCTGGAGCACATCGTCCATTACGTCTCCACCGGGTACCCGGGGATCCTGGAAGGGGAGTGCTACCTGGAGTCCCCGGAGGCGGTGCGCCGGTTTTTTGAAACCGTGGACCCCCGAGAGGCCCCGGCGCCCTTTTGCGTCTTCAAACAGTTGAGCCGGTTCACCCCGGAGGAGAACCCCGAGGTGGTGATCTTTTTCGCCCGGGCCGAGACCATCAGCGGCCTCAACCAGTTGGCCACCTTCGTCACCAACGACTTCGAGGCGGTGCAATCCCCCTTTGGCGCGGGCTGCACCAACATCGCCACCTGGCCCCTGAAATACCTGGAGCGGGGCCAGCTCAAGGCGGTGCTGGGGGGCTGGGACCCGTCGGACCGCCGCTTCCTCAAGCCCGACGAGATCACCTTTGCCATGCCCTGGGAGCTGTTCGCCCGCATGGCCACGCGCTGGCGGGAATCCTTCCTCACCAAGCAGGCCTGGGGCACGGTGCGCAAAAAGATCGAACTGAGCCACCGGGCCTGGAAGGAGAAGTAAAAAATCAAATTAATTTAGTGGCACAGGCCTCTGGCCTGTGCATATTGAGGGGAGGACCGGGGGATTTTCTGTAACGATCCCCCGCCCTCCCCTCAAACTCCCCTCCCAGCCCCCTAGAAGGTGGTAGGGCGGCCTCGGCCCGCCCCTTGCCGGGCGGCCAGGGACGGCCGCCCCACCTTTTCAAAGGAATATCAGGCGGGCCTGGCCCGCCGTTTTACGCCTAGTGAACCATAGATCATAAAAATATTCCCATTTGACATTTCTTTCTTGCAGGAACCGCTTTAAGTTATACAATAAAACACAGGGGGATGAGGCCAAGAATTATGCTTCATCCCCTGCACCGTTTTGCACCTCGATCAAGTGAGCAAGGAGTTATATCATGACTGAGTGTCCTTCCGGGGCCGATCCCAAGAGCTGCGGCGTTGACCCCAAGTCCTGCCCGGGCTGCGACCCGGCGCACCACGAGGAACAGCAAACCAACGAAGAACGGGAACTCCAGCGATCCTTGAAGCAGATCCGCCACAAGCTGGTGGTGATGAGCGGCAAGGGCGGGGTGGGCAAGAGCAGCGTGGCCGTGGCCCTGGCCCTGGGCCTGGCCCGCCGGGGCCATAAGGTGGGCCTCATGGACGTGGACCTGCACGGCCCCAACGTCCTCAGGATGCTGGGCCTCAAAGACCCCCTGGACCTGCTGCACGCCCAGTTTCCCCTGCCGCCGGACCTGTTCGACCACCTCCGGGTGGTCTCCATCGAGATGCTGATGCGGGACCGGGAAATGGCGGTGATCTGGCGCGGCCCCCTGAAGCACCAGCTCATCCGCCAGTTCTTGACCGAAGTGCAGTGGGACGCCCTGGACTACCTGGTGGTGGACTGCCCGCCGGGCACCGGGGACGAGCCCATGAGCGTGGCCCAGACCATCCCCGACGCCAAGGCCGTCATCGTCACCACCCCCCAGGAGATCTCCCTGGCCGACGTGCGCAAATCCATCAATTTCTGCCGGAAGATCAACCTGGAGATCCTGGGGATCGTGGAGAACATGAGCGGCTACCACTGCCCCCATTGCGCCAAGGAACTGCCCTTGTTTAAAAGCGGCGGCGGCGCCAAGACCGCCCAGGCCGCCAAGGTGCCCTTTCTGGGGGCGCTGCCCTTCGACCCGAACGTAGTGGAGGCCGCGGACCAGGGCCAGCTTTTGGAGGTCAAGGAAGACGGAGAGCGCCTTCTTCCAGGCCCTGCGGCCCATAGTGGACTACCTGCTGGAGACCCTGCCCCTCACCCCGATGGCCAAACGGGAGCCGGGAGTAATGAAGTTCGCCCTGCCGGTGGACGACGGCAAACTCTCGGACAAATTCGGCCACGCCTCCCATTTCGCCATTTTTCAGGTGCAGGACGGCAACATCGGGCCCAAGGAACTGGTCCCCACGCCGCCCCACCAGCCCGGGGGCATTCCCGAATGGCTGGACGAGCTTAGGGTGACCCACGTCATCGCCGGGACCCTGGGGGAAAAGGCCCAGAAACTCTTGACCCATAAAGGCATCGAAGTCATCGCCGGCGCCCCCCTGGGCGACCCGGAAGAACTGGTGCAGCAATACTTGCAAAAAACCCTGACCACCAAACCCGGCGCCACCCACCCGGGCGGCTGCTCCCAGTGCACCACGGCGTAAAGTGAGGTTGGGGGAGGGGGCTAAGGGCCTCCCACAGGCAGGATGCCTGTGCCACCAGCCCCTGCCCCCTCCCCCAAACCCCCTCCCCCAACCCCTTAAGGGTTTTAAAAAATTAGCCGGAGAAGGCGGGACCGTCGGTCCCGCCTTCTCCGGCTAATTTTCAGGGGGTGGGGAGGGAGGATACCGAGATGTCCTGTCGCCCAAACTACCAAAATACAGAAAACAGAAAACAGAAAACGGGAAACCGGCCTATTCCCCTGGCCCTCCCCCCGAAATCATTCCCCTTCTTCCCCCTCCCAATACCGCGTCAGCAAAATGGCGTCTTCCTGGGTATCGTCGTAGTAGCCGGGCCGGCGGCCCACTTCCTTGAAGCCGAAGGATTCATACAGATGCAGGGCGGCTTGGTTGGAGGGGCGCACTTCCAGCCAGGCCACCTTAGCTCCCAGGGCCCGGGCCTGATTCAAGGCCTCGGCGAGCAGATCCCGGGCAATGCCGCGGTGCCGGCGCTGGGGGTGCACCGCCAGGTTGAGGAGGTGCATTTCGTCGGCCACCACCCAAAAGATGATATAACCCCAGGTTTCCCAGGGTGCGGGGGGTGGGGGGCCGGCCACCAGGGTGTGGCTTAACGGGTGGCCCAGTTCCGCCAGGAAAATCCAGCGGGACCAGGGGGTGGGAAAGGACTGTCTTTCGATGGCGCCGATGGCCTTCACATCCGCCAGGCGGGCCCGGCGGATGGTAAGGTGGGGGCTCATTTCTTTTTGTGGAGCACTTCGCTGGCCACGGTAATCCCTCTTTGACCGGATTGCTTCAAGGCCGCGGCGGCCTCCTGCAGGTCTTTCTTGTCCCTGATTTGGGACAGTTTCATGAGCATGGGCAGGTTGACGCCGGTGATGACTTCCGCTTTACCCTCTTGCAGAAAGGGCAGGGTGAGGTTGCAGGGAGTCCCCCCCAGCATATCGGTGAGGATGAGGACGCCGCTGCCGTTGTTCACCTGGGCCAGGGCGCGCTGGATCTGATTGCGGGAAACTTCCGGAGGAGCGTTGGGGTCCAGAGAAACCGCGCTGATTCCTTCCCGAGGTCCCAGAATCAAATCGTAAATACTCATCAGGGCCTCGGCCAGTTCTTTGTGGGTGACGATCAAAATCCCGATCATGAATTAATCTCCTGGAGCCCGCGGCAGATCGCGATGGCTGAGGGTGTAGGGTAAATCCCCCTGGGACAGATGCTCTCCCAGGACATTGGCGATGACCACCGAACGGTGCTGCCCCCCGGTGCAGCCCAACGCCAGGGTGAGTTGGAACTTGCCTTCCTTCTGGTACAGGGGCAGCAGAAAGTCGATAAAGCTGAAGAGGTGGCTAAGATAATCCTGGGTTTCGCTATGGCTCAAGAGGAAGTCCCGCACCGGAGGATCGTCTCCGGTGAGGCGGGTCAGTCCCTCCACAAAATAGGGATTGGGCAGAAACCGCACATCCAGCACCACATCGGCTGCCGGCGGAATGCCGTTCTTGTAGGCGAAGGAAATGAGGTGGACCCACATGCGGTCCCGGAGGGTCTGGTCGGAGTATTCCGACTTGATCAACTCCCGCAGCTGGTGGGGATTGTACAAGGAGCTGTCGATGATGCGGTGGGCCAGCTGACGCAGGCCGGCCAGGGACTTGCGCTCTTCCTGCAAGGCCTGGGAGGTGGAGTCCTGGTCCGCCAGGGGATGGGCGCGCCGGGTCTGGCTAAAACGCCGGATCAGCGCCTCTTCGGCCGCTTCCAGGAAGATGAGGTGCAGCTGGAAGCCCTCCCGTTCCAGGCGGCGAAAGACCTGTTCATAATTTTGCAGAAAGCCCTGGGTGCGCACGTCCATGACCAGGGCGATCTTGCGGTTGTCCCAGCCCGCTTGGGACTGCATGTGCAAAAACGGGGGCAGCAGGCCCAGGGGCAGGTTGTCGACGCAGAAGTAGCCCACGTCTTCCAGGGCTCGCAGGACGGTGCTCTTTCCCGAACCGGAAAGTCCGGTGATGATTAAAACGGGGAAGGGTGCTCGGGAAGATTGCTCAGGCTGTTGCTGCGCCACGGGTTTTTGGGCCATTTCCTGGTAATTAGGTCACTTGACCGCCGCGGAGAAGATCGGCGGCTCAGCAAAAAATCTTAAAGGGGCTCTCCTAAAATTCTGCGTCTCTTTCAGCCACCAGGCGATAAATCTCCTCAGCCCCCTCGGCTTTCATCAAGTTATCCCGAAAGGTCTGGCTCATAAGCATGCGGGAGATTTTAGCCAGGGCCTTGAGATGCAGGCCGGCGGAGTTGGCCGGGGCCAGCAACATGAAAAAGAGGTGGGAGGGTTTCCCGTCCATGGAGTCGAAGTCCACCCCCTTGAGACTGCGGCCGAAGGACAGCACCAGGTGGGAGAGCTGGGGCAGCTTGCCGTGGGGGATGGCGATGTTGTCCCCAATGCCGGTGCTTCCCAGGCGCTCCCGATCCAGCAGGACCTCCATCACCTTGGACAGCTCCAGCCCATCGGAGCCGGGTACCAGGGTTTTGGCCAACTCCTCCAACGCCCCCTTTTTGTTAGCGGCCTGCATATCCGGCAGGATAGACTCTGGGGTCAAGAGGTCAATGATTTTCATGATATTTAGGGTCTACTATCCCAGATCCGGTTCCACCAGGACGAAGTTGCCGTCCTGACGCTTATACAAGATATTCAGGCCGCCGCTGGCCACGTTGGTGAAGACCAGCAGATCGTTGCCCCCTCCTTGCATCATTTCCAAGGCGTCATCCAGCTGCAAAGCCGCCACCTCTACGCGCTTGCGCTTGAGCGGCGGCCGGGCCGGGGCTGCTTCGGCTCCCACGGCGGTGGCGGCTGACCGGCTCCGGTCGCCCTTGACGCCTCTCAGCTTGTCCCGGACCTTCTTCAGTTGCATATCGATCTTGTCCATCACCAGATCGATGGCCGCGTACATGTCGGCGTTTTCTTCCTTGCCTTTGATTATCCGGCCGTTGCTGTCAATAGTCACATCGGCCAGATGCCGGAACTTCTCCATACTCAGAACCACGTGGGCCTCCACCGGCCCGTCTAGATAACGTTTGAACTTGTTCAAGCGATCGCTCACATAATTTTTCAACGCTTCAGACGAATCGAGGTGTCTGAAGGTCACGGAAATCTGCATAGCTTCCTCCATGCGGCTGCGGGCGCAGCCGGGATTTCAAGAGGCGTGGCTGTCCGGAAGGCCCTTGCGCCGGTACACCGGTTTCTTCCGTTTGCTGGAAGAGAGCACCCCCAGCATCCCGCGGTATTTGGCCACCGTGCGGCGGGCGATGAGCACGTCGTCCCGGCGCAGGATATCGGCGATCTCCTGGTCGCTCAGGGGATTCTCCGGGTTCTCGGACTGCACGATCTGGCGGATCTTTTCCTTGACGCTTTCCGAGGCGATCTGATCCCCCAGGGTCAGGTTGATGCCGCTGTTGAAAAAGAACTTCAGGTCGAACACCCCCTGGGGGGTGTCCACGTACTTATTGGTGGTTACCCGGCTGATGGTGGATTCGTGCATCTGCACTTCTTCCGCCACCTGCCGCAGGGTCAATGGTTTCAGGTGGGACAGGCCGTGGTCCAGGAAATCCCGCTGAAACTGGACGATGCTCTCCGTCACTTTGTACAGGGTCTTCTGGCGCTGGTGAATACTGCGGATGAACCAGAGGGCGTTGTCCAGGTGCTTCTGAATGTAGCTTCGGACGGAATCGGGCAGCTTATCGGGCCCCCGCATGGCCTCCAGATAGTAAGAGTTGACCCTGAGCTTGGGCAGGCCGTCATCGTTCAGGCGGATGATGTAGTCGCTCCCTACCTTTTCCACGGTGACGTCGGGGTTGATATAGTCCGTGTCCTCCGAATCGAAGACCCGGCCGGGTTTGGGGTCCAGCTGCAGGATGACTTCGCTGGCCCGAATCACCTTTTCCAGAGGCACCTTCAAATCCCGGGCGATGAGCTGGTAGTTCTTGTTACCCAGGGTCAGCAGGTGATGTTCCACCAGGGCCCACACCACCGGATCCTGACATTCCAGAACCTTAAGCTGCAGGGCCAGACATTCCTTGAGGCTCCGGGCCGCCACCCCCGGGGGGTCGAACCCCTGGATGAGGCCCAGGACCTGCTCCACCCGGGCCAGGTCCGCGCCCATCTCCCCGGCGATCTCCTCCAGGGTGGTGCGCAGGTAGCCGTCTTTGTCCAGGTTGCCGATGATCAGGATGCCGAGGGCGTCGTCGGCATCAGCCAGTCCGGCCATGCGGAGCTGCCACATGAGGTGGGATTTCAGCGTGGTTTTCTGGGCGTTGAGGCTTTCAAAGGGCAGGGCTTCCCTTTCTTCGTATTCACCCATGGGGGGAGGCATGAGCCGGTCTTTCAGAAAGTTATCCCAATCCCACTCTTCCACGGCGGACTTGGAATCGGCCTCCGCGGCGGCCGCCTCCGGGGCCGCCTCCTGGGTGGCGGTGAAATCCGGAGTCTCATCCTCCTGGTCGCCGGCCTCCCGCTCTTCAAACTGCTCTTCCAGGACCGGGTTGGTCTCCAGGACCTGCTGGATTTCGCCCACCAGCTCCAGTTGGGACAGTTGCAGCAGCTTGATAGCTTGCTGCAGCTTCTGGGTCATGATGAGCGATTGGGTCAGCTTTAAGCTTTGCCGGATTTCTAAGGCCATTTGTTTGCCTTATGGGCGCTGCCGCCGATATGGGACCGGCTCAACGCCGGTCTGTCAGGATAATTATAACTTAAAGGTCTCTCCCAAGTAAATTTTTTTGGCCAGTTCGCTCTGGACCAATTTGTCCGGGGTCCCTTCCTCCAGGATCACCCCTTCATTGAGAATATAGGCCCGGTCGCACACCCCCAGGGCTTCCCGGACATTGTGGTCCGAGATCAGCACTCCCAGGCCCTGGTCTTTCAATTGCCGGATAATATTTTGGATATCCGTCACCGCCAGGGGGTCGATGCCGGCGAAAGGCTCATCCAGGATAATGAAGTGGGGCGAAGTGACCAGGGCCCGGGTGATCTCCACCCGGCGCCGCTCGCCGCCGGACAGGGCCGAGGCCTTCTGCTGGGCCAGGTGGCCGATCCGGAGCTCGGCCAGGAGTTTCTCCAGACGCTCCCGGCGAATCATGGGGTCCGGTTCCAGGGTTTCCAGGATGGCTAAGATGTTCTCCGCCACCGTCAGTTTCCGGAACACCGAGGGCTCCTGGGGCAGATATTGCAAGCCCAGTCTGGCCCGGCGGTAAATGGGCAGGGTGGAGATGTCTTCATCATCCAGCAGGATCTTGCCGCCGTCGGGCTGCAGCAGACCCAGGACCATGTAAAAAGTGCTGGTCTTGCCGGCGCCGTTGGGGCCCAGGAGGCCCACCACTTCCCCGCTGCGCACCTCCAAGGACAGCGCGTCCACCACTTTGCGGCCGTTATAACTCTTGGTCAGAGTCTGAAGGAGAAGCCGGTGCATACTTTACCGCGGTGCGCTTTTCCGGGCTTTGGGCTTCAGGGGGAGAACATCTTTGCTTTCCTTGCCCCCGGAGGTGGTCTGGGAATATAAGAGGGCCTCCACCCGCTTCTGGGGGGAGGACTCCACCAGCATCTTGTTGGTCTTGATATTGAAGATGATGCGCTCCCCTTTCAAGGTGTTTTCGGCCCGCCACAATTGGGGATTGCCCGTGAGCACCACTTCATCCCGGTCTTTATAGAAAATTGCCTGCTCCCCGGTGGCTACCCGGTCCTCCTGGACAAACCGCACCTGGCCGGTGGCCACGATGCGGTCGATTTTTTCTCCTCCCAGGTCGCCCAGGGGGCCCTGGTTCTCTTCCTGGGGGGCCGGGGCGGCGGCCTTGCCTTTGGGGGTTTCAGGTTTGGGCTTATAGAAGACCCGGAGTTGGTCGGAGTACAGGGTGGAATCGCCGTAATCGGCTTTCACATTGCCGGAAAAGACAATGAGCCCGCCATTCTGGTCCGCTTCCAGGCGGGCGGCGGTAATGCGCAAGGGAAATTCACTCTGGTCCGCCTGGGCCTCCGGTTTAGCCGGCGCCGCCCCCCAGGCGCCAGGCGCCGGCCCCACCAGCAGGGCCAACAGCAGAGCAAGGATCGATCTCCGGCAGCTCTTCAAGGTTTTATGCCCCAATCTTTGGGTTTAATTTCCGTGAGGCGGTGCTGGGCCAGGACCAGTTTCTTCTGGGCCAACTCCACCTTGAGGCCCTTGCCCTGGACCCGCAGGTTCGGTTGGGTGAGCATCACCTCTTCCGGCGCCAGCAAGACCCGCTCGTTGGGCTGATACGTGGCGACGCTGGTTTTGATCACCATCTCGCCTCGCTGCATCTCCACCTGGCCTCTCAAGGTCAAAACCCGGGTCTTGGTATGAAAGAGGCCCTCGTCGGCCCGCACCTTGATATACTCCCCGGGGCCGAAGAACTCCACCCCCACCCCGGTTATGGCCACCTCCGTCTGGTCCTTACGGATATCCGCCTTCTGGGCGGAGAGGACCCAGCGCCGGTCGCCTTCCTGGATCTCGGTGAGGGAGAGGGTCTCCATCCGGGACTTGCCTTCGGACGGTGCTTGGGGCTTGGCCGGCGGCGGGGGCGGGCGGAAACCCCAGATGCCCCACGCGCCGGCGACCAGAACCACCAGAACCAAGACCAGCCACCACTTTCGCTTTCCGGACCCCGGGGGGTCGCCCTGCAATATTTTTTCCATGCCAAATTTATGCCAAGTTGTTTTAAATTTGTTTAATTATATTAGCCTCAGGGGTGAGTGTAAAGGTTAATCTGCTTTACCGGGCGGCGTTCCAAGGCCCCCAGGCAGGAAAATCGCGGGAAAGCGGCCAGGAAGGCAGGGGCTGGGGTCAGGGGGCGGGGGGCGGAAGAAAATGCCGCAGGGCGTTTCGCCCTGCCGGGCAGGCGGGTGAGCCTACTAGGAAGGACGTCCCGCCACGGTAATAAGTTTCGAAACCTGGACACGATGTTCGGATTGGCTACAGATTAAGGAGGAACTGTCCAGAAAAGCCAACAAACTGGCGGCCCGGACGTCCCGCCGGGCTACGCAGGCTAAAGCCTGCGGCTACATTTCCTCTCGTTGCCAAGCTCCTGCTGGGGAACGAAGAGTGGTGGCGAAGCTCAGCTTCGCCCTCAGTGGCGGCGGCGCGTAAGACGCGCCTTAGATTTTCTGCTAGATTCTTCGCTCCGCTCAGAATGACATTCTCGGTGATCGCCGTTTTGAAATGGATTGTAAGGATTAAAGAAGATGTGGTGGGCCGGGCCCACCCTAGATTTTTCGCCTTGGTAATCTTTGGACTTGGCTGAAAGCTGAAAGCTGACGGCTGATAGCTATATCAGTCCCCCGCCTCCAGCCAGGGGCTGACAATTTCCTCCCACTTGCCCTGGGCCTGAAGGAGCAGATCGGTAACCTGGCGCACCGCCCCCCGGCCGCCGGGGAGGCTGGTGGTCCAGTGGGCCGCGGCCTGAACCTCAGGCGCGGCGTCGGCCACCGCCACCGCCAGGCCCACCCGGGCCAGCACCGGGAGGTCCACCAGGTCGTCGGCCACCATGGCCACTTCCCGGGGGGTGAGGTTGAGGGCCGCCAGGAGCTCTTCCAGGACCGCCACCTTATCCCGCAGCCCCTCGTAAAACCGGCTGATCCCCAATTCCCGGGCCCGGTGATAGGCCGCGTCGGAGCGGCGGCCCGAGAGCAGGGCCACCTCGAGGCCGGCCCGCTGGGCCATCTTGATGCCGTGGCCGTCCCGGACGTGGAAGACCTTGAGGGCCTCCCCCTTGGCGTCAAAAAAGAGGCAGCCGTCGGTGAGGACCCCGTCCACATCCAGGAGCAGCAGGCGAATAGCCTGGGCCCGCTGCCAGACTTCGGTAGGGTAGTCTTTGCTGGTCAAGCTATGTTCCTGTCAATCGTATTGTAGGGGCGCACCCGCGTGTGCGCCCTAAACAAGGGCGGACACATGGGTCCGCCCCTACGAGCCTCGGAGAAACCGGTGCAGGGCTTGCAATTCCCGCCACAGGGGGAGGACCTCGCCCAGAGGCAGGGAATTGGGGCCGTCGCAGAGGGCCTTATCCGGGTCGGGGTGCACCTCCATGAACAGGGCGTCCACCCCCACCGCCACTCCGGCCCGGGCCAGGGGCGCCACGAACTGGCGCTGCCCCCCGGAGCAGGTCCCCTGGCCCCCGGGGAGCTGGACGCTGTGGGTGACGTCCAGGACCACCGGGCAGCCCAACTCCCGCATCAGGGGCAGGCTGCGGAAATCCACCACCAGGTTGTTGTAGCCGAACATGGTGCCCCGCTCGGTGAGCAAAATCCGGTGATTGCCGGTGGACCGGGCCTTGGCCACCACCGGGGCCATATCCCAGGGGGCCAGGAACTGGCCTTTTTTGAGATTCACCGCCTTGCCGGTGGCGGCCGCAGCCACCACCAGGTCGGTCTGGCGGCTTAAGAAAGCCGGAATCTGCAAGACGTCCAACACCCGGGCGGCAGGCGCCACTTCGGACACCCGGTGCACGTCGGAGAGCACCGGCAACCCCACCTCGGCCCGCACCCGGGCCAGGATCTCCAACCCCTTCGTAAGGCCCGGCCCCCGGAAGGAGTCCACGGAAGTGCGGTTGGCTTTATCAAAGGAGGCCTTGAAGATCAGGGGGAGGGAGAGCTGCGCGGCATAATCCTTCAAAACCCGGGCGATATTAAGGTGGCCGCCTCGGACTCGATGACGCAGGGCCCGGCAATCATCACCAGATTGCCGCCCCCCACCTCAAAATCGGCAATTTGTACCTTGGAGTTCATTATGTGCGCGACTGGTTGGTGAATAGCGGTTAGTGGTTAGTGAATAGTGAATAGTTGTTGGAGGTTAAGGCACGGCGAACCTTGGTCATCAGGACCTGCCAACCGGAGGTTGAACCAAAAACCAAAAACCAAAAACTGACTACTGACTACTGGCTACTGACAACTGCCCCCTCAAATCTCTTCCCCCGGTTTGGTCAGGCCCTTTTTATATGCGATGGCGGCCCGGATGTAGTCCCTAAACAAGGGGTGGGGTTTCATGGGCCGGGATTTGAATTCCGGATGGAACTGGCAGCCCAGGAACCAGGGATGGTCCTTCAGTTCGACGATTTCCACCAGCTCGCCGTTGGGAGAGGTGCCGGTGAGCCCCAGGCCCGCCTGGGTCAGCTTTTCCCGGTAGGCGTTGTTGAACTCGTAGCGGTGGCGGTGCCGTTCCATGATCTTGGTTTCGCCGTAAGCCTGCTCGGCTAGCGACCCTTCCTGGAGCACGCAGGGGTAGGCCCCCAGGCGCATGGTGCCGCCTTTTTCCGTTTCCCGGTCCCGGTGGATAATGGCATCCCGGCGGTAGTCGTACCACTCCCGCATGAGGTAAATGACCGGGTCCGGGGCCTCGGGGTCGAACTCCTCGCTGGTGGCGTGGGCGATGCCGGCGACGTGGCGGGCGAACTCGATGACCGCCAGCTGCATGCCGAAGCAGATGCCGAAATAGGGCACCCGGTGTTCCCGGGCGTAGCGGATGGCCTGGATCTTGCCCTCCACGCCCCGGACCCCGAAGCCGCCGGGCACCAGGATGCCGTGGAGGTGGCCCAGGAGCCCCTCGGGGCCTTCCCGCTCCACCCGCTCCGAGTCGATGTAGCTCAGGGCCACCTGGGACTCATGGGCCATGCCGCCGTGGACCAGGGCCTCGTGCAGGCTCTTGTAAGACTCCCTGAGGTCCACGTACTTGCCCACGATGCCGATCTCCACCCGGTTTTTGGGGTTCTTGATGCGGGAGACCAGCTCCTCCCAGGCCTCCAGGTGGGGAGAATGGGGCCAGATTTTCAGAACCTCGATGATGCGGTCGTCCAGACCCTCTTCGTGGAGAAGCAGGGGAATCTCGTAGATGTTGTCCACGTCCTGGGCGGTGATCACCGCCTCGGGCTCCACGTTGCAGAAGAGGGCGATCTTGGCCTTGATGTCCTTGCTCAGGGTTTTTTCGGTGCGGCACAGCAGGATGTTGGGCTGGATGCCGATGGAGCGCAGCTCCTTGACGGTGTGCTGGGTGGGCTTGGTCTTCACCTCGCCGGCGGTCTTGATGTAGGGCACCAGGGTAAGGTGGATGTAGCAGACGTTGTCCTTGCCCAGGTCACCTTTGAGCTGGCGGATGGCCTCCAGAGAAGGGGAGGCTCTCGATGTCGCCCACGGTGCCGCCGATCTCGATGATGGCCACGTCCGCCGAGGGGGCCACCTTGAGGATGGAGTGCTTGATTTCGTCGGTGATGTGGGGGATGACCTGGACCGTGCCCCCCAGGTAGTCGCCCCGGCGCTCCTTGGTGATGACGTCGAAATAGATGCGTCCGGAGGTGAAGTTGTTTTCCTGCCCCAAGGTCACGGAGGTGTAGCGTTCGTAATGCCCCAGGTCCAGGTCGGTTTCGGCGCCGTCTTCGGTGACGTACACCTCCCCGTGCTGGAAGGGGTTCATGGTGCCGGGGTCCACGTTGATGTAAGGGTCCAGCTTCTGGAAGGTGACCCGGAGGCCCCGGGCCTCCAGCAGCGCCCCGATGGCCGCGGCCGCCACCCCTTTGCCCAGGGAGGACAGCACTCCGCCGGTGATAAAGATGATTTTCGTTTTCACAAATCCCTTCATATACCCGCCCGCCTCCATTGTCAAGCCGGGGAATGGGCCCCCACCGCGGCAGGGAAATGACGGCCTCGGGGCCGGGTCCCAGGGCAAGGCCGGCATGATTTTAGTTTAATAAAAGAGAAAGCTCGAGGGGAATTATGCTGGGGCCGTAAGAACAAATGGCAATCAAACCGGTGGCACAGCAGTAGTGTCTCCGGCAGGGATTTTGCATCTTGAAAACTCGTTCCCGAGCTCCTGCTTGGGAACGCAATTTTTAGCCCAAGCTCAGCTTGGGCTCACCTGGGATTATCATTTAGGATATATCGCCCTATCTCGCAAAATGGTTCAGGCGGGGAAAGATTTCCCCCCTCACCCCAACCCTCTCCCCCCGCAGGCGGGTGGAGAGGGAGATTTAATCGGCCGGCGAACTGGCAAAAATCTTCGGAACGCCAAAGAATCGATGGCACAGGCGTCTCGCCGGTGCAGGCGCAGGCTAAACATTCATGGCCGCTATCGAACACCCCCAAGGGGATGAAAAATCCCCCCTACCCCCCCTTTATTAAAGGGGGGTTTTTAAAAGTCCCCCTTTGAAAAAGGGGGATTTAGGGGGATTTGGGTTTTTATGGTAAAGCCTGCGGTCCTCCAAATAGCCTTAGTATCGTCTCCCGCAAGTACATTCAGAAGTGCTCGCTTTTATTCCCTCCCCCTTGATGGGGGAGGGTTAGGGTGGGGGTGGCATGAATAATAAGTGATTAAGGTTATGTTAGCCGAAATCAAATTCCCCCTCCCCCTAACCCCCTCCCACCAGGGGGAGGGGGAATAATTGATGGACTTTTGAAAGATATTTTCGGGACACAACCCTAGGTCGCCACTCGCTAAAAGACCGCACCCCAGGTTGGTTTTTGAAAGCGCGGCGATGGGAAAGGAGGTAAGACTCGGAAAATGGGAGAGAAAGGGGAACTGCCGGAACCGGCGCCGGGGAAGACGGGCCTCCCCGGCGCGGCTCCTCAGGTCATTTTACCAGCCTGGGAATGGTAGCCAGGGCTTGGGGGTTGGTCGGGTTGCTGGGATTGGTGTAGTAATTAGGCTGCCCGGATAGACTGCCCGGAGGTGAGACGGTGTCGTTACTCACCGGCACCTCCACCGTCACGGAATTGGCATTCCTGCAACTGAGGGAACTTTTCACCATGCAGTCCAGGGTGCTCAGGTAATTCTTGTGGTCCGCGGCCGGTGCATAAGGGCTGCAGTCGTCGCAAGTGGAGACGTAATTGACCCCGGTAATGTCCACGTTGGCAAAGCCGTTGACATAGACGGGCACATTGCCCCCGGGATACGACTGGGTCCAGAAGGTGAAGCAAGCCTGGGCTTCCGACGGCCCCAGAGAGAAGACCCGGGCCAGATCCATGACCCCCTTGAGCAGGCGCTGGGCCACCGGGGTTTGGGTGTTATAGACCGGCACGCAGACCCGCCACTTGCCGGAGCTGTTTTTCTTGGCATTGTAAGCCTGCTGCAAGGTCTGAAAGATGGTCTTGATGTTGCTGGCCCATTGATACTCGCTGATGGGATAGAGCCGGGTCCCCAGGGCGATGTTGCGCACCGCGGTGCCGGAAGTATAATTCTTCTTGATGTTATTAATTACCGTATCAGGGGTGGCGTCCGAGTTGTTCACCAGGAACAGATAGGCCTTGGCCGTGGCGAACTGCGGCTTGCCCAGGTTGTTCTGATAGAACGTGTCGCTCCCCAGATCCTTAAAGGTGAGACTCGTAGGACCGGAGGCAATGGCCTCAGAAGGGGAGAACAATTGGGCCAGCCAGTTGGACTCGCCCTGCCGGGACGCGGTCAGCACCGTGTCCGGCAACGCCAGGGGCACCTTGACCGTGCCGGTCTGGGTTGAGTTGGTGTAACCCAGATAGGCGATGGCTGTGGCGGTCACCTGGGAAGTCCTGCTGCTATCCCCGAAGATGCCGGCAAGCATGTTGGTCACCGGACCATAGTTAAGCCCGGCAGCCCGCAGCAGGGTCACCTTAACGGCATTGGCATTGGAACTGCTGCCGCAGGTGGGGCCTATTTCCGTCCAGGCCGTGTCCGGATTACCCGCATTGACATCCCACACTCCGAACAAGATGGTTACGTCATTGCGGTCTCCCGGGCTCACCGCGGCAAGATTCTGCAGGGCGGCCTGGCGTTGGGCCACATTCATGGCAGCCGTCTGGGCCCCGGTGGCATCCCGCACCGCCACCCCGCCCTGGTCAACGATCAAGTTGCCGGCGGCGGCCAAGGCGGCGGAATCGGTGGTATTCTGGAGTTCATTGCGCACGGTGTAAAGTTGGCCCATGTCAATGGCCAGGCTGGCTGCCCCCACGAAAGCCAGCAGGCCAAGGGCGCTTACAATCGCCACCGAACCTTGCACACTTCTGATTAACCTGGTGAACCTACCTTGCCGCATGACTAATACCTCCTTCATTTTGCGGGAATTGGGTTTAATCCATTGGTCACCAAAAGGGGTTTTCCTTTTGGGCCCCCTTACCGGCTAGTTGGTTTTTCCCGGTCTGCCCCAGTCTTCATTCGCATTGCATCACCGTGGTGGCCGAAAGGTCCACATGGTCCCCCAGACCGGGTAAAAAGCCCGGCAGGAAGAGCCAATTTTTCCGGGCGGCAACTTTTACTTCGAGATTAGCGCCTTTGGTCCCGGTGGTGTATCCCGTACCTGCTGGGGTTATGGTGAGGTTAGCATTAGCCGGCAAACTGGCTTTCGTAAAATAGCCGGTCAACAAGTAATTCTGGATAGTTGGGGATAGGGCGCTGGGGGCTATTCTGTTGCCGTTGGTATCAGTCCTGTAAGTCACCCCGTAGCGGGCCCCTTCCCGGCTGCCATTGGTGATCACCTGCCGCATGTAATAGGCGTGGCCAAAATCCACCATTCCGCCCACCACGAGTAAAAAGACCGTGCACACGACAGCGAACTCCACCGCCGCGCCCCCTTTGGCCTCGCACCAGAAGTGGCGCAGGAGTCTTCTCTTTGGCCACAACATAGGCCCCTCCTCCCTAACCGGCAGATAAGTGATCTTTAGTAGCCAAGATAGCCCATAGGTTAAAAGATACAATTAGGGTTTCTTGGATTTTGCCCTTCCAAATACCTTATTTATTAGCCCAACCTAGCCAAGATCCGCGGTAATCTTGGAGCGCTTTGCCCGGAAGGATGGAGAAGCAATGCTCTCCGTGGCAGCCATCGGTCCGATGCCGCGCGCTCTTGGCGAAATTCCCGAAACCGGGGCGGCAGATGTGAGCTTCCATAAACCACTCCTTGCGGCGCATGGCAGGACCATTTTTCAATCCACCACCTTGGGGCTGTCATATTGGGCCACGGCGCCGTAATTGGGGGCCCCGCCGCTGCCGCTGGCACCCGGCGCGGTATAATTTGGCACAAAATGCCCCTGGATATACTTGTCGCTGCCCCCCGCCACGGCTTCGATGCAAAAGGGGACAAACCCCAATATGGGCGCCAGGGCGTGGGTATCGAAGTTATCGGGCACCACCGGGAGCAGCACGGTCTCCCCGATCCGACACGCGGCGTCGTCATAGAGAGTGGTCTTGGTCCCGGGCTCTATCCAGATCTGGTCGCCGATCTTCAGGGGGGTGGGGTTGCCGTTGTCAATCAGTTCTCGAATGGTGGGGACATCGTTGGCGTTGACCAAGAAGGAGGTCCATTGGCCGCCGTCGGGGCTGTGATAAGTGGAGCCGATCCGGAAGGAAACCGGCGGGGTTCTGTCCCAATTTTGTTGGACAAAGGTTTGCGGGGTGGCCAGGGGGAAGCCGTCACCCGGCGGGATGGCGCTTACCGGCAAGAAGGTCGATTTCATGGCCGCCACCGAAATGGCCATGGGGGTCGGGTCGCTGATCCCCAAGATCCGGGCAAAGAGCAGGGTCAGGGGGCCGCCGTTTTGGCCGCCGGTTTTGTTCACCGTGACCTTCACCGCCGGCAGGTCCAGGTTGGTGGGGGTTATGCCCTGGGGCTGGAGATTCGCCGGGGCGTTGCCTTCGTTCCAGGTGAGACTCCAATACCCGGACTGGACCTGGCAGTCGGTAATTAATTGACCGTCAAACTTGTTTTTCTTGGTCGTGGCGGTCGCCACCGTCTCGCCGTTGGTCCAATTGGGGAAAGGGGTGCCCAGGGCTAACGCCCGGGCCCCGGCCAGGGCGCCGGCATCCGCGGCTTTTTGCAGCTCTCCCTTCATCGAGACCAGGTGGGCTACATCTATGGCCAGGGCGGCACACCCCAGAAACGCCACGATGCCGATGGCCGCAAAGGTCGATATGGCCCCGGACTGCTCCGGAGCCAACTGCTTCATTCGTCTTATTAAAAGGCCCCTGAAATCTTTCATGGGTTCCTCACTCGCATTTCATGATGGTGGTGGCCGACAAATCCTCGGAATTGCCCCAACCGGGCACTAAGGTTCCCAGGACAAACCAGTTTTTAGTGGCGGTGACGGTAACCGAGAGATCATCTCCCGGAACCCCGCTGGTATACCCGGCTCCTCCCGGGAGGACCCAGGGGTTGCCATCAGCCGGCAGCAAGCTCTTTAATCCCCAGCCGCCCAGGCCGCCGTTTTGCGCCGAGGTGTTGTTCACGTAATTGATTATGGAGGGGTTTAAAGTATTAGGTTTAATCTGGATGCCGGTGACGGGATCGGCATGATACTTGGCCCCGTACCGGGCGCCTTCCCGGCTGGCATTGGAGATTACCTGCTTCAGATACCAGGCATGACCTAAGTCCACGATGCCAAAGACTAAAAGCAGGAATACCGGGACGATGATGGCAAACTCCACGGCCACGCTTCCTTGTTGCCGCCTGGCAAAGGGAGCCAGGGCGCGGCGCAACCTGGATAGCATCACGAGCATCTCCTCTAAAAAACTCAAGCACTCTCAAGATACCGGGGGGGAACCGGATAGAACCAAGATTATTAGGAATAGGGAAAGAAGCCATCAGGAAAAACCTTAATTTTGCGCGGGAAATTCCTGAAATTCAGCGAAGAAAAGGAAAAGAACGCACCCGGAAGCGGCCAAAGCCGGAGTTTCTAAGAGGCAGGGCCGCGGGAAGCGGCGCCGGCAACTCCCGGCGGGCCAAGGGGTTTTTAGGTCAGGCAGAGGCAGGTTCCCCAGGCGGACCCGGCGGAGTCCCGCCGCCTCGGCCACCCCCTTGGCTGCCGGGGCGAAATTCCTGGAAGTGACGGGCAAATCGTCCAGGTAGAACTGGGGATAAAAGCCCAGGAGGCTGTAGGGAAGGTCGGGGTTGAGCAGGGCGAGGAAACGGGCCAGTCCGTGGGGCAGCCGGGGCGTGGGGTCGCCCACCGGAATAGCCGATACCGGCGGGGTTGCGGCGACCTGCCCCGGCCCACTCCGCCGCGAAGACCTTTTCTGGTCCCCAGACGGGAGCTGGGGAACCGGAAAAAGATTTATTATCGTACGCGGTGATAAGCTCCCATTATTTGCGTGATGATATTTTCTACCCAACAAAGATTCTATTGGATTAATTTCACATGATTCTTACCGGGAAGGGATGTTACCGGATAATCCTGTCCAATAATGTTTTCAGAACCGTTAATTATCACTCTGTTTCCTATTATGCGTCCGTGAAAAGCCATGGACCCATTAAGGATTATCGTACCATTAGGAGCATAGATGATTTCACTTGAGTCATTACCGAGGAAACTGGTCCCATTAATCGTAATGTTGCCGTTTTTTGAATAAAGACAAGCCTGATCGGAACCGCTGATACTCGAAGTGCCATTTACGATTATATTGCCATCCGCCAAAATGGCCCCGGTACTATTAACTGAGCCATTTAATGTTACATCACCTTCCACATGTATATTCCCGGTTACATCCACTGAACCGTTAAAAGTTTTATTGCCGGTAAAAGTCTGTGCCGCGGTATCGGTTATCTGTTGGGTAAAATCAGGCATGGCAATATCAAGTGCGCCCCCCGATTTAGAGCCAATGTTATTAGAGCCATTTACGGTAATGTGTTGCAGAGTATCGGCTACCGCAGAGCCTATGGTATGGGTCCCATTTATGGATACGCCGTTCTGACCTTCGGCGGCTCCGGAGATAGTACCACTCCCATTTATGTTTAAACCATTATTTGCATGTACCGATCCGGTGATGGTTTGAGATCCGTTAAGTATTAAGTTTAACGTGTCACTACCGGAAAAAATCGTATAATCAAAAGGTCCGCGCGGGGGCTTTTTGATCAATATAGCCTCTGCTGATGCTGTAACCGGAACCGTATTAATCCCAAACACGCCCATGATAAAGGTTTGAACGTTATTTGTCATGCTACAGTTAATTTGTGGAGCATTCCCGGGATTTTTAACGACATTCTGAGTAAAGGTTATCGTAGCAGTATCCGGGTCGAAGTTATTATTTGCAATGATAGATCTTGCTTGCGCGGTCGCTTGGGCGGTATCGGGTAATTTGAGCCCGCCGGCGCAGACTGCCGCGTCTACCGTGTTTTGCATCTTCGTTTTTACAACATAAATATTTCCTATGTCCATAGGAAGTCCTAGAAATCCAATCAACGCGGCTAACATCAGCCCTACCAATATCAGGATGGAGCCTTCTTGGTCTTTCATAAAATTATTCATCATAATTTCCCTTCTTTGCCGTAACAGAAATTCGGTTTAATTATCCAGGAACCCATTTCTGGATAGGACCCCAATTATTCCACCTGCATCACGGTTCTGCCAACCACCGGAAAGGGATTGCTGGGAAAGAAGGCGCTAACTACCGGCGTGATAATTTGTACGGAGCTGGTGACGGTCACCGTAACGGGATTGTTGGATACCGGGGTCGTAGGTTGCATAACGACAGTTAACTGGTTCCCAAAGGCTTGCACCGCGGCGGTAACCGCCTGTGAATTATTCCCCACTGCGGCTAGCCGCGCCCCTTCCCGGGCCGCTTCGTTGACGGTGTGCATTTCATTATAGACTCGCCCGAAGTCTATGACGCCGCAGACGATTAACAACAGGAGCGGCAGAGTTATGGCGAATTCCACCGCGGTGGCGCCCTCGGTACGCTTGAGGAGACCTTGGTTGGCACGTCGAGACCGCTGCATAATTAATCCCCTTGGTTCCGTTAACGGCATGCTAACGTTAGCAAATCTGGATCTCGCAGGCTGCATCGCTTTCGCCACCCCGGGGTGATAACGCCCGGCCAGAATCCAGGATTCCCCTGGCCAGGACGGCAAAAACCGGCATCATGGTGGCGCACTCGAGGGAATGATCTACATGCGGCTCGTGGCTAAGCAGCCTGGAGGCAAGGCGCAATCTGGGAAACAGTTGGTCGTCTCCTTTACATAATCTTCTGCCAAAATTGCCCGGCGGGTCTTTTCCGTCCCCGGCCAGTCCTCGACGATTCCCGGAGGATCGCGGCACTTCATGCCGGTGGGGGAGTTTTCCCGCTGAAATCTACACTATGCGGAATAGAGAAAGACACCATCAGGAAAAGCCTTAAATTTGCGCAGGAAATTCCTGAAATTCAGCGAAGAAAAGGAAAAGAAAGTACCCGGAAGCGGCCAAAACCGGAGTTTCTAAGAGGCAGGGCCGCGGGAAGCGGCGCCGGCAACTCTCGGCCGGCCAAGAGGTTTTTAGATCAGGAGATGCAGGTTCCCCAGGTGGACCCGGCGGAGTCCCGCCTCCTCGGCCACCCCCTTGGCTGCCAGGGCGAAATTCCTGGAAGTGACGGGCAAATCGTCCAGGTAGAACTGGGGATAAAAGCCCAGCAGGCTGTAGGGAATCTCGGGGTTGAGCAGGGCGAGGAAACGGGCCAGGCCGTGGATCTCCTCAAGATCCACGTAACCCGGGACCAGCAGGGTGCTGGCGCACAGCAGCGGCACTTCGGGGCGGGCCTCCAGATGCCGGGCGAGCGTCGCAAAATTCTTCAGGGTCTGGCTGTTGGAAACCCCGGTTAAGGCCAGATGCATCTCTTCGGAGAAGGCCTTGAGATCAAATTTGATTATGCCCCCGTTCGTAAGAGAACTGGCCAACAGGGGCTGGAGCCACTTTTCCTGCATGGCGCCGTTGGTTTCCCAGCAGATGCGCAGGCGGCGGCCGGCTGGCGCCGCGGCGCTCAGGGCCAGGCGGGCCGCGGCCAGGGCGTGGGGCAGTTGGGGCGTGGGGTCGCCCCCGAAATAGCAGATGCAGGCGGTGTTGGGGCGCACGGCCCCGGCCAGCTCCGCCGCGGAGACCTTCTGGCCGCGGCAGGTGGCCTTTTTGAAGGTCCAGTTCTGGCAGTAGAGACAGTTGAAATTGCAGGCGTGGTAAAAGACCGCCAGGTTGGTGCAGCCGCGCTCCGGGCCGTCCCGGCGGGCATAGCGGGGGTAGCCCGCCCCGGTGCCGCCGGGGCAGAACCAGTCGGCCACGCAGTTGGTGGGCAAGGGGTCGTAATAGTAGCTCAAGCCGGCCCCGGCGGGGCCGCCGCCCCGGAGCCGGCCGCCTTCCACCCGGCGGGCCCCGCAGAAGCCATGGCCCCCCTCGGGGATGCGGCAGGCGTGGAAGCACAGGGTGCAGCTTTTGCCGCCGGGGTCCCGGGGCGGCGCCAGGGGCAGGTTAAAGGCCCGGCGGCTCTCGGCGTGCAGGGCTTCGATTGGGGGCCAGACCTGGTCGAAGTGGCACCGGATGCAGGCGGCGCAATAACCCAACCGGGGGGAAAGGGTCCGGTCAGTGCCACCGCAGTGGCGGCAGGCTTTGAGGTTCGCCGGCATAAATTGGAGCAGAAGCAGGGCGTGTCTCTCGCGCCGATTTTGGTGCGGAAGACACCCCTTACGGATTTTTTCTCCCCGGATAATGCAATTGCTGCTCTAAGTCTTATTCATAATTATATAAAATTTGGCGGCATCTTGCCGCTCTGGTATATTTTCAGAGAGCTAACAGGAAAATTAAGGAGCATCCATGAAAGCGAACGTCGATGAATCAACCCTGGCGAAGTTCATTGGGGAACTCCGGCAGGAAGCCGCAAAATGCCCCAAATGCGAAGGCACCCGGGAAACGGTTTTTACCGCCCGGGGGCGGGATAATATCGTGAACTGTCTCGAATGCGAGAATCTCCACCAGGCCTTGGAGCATCTGGAGGCGGCGTTGAAGTTGCTGAAGGCAGGGTGATTCAGCCAGCAGCTTACCCGGAGGCGCCAAGATGTCCCCAAGCAGAGCTTGGGGAAGAAATTGCGTTCCCAAGCGGGAACTTGGGAACGAGCCATTCCCGTTCCAAAGGAACACCCCAAAACTATGAAAATTTAGAACAGCCGTCCCCGGCTGTTCAAGTGTAGGGCGCGCCCCGCGCACCATTCTTGGTGCGTAAGACGCCTCCACTTTCAGAGCAGACAATAAAAGAAAGTCAATTTCTGTTTTGTTATTTTAAAGGAAGTGCCCAAAGATAGGTATCTCTTGGAAATCCTGCTTGGACGGCCTTATTTTGTAACGCCTTGGCCTGATCAAGCGTAAGGTTCGCCCCTATGACTACCGCATAGTAAGGGTTTCCACCGTAACGCTCATAGACTTCAGCGTTAAATCCTTTCATTTCGTGGTTGAAAAATGCCGCCTGCTTTTCGGCATCCTCCAGCTTCAAATGAGACCCTGCGATAACGAACCAGATATTTTGAGGGTTGCTGCCGGTAAAACCCCTCCAAATATTACTCGCAGGGCCCTGGTCACGCATTGAGAATTCTTTTAATTTTGTCCCAGAAGTTATTTGAGCCTGTGCCAATGAAATGGCCCCATAAAATGCCAGAGGAGCCCCAATTGCTTTTATCTTTTGTTTTAATTCATTATTTTCGTTAATAACTTGATTATACATATTTAGCGTTTTATTTAATTCAATGCTAGAATCTTTTGTCAAATTACCATTTAATAAAGCAATAACCAAGCCAGGCGCTGTTAGCCCTATCGTTATAAGTTTTCTCAGGTCTTTCTCATCATTGAAATAAAGACCCATGGCGCCCCCAATAATAAACGAAACGACCAGTTGTATTAGAAACCCTAGACATACTTCGAGATTAGGCATCTTAAATCCGTGCACGTCAATGTAATAGCCATTAATTATTGATGGTATGATTGCAAAGACCCCAACGAAACATGCCTTACCCCAGGAAATGTCCTTCCAGTTCATCAGAAGGCCATTGTTTGGTGCTTGTCCGTTAGACATAACAGCCTCCCTCCCAATTCCTAAATTATAAGGTTGTAGGTGGTTGCGGGTTTACCCAGTGATAGACGATCCGAAACTAAGAAAGCACCCCTGGATATTGGGGATAAGCGAGGAAAGAGAGTTAGAGGGGTTTAATTAGATATTATTTACTAATAGGGAAATTTTCAATCATTTTTCACAGATTAAAATAGAGTAGGCAAGCCCCTTTTTCTGGGGGCTTTTTGAAAATACTCCATGGCCTTACCGGTGGCCACCCGGCCCCGGGGGGTGCGCTGTAGGAAGCCGGACTTGATGAGGAAAGGCTCGTAGACCTCCTCCAGGGTGTCTTCCTCCTCGCACAGGGCCGCGGCCAGGGTCCCCAGGCCCACGGGGCCGCCGTCATAATTTTCCAGGATGGTCTGGAGGATCTGCCGGTCCATGCGGTCCAGCCCCAGCTGGTCCACGTTCAGCAGCGTCAGGGCGGCGTCGGCCACCTCCCGGTCGATGCGGCCGTCGCCCCGCACCTGGGCATAATCCCGCACCCTTTTCAGCAGGCGGTTGGCGATCCTGGGGGTGCCCCGGGAGCGCCGGGCGATCTCCCAGGCCCCCTCCGGTTCCATGACCACTCCCAAGATCCTGGCGGCCCGCTCGGTAATCCGGGCCAGGTCCTCCACGCCGTAGAAGTCCACCCGGAGCATCAGGCCGAAGCGGTCCCGCAAGGCCGGGGTGAGGAGGCCGGCCCGGGTGGTGGCCCCCACCAGGGTGAACTGGGGCAGCTCCAGCTTCAGGCAGCGGGCCCCGGGACCCTGGCCGATGATGAGGTCCAGGCGGAAGTCCTCCATGGCGGGGTAGAGGATCTCCTCCACCACCGTGGGCAGCCGGTGCACTTCGTCGATGAACAAGACGTCCCGGGGTTGCAGATTGGTGAGTAGGGCGGCCAGGTCCCCGGGCCGTTCGATGACCGGGCCGGAGGTGGCCTTGATGCCGCCGCCCATCTCGGCCGCGATGATGTGGGCCAGGGTGGTCTTGCCCAACCCCGGGGGGCCGTGCACCAGGATGTGGTCCACGGCCTCCTCCCGGCCCCGGGCCGCGGCGATGGCCAGCTCCAGGTTGCGGCGCACCTCTTCCTGGCCCACGAATTCATTCAGGGTCCGGGGCCTCAGACCCGGTTCCAACCCCAGGTCATCGGGCTGGAGCCGGGGATTGACGACGCGCTCTTCTTCAACCATTTGAGGCTAATGTACCGCAGCTCAGGGAACTTTGCAAGCCGGGACGGTCTTCCTCTCCTTCAGAAAACCTTGGCCCGTAGGCCCAGGTTTGATAGACTTAGCCCAGGCCATTCAGGCAAACAATTACGGTAAAAAATAGAGAAAGGCGGGCCGTATGGAAACAATAACCGGAAATAAAAAATCGGCAAAAGTTGGTGATGTCAAGGATCACATGGCCAATGAGCGGACCTTTCTTGCCTGGATCAGGACAAGTATTGGTATCATGGCATTTGGTTTTGTCGTGGAAAAGTTTGCATTGTTTATAGATAAGATATCCTATTTTCTAGGAAAATCGAATATTAGCGAAACTGCCCCTCATTCATCCGGATATTCGTCAGTTTTTGCCATAATCCTGGTGGCGATGGGCGCTTTGATGGGGGTGCTGTCATTTATCAGATATAAAAAGGTCGAAAGAGAAATAGATGAAGATACCTATCGGCCTTCATTAATACTTGACATACTTCTTGCCATGGGAATCATGACAATCGGAATCTTCCTGGTATTGTATATGATTCATAGTGTTTAACAGCTTTGGATATATTTAATTATGCAACCAGCGATATCGGCGCAGGGAATCGGCAAGTCGTTTCGCACCGGGGTTTTCGGGCCCCTGAAGGCGGCGTTGCGGGATGTGGACCTGGAGGTGGAGCCCGGGGCCATCTTCGGAGTTCTGGGGCCCAACGGCGCGGGCAAGACCACCCTGATTTCCATCCTGGCCACCCTGCTCAGCCCGGACACCGGCCAGGCCAAGGTATTGGGGCTGGATGTGGTCCGGGAGGCGGGCCGGCTCCGGGAGCGCATCAACCTGGCGGCCAGCGGCGCCCATTTCCTCTGGTGCCTCACGGTGGAAGAGAATTTGCGTTTTTACGGGCGCCTCTACGGTATGGGGGGCAGGCCCCTGGCCCGCAAAGTGGAAGACTTGATCGCCTTGTTCGAACTGGCCCCCCACCGCCGGGTGACCTTCGAGCGCCTGAGCACCGGTCTCAAGCAGCGCCTGGCCCTGGCCAAGGCCCTGATCAACACCCCGGAGCTGCTCTTTCTGGATGAGCCCACTTCGGGCCTGGACCCGGAAATGTCCCAGCACCTCCGGGAAGAGATTCTGCGGCTCAACCGGGAGACGGGTCTCACCATCCTGCTCACCACCCACAACCTGCGCGAAGCCGAGATGCTCTGCGGAGAAGTGGCCTTCCTGAAGGAAGGCCGCCTGGTGAGCCGGGGCCGCCTCCCGGATCTGCAGCAGCGCCTGGGCCTGGGAGACCACCTGCGCCTGGTTTTCCAGGACAGCCCGGCGCCCTTGGATTATGCGGAACTGCCGGGAGTTTTGGCCCATAAGGTGCAAGATTCCCAGGTGGACCTGGTGCTGGACAAGGCGGAAACCCGGCTGGCGGCCATCCTGGAAGCCGTGGCCCACAGCCGCGGCGCCCTGGCCCGGGTGCAGGTCAAGCCCGTGGACCTGGAGGAAATCTACCGTGAAATTACTCACTAATTTCCACAAGGTCTTGGCCTTCGCGGTCCGCAGCACCCTGGTGAACCGGCGCAACGTCTTCGCGGTGTTCGAAATGATCTTCTGGCCCGGGGTGGCCATCTTCTCCGTGGGCCTGCTCACCCGCTTCCTCAAGCTGGACCCGGAGACCGTGACCTTCATCCTCATCGGGGCGGTGGCCATGAACACTATCCAGATCGCCCAGCTGGACCTGTCCTACTCCCTGCTTTACTCCGTCTGGGCCAAGAGCCTGAAGCACGAGTTCATCGCTCCCATCCGCCTGACCCACATCATTTTGGGCTCCGGCCTGGTGGGCCTGGTGCGGGGATTCCTGGTCTTCGTGGTCATGGGTTTGCTCAGCATGTGGCTCTTCAACATGGAACTGTCGGCTCCGGGGATGGGGGGCCTGGTCATCTTCCTCCTGGGCATGTTTCTCAACGCGGCCATCATCGGGGCCCTGGTCCTGGCCCTGGTGCTGCGCTTCGGCCAGCGGGCCGAAGTGGCGGCCTGGGCCTTCTCCTACCTCATGCTCCTTTTGTGCGGCCTTTATTATCCCGTGTCCGTTCTGCCCCCGGGAGTGCAATACCTGGCGCGGCTCATCCCCTTCACCTATTTCCTGGAATATTTTCGCCACTTCTACGGCTTTCCCCTGAGCTACCGGCAACCGCTGCTTTACGGCTTCGCGGAATGTGTGATATATATCTTGATCAGCTACGCCCTGCTCCACTACACCCTCAAATCCGCCTATAAACGGGGCACCTTGCTGAGGTTGTCGGAGTAAGGGTAAGCGGTCAGCTTTCAGCGGTCAGCTTTCAGCTTAGGTGGCAGACTTCGAAAATTAATTTTTAGGTTAAATCCTGAACGAAGTGCAGAATTTCTAACTGCATGAGGAGGTTCTTCGCTTCGCAACTTAAGCGGTGAGCAGGTTTTCATAAACTTGAAAGCAGCTTTTAGCCCTGAAAACTGAAAGCTGACTGCTGACCGCTGAAAGCTCTCATTATGATCGGCGTCTTTGATTCGGGGTTTGGGGGGTTGATGGTCTTGCGGGAGTTCCTGCGGCTTCTGCCGGACTACGATTACCTCTATCTGGGGGACAACGCCCGGATTCCCTACGGCACCCGGTCCGACCGGGTGGTGCTCAGGTTCACGGAGCAGGCGGTGGATTATCTCTTCCGCCAGGGGTGCCGCCTCATTGTTTTGGCGTGCCACACGGCTTCGGCCCGGGCCTTGCGGAGCCTCCAGCAGGTCTATCTGCCGGCCCATTATCCCGGTTATCGGGTCCTGGGGGTGTTGATTCCCACGGTGGAGGAGGCCCTGAACCGGAGCCGCACCAGGCGCATCGGGGTCATCGGCACCGAGGGCACCGTCACCTCCCAGTCCTTCGAGCTGGAGCTCAAGAAACTGGACCCCCAGGTGGAGGTGTTGCAGCAAGCCTGCCCTTTGCTGGTGCCCCTCATCGAGGCGGGGGAGCAGGACTGGGAAGGCACGGAGATGATTTTGCGCCGGTATCTCGCCCCCTTCGAGGGGACGGTGGACACGCTGATCCTGGGGTGCACCCATTACTCCATCTTAAAGGACAAGATCCGGGCCCTCCTGGGGGACGGCCAGGAGTTGATCTGCTCCGGCCAGGTCACCGCGGCCAAGCTGGTGGATTATCTAAGCCGCCATGCGGAGATCGAGGGCCGGCTCAGCCGGGGCGGCTCCCGCCGTTATCTTACCACCGACCTGACGCCGCGCTTCGCGCAGTTGGCCAGCCTGTTCATGGGGGAGCACATCGACTCAGAAGTGGTGGAGCTGTAGGACTCCCCAAGGCGCCGCCGGCAGCCGGATCGGGAGGGGGCCGGCCTGGAGGCGGCCAGACAGACACGAAATTAGAGGAGGGCATGATGCCGAGCTGGAGGATGCGGTCTTACGCGGCAATCTTTTTAATCTTTTCCATCACGCTTCTTAGCGGTTGTGCCGGCGGGCAGACCAGCGGGCAGCAGATCGTCTCGCCGCTGTATATGCTGACGACCGCCGGATTCCAGAAGTGGGATATTAATAATGAAACCCCCAAGCGGCAGGCGCTGATGAACAACATTCCCCCGGGGAAAATTACTACCTACCAGGCCAATGGCGGGACTTACCATGTTTATGCGGATCAGGACTCTAATTCCCTATATGTGGGGGATGCGGTTGCCTATGAGAAGTACCTTAGAATGACCAAAGGCCAGCAAGTTTGTGAGCGGGTGGAAGGAACGAACCAGCAGGAATTTTGGGGTTGTTTTGTGGAGTTCCAAGGGGTGGGCGCCAGGCCGGGGACGAAGTAACCGGCGGTTGCGGGGATAAGCGGCAGGGGAACAGCGACTATGGATTGCCGCCAAAACGCAGGCGATTCGAGGAAACGGGCCTTACGGGTTCTGTCGGCAGTGATAGTGGCGGCGGCCTTGGCGCTCCCGGCCTGGGCCTTGACCCCGCTCCCGCCCACGGTTCCTACGGGAGTCGCTCCCGGTTGGACTACGGTGCCAGGCAGCCCGGAAGTAGAATACGCCCCCAACCTCAAGGTTGACTTGTTTCGCCATGGCAAGCTTTACTATTATTGGGTGGCCGGCCAGTGGAGAATCGGGAATGCCCCCACCGGCCCCTGGAAGCCGGTACACCCGGTGCCCCCGGCTATGCGCCAACTTGACCCGGCCCTGTTTAAGTCGATTTACAAACCTAAACCCTCTAAAGACTGATACTATCCCCTCTTTGAACTGAGAAGCGAAAAACCTGGGAAGAAGCGGGCCGGAGGGGAGGGAGCCTAGCCGGAAAGCCCCGGGCGGCTCGCAAACCACTTGTCGTCCGCCAGGACCACGGAGGTCTCCACTTGCCGCTCCGAGATGGTCCAGTAGGCGTTGAGCAGCCGGTCTTTCTCCGCCGGGGTCACCAGGCGGAAACCGTGCTTCTCGTAAAAGCGGACGGCCCACCAGGCCGCGGCCCAGGTTCCCACCAGCATGGGGCTGGAGACGCCCTGGCGCAGGTGGCGCAACAGCCGGGCCCCGATCCCGGCGCGCTGGGTATGGGGGCTGACGTAGGCATGGCGGATCAGGATCACGTCTTGGACCGCTTGCCGCCCCATGACCCCGGCCAGGCGGCCCCCGGCCTCGCAACCCCAGAACTCCACCCCGGCCTCCATCTCCGCGAGCAGCTCGGCGAGGGGCATGTACGGTTCCTGCCAGCAGTCCGCCGGGATGACTCCCTGGTAGGCTGCGGCCGCGTCGTTGATGATCTTCAGGGCGGCTTTGACTTCATGACTGCTTAACGGCCGAATCATCAGGGTGCCTCGGGAAGGGGAGCGGCGCGGGTTTAAGAAGCCAGGGGCTGCTGGGGCGCCTGGGGTGAATCCGGCTCCGCTTTCACGCGGTGGCCGCAGTTGGGGCAAAAGGTGAAGCCGGCCCCCAGGATCTGCTGGCAAGAGGGGCAGGTGGCGTAGCTGGTTACCTGCGGCGGGGTCTGGGGTTCGGTGGGCAGGCCCGGCTCCGGAGGATATTGAAAGGGGTTCTGGAACTGTTGGGTTACTTCCGTGCTGGCGGCGCGCAGCTTGGCAATCAGCCGGCCCAGCTTTTCCGCGTATTCCGGCAGCCTTTCCGGGCCAAAGAGGATAAAGGCCAGCACGGCGAGGACGAATAGCGTCTCGAGGTCGATCCCGAACATCCAGGCACCTGTAACTTAAGCCTTTGCCACCTTGTTGCCGCAATGGGGGCAGAAGGCAAAATCCCCGGTAAATTCCTTGTGGCACTGGGGACAGGTGACGGTGGGCGCCGGGCTGGAGGCGGCGCTGCCGGGAACCTCGCCCTTGGCCTGGGTGACTTCGGGGTCGTCGTGAGCCTTTTTGAAGCTGCGGATGGCCTTGCCGATGCTGTCCCCCAACTCCGGCAGGCGCCGGGGCCCGAAGAGCAGCAGGGCGATCACCAGGATGATCAGCAAGGTGGTGAAATTATATCCGAACATAAGTCCGCCTCTGGTTTGGCATTCGTTAGTAATTAATATAAAAGAAATTTCAACTCCCCGCAAGGGCGGGCCGGAGAAAACTTGGGACCATGAAAGACTGGAACGTGGTGGTTACCAGCTACATGTGGCAAGAGAAGCGCCTGCTCCAGGAGCTGGCGGGGTTGGGGGAGTTTCAGCCCAGCGGCTTTACCGCGGTGATCCTGGGCCGGGTCCCGCAGGTGGGCGAGTTTTTGGAAGCCCTGAAAAACCTTTGGGAAAAGAGTCCGTTTCTGGCAGAATATCTGAGCAGCGTGGTGCCCATCAGGGTCGTTTTCCCCTTCACCGTGGAAAACCTGGAGGAGCGGCTCCAGGAAGCGGTGCGGGCCCTGGGTCCCGAGATCGAGGGTAAGGCCTTTTATGTCCGGGTGAAGCGCCGGGGCCACAAGGGGGAATATTCCAGCCTGGAAGTGGAGCAGGCCCTGGACCGGTTCCTCACCGACGAGTTTTGTTCCCAGGGCCAGGGCTGCCGGGTGGACTTCGAGGCCGCGGACCTCATCCTGGTGGTGGAGGCCGTCCACAACCAGTGCGGCCTGGGCCTGGTGACCCGGGAAATGAAGGAGCGCTATCCATTTATTAAAATAAAGTAATGGGGGAGGGGGCTAAGGGCAGTAAGCCCTTACCCCCTCCCCCAGCCCCCTCCCCCAATCCCTTAAGGGGTGTTTATTTGGCCTGGGAAGTCGGGCCCTTGGCCCGACTTCCCAGGCCCTGAAAGGGTTGGGAGGGGGGCTGGGGGGAGGGCAGGGACTTCTGTCCCTGGCCCTCCCCCCAAAACCAATCCTCAACCATGAATAAAACACTCCCACTCTTCGCGCCGGACCAGCCGTTGGCGGCCCGCATGCGGCCCCGGAGTCTCGACGCCTTTGTGGGCCAGCAGCACCTGGTGGGGCCGGGAAGGTTGCTGTGGCGGTCCATCAAGGCCGGCCGGCTCTTTTCCTCCATGATCTTTTGGGGTCCCCCCGGCACCGGCAAGACCACGTTGGCCCGGGTCATGGCCCGGGAGTTGGACTGCCGCTTCGTCAGCCTCAGCGCGGTGCTCTCCGGGGTGGCGGATTTGCGCCGGGCGGTGGAGGAAGCCCGCCAGGAGCAGGCCCGGGGCCGGCGCACCGTGGTCCTCATCGACGAGATCCACCGTTTCAACAAGGCCCAGCAGGACGCCCTCCTGCCCCACGTGGAAGAGGGCCTCATCACCCTCATCGGGGCCACCACGGAAAACCCCTATTTCGAGATCATCGGGCCGCTCCTGTCCCGGGCCAAGGTCTTCATCTTCGAGCCCCTGAAGGAAGCAGAGATCCTGGCGCTGCTCCACCGGGCCCTGGCGGATATGGACCAGGGTCTGGGAGGCCTGGCTACGGAGGTGAGCGCGGAGGCCCTGGAGTATCTGGCCCGCCTGGCCGGGGGGGACGCCCGCCGGGCCTTGAGCGCCCTGGAGTTGGCGGTGCTCAGCACCGCGCCCGGGGAGGGCGGGGTTATCCGGGTGGACCTGGACGTGGCCCGGGAGTGTATGCCCCGCCGGGACCTGATGTACGATAAGGCAGGGGACGCCCACTACGACACCCTGAGCGCCTTCATCAAGAGCGTGCGGGGCTCGGACGTGGATGCGGCTCTCTACTGGCTGGCCCGGATGGTGGAGGCCGGGGAGGACCCCCGCCTGATCATGCGCCGGCTGCTCATTTTGGCCTCGGAGGACGTGGGGCTGGCCGACCCCCAGGCCCTGGTGCAGGCGGCGGCCGCCAGCCAGGCCCTGAACTGGGTGGGCCTGCCGGAGGGGGTCTATCACCTGGCCCAGGCCACCATTTATCTGGCCCTGGCCCCCAAGAGCAACTCCACCCAGGCCTATTTCCGGGCGCAAGGGGCGCTGGCGGGTCAAGGGGCCACCAAGGTGCCCGATCCCCTGAAGGACGCCCACCGGGACCGGAAGGCCTTAGGGCACGGTAAGGGTTATCTCTATCCCCACGATTTTCCCGGCCACTGGGTGGAGCAGGACTACCTGCCGGAACAGCTGGCCGGGGAGCGCTTCTACGAGCCGGGCCCTGAAGGGGCGGAGCCGGACCTGGCGGCCCGCTGGCGGGCTTTGCGGGGAAAAAAGGTGGAACCGGACAAACGGGGGCCGGGGGAGGGGGAGGACTAAACAGCAAAAAAATTTAGCCGTGCACCTAACCAACCGATAAAGCCAGATAAACGGCGGTGGGGGTGGGGGGTAGTTATTTTGCTAGCAAATTAAGCAGGTTAACCAGACTGCGGCTCAGGGGAAATCCCTGGGATCATGCGACTTAGTACCACGGTTCATAAATTCGGTAACGTATTTCTTGATGGAAGTGGAAAAGAGATTTAATTCCCCCTCACCCTAACCCTCTCCCCCATTGGGGGAGAGGTGAAAAAGAAGGAATTGCGATAATACTCCCTCTCCCACCGCTGGCGGGAGAGAGCGGTGGATTGCGGAGGGCCGGCAAAATAGGTCATCTTATTTAGGACCTGGCCTACCTGGACTTTAGGGGGAAAAATAATTATAATTAACCCAGGAAAAATGGGGGGGAGGACCTTTGAAAGGCGGTGCTGGCCATGGCACGAATCATCGTTGCCGACAGCGAACCCCACATCCAGCAGTTATGCCGGGAGGAATTGCAGGATGAGGGCTACGAGGTGCGGGTGGCCGGGAGGGGCCGGGAAGTGGTGCGTCTGGTGGACTCCTTCAAACCCGACGTGGTCATTCTCGAGATGCTGCTCCCCGATATGTCCGGGCTGGAAATCGGTCTCATGGTCAAGGGCACCAAAAAGGACATCCGGATAATCTTATATTCCCATTGCCCTCCGCCCCCGGACCTCGCCCCTTGGGGAGCGGACGGTTTTGTGATCAAATCCTTTGACCTGGATAACCTGAAAGCGGTGGTGCGCCGCCTGTTGCCCCCCCGGGGCAACGCTTGAGTGGGCGGTGATTTAACGGGGTCGGTTCCGCCTTAATCCCGCAACTTAGCCCAGGTCTCCGGTCCCGGCCCCTGATAAGGGCCGGGCTTTAGTTTTTTTCGGAGCCGTCGTCCGTCTGGCGGGGGGGCCGCAAATCTGGGGCAATTGACCCTTTACACCGGAGGTGGTTATGGCTATCATGGAAATTAGCGTGGTGCCGTTGGGTCTGGGGACGCCCAGTGTGGGCGATTACATCGCCGCAGTAGTCAAGTACCTGCAACAAGAAAGCATTCCCCATGAGCTTACGGACATGGGCACCCTGGTGCACGGCCACGCCGCCCGCTTGCTCAAGGTGGCCCAGGTGCTGCACGAACTGCCCTTTGATAAGGGGGTGCAGCGGGTTATGACCCATATCACCATTGATGATCGCCGGGACAAGGAAGTTACCCTGGGCGACAAAGTAAAATCGGTAAAGGCGCGTCTCAAGTAAATTATGCCCAACGACAAGAAGGATTATTACCGGATCTTAGGGGTGTCCCGGAGCGCCGGGATCGACGAAGTCAAGAAAAGCTACCGCCAGATAGCCTTAAAGTACCATCCGGACCGCAACCCGGGAAACAAGGAGGCGGAGGAGCGGTTCAAGGAGGCGGCGGAGGCCTACGAGGTCCTGCACGATCCGGAAAAGCGCCGCCTCTACGACCTGTACGGCCATGAAGGCCTGAGCTCCACCGGGTTCACCGGGTTCCGGGATTTCTCCGACATCTTCCGGTCCTTCAGCGACATCTTTGAGGACGTCTTCGGCTTCGGCGGCTCCTTCGGAGGTTTCGGGGGGGCCGCCGGCCCCCATCCCCAGCAGGGCAGCGACCTGCGCTACGATCTGACCCTGGATTTTCTGGACGCGGCCCTGGGCACCGAGGTGACGGTGGAGGTGCCCCGGGTGGTTAATTGCCCTACCTGCGGCGGCACCGGGGCCAAACCGGGGACCAGGAAAATCCCGTGCCCCCAGTGCGGCGGCCGGGGGGTGGTGTCCCGGAGCCACGGCATCTTCCAAATCACCACCACCTGCCCTCGCTGCCAGGGAATGCGGGAGTTTTATGCCGAGGCCTGTGCCGCCTGCAACGGGGAAGGGCGCCTCCGGGAGAAGAAGAAGATCAAGGTAAAGATCCCCCCGGGCATGGACAGCGGCACCCACCTGGTCATGGCGGGGGAAGGCAACGGCGGCGCCTACGGCGGCCCGCCGGGGGACCTGTACATCGTCCTGCAGGTCAGGCCCCACGAGCTCTTCCGGCGGGAAGGCTACGACCTGCACCTTAAGGTGCCCATCTCTTTCGTGCAGGCGGCCCTGGGCACCCACCTCACCATCCCCACCCTGAAGGAGCCCAAGGAACTGGTGATCCCGCCCGGCACCCAGCCGGCGGAGGTCATCCGGCTCAAGGGCGAAGGGGTACCCTACCCCAAGGGCAACCGCCGGGGCGACCTGCTGGTGGAAGTGAAGGTGCTCATCCCCCGGAGCCTGACGCCCAGCCAACAGAAGCATCTGGAGGAACTGGCCAAGGAGGAGCCCGGGCCTTACGGCCAGGCCGCCGGCCACCCGGACGAGGAAGGACTTTTCAAGAAGCTGTGGCACTCCGTCAAGGATCACATCCAGAAGCCTTGAGGCTCAACTGCGCCACCTGTCCCCCAGGGGACCGTAGATTCCCCTATAAAAATATGGGCGGGATCAACCCGCCCTTTCTTTACCTGCAAACCTTTCGGCCGATGATTAATACCAAGTCGCCGTCAGACAGGTAATTTTTTGTAGGGGCGGACCTGCGTGTCCGCCCACTCTGAGGGCGCACACATGGGTGCGCCCCTACGGAAAAAGCTCTTTTTACTTCTATGAGCGCGACTTGGTATTTAAAGATAGAGAATTGTAATCAACTTACAATTTATTGAAATTTCGCTCTGTTTTACCGGAGGGATGAAACTTCTGCTCTCAAGTTTTAAGGAGTTGGGGGTGAGATTGTTTGAGCCAGTTCAAAACTTTTTCTCGCAATTCCAAGACGTAGGCGGCCAGTTCTGACGCCTCATCCTCGGTAGCGCCACCCACATAATCGTATTCCACAATGTTTCTCTTTTTCCGGCAGGCGTCAAGGTAGTCGGCATCGGCTTGGTGTGACTGGCCCAGGATCAGGGGCAAAGCCTGGATGGTGCGGTAATGCTGCAGCGTCCTGGCAGCCCGGTAGCCCTCGGCATAGAGCAGGATCGTGCAGAGCTTCAGGGCGGCGTTATAGGCGATGCCGAAGCGCCAGTCCGGAGAAATCCCCCCGCCGGCATCGTCCAGATCGCGTTCCACAATGGCCAGCAGATTGGCGATCTCCTCCGTCGAAGTGACATGGGATGCAAGCCAGCCGTTATCGGCCCATGGCTTCAAGGTCATGTTCGCTGCCTAGGATAAAGAGCTTGGGGGATTCCAGGACATTGGACAGGAAATGATCCCCTTTTTGCCGGCGGCGCCGGAACTCTTCAACGCTCAAGGTGTGGGGGTTGATCTCCCGGCCGATTTGCGCGGACACCCCGGCCAGCCGGCTTGATAAGGCGCGCAGACCGACGGCGCCGATCACCATCAGGTCCACATCGCTTGCGGCCTTTTCTTTACTGCTGGCCAGGGACCCGAAGATGAAGGCGATTTCGATGCCCTCCCGGTCCAGGGCGCTTTTGATAATCTCCACCAAACCGGCGGTCTTCAGCACCAGGTGGCGTATTTCCGGATACAGGGGGTGCTCGGTGTTGGCCCGGTAATAGAGACGGTTGCCGTCCCGACGGGGCTGCACCAGGTCCAGCTTCACCAACTTTTGCAGGTCCTGCCGGATGGTGCCCAGGGAGAGTTCGGCCTGCCTTTCCAACTCCCGCAGGTGCAGCTCTTTTTCGTTCAAGCCGAAGAGCAGCCGAAAGATTTCGGCCCGTACCCGGGAGGACAATATTTCGGCCAGGGTGCTCATGATTGTATGCTTATACCATACAATTGTATGGTTGCACCACACAAAAATAAATTATTATCGTCCGGTTCGCTTCCCAAGCGGAGGAGGCCCCTGAAACCCCGTAATTTCTGCCCAGCAAAATTAAGGGCGGGGTCGCTCTTGATCCGAACCACGGTTCGCAGCGCCCCTGGGTTTAAGGTTCAGGCGTCGCCTTGCCGTCGTCGGGGGGACCGCCCTTGCCCCTCTCCCGGACCGTGCTTAATTTAGAGGCATGGTTGGGGAGCGCCATCGCCTCCCGCCGGTTCCTTTAACTACTTGTTAATGGGAGCGCAAAAGGGATTACCTTCCCCCTCACCCTAACCCTCTCCCCCATTGGGGGAGAGGGGAAAAAAGGAACTCTGAGAGCTCTGAAAAAGTCGTTACCGGGCGTAAAGTTCTCTATAATCCCCCCTCATTCCCCCCTTTAGAAAAGGGGGGACGAAAGGAAAATGATGGTTATCCAATGAGATTCAAGCACTTAAGTCCCCCGTTCTTAAAGGGGGATTTAGGGGGATTATTAATGCTATGAATCACGCCATGGATTTTTTCAGAGTTCTCACTCTTTGAATGCTCTCATTAATATATTGACATCGCTCCGTCCTTGAGCAATTATTCACAATTAGACCGGTCTCACCGGGAAAGGCTGGAATATGGCCATTGACCTGAACATCCTCATCGGCGGGGCTGCGGGGCAGGGGGTGCACGCCATCACGGTGCCCCTGGCCAAGACCCTGGTGCGCCAGGGTTGCCAGGTCCTGTTCGTCATGGACTACCAGTCCCGCATCCGGGGCGGCCACCTGTTCAACCGCATCCGGGTGGCGGATCGGCCCATGGCCTCCTCCCGGGAAGGGGTGGACCTCTTGGTGGCCCTGAACCAGGAGACTGTCTCCCTGCACCGGAGCGAACTGGCGCCGGACGGCGTCATCATTTACGACGCCTCCCGGGTCCAGGAAGTGCCCCCGGGGGTCAAGAGCCTGCCTCTGGACCCGGAAGCGCTGCTCCCTGAGAAAAAGGCGGCGGAGATCGCGGTGAACGCCGGGGCCTCCGGGGCCCTGCTGGGGCTGCTGCAGGTGCCCCTGGAGCCCTTGATGGCGCTCCTCCTGGAGGCCTTCGGGGCCAAGGGGACAGAGGTGGTGGGCTGGAACCACAAGGCCGCCGCGGCGGGTTACCGGCAGGCCGCGGCCCTGGGCCACCGCCACTCCCTGGCGGGAATGGCGCCGCCCCCTCAGCCCCGGCTCCTGATCAACGGCCATGAAGCCGTGGCCCTGGGAGCCCTGGCCGCGGGCGTGCAGTTCCTCAGCGGCTACCCCATGACCCCCTGGAGCAGTGTATTGAACGCGGTAGGCAGCCGAGCCGCCCGCTGGGGGGTGGTGGTGGAGCAGGCGGAAGACGAGATCGCGGCCATCAATATGGCCCTGGGCGCCTCCTACGCCGGGGTCCGGGCCATGACCGGCAGCTCCGGGGGCGGTTTTTCCCTGATGGTGGAAGCTTTGGGCCTGGCCGCCGGCAGCGAGACCCCCCTGGTCATCGTGGAGGGCATGCGCCCCGGTCCCAGCACCGGGCTCCCCACCCGTACCTCCCAGGGGGACCTGAATTTCGTGCTCTACGCCTCCCAGGACGATTCACCCCGGGCGGTGCTGGCGCCGGGGACCCCGGCCCAGGGCTTCGCCCTCACCGCCAAGGCCTTCAACCTGGCGGACCGCTACCAACTGCCGGTCTTCATCCTGACGGACCAGTATTTCGCCGACACCTCCTTTACCCAGGAGACCGGGGATTTCCCGGAAAGGGTGGAGATCGACCGGGCTCTGGAATTGGGGGAGGCCAAAGAGCCTTACGAGCGCTACGCCCTGACGGCCAGCGGGGTCTCGCCCCGGCGGCTCCCCGGGTTCGGCCCGGTGGTGGTGGCGGACTCCGACGAGCACACCCCCGACGGCCACCTCACCGAGGACTTGAAAGTTCGGGTGCAAATGCACGACAAGCGCCTGCGCAAGCTGAAGGGTTTGGTGCAGGAGCTGGGCGGCATCACCAGCGCCGGCCCGGCGGCAGCCCCCCTGGCCCTGGTCTGCTGGGGCTCCAGCCTGGGGCCGGTGGCGGAGGCGGTGGCCCGCCTTAACGACAGCGGCACCCCGGCCCGGATGGTGCACCTGAGCGAGTTGTGGCCCTTTCCCAAAGAAGTGGTGCAGCAGGCTTTGGGGCAGGCGCAGAAAACGGTGCTGGTGGAGATGAACGCCACCGGCCAGCTAAACCGGCTGCTGCGCCAGGAAACGGGCCTGCAGGCGGATGAACTGGTCCTTAAGTATGACGGCGCCCCCTTGACCCCGGAGTACATCCTCCGGGGCCTCAAAGGCGCGGCTTGAGGAGGGGGATGATGCTGGAACTTAACCTTTATCAAGGCATCGAGTCGGCCTGGTGCCCGGGCTGCGGCAATTTCCCCATGCTCAAGGCCTTCAAACAGGCCCTGGCGGAGTTGGAAATCCGGCCCGAAGAGCTCCTGGTGGTCTCGGGTATCGGTCAATCGGGGAAATTTCCCCACTACCTGAGGTGCAACACCTTCAACGGCATCCACGGCCGCACCCTGCCGGTGGCCACCGGGGCGAGGCTGGCCAACCCGGAGTTGAAGGTGGTGGCCGCAGCCGGGGACGGCGACTGCTACGGCGAAGGCGGCAACCACCTCCTGGCCGCGCTGCGCCGGAACCCGGACGTCACCCTGGTGGTGCACAACAACCAGGTCTACGCCCTGACCAAGGGCCAGGCCTCCCCCACCAGCGACCTGGGGTATAAGACCCTGCTCCAGCCCCAAGGGGTGTACTATCCGCCCCTGCACGCCCTGGCCCTGGCGGTGGCCCAGGAGTGCTCCTGGGTAGGCCGGGGCTTTGCCGGGGAGGTGGAGCACCTCACCGGCCTCTACAAGGACGCCTTGACCCACCGGGGGTTCGCCCTTCTGGAGGTCTTGCAACCTTGCGTGTCATTTAATAAAGTAAACACGTTCCAGTGGTATAAGCAGCGGGTCTACCACGTGGAGACCGAGCCGGATTACCAGCCGGAGGACGAAATTTGGGCCTACCGGAAGGCCAAGGAATGGGGAGAGCGCATCCCCATCGGGGTGATTTATCGCCATCCCCGGCCCTTATTGGAGGAATTCCATCCGGCCTTGCAGGCCGGCCCCCTGGTGCGCCAGAAACCGGAGCGGCCCGTGAACCAGCTCCTGGCTGAGTTTTATTAGGAAATTTTCGAGGAGGGCCGGGGAACTTTTTTGTAAGGGGGGGGCCCGCCTTCCCCTAAAAAAAACTGCGAGAAAGGGCCTAAAAGGGGAACCTTCCCGGGTATTGAAACGGGAAACCGCATTTTCCCAGAGCTTTTTTGAGAGGAGACCTCACATGGTGGCTGACAAAGAACTGCGTTCCTGGGACATCGTCCGGGAACCCAACCGCATCCTGTTGGAAGAAGACTACGGCTCCCGGATGGAGCTCTTGATCTACCCGTTGACCTGGGCCGTGGAGATCGGGCTCTGTTTCGCCTTTGCCATCTCCTACCTCCGGGGCTAGGGCCGGGTATCAGGGTCGATAGTAAGCTATTTCAAGACCACGTTTCGATAATAAATGTCATTCTGAGCGCAGCGAAGAATCTAGTCCTTTCGGTAATCTAGACCCTTCGTTACGCTCAGGGTGACAGAAAAAATGGGTTTTGAAATAGCTTATAGAAGCAAGGCTAGGGCCCGTTTCGTGGTTGCTATGGCATATACAACCATGGTCTTTTACCCCCCTTTTCTAAAAAGAGGGTAAGGGGGAATTAATTAACCGCCTAGTAATCCCCCTAAATCCCCCTTTATAAAAGGGGGACTTTAAAGACGCCAGGCGGCCGCAATGACCGTCACATTTTTTGACAGTTTCCGGGGCCGTGGAAGCCGCGCAATCTGGCGGAGTCTGCGGCCGATGCCGGTTTTATAGGTGTAACAGGCAGTTAGCGAATCAACCTGAAATCTCCCGGGAACGGCATGTGTTTTGCAATATAATTTATTGCCGTTTCCGAGGCAGGAAACGTGAGGCAGGGGCTTGTGAAATTTGGCATAAAAAAATTATTGATTAATAATTGAAATAAGCCTTGACTGGGCTTACAATAAGTGTGTAACAGCATCTTAGGCTTATTTTTTTTCTGAAGGCGCCGGTAAAAAAGGCGGCACCGACAGTTAGTAGGCGCGGGGCAGGAACCCACCATACCTGGGGGTTACCACAGGCACTGGCGTAGCTGGATTCGCAGAGCCTAGGAACCGATGGGAAAGGCTCAGGGAGGTGTGGGAAATTATGATTAACGAACTATTAGCTCCGGGCGGCAGCCTGGAAATGGTGGAGGGCGTGTTCAAAAACGGCGCCAACGCCGTTTACGTGGGGGCTAAGGGATTTAGCCGCCGCAAATGCCAATGGGAGCTGGAAGACAGCCAGATCGGTGACGCGGTGCGCCTCGCCGCCGACTACCAGGGGAAGGTCCGGGTGGCCCTCAACGCGGAGATCCCCCCGGAAAGATTGCCCCTGGTGGTGCAAAAAGTGGAAAAATACGCCCACTTCGGCATCGAAGGGGTGATCGTCAAGACCCCGGCGGTCATGCAGGAGATCCACCGGCGTTTCCCGCACCTGGTGATTCACGCCAGCGTGGGCTGCAACATCCAGACCCAGGAGGACATGGCCCGGTTTAAATCCTACGGCGCCACGCAGCTGGTGGCTTCCACCGAAATCAACACGGTGGAAAAATTGGCCCGGTTCAAACGGGAGGCCGACGAACTGGGGCTGCTCACCGAAATCCTGGTCCACGGGAACCGCTGCATCGGCGGGGTGGGCAACTGTATGTTCCACGAACTTATTGCCGACTCCTACGTCCGCAAGGTCTACCGGGACGAGGAAGGCAACGAGATCGTGGAATACGAAGGCTGGCCGGACCGCAGCGGCAGTTGCTTCCGTCTGTGCCTGCTCACCGACGAACAGCGCCGCAAGGTCCTGAGCAAGCGGGGGCAGCCGCCGGACAAGATCGAGGCCGTGAACGAGCGCATCCGGCTCCAGCCCAACGTGGCTTTCGCCATCCTGGGGGACGAGCTGAAGGCCTATCTGGACCTGGGACTGGCCACCATCAAAGTCCAGGGCCGCGAGTATGCCGTCTCCATGATCTCCAAGATGATCTGCTGTTACCGGCAGCTCATCGACGCCCACCAGCGGGGCGAAGACATTAACGGCACCTTCTACCGGCGCATCCAGGACCGGTTGGCCGCCCTGGTGGCGAAAAGGGACCAGGCCCGGCTGGAAAAGACCAAGGAACTCCATCGCAACATCGTGGGCCTGTAACTTTTTTGTAAGTTGAACTATAATTTTACTTTCTTGTATGGAGAAGCCTGCCCTATAATGGGGCAGGCTTTTTGTTTGAATGAACAAACCTCTAACTGGCCCGGCCAACCGGGATGGCAATATCTGTGAGGGTGAATTCCAACCTTTTCCTGGGGGAGCAGCGAGCCGGCCCGGAGAATGAAGGTTCGACGAGTCTCCGGAGGGTCGCTGATCAGGAAACTTAAAGCTCGAGCGGTTGACCCTAGTGAAATTGCGTGGCTCCGAACTAGTGAAGCTCGGTGAGGTTCGTCCCCGGCCCACCTCTCCGGCCTTTTGGGCCGGGATATTGCTGGGCGCCCTGGTATTGCTGGGCGCCTTCTACAACCTGGCCCATTATCCCACCATCTGGTGGGACGAAGCCATTTTTTCCGAGACCGCCGCCAACCTGGTGCAGCACGGGCGTTACGCCTTTACGGTGCAGAGTCCCGACCAGATGAACGATCTGGATTTTCGCATCAGCGCGGGGCCGGCGCTCATCCTGCCGGTGGCCCTGGCTTACAAGCTGTTCGGGGTGGAGGTGGCGTCGGGCCGCCTGGTGGCCGGGATTTACCTGGTCCTCACTTTCCTGGCCCTGTTTCTGGGGGCCCGGCGCCTGTTTGGGGCAGCCGCGGCTTTGCTGGCCGTGGCCCTGGCCTTGCTCGGCACCGACGTTCTCTACTGGGGGCGCTCGGTGCTGGGGGACATCCCGGCCCTAAGTTTATTTCTGTGGGGGAGCTGGTTTCTCCTTACGGCCCTGGACTGCGACGCGGTGCTGCCTCTGTTTTGGGGCGGAATTTTGTTGGGGTTGGCCTTCGACGCCAAGGAGTTTTATGGGCTGGCCTTCCTGCCGCCCTTGATCTTAGTGACCCGGCAGAGTTGGCGGCAGTGGCGCCGGTTGGCGCTACGGGTTCTGGTCTTGGGGATGGGGGCGGCCCTGCCCATGGCGGCCTATCTGCTCTTCAAGGCGCTCATTCTGGGAGACCTGGGGGCCGCGGTGCTGCATTTCCTCCACCAGAAGATACTGCTGGGCCACGAATTTTTCACTCCCTTTACCATCGGCCGCGTCTACCCCGAATGCTTTACCTACCTGCTCAAACATCCCCTCTTCTGGCTGGGGCTGCTGGGAGCCCTGGGGGCCTGGAAAAAGGGGAGTGGCTCCCGGGGGGAAAAGCTCTGGGTCTGGAACTTTCTGCTCTGGAGCCTGGTTTATCTCACTGCGGTGTACTGGCACCGGTTCGCCCTGCCGGCCCTGTTCCTGGCCAGCCCCCTGGCGGCCCGGTTTCTCTTGCAGGCCAAGGACCGGCTGGCCGCCCTGGCGGCGCCGCGCACCCCCGGCTGGCTGGGGCCCGGCCTGCTGGCGGCTTTTTTTATTATGCTTTATCCGGCCCCGGGCCTGGATTTCATGGGCCAGATTTTAACCTGCCAGGCCGACGCCCCTGATCAGTTGGTGAAATATCTGCACGCCCATGTGCCGCCGGCCTGCCTCATCGAGACGCCGGAATACGAGCTGGCCTTCCTGGATGACGACCATCGCATCCACCTGATGCCGTCGTACTTCTTCGTGGAATCGACCCCCGAGCGGGTGGTGCTGCTGAATCCCCGCCAGCAACCCTACGATTTCGAGGGGGTGGGGGCCGATTTCCTGATCCTGGGGAGGTTTGGTAAGGGCGTGTTTCGCCAGGTCTACCCCGAGGCCCTGGTGGCTCGCGGCTGGCACCGTATTTACCAGGTGGGCTGCTATGACATTTACATTTCTCGAAAATGCGGGAAAAAAGTGTTAAAATTTATGGAAAGGTCCGTCGCCTCGAAACGGTCGGATATCCTCATAAGGCCCGCCAGTAATGTCAATGCCTCAGAACCGGTGCTTAATTCGTACTATCAATGATTTTCGCAGCCATTACCGGCGGTTGCGGCGCGGCGATGCGGTACTGGGCCCCCTGGCCTTAAGAAACGGGGAAGAGATCAAGTTATTGGACCTGGCGGACCGGGGCGTGGCCTGCTTTCCTCCGGCCCTGGCCCAACTGCTGTGCCGTTCCAAGGTGGCCCAGGCTGAGATCCTGGGGGAGTTCATGGTGCCCGGGGGTTTTGTGGCCTACGGGCTGCCGGATCTCGCCGCCCACCTGCCGGAGTACCATGCGGAAACCCCGGGGCCGGTGGTGGCCAAACGGGACCGGGCCCACCTGGGACTGGGGGTGAGCCTCTGGCCGTCCCTGGAGGCCCTCTACAGCCTGGCGGGGCTCCAGGGGCTCACCTACCCCCTGGTGGTGCAGCCGCTGCTGGCGGACGCCCGGGATCTGAGAGCCGTCTTTTTGGGAGATTACGTCGAAGCCTACGAACGGGTCAACCCCCACAGTTTCAGGAGAAATCTCTTTCAAGGGGGCTCCTCCAAGCCCGCGGCCCTGGCCCCGGAGCAGGCCGCTTTCTGCCGCCGGGTCATGGACCGGGGCAAATTTCCTTATGCCATCCTGGATCTGCTGGTAAGTCCCCGGGGGGCGACCTATCTTGCGGAAATCAATTTCAAAGGCGGTCTCACCGGGGCCCGCCTCAGCCAAGCGGAATTCCGGCAGCGGGTAACCGCCCTGGAAGAGGAATTCGTCGAACAATGGGAAAACTCATAGAGGACCAGAACTTACGGGACCGGATCCATGTCTTTTTTGACCGCGCCGTCGCCGGCCAGCAGCTGGCGGACCTGCTGCTTGACTATCAGGGCCAGGAGATGCACCTCTTCGCCATCCCCGCGGGCGGCGTGCCGGTGGCCGCGGAAATCGCCCGGCGTCTTAACATCCCCCTGGACCTGGTGATTGTCCGGAAGATTCAGCTTCCCTGGACCACGGAAGCCGGCTTCGGAGCCCTGGGTCCCGGGGGGGAGAAGATCTTTAACCAGGAGCTGCTGCGGCGCATGTCCCTCACCCCGGAGGAGATCGAGGCCCAGGTGCAAAAAACCGCGGCCGTCATGCGCCAGCGGGAGGAAACCCTGCGGGGCGGCCAACCCTATCCCCGGTTGCACGGCGCCCCCGCCCTCATCGCGGACGACGGCCTGGCTTCGGGCTATACTATGCGGGCCGCGGTCAACTTTCTGCGGGCCCAGGGGGCGGGTAAAATCGTGGTGGCGGTGCCCACGGGCTCCGAGCGTACCGTGCGGGAGCTCCTGCCCCTGGTGGACGAGCTCTATTGCCTCAACGTCCGGGGCGGCTGGTCCTTCGCGGTGGCCGACGCCTACGAGAACTGGTACGACCTGACCGAAGAAGAAGTCCTGGACCTACTGAGATCCTTGCACCCTGCAAAATAACCGTGGCCACCGGGAAGATCCAGGGGAGTGGCCCATGGGCCTGCGGCTCTCTCATAATAATGAAAAGGCCGGTGGCACAGGGTCGTTGGAACTTTTATATCAGGTTCGCTTCCAAATACATCAAACGAAAAACCAAAAACGAAAAACGGTATTAGATGGCAAGTAGTTGGTTTGAAAGACATCCCAAGAAAACCATCGGCTTCTTGTTAGTCCTGGTTTTTTTGGGCCTGGCCTGGGCCGCCGAGAATCTCCTGGCTTATAAAAACCAGGGGGGCGGCTTTAACTATGCCCTGCCCAACCGGGCCATCAGATTGCGGGAATATCGGCCCGGCATGATTGACCGCCTTCTCCCGGGGAAAGAGGAAAGGCACTTTGATACCCTGGTCTTAAAAGAATATCTCCTGAGGATAGATCAAGACGGCTTTATCATGCCCTCCAGGAAATATGCTGATCCGGATATTTCCCTGGTCTTTTTGGGGGCTTCCACCACCGAGTGCCGCTTTCTGGATGAAGAACAAAGATTCCCCTGCCTGGCCGGCGCCTTGCTGGAGAAAAAGCTGGGAATCAAGGTCAACAGTTACAATGCCGCCAGAAGCGGCAATCACAGCCTGCATTCCTTAGATATTTTGCTCAATAAAGTTTTGCCCCTCAATCCGCAGATCGTCGTAATGATGGATAATATTAATGACCTGATTATTTTGCTTTATGAAAAATCTTATTGGAACCATAACTCATCCAGATCGGTAATTATCGATACGAATGATGAGATAGTTTCCAATTTCATCAAAATAATGAGAGATCGATATGTTCCCAATCTGTCCGCCGCCCTGCACCACCTGGAAAAATCCATCAGATCCCTGTGGAAATCCGACCGGAAAGGGGACAATTTTACCGGCCGGAAGGATGAATTCGCCGAGGTCAGGGGTAAGAAGCTGGTGATTAATAAAGCAGAACTGACCAGGCAGTTTGAAATGAACCTGCAGTCTTTTATTTATCTCTGCCGGGCCAGAAACATCGTTCCGGTCTTGATGACCATGGCCAGCAGGCTGAAAGAGCAGCCGGATGAAGTTATCGCCGACGCCATCCGGGAAACCGGTCTGGACTATGGTGAGTTTAAAGGGCTTTTCGACTCGTTTAATGATTCCATTCGCCAAAAGGCCGCGGAAAATAATATTATGTTAATAGACCTGGCCAAAGAAATCCCGCCGGAACGGGAATATTTCTACGATGTGGTGCACCACAACCCCAAAGGCTCGGTGAGGGCGGCCGAAGTGATCAGTGCGCAACTGCAACCCCTGGTCCAGCAGCTTGCCGCCAAGAAAATGGGAACCCCCAAACCAGAAATTTTGCCATGAGTCACCCCGGCTTTTCCTCCAGGGCGGTTAAATCTGCGGGCCGCCAGAACCGGATTATCCCCAAGGACCGCCTGGCCTTCGACATCGACGGGGTGGTGGCCGACATCATGACCACCTTTCTGGACCTGGCCCGGCAGCGCTTCGACGTGGGCCACCACCTGCGCTACGAACACATCACCACCTTTTACCTGGAGGAGTGCCTGGACCTCGAACCCCGCATCATTGCGGAACTCATCCGGGAACTCATCGACCGGCCCCACGAGCTGGACGTTTCGCCGCTACCCCACGCGGTGCCGGTGCTGACCCGCCTGGCCGGCGAGGGCCCCCTGCTGTTCGTCACCGCCCGGGACCGGGCCGGTCCCATCGAGACCTGGCTGAACCGCACTCTGGCGGGGGTGCCGCCTGCGGCCATCCGGGTGGTGGCCACCGGCGACCCCGACAGCAAACTCCACTATCTCAAAGACCACCGCATCCAGTACTTCGTGGAAGACCGCCTGGAGACCTGCCTGCAACTGGCCGATAACGGCGTCACCCCCATCGTCTTCGCCCAACCCTGGAACCGCCGGGCACACCCGTTTCTGGAAGTAGCAGACTGGCCAGAACTGGCCAGCCTCCTTTTCGAGGAGGATTAGGAGCTTGGGAGAGGGGGCCAGGGGCTTTTTTGTAAGTGGCCCCTGCCCCCTCTCCCAAACCCGCTCCCCCAACCCCTTAAGTAAGAGCAAGTTAGGCCAAGGAAGTCGGGGCCGCAGGCCCCGCCTTCCTTGGCCCCATAAAGGGTTGGGAGGGGGTGCGGGGGAGGGCAGGGAGCACGCTCCCTGGCCCTCCCCCGCAATCACCTGCAAGGTGCCCGCCGGGCTGGGAGCATCCCAACCCGGCGGGCACTTCCATTTTCACTTCTAATCAGATAGAATCCCCCCATGACGCAGCGGGAAGCGGCATTAGCGGGGCGGGTCACTTCGGCCATGGAGCAGGCGGCGGCCAGGGAGGGTTTATCCCCCGAGGTCATCCGCCAGGCGTTGGCTCGGGGCACGCTGGTGGTGCCGGCCAACCCGGGTCATCGGGGGCTGGCGCCCGCGGCCATCGGGGCCGGGGTCCGGGTCAAGATCAACGCCAACATCGGCACCTCTCCCCACGACATCGATCTCAACAAAGAGCAGGCCAAGCTGGCCGCGGCCCTGGAGTACGGGGCGGACGCGGTCATGGACCTCTCCACCGGCGGGGATCTGGACGAGATCCGCACCGCGCTCCTGACCCAATGTCCGGCGCCCTTCGGCACCGTACCCATTTACCAGGTGATGACCGAAGCCAAATCCCTGGACGACGTCAAGGGCGACCACCTCCTGGAGATGGTGCGCCACCACGCCCGCCAGGGGGTGGACTTTGTCACGGTGCACTGCGGCGTCACCCGGGCGGCTATCCCCCTGTTGGCCAGGCGGGTCACCGGGGTGGTGTCCCGGGGCGGGGCTTTTCTCACCGCCTGGATGCGCCGCTTCGGCCGGGAAAATCCCTTGTACGAGCACTACGACCGGCTGCTGGACATCGCCCGGGAATACGACGTCACCCTGTCCCTGGGAGACGGCCTGCGCCCCGGGTGTCTGGCCGACGCCACGGACCGGGCCCAGCTGCATGAATTGAAGATTCTGGGCGAACTGACCCAACGGGCCTGGGCCAGGGGCGTGCAGGTCATGGTGGAGGGGCCGGGGCATCTGCCGCTCCACGCCATCAGGAAAAATGTGCGTCTCCAACAGAAGTATTGCCGGAACGCGCCTTTCTACGTCCTGGGGCCCCTGGTCACCGACGTGGCGTCGGGCTACGACCACATCGCCGGGGCCATCGGCGGGGCCCTGGCCGCCACGGAGGGGGCCGCCTTCCTCTGCTACGTCACCCCCGCGGAACATCTGAAGCTTCCTGAGGTGGAAGACGTCATCGACGGGGTGGTGGCCTCCCGCATCGCGGCCCACGCCGCGGACCTGGCCCGGGGTCTCCCCGGCGCCGGAGATTGGGATTTGCAGATGTCCAAGGCCCGCCGGGCCCTGGACTGGGACACCCAAATCAGGCTCTCCATCAACCCCACCAAAGCCCGGCGCTACCGGGAACTGAGTAAGGCCAAAGAAGACCAGTGCACCATGTGCGGCCGCTTCTGCGCCATGAAGGTCTTCGACGACAAGTTTGAGGGATGAGGGGCCGGGGGAGGGGCCAGGGACTTTTTTGCAAGTGCCCCTGCCCCCTCCCCCGGAACCCCCACCCCTTATAAATTTGGTGGCACAGGCGTCTCGCCTGTGTAAATCCCCCACTCCGAATCAGTAGAGGGCAGGGTGCTGTGCCCCTGTAGTCTAAATTGAGTCAATCGTAGGGGCACGGCGTGCCGTGCCCCCTTTCCTGCCTAATACTCTGAAATAATTTGGTTCATCTCCTCCCCCAATCCTTGCCAAACCTGCATCAAATGACTAAAAGGATTCTTTAATAGGTCTCATCAAGGAGATGAGGAAAAAATTGCCAAAATTTCAGGAAAATCATATGAAATATTTGGTAATTGCGACAATTCTGTGATAATTTTCTTCTGAAGATTCCTCCAAAATATGGAGAGCTTGGATCCAATCCGGTTTGGACCGAGACTTGAAGGAGGGGACACGATGGATTGCCTTCCGCGCGATGACCGGGGGGCTTTTTTTTCCGAGGCCGCCGCGGCGCTGAAGTTTACCGAGGCCCTGGACCAGATGCACGGGGAGTTGGGAGCGGTGCTGTCCCAACTAACCCCGGACATGGCCGAGACCTTGATCAAGGAAGTTCAGGCCGCACCCCGCATTTTCGGCTGCGCCACCGGACGCTCCGGGTTTATCCTCCGGGGCTTCCTCATGCGCCTCATGCACCTGGGCTTCAACGTCTATTTCGTGGGCGAGACCATTACCCCGCGTATCCGGCCCGGCGACCTTCTCGCCGTCATGTCCGGCTCGGGAGAGACCGCCCAACCCCGGGAAATGCAACGCCGGGCCAACGCGGTGGGGGCCCGCACCCTGGCCCTGACCACCCACCAAGAGTCCACCATCGGCCGGGAAGCCCAGGTGGCCCTGGTCATCCCCGGCACCACCAAACTGACGCGCCACCAGGAAGCCGCCTCGGTGCAGTGCCCGGGCAGCCTCTTCGAACAGGCCACTTTCCTGTTCCTGGAAGCCGTGGTGCTCATCCTCTACCAAAGACGCCTGGGCCGGAACGAAGACGAAGTTCTGGACCGTCATACGGATTTGGAGTAGATGATTTTGGGGGAGGGGGCTAAGGGCCCACGGCCCTTACCCCCTCCCCCAAGCCCCCACCCCCAATCCCTTAAGTTTTAGGCTGGGAAGGCGAGCCGTAGGCCTCGCCTTCCCAGCCCCTTATGAAGGGTTGGGAGGGGGGGCTTGGGGGGAGGGCAGGGAGCACTTACGGAAAACTCCCTGGCCCTCCCCCCAATAATCTTTCCGAAGGAAAAAATTATGCCTCCCATATTGCAGTTAGCTCTGGATTTTGTGGATTTGCACCGGGCGGTGCTGGTGGCCGAGCGGGCGGTGCCCGCGGGGGTGGATTGGGTGGAAGCCGGCACGCCGCTGATCAAGAGCGAGGGGTTGGACGCGGTGCGGGAGTTGAAGCGTCTCTTTCCCGGCAAGGCCATCGTGGCCGACATGAAGATCATGGACGCGGGGCGCATCGAAGTGGAGGCCGCGGCCAAGGCCGGCGCCCAGATCATCGACGTGTTGGGGACGGCCAGCGACGCCACCATCGAAGAGTGCGTCGCCGCGGGGAAGAATTACGGCGCCCGCATTGCGGTGGACCTCATTGCAGTGGCGGACCCGGTGGTCAGGGCCAAGCAGGTAGAGGAGCTGGGGGCGGACTACATCACGGTGCACGTAGCCATCGACGAGCAGATGCGGGGCCGGGACCCCTTTACCGTTTTGCAGGCTGTGAGTCAGGCGGTGCAAATCCCGGTGGGGGTGGCCGGCGGCATCAACTCCGAGACCGCGGCCGCGGCGGTGGCCCACGGCGCCGCCTACGTCATTGTGGGCGGGGCCATTACCAAGGCCCTGGACCCCGAGGCCGCCACCCGGGAGATCAGGCTCGCCCTGGACGAAGGGGTGGTGACCCCCACCACCCTGTTCAAAAGGGCCGGGGAGGAAGAGATTCGCCGGGTGCTGGAGATGGTCTCCGCGGCGAATCTGTCCGACGCCCTGCACCGGGGCGGGGTGCTGGAGGGTTTGCGCCCCCTGTTCCCGGGCCTCCGCCTGGTGGGCAAGGCCCTCACCGTGCGCACCTACCCGGGGGATTGGGCCAAGCCGGTGGAGGCCATCGACGTGGCCCAGCCCGGGGACGTGCTGGTCATCGACGCGGGCGGCGTGGGCCCGGCCATCTGGGGGGAGCTGGCGACGCACTCGGCCCTGCAACGGGGCCTGGCCGGGGTGGTCATCGACGGCGCCATCCGGGACTCCGGGGACATCGCCAAGCTGGGGTTCCCGGCCTTCTCCCGCCTGGTGATGCCCAACGCCGGGGAGCCCCGGGGTTTCGGCGAGATCGGTATGCCCATCCGCATGGGCCACGTCCGGGTGGAGACGGGGGACTGGCTCCTGGGGGACGACGACGGGGTGACGGCGCTGCCCCGGCGTATTGCGGTGGAGTACGCCAACCGGGCCATGGACGTCCTGGAGAAGGAAAACCGCATCCGGGAGGAGATCAAGGAAGGCCGCACCCTGGCCCAGGTGACGGATTTGCTGAAGTGGGAGAAGAAGACTTGATAAAGCGCTTTTCTTTAAGGAAATTATAAGCTATGAGGTAAACATTAAAATAAACTTTAATCCATAACGAAGAAAGTATGTACACGCTCCGCCTCACGCAAGCCACGGAAGCCCCGGATAGATACCGCGTTGAGGTGGCCCTGGAGGGTGAGGGACTGCCCCGCCAGACGGCCACCAATAGCTTTACCTTCCAACTCACTCCCCAGGACCAGGAAGACCTGCGCTGGTATCTGGAAGACTATCTGCAAAACCCCCATGACCCTGGGCCCAGGATCGCGGCGCGCATTGAGCGGCGATTGACGGAAATCGGCGTAGCGCTTTTCAAGGCGGTATTTCAGGCCAATGACGACGCCCGGGATTTATGGGCCAACCTGCGCCGGCAGCTTAATGATACGCGGGTGGAAATAGTCACCGAAGTGAGGGAATCAACCTTGATTCCCTGGGAACTCATCCGCGATCCCCAGACCGACGCCCTGGCCCTGCGGGCCCGGTCCTTTGTGCGCGCCCAGCCCCAGCCCGGCCAACGCCCGGAGCTTCCTGCGGCTGCGGCCGGCCCCATCCGCATCCTGCTGGCCATCTGTCGCCCCGGGGGCGGCGACGACGTGCCGTTCCGCTCGGTGGCCAGCCGCCTCATCAAGGGGCTGAACTCCGCCGCCCGGGAAGCCCTGCATCTAGAGGTCTTGCGGCCGCCCACCTTTGAGCGGCTGGGCCAGGTGCTGCGAGCGGCCTATGATCAGGGGGAACCCTACCATATCGTGCATTTTGACGGGCACGGCGACTATCTCGACCTGGAGCAATTATTACCGCAGTGGCAGGATAAGACCGTCTACCCCAAGACCCCGCGGCCAGGCGGTCATGGTTACCTGGCCTTTGAGAACCCCCAGAGCAAACGCAATATCCGCTTTATAGACGGGCAGGATTTGGGCAAGCTGCTGGTGGAAACCGGCGTCCCGGTGCTGGTGCTCAATGCCTGCCGTTCGGCCAGCGCCGAAGCCCCCGCCGAGCCCGAGGCGGCCCAGGCCGACCCTCATACCCAGGTGCGGGCCTTCGGTTCCCTGGCCCAGGAGGTGATGGACGCGGGCGCGGCGGGGGTGGTGGGGATGCGCTACAGCGTCTATGTGGTCACCGCGGCGCAGTTTGTGGCCGATCTTTACGCCTCCCTGGCCCAGGGGCAGACGCTGGGCCAGGCCGTGACCCTGGGGCGCAAGCAACTGCACGACAATCCCCTGCGCGACGTGGCTTATGGGCCTCTGCCCTTGCAGGATTGGCCGGTGCCGGTGGTCTACGAAGCCGCGCCCATCGCCTTCCGTCGCCGGCCCACCAAGCAGAAGATAGAGATAACCTTGACGGAGGGGCAGGCCACTCCCGCGCGGGGCCGGCTCGATTCCCAGTTGCCGAAAAGCCCGGACGCCGGCTTCTTCGGCCGGGATGAAACCCTGCTGGCCCTGGACCGGGCCTTTGACACCCAAGCCGTGGTGCTGCTGCACGCCTATGCCGGCAGCGGCAAGACGGCCACTGCCGGGGAGTTTGCCCGCTGGTACGCCCTTACCGGCGGGGTGGAGGGCCGGGTGCTCTTCACGGAGTTCAGCCATCACCTGCCCCTGACCCGGGTTTTGGATAAGATCGGTGAGGTTTTTGGCGAGGCCCTGGAGCAGATAGGGGTCCACTGGTATGCGTTGACTGAGGAAGGCCGCCGCCATTGGGCTTTGGAAGTGCTGCGCCAGGTCCCGGTGCTGTGGATCTGGGATAACGTGGAAGCGGTGGCGGGTTTCCCGGCGGGGACGCCTTCGGCCTGGAGCAGAGAAGAGCAACAGGAGTTGGCGGATTTCTTAAGGGAGGCCCGGGAGACTGGAGCTAAATTTCTACTCACCTCTCGCCGGGAGGAGCGGGGCTGGCTGAGGGACCTCCCGGCCCGTATTCAGGTGCCACCCTTGCGGATGGCGGAGCGGGTGCAGCTCACCCGGGCCCTGGCCGAGAAGCACGGCCGGCGGCTTAGCGAGGTGGAGGACTGGCGGCCGCTACTGCAATTTTCCCAGGGCAACCCGCTGACCATCACGGTGCTAGTGGGCCAGGCCCTGCGGGACGGCTTGCGCACCAGGAGGCAGATAGAAGCCTTTGTGGCCCGGCTGCGGGCCGGGGAAGCGGCCTTCGATGACGAAGCCTCGGAAGGCCGGGAGCGGTCGTTGGGCGCCTCCCTCAATTACGGCTTTGAGCATGCCTTCAATGTTGAGGAGCGTCAGAAGCTGGCCCTCCTCCATCTGTTCCAGGGGTTTGTGGATGTGGATGCACTGGTGGCAATGGGGGACTTCAAAGTTGGGAATTTATCGGAATTGCGGGGCCTGACCCGGGAGGGAGGCATTAGCCTATTGGATCGGGCGGCGGAAGTGGGTCTATTGACCGCCCCCGGCGACGGTTATTATAGCATCCACCCGGCCCTGCCCTGGTTCTTCCGGCGGCTTTTTATCCAATCTTTTCCGGGAGCGGGGGCAGAGAAGGCCACCCTATCCTTTGTCCAGGCGCTATGCGCGTTGGGAAACTATTATCACAATCAATATAATGAGGGCCACCGCCAGGTAATCCAGGCGCTGGTGGCAGAGGAGGCCAACCTGCTCCAGGCCCGGCGCCTGGCCTTAGACTACGCCCGCCAGGCGACGCCGGACGACCCAGGGGTCAACCAATGGGTAGATACAGTAACCAGCACAATGCAGGGGTTGCGCGCCCTCTATGACCACACCGGCCGCCGGGCGGAGTGGGCCCGGCTGGTCCGGGAGATCGTCCCGTATTTCGTGGACCCGGCCACCGACGGCCCAAGGCCGGGCCAGGAAGAGCACTGGAGTCTGGTCACCGAATATCGGGTGCATCTGGCCCGAGAGGAACGGCGCTGGCCCGAGGCCGAGACTCTGCAGAGCCTGCGCGTGGCATGGGACCGCCGCCGCGCCGCCCCGTTTTTGGCTCTGACTCGGGAAGAACTGGACGCCGAGGGGCGCAAAACACTTTGGAATCTGGGGTCAATATTGCATTTATTGGGTCAAATTCAGAGCGAAATCGGGCAATCGGATTGTGTAAAATCTTATCAAGAAGCCTTATCGATAGCTGAGAAACTTGATGAACAAACCAGATCTGCGATTTGCGCCTTCAATCTCGGCCATGCATATAAAGACCTGCTGGAAATACGTGACCTTAGCCAGGCCGAGTACTGGTACCGGCGTAGTCTGGAACTTCGCCCGAAACAGGATCTACTGGGGCGCGGCAAGTGTTACAGTCAACTGGGGCATGTGGCCTTGGCCCGCTTTCGTGAAGCACGGCAAGCCGCAGCAGCCGACGACACCCTGCTGGGTCATCTCAACGCCGCGGGGCAGAGCTACAAGCAGGCCCTGGCCCTGCTTCCTGCAGATGCGGTGGCTGACCTGGCTGTGACCCAGAATGGCCTGGGTAACACATACAGTAATGCAGGCGACCTGGACCGCGCCGTGCCCCACTACCGCCAAGCCATTGGCTATCGGGAGCAGGCGGGCAATATGTACGGGGCCGGCAATGCTCGTTTCAATCTGGCCATGGCCCTCGCCAAGGACGACCGCCTTCCGGATGCCCTGGAGTATGCCCGGGCGGCGCGGCGCAACTACGCGACCTTTGGCGACCGCGCCAGGGAAGAAATACAAAGAACGGATGGACTCATTGCGCAAATTGAGCAAGACCTGAAAGATAGGAAGGCCGGCGGGGAAAAATCCTGATCAGTAGAGTAAGGCAGGCCTTGCCCGCCATGCAAAGCGCGCGGTATGTCCTCTGCCTAACCCGGGCGTCCTGCCGGTGCCGCCAATCTGTTCTTAAACCTTTTCGCCTTTTTGCCGTTTTCCCTTTTCCCCCTCATTTTCCTTGCACCGTTTCCGGGCTTCCTTGCGGCACAGCTCCCAGATGACGCACTCCCGGCGGAACTTGCAATAGAGGCAGGGGTCGGTGCAGGCCTTACATAAGTCCAGGCACTCCTGGCAGTAGCCCAGCTCATGCTTCTGGCAGCGGACCGAGGCCTCCCGGTCCGGGTGAAAGCGGCAGGTGCTCATCAGTTCCATAAATAATTATATCAAAAACCGAACTGGCGGGGTGCAGGGGCGGCATTCCGGGAATTCCGTCAATTGCTTCTATAAACCATTTCAAAACCGCGCCTCGATAATAATTGTCATTCCGAGCACAACGAAGAATCTATGGTGGCGATTCAAGAATTGTATGAAATCGAGCCCAGCCTAGAAGCCTGGAGTTTTAAGTCCCCCTTGCTTAAAGGGGGATTTAGGAGGATTATTAGGCGCTTATTTAATCCCCCCTTACCCCCCTTTAGAAACGGGTTATTATACTTGACAAACCCGCTAAAGGGGGTGCAGGATGACCCCCAAAAGGGATAAGTATATAGCCGTATCAGATTTGTCAGTCTTCCCAAATCCCTCAGGCCATCATCTTATGGTGATTTTGAAAGCCTATTTAGACAATAGTGGAGAAGAAGACGATCCGCAACATAAAGTTTGTTCATTAGCTGGGTATGTAACAACAATAAAAAAATGGTGTAAATTTGAAAAACTATGGAAGCAAATATTAAAGCAATATAAGGTTCCCTATCTTCATATGAAAGAATATGCTCATTACAAATCACCGTTTGATATATTTTGGGATGAAAAGTTAATGAAAGAAAAGCCTGAACGGAAACTTTTTTTACAGGCATTAGTTAATATTATGGACGAAACTAATTTAAGAGGAATATTATCTGTTATTAGGTTAGATGATTTTAGAAAATTTAACGAAGAAAAAGGATTAGGGATAGATGCATATGCCTTCAACTTATATGTTTGTATGTTTATGATTGCAGCATGGTGGCAAAATAAACCAGTAGAAATAATAATTGACCGAATAAATAAACCTGGTCGAATGATAGACAGGGCTAGGGAATATGCTGAAACAGATGTTTGGTTTACTAAACCCACTGATTACATTCAAGTTAGCGTATTAGCCAAAGGGTTTACATCTAGAGAGGTTGTTCCCATACAAGCTGCGGATTTCTTAGCATGGGAAATACGAAAATTTATTGATTCAAAAGATGAATGGTACAGTAAATTCAAGGTAGGAGATGATCCTGCAATATGGAACAAAAGCATGAGCGCTTGGAGTAAGCAACAAGGGATAACTACTAGAAAATCTTATGAACTTCTATCAGAGAAAACCATTCCCTATGGATTTATTTGGGACTATAATGAGCTTTGTTGGTTAGATGTGGCAAGGAAACATATTTGGCCTTAATCATCTTATAATTTGTTGGATTTTATATAATTTCGTTTCTTTTTAATAATCTTAGCTAATGCCTCTTCAAAGGCTGCTTTTGAGTCAGGTGTTTCAATCAGCTTGGCAGCCTCGATAAAGCGGGCAAACTGCTCTTTGTCGTCGGGTTCGGGTTTACTCTTTTTGGGAGTCATTTGTTTGTACTCTCTTTATTTATTCCATCGGGAGCATGTAGGCTAAATTTATGTCTCTTCACTTTGGACCCAAATGGTCTTGGGATCAAAACCGGCCGGAAGCCATTGTGGCGCGTGCTCAAATGGCAGAATTCCATAAGGAACTCCAAGAGCGTCGGCGGCAGAGACAAGATATGCAAAAGGTGCAGGATTTTCTTGCAAGTTCACCAGCCAGACATTTTCTGCTAAGCGTGAAACACCTGGGTATATGCGTAATTCTACTGTTGATTTCATTAAAAACTCTCTCCAAGTTCTTGAGGTTTTCGGAAGTTGAGCGACAAAAAGGGCGCTGTGCATAATTTCTCCTTAGACTATTTATTATCCTGTTTATTAATGAGTCGTTTGATAAGTGAGCCTTTTACCCACAACGCCACAAAGGAGTTTTTCGGCCCGTTCAGTATCATCAATGCCTCTGGCGATGCGCTTGCTATAGCGGAAATCAAATTCCGCCAGATAACGGTGAAGATGAGATTTTTTGCAATGCTGATAGACACCCTTCATACCACGTTTGAAGATGGAGAAAAAGCCTTCCACGGTGTTAGTGTGAATGGATGGATCGGCAAGGGAAACATATTCGCCATTGCTATGCTGAACGCAGCCATGCTCCGCAAAATGCTCATTCAGATATTTGTATTGACCGGCATCATCGGTCATAACCCTGGCTTCGTGGGCGATATTCTCTTTCAAGATCGGGACAACGGATTCAGCTTTGAGACTGTCAATTACGATGCTCCGGGCTTCACCGGATTCCCGGTCAACCAGAGAAAGAACCTTACGCTTGTGGGCATAACCACGGCGCTTAGGCATGTTGGCTTCATTCCCGATAAAGGTTTCATCAACCTCAACAGTGCCACCATTGGAGCCAAAGGGAGCTAATTCGCCTTCTCTCATAGCTTCACGGATACGATGGCCCATAAACCAGGCGGTCTTGAGAGTCACCCCAAGGGTTCTATGAAGTTGATGAGAGCTAAAACCTTTCTTGGAAGCAGACAGCAAGTAAATGGCCTGGAGCCAGAGGTGCATAGGAACATGGCTATCTTCAAAGATGGTTCCGACCTTGACGGTAAACTGTTTCCGGCAAGCATAGCACTTATAAAGACCGATACGGGTAGCCTTGCCGCCCATTTTCCCGATTCTCTCTTTGCTCCCGCAGTGAGGGCAAACCGGACCATTGGGCCATATTTTGGCTTCAACAAAGGCGTAAGCAGCTTCTTCGTTTTGTAGGTGAGGGACTGAAATGATTGACTTACTCATGGCTATCTCCTTGTTAGATATACTATAAGCATGGGTATTGGGTTTGTCAAGTATAAAATCACGTTTAGAAAAGGGGGGTATAAAGTGCATGATTTGAAATGTCATATAATTATGAAACGCCAAAATAGTCTTTTGGGTTACCTAGACCCTTCGCTACGCTCAGGGTGACAGAAAAAATAGGTTTTGAAATAGGTTCTAGTTTTATGTCCAGGGAATACCTCACAAAATATTGGCCCCCCAGCCCCCTCCCCTGGTGGGAGGGGGCTGGGGGGAGGGGGATTAGTTGGTGCGATACCAAGAAAATTCACCCCCACCCCAGCCCTCCCCCATCAAGGGGGAGGGAGAAAAGGCCTAAATAAAGGTAATCCTGGGACACGACACTAGATTCTGCGGCCCTTACAGGGTCTCGGAATGAGAAGGTAGGTAAGGGATTTTTTGCTCCCTTTAATATGTAAGGGCAGGCACGGAGGCCTGCCCCACCAATTCCCCGGCTAATTTCAAAAATGCTTTCCATTTGCAGAACCATACCGGTGCGCCGGCAAGGGCGCCGGCGCCACATTTTCCAAAGCCTGCCGCGGCATTTTTCGTCTTTGCTTCCTCCCCAGGGCCTAGCTATAGCAGGCTGTTGAAAAAACTCCCATAATTAAGAATTTGTCATTCTGAGCGAAGCGAAGAATCTAGTTATATTAATAAGTTATAGATCCTTCACTTCGTTCAGGATGACAGAAAAACCCGTTTTGCAACAACATAGCTAAGATCAAAAACCCAAGGTCAAAAATCTCCGGAATCCCCTTTAAAAAGGGGGCATTTGCTCTTATTTTATTATAATAAGATTAGAAAAGGCCGGGGATTTGCTCGGGGGCCGACCCCGGCGCGGCTGCTCCAAGAGGTGAGATGACCCATGGACGATGATATTTACGCCCAGGCACGGAATAACATGGTGAACACCCAGCTCATGCCCCGGGGCATCCGCGACCCCCGGGTGCTGGCCGCCATGCGCCAGGTACCCCGGCACCGCTTCGTGCCCTCGGCCCTGTGGGACCAGGCCTACAACGATTACCCCCTGCCCATCGGGGAGGATCAGACCATCTCCCAACCCTATATCGTGGCCTTGATGACCGAGATCCTGGAGCCGAAGGACTCGGACCGGGTGCTGGAAGTCGGGGTGGGCTCGGGATATCAGGCGGCCGTCCTGGCGGAGCTGGTGGCCCAGGTCTTCACCATGGACCGGGTGGGGCCTCTGGCGACCCGGGCCCAAGAGACGCTTAAGTCCATGGGATACCGGAACATCAAGGTCCGGTTTGGGGACGGCACCCTGGGGTGGCCCGAAGAGGCCCCCTTTGACGGCATCATGGTCACCGCCGCGGCGCCCCAGGTGCCCCGGCCCCTGACGGAGCAACTGGCCCTGGGAGGCCGCCTGGTGATCCCCGTGGGCGACCGCTACTCCCAGACCTTGACCCTGGTGCGCCAGACCAGAGACGGCTTGAAATTCGAATACCACGGCGGCTGCCGCTTCGTGCCCCTCATCGGCAAATACGGCTGGCCGGGGGACGAGGGGGGCGGTATTTTTTCGGACTGATTTGAGGGGAGGGCTGGGGGGAGGAGTAGCGGTCAGCAGTCAGCTATCAGCGGTCAGCTTTTATGCTGCACGGTTTTTAACTATTGCATGCCAAGTTGTGGTCAGAAAAGCAACATTGTCATTCTGAGCGTAGCGAAGAATCTAGATTCTTCACTACGCTACGCTCCGTTCAGAATGACACCAAGAGCAAGACCTGTTTGACCGCAATTTGGTAGCAGTCGCAACGGTGGGGCGGGCCCAGGGGCCCGCCTTTTTTCATTAGATGTGATGCAGGTATCGTAAAGTACAATCACGCTAATATCTTGGGCTTCTGACCTCCTGCCGGCCAGGGCTGAAAGCTGAAAGCTGACCGCTGATAGCTTTCACTCCGATTTGGCCACCCGGTTTTCGGGGAAGGCGGAAGCCAGAACGCGACGGGCCAGGGGCGCGGCCGCCGAACCGCCGTGGCCGGCGTGCTCAATGAGAACGGCCACCGCGATCTGGGGATTCTCCACCGGCGCAAAGGCCACGAACCAGGCATGATTGCCTAATGGTCCGCCTTTGCCTTTGGCCTTTTCCTTTTCCAGGGCCACCACCTGGGAGGTGCCGGTCTTGCCGGCCACTTCCACGTTGGGCAGGTTGGCGGCCTTACCCGTCCCTTCGCTCACCACCCCGCGCAGGGCCTCCCGCACTACCTTCAGGGTTTCGGGGGACGCCCCCAGTTGGGATTTGAGGACGGGCTTGGCCTGGAACACGATCTCCCCCGCGGGATTCTCCACTTTTTCCACCAGCTGGGGTTCATAGAGATAGCCGCCGTTGGCGACGGCCGCGGCCACCTGGGCCATCTGGATGGGGGTGGCCAGGTTATAGCCCTGGCCGATGGCTACGGACAGGGTTTCCCCTTCGTGCCAGGGCTGGTTGAAGCGGGCCTTCTTCCAGGCGGAAGAGGCCACCAGCCCGCTCATTTCCTTGTCCAGCTTCAGGCCCGTGGGCTGGCCCAGGCCGAAACGCTGGCTCCATTTGGCGATGCGGTCGATGCCCAGCCGCCGGCCCACGTTATAGAAGTAGATGTCGCAGGAATCCACCAGGGCCTCGTAAAGGCTCACCCCGCCGTGGCCGCCCAGGCGCCAGCAATGAAAAACGTGGTTGCCGAAGGGCAGGGAGCCGCTACAGTGAATCACGGTATCGGGGGTGATGACTTTTTCTTCCAGGCCGGCCACCGCCATGACGATTTTAAAGGTGGAACCGGGGGGATACTGGCCTTTTAAAGGGCGGTTTTCCAGGGGATGGGTCTTGTCGCTGCTGAGCTTCTGCCATTCCTGGGAGCTGAGCCCCCGCTCGAAGGCCTCCTGGGAAAAGGTGGGGGAAGAGGCCATGGCCAGGATCTTGCCGGAGCGGGGGTCCAGAGCCACGATGGCCCCCGCCTTCCCCTCCAGGCAGGCCTCGGCTTCCTGCTGCAGTTTGTCGTCCAGGGTGAGGTAGACGTTGGCGCCCGGGGTGGGGAAGGTGCGGTCCAGCTGGCCCAGTTCCCGGCCGTAGGCGTCCACTTCGATGCGGCGGTAGCCCCGCTGGCCCCGCAGGTAGCCTTCCCAGGCCAGCTCCACGCCGCATCGGCCCAGGTAGTCTCCCATCTTGTAGTCCGTAAACTTGCCGTTCTTGAGCTGGACGTCGCTGATCTCCCCCAGGTAGCCCAGCACGTGGGCCGCCTGGCCCTTGTGGCGATACTCCCGCTTGGGCTGGACCTGGATCATCACCCCGGGCAATTCCGGCTGATAAGTTTCCACCCGGGCCAGTTCCTCCCAGGTGAGGTCGCCCCGGACCCGGGCCTGGTAGAGGCCGGAGCTGCGCGCCCCGTTGAGTTGGGCGGCCAGCTGCTGGGCGTCCAGGTGCAGGAGAGACGCCAGGCGCCCGGCCAGGAGCGGCAGGTCGGCCACATCTTCCAGCACCACCACCAGCTCATAGCGGGGGCGGTTGCCCACCAGCAACTGGCCGTTGCGGTCCAGGATCATGCCCCGCCAGGGGGGCAGATCCAACTGGCGGATGCGGTTATGTTCCGAGCGCTGGCGCAGGTCGTCTCCCTGGACCAGCTGCAGGAACCAGAGGCGGAAGAAGAGAAGCCCGAAGAGGCAGAGAATTACCAAGGCCACGGCGGAGAAAGTGCGGCGCGCCTGTTCCTGCTCCTCCGGGACCATCAGGCCGCCGAAGGTGCCTTCGGGGATCTTGATACTCAGGAAACCTTTGTTCTCCAGGCTTAGCATGGCTTTCAGGTCCCGAGGGAGAAGGTCTTAAGGCTCATGAAAACGGCTGGTAGGCGGGAGGCTCACCCATGGCCCGCCAGCCAAAGCGGCGCAAGAACTTTTCCAGACCCTTGACCAAGTGGTACATCAAGGGCCCCAGGGCCGCAGTCCCCAGGATTTCCCAGGCATGATTGAAGATGATCTCTTTGCTGATAAAGGGCTGCACCCCGAACAGGAGGCCGCCGGCTTGGAAACAGGCCTCTTGCAGGGTCAGGGCCACCACGCCGGCCAGCACCTGGGAGGGCAGGCGCTGCAATAACAGGCGGCGCCGGAAGAACCGGGCCACGGCCACCAGCACCAGGGCCGCCCCCAGGTGCAGCCCCATGGGGGTGGTGGCGTAGCTGTCCTGCAGCAGGCCCAGGGCCAGACCCAGAGACAGGGCCAGGGACAGAGAGGGCCGCATCCCCACGTAAAACAGCAGCAGGGCCAGCAGCCGCAGGTGCACATGGGGGAAGAAGAGCAGATTCTGCAAGTAGAAGAAGCCCAGGCCCACGGCGCCAAAAAGGAGAAAAGCGGCGATCATGGCTCAGCAATGGCGATATTGGCAACTTTTACCACCAACACCTCTTCCAGGGCGGAGAGATCCACGGCCGGGGTCACCTCGATTTCCTGGAACAGGCCGGGATTTTTTTTGTTGGTCCCGGAGACTTTGCCAAATACCAGGCCCTTGGGATAGAGTCCCACCAGGCCGGAAGCCAGCACCAGGTCTCCCACCTGGACGTCGGCGCTCTTGGGCACGAATTCCAGGGAGCAGCGGTTGCCGCCCTTGCCCTGGAGGATGCCCCGCACCCGGGTGCGCTGGATCATGGCGTCGGCTCCACTCTTGCGGTCCACGATGAGCATCACCTTGGAGTACTGGGGGTAGGCTTCCACCACCCGGCCCACGATCCCCTGGGGGGCCAGGATGGGCAGCCCCTCCTTGACTCCTTGGGCCTGGCCCTGGTCAATCATGGCGCTGCGGGACCACATGGACGGGTCATAGGCGATGACCCGGGCGCCGATGACGGGCAGGACCACCTGCCTCTTCAGATCCAGGAGCCCCTCCAGGCGGGTCATGGCCTGCTGGGCCTCCTGAAAGCGCACCTCCTTTTGCCGGTATTCCTCCAGGCGCTGTTTGAGGGCCGTATTTTCCTGCTTCACCCCCACCAGGTCAAAGTAACCCCGCCAGAGATTCCTGACGCCGCTGGTCGCATATTCCAGGGCCTGAAGCCCCGGGGCGGAGAGGGAGACCACCCAGCCCTCGACCTTTTTCAGGGCCAAAGTGCGCTTCAGGCTCAGGGAAAGTACCGAGAAGACCAGCAGCAGAGCGACGGCGACTATCAGTGGGGTGCGGAAGCGACCTTTGGGGCGCAAATTAAACCGCCTCAGTCAATCATGACTTCCTTTAGAATGTTCAAATTATCCAGGGCCCGGCCGGAACCCAAGACCACGGTGGTCAGGGGGTCGTCGGCGATCTTGATGGGAAGTCCGGTCTCCTGGTGCAGGAGGACGTCCAGGTTCTTTAAGAGAGCGCCGCCGCCGGTGAGATAGATGCCCCGGTCCACGATGTCCGCGGCCAACTCCGGCGGGGTCTGCTCCAGGGCCGTCTTGACCGCGGCCACGATGCTGTCGATCTGCTCCTGGATGGCCTGGCGCACTTCGTCGGAGTTGATGTTGATGATCTTGGGAATGCCGGTGACCAGGTCCCGGCCCTTGACGTCCATGAACTCGCTCTCCGTGCCGGGATAAGCGTTGCCGATGGTGGTCTTGATGATCTCCGAGGTGCGTTCGCCGATGAGCAGGTTGTAAGTGCGCTTGACGTACTGCAGGATGGCCTCATCCATTTTGTCGCCGCCCACTCGGACGGACTTGGAGTAGACGATGCCGGCGAGCGAAATGACCGCCACCTCGGAGGTGCCGCCGCCGATGTCCACCACCATGTTGCAGATGGGCTCGGTGATGGGGAGCCCGGCGCCGATGGCCGCGGCCATGGGTTCTTCGATGAGGTAGACTTCCCGGGCCCCGGCGGATTCGGCCGACTCCCGCACCGCCCGTTTTTCCACCGGGGTGATCCCCGAGGGCACGCAGATGATGATGCGGGGCCGGATCAGGGAGCGGCGGTTGTGGACCTTGCGGATGAAGTGGCGCAGCATGGCCTCGGTGATTTCGAAATCCGCGATGACCCCGTCTTTCATGGGGCGGATGGCCACGATGTTGCCCGGGGTGCGGCCCAGCATCATCTTGGCCTCCCGGCCCACGGCCAGTACCCGGCTGCGGTCCCGGTCGGTTTTGCGCACCGCCACCACGGAGGGTTCGCTGAGCACGATGCCCTTGCCTTTGACGTAGACCAGGGTGTTGGCGGTGCCCAGATCGATGGCCAGGTCGTTGGAAAACCACCCTAAAATGGGATCGAGAAACATAAGATATGGACTCCTTTATCGTGGAAACCCCGCCTGGGGTGTGGCAGCCCGGTCAGAGGACAAAGAGGCGCGCCCGTCTCGGAGCGCCGGAGAGGGACTGCATGAGCGCCGCGTCTATTTATTGTGCCTACTTAGTGAAAAAATTCAATAGAAAAATCCGGGGGGGCCGTCCGGGGCCAGAGGGGGACTGGGTCCAGAACCCACTTAGGTCGTTGGTAGATTGCATAACCAAGGATATCAGGGCGGACCGGTGGGGCCACTCTGCCGGGGCGTTCTGCCGGGGGCGCCCTCCAGGAAAATGACCTTGACCGGGGTAATTCGGCAAAATTCCCTGCCTCCCTTGACAAAAGCGGCCATAAATGGTTTATAAAATGGTTGGAACAAGTTCTGGAATAAGGAAAAAGGAATGTCAAAAAGGACGTATCAACCCCATAATGTGCGCCGGGCCCGAACCCACGGTTTTCTGGAGCGGATGAGCACCAAGGGCGGCCGCCGGGTTTTGAAGCGCCGTCGGGCCAAGGGCCGGACACGCCTCTCGGTCTAAGGGTGGGAGCCGCCTGAGCCTGACCCCTGAACCCCCCAGCCGGTGCTCTGCCCCCACTCCATCCGCCACAGGGACTGCCCGGTTCAGCAAAGCGGACCATATGCGCCGGCGCGCCGACTTTCTCCGGGCGCAGGCCCAGGGCCGGCGGCTGCACACGCGCCACTTTGGCATCATTCTGGCTCCGGCGCCGGCTGGCGCCCCCCGTCTGGGGCTGGCGGTGACCCGGCGCCTGGGCAAGGCCGTCAGGCGCAACCGGGTGAAACGCCTGCTGCGGGAATTCTTCCGCCGCCACAAAAACCAGCTGCCCCCCGGGGACCTGGTTATCATGGCCAAGAAGGGGGCCGCCGAACTGAACTACCTCCAGGTGGAGGAAGAGTTGGGCCGCTTGTTGCTCCGTCGGGTGAAAGACACCCCGAGTGACTAGAAGCTTTTTCAAAACCCATTTTCCCCGTCACCCTGAACGAACCAATACGGCCTGGAGGTCGCAGCGCCACCTGAAAATTTAAGGATGGCGGGCACGGAGGCCCACCCCACCGTCCGAAGATTTTTTGCTAGGGCGGCCGTCCCTGGCTGCCAGCATAATCCGCCAAGAAGAAAGGATTTTTTCATATAAAGCGAAGCATCTCAGGTTATTAAAAATAACTAGATTCTGGGCGGCGCTCAGAAGGACAACTTAGGGCGGAGTGAGGTTTTGCAATAGCTTTTAGGACCCGGTGGCGAAGATCAGGTAAGTGACTACGGCATCCTCCAAGACAGGAATTCATCCAGTCCCCCTGGGAAAAAGGGGGGAACAAAAACGGCAACCAAATAATTCATGGACTTATGCAATTAATTACTAAAGCGGGCCTCTTGCTGATCAGGGCATACCAGCTGTTGGTCTCGCCCCTGATCCCCAGCTGTTGCCGTTTTGCTCCCAGCTGTTCGCATTACGCCGCCGAGGCCCTGGCGCGTTACGGCTTCTGGAGGGGCTCGTACCTGAGCCTGTGGCGCCTGGGCCGCTGCCATCCCTTTAACCCCGGGGGCTGGGACCCGGTACCCTGAGGAGTTCTGATAATGGAAAGACGGGCCTTGATCGCCCTCGCTTTGAGCTTTGTGGTATTTTTGGCCTTCATCTATTTCGGCCAGACTTTTCAGAAACTTCTGGCCCCGGCAGGGCCGGCGACGGAAACCGCGGCCAAACCGACGGTCCCGGCGCCGGCGGCCTCGGCCCCGGCGGTCCCGGCCCCGGCGGCTCCGGCCCCGGCGGCGCCGGCGGCCCGCCCGGCCCCGGCTCCGCCCCCGCCCTCCGTGGTGGGGGCCCGTCCAGCCCGGGACGTGGTGGTGGAGACCCCGCGGTTTAAGGCCGTATTCACCGAAACGGGGGGACGCCTCAAAAGCTTCCAGCTGAAAGACTACCTGCAGAGTATGCCCTTCCAGCCCATCACCGAGTTCAAGCTGGGTCCCGTGGCCCTGGAGCTGGAGCGTTATCAAAGCCCGACCCAGGCCGGGGCCAAGCCCAAAGAGCTGGTGCGGGCCGGCAGGAATCAGGAACTCCCCCTGGGCCTGGCCTGGGAGGGGAAGGATGTGGAGGTGCCCGCCACCCTGTACTGCGAAGCCTCCCGGCCGAGCCTCACCCTGAAGCCCGGGGAAAAGGGCACCTTGAAATTCACCTGCGCCAGTCCCCAAGGGGTGGTCTTCACCAAGACCTTCACCTTCAACAGCGACAGTTATAGCTTTGACCTGGCCGTGAACCTGACGAACCACACCCGCCAGCCCCTGGAAGGGCAGTTGAGCCTGGATCTCAGCGAGAATTACGCGGATGAAGAAGCCAGCCGGTTCCATTTTCTCGGATTCAACGGCTCCGTCAACCAGCACTGGGACGATATCAAAAGCGGCAGTCTGAAGGAGCCCAAGACCTTCACCGGCAAGGTGGACTGGGCCGGCCTGGACGAAGGCTACTTTCTAACCGCCATCGTGCCCGGGGCCCCCAAAGCCGTAGTCACCCTGCACGAAAAACTCCCGGGCCCCATGGTGGCCACGGTGAAGGTCCCGGTGGACTCCCTGCCGCCGGGCCAGGAGGCCCGGTTTTCCTATGCCCTGTATTTCGGCCCCAAGGACCTGAGCTACCTCCAACCCCTGGGGTTGGACGGGGCGGTGAACTTCGGCTGGTTCGATTTCCTGGGCAAACCCCTGCTGCACGTGTTGAAGTTCTTTGAGGGTTATGCCTTTAACTATGGCTGGGCCATCATCATTTTGACGGTCCTGATTCGCATAGTCTTCTTTTACCCCAACCACAAGAGCTACAAGTCCATGAAGGACATGCAGAAGCTCCAGCCCAAAGTGGCCAAGATCCGGGAGAAATACAAAGACGACAAAGAGGCCATGAACAAGGAGCTGATGGCCCTGTACCGCACCTTCAAGGTTAATCCCATGGCCGGCTGCCTGCCCATGGTGCTGCAGCTGCCCGTCTTCATCGCCTTGTACAACGTGCTAGGCTACGCCATCGAACTGCGGCACGCCTCCTTTCTCCCCACGGTGCCCTTTACCAACCTCGTCTGGCTGGCCGACCTCTCGGCCAAGGACCCGCTGCTCATCACCCCCATCGTCATGGGGGCCACCATGTTCATTCAGCAGAAGATGACCCCGTCGCCGGGAGATCCCACCCAGGCCAAGATGATGATGTTTCTGCCGCTGGTCTTCACGTTCATGTTTCTCAATTTTGCCTCCGGCCTGGTGATCTACTGGTTGGTCAACAACGTCCTTTCCATCGTGCAGCAGCACTACACCAACAAGTACCTTACGTAGGTTTTCAGAGGATGTATTGATGGAGTTTCAGGAGTTTGAAGGCAAAAGCACCGAAGAAGCCATCGAAATAGCCTGTGCGCATTTCCAGGTGCCGCCGGAGCAATTGGAGATCGAGATCGTTTCCCTGGGGTCCCCCGGGCTGTTCGGTTTGGGGAGCCGCAAAGCCAGGATCCGGGCGGCGCTGCTGGGAGAGGCCGCAGAGGACCTGTTGCCCCTGGCCCAGGAGATGCTGGAGCAGCTCCTGGTGATGATGCAAGAACCCGCCAAGGTCTCGGCGCACCAGGAGGAAGACCGGATCACCTTGCGCATCGAAACCGATGATGCGGGGCTCCTCATCGGCAAACAGGGCCAGACCCTGGATGCCTTGCAATATCTCCTCACCAAGATGCTGGCCAAAAAGAGCCGCCGCAAGGTCAGGGTCGCCATCGACGTGGAAGCTTACCGGGAACGCCATAACGAGTCTCTGTCCCACATGGCCCGGAAATACGGCGAGAAGGTCAAGCGCAGCGGCAAGTCCATCACCCTTAATCCCATGAATCCTTACGACCGGCGCATCGTGCACCTGGCCCTGCAGGGCGACAAGGACCTGAAGACCATGAGCCGGGGTGAAGGCCTTTACAAGAAGGTGATCATCTCGCCGGCGAAAAAGAGGGAAGGCCAGGAGGATGCCGCCGGGCCTTTTGAGACCCCCTGACCCGGCCGATACCATCGCGGCCATTTCCACTCCCCTGGGCGAGGGGGGCATCGGCATCGTCAGGCTCTCCGGCCCGGAATCCCTAAGCATTGCCCGCCGTATCTTTCGTCCCCGCAAAAATCACCGCCGGTGGCGGTCCCACCGGCTCTACTTAGGGCAGATCGTCGACCCCCAGGGGGGGCGGGGGCGGTCGTGGACGAAGTGCTCCTCGCCTTCATGCCAGGACCCCACACCTACACCCGGGAAGACGTGGTGGAGATCAACTGCCACTCCGGCTACGGGGTGCTCAGGCGCATCCTGGACCTGACCCTGGCCCAGGGAGCCCGCCTGGCCCGGCCCGGGGAGTTCACCCTCAGGGCCTTTCTCTCCGGCCGGGTGGACCTGACCCAGGCCGAGGCGGTCCTGGAGGTGATTCAGGCCCGCACCGAGGCGGGACTGAAAGTGGCGGCGGGGCACCTGAGCGGCGGCCTGGGGCGCGCCGTGCGCCAGGCCCGGGAGGCGTTGCTGGACCTACTGGCCCGGGTGGAGGCGGCCCTGGATTTCCCGGAGGAGGCCGGGGAGCTCTCCCCGGAATCCTGCGCCGCCGTCCTGACGGCCCAGGGGCAATTTCTGGAAGACCTGGCCGGCACCTACCGGGAAGGGCGCCTGCTCCGGGAGGGGCTCCAGGTGGTCATCGCCGGGCGCCCCAATGTGGGGAAATCCAGCCTGCTGAACCGCCTCCTGGACCTGGACCGGGCCATCGTCACCGAGATCCCCGGCACCACCCGGGACGTCATCGAGGAGGCCATCAGCCTGGGCGGCGTCATGGTTCGCCTGGCCGACACCGCAGGACTGGGCCCGGCCCGGGACCGGCTGGAAGCCCTGGGGATTGAGCGCACCCGGGATAAGCTGGCCCAGGCGGACCTGGTGCTTTACCTGGTGGACGGGAGCCTCCCTCTGGACCCCGGGGACCTGGAGGCCCTGGGGGAGTTGCGCGGCCGCTCGGCGATCCTGGTAATCAACAAGATAGATTTGCCGGCGGTGCTGGCGGCCCAGGATTTGGCCGCGGCCGCGACTTTTCCGGTGGTCAGGATCTCCGCCCTCACGGGCCAGGGCCTGGAGGATGCAAAGCGCGGCATCGTGGACCTGGCCCTGGGCGGCGGCCTGACCCCGGCCGGGGAGATGGTCACCCAGGCCCGGCATCACCGGCATCTGCAGAATTGCCTGGAGCGCCTGCGCCAGGCCCTGGCCCTACTGGGACCTGGCCCCGCCTGGGAACTGGTGGCCCTGGAACTTCGGGAAGCCGTGGGCGAGCTGGGAGAGATCACCGGCCAGGAAGTGGGGGAAGACGTCCTGGATCGCATCTTCGCCCAGTTTTGCCTGGGGAAGTAATCTATCGTCATGCTTCATAAATTAGATGGCCATTATTTTGCCTGGTCCTAACAGAGCTGGTTTAAAGTCCCCCTTTTCTAAAGGGGGATTTAGGGGGATTATAAAAGGCTTATATAATCCCCCCTGCCCCCCTTTAAAAAAGGGGGGTAAAATATTGGCCTTTATTGGGGCTTTTTCCTTAAGAAGAAAACCATCTTATTTATGAAGCGCCACACGATCTTGCGGTTTTCCGTTCCGTCCCCGGGGGTCTGGTTCCGGCGCCGCCGAGGGCGGCGGCGCTACATTTAAATACTCGTTCCCAAGAGCAGCTTGGGAACGAGGGAAAAATTGGTGGCACAGGCTTCCAGCCTGTGCGCCAGGCGGCACCAACCATAGAGCGGCTTCAGAGCAAAGCAGGTTCCATGGATTCTCAAGACCCCATCGAGCTCTTCCAAGACGGCGCCGCCGCCCTGGGGCTGGAACTGGACCAGCCCCAACTGGCCCAATTTCTTTTCTATCTCACCGAACTGAAGCGCTGGAACGCCCGGGTCAACCTCACCGCCTTGCGCACCGACCGGGACATCGTCATTAAGCATTTTCTGGACTCCCTGGCGGTGGCCCCCTTTCTGGGAGAGGCCGCCTCCCTGGCCGATCTGGGGAGCGGCGCCGGGTTTCCGGGGCTGGCGCTGAAGTTGGTGCGGCCTACCCTGGCCCTCACCCTGGTGGAAGCCCGGGAGAAAAAGGCGGCTTTCCTGGAGTATCTGGTATCCTGTCTGAAGCTGAGCGACGTGGAAGTGGTCCGGGTCCACCTGACGCCGGCCCGGGCCCGGCAGTGGGGGCCCCGGTTTGCCGCGGTGGTCTCCCGGGCCACCTTCAAACTCACCCGCTTTCTGGAGCTCGCCGCCCCCCTGCTGTTGCCCGGGGGGATCGCCCTGGCCCTCAAAGGTCCGGGGCTTCCCGCCGCGGAACTGGAGGCAGCCGGCAAGCAGACGGAAATTCTTGGACTAAGGAACCTTAAGGCGCGAGAATATAGCTTACCGATAAGTGGAGAAGCCCGGCTGCTGGTTACGGCCCGGCGGTGCGAAGTGGCGCCTGGTAATTAATATGGTTTTTAAACCAGGAGAGGTTTTTTACCTACCTTTTCTAAAGAGGGCACGGTCACTACCAGTCATTTCAAAATCCATTCTCTCTGTCACCCTGAGCGAAAGCGAAGGGTCTAGGTCTTTAAAATGACTAGATTCTTCGCTGCGCTCAGAATGACAATTTTCTATAAAGCTAGGTTTTGAAATGGCTTGTAGTGTCCGGCAGGGATGTTGCACTCGGTCAGGAGCCGCTGATAGAAGGTAGCCGCAGGCTTCAGCCTGCGCCAGCACAGGCTGGAAGCCTGTGCCACCAAAAATTCCCTCTCCCCTTTGAGGGGAGAGGGAAGATCCATGAGAGTCCTGGAAGTTGAGAATGGCGACCCTGAAGAAATCGTATTCGCATCGACTTGTAGCAATCATCTTGCCGGACCCTACTGACATTTGCTGACAAACGCGCCCAGATAAGCGGACCCTTATGTCTTTCATTTCCTGGCAATATCTGCTTTTTCTGCCCGCCATCCTCATTCTCTACTGGAGTCTGCCCCCCAGGTGGCGGCTGCCGCTCTTGCTCGGCGCCAGCTATTTCTTTTACGCCTGTTGGGATGTGCGGTTCCTGGCCCTGGTGCTGGCCACCACCGCCATCGATTTCACCTGCGGCCTGAGCCTCGGCGGCCAGCGGCTCGGGGCCCCCAAGGTCCTGCTCCTGGCTTGGCTCCCCGCCATCTGGCTCTCGGCCTGCTATCTGTTCCGGCCCTCCTGGGGCATCTCGCCGGCCCTGGTGATTCTCAGCGCCGGCCTGGGCCTGGCCTTTTGGGCGGCGCACGAAGCCATCTGGGCCTGGGCCCGGGAAAACCGGCCCAGGTTATTGCTGATTCTCAGCGTCGGCTTTTGTCTGGCCATCCTGGGCTTCTTTAAATATTGCGGGTTTTTCGTGGAGTCCGCCAAGTCCTTGCTGACGGCCGCGGGCCTCAAGTCCGATTGGACCCTGCTCAAGATTATCCTGCCGGTGGGGATCTCTTTTTACACCTTCCAATCCCTGGGCTACGTCATCGACATCTACCGGGGCCAGGCCCCGGCCTGCGAAAAGTTCCTCACCTTCGCCACCTTTGACGCCTTTTTCCCCCAGATGGTATCCGGACCCATCGAGCGGGGCAAGAACCTGATTCCGCAGCTGGAGAAAGGTCTGAATTTTCAGGGGACCTATCTGCAAGACGGCCTGCGGCTCATGTTGCTGGGCTTCTTTAAGAAGGTGTTCGTGGCGGACAATTGCGCCATCCTGGCAAGCTATGCCTTCGATCCTCACACCTCGCTCAACGGCTATTGGGCGGTCCTGGGGGTGGTGGCTTTTGCCTTCCAGATCTACGGCGATTTCTCGGGCTACACGGACATTGCCCGGGGTTCCGCCAAGCTCCTGGGCATCGACCTGGTGCAAAACTTCCAGTTCCCCTATTTTTCCCGCACGCCTTCGGAGTTCTGGGGCAGGTGGCACATTTCCCTGTCCACCTGGTTCCGGGACTATCTCTACATTCCCCTGGGGGGCAACCGGGGCGCCCGCTGGGAGACCCTGCGCAACCTGGGAATCGTCATGCTCCTGGCCGGGCTCTGGCACGGGGCCTCCTGGATTTTCGTCCTCTGGGGGGCCTACCACGGCCTGCTGCTCATCCTCTACCGGGTGCTGCCGCCCTTCAATGCCATCCGGGAAGACCGGCTCGGTTGGCAGAGCGCCGTGGCCATTCCCCTGATGTTTGCCTTCACCTTGGTGGGGTGGGCTATTTTCCGCAGCCCCTCGCTGTCGCATCTGGGTTCCTGGTTCGGGGCCCTGGGCAATTGGGACCAGTCCTTGGGATTGGACTGGCAGAGGTCCTTTATCTGGCTCCTCATCCACGTCACCCCCTTGTTCCTGCTGCAAATGCTGACCTGGAAGTACCGGGACGAAACCTCCCTGAAGCACGTGCCGTGGGCCGCCCGGGGGCTTATTTACACCGTGCTCCTGCTCTTGATCGTCTCGTCGGCGGAGCACGACACGGAATTCATCTATTTTCAATTCTGATGAAAAGGCTCGTTACTCCGGCATTCTTGATGGTGGTCTGCCTCCTGGGGTTAGCCGAACTGGGGGCCTACCTCTTTTTTCCCCATGACATCACCGGGCGCTTCACCTATGGTTACGACCCCGAGGCCGGGTTTGCCGAGCAGGCCGATGGCACCGTGGAGCTTTACCGGGCGGGGGGGCGCCGGTTTCATCCCCAATCCTTTAAGCGGCAGCGTCCGCCGGGCACCTTCCGCATCTTCGTGGTGGGCGACTCAGTCCCCCGGGGGCCGAGTTTTCAGGCGGCCTACCCCTGGCAGCTGGGGGAAGAGCTGAAGGGGCATAATATCCCCACCGAGTCCATCAACCTGGCGGTGCCGGGTTACGGGTCCCGGCGCTGCCGGATCGTGCTCCAAAAAATCCTGGAATTCGACCCCAGTCTCATCATCCTGCACGTGAACGACGCCAACAAGTGGGAAGATGAGCGGGAGTGGCGCCGGAGCCGGGAGTTCCTGGGATGGCACCCCAAGCACTGGCTGATGAAGAGCTTCATCTTCCGGCGCCTCTATGAAGCCAAGCTGGAAAAGGTGTTCTGGCCCCTGGTGCCCGAAGAAATCCGGCTTAAATACGCCAGCAGCGACGCCGACGCCCAGGTGGCCGCCTCCAAGGACCCCGGGGAATTAGCGGCGCGCATCCGGCTGGCCGAAGAAACCACCGCGGCGAATGTGGCCCTGGTGCGCAGCCGCCATACTCCCCCTGGTACTCATCACCCAGTGCCGGTTGGAGGGAGAACTGCCCCGAGCCGTACGGGTGTCGGACTTCGGACTGGACGGGCTGGCGGAGAAATGGGTGGGCCCCGGGGTCTATCACCTCTCCATGAAAGAGGTGTTGGCCGCCGAGGCGCCCGGGTCTATTTTCGTTAATTACAGCGGGCACTTGCGGGAATACGGCCACCGAGTCCTGGCTCAGGCGATCTGCGACAAGATCCTGGAGAACCGGGAAGCCATGGGGCTGGGCTCAGCCAAGCCGGCACTTGCCGGAGGAGGCCGCCAGGACCGCTCCCGACGCCAATCCCCGGCAGGGGGCGCCGCCCCCCGGGCTTCCTCCCAACAATACAATTGATCGCGAGGATCGGTGATGGACCAGGTTTTGGGCATGTTTTACGGGTTGGCCCTGGGTGACGCCCTGGGGGCGCCGGTGGAATTCTGGGAATTGAAGGGCATCCGGGAGCGTTACGGCCCGGCCGGCATCCGGGAACTGCCCGAGCCGGCCTGGTTCACCGACGACACCCAGATGACCCTGGCGGTGGCCGAGGCCCTGGTGGCCGCGGGGGACCAGGACCTGGGGGCCATCATGGCGGCCGTCACCCGGGAGTTCATCGCCTGGCTCCATGCCCCGGAACTGGATCGGGGCGCGCCCGGAGGGGCCTGCCTGTTCGGGGCCCGCCAGCTGGAGGCCGGGGTGCCCTGGTGGAAAAGCGGCAAACCCAACTCCAAGGGTTGCGGCGCCGCCATGCGGGTGGCCCCCATTGCTTTCCTTTACCAGCGCGACCTTCCCAAGCTGCGCCAGGTGGCCGCGGCCACGGCTCTCACCACCCACCACCACCCTGGGGCCCAGGTGGGCGCGGTGGCCGCGGCTTTCCTGGTGAAACTGGCCCTGGACCGCCGGCCCCCGGAAGAGTTCATCCCGGCCCTGGAACTGGAGACCCACGGACAGTCCCGGGATTTCGACCTGGCCCTGGAACGTCTGGAGCAAGCCCTGGATATGGCTTCCGCAGACGAGGCTTTGGCCCATATCGGCGACGGCTGGGTGGCCGAAGAAGCGGTCACGGCGGCGCTTTACTGCTTTCTGAAATCACCGGAGGATTTTCTGGCCACTATCCGCCGGGGGGCCAACGTCCAGGGAGATTCCGACTCCATTGCCTCCATGGCCGGCGGCCTCAGCGGGGCTTATCTGGGCATCGGCGCCATCCCCGCGGACTGGGTGGCCCGGATTGAAAAATCGGGGTATCTGACAGACCTGGCCATCCGGCTGGCGACCAAGAAAGAGAGTCTGGCCTGAAGATACGGGGTTATTTTGAGGGGGCGAGGCGACCGAAGAATCTCAAATACGAGATTCTGCGCTTCGCTCAGAATGACCAAAAGGCTTTTTGCAGAGGTCTCAGCTTGCTAGCAAACAGGGATTTTTTGTAGGGGCGGACCTGCGTGTCCGCCCTCAGGGCGCACACCCGGGTGCGCCCCTACAGATGGATCGTTGCCTGTCGATGGTAAACTGGTATTAAACCCCTCACCAGGAAGATGGGGTCTCAAATGGCCAGGAGTTCCCGGGCGTTGGCGCCGCAGGTTGCGACTGTCTAACAGCAACCGATACTTCGCCTGATTAAGGGGGCCGTCGGCTTAGGTTTAGACTGAGCGAGTTTCGGCTTCCGGTGAGGCTCCGCCACCTTATGCCCCACCAGCAGGATCCCCAGGGGCCGGTCCTGGGCGTCCCGCAGCAGGCTCACCTCCAAGCGGAACAGCTCCTGGGAGCCATCCCGGAACTGCAAGGGCAGGTCCAGGCTTTCTGCCGGCTTTCCCGCCATTATTTCGGACAACTTGGCCTTGGCCAGTTGGCGCTGTTCTCCGGGAATCAGCAGGTCCACGGCGTCTTTCCCCAGAACCTCGCCCCGCTGCCAGCCGGTGAGACGTTGGGCCCCGTGATTGAATTCCAGGATGCGTCCATCCGGGGCCAGGAAAACCATCAGGCTGCCGGCGGCAAGATGGGCCAGCATCCCGTCGATTTCCGGCCCGAATTGCGCGGCCCCGCTGCGGCCTAACTCTTCGCTTAAAACTTCGGAAACAAAGATGAAGGGGACCTCCGGACAGACTTCCCGGGCCAGGGCCAGGGCCGTCAGGCCGTCAAAGGAGGGCAACCGGTAATCGGTAAGGATGAGGTGAGGGCCAAACTCTTCCAGGGCTTGGAGGAAAGCGGCCCGGTCTTGGACTTGCTTTACTGCCACGGGCCTGGGCGCCCGGCTGAGTTCAAAGGTGATCAGGCCCTCGCCGCGGTCGGCGTCTTCCAGAAAAAGGATCTTAAAGTCCTGTTCCATCACGGCCCCCTGAGGCTTCTCCAACGAATCCAGACCGGGAATCGTGGTCAAGAAATTCGGTGCGCTTATCACCACCGGAGACAAAATTCATTTCTTTTTATCCGGACATGTTTTAATATCTGCCATAGGGGACGTTAACAAAAGGTTACACGCCAGGCGGCAGGGCCCTTGTAGACTAACTATCAGTAATAATTATTTCTTTTTAAGATGACGCCTTTCGGGGCCTTAGAGAAAATTCTTTAATCAACTTTTTCGGGAGATTTAAGCCCCGGATTAGACTTGGAATTTTTGAAGTTTTTCCGGGAAACCGCCATGAAGAATTATCGAAGTTGCACAATTCTCGTCTTGGCTCTCTGCTGGCTAGGTTCGGGGATCGGGGCCGGGGCGGCCTGGCCGGCCGAGGACTATCACGACGCCCGCCGGGCCATGGTGTCCCTGCAGCTGGAAGGCCGGGGCCTTAGCGACCCCCGGGTGCTGGCGGCCATGGGTAGGGTGCCCCGGCACCGCTTCGTGCCGGGGTCCCTGGTATCCATGGCCTACGGCGATTATCCCCTGCCCATCGGCGACGGGCAGACCATCTCCCAGCCGTACATTGTGGCGCTGATGACGGAGTGGGCCCTGGTAAAGCCCGGGGACAAGGTCCTGGAGGTGGGCACGGGCTCGGGCTACCAGGCCGCGGTGCTCTCTGAGATCACGGAGAAGGTCTTCAGCATCGAGATCCGCCCGGACTTGGCCCGGGAGGCCGGGGAACGCCTCAAGAGCCTGGGTTACTCCCGGGTGCGGGTTAAAAGCGGCGACGGCTACCTGGGCTGGCCCGAAGAGGCCCCCTTCGACGCCATCCTGGTCACCGCCGCGGCTCCCCGGGTGCCCCCGGCCCTGGCGGAGCAACTCCAGGAGGGCGGCCGCCTGGTCATCCCCTTGGGGGACCCGGGCAGCGCCCAGACCCTGGTGCGCCTGCGTAAAACCCAAGGCCAACTTAAAGAAGAGGCGAGCCTCCCGGTGCGCTTCGTGCCCCTGGTGCGCCCGCCGGCCCCGGAGCCGGGGAGGTAGGAGACAGAAGAGTTGGGAGAGGGGGCCAGGGGCAGAAGGCCCCTGCCCCCTCTCCCAAGCCCTCTCCCCCAACCCCTTAAGGGTGCAAAAAATAGGCTGGTGGAGTCAGGCGTAGCCTGCCTCCACCAGCCCACAGTTCAGGGGGTTGGGAGGGGAGTTTGAGGGGAGGGCGGGGGAATTGCTTTCCCCCGGCCCTCCCCTCAAGTTACCTTTTATCCCACCCGCCACTGGGCGGATTCACCCAGGGCCCGGAGGAGTTGGGTCAGGAAGGTGTTAACCGGGGTGGGCAGGCCCAGGGCCGCGCCCCGGGCCGCCACCTGGGCGTTCAGGGCCTCGATTTCCGTGGGCCGCCCGGCCAGCACGTCCTGGAGCATGGAGGAGCGGTTGGCCGCGGTGGCGGTGCAGACCTGGCGCACCCGGGTCTCGGCGTCTTCGGTAAGGGTCACTCCGGCGGCGGCTGCCACTGCCGTCGCCTCCCGGGCCGCGCTCAGGGCCAGTTCCCAGGCCTCGGGCAGGTCCGGCAGGGCGCCGTTGGGGACCCGCAGCAGGGCGGTGAGGGGATTGATGGCCACGTTGATCACCAGTTTTTCCCACAGCACCGCGACGATGTTGCTCTTGATCTCGCACTGAAGGCCCGCCCGGCGAAAAACCTCGGCCACCGCGACCACTGCGGCGGGGGCCACCCCGGAGCCGGAGGGGACGCCGATTAAGAGGGGTCCTGCCCCGGCGTGGATGATGCGGCCTTCATCTTCCCGGGTCACCCCCAGGAAACCCACTCCCGCCAGCAGTCGCTCGGGGCCCACCTCCCGGGCCATCTCTTCCAGGTTCCCCAGGCCGTTTTGGAGGGTAAGGGCCAGGCCGCCCCGGGACATCAAGAGGAGCAGATCCAAGGCCGCGGCCCTGGTCTGATGCGCCTTGACCGCCATGATGGTCAGGTCCCTCGGGCCGGCCTCGTAAGGCAGGCCGATGGGCACGGGAATCACCCGGCAGCGCCCGTCCAGGGTCTGCAGCCGGATACCCCGGTGTCGCAGCAAAGCCACCCGCTCCGGGCGGTAATCCACCAGGAAGACGTCCTCTCCCGCCTCAAAGAGAAAGGCGGCCAGCAGACAACCCAGGGCCCCGGGTCCCAGGACGGCTATCTTCATTTGGTCCGGTCCGACAAGGAAATTAAGACCTCGGTTACGAAAAGTTCAAAGTTCAAGGTTCAAGGTTCAAAGTTAGGAGGAGGCCCACCATGAACTTTTCATAATTTACGGGTGGGCCGAAGGCTCATTAATGACTGTCTTGAAAAATCTTAATAAGCTGGTGCCCTAGGGTCTCCCCTAGGCCGCCAATCTACCGGGACTTTTCAGAGCAGAGCTGTAAATAACTGCGACCCTGACAGAAATTCCTTCAACATTATTTATCTTTTAAACGATTTATAGTAAAATTTCTACGAAGTAATTTAGGAGGGGAGCTAAATGGCGGCGCCCATGAAAATGGCCAGGCAGTTCGACCAGGAACTGGACGAGCTGAGACAGAACCTGCTGCGGATGGCTAACCTGGCGGAAAGTGCGGTGGGCAAGAGCATCTTGTCGGTGACCACCCGCAACTCCGATCTGGCCCGGGAGGTCATCACCGACGATATCAGTTTAAACCGCATGGAACTGACCATCGAGGAGCAGGCCTTCAGGCTCCTGGCCTTGCGCCAGCCCCTGGCCACGGACCTCAGGCTCACCGTGGCGGCCATGCGCATCGCCACCGAACTGGAGCGCATCGGCGATCAGGCGGTGAACGTTGCCGAGCGGGCCCTGGAACTCAACAGCCGCCCCCCTCTGCAACTACCCATCGACCTCAAGGTCATGGCCGATATGGCCCTGGGGATGGTGCGCACCAGCATCGAGGCCTTCGTGCAGCAGGACCCGAAGCTGGCCATCAAGGTCTGTCAGCGGGACGTGGAGGTGGACCTGCTGGACGACGAATACATCCAGAAGATCCTGGATTGCATGATCAAGGAGTCCCGGTGGGTGACGCGGCTCCACCACTTCATCATCATCGTCCGGAACCTGGAGCGCATCGCCGATTTAGCCACCAACATTGCCGAGGACATCGTCTTCATCGTGGAAGGCCGGGTCATCAAGCATCAGTGTGAAGAGTGGATGCTCTCGGCATCCCCGACCTGACCTGGGCCTGGGCCAGTTTCTGCTCCAACATCTGGATCTCTTGAGCCAGCCGGGGAAGGGTCTTGCGGTCCCGCTCCAGGGTTTGCAGGGCGTGGACCACGGAGGCATGGCTGCGCTGGAAGAGGCGCCCCAACTGCACCATAGTCTTTTCGGTATAAATCCGGCAAAAATAGAGGGCCAGCTGGCGGGCCCGCACCAGCCGTTTCTGGCGGGAGCGCCCCAGCATTTCCGCCAGGCTCACGCCATAATAGTCTCCCACAATCTTCTGAATCTGGGGGATGCTCAGCCTGGCATCCACGGCTCGTAAGTCCTGGAGGACCTCCTGGGCCAGGCGCAGGCTTAAGGGCTCCTTCAGCAGGGAGGCCCGGGCCAACAGGCAGTCCAGGGCGCTTTCCAGGCGGCGCACATCCTCGGTGACATACTCCGCCAGATACTCCAGGATCTTCGCCGGCACCTGCACCCCCCGGTGGTCCGCCTTGTGGGCCAGGATCTGCACCCGGGTGGGGAAGTCCGGGGCCCCGATGGGCGTAATGACCCCGCCGGTGAGCCGGGAGCGCAGTTCCTGGGAGAGCTGGCTGATCTCCCCCGGCAGGTAGCAACTGGTGAAAACCAGCCGCTTGTTCTGGTCCATGAGGGTGTCCAGGGTATAGCAGACTTCCGCCTGAATCTTTTCCTTGCCGCTTAAGAACTGGACTTCCTCCAGCAGCAGGACGTCGCAATCTTTCCGGAACCGCTCCTTGAAATCGGGCATGCGGCCGCTTTTGAGGGCCTGCACCATCTGGTTGGCAAAATTCTCGGCCGTGAGGTACTGCACCCTGCTCGGGCCCTTGGCGGAAGTGATGAAGTTGCCCACGGCCTGGGACAGGTGGCTTTTCCCCAGCCCCGGTCCCGAAGTCAGGAACAGGATGCGGTTGTAAAAGGTGTCGTTGCGGGCCAGGGCCCGGGAGGCCTGGTAGGCCAGGCGGTTGGAGGAGCCCACCACGAATTTGTCGAAGGTGAAGGCCCGGTTGAGGCCGCCGCCGTTCCCGGGCGGCGGCAGCGGCAGCCGCGGCTGCACCACCTGGGGCAGGCACAGGGGCCGGGCCGGCGCGGTGAGCAGTTTCAGCCGCACCGGCATGGTGGCGTTCCCCATGGTGGTGAGGACTTGCTGAATTAGCTTCAGGTAGTGGGATTGGACCCACCGCAGGGCAAAGGGGTTGGGACAGGCCAGGAGAAGTTCGCCCCCGGGGCCGGGCTCCATCATGAGGGGCTCGATCCACAGGTGGAAAGTGGAGGGGGGCATTTGCGTTTCGATCACGCCCTTAGCTGCTTCCCAGATCCCTTGCATAGTCCCCCTTCTGACGCCCCGTTTGATGGTGAAATATTAACTCCGGAGAGTTTCCCGGTCAAAGGAGGTGGACCGTGATGAACCTTAGCTCAACTTCGAGGCGCGCTTAAAAGACCCTGTTTCAAAGCGCAACAGTAGTGCGGTCCGGATTTCCAATGGAAAAAAAACAGGAAAATCAACCAGATAAAAAGCTAGAACCATAAGCTTCAGGGCTCCCGGAGCCTGGAAAAACCAAGTATGGGTATTGCCAATCTCGCGTATCCTGAGTTTTTCGTGAATTTTCATAAGGAGGGAAAAGCTACCTGGGTAAAAATCGCTATCTGGCTAGATTCAAATCGAAAAGCTCCGGAAATTAATTTCAATAGAATTTACATATACTTATCCTGCTAGAGGTCCAAGGACTGAATATCTCTGGACAATGCCGCTCCTCCCGGCAGCCTGTCCGGTTGGCCGGTGGGCTCGCAGTTCCCCGGCCTTCCTGGTAGTGTATCAGTTTGAAAAATCCGGGACTTGATTTTTCCTCTGGTTCTGGCATAATCAAGTCATGCCTGAACACTCAAGCAAGAAGCCGAAACGCCCTCGTGATCTCAATCTCTTGAGTAAGAAGATTGTCGAGATTGCCACGGAGGGCGAACCTGCCGAAGAACCTTCCGATAAGAACCCTCACGCCGTAGCTCTGGGCCGTCTTGGTGGTAAGAAAGGCGGCAAGGCCCGCGCAGAAAAGCTCACCCCAGAAGAACGGAAAGAGATTGCAAGGAAAGCTGCTAAAGCTAGGTGGGAGAAGAAGACTTAACTTGTGAGAATGGCCTCTAATTCCGTCAGTAGTCCAAGGTGAACATCTGTTTGAAGCGGAGCAGACGAATAATAACGATGTTCGCCAAATGGGGCATTTTCTTCTCTTTCGAATCTAAATGGTCCTGGCGGATTAACCATGATTGTCGTATCGGTCCAAAAACTAATGCCCGTAGTTTCAAATGCAAGAGGCTGGTGGCTACGGCCCACGATTGATTCGGTTAGTTGTTTTGCAAAGTTGTCTAATTTAGGGTTAAGAGAATTCAAAGCTTTATCGGTTTGAATCCATAATTCACTAAGATACATTTTAGATTTAAGAAATTCTTGATAAGGGGCCAAACCAAACTCTATAGACATCCAAGTAAGTAACTCATTAATAAAAAAATCTGAATCATCAGTTGATGATCTGGTATCTGCAACTAAACCATCACCAAATATAGTAAGATTGATGGCTAAAGCACGATCGTTGTTTTGAAACGTACCATCTCTAAAATTAACCCCTTTACTCAAATCAAATTCCTCTGCTTTAGTGGGAATTATTTGAAACATATATTTTCCCACGATTTTTGGAAGTGCAGGGACTAAACTGGTACCGTAAGGATTAATGTCATAGTAATTGACAAGCCAAATAGCTCGCGCCAGTTTAACCGATCGTAGTTTCATGCTGTTGCCCTCTTTGGTGTTCCCCACCGTAAGTGCTCTCCAATTCCAATAGCCCCCCTCTGCTTTGACACCACATCCTCTCCTTGTGACTTACCTTTACCCTGAGAAGCACCAGCGCTTACGGCCGAGACTACCAATAATAACGCTTTTTGTACTTCGGGACTTTCTTTTTCTTGTGCATCGGGGAGGGCTTTAGTTGCAGCGTTTATTTTAACTTCCTCCTTTTCTACAAAAGCAGGGTCCTTCTCAAACGAAAGCCGTTCTAATGCCTCTAGATTAAATTGGTCAATTTCTTTTATCCGGTCACCGAAGCTTTCAAAAGAAACTCGCAATGTTAAATCAAAAGCTTTAGCTAGTTTCCGCAATGTGTTAATGCTCCAAGACGAGTAATTCACGTTCTCCATGACAGAAATTCGAGGCTGTTTCATACCAACCTCTATAGCTAATTCCTCCTGTCCCCAGTTGTTCTGCTCTCGAAGGACCTTTATCTGTGTGGCAATGCTTACATTTAAGAACTCATCGACATAGGCATGTCGATACTCTTTGTTTTTAAACGCTTTTTTCACTTTACTTAATAAATTGCTTATGTTTTTCACGCCCCGTTTCTCCACGTTTTATTAGATCAAGCCGATTTGCTTCAGCCCTTCTGGGTGCATCTAAAGGCACATATATTCTATCGCGTTCAACTGCCCCAAACAGAAATGTATATTCACCTTTAGCAAAAGGGCCAAGACAAAGCATGGGGCGTAGAGCCACGCTGCCTTTTATCGGTATTTCCCAGATATGTCTTTGCCTAGGTCTCCCGCTTGTGGGTGTCAATAGTTTGGGGGTATCTTCTCCTGCTCTTTGTAATATATCAATTTTAAGATCCAACCGTGCGCGCTGCTCTTCCTCCAAATCCAAGGCCCATGCGTGTATCACATTTCTGCCACGAGAATCGAGATAGTCAAAAAGCTGATAATGGCCGTTTATAGTCATAATATATAATAAATATATTATAAATCAAGCAAAAACTGATTGACGGAATATAATAAATTTATTATATTCCAAAAAAAATGGCCTACCGCCGAGGTTAAGGGCCGTAGCGGTAAGCCATTTGGGGCCGTAGTTCATTGGACAGAACAGCGGACTGCTAATCTGCTTGATAGGGGTTCAAATCCCCTCGGCCCCACCTTTGTTCTCAGATTATGGAAACTTTTTTTGATTGTCAATCATTTTTTTCTTGACAAAGCTTAACCGCTCAAGCATAATAATCACCATGAACAGATTGAGCATAGAGCGTCGCGCAAGGATTATCGGTTGTTTGGTGGAGGGAAATAGCCTTCGGGCTACAGCCCGCATGACCGATACAGCAATAAATACGGTCGTCAAGCTGCTGATTGATGTAGGCATGGCTTGTGCCGAATACCAAAACCAATCTCTCCGAAACCTCTCCTGTAAGCGCCTGCAATGCGATGAAATCTGGTCATTCTGTTATGCCAAGGAGAAGAATGTCCCGGAAGATAAAAAGGGTCAATTTGGCTACGGCGATGTATGGACCTGGACGGCGATCTGCGCCGATACCAAACTCGTCCCTGCTTGGATAGTTGGCAACCGTGATACGGAAACTGCTTCTATCTTCCTAAACGACTTGGCTTCCAGATTGACCAAGAGGGTCCAACTTACTACCGATGGACACAGGGCCTACCTTGAAGCCATGGAAGAGGCATTTGGGATCAATATTGATTACACGATGTTAGTTAAAATTTATGGGAGTAGTTATGAAAGTCAAAGGCGGTATAGTCCGCCCGAGTGTATTGGTTGCAAGGCGGAGATCATAGAAGGCAATCCCGACCGCAAGCACATATCCATCTAGCTACGCAGAGCGCCAAAACCTCACCATGAGAATGTCCATGCGGCGGTTTACCCGCCTCACCAATGCTTTTTCAAAGAAGGTTGAGAACTTGGCCCACGCGGTGTCTCTGCACTTTATGTATTACAATTTCGGGAGAATCCATAAAACCTTGAGAGTGGCCCCGGCCATGGAAGCGTGGGTTGCCGATCATGTGTGGGATTTAGAAGAAATAGCCAGATTGGCGGACTAATCGTCTTTCAGTTTTAATCTTGCCTCTTGCTGTAAATATTCTTTCAATTTTTCCGGTCCCGGAATTACATCTTCCGCTATAGGCTCTTTTCCTACCTCTTTTTTATATTGATGTTTTTTTAGTTCAATCATTCTTTCGTATAATGGTTTTAAATGAGTCCAAGAACCAGCATCATCTTTATCCTGGTAGTTTTCGATAAATTCTTTGGCTGACAAATAATACATTATGATCCAATGGCGAAAATATTCGTAAACATGATTTTCTATTAATATCTTATAAATCATTTTATCAGCTATTGGCGCTTCCAAGTAATCAAGGACAAATTCTAGTTCATCACTATTAGGATATTCTCCTATCAAATATTTGGCGGCATATTTTCTTTCCATTTTCATCTTAATAAAAAATCTTTCTTCATATTTATCAATTAATTCTGTTGACCTCTGCCTATAGGAATTATAGGCAGCTACGATTATAACGATGACACCTATTACTGCCACGACAAAAGCCATCCAAAGATGACCGTTTATTGCTGACATGACGGCCACCGATGTAAAACCAAAGAGGGCAATGGTTTCCGGACCAAAAATATTCATAATGGCTCTACATATTCTCCACATATAACCATTTTTAGCATGGGTTGCCTTTCCGCGTCCAGAAAATATAAGCGGTTCCATCTGGAAACCATTTCTGGATGTCCATTTTCAAACTGATACACCGCCGCCTTCCTACTTACCTTGACAAATCCTCAAGAGCGGGTATCATTGCCTATTATCCCGTTTAATTCTTACCGCTTGAGGCCTGCTAATGATCAACTATGTGGCTTACCGCAAGTTCGTTACCGTGCGAAACGGCAAGAGGGTGATGTTCCGGTTTCTCAACGAACAGGACCGGGAAGGTCTGATCCAGCTCTTCCAGGAAGCCCCGGATGAGGACACGCGCTTTCTGAAGCAGGACGTCAAGGACTTAAAGCTGGTTAATTACTGGATCGACCACCTGAACTACCGCAGGGTTTTGCCCCTGCTGGCGGTGGACCTGGAGAGCAACCGGATCATCGCCGACGCCACCCTGCACCTGGGGAGACACGCCGCCAAGCATATCGGGGAGGTCCGGATCTTTGTGTCCCGCTCCTTCCGCAACCTGGGCCTGGGGTCCGTGATGCTGGAGGAATTGATCGCCCTGGCCAAGCAAGAAAACCTGCAGTGGCTGAAGGCTGAGATCACCGCGGACCACAAGAAGGTGATCAAGGCCTTCCGGGCCAAAGGCTTCGAGCAAAAAGCCATCCTGGACGACTACTTTATCCGCAAGGACGGCGTGACCCACGACGTCATCCTGATGACTCGCCCCGTGGTGCGCCGGGAAGAAGCGGAGTTCTGAAGCCCATTTGAGACTGTTGAGGTAATCAAAAGGCTGGTTTTTGATAACTCGTTCCCAAGCTCCTGCTTGGGAACGCAATTTTTAGCCCAAGCTCTGCTTGGGCAACCGCCTTTGAGGTTTTGACCTAGGTGGTAGGGCTATTCTGGACTTGATTTGCTAATCCGGGGCGGGTTTCTTAACCCGCCTGACGTTCGCCAGGCAATCTCCCTCAATTCTGCAAGGTCCAATTCATGGGTCGCGTCGTTACCGGTCTGGAAGTCTTCCTCAACGAACCCCCGGCCTGGATCAAAGGCGCCCGGCTGGGCTTGCTGACGCATCCCCCCAGTGTGGGCCCCGATCTGACCAGCGCTCGGGAACTCCTGGCCCGCCGTTTTCCCGGCCGGCTGAAGATCCTGTTCAGCCCCCAGCACGGGCTTCTGGGGGAAAAGCAGGATAACATGATCGCTTCGGCGGATTTCGTGGACCCCCTGACCAAGTTGCCGGTGGTCAGCCTCTATGGGCCCCGGATGGAGCCGCCCCCCGAGTCTCTGGCGGAAGCGGACGTCATCCTGGCGGATCTCATCGACGTGGGCACCCGGGTCTATACCTTTGCCGCCAGCCTGGCCAAGGTGATGGAGACCGCGGGCAAGCTGGACAAAAAGGTGGTGGTGCTGGACCGGCCCAACCCCATCGGCGGGGTCGCGGTGGAAGGCAATCTGCTGCGGCCGGAGTGGGCCTCCTTCGTGGGGCCTTATCCCCTGCCCATGCGCCACGGTTTTTCCCTGGGGGAGCTGGCCCGGTACTATTGCTTTAGCCAGGATCAGGAATGCGACCTGGAGGTGGTCCCGGCCCGGGGCTGGCGGCGGGGGCAATATTTCGATGCCACCGGCCTCCCCTGGGTGCTGCCGTCTCCCAATCTGCCCACCCTGGACAGCGCCCTGGTCTATCCCGGCCAGGTCCTGCTGGAAGGCACCAACCTGTCGGAAGGCCGGGGCACCACCCGGCCTTTTGAACTCTTCGGCGCCCCTTTCCTGGAACCGGGCCGCATCAGGCAAGCCCTTAAGGAGCACCCCCTGCCGGGAGTGGTCCTGCGGGAGGCCTGCTTTGAGCCCACCTTCCACAAATGGGCCGGGGAGCTGTGCCGGGGTTTCCAACTGCACGTCACCGACCGCCAGGCCTTCAAGCCCTATGCCACCACCCTCACGGTGCTCTCGGTGCTGCGGCAGCTATACCCGGAGCAGCTGGCCTGGCGCCGGCCGCCCTATGAGTACGAGCTGGAAAGGCTGCCCCTCGATCTCCTCGCCGGGGATGACTGTATCCGCCACGGCCTGGACCGGGGCCTCACGGCGGCGGAACTGGAGAGGTGCTGGCAGGAGGACCTGGCGCGGTTTTGCGAGGTGCGGCGGGAGTTCCTGATTTACCCGGAGTAAGTAGTAGGGCGCGTTTCAGGCGTCACTTTAGGGTGCGTAAAACGCACCCCACATTTCTGCGGCACTGTTCCGGCTAAAGCATTTTCATCGCTTTGTGGTGCCCAAAGTCCATGAACCGTTTACATGAGAGATGATTAGGAGCAGCCGGCCGTCGGGCCTCATGGCGGCTCTTTTGGTGGCGCAAGAGCTTGTCCACTCCTTGGCTGGTGAGGTGTTTTCGGTCATGCATCACGACTAGGCGACTTTTGGCGCCAGCCGCGCAACCACAATTTCGGCGGCACGTTGGCGTACCTGCGCCAGATCATAATTCACCTGCATCCGCAGCCAGGTATCCGCGGTGCCACCGAACGCTTTTTCAAAACGGATCGCCATTTCCGGCGTAACCCTGCTGCGTCCCGCCACGATATTATGCAGCTGCTGCCGTGTGATCCGGAGAGCCGCCGCCGCTTCCGCAACCGTCAAGCCCAGATCGTCAAGACACTCCTTAACCAGAAGACCGGGATGAACCGGATTCTTCATCGCTTGTGTCCATCTTTTTTCATCAAAATTGCGGGCCGGTAGGGGCATAAAGCGGTTTGAGGTTGATCTCCTTGGCCGACTTTCTGACTTGGGCAATGTCATACTGCACCTGAAGCTGTAACCAACTCTCAGGACTGCGGCCAAAAGCCTGCGACAACCTGACGGCCATTTCCGGGGAAATGCCCGCGTGACCGTTTAACAGTAAAGAAAGAGTCTTGCGGGTCACGCCGAGTCCCTGAGCTGCCCGCGTGATGGTCAAGCCCAGGGGCTCGAGGCACAATTCCCGGATAATCTCGCCCGGATGCGGGGGATTCTTCATGGTCATGGCGTTTTCCTCCTAATGGTAATCAATCAAATCAACGTCGGCGGCCTGGCCGTCTTCAAAGCGAAAAATCACCCGCCAATTGCCTGAAACGGATACGCCATAAAACCCGGCCAGATCGCCCTTGAGCTGATGAAGTTTCAGACCTGGAAGGTTCATGTCCTCAACGGTGCAGGCCGTGGCCAGCAAAGCCAGAATCTGCCGCAACCGCGTTACCAGGGATTGTTTCACTCCCTTGGTTCGGTCGTCATAATAGAGGGCGGCTAATCCTTTATGCCTTATATTGCCGATCACAAACATTGTATCCTGTTACGTATCAGGTTACAAGTAAATTTATAAATTCGCCAGAAAAAAATTGAGCGGGTGCGGGTTTTGGGGGACTCTTGAACGGGCCACCTTTCTGTCTAGTTCTTAGGGTTTTCGGGGGTGAGGAAACTCGCGTCCTGTCCAGATCAGGGCTTTTCCCATTAGACAAAAGAATACATTCTGCCTAGTCGGGCTCGGGGCGCTATAGCCTGAAGAACTCCCGGAGTTCCCCAAGCAGTAATTCATGAGCCTTCGGCCCACCCGTAAATTATGAAAAGTTCATGATGGGCATACTCCTAACTTTGAACTTTGAACCTTGAACCTTGAACCTTGAACTTTGAACTTTTCGGAACAGGAGCTTGGGGACGAGGCTTATAGGAGCCCTCTGGCCGCCGAATCTTCTAATGCGCCAGGGCCAGGGCGCTGCGCAGGGCGATCTTGGGGGTCACCAGGATCCCTTCCTCCCCCTTAAGGCTCTTTTTCGCCAATTGCAGCCAGTCATAAAGGGTCGCCCGGCCCGGCGGAATGTCGCCAACCCGGTCCGGCGGCTTAAGGTCGGCCAGGAGGTCATCGACGATCTTCAGGGCGGCGTCGTTTTCCCGCCGGTCCACATGATTGAAGGCTGCTATCAAGGCGCTTCTTGTATCTTCCATGATTTTCCCCTTTCTAATCTTTTCAGTCGTCCAGAACGGAAGTCAAGGTTTGGGGGGATAAATTTGCAAAAATTGATTAGGCCGGGGAAGTCGGGCTTCAGCCCGCCTGCCCCGGCGATCCATCTTAGGGATCAAGTGCGGGCGGGTTTAAAACCCGCCCCTACGATTTGCATTCCGGCAATTAACCCTACGGGCGTAGCGAGGGAGCCCGGCGGAATTTCTGGTTGGTAACGTTAGGAGGCGCGTCAAATAAATTTCCCATTTCAGGGGGTTGGAAGGGGAGTTTGAGGGGAGGGCGGGGGACCTGCTGTCTCCCGGCCCTCCCCTCAACAACTCATCTCATCACTCACGGAAACAGGCTGCGGATGGCCGCGGCCAGGGTATCCACGCCCAGGAGTTCCAGCCCCGGGAATTCCCCCAGGTGCTCCACCTGGCGGCGGGCCAGCAGAGCCCGGCGGAACCCGAGTTTGGCGCCCTCCTTGAGGCGCAACTCCGGGGAGCTCACGGCCCGCACCTCGCCGGTGAGGCCCACTTCCCCGAAGATCAGGGTGTCCGGGGGAAGGGGGCGGTCCAGGAAGGACGAGGCCAGGGCCAGGGCCACCCCCAGGTCCAGGGCCGGCTCCGTCAGGCGCACGCCCCCGGCCACGTTCACAAAGAGATCCTGGCCGCCCATCCCCAGACCCACCCGTTTTTCCAGGATGGCCACCAGCAGCGACACCCTCGCCGGCTCCACCCCCATGCTCTGGCGCCGGGGCAGGGCCAGGGAGGAAGGGGAGACCAGGGCCTGGACCTCCACCAGGATGGGCCGGGAGCCTTCCAGGCTGGGCACCACCACGGCGCCCGGCACTTCGAGAGAGCGCTCCGCCATGAACAAACCCGAGGGGTTGGTCACTTCCAGGAGCCCGGCCTCCTGCATTTCGAAGACCCCCAGCTCGTGGGTGGGGCCGAAGCGATTTTTCACGGTGCGCAGCAGCCGGAAGGCGTGGGACCGGTCCCCCTCCAGATAGAGCACCGTGTCCACCAGGTGTTCCAGCACCATGGGGCCGGCGATGGCGCCTTCCTTGGTGACGTGGCCGATGAGAAAGGTGGCGACGCCGGTGAGCTTGGCCTGCTGGACCAGGCGGAAGGCGGTCTCCCGCACCTGGGTCAGGGACCCGGGCGCGGCCGGGAGGGTGGCGGTGTACAGCGTCTGGATGGAATCCAGGGCCAGGACCGCGGGAGAGACTTCCTCCACCATCTTCAAGATGTTTTCCAGGCAGGTTTCCGTGGCCACCAGCAGGCTGGGGGATTGGACGCCCAGGCGGTCGGCCCGGAGCTTGAGCTGGGACTCGGACTCTTCCCCGGAGATGTAAAGGCTCTTGCTCCCATCCCGAGAGAGGCGGTCCAGCACCTGCAGGATGAGGGTGGACTTGCCGATGCCGGGGTCGCCCCCCAAGAGGACCACGGAACCGTGGACCACGCTGCCCCCCAGGGTGCGGTCGAATTCGCTGATGCCGGTAACCTGGCGGACCTCCGGGGGCGATTGGAGACCTATGAGGCTCTGAGGGCCGCCCCTACGGGGGGGAAGCTGGAAGTCGGCCACCGGCCCGGTGGGCACGGCTTCTTCGGCCAGAGAGCTCCAGGCGCCGCATTCCGGGCAGCGGCCCAGCCACTTGGCTGCCTGGTAACCGCAGCTCTGGCAGATAAACACAGTCTTTCCGGGCCGGGCCATGGGGCTCCTCTTATGGCAGATGCTTTTCAGGGAGAGGGGCTAGGGGCTTTTTTTGTAAGTGGCCCCTACCCCCTCCCTTAAACCCTCCCCGAACCCCCATAAGGGGGTTGGGGGGGAAGGTTCGAGGTAATTCTGGGCTGATTGTACCGGAACGGGCCCCGGGATTGCAATGGGAACCTCGAGACTCGGGTCGAGCCCGGCGAAATAGCGACCTGAGAAGGATTCCAGGCGGCAGCATATGGGGCAGAAAATTGACTAATATCCTGCCCTGGGATAATCTTGGCGGCATCCGGCGGTTGTCCCGGTCCGGAACGAGCCTTACCTTAAAACTGATACCAAAGTTGCGGTCAAAAGAGTCCTATGGTCATTCTGAGCGCCGCGCAGAATCTGGTGGGCGATGCACCAATTATCTTAAATAAATCGAGCCCGCATCGGCATGCTAGGTTTTTAAGTCCCCCTTTCTTAAAGGGGGATTTAGGGGGATTATTAGGCGCTTATTTAATCCCCCCTGCCCCCCTTTAGAAAATGGGGGTAAGAAACCATGGTTTTTAAATGTCATGGCAAAGTTCGGTGGGCCATGCCCACCCTGCATTTGGCCGCCAGTCGTTAATCCCGGTTTGGCTGCAAGCTGCAAGCTGAGGCTGCAAGCTATTTTCCTACTGACTTGAAGGGAACGAGTTGGACCTAGCACCGACAATGAAGCAATATGAGGACAATCTGCGCCAGGGGGTCGGGCCCCTGGCCTCCCGGCGCGCTCTTAAAGTGCTGCGGCAGCTGGCCGCGGCCCGGCAGCTCCAGGTCTATCTGGTGGGCGGCTCCGTGCGGGAGCTGGCCCTGGGCCGCCAGCCTCCGGACCTGGACCTGGCGGTCTCGGCCCAAACCCTGGACCTGGGCCGGGAGCTGGCCGCAGCGCTTGACGGCACCTTCGTGCTGCTGGACGAAGGCGAGCGCACCGCCCGGGTGGTGTGGCAGGGAGAGATCCTGGACCTGGCGGAATTCCGGGCCCCCACCCTGGAAGGCGACCTCAAGGCCCGGGACTTCACCATCAACGCCATGGCTCTGGAACTGGACGCGGTCCTGGGCCGGCGGCCCCTCACCCTCCTGGACCCCGCCGGCGGCCTCCAGGACATGGCTCAGGGATTGATCAGGGTCCTGGCCCCGGAAAACCTGGGGTACGACCCCCTGCGCCTGCTCCGGGCCTACCGGTTCGCCGCCACCCACGGCTATCGCCTTACCCCGGAAACGGAGGCCGCGGTGCGCCGGTATCTCCCGGAGTTTTCCCGGGTGGCGGGGGAGCGCATCCATCAGGAGCTCTTTATCCTGCTGGCCTCGCCCCGGGCCGGCGGGGTCCTTCAGGAGATGGACCGGGCGGGCCTGTTGACCCAGGTCTTTCCCGAGCTGGCCGACGCCCGGGACGTGGAGCAAAACGGCTACCACCATCTGGACGTCTTCCACCATTTGCTGGCAACCGTGATTTCCCTGGAACAGGTGCTGGCGACCCCGGAGCCCTACTTCGGGGAACTGGCCGGGGAGTTGGGGCGCTACGCCGCCGGCCCTCCCAAGGCGGTGCTCTTAAAGATCGCCGCCCTGTTTCACGATGTGGGCAAACCCCAGGTGCAGGGACGCCGCAGCCAGCCGGATCGCTACACTTTTTATTATCATGAGAAGGTGGGGCTGGAGATTTTTGCCGGGACCGCCCGGAGACTGCGACTGAGCCAGGCCGAAAGGAAGACGGTGGAAACCCTGATCCGGCTGCACATGCGGCCCTTTTTGCTCCTGCCCGCCTTTCGGGAGGGGCTGCTGAGCATGCGGGCCCTGGGGCGGCTGGTGCGGGCGGCCCGGACGGAGCTCCCCGGCCTCTTCGCCCTGGCCATGGCCGACAGCCTGGCCGGGCAGGGGGCGCAAAAACCGCCGGACGCCGAAGCGGTGCTGGGCGACCTGGCCGAAGAGGCTTACCGGTTTCTCAAAGAGCGCCTGGAGCCCCAAGACCGCCTGCCCCGGCTGCTCAGCGGCCACGACTTGATTGGCCTGGGACTGAAACCGGGCCCCGAATTCCGGCGCATCCTCACCCGGGTGGAGGAGGCCCAATGGGAGGGTGCGGTGCACACCCGGGAAGAGGCCTTGAAACTGGCGCAAAGTCTGGTGGACCGGGGTGGACGGCCGGAGGCGGACTGACTGTCGGGGTGGTGTTGCCTTGGATGGCTTCCAATTATTTTTTTTTAAGATAAAATATTACTAGAAGTTTTTATGTCCAAGTAATATTTTTTAGTCCAGGGGGACTAAAGGAGAAGTTTTCATGGACGCGGGAAATCGGGACCCCCAGCCGGGGGCGCTGATCAGGCTGCGGGGATTATACCCCTCCTTGAAAAGCGCCTTGCAAAAGGTTGCCAACCTCATCCTGCAACAACCGGAGATGGCCATCTACGCCTCGGTCAACGAAGTGGCCGCGGCCGCCGGGGTGAGCGAAGCCACGGTGATGCGTTTCTGCCGGACCCTGGGGTTCAAGGGCTTTCAGGACTTCAAGATCGCCCTGGCCCGGGAGATGGTGACGCCGTCGCAGTTCCCCCAGGAAGAAGTCGGGGCGGAGGACGATCCCGCCACCATCGTCCGCAAAGTGTTCCAGGCCAGCATCGCCGCGCTCCAGGACACGCTGGAGGTCTTGAATACCGGCACAGTGCGGCAAGCGGCCCAGGCCCTGCTCCAGGCCCGGCAAATCCTGATCCTCGGAGTCGGCGACGCCGGTCCGGTGGTGGACTACGCCGGCAACCGGTTTTTTCTCATGGGCCTCAACGCCCACAGTTATACCGACGCCTACCACATGCTCACCGCGGCTGCGGTTTCGGGGCCGGAGGACGCCCTCCTGGCCATCTCCCATTCGGGCAGCACCCGGGAAGTGGTGGAGGCGGCGCAACTGGCGAGGGAGGCCGGCACCCGGGTCATCTCTGTCACCAACAACTCCCTTTCTCCCCTGAGCCGGGTCTCGGACCTGGTTCTGGTCACCGCTTCCCGGGAAGCCCGCCACCAGCATGAGAGGCTGTCGTCGTTCCTGTGCCAGGCCGCGGTCATTGACTGCCTCTTCACCCTGATCCTCCAGGGCCCCCCGGAGAAGGCCCGGGAGAACCTGGCCAAAATTGAAAAAGTCATCCCCAAAATAACCTGATCTCCTGAACGAATGGCGTTGGATCAGGGTCTGATACTGGGTTGCATTCAATAAGATATTATTGGATGTCATTCTGAACCTGGCGAAGCGGAGTGGGAAATCTTGTGGCCTGGATCATAATTAAATGGCCTGATAATTCCCTCCCCCTGGATGGGGGAGGGTTAGGGTGGGGGTGGAAAGGCTTTACGGTTCCCCCTCCCCCTAACCCCCTCCCACCCGGGGAGGGGGATGAAAAGCCTTTTCACCATGCCCACCTGATTTTGACCCACTGCCATAGATCCTCGCGGCGCTCAGAATGACAGTCGACCCATCTGCCCCCAACTTGATCTGAGGCGCAGAGGGAAGAAGCCTTCCACTTCTTCCCATCCCCGCCATCTTTACCTAGTGAGCGAACCCATGCCCACCGAAATAGAGTTGAAGCAGGACATCGTGTGCATCTGTCGGATGCTGCACCGAAAAAATTACCTGGCCGCCACCGACGGCAATGTCAGCGCGCGCCTGGGAGACCGGGTGCTCGTCACCCCCAGCGGGGTGCACAAGGGCCTGATGGAGGCGGAGCAGATTATTACCGTGGACCTGACGGGCCGGGTGCTGGCAGGGGAGGGGCGGCCCACCTCGGAGATCCGCATGCACCTCTTGGCCTATGAGTTGCGCCCGGATGTGGGAGCCGTGGTGCACGCCCATCTCCCTTACGCCACGGCCTGCACCCTGGCGGGGATCGACCTGTTGGAACCCATCTTGCCGGAAGTGGTGATTACTCTGGGGGGGATTCCCACCGCGCCCTATGCCACCCCCGGCAGCGAAGCAGTGCCGGAGGCCATCCGGGGTTTTCTCCCGGAATATGACGCCATCCTCCTATCCCGGCACGGCGCCATTACCGTGGGGCGGGAGGTACGGGACGCCTACAGCAAGATGGAGAAGCTGGAACACACCGCCCGGGTCGTGCTGGCGGCGCGGCTCCAGGGAGATTTGCCGCCCTTGCCCGCGTCGGAGGTGGAGAAACTGCGGCGCCTGGGAGAGAAGTATAAGAGAGGGGGATGACTTTATAGGCAATAAAAAAGCTATAACAATTACGAGAATGAGAAGACTACATGAAGAGACTTGGAAGCATTCGATACGAAATAGTAGTTCCAACAACTTATAACGATGGGTTACGCATTCCAGAAAATATCATAGAAGCATACCGTAAAGAATTGCTTGATGTTTTTGGCGGCATCACCCAATATGGTTCAGTGACGGGTTACTGGACCCCACCACCTGACTGGAAGTGGGAGCAAAAGGGGGAATCTAATCTCGTCCTCACCATCGATGCACAAAGGGAGGCTAATCTACTTTATATGGCAATTTTCAAGGATATCCTAAAAAGGCTACGCGTTCAGCTTGACCAGCAGTCAATCCATTTTACGTCGTTTGTTTGTGATTCTTTTCTAGTGGAAAATTCGGATGAAGAAAGAATAGCAAAACTAGCCGCGGTTGAAGTCTCCCCCACTGATAGACTTTTTGTCTTCGACAAGACTGGCCGAATTATAGCACACGGTAATAGAACTCAGATAGAGAATATCACTTTAGAAGACGGTGACCTCATTCTTCTCGTGAATGGAAAATATGTTGAGAAATACCTCATTGATCAGTTGCAGACTGTTGGGAGATAAAAAAAGCATGTCCCAACTATTGACATCTTTTCACTCCTGGAGGTAATTTGATGCTTTTTTGAGTTCTTTTGATGCTTCACTCCATATTACTTGTAGAATATCGTTGAGATTTATTATTCGTTTATGAACCATCTCTGGTCGTACTATTACTTTATCATATGCTTTGGGATATTTCTTAAGAATCCTTTGGTAACTATCGATAAGATCTGGATAAAACTGTCGAGCTTCATGCGGGTTATCTAAATCATAAAAATCAAGTTTACCTCGTGATTCGATATATTGTCCCCATAAATCAGCCGCGTCTTTATAGTTAAGCATTACTTTACTTATAGAGCGAGATAATTCTGGTGAGTTTCCTGCTTCGTTACTTTCAAGAAATAATTTTACGTCAGCATTAGTATCACCTAATGTCTCTCTATATTTCTGATAAGAGATTCCTATTTCCACTTTGGCTTCAAGTTTCTTTAAAGCCTTAAAAGCTTCTTTGCCAGATTGTGCATAGGTAATGCCAGTAAAGAAAATAACCGAAAGGAATAACTGAACGAGGATTATTGATAGCTTTGCCATTTTAGTCATCCTCCATAAATTTTCTTCAACTTGTTCCCAAGTTGTACTTGGGAACGTAATTATGGCACAAAGCTCGCTTGGGCAAACTGATTACAAGGAGCGCTTTCTGGCTGAGATGTGGATTACCATAGCAAAGACAAGCTTGGATAGCAATCTGGTTCCCAAGCTTGGCTTGGGAACTAGAAGAAAAATGCGCCTCTTGCCTTACGTCTCAAAAAATGATACATAGGTTAATGAAATGGCAGGTGCGCCTCAGCAAAAGGGCGGTTAAAAATTATCAGAAACTTCCTCAACGTATTCAGGAGCGCTTCAAGGCCCTGGCTCTGGAACTGCGGACCACCGGCCCGGTGCAACGGCAGTGGCCTCATTACGGCAAAATTCAAGGCATGGAGAATTGTTATCATTGCCATATTAAGCCAGGCCGACCCACGTATGTAGCCGTTTGGAAAGTCACCGGCGCGCACTGCCTGGAGGTGACCTATGTTGGAACCCACGAAGGAGCAGATTACCAAAGACTTTGCTGAAGTCTGTCGACGCTATCAGCTCCCCGACGACAAAATTAGTAAAATTCAGGAGGCCGTATCCGCCATCCTGGTGGCTGAGGACGAGTCCCTCCCACTGGAGGAGGTCTTTCCTGACCTGCATCAGGGCAGCGCCATTCGCGGCTTGCGCCTGCGGGAGGGCCTGACCCAGGAGCATCTCGCCCACCTGCTGGGGATCAAGCGTACCAATCTCTCCGAGATGGAAAACGGTAAGCGCCCTATCGGCAAAAACATGGCCAAGCGCCTGGCCCAGGTCTTAAAGACAAATTACAAGATTTTTCTCTAACCTTCGTGGCGCGGCTCCAGGGAGATTTGCCGCCCTTGCCCGCGGCAGAGGTGGAGAAACTGCGGCGCCTGGGGGAAAAATATAAGAGCGGGGATTGAGCTTTGGGGGAAAAAGTTCAAGGTTCAAGGTTCAAGGGTCAAAGTTAGTTAGCGTAGGGTGCGCACCGCGCCCCATCATATTTCCCCTCGTTTCCAGGCTGGGCTTGGGCACCTTATCAACTTATCTTGCCTCATGAGATCGATTATGATATCGTATAACGAAACCGTTATCGATGGAGATCATCATGAAGGCAGTCACCGTCTCATCAAAATACCAGGTAGTGATCCCTCGTGAGGTGCGGGAGTCCATGGATCTTCAGCCCGGCACCCGGGTTCAGGTGCTCCAGTATGAGAATCGCATCGAACTCATACCCTTAAAGGAGCCCAAAGCCTTGCGGGGGTTTATCCGGGGGATTGATACGGAGGTGCAGCGGGAAGAGGATCGCGTATGAACCTGGTGGATTCCTGTGGCTGGCTGGAGTACTTTGCCGACGGCCCTAAGGCCGATTTTTATGCCCCGGCCCTGGAGGACCCGGGTTCTCTCCTGGTTCCCACCATCTGCCTCCTGGAAGTGTTTAAACGAGTTTACCAACAAAGGGGGGAAGATGCCGCCCTCCAGGCTGCCGCGGCCATGCACCAGGGATTGATCGTGCCTTTGGACGCCAGTCTGGCTCTTAGCGCCGCCAGGATCAGCCGCGACCTCCAACTGCCTCTCGCGGACAGCGTCATTTTGGCGACGGCGCGAACTTACCACGGCGTCATCTGGACCCAAGACGCCCATTTTAAAGGCCTGGAGGGGGTCAGATACGCAGAAATGATATGATCACTTGAAGCTAGGTCAAACCTATTTTTTGCTGTCATCCTGAACGTGGCGAAACTCACATCGCCTTGGGGGGCTCGGGAGCTTCCTCCTTGGGAGGCGCCTTAGGGGCCGGAGCCCGGCGGCGGGGGGACGATTTGGGGTATCGCGCCGGTTCAGAGGAGATATATCGGGGCGGCACATAGCCGACCAGGCCGGTCCGCAGGTCTCGCACCTGGGCCCAGCCGCTGGCGCCCACTCCCAGCATTTCTACCGGGTCATTGAAGTGCAAGGTGGTGAGGACCCCGGAGTTCGGGGTGGGAGCGTCCCGGAGGGTAAGACTGCTGATATTGACATAGTAAGAAGGCACGGGTTTGGAGGTCGTACCAGGACTGTAAGTGAGCAAGTCACTGGGTATCCAGCCTATCCCGGTCCGGTCCACAAAGCGCACCCTGGACCAGCCCGTGCTCGTGCGCTCCATGATTTCAACCCGGTCGCCCTGGTACGCCGTGAGGAGCTTGTCACACTCATAAGCCGCGCATTCTCGCAAAGGGAAAGTGTTCGGGGTCACGTAGTAATAACCGGAATAAGCCTGTGCCAAGGGGCAGGCCAGCACCAAAATCATGGGACTCAGCAATACCGGGATAATCAATTTCCTGAGCTTCATTGATCCTCCTCCTGTACCTCCCCACCTGCCAAAGCTCGGATGCGGCGTTCCCCCAGGTTTTTGGGGAAGAGCACCTTTCCTTCCGGTTCCCGAGCGCAGCTTGGGAACCAGAATAAACCTCGCCAATGGTCGGTTCAGCCCTCTCGGCTTTCCATGAATTCCATATAATCCGGATCTCCTAAAACCGGCCCGTCTTCATCTTGAATCGCCTTGGCCTCAGGAGATTCTACCATTTTCACGGATCGAGTTTTCCGGGTTCGGGCGACCGGAGCCATGGTCTCCGGTACTACAGTCTCAGCTTCCAAAGAAGCCAAGACGCGATGAACTTCTTTAATTTCCTGCACCAATTCCTTCGGGGTGAGTGCAGTCATGGAGGCATGGGATATGACAATCTGGGCCGTTAAATTCAGGACGTCACTGGCCATGAAAATTTCTCCTTTCCTTTTAAATTACTCTGCCATCAGTCATTGGCGCCGGCGTTCCGTTGATATTCCGCCGGGATAGACACTTAGCGGTGGGGCGGGCAGAATGCCAGATATGATCTGGATAGTAGGTCTGATGATATCAAGCTCTAAAGAGCAGATCCACTACCTAAGACTTGACTATTGCAGTTTTTACTAAGGCTCCAACACCACCTTTAAAGATTCCTGGGCCTCGGCCACAATTTTAAAGGCGGCTTGGATTTGGGTTAACGGCAATATCTGGGTGATGGTGTCTTTGACATTGATTTTTTTGTTAGTAATTAATTCCAGCGCCTCTGCCAAATCCACGGGCGCGGCGCCGTAAGACGAGGTCACCGTGAGTTCATTGCGCCAAAAGTCCGGGATGGGAATGGCAATATCCCGGTTGGGGATGGCAAAGAAGAGAATAATGCCTTTCTTATCTAGGCAGTTAAACGCTTGCTCCACCGCGGCGTAGGCCCCGGTACAGACGATGACCCGATCCGCCTTGAGATGCAGGTCCTGAGAGGCATGCAGCACCTCATCGGCGCCGAACTCCTTGGCTTTCTGTAAGCGATACTCATTAATATCGGTGGCCACTACCCGGGCGCCGGTTAGCTTGGCCAACTGAATATTCAGGATGCCGGAGATGCCGCAGCCCAGGATCAACACGGTGTGGTGTGGCCTGATGCCGATGAGCCCCAGGCCTCTGACCCCGCACGCCAGGGGTTCGATCATGGTGCCTTCGACATAGGAAACCTGATCGGGCAAGACGTACACCCCATAATCCACATTAATCTTGGGCACCCGGACAAATTCACTATAGCCGCCGGGATCATAATTGCCTGAATGCAAGGTATCGCACGCCGTCTGATTGTCGTCCCGGCAATATTTGCACTGATTGCATGGCACATGATGGCTGACAAAGACCCGCTGGCCGGGGTGGTATTGGTCCGCTTGGGACTCCACGATGTCGCCGGCGATCTCATGGCCCAGAATGCGAGGGGCCTTGGGAATCCGGTACCATTCCATCACATCGGTGCCGCAAATCCCGCTGGCGCGGACCCTTACGAGAATCTCCCCCGGCCCGATCTGCGGGGTGGGCAGTTCCTCCAGGCGAATATCGTTATTGTTGTAGTATTTGGCAACTAACATAGAGTTGAAAGCAGTTCAAAGTAAATGTTTATTGCGTAGAGGCGCACCTAGGTGTGCGCCCTCAGAGCGGGCGGACACGCAGGTCCGCCCCTACAAAAAATTACCCATTTGACCTTTGAACTATTTATTTTTTCCTTTGGCCTTATGGAAGATCTCCTGGGCTTGCTTGACGGCAGCATTTTCATGAATAATGGCCCGTAAGGCTTGGGCCATGGCCACCGGATGGGGGCTCTGCCAGACATTTCTCCCCAGATTGATCCCGACCGCCCCCTTCTTAATACCGTCATGCACAAATTCCAGGACCTCCAGTTCGGTCTCACACTTGGGCCCCCCGGCCATAATAACCGGCACCGGACAGCCGTTGACCACCTTATCAAAATCTTTCTCACACCAATAAGTCTTCACCACTCTGGCACCCAGTTCCGCGGCGATGCGGCAGCTTAAAGCCAGGTAACGCGCCTCCCGTTTCTCCATTTCCCGGCCTACGGCGGTAACCGCCATCACCGGGATGCCGTAATCCTCGCAGGCATTGACCAGGGTGGCCAGATTCTTCAGGGTCTCCTTTTCATAATGACTGCCGATAAAGACCGAGAGGCCCACGGCCGCGGCGTTCACCCGGATAATTTCGGCAATGGAGGTGGTAAGTTCCTCATTAGCCAAATCCTCTCCCACCATGCTGGTACATCCGGATACTCGCAGGACAATGGGTTTACTGGTGATGGGATCTATGGCGGCACGCAATACCCCCCGGGTGCAAAAGAACGCATCCACATAAGGCAGCAGCGGCTTGATGGTCTCTCCCGGCTTCTCCAGACCCCTGGTGGGCCCTTGAAAATAACCATGATCAATGGGCATAAAGAAACATCTGCCATTGGGCATCAGTTGGCTTAAGCGATTTTTCATTCCCCAATCCATTGGTAGCTCCCCTAAATACAGTTTTTGTTTTCGGTTTTTTTAATTGTTAGTTAAAAAAGAGAGACCAGAGAGTTATTTCAGGAGTTCAGTGTATGGGAATGTAATCATGGTATGCCATCATTCAATAAACTATTATCCCGGTCGGACAATCAGATAACCTTTAATGATCAACCAGTGGTGAAATTGGTAAGTGGTATATCGACAATTGGTCTTACAAGTCTGTCTTATCTTTTCATAAGCATCGGAGTCCTGAGGTTGACCAGCCAAATCCATTTGGACCGGACATTGCACATCTTTACAAAATTCCCGGCGTTGATAATCGATATAGCCATCAATAGACATTTGCTGCCTCTGCTGCCTCCAACCTAATCTTAAACTTGATAGCCTGGTTCCCAGGCTGTGCTGGGGAACTCTTACCGGCCAAGCTGAGGTTGGCGCCCATGGTCGTTCCCAAGTACAACTGGGGAACGAGAAAAAAAGCCTGTTAGGGCTCAGGCGGTTATTTTCCTTGAACTTTGAACTTTGAACCTTGAGCCTGGCCCCTGCTCTTACCTTCTCTTCCCCGGCGGCAGGCTGCGGATACGCTCGATTTCGGCCTGTTCCAGTTCGAGGAATTCATCCCGGGGGTAGTCCATCCTGAGGGCCCGGGTGACCCGGTGAATGGAGATCATCAGGGGCGCGGCATACATGTTTTCCCAGGTGATGTGCACCATTTCCGTTTCCACCTCGTAGTGGACGCCCCGCCAGGTGCCGAAGACCTGGTCGAACTCCAGCTCGTACAGTTCTTCCCAGGCCTGCTTTAAGAGTTCGATTACCTCGGCTTCTTCCAGACGCCGATCCCAATAATAGAGCGAATAATCTTTCATGGAAGTTTCCGGTGAGGAGAAAAGATAGGGGCGCCGGCCGCGCCGACGCCCCGGAGTGAAGGTTAGTCTATCCTACTTTTTCTTTTCTTGGAAGAACTTGCAGTCTTTGGGGGCCGTGAAGGCACCCGGCCGCGCTTCCTTAAAAATGCCCAGCAGGAAGGGATATTCAATGGCCCGGCAGTGACCGTAGCACACCTTGGACATTTGCGGGTCGTAGGTATATTTGATGTTCTTGCAATCATCACAGAGAATCGCCATATTGAGCATTCCTCCTATCTTCCGAAATTACGGCCGTTACCAGGATTTCCCGTATTTCCGCTGGGCGGTGATACGTTTCCAGGCGCTGCCATCCAGGTCTTCCGGAGTGAGCTGGGTGCAGGCGACGAGCTTGCCGCGGGCCGACACGGTGCAATTCTTGGGTTTCCCCAGGAAGGTGACATTGGCAAAGGGCGGCGCCGAGGTCTTGCCTTCCCCGGACAGGGGTTTCAGTTCCGGAGTCTCGGCATAGCCGGGCAGGATAAAGTCCGCGCCCCGGGCCTTCTCCGGCTCCACCACCCGCTGGCCGTTTTCCCACTCCGCATAGTAGAGGACGTCACAGCCGGCGCACTTGAAGTTGCCTGAGTATTCCCAGTAGCTGTAGGGATCCAGGAAGTTACGCGCCTTGCATTTCGGGCAATCGTAAAACAACGATACTTTGAATTCAGTCATATCGAGTCATTCCTCCCGTTAAGGATAGAATTAGGCTCCGGCACAGGCCAGCCAAGGGACCGGCCCGGCCGCGCTCCGGTTAGATGATTTCCTTGGCTTCAAACTCCCGGATCTGGTCCTGACTGAAGCCGCAGACCCGCTGGTAGATCTCTTCGTTGTCGGAGCCCACCGGGCGGTGCACGTGCTTCAAGCGCGGCGGGGTCTCGCTCATCTTGTACATGGTTTTCTGGGTGAAGACGTCGCCGTAGTACGGGTCGTCGTACCAGCCCAGGGAGCCCCGCTCCAGGAAGTGGTCGCAATTGGCCGCTTCCAGGATGGTCAGCAGGGGCTGGGAGATGATGCCGTTTAGACTGAAGATGCGGTTGGCTTCTTCCTTGGTCTTGTCTTTCAGGAACTCTTCGATGGCCGGGTAGATCTCTTCCTGAGCCTTGGCTTCCACCCGATCATCGTGGGAGGCGAACTTCTTGCCCAGGTCAGGCCGGCCGATGAGGTTCATCAGTTTGGCGAAATCTTTGTCAGTGTAAGCAGTGACGCAGATGTAGCCTTCTTCCTTTTCCGCCGGATGGTCCGAATGGGGATAGGAAGAGAGGCCGCAGGCGCAGATGCCGTTGACGCAGATCTCGGTATCCCAGTTGCCCCAGCGCATGCGGACGACGCCGGTGCGGCCCCACAGAGGCAGGCCGTATTCAGTGTAGCGGGTGGAACCCTGCACCTGGGAGCACTCGAAGAAGTTGCCCAGGTTGGAGACGGTGTCCCGCCAGTAGAGGCCCGCCAGCACGCCGGTGGAGACCAGCATGCCTACGGAATAGTCCATGATCCAGGTGGTGTGCTTGCTGGGGAAGCCGGCCGAGGCCCTTCCAGCCCGGTGGCCGGTGAAGGAGAAGACGCCGCCCTTGGCCTGGCCCAGGATGTCGTAGGAGGCCCAGTTCCGGCCGGGGCCGAAGCCGCCGAAGCCGCCGCACCAGGCCAGCACGATACGGTTGTTCACCTCTTTACAGGCGCCGTAGCCGATCTTCCAGCGGTCGAAGGTGCCGGGGCGGTAGTTCCAGACCATGAAGTCCGACTTTTGCACCAGGCCGTAAAAGATTTCCTTGGCCTCCGGTTTGCGGTAGTCCAGGGTGACGAAGTATTCGTTGTGGTTGGCGCCCTGGAAGGCCGGCGAGGTGCCGCGGCCCGGGTTCCAGCGGGACACCGGGTAGAACCAGGATTCGTTGTAAGGCGAGCAGTGGCGCATGGGCTCGCCCAGGCGGGGTACCTCGATCTTGATGACTTCGGCGCCCAGCTCGCCCAGGTAGTTGGCGGCCGCCGGCCCCAGGATGTACTGGGTGCAGGACAGCCCCCGATAGCCCTTCAGGCATTCGGGTTTCTCTGCCAGCGTGTCTTTGTTGAATATGGTCTTACAATATTCCTCAAAGGGTAGTTTATCCAGATCTCGCCATATTTCCTAACCCCCTCTATTAGATGAGCCCTTTTTCGTACAGCTCATTCAGCTTGGCGGTGTCGAAACCCAGAAGCTTGCGGTAGACGTCGCTGTTGTCATAGCCCACCGGGCGGCCCAGGTCTTTGACCCGGCCCGGGGTCCGGTGGCCGTAGAACAAGGAGCCGCAGAACAGCACCTTGCCGTAGTGGGCCGTCTCGATGGCCCGCACCATGCCCCGGTACTTGTAGTGGGGCTCCTCCGCCACTTCGTCCAGGAAGGAGACGCCGCCCGCGGCCACTTCCTCTTCCAGCAGCTTGGCCCGGCATTCTTCCCGGGTGTAGTCCTTCATCCAGTCGGTGAGGATGGTGCAGGTCTTGACCTGCTGGTCGTGGCCGACCCGGTCGATGACCACCCGCAGGGTGGGCTCATCCAGGATCATGTCTTCCAGCTCGGGGCGGTCTTTGCCCACGGTCTTCCAGATGCGGTACCACAGCCGGTCATGGCCGCCGCCCACCATCATGTAGCCGTCTTTGCAGGGGTTGACCGAGTAGATGTTGATGGCCAGGTCCCAGTTGCCGTACCGGGGCTTACTGGAGCCGTCCATGCCGTACCAGCCCCAGGCATAGTCATGGATGCGGGCGTGGGCTTCCGACGAGGTCACCTCGATGAACTGGCCTTTGCCGGAGGTATTCCGGTAGATCAGGGCGGCGATGGTGCCGTGGGCCGTGAGGTTGCCGGCCAGGATGTCGTCAGACCGTTCGCCGGAGCGGATGGGGGTGCCGCCGAAGGACTTGGGCAGCCCGGTGGCATGGCACCAGCCGGAGGCGCAGGGCGAAGAGGGATAGAGCTCGCCCGGTTTGTCGGCTTAAGGGGCCCCACTGGCCTTTCTGGCCGTTCCAGACATAGATCAGGCGGGGGTTGATCTTGGAGAGCTGGCGGTAGCCGATGCCCCAGGCGTCGAACTGCCCGGGGGCATAGTTCTCAATCAGCACGTCCACATGGACGACCAGCTTTTTCAGGATTTCCCGGCCCGCTTCCGTGGTCAGGTCCAACGTGATGGACTGCTTGTTGCGGCATTCATGCAGGAAGGTGCGGCCGCAGAGATCCCCGTTGACATTGTCTTTGAACATGTAGCGCTTGCGGCCGAAGGCCACCAGCTTCCGCAGCGGGGAGCCGCCGGGGGGTTCCACCATGATGACGTTGGCGCCCAGTTCGCCCAGGTAGCCGCCGGCCTGCATGGAGTTGACCTGCAGGCCGCCGTGGCCGCATTCCAGCACCCGGACCTGGCCCAGGGCCTCGGGTTTGGCCATCTCGTGCTTGGGATGGAGCCAGCCCTCAAAGATGGTGGAGATTTCCCGAGAGGCCTCGGTGCAGATTTTGGGATCGTACACTTCTTCAAACGTCGGGATCGGGGTTAGAGGCCACAGTAATGGTGCTTCTTGAACCTCTTTTTTAAGATCTTCGGACATTCAGATTCCTCCTTCATTACAGTTGATTCAAATCTACCTTAGGGAAACTTGAGTCCGCTAAGTTCAAACCTAACGTTTCCTTGGTCGCAGCACCTCCCTTCCATGAGATTCTGGCTCGCCCGCGGGAGCCAGGCATGATAAGTCCTTGGTTTTGTCCGTCAGTTATTAAGCTAAATTTGTGCCAAGTGGTGCAACCATCGACATAATTTAGCCGCTTATGATTAACCATCCGGTTTCATTGAGTGAATTGGCCGGTAAGCTTGGCCCCGGTGCCGGCGCTGAGGGCCTGCCGCCCCTCACAGGTGGGGGAATCGGTATCAAGCGGGGGGTGATTCACCCCAGGCACCCGAACCCGGCCCGGCAGATGGGGGACCAGACGAGTGGGCCCCGAGAAAATTCGGTGCGGCCATGGCCGGATTTAGTATAATTTGAGAAGTCTTTAAATCTAGCCAGAGTCAGAAGGAATCCGGTCAGGGAAATGGCGGAGAATCAGCAGAGCCCCGGAAGGCATTGGTTTAACAGAAATCCCAAGAAGACGTTGTTTCTGATTTTATTAATTGTGCTCCTGGCCGTTACTTATGCCACGGAAAAGATTCTGGCCCATATCAATCACAGCAACCATCTGACGCTGTTTGTGGAAAGAAGATACATCAACCTGCGGGAGTACCTTCCCGGCATCGACGTGGTGGAAGTCCCCCAGACCAAGACCGTGCAGGAATCCGACGGCCTGGTGCAAAAGGAGTACCGCGTCAGAACCGACTCCCGGGGGTTCATCCTGCCCTACAATCAGTATGACCACCCCGACGCCACCCTGGTTTTTCTGGGGGGTTCCACCACCGCCTCCATCTTTATGGAAGAAGAAAACCGGTTCCCTTACCTGGTGGGCAATCTTCTGGAGCAGGAGACGGGCAAAAAGGTCACCTCCATCAATGGCGGGGTGGGCGGGAACAATACCCTGCACTCCCTGGATATTCTGCTGAACAAGGTTATACCGCTCAAGCCCAACCTGGTGGTCATGATGGAGAACATCAATGATTTGATCGTGCTCATTTACGACCGGACCTATTGGAACCATAACCCCAGCAAGGCCCCCATCGTGGAATTTACCTTCTATAAAAACCTGAAGGGGCTGCGGGCGCTTACCACCCTGGCCCGGGATATGTATATTCCCAACCTGCATGTGGCCACCCGGGTACTGAGCCATAGGATTTTCGGGAAGGGCAAAGAGCCGGACGATGAGTTCGCCCGGGAGCGGGGGAAGAAAAAAGAGTTGCGCGGGGCCGAGATGCTGGACGACTTTAAAATGAACCTGCAGACCTTCATCAACATCTGCCGGGCCCGGAAGATCACCCCGGTCCTGATGACCCAGTTCAACCGCGTCAAGGCCGACCCGGATGAAAAAATCAGGCAAATTTTGCAAAAATTTGCGGCCGACACCAAGATCCAGGTGAGTGAATTCAAAGAGATTTACGACAAGTTCAACGAGGCCATCGTGGAGGTGGGGCAGGCCAACCACGTCCTGGTCATCGATCTGGCCAGGGAGATCCCCCAGGAGAAGCAATACATGTACGACGTGGTGCACCTGACCCCTGCCGGTTCCCACCTGGCGGCCCGGATCATCAGCGAAAAATTGCGCTCCCTGGCCCCGGTCGGGGCCTCCCGGTAAACCAAGGGGCCAGTGGCCTGGCACAGGCGAGGCGCCTGTGCCACCAGCGCCTGCCAGCCTCCCTCCCCAAGTTCCCCCGCAGTCCTTAAAAGGTGTAAAAAGTTTGGTCCCGCCTTCCCCGGCCACTTATGGGGGTTGGGATGGGGTTTGGGGGAGGGCAGGGGCCACTTACAAAAAAGCCCCTGGCCCTCCCCCCAAATGCGTCTCACCCAAACCGCGGCTCCCACCAGGTTTTGATAAGTTCCACTACTTCCGGCACTGCGATGGCCTGGAGGCAACGGTGGTCGGGGCATTTCCTGGTGAGGCAGGGCTCCTGGTCGCAGACTTCTTCCTTTTTATATAGGTAAGTTCCCCAATCCACCTGGTAAGGGCCGATGCGGCAGGGGTGGTCCGCGCCCAGCAGGGCAATGGTGGGGGTACCCAGGGCCAGGCCCAGATGCAGGGGGCCGCTGTCGTTGGCGACCAACAGGCGGCAGCGGCTCAGCAGCGCGGCCACCGTGAGCAAGGGGAGCCCCCCGCCGGTGACCAGGGCGGGGCCGGAAAGCCTCCCCGCCAGGGCCTCGGCCCGGCTCCGGTCCTTCTGACCGCTGACGATGACCAGGGTTGCCCCGTAAGCCTGAAACAGGTAATCGCCCAGCTGGCGAAAATTTGCCGCCGGCCAGGATTTATAAGGCGAAGAGCCGATGGGATGCAAGGCCATCAGCATCGCCGGGGCTTCGCCGAAATGCCGGGCCAGGATGGCCCCCGCGTCCCGCCCCGCCTCCGGGGGCAAGAACAGGTCCATCCTCTTATTCCGGGTGTCAGCGCCCAGGAGCCGGACGTAATCCAGGCGCCGTTCGATGGCATGTTCGCCAGGGTCGTAAGGTGCGGGGGTAGCGCTATAAACAAAGGAAAGGGGACTGCCGGCCGAACCGATGAGGTAGGGGCTGCCGGTGAGGTGGGCCAGCATGGTGGCCTCGGGGTCGTTGCCGTGGAGGATAACCACCAGGTCGTAGTGCCGCCGCCTGAGGTCCCGGGCCAGGGCAACGAGCCGCCGGTTGCGGCCGGGATAGGCCCAGAGCCGGTCCACATGAGGGTTATGGGCCAGGAGCGCCCCAAAGATGCGGTGGCCCAGGACCTCCAGGGTCCAGGCCGGGTAAGTCTCTTTCAGGGCCCGGATGGCCGGGGTGGAAAACAGGGTGTCCCCCAAGGCGGTGGCGCTGATGAGCAGCACCCGGCGCACCTTGGCCGGGTCCAGGCCGGTGAGGGGCAGGGGAGGGCGTTTGTCAACGCGACGCCTCAAATACGTTTCAGATAGAGTAAGTAATAATCTATGCCACATTATTTTTGTAAGACTGATTTTTTTAATTCAATTAAAAATTCCCTTGTATCATCAATTGCCTTTAAAGCATCATCTGTATCGCCTAGTTCACGATAATCTGGTATCTTTTTCATTTCGCATGGCCTCTTGAGTCCTTTCCTATGCTTGAATGAATTTGCAATATCTAAAATACGCTTAATTGTATTATATCCTGAGATTTCTGATAAATTTATATTATTTCTATTAAAGATTTTAATTATTTTATTAAATGGAATTTTCATAAAATCTTTAATTAATGGTTCTTTATTAATACCATTAATTAAAGATGTAGACATGTGAGCTGATAGTATTCGCATTTCATATTCGATTATTGATGTTAATTCGTAATAGACTGAGCGCATGGCAATTTCCAACCGCTTAATTGGAACAAATAATGCGTTATCCAAATCATCAATCCCCTGATATTTTCCTCTTTCAGAATCTGATAAAATCTGTTCAATTTCCCATCTATCCCTCCTCATATTTAGCGAAAAAAAATCCTTTAAGATGCCAAGATCAAGGTCTAAGCTTAAATTCTTAATCATTTTCTCTTCCTGTTCTATTATTTGTAATTACTAATCTTCCCATTAGGTTATGAGCAGTGCCCGCCGGACCTTGGCCGGGTCCAGGGACTCCAGTGGCTTCGGCGGCCGGCGGCGCACCCGGCGGGCCAAGTAGAGGCGGGTTAAAGATACGAGGATTTTATGCCACATAGGGTTGGAGTTTGGTAGGGTGGACATCTGTACCCGGCGCCATTTAGGCCACAGGCGAGACGTCTGTGCTAACACTCAAAACTCGAAACTCAAAACTTGGCCATCTCATCATACACGCCTTCCAGCGTTTGGGCGATCTTCTCCCAGGAGAAGTTGTCCCGAACCCACTCTCGGCCCTGTTGCCCCAGCTTCTGGCGCCGCCCTTGATCGCGAAGCAGGCCGAGGATTTTCTCAGCCAACTCCCCCACATCATCTTGCACCTCCAGCAGCAGGCCGGTTTCCCCGTCCCGCACCACTTCGGGGATGCCGCCTCGGCGGGTGGCGACCACGGGCAGCCCCGCGGCCGCGGCCTCCAGGAACACCAGGCCCAGCCCCTCCTCGATCTGGGAGGGGCCTGCGAAGATGTCTCCCAAGAGGTAGGCCCGGGGCATCTCATCCGGGGGGATGAAGCCCGTGAGCACCACCCGGCCCCGGGCCGCGGCGATTTGCCGGCGCAGCTCCTTAAGGAAGGAGGTCTCCCGCATGGTGCGGCCCCGGCCGTATTCCGTGCCCCCCGCCAGGACCAGGACGGCCCGGGGGTGCGCCTGCCAGACGCGCTCCATGGCGGCCAGCAGGACGTGGACCCCCTTGCTTTCCCGGAGTTTCCCGGCAAAAAGGACGGTGGGTTCATCCTCAATGCCGTAGCGCCGGCGCATCTCCCGGGCCTCGACTTCATGGTCGAAGCGGGTGACGAAGGACTGGGTCTCCACCCCATTATAAACCACCCGGTGGAGGGCGGCCCCCTGCCCCAGGCGCTCCCGTTCCCGCTCCAGGACAAACCGGCTGCAGGCCAGGAAACCGGCCACCGGCATGGGGGCGCCCGGCGCCGGCCTTTCCCGTTTGCCCAGGGAGTTATACAAGTTGTGCATATGCAGGATGACAGGAACCCGCCCGCCTAGCCGCTCGTGGAGAAAGCCAGCCAGCAGGGGCCGGTTGTGGACGTGGACCAGGTCCGGCCGGACCTCATGGACGATCCTTAAGACTTCCCGGTCGTAAAAAGGGAAGAGGTGGCGGTAGCGGCGGTAGAGCCAACGGCGCCAGCCTTTAAGGGGCACCCGGCGGTACTCCACCCGGTCCCGGGTTTCCCGCCTTGGCAGTTCGGGGTCCGAGACCCCGATAACCAGCGGGCGCCAATCAGTCAAGCGGCAGGCCACCTTGTCGATGAACAGTTCCGCGGCGCCGCCTCGGATAGGGGGGATGGGGTAGAGTTCCGGTCCGACCAGGGCTACGGCTGGCATAATGAGTTTCGAGTTTTGAGTTTTCAGTTGGGGAGCGCGGTTCGATTCGCCATTGGCGACGCCGCGTAACGATTAGCTAGTATAGCAGAAATAAAGCGGTCTGTTGGAGTAATCGAGGGTAGCCTGGGGCGGGAAGGGGGAGGCCGGATTGATTTTCGGGTGGACCGGCGGGAAGCCCTGTGGACCACCTCAAGTGAATTTTTTCTCTTCAGCCAACCCCAAGACCTGTAAGCTCGAAAACTCGAAACTCCAATTTGTGCATGACAAATAGCCGTCAGCCCCCGGCGGCCCTGGAGCCGGACCACAGCCAGGAGCCCAAAACGGGAACCTACTTAATTACATAAATTTCTTGACACTGGCCCAGGACTTTGTAATATGCTTCACAATGGTTTTTCTCCCTGGAAGGATAAAAACGCCAAAATTTAGAACCAAATTTCCTTAAGGAGGTAGCAGTTCATGGCTAAAATTCCGGCTGATTATTTGCCCCCTAAAGAACTCTGGGCCCATTATACGGTGCCCGAGGAGTTTAAGCAGTATGCCTCAGGACAGTGGAATATTGCGGAAGAATTTCTGGACAAGCATGTGAAAGCAGGCCGGGGAGACCAGGTCGCCGTCCTCTTTGGCGATCAGAAAATCACCTACAAAGAACTCCTGGCCATGTCCAACAAGTTCGCCAACGTCCTCACCAAGCTGGGCGTGGAGGCCCAGGACCGGGTGGGTATCCGCCTGACCAACATGCCGGAAGCCATCGCCATCAATTTCGGCATCCAGAAGTGCGGCGCCATCCCGGTGCCCATCTCCCCCCTGTGGGCCAAGGAAGAAGTGGCCTTCGTGCTCAACAACGCCGAATTCAAGGCCTTTGCCGTGAGCTTCCCCTTGATGGCCGCGGTGGAAGCCGCCAAACCCGAATTCGAGTTCCCCACCAAGCTCATCGTGGTGGGCGGCAAGCCTGAAGACGCGGAAGCCAAGGGCTTCGTCTCCTTCGCCAAAGAGATGGCGAGCGCCTCGGACCAGTTCAGCAACGTCAAGCTGAACGCGGACGACATCGGCGCCATCCTGTTCACCTCCGGCACCACCGGCCAGCCCAAGGGCTGCGTGCACTTCGTCAAAGAGGTGTTGATCGAGTCCCACCTGGTCAACAAGTACGTGTGGAAGCTGGCTCCCGGCGAAGTGCTGGGCGGCTCCGCCCCGGTGTCCTTCGCCGCGGGCTACGGCACCTTCTGCATGATCCCCTTTGCCGGCGGCGGCGCCATCTCCCTGTTGCCCAAGTTCACCCCGGACGACATGATGAGCACCATCGTCAAGCACAAGGTGACGGTGGTCACGGGTCTACCCACCGCCTACCGTAAATTGCTGGAAATGCCCAACTTCAATGACTACGACGTCAGCAGCGTGCGCATGTACACCACCGGCGGCGACGCCCTGACCGGCAAGACCCTGGCCATGTGGCAGGCCAAGACCGGCAAGCCCATCTGGGAAGGCCTGGGCGGCACCGAGATGATGCACCTGGTGACCTCCAACACGATTGGCGGCATTCCCGTGGCCGATTCCATCGGCAAGGCCCTGCCCGGCTTTGAGATCAAGGTGGTGCGGGAAGACGGCACCACCGCCGGCCCCGGTGAAGTAGGCAGCATGTTGATCAAGGGCCCCACCGCCACCCTGTACTGGAAGCCCTATATCCAGGACAACAAGCTTCTGAAAACCATGAAGAAGGGCATCAAGGACGGCTACAACATGATGGGCGACGCCGTCATGATGGACAAAGACGGCTACATCTTCTTCCAGGCCCGGGAAGACGACATGATCAAGTCTTCCGGCTTCCGCCTGGCCCCCACCGAGATCGAAGACGCCATTATGCGGCATAAGGCGGTGCGGGATGACGCGGTAGTGGGCATCCCCGACGAGGTCTTGGGCCAGAAAGTGGTGGCCATGGTGGAACTGGAGCCCGGTCACACCGCCTCCCAGGATTTGGCCAGCGACATCATCAAATCCTGCCTGGACGTGCTGGGCATGTACAAGCTGCCCCGGGAAGTGGTGTTCATGGCTTCCATCCCCCGGACGCCCACCGGCAAGATCCTCAAGAAGGTTCTGCGCAAGGACTATCCGGAAATGCCCGATAAGTATGTACCCAAGGTAAAATAAATCAAACCTGCGCTCCGGGGGCGGTTCGACCGCCCCCGGTTTTTTTTGCCTTCCCCAGATGGGGACCACCGCCCTCGGGGGTCCTCCGCCTCGCCCCCGCCTGCGGGTATGGACCGCCGAGGGCGGCTGTCCTACATTTATCCCGCCCCCAATTTTTTTCTTCTCGTCCCCAAGTTAAACTTGGGGACGCATATGGGTTCCCAAGCTCAGCTTGGGAACCAGGGACGAACGGCGGGCGAGGACGCCCGCCCTACAAATTTCTATTTTTACCAACAACCAAAACCAAAAGCCGGTCAATACCGCCGAGGGCGGCGGTGCTACCGAAAACCGAAAACTGAAAACGGTCAACTGGCGGGGGCGGCGGCTAGATGGTCTCGGATTTTTCTTTTTGTTTTTGTCCCCCTGTATGATTTAATATACCGGGTTTGTGAAAAGGAGGGCAAAGCATTGCCTAATGTAGTGGTGGTGGGCACCCAGTGGGGCGATGAAGGCAAGGGGAAGATCGTGGACCTCTTGACTGAGCGGGCCCAACTGGTGGCGCGGTATCAAGGCGGTAACAACGCCGGCCATACCCTGGTGGTGGGCGGAGAGAAGTTTATCTTTCATCTGATTCCTTCCGGGATCTTGCATTCCGACACCCTGTGCCTCATCGGCAACGGCGTGGTCCTGGACCCCGAAGTCTTCCTCATGGAGGTGGACCGGCTGAAGGGCCGAGGTATCAAGATCGGCCCGGAGAACCTCCGCATCAGCGAGCGCACCCAGGTGATCATGCCTTACCACCGGCGCATCGACGTGGCCCGGGAAGAGAAAAAGGGCGCCGGCAAGATCGGCACCACCGGCCGGGGCATCGGGCCGTGCTACGAAGACAAGGTGGCCCGGCGGGGTATCCGGGTGGCCGACCTGGTGGACGCCGAGCTTTTGCAGACCAAGCTGGCGGAATTATTGCCGGAGAAAAATTTCTACCTGGAGAAGTTCCTGCATAACAAGCCCTTCACGCCGGAGGAGATTCTTGCCAGCTACCTGGAGATGGGTCAGCGTCTTAAGCCCCTGGTGGCCAATGTCTCGGTCATCCTGCAGGAGGCCGCCCGGAACGGCAAGAACATCCTGTTCGAAGGGGCCCAGGGAACCCATCTGGACATCGACCACGGCACCTACCCCTTTGTCACTTCCTCCAACCCCGTGGCCGGCGGGGCGGCCACCGGCACCGGGGTGGGGCCGGGGCAGCTGCACCGCGTCCTGGGCATCGTCAAGGCCTATACCACCCGGGTGGGGGGCGGGCCTTTCCCCACGGAGTGTTTGGATAAGGTGGGCGACCACCTGGTGGAGTGCGGGGTGGAGTTCGGCTCTACCACCGGGCGGCGGCGGCGTTGCGGCTGGCTGGACGCGGTGGTGCTTAAGGACGCGGCCCGGCTCAACGGGCTTACGGGGCTGGCCATCACCAAGCTGGACGTGCTTTCCACCCTCAACCCGGTGAAGATCTGCGTGGCCTACGAAGTGGATGGCAGCCGCCGGGACACCATCCCCGCCACCATCAAGGACCTGGAACGCTGCCGTCCCGTATTTGAGGATCTCCCCGGTTGGACCGAAGATATCCGGAGGGTGCGCACCTATGCGGACCTGCCGGCCAACACCCGCCGGTACCTGGAGCGGGTGGAGGAACTGGTGGGCGTCCCCATCCAGATCATCAGCGTGGGCCCGGACCGGGAAGAGACCATTGTGGTGCAGAATCCGTTTTCGTAACGCCATAAGCAAAGGCACCGCCGAGGGCGGCGGTGCTACATTTATTTGACAAACGAACTCATGACCGTGGTTGAGTAAGACTGCGCCGGTTTTTATGGTACCTACAAAGAAAAGCACGTCAGAGAAACCGAGCCGGACAGAAAATGTAGCGCCGCCGCCCCCGGCGGCGTCTTTACCGGATTCCAGCGCCGGGCCGATGGCCAAGCCCGCCAAGGCCGAATATCGGCGTTTTTTACCCCATCTTCAAGTGGAGGGCAAGCCGCTCTTTGTCACCTTTGTCACCCATAATCGTTGGGTTCTGCCCGAGTCGGTGAGGGACCTGGTCCTCAAGCATTGCCTGCATGACCATGGCATCAAATATCATGTACATGGCGTCATAGTTATGCCGGACCATGTGCACCTGATATTTACCGCCCTAACCGATGACGAAGGAAGCCCATTCGGGCTGGCAGAAATCATAAGCGGCATCAAAGGGACATCCGCCCATAGGATCAATAAGGCCCTCAATCGTCGGGGGCGAGTCTGGCAGGATGAATCATTTGACCATATCTTGCGCTCTGATGAGAGCATCCACAGCAAGGTGCAATATATCTGTGAGAATCCGGTGCGCCATGGTCTGGTGCGGGATATCGACGATTACCCCTGGCGGTGGCGGGAATGGGTGGAAGGTGCAGAGCATGTGTAGCGCCGCCGCCCCCGGCGGCTCCCACGCCGGAATAAAGTTGAAATGCACCGCCGAGGGCGGCGGTGCTACATTTTTCTCAGTCCCCCAGAACCCAAAACCCAGAACCCAAAGCGACCGCCGGGGGCGGCGTGCTACACTTCACCGCCGGGGGCGGCGGCGCCACGATACCGCCGCCGGGGGCGGCGGTGCTACCTCTGATCGGTTCCGGCCCCCTTTACAGGCTGTAAAAATTATTGACAGCAAGTTTCCCGACTTCCGGGGCGCCACCCGGGCCCAGATCAATAAGTTCCGCAAATTTAAAAGAGTTGGTGGCCGGAGCCGGGTGGTTGAAACTGGCATGGCTGATGCTTAACTTGGGGATTGTTCGACCTGCGAGTTTAAGATTTAGTGCACGGGCTCATAAATACGGCAACGTCTTGATGAATGGCAGGAGCCAGTAATATTATGCCCCCTCACCCTAACCCTCTCCCCCATTGGGGGAGAGGGGATAAAGAAAGAGCCCGGGTAATCTCCCGCTTCCCCCAGCGGGGGGAGAGGGCTGGGGTGAGGAGGAGAGAGAATTGTTAAATGATTAATAATAACGAAAATAATATTGCATTTGTGCTGGGGGCAGGTTTTTCTAAATGTGCTGATCTCCCTATTCAGAGAGAATTTGATAGGTTATTGATTTCAAATGAATTTAATAATAATTCAATTGATGAAAGCATTACTAATGTAATTAAAAATTTTATTAAGAAAATTTTTGACTGCGAAGGAAAAGAATTGCCTTCATTAGAAGATTTTTTTACATGCATAGATTTATCAGCAGGAACAGGACACACGTTATCTTTAGATTATGAACCTAAACATTTAAGAGCTATTAGAAGAATGGCGATTTACAGGGTTTTCGAGATTTTAGATAAAAGATATAAAGAAAAATATTATATTAAGAAATATTTCTCAAGTTATTTAGATAGGCATAATTGTAGTTTCGTAATAACAAATTGGGATATTGTTTTAGAAAAGCATTTGAAAGACTATATAAAAACCAAATCAAAAAAAATAAACTATTGTATGCAGGCCTTTGATTGGAAAACCAAAACAGGAATGCCATTGAACGGAATACCTATTTGTAAAATGCATGGCTCTGCTAATTGGGTTTATTGCGAAAATTGCAAGACGATTTTCTGCGATTTAGAATATAAAATAGCATTATATGAAAAAGTAGGATTGAGTTCGTTTGATTTTAATTTATTTGATAATAACTTATCAGAAAAATGTTTTGACCCAATTGTAAGAAATTGTAAATTTTGTAAGTACCCGGTATCATCCCACATAGCGACATTTAGCTATAGAAAATCATTTAGGACCCATGCATATCCGTCTATTTGGTATAATGCTGAAAAATATTTATCAAACGCAAGTGAATGGATATTTGTGGGATATTCACTTCCTGAAGCTGATTATGAATTTAAGCATTTGCTAAAAGTTGCTCAACATAGATACAGGAATTTAAGTGCAATCAGGAAAATAAAAGTAATTATAAAAGATGATAATTCAACAATAGATAGATTTAAAAAATTTTTTGGAACTTCAACAATAGAATTTTTTAACGAAGGCTTTGAAAATTACGTACACACATTAAAGGAATTATAAGGGAAGAAGCATGAAAGAAATCCGGTTTCATGGCCGCGGCGGCCAGGGCGCGGTGACTTCGGTGGAACTGCTGGCCCTGGCGGCCATTGAAGAAGGCAAATACGCCCAGGGCTTTCCCAGCTTCGGCCCGGAGCGCCGGGGGGCGCCGGTATTGGCCTTCTCCCGGGTGGATGACAAGCCCCTGAAGCTGCGCTGCAAGATCGTCTCCCCCGACGTGGTGGTGGTGCTGGACGCCTCCCTCTTGCGCATCCAAAACCCGCCCGCCGACCTGAAGCCGGACGGCATTATTGTTCTGAACACCCCCAAGAGCGCCGGGGAGATCCGCCAGGAATACGGCTATAAACACACCCTGGCCCTGGTGGACGGCAACCGCATCGCCCGGGAAGTCCTGGGAGTGCCCATTGTCAACACTACCATGCTGGGGGCGCTGCTCCGGGCCACCGGCATCGTCAAGGTGGAGTCTCTGGAGGAGCCCCTGAAGGAGCGCTTCGGCCCCCTGGCGGTGAAGAATTTTAACGCCCTGAAAGAGGCCTTTGAGCAGACCATGATTGAGGAGCGGCAGTCGTGAAAAAGAGTTGGGATCAGTGGACCTGGCAGGAGATTGAAATCGGCGGGGTCTTAACGGTGCCGGGCACGGCCCGGGAATACCGCACCGGGGATTGGCGCTCCCTCCACCCCGTGTGGGACAAGAAGCGCTGCATCAAGTGCGGCGTCTGCTGGACGGTGTGCCCCGAGGCCGGCATCTCCGAGGAGGCCGACGGCTATTTCGAGATGAATGACTATTGCAAGGGCTGCGGCATCTGCGCCAAAGAGTGCGTCACGGGGTGCATCAGCATGGTGCTGGAGGAAACCTAATGGCCCAGAAAATGACCGCCGGCAAGCGAGTCGGCATGGAAGTCTCCATCGCGGTGAGCTATGCGGTGCAACTGTCCCGGGCCGAGGCCATTGCGGCCTACCCCATCACCCCCCAGACCCACATCGTGGAGCACCTGTCGTCCCTGGTGGCCAACGGCGAGCTGGACGCGGAGTTCATCACGGTGGAGTCCGAGCACTCCGCCATGAGCGCCAGCGTCGGCAGCGCCGCGGCGGGGGTCCGCACCTACACCGCCACCAGCTCCCAGGGGCTGGCCCTGATGCACGAAATTCTCTTCATCGCCTCGGCCATGCGCCTGCCCATCGTCATGACGGTGGCCAACCGGGCGCTCTCCGGGCCCCTGTCCATCTGGAACGACCACGGCGACATCATGGCGGAGCGGGATATCGGCTGGATCCAGATCTTCGTGGAAAACGGCCAGGAGGCCTTCGACCACAGCGTCATGGCCTTCAAGATCGCCGAAGACCACCGGGTGCTGCTGCCCACCATCGTCAACCTGGACGGCTTCATCCTGAGCCACGTGGTGGAGTCCCACGAGATCCTGGACCAGGAGACGGTGGACCGCTTTCTGCCGCCGCTGGTGCCCTACCACCGCCTGGACCCGGCCAAACCGGTAACCATGGGGGCCTTCGCCATGCCGGAGCTGTACACGGAAATGAAGATGGCGCACCAGATGGCGCTGACCAACTCCTACGACACCATCCTGGAGGTGTGGCGCGACTGGGGGGCGCTCACCGGGCGGCATTACCAGCCGGTGGAGACCTTCCGCACCGAGGGGGCCAAGGTGCTCCTGTTGATCATGGGGTCCCTGGCCGAAGTGGCGGAAACCGCGGTGGACGAAATGCGGGCCCAGGGCGAGTCCGTGGGCCTGGTGAAGCTCCGCCTGTGGCGGCCCTTTCCCTTCGAGGACTTGCGGGCGGCGCTGAGCGGGGCGGACCTGGTCATCGTGTGCGACCGGGCCCTGTCCCTGGGGGGCGGCGCCAATCCGGTGCTGGCCGAAGTGAGGAGCGCCCTTTATCCCCTGGGCGTGCGACCCCAAGTCCTGGGCTACACCGTGGGCCTGGGGGGCCGGGACGTGCAGCCCGGGGATTTTAGCAAGCTGGTGCGCCATGCTCGGGCGGAAGCCCAGCAAGGGTCCGGCCAGGAATTTTTCATGTACGGGGTGAGAGGCTGATGGATAAATTCGGGTTTGCCAACAGCACGAAATTTGACACTTACGCCTCCCGCCTGATGCCCCGGGAGGAGTATTTCACTTCGGGGCACCGGTCCTGCCAGGGCTGCGGCGAGGCCCTGGCGGTGCGCTGGGTCTGCAAGGCCATCGGCAAGGACGCCATCATCGCCCACGCCACCGGCTGCATGGAGATCGTCAGCTCCGCCATCCCCCAGACCGCCTGGATGCATCCCTGGATCCACGTGGCCTTCGAGAACACCTCGGCGGTGGCCTCAGGGATTGACGCGGCCCTGAAGGTCCTGGAACGCAAAGGCAGGCTCACCGGTCCCAAGCCCGCGGTGGTGGCCATGGGGGGCGACGGCGGCACCAGCGACATCGGGCTCCAGTCCCTGTCCGGGGCCCTGGAGCGGGGCCACAACTTCACCTATGTCTGCTGGGACAACGAAGCCTACATGAACACCGGCATCCAGCGGTCCAGCGCCACACCGTTCGGGGCCATGACCACTACTACGCCCCCGGGGAAGAAGAGCTTCGGCCAGTCCACCTGGAAGAAGGACATGGTGGCCATTGCCGTGGCCCACAACATTCCCTACGTGGCCACCGCCTCGCCGGCCTACCTTTTCGACCTGTACTTCAAGATCCGCAAGGCCATTGAGACCCCGGGGCCGGCATACGTCCACGTGCTCTCCGTGTGCCCCACGGGGTGGCGGTCCGCCACGGACTTGAGCGTCCGCCTGGCCCGGCTGGCCACCGAGACCGCGGTCTTCCCCCTCTTCGAGGTGGTGGAAGGGCGCCACCGGCTCACGGTGGAGGTCCCGAAGCTCAGGCCCGTCAAGGACTATCTCAAGCCCCAGGGGCGCTTCCGGCACCTGCGGGAGCCGGAAGTCGAGTTCATTCAGAAACAGACACTGGCTAACTACCGGGTTTTATTGGATAAATGTAAATCACCCTTTCCGGAATTTGCTCCCATCCACGTGCCCCAGGCGGGGTGAGAGGGAAGGTTTCAGGTTTTAGGTGTTAAGTTTTGGGTTTGGCTTAAAAAACTGGGTGTTTAAAACAGAAAACAGGAAAGAGAAAACCTAACCATTGGCTGGATCGGAAATAAAGGCAAAGACATATGATCGAACCAGGACAAACTTGAGGCCATATTCTCCCGATATGAGGGCGACCCGTGGGACCTGATCCCCATCCTGCACGAGATTCAGGAGGAGTGCGGCTACCTTCCCAAGGAGGCCCTCCAGGAAGTGGCCCGCCGTCTGGGGGTGCCCTTAACCCGGGTGTTCAGCGTGGCCACTTTTTACCGGGGCTTTATCCTGGCTCCCATCCCCCAGGTGGAGCGTAAGTTGGGGGATCCCCAAACCCAGTTTTACAGCCTCACCGGGTTTTATCCGGGGTTTGGTCTCGCTCCCACGGGCCGGCACCACGTCAAGGTCTGCAACGGCACGGCCTGCCACCTGAAGGGGAGCGCCCGGGTGACGGAGGCCATCCACCGGCGCCTGGGGGTGGAGCCCGGCAACGCCAGCCCGGACCTGCAGTTTTCCTTGGAGCAGGTCAAATGCCTGGGCAATTGCGACAAGGCCCCCATGATGACGGTGGACCGGGATTTTTACAACCGGGTGGGGGTGGACCGCTTGACCAAGATCCTGAAGCCGTACCGGAAAGGGAAGGAAGAATAAGGATGGCGGGCACGGAGGCCCGCCCTACCATTAAGAGGTTTTATTATTGGTAGGGCGGCCGTCCCCGGCCACCGCAAAACCAAAAGTCGAGAATTGAACATGCCAAAGATTGAATCGGTTGCCCAACTGGCGGAATACCGGGCCCAATTGCAGGCCCGCTGGGACCCCAACCAACCCCGGGTCCTGGTGTGCGGTGGCGCCGGCTGCGCTGCTTTGGGAAGTGAAGAGGTGGCGGCGGCCTTCCGGCAGGAACTGGACCGCAAAGGCCTGCAGGGCAAGGTGGAGTTGAAGGTCACCGGCTGCCAGGGGCTGTGCGCCAGAGGCGTCCGGGTGCTCTTCAGGCCCCAGGAGATCACCTATCAGCAGGTGGCTCCCCTCAACGCCGGGGAAATCGTGGAAGAGACCCTGGTCAAAGGCAAGATCCTGGACCGCTTCTGCTACCGGGACCCGGGGGACGGCGCTTTTAGAGGCCACAAGTCCAAGATCCCCTTTTACCAGGGCCAGACTCGCCTGGTGCTGCGCCACCTGGACGTCATCGATCCGGAGTCCCTGGACGATTATCTGGCCCAGGGAGGCTACGGCGCCCTGGCCCAGGCGCTCTCCAAGATGACCCCCGAGGAGGTCATCGCGGCGCTGGAACGCTCGGGCCTCCGGGGCCGGGGCGGCGGCGGCTTCCCCACCGGCCGCAAGTGGCGGTTCCTGCGGGAGGCGGCGGCCAGTCCGAAATTTCTCATCTGCAACGGCTCCGAAGGCGACCCCGGGGCTTATCTCGACCGGGCGGTGATGGAGGGGGACCCCCACGCCATCCTGGAAGGCATGGCCATCGGGGCCTGGGCCACCGGCGCGGCCCAGGGCCACATCTACGTGGGGCACGAGTACCCCCTGGCGGCGCAAAGGCTGCGCCAGGCGGTGGCCAGCGCCCGGGAGGCGGGGCTTTTGGGGGACAACCTCCTGGGCACCGATTTTTCCTTTGACATCAAGGTGCACCGGGGCGCCGGGGCCTACGTGTGCGGCGAAGAGACGGCCCTCATGAACTTCATCGAAGGGAACATCGGCGAGCCCCGGAACCGGCCGCCCTACCCGGCGCAAAAAGGCCTGTTCGGCCAGCCCACCGTCATCAACAACGTGGAGACCTGGGCCAACGTGCCGGTCATCATCGGCAAGGGCGCGGATTGGTACGCCGGATTGGGCCCGGAACAAAGCAAGGGCACCAAGGTCTTTTCCCTGGCCGGCGCGGTGAACCACCCGGGGCTCCTGGAAGTTGCCATGGGCACGCCGCTGCGCCAGGTGATCTTCGAGCTGGGCGGGGGCATCAAAGGGGGCGGCGAATTCAAGGCCCTCCTCACCAGCGGCCCCGGCGGCGGGGTCATCCCGGCCCGGTTCCTGGATATGCCGGTCACCTTCGAGAGCTTCCAGGAGGCCGGCGGCAACCTGGGCTCCGGGTCCATGGTGGTCATGGACGGGGACACCTGCATGGTGGACGTGGCCAAATATTTTATCAACTTTTCCTTTCAGGAATCCTGCGGCAAGTGCACTCCCTGCCGGGAAGGCACCAAACAGATGCTGGACCTCCTGAATGCCATCACCGGCGGGCAGGGCACCGAGGAGCATCTGGCCTTGCTGGAGGAGCTGGGCGGGGTCATGGCCGGGGCCTCCATCTGCGGCCTGGGCCAGAGCGCCCCCAACCCGGTGCTCACCACGCTAAAGTACTTCCGGGAGGAATACCTGGCCCATGTCCGGGAGAAAAAATGCCCCGCCCTGGTGTGCCGGCCCCTGCTGAGGTACACCGTGGACCCGGAGACCTGCACCGGGTGTCTCGCCTGCGTGCGGGAATGCCAGGTGGAGGCCATCACCGGCGAGTACCAGGAACCCCAGGAAATCGACCAGGAACTCTGCGCCAAATGCGGCATGTGCTACGAGGTCTGTAAGTTCGAGGCCATTAAGGTAGAATCATGAGCAACGACACGGTATCTCTGACCATTGACGGCGTACCGGTTACTTCGGCGCCCGGCCGCAGCCTCTTGCTGGCGGCCCGGGAGGCCGGCATCGACATCCCCACCCTGTGCTACCACGACGACCTCAAGCCCGAGGGCCAGTGCCGCCTGTGCCTGGTGGAGATCGGGGCGCCGGGCCGCACCCGGCTGGTGAACTCCTGCACCTACCCGGTGGAGCCGGGCCTTGCGGTGCAAAGCGCTTCGGAAGCAGTGCTGGCGGCCCGCAAAATGGTGCTGGAACTGCTGCTGGCCCGCTGCCCCCAGGCGACGGCCATCCGGGAGCTGGCGGCGCAACACGGCGTTTACGAGTCCCGCTTCACCACCGACGACCCCGATGAGCTCTGCATCCTCTGCGGCCTGTGCGTGCGCACCTGCCGGGAGGTGGTGGGGGTGAGCGCCATTTCCATGGCCAACCGCACCCCGGGAAAGACCGTGGCCACGCCCTTCCTGGAGGAGTCCGAAGCCTGCATCGGCTGCGGCTCCTGCGTCTTTATCTGCCCCACGGGCGTCATCGACTACGGGGAGAAAGACGGGGTGCGCACCGTCTGGGGGCGCCAGTTCGAACTGCAACCCTGCAACGTCTGCGGCAACTACATCGCCCCCAAGGCCCAACTGGAACACTGGGCCAGGGTCACCGGCGACCCGATAGAGACCTTTTTCGTGTGTAGGGATTGTAGGTAGGGGAAGAGTGGGGGGAGGGCCAGGGCTTTTTCGTAAGTGGCCCTGCCCTCCCCCCACACCCCCCACCCAACCCGTATAAACAGGCCGGGGAAGGCGGGCCTGAGGGCCCGACTTCCCCGGCCTGCTTTATTTCAGATATTCGTCATGTCTACCGCAGCGCAGAAGAATATAGGCATCGGTTTCAATCAGGAAAAAGAAACGGTAATCTCTGGTAATCCTTCCCTCAAAGATATTGCTGTATCCCTTTATAATCTCGCTTTTCACTTTTTTGACCCGCAGCGATGGGTGATGGGGATTACTATCAACAATCTTAACGCCACTTCGGTCCTACGCTTGATTGCCTCAGGCAGTCTTTGGAAATCTCGCTTGAATGGTTCAGTTCTCGATATCTTCATTAATCATCCTCCCCGTTCAGCGAGCAAAAACAAAAAAGGACCAGCAGGAATTGCTCCCTGAACCGCTCCGCGGGGGACTTCGATGTCCTCGGGGATCGGGAAGGACAGCACAGTATCAGGATTAATGATCAGTTCCGCATCTGCTTCGTATGGCAGGAAGGCGGCGCCTATGAAGTGGAAATTGTGGACTATCATTGAGGAGAAGCCCAATGGCCGATAGAAAGATGCCTCCGGTTCATCCGGGAGAAATATTGTTAGAGGAATACCTCAATCCTCTGGGAATTAGCCAAAACAGACTAGGCCGTGATTTGGGGGTGCCGGCCCAGCGGATCAACGAAATTGTCCGGGGCCAGAGGTCGATTACGGTTGATACGGCCCTACGCCTGGCCAAATATTTCCACACCACCCCCCAGTTCTGGCTCAATCTGCAAACCCACTATGATCTGGAAATGGCCAAGGAAACCCATTTGCTAGATAAGGTCAACCGCGAGGTGAGGGAGAGGATGGACACCGTGAGGGGTTAGCTGATGTTTCTATGGAGCCGGGAAATAATCCCCCGAACAAGTCTCATGAATTTAATTCTTTAATCAGATCATCTACATTTATCAAACTCCTTCATTTCTTTCTTCTCTAAAGATTCCATGGCTTCCTTGATCTTAATCTTGCCCGCCTCTGAAAGTACGGTTTTTTTATCCATCGGCCTATTTTTCTCAAAACTTATGGGGGTTGGGGAAGGGGGTTTGGAGGAAGGGGTAGGGGCCGTCGGCCCCTAGCCCCTTCCCCCAAATCATCTATTCTTTCGCAAACCGCCGCTGGGCCATCTCCGCAGCCATCACAATCGCCGCTTTGAGGCTGTCCGGCGCGGCCTGGCCGGTGCCCGCCAGGTTGTAGGCGGTGCCGTGGTCCACGCTGGTGCGGATGATGGGGAGCCCCAGGGTCACGTTCACCCCGTCCATGAAGTGTAGGAGTTTCAGAGGGATGAGCCCCTGGTCGTGGTACATGCAGATAACCGCGGCGAACTCCCCCTGGCGGTGGCGCCAGAACAGGGTGTCCGCGGGAAAGGGCCCTTCCACCGGGAGTCCCTCGCTCCGGGCTTCTTGCACGGCCGGGCCGATGATCTCCTCTTCTTCCCGGCCGAACATGCCGCCCTCGCCGGCATGGGGATTGAGGGCGGCCACCGCCAGGGGGACGTCCTTCAACCCGAAATCCTGCTCCAGGGCCTTGCAGGTGAGGCGGAAGAGGCGGAGCAGTCCCTGGCGGCTGAGGCGCCGGGGCACCTCGGCCAGGGCGCAGTGGATGGTGGCCAGGACCACCCGGAAATCGCCCCCGGCCAGCATCATGGCAAACTCCGGGGCGCCGGTCTTTTCGGCCAGCAGCTCGGTGTGGCCGGGGTAGGAGTAGCCCGAAAGGTTCATGGAGATTTTGCTGATGGGGCCGGTGACCAGGCCGGCCACTTTTCGCAGCAGGGCCAGGTCGATGGCCGTGAGGATATAGGACACCATGGCATGGCCGCTGGCCGGGGTGGGGCGGCCGTAGCGCAAATCCTCCAGATTTAACTGGGAGATGGCCGCCAGATCCAGGGTTCCCACCTGATAGCGGCCCGAGGCGGGGCTCTCCGCCTGGCGGATCTTGAGGGCCGGGTCCAGGGACAAGCGAGCCCGCTCCAGGGCGTTAAGGTCGCCGATGACCAGGGGACGGCACGCCTGGTAGATGCGGGCGTCGGACAGGGCCCTAACAATAATCTCCGGGCCCACCCCCACCGGGTCCCCCATGGTCAGGGCCAGAATCGGCCGGATTTTGCGGTCTGCCATGGCCTAGTGCCTCCCTTCCGGCTCCAGGGGCCGCACCTGAACCTGCACCCGGCCGCCCTGGATGGATACCTTGAGGTAGTGATAGAAGAAATGCCGGGGGTCGTCGCCATAGAGCTTGGCTCCGGCACCCCCGGTGATGGTGTAGGGCACCCCCTCCCATTTACCGTCGAAGTAGCTGTGGATATGGGCCGCGAAGATGTGGCTGACTCGGTACTTCTTGAACAGGGCGGCCAGGCGGCGGCCCGCTGCCGGGCGTCAGGCTGTGGTGGTGTTCGCCGCCCCGGGGGTCGAACAGTGGGATGTGGAGGAACACCAGGCGAGTCTTGCAGGCCTGGGCTTTCTGCAGTTCCGCGGTCAGCCAGCGGAACTGGACCTCATCCGGACCGGTTTCGGCGGCGCCGTCCAGGATAATGAAGCAATTGCCGTGCAGTTGAAAGGAATAATACCGGGGCCCGAAAATCTCCGAGTAGAGCCGGCCGGTGGGGTCGCCCGCCAGTTCATGGTTGCCCAGCGCCGCCAGGAGCGGCAGGTTGAGAGAGCCCCGCAATGATTGAAAAAAGCCCTGATATTTTTCCAAACTGCCGCTTTCCACCAGGTCGCCCAGGAGGATGGCGAACTGGAGGCCGGGGTCGCGTTCCATCTGCTGGAGCAGGCGTTCAAAGACCGGGGCATTGTCGCGATTATCCCCCAAAACCGCAAAGGTCAGGGGATTGGGCTGGAGTTTCTCGATGCGCTGGAGGTTTTCCAGGTTCCAATCCCGGGCGGGGAGCGGGCCGGAGCCGCCCCAGACCCACGGGCCCAGCAAAGAAATTACTAGGAGAATTAAGACCGATAAACTCAGCCGGCGGCGATCCCGAGGATGGCGCATGGTTTACCTCGTCCCCACAGTTATAGCGATTGCCAAAAGGAATTTCCTTTTGTAGGGGCACGGCGAGCCGTGCCCATGGGTTATGAGGGCACAGCACGCTGTGCCCCTACGAACAGAATAGCCAATGAGAAAAAACTTTTGGCAATCGCTATAAAGTCCCAAGCCTCAATTTTTCAATGCATTTAGTCGGGCAAGTGTGCCAAAATATGGAACACCTAAATAATATGATTTGAGACGGAGCAGGTCAATGACAGAAGAGGGCAAGGGGCGTCTGCAGGGAGTCAAGCTGGGGTTCATCGGCGCCGGCCACATGGGCGGGGCCATCATCCGGGGACTGCTGGCACGCAGCCGGGCGGCCCGGGAGGACCTGGTCTTTTACGACCCGGACCCGGTGCGGCAGGCGGAGATGGAAAAGCTGGGGGTGGAGGCGGCCCTGGACCACGCCGAAGTAATGCACGCCCAGGTGGTGGTCCTGGCGGTCAAACCCCAATTGCTGGGCGGGGTGCTGGCCGGGGTCAAGGATTTTGCCCGCCCCTGGCATCTGATTATCTCCATCGCCGCGGGGGTGCCGCTCGCCACCCTGGAGGCGGCCTTTCCCGAATCCCGGGTGCTCCGGGCCATGCCCAACACCCCGGCCATGGTGGGCGCGGGCATGACCGCCCTGGCCCCGGGGAGGCTCGCCACCCCGGACGACGTGGCCCTGGGCCTGGAGCTGTTCCAGGCGGTGGGCCAGGCCGCGGTGGCGGAAGAAGGGCTCATGGACGCGGTCACGGGTCTCAGCGGCAGCGGCCCGGCCTTCGTGGCAATCTTCATTGAGGCCCTGGCCGACGGCGGCGTCAAGGCGGGCCTGCCTCGCACCCTGGCCCACCACCTGGCGGTGCACACCGTCTTGGGCGCGGCCAGACTCTGCCTGGAGGCGGAACTCCACCCCGGCAAGCTCAAAGACATGGTGACTTCACCCGGGGGCACCACCATCGAAGGCCTGCACGTTTTGGAACAGGGGGGCTTCCGGGGCCTGGTGATCAGCGCCGTGGCCGCGGCGGCGGCGCGGTCCAAGGAGCTGGGGAAAGGGATATGAGTTGAGGGGAAGGTGGACCAACCCGTTGATTGACTGGGAGGGGGCCAAGGGGCCCCACGGCCCCTGCCCCCTCCCTCAAACTCCCTCCCCCAACCCCATATGAAAAGGCCGTGGCAGGCGGAGCCTGCGGCTCCCCATTCCACGGCCTTAAGTTTTATATGGGGGCGGCGAAGGTGCAAGAACCTCAGTCGCCGCACTTATTATTTCAACTGAAAACCAAAAACCAAAAACAGAAAACCGCATTTAGATATTAAAGCGAATCTCCACGATGTCGCCGGGACGGATGGCATAATTCCGGTCCACCAGCCGGACCAGCCCCTTGGAGCGCGCCTCCTGCATGTTGTAGACCCCGATCAGGTCATCGTAGCTCACGATGTCGGCTTTGATGAAACCCCGGGCCAGGTCGGAGTGGATCTTGCCGGCGCAGGTGACGATATCCGCCCCGGCCCTCACCGGCCAGGCATGCACTTCCTTTTTATCGGCCGTGTAAAAGAAGACGGTGCCGGCCTTGTAGAGCACCGCTCGGATGATTTCATTGATTTCCGGTTGCTCCTGGGCCACCACCGTGGGCTTCAGGCTGAGCGGCGCCAGGCCCCGCAAGAGGCCCATGTCCTCTTCACTGAACTGAACTTCGCACAGCGGCGTCTCCTGTTCCAGGTGCTCCAGGCACCTGTTCAGGAGGGTCTGCTCCCTGGCATCATCGGTGCGGTCCCGGCGGGTTTCCAGCTTCTCCATATCCAGGATGAGCAGGTCCAGGATATGGGCTCTGGAGATGAAGATGGCGCTGCAGTTCAGGAAGTCGTGGCGGATAAACTCGACGTAAAACGGAGTGACTTTCTGGGGGACAAATTTATTTTCCAGCGCCAGAACTTTTTCGTCCTGAAATTTGACCTTCCCCTCGGGAAGATCAAAGCCGGCGAAACCTATCTTCATTGACTTTAACCTCGCTTGGCGGACCCGGGCTAGCGCCGAGCCGCGTGTCAAAAAAAAATCGGAGGGAGGTTATCCCAGCCGATGGGGTTCAGGGCCTTGGAGCTCTAATCAAGCAACTTATATTTAAGCAAATAAGTAGCCTGCTGTCAAGCTGGCATTTTGTTTGGTCCGGGGAAGTCGGGGCCGGAGGCCACGCCTTCCCCGAACCCTTTAGCGGGTTGGGAGGGGGAGTGGGGGAGGGCAGGGACCGGTGGGTGCCGTCCCTGGCCGCTCTAGCGGTTGGCGGGCGGGGACGCCCGCCCTACGGATTGCCTCCCCCATTTTTCATGTAGGGGCGTGATTTATCACGCCCTCAGGGGCGCAATGAATTGCGCCCCTACACCTCACCGCCAGGTACGGACCAGGCGCAGGTGGATATCCACTGCCGGGGCGCTGTGGGTCAGGGCCCCCATGGAGATGAAGTTGACGCCGGTGGCCGCCACCCGGGGCAGGCGCTCTGCCGGTCATGCCGCCGGAGGCTTCCAGCAGGGCCTGGCCGGCGGCGATTTCCACCGCCCGGGCCATGGTGGCCTCATCCAGGTTGTCCAGCATGATTACGTCGGCGCCGGCGTTCAGGGCTTCCTGAAGGCCCGCCAGGTCCGCGACCTCCACTTCGACGGCGAGGCCCGGGGCGCGCTCCCGAGCCCGGCGGATGGCGTCGGTGATGGAGCCCACCGCGGTGAGGTGATTGTTTTTAATGAGCACGCCGTCGTAGAGCCCGAAGCGGTGGTTGCGGCCGCCGCCCACTCTAACCGCGTATTTCTCCAGGGCCCGCCAGCCGGGGGTGGTCTTGCGGGTGTCCGTCAGGGCCGCGGGGGAGCCGGGGGGAATCCGGCTCACCATCCGGCGGGTGAAGGTGGCGATGCCGGAGAGGCGCTGGAGGAAATTGAGGGCCACCCGCTCCCCGGTGAGGATGGGGGCCACCGGGCCGGTGAGGCGGGCCAGGACCGTGCCGGGCTCCACCTCCTGGCCGTCGGCCACCTGGGGCTCGAAAATCAGGCTGTCATCCAACTTATGAAAGACCATCTCCGCCACCGGGAGGCCCGCCGCCACCAGGCGAGCTTTGGCCCGGATATGGGCCTCGCCCATGAGGTCCGGCGGAATGAGGGCCCGGGTGGTGACGTCGCCGGTGCCGATGTCCTCCTCCAGGGCCAGGTCGATGAGGCGGTGGATCTGCGGCGAAAATAAGAGCTCAGCCATAAATTTATTAACCACCAAGAACACCAAGGGCACTAAGAGACACCAAGATTTTTATCGATCAGCCCGGGCATTCGCCAGGGCCGAGTGTATTATTTCCTTAGTGTTCTGGTGTCTTGGTGATGGTCATTTCTATTTTTTCAGTCAAAGTCCTCGTAAAAGGTGATGAGGCAACCTCCGTCGGGATCGGCCGCCCCGAATTCCTGATCCGTGGATTCGAAGCAGGTGGCGGTGCACTCTTCTTTTTCTTCATCCCAGAAATTGCAGCGCTCCCGGATGCAGTAGCCCATATCGGGTAGGGGGCAGAAGGGGGAGTCGGATTCAGCCATCGGTTTTCCCAGGCAATAATTTATGGTGGGCCGTGCCCACCCTACACGAAGCGCAGGCGAGACGCCTGTGCCACTATTTATTTTTAAGGAAGCCGGGGCCGCAGGTCCCGGCTTCCTATCCCTTATGGGGTTGGGTGGGGGGCCTGGGGGGAGATTGTAAGCGGCCGTCGGCCCCTGGCCCTCCCCCCAAAACGAACAGGCGAGGGCGCCTGTTCTACATCTCTGGCTCTCCTCCTAAAACCCGGCTCCTTGGTTCCCCACCCCTTATGCGGGGGGATGGGAGGAGGTTTGGAGGAGGGTGGGGGGCCCCCCTTACAAAAAAACCCCCAGGCCTCCTCCAAAATCACTTCACCCGCCTCAACCCATCAGCTCCTTGATGCGTTCCCGGTGGGTTTGGAGTTTGGCGAATTTCTCCTTCCAGCCCTGGACTTTCTCCTGTTCTTTGGCCACCACTTCCGGGGGGGCCTTGGCCAGGAAATCCTCGTTGGCCAGTTTGCGCTGGGCCTGGGACAGGTCTTTGTCCAGCTTCTCCATTTCCCGGTCCAGGCGACGGGCTTCCTCGGCAAAATCGATGATGCCGGCCAGGGGCATGAAGATTTCCACCGCGGCCACCACGGCCTTGGCCGCGGCCGCGGGGGGCCCGGAGGCGGCGTTGCAGTGGAGTTCCTGGAGCCGGGCCAGGTTGACCACGGACTGGCGGTGGCGGCTCAGGGCCTCAACGGCGCCGGTATCCGGGCTCTGGAGAAAGACCTCCACCTGGGAGGCCGGCGGCACGTTCATTTCGCCCCGAAGGTTGCGGATGGCGGTGACGGTCTCCATGACCAGGCCCAGTTCCGCTTCGGCCCCGGGGTTGAGCAGCCGGTCGTCGGGCTCCGGGAAGGGCGCCACCATGACGGAGCCGGCCGCGCCCGGCAGCTTCTGCCAGATTTCTTCGGTGATGAAGGGCACGAAGGGGTGGAGCAGGCGCATGATGGCGCTGAGCACGTCCAGCAAGACCCGCTGGCTATGAAGGCGGGCGGCGGCGTCAGCTTTATCGTAGAGCTGGGGTTTGATGAGTTCCAGGTACCAGTCGCAGAATTCGTGCCAGATGAACTGGTACAGGGTATTGGCCGCCTGGTCGAACTCATAGGCGTCAAGGCGCGCCCGGGTCTCCCGGGCCACTTGCTGCAAGCGGCTCAGGATCCAGGCCTCCACCGACGTCAGGGGGGCCGCGTCCGGGGCCCCGGGGTCGAAGCCCTCCAGGTTCATGAGGGTGAAGCGGCAGGCGTTCCAGATCTTGTTCATGAAGTTGCGGTAGCCGGCGATGCGCTCTTCCGAGAGCCTGACGTCCCGGCCCATGGCGGCGAAGGCGGCCAGGGAAAAGCGGAAGGCATCGGTGCCGTATTTGTCCATGATCTCCAGGGGGTCGATGACGTTGCCCTTGGACTTGCTCATCTTCTGGCCTTCCGGGTCCCGCACCAGGGCGTGGATGTAGACCTCCCGGAAGGGCACCTCCCCCATGAAATGAATCCCCATCATCATCATGCGGGCCACCCAGAAAAAGAGGATGTCGAAGGCGGTGACCAGGACGGAAGTGGGGTAGAAGAGCTTCAGCTCCGGGGTCTGGTCCGGCCAGCCCAGGGTGGAGAAGGGCCACAGGGCCGAGGAGAACCAGGTGTCCAGGACGTCGGTCTCCTGCACCAGGTCGCCGCCGCAAGGACAGCGGTCCGGGTCTTCCCGGCTGACGATAACCTGGCCGCACGCCGTGCAGGTCCAGGCCGGGATGCGGTGGCCCCACCAGATCTGCCGGGAGATGCACCAGTCCCTAATGTTGGTCATCCAGTCGAAGTAGCTCTTGTCCCAGGTGGCCGGGATGAGCCGGGTGCGGCCGTCTTGAACCGCCTGCATGGCCGCGTCCGCCAGGGTTTTGACCGCCACGAACCACTGCTTGGAGACCAGGGGCTCCACGATGGTCTTGCAGCGGTAGCAGTGGCCCACGGGCACGGTGTAAGGCTCCACCTTGATCAGGAGGCCGTCCTTTTTGAGATCTTTTAAGATCTGCTCCCGGCAGACGAAGCGGTCCATCCCCAGGTATTTGCCGGCTTCCTGGGTCATATTGCCGGATTCGTTGATGACCTTCACCGCCGGGAGGTGGTGGCGCCTGGCCACTTCGAAGTCGTTGAAATCGTGGGCCGGGGTGATCTTGAGGGCCCCGGTGCCGAACTCCGGGGCCACGTAGGGGTCGGTGATCACCGGGATGGGGCGGCCCAGGACGGGGAGGCGCAGGATGGCGCCGTGATACTTGAGGTAGCGCTTGTCTTCGGGGTGCACCGCCACCGCGGTGTCCCCCAGGAGGGTTTCGGGGCGGGTGGTGGCCACGGTGACGCCGCCGTCGCCTTCGAACAGGGGGTACTTGATGTGGTAGAGGTGGCCGTCGTGGGGGTCGTGCTCCACTTCCAGGTCGGCCAGGGCCGTCTGGCAGCGGGGGCACCAGTTGATGATGTAGTCCCCTTTGTAGATCAGGCCTTCCTCATAGAGGCGCACGAAGACTTCCCGCACCGCCTTGGAGAGCCCCTCGTCCAGGGTGAAGCGCTCCCGGCTCCAGTCGCAGGAGCAGCCCAGGCGCTTGAGCTGGGTGATGATGTGGCCGCCGGACTCGGCCTTCCACTGCCAGACACGCCGGATGAAGGCCTCCCGGCCCACCGCGTGGCGGTCCAGGTTTTGGGCGGCCAGCTGGCGCTCCACCACGTTCTGGGTGGCGATGCCGGCGTGGTCGGTGCCCGGCATCCACAGGGCGTCGAAGCCGGCCATGCGCTTGTGGCGCACCAGGATGTCCTGGAGGGTGTTGTTGAGGGCGTGGCCCATGTGCAGGGAGCCCGTGATGTTGGGGGGCGGGATGACGATGCAGTAGGGAGGCCGGGCGCCGTCGGCCCGGGCCCGGAACAGACCCTGCTCTTCCCAGTACCGGTACCACTTTTCTTCAATCCGCAAGGGATCGTAAACCTTGTCCAGAATTTCCGCCATGGTGATCCTTGTAGAAAGATTTTTGGGGAAGGGGACCAGGGGCTTTTTTGTAAGTGGCCCCTGCCTCCTCCCCCAAACCCCCTCCTCCAACCCCTTAAGTTTTGGGGCGGGGCATTTCCGGGTTGCACCCGGAATCGCCCCGCCCGGTTTAAAAAGTCTGGGTATGATATGGGAGTATGGGACCTTAGATCTTCAGAGCCCCTCGCCTGATCGGCAGGACTAACTATTTAATATTGTTGAAAACTAACACGGCGACACCGGCATGTCAAGGGAATAGGGGGCCAGGCCCGAAGAAGCCTTGAATTAGGCTTGAACTGTGATTAAATATTTGATATGACCAGGTGGTCATGATGAGACAGGAAGAACCGGCCCTGGCCACCTTCCGGCACCTGCCGGCGGACAAGCAGGAACGCGTCCTGGACGCGGCCCTGGCGGAGTTTGCCGACCAGGGCTACCAGGCCGCGTCGCTGAACCGTCTGGTGGCCCAGGCCGGCATCGCCAAGGGGTCCCTGTACCAGTACTTCCCCAACAAGGAAGGGGTCTTTTATTACGTCTTCCAGTACGCCCTGAAACTTGTGCGGCGCACCCTGACGAGCGTGAAGGAAGAGACCCTGGAAGAGGACTTCTTCACCCGCCTGGAGAAATCCTTGCTGGCCGGGGTGGACTTTTTGCGGGCACATCCCCGCATTTACAACCTTTATCTGAAGATCCAGTTCGACCGCAACGTGCCTTTTAGGGAGGAACTGCTGGCCGCGGTGCGGCGCCACGCGGCGGCATACTTCAGCTCCCTGGTGCGCCGGGCCCAGGCCCGGGGGGAACTGCGCCCCGGGGTGCCGGGGCCCGCCGCCCTGTTCCTCCTGGACGCGGTGTTCGACCGCTTCCTCCAGGCGGTGGCCATCCCGGCCCTGGACGTGAACCTGGGCCTGCACCAGGCCGGGGATGTGGCGGTGCGCCGGCGGGTCCGGGAACTCATGGACCTGCTCAAGGAAGGCCTGGCGGCGTGAAGAATCTACCACAGAGAACACGAAGGACACAAAGATTCACAGAGAGAGAAGAGTAAAAATCCATTTGCCGGTGCCACACCGGCAAATGGGTTTCTCTGTGCTCTTGGTGTTCTCTGTGGTGAAATTTTTTTGATTCTTAAATGACCAGACGGTCATAAAGGAGACATGGTGATGGCTTTCAGCTTCCAGGACCCGGCGCTTTCGCCCATTTATGACAAGGTGGCCGCGGGGGCTCGCCTGGACCGGGAAGACGGCTGCGCCCTCTTTGCCAGCCCGGACCTGCTGGGGGTGGGGTTTCTGGCCCAGATGGTGCGGCAGCGGCTGCACGGCCGTAAGGCTTTTTACATCTACAACCAGCACCTGAACTACTCCAACATCTGCGTCAACGGCTGCAAGTTTTGCGCTTTCGGGCGCAAGGCCGGGGAGCCCGGCGCTTACGAGATGTCCCTCCCGGAGATTTATGCCCGGGTGGAGGAGCGGGGGCACGAGCCCATCACCGAGATCCACATTGTGGGCGGCTGCCATCCGGAGCTCCCCTTTTCCTTTTATCTCGAAATGCTCAAGGGCATCAAGGCGCGGCGCCCCGAGGTGCACCTCCAGGCCTTCACCGCGGTGGAGGTGGCCCACCTGGCGAAGCAGGCCGGATTCACCGTGGCCGACACCTTGTTGGCCCTGAAAGAGGCGGGCCTGGGGTCGCTCCCCGGCGGCGGCGCCGAGGTTTTCAGCCCCCGCATCCGGCAGAACCTGTGCCCGGAGAAGCTCTCCCCCGAGGGCTGGCTGGAGGTGGCCCAGACCGCCCACCGCCTGGGGCTCAACACCAATGCCACCATGCTGTACGGGCACCTGGAGACCCCGGAGGAGCGGGTGGAGCACCTGCTGAGGCTCCGGGCGGCCCAGGACGAAACCGGGGGGTTTCTCGCCTTCATCCCCCTGGCCTTTCACCCGGCCAATACCGGCCTCAGCGAGCTTACCGGCCCCAGCGCCATTGACGACCTCAAGACCCTGGCGGTCTCCCGGTTGCTGCTGGACAACTTTCCCCATATCAAGGCCTTCTGGGTGATGCTGGGGCCCAAGCTGGCCCAGATCTCGCTGTGCTTCGGGGTGGACGACGTGGACGGCACCGTGATGGAGGAGCGCATCACCCACATGGCCGGGGCCCAGACCCCCCAGGGCCTGACCCGGTCCCAGCTCCAGGGCCTGATCCGGGAGGCGGGCTGCGAGCCGGTGGAGAGGGACACCCTGTATAGGATAGTGGCCAGTAGCCAGTAGTCAGTGGTCAGTTGACAGCTGCGTAGGGCGCGTCTCACGCGCCACTTTTCCAAAAGGGGACTTTAAGAGCTTGGGTCCCAAACATAGTTCTTCGCTTGTTACTGACCCCTGACCCCTGGCCCCTTAGAGGTTTGTAAATGAACGAGGTCTTGAAAAAAGGCAGGCGCCTTAATTTCGAGGAAGCCCGGCGGTTGTGGGACCTGGACCTGCTCAGCCTGGGGCAGGCCGCGGACCTGGTGCGCCGCCGCCTGAACCCGGAGAGCCGGGTTACCTACGTCATCGACCGCAATGTCAATTACACCAATATCTGCGTTTCGGGCTGCCGCTTTTGCGCCTTTTACCGGGCGGCCGGGGCCCCGGACGGCTACGTCCTGGATTGGGAGAGCCTGGCGGAGAAGCTGCGGGAGCTCAAGGCCCACGGCGGCAGCGGGGTCTTGCTCCAGGGCGGTCTCAACCCCGACCTGCCCCTCAATTATTACGAGAAGCTGGTGAGCTTCATCCGGGGTTACGGCCTGGGGGCCCACGCCTTTTCGCCGCCGGAAATCTTCTTTTTGGCCAGGCAGAACGGCTTGAGCCTGGAGGAGATCATCCGGCGTTTGCTGGCCGCGGGCCTGAGTTCCATCCCGGGGGGCGGCGCCGAAATCCTGGTGGATCGGGTGCGCCGGCTCATCTCCCCCAACAAATGCGACAGCCGCCCAGTGGCTGGAGGTCATGGCAACCGCCCAGCGGCTGGGCCTGAAGACCAGCGCCACCATGATGTTCGGGCATGTGGAGACCCGGGAGGAGCGCCTGGAACACCTGATAAAGATTCGGGAACTGCAGGACCAAACCGGGGGCTTCACCGCCTTCATCCCCTGGACCTACCAGCCCGGGGGCACGGATCTTAAGGGCGAGGCCCTGGGCGCGGTGGAATACCTGCGCACCCTGGCGGTCTCCCGCCTGGTGCTGGACAACGTGCCCCATGTCCAGGTCTCCTGGGTGACCCAGGGGCCCAAGGTGGCCCAGGTGGCCCTGAAATTCGGGGCCGACGACTTCGGCTCCACCATGCTGGAGGAAAACGTGGTGGCCGCCACCGGGGTGGGTTTCCGGCTGAGCCGGGAGGAGATCGAAACCCTCGTCCGGCAGAGCGGCTATGAGCCGCAGGTGCGGGACCACCGGTATAAGATACTGGACCACAGAGACACAGAGAACCCAGAGATTCACCGAAAAGAGAAATTAAACTTAATGTTGCCCGTTTTAACGGGCAACTTAAGTTTCCCTGTGCTCTTTGTGTCTCTGTGGTGAAATCTATGACTCTTATGAAACCGCAAATCGCCATTATCGCCCGGGTGGGGGCGCACCAGCCCTTGGAGGCCGCGGGGGTGGAGCGCCTGGGGACGGAAATCCGGCCCACCCCCTACGGGGAGAGCCGGCCCATCCATTTCTTCCGGCACGAGGGCCTCCAGTTTCGCCGTCCTCTCCCGCCACGGGGAGGCGGGGTACGAAATCTCCGCGCCCTTTCTCAATCCCCGGGCCAACCTCTACGCCCTGAAGGACCTGGGAGTGGAAAAGATCCTGGCCTGGGTGGCGCCGGGTTCCTTAAAGGAGGAGATGGCCCCGGGGGACCTGGCGGCCCCCCACGACGTGCTGGACGAGGGCCGGGGCGGCCCCCACACCTTCTATGCCGGCGTGGGCTGGGGCTTTATCCGGCATAACCCGCTGTTTTGCCCGGAACTGCGGGGCGCCATGCTGCAGGCCTTGGAGGGGGCGCCCTTCCGGGTGCACCGGGAAGGTGTCTATGTGGCCACCACCGGGCCGCGCCTGGAGACCGCGGCGGAGATTCGCAAATTCCGCCTCCTGGGAGGGGACCTGGTGGGCCAGACCCTGGTGCCGGAGGTCTTTCTGGCCCGGGAGCTGGAACTCTGCTACGCGGCCCTCACTTACGTGGTGAATTACGCCGAAGGCCTGGCGGCGCGTCCCTACCAGCCCGGGGTGCTGTTCGAGGGCCTGGCCACCGCGGAAGAAGTGGAAAGGGTGAGGGCGGTGGAATCTGCGTTCCCGGAATTAATGTTAAGGATGTTGCCGGCCCTGGCGGCCACGGCGAGGGATTGCCCCTGTCCCCGGCTCATGGAGCGCTACCGGATGAGAGGTGATATCGGGGGCGATTGGCGCAGTTGGGTTAAATGATTTTGGGGGGAAAAGGGTAAATAGGGTAAAAGGGTAAAAGGGTAAAAGGGGAAAAGGGGAAAAGGGGAAAAGGGACTTTTGGGGTTTTTAACCGAAGACCGAAAACCGAAAACAGTCATTCAGGGGCCTTCGACCCACCCATAAATTATGAAAAGTTCCTGTTGCTCCCTCTCCCTTAACTTTGAACCTTGAACCTTGAACTTTGAACTTTTCGGAACAGAAAACAGGAAACAGAAAACAGGAAACAGAAAACTGAAATATGATTGCATACGTGAGCCAGTGGGTCTTGCCGGTGAGCCGGCACCCTATCCGTAACGGAGCGGTGGTGGTGGAAGGGGACCGCATCCGGGCGGTGGGCCCGGCTAACCAGGTTTTGGCTAGTTTTAAGGGGCTGGTGTGCGATCACGGGGCCGGGGCCATCCTCCCCGGACTGGTGAACTGCCACGTCCATCTGGAATTTTCGGCCCTGGCCGGTCAAATCCCCCCCCAGCCGGTCTGGGAGAAATGGTTGCAGGCCGCCCTGGCGGCCTCCGAGGAGCTGACCGCCGGCGAGGTGGAAGCCGGCATCATCAGGGGCCTGGAGGAACTGCATCGCAACGGCGCCGCCCTGGTGGCGGAGGTCAGCAACACCGGGGCTTCCTGGCCCTTTCTGGCCCAAGCTCCCCTGGCCTATCATCTGTTTTACGAGTGCCTGGGGTTCGACCTGCTGGACCGGTTCGAGTTGCCGGAGAAGTTCCCGTTTTTTGCCCAACCGGAGGTGGCGGCCTCGCCCTGGGTTTCGGCCGCGGCCCACGCACCCTACTCCGTGTCCGCCGCTTTATTCCAGGCCGTGGCTCACTGGAACGGGGAGCGGGGCCGCCCCCAGATGGTGCATCTGGCGGAATCCCGCAGTGAAATGAGTTTCCTCGCCGGGGGCAACAAGTTTTTCGAGAACCTGCTAAAGAGGCGGGGCCGGTGGGTGGAGGCTTATCAGCCGCCGGGAAGCAGCCCCGCGGCCTATCTGGAAGGGTTAGGTTTCCTGGGACCGCGCACCCTGGCGGTGCACGGCACCAGGCTGGAGGCCGAAGACGTGGCCCTGCTGGCCCGCACCGGCACCTGGCTGGTGTTGTGCCCCCGGGCCAACCGGTTCACCGGAGCCGGGACGCCGCCGGTGGCCAAGTTGATGCGGGCCGGGGCGCCTCTGGCCCTGGGGAGCGATTCCCTGGCAGGCAACTGGGACCTGAACCTCTTTGCGGAGATGCGTTGGCTGCACCGCAATTTTCCGGCGTATCCGGGAGATCTGTGGCTGCGTCTGGCCACCCTCAACGGGGCCCGGGCCCTGGGGCGGGAAGGCGACTTCGGCAGCCTGGAAGTCGGCAAGAGAGCGGCCTTGCTCTTCGTTCCTTTGGAGGGGGCCCCGGAATTCTGGGAAGAGCTTTATGCGGCCGGGGCCCGGGGCAAGCTGCGGTGGCTGCAATAAATGCCGTTTTTGGTTTTTGGTTTTTGGTTAAGGATTAGGATCGTAAAGGATGGCCGGGGCTATTATCGTTTGCCGAGGCGCGACATCCTGCAAAAAAGCCTCTTACGAAAAACGAGAAACGAAAAACGAAAAACCATGTCCAACTCCACAGGAGAAACCATGGACTCAAAACCGCGCATGGGCCGGATTCGCTACCTCAACGTGCTGCCCATTTATTACGCGCTTGGAGCACGTGTTTAATGAAGACGGCTTCCGCCTAGTGCGGGGCACGCCCTCGGAGCTGAACGCCGGGATGCGCCGGGGCGAAGTGGACCTGGGCTCCATTTCCGCCCTGGAATACGGCCGCTCGCCCCAGGATTACCTGCTGCTCCCCCGGATCTCCATCAGCTCCCGGGGGGCGGTGGGCAGCGTGCTGCTCTTCAGCCGGGCGCCCTTTGCCGAGCTGCACGGCCGGGAGGTGCGGGTGAGCCCGGCTTCGGCCAGCGGCGCGGCCCTCCTCAAGGTCCTGATGACCCAGCTTTTCGGGGTTGAGCCCCACTACCGGCGGGAGCCCCTGGGAATGGCAGCCGGCAAAGAGGTGAGTGGGGTCCTGGCCATCGGCGACGAGGCTTTGCGCCTGAAACAGGCCCGGGCCATGCCCTTTGAACTGGACCTGGGAGAGGCCTGGCAGGAACTCACCGGGCTCCCCTTCGTCTTCGGGGTCTGGGCGGTGCGCCGGACCTTCGCGGCCTCGGACCCGGCAGCCACCGCGGCGCTGCACCGGCTGCTGCTGCGCTCCAAAGACTGGGGCCTGGCATCTCTTCAGGAATTGAGCCGTCTGGCCGCGGCGCCTTTCGGCATGTCGCCGGGGGAAGTCCTGGCTTATTTTCAACAATTGGACTATGCTTTGGGGCCGGAACACGAAGAAGGACTTCGGACGTTTTTCAGGTACTTACATGACCTGGGTGAACTTCCTGAAGCTCCTCGGTTGGAATACTTTTCAGGATAACGGTCATAATGTGGGGGCGCAACTGCGTGTGCGCCCGCTCAGGGGCGGACACATGGGTCCGCCCCTACAAAAAATTATGCTATAGCCTGCTACAAATGGCCTGGCGTGCATGGCACGTCTTATGGAATTTAATCAGCAATCAACTTGCAGCTTGGGGGTCAAGAGCTGACTGCTGATAGCTGAAAGCTGACAGCTATCCCGAAGGGATTTACATGGGTTATCGGAATTTGCAAGAGTTCGTCCAGCGGTTGGAGCAGGCCGGGGAGTTGGTGCGCATCAAGGAGCCGGTGAGTCCCAATCTGGAAATTACCGAGATCACCGACCGGGTGAGCAAGCGGGGCGGGCCGGCGCTGTTGTTCGAGGAGGTGCCGGGATATGACATGCCGGTGCTCATGAACGCCTTCGGCTCCATGCGGCGCATGTGCCTGGCCCTGGAGGTGGAGTCCCTGGACGACATCGCCGGGGAGCTCCTGAGCTTCATGGAGGCCGAGGCCAACACCTTGATGAAGAAATTGAAGCTCCTGCCCAAGCTGGCGCGGCTGGGCCGCATGTTTCCCAAGGACGTCAGCCGGGGCCCCTGCCAGGAGGTGGTCCTGACCGGCGAGGACATGGACCTGGGCCGGATTCCGGTCCTCACCTGCTGGCCCGAAGACGGCGGCCCGTTCATCACGCTGCCCGCGGTCTTCACCCACCACCCGGAAACCGGGCGGCGCAACGTGGGGATGTACCGCCTGCAGGTGTTTGACGGCCAAACCACCGGCATGCACTGGCACGCCCACAAGGGCGGGGCCCAGCATTACCGGGTGGCGGAGGCCCGGGGGGAGGCGTTGCCGGTGGCGGTGGCCATCGGGGCCGACCCGGCGGTGACCTACGCCGCCACCGCGCCCCTGCCGGAAGATATTGACGAAATCCTTTTTGCCGGGTTCCTCCGGGGGGAGCCGGTGGAGATGGTGCCCTGCGTCACCCAGCCCCTGAAGGTGCCGGCGGCGTCCCAGATCGTCCTGGAGGGCTACGTGGCCCCCGGCGAGCGGCGGGTGGAGGGGCCTTTCGGCGACCACACCGGCTACTATTCCCTGGCCGACGACTACCCCGTATTTCACCTCACCGCCATCACCAGGCGGCGCCACCCGGTGTATCCCGCCACCATCGTGGGCCGGCCCCCCATGGAGGACTGCTTCATGGCCAAGGCCACGGAGCGCATCTTTTTTCCCCTGATGAAAAAGACCCTGCCGGAGATGGTGGACCTGAACCTGCCGGTGGAGGGGGTGTTCCACAACCTGGCCTTCGTGTCCATCGACAAGCGCTACCCGGGCCACGCCCGCAAGGTGATGTACGCCCTGTGGGGGCTGGGCCAGATGATGTTCACCAAGATCATCGTGGTTTTCGATAAGGAGGTGGACGTGCAGGACCTGGGACAGGTGCTGTGGCGGTTGGGGAACAACGTGGACCCCAAGCGGGACGTGGTCTTCTCCGAAGGCCCGGTGGACGCCCTGGACCACGCGGCGCCCCTGCCCCGCTTCGGGTCCAAGATGGGTATCGACGCCACCCGCAAGTGGGCCGAGGAGGGCTTCACCCGGCCCTGGCCCCGGGTCATCGACATGGACCCGGAAATCAAGAGAAAGGTGGACGAGCTGTGGCCGCGACTGGGACTCCTGTAAACCGCTACGTGGTGGCCTTGACCGGGGCCTCCGGCATGATTTACGCCCGGGAGCTGCTGGCTTACTTTGCCAGCCGCCCGGACCTGGAGCTGCACGCAGTGATTTCGGAGGCCGGGGCCCAGGTGCTGAGCCTGGAGTTGGGCGAGACCCCGGCGGCTTTGGCGCCCGGCGCCATCTGGCACCGGGTGGATGATTTCACTGCGCCTCTGGCCAGCGGCTCTTTCCGGGCCCGGGCCATGGTGGTGGTCCCCTGTTCCATGGCCACCCTGGGGGCCGTCGCCCAGGGGGCCGGGCGCAACCTGATCCACCGGGCCGCGGACGTTTTCCTGAAAGAGCGGCGGCCCGTGATCCTGGTGGTGCGGGAGACGCCGCTCAGCCTGATCCATTTGCAGAACCTGACCCGGGCGGCTGAGGCGGGGGCCACCATCTTCCCGGCCTGCCCCGGGTTTTATCACCGGCCAGGGTCGCTCACCGAACTGGCCCGCCAGTTCGCGGGGCGCATCCTGGACCACCTGGGCCTGGAGCACAACCTGGGCCCAAGGTGGGGGGAAGGAAATGATTAACCACAGAGACACGGAGGACACAGAGAAAAATATTTAATTTTGGTCTTGGCAATGCCAAGACCAAAATTTGGCCATCTCTGTGCTCTCTGTGCCTCTGTGGTGATCTTTTAAGAGCCTGGTAAGATGCGGCGATTTTGGCGAAATATCTGCGAACTGCTGGAGATGATCAAGATCGGGCACAGCGTCCTGGCCCTGCCTTTTGCCTTCATGGGGGCCATGCTGGCGGCCCGGGGCCTGCCCGACGGCCGGACCGCCTTTTTCATCCTGCTGGCCATGGTGGGGGCCAGGAGCGCGGCCATGGCTTTCAACCGCCTGGCGGACGCCGGATTCGACGCCGTCAACCCCCGCACCGCGGACCGGGCCCTGCCCGCCGGCCGGGTGAGCCGCGGGAGCGCCATTATTTTGGTCGGGGTAAGCGCCGCGGTTTTCATGGGGGCCGCCTCTCAACTGAACCGGGTCTGCTTCATCCTGTCGCCGGCGGCGCTGGTGGTGATCCTGGGGTATTCCCTCACCAAGCGGTTCACCGCCCTCTCCCACTGGATTCTGGGCCTGAGCCTGGGAATGTCCCCCCTGGGGGGCTGGCTGGCGGTCAAGGGCGACCTGGGGCTGCCGGTGGTGGTGCTTTCCCTGGCCGTGGTTTTTTGGGTAGCGGGCTTCGACATCCTGTACGCCTTCCAGGATGAGGAGTTCGACCGGCGCCTGGGCCTGTTTTCCCTGCCGGCCCGGGTGGGGACCAGAAGGGCGCAATTCTTTTCGGCTTTGTGCCACCTGGCGGCGGTCTCGGGTTTTATCCTCACGGGCCGGCTGGCCGACTTGGGGAGCATCTACCACCTGGCGGCGATTCTGAGCGCCTTGATCCTGACGGCCCAGCACCTGGTCCTCACCGTCAGGGACCCTTCCCGTTTGCCCCCGGCCTTCTTCACCCTCAACGGCCTGGTGGGGATCGGACTGGGCCTGGCCACCTGGGTCAGCCTGGCATATTAATATTTTATTTTTATTTTCCCGCAGATTATTCTTGACAAAAAATTTGTTAGCAACTTAAAATAGGGTCACCCTAACTGTGGGGGAGAAGGTGTGGCCTTAAGGAACAGGCCCTGGGGCCGTTCCGGACCGCACCAAAACTGTTTCTTTCTTAAATTAAAGGGGGGGAGAATTATGAAAAAAAGGTTCTACGTGGTATGCATGGTCCTTATGGCCGCGATACTGCTGGCCATGGCGGGGGTAGCCCAATCGGCCATGTGGATCGGGGGCGAGATCGGGGGTAATTTCCCGCTGGATGCGAAACTTAAGGCCACAGCAACTGTGGCGCCTTTCAATGGAGTACAAGGCGATATAAACAACGTGGGATTCAAAACCTCGGTGATCGGCGGGTTGACCATCGGCTACGATTTCGTCAACTCCGGCTTCGGCGCCTATGCCTGGCCCGACTGGATGAAGTACTTCAGCTTTGCCATGGACTGGACTTACAACTCGCTTAACATTCCTGACCAGACCGTATCCGGTACCGTAGCGGGTGTAGCCTTCAATAACGTGCAACTTCCCAAGGTGAGTGGCTGGGAATTTGCCTGGACTTTCCTGTTCATGGGCCACTACGGCTTCATGCCCGATTCCGAGGTGCCTTCGGGCCGGATCAACCCTTACGTGGGCGTAGGGCCCGCCATTTTATGGAGCGGGTTTGACGCCGGTAATCTGCGTGGCGGTGGGGTCAGCTCGACCAACGTAGCCCTGGTGGTGGAACCCGGCATCCGGTGGGTGGCCTTGAAGAACGTCTCCATCGACACGGCTATGCGGTGGCGTTATGCCGCACCCTCGTATACTCGTGATTTCGTCACCATAAAGGCCGACCCGCTGAATCAGTTTTCCTTCTTGGTGCGGGCGAATTATCACTTCTAAGCGGTAATACGCTGATTTTCGAAGGCGGCCTACGGGCCGCCTTTTTTTTGTGCCTTCTTGCCTTCCCGGGGCCTAGCGGCCCGGCCGAAACTCAGGTCGCGCCAATCTTTGGTCTCCTCCCCCATCCGCGGCAGAACCTCCTTGTCTCCCCCGGCGCAAAGATGATATGTTGACTGGGGCTAACGCCAGGGGAATTTACTAAATCGACCGGTTCAATCCAGGCGGCCAGCAGAGCACCGATGTTTTTTCAGCAACTCATCAACGGCCTCACCACCGGCAGCGTTTACGCCCTCATCGCCCTGGGCTACACCATGATCTATGGCATCCTGGGCCTGATCAACTTCGCCCAGGGCGAGATCTATATGTTCGGGGCCTTCGTGACGGTGCTGCTCCTGGCCACCGGCCAGGTCAATTTTTACCTGGCCTGCGCCCTGGGGATGGGGGCCGCCGCCCTGCTGGGAGTGGTCCTGGAACGGGTGGCCTTCCGGCCCCTGAGGGGCTCCCACCCCCTGGTGCCGCTGATCAGCGCCATCGGGGCCTCCATTTTCCTCCAGAGCCTGGCCCTGCTCCTCTTCGGGCCCAACGACCGCCCCTTTCCCGTGCAGTTCACCTTCAGCACCGTGGCCCTGGCCGGGATACCCGTGTCCACCCTGCAGATCGCCATCCTGGGCGCGGGCCTGGGGTTCATGGGGTTGCTGGTGGGCTTCGTGCGCTACACCACCTACGGCAAGGCCATTGTGGCCTGCGCCCTGGACCGGGACACCGCCCGCCTCATGGGCATCAACGTGGACCGCATGGTGGCCCTGACCTTCCTCATCGGTTCGGCCCTGAGCGGCGCCGCCGGGATTATGATGGCCATTTACTACAACGCCACCTACCCTCGCATGGGCCTCCTGCCCGGCCTCAAGGCCTTTAGCGCCGCCATCCTGGGAGGGGTGGGCAACATTCCCGGGGCCATCCTGGGAGGCCTGCTCCTGGGGGTGGCCGAGAGCCTGGGCGCGGCCTATATCTCCTCGGGCTACAAGGACGCCATCGCCTTCGCCATCCTCATCCTGGTGTTGCTCCTGCGGCCCCAGGGGATTCTGAAAGGGCGGGGAGATTGACATGGCCGCCTATCTGCTGCACCTGGCTATCCTGGCCGGCATTTACATCATCCTCACCCTCAGCATCAACCTGATCATCGGTTACGCCGGCCAGGTCTCCCTGGGGCACGCGGCGTTTTTCGGCATCGGGGCCTACACTTCGGCCCTGGTGTCCTTGAACTGGCACTTCCCCTTTCCCCTGGCAGTGCTCAGCGCCATGTTGCTGGCCGGCGCCTGCGGGTTGGGCCTGGGGCTGCCCACCCTGCGGCTCAAAGAGGACTACCTGGCCATCGTCACCCTGGGGTTCGGGGTGATCATCGATCTGGTATTTCTCAACCTGGAGATTACCGGGGGGCCCGACGGCCTGGGGGGCATACCCCCGCCCCACTTCCTGGGGGTGAGCTTCCGGTCCCCGGTGGCCTATCTGATGCTGACGGCGGTGGCGGTGTTTCTGGTCCTGGTCTTTACCTGGCGCCTGGTCAACTCCTACCACGGGCGGGCCCTCCGGGCCATCCGGGACCACGAAGTCACGGCCCAGGTCATGGGCATCAACACCCCGGCCTACAAGATCATCATCTTTACCCTGGCCGCGGGCCTGGCGGGGCTGGCCGGGTCCCTGTACGCCCATTACATTACCTTCATCAACCCTGAGACCTTCGGCCTCCATACCTCCATTCTGATCCTGACCATGGCGGTGCTGGGGGGCATGGGTTCCATCGCCGGCGCGGTATTGGGCGCGGTGATTCTCACGGCCCTGCCGGAAGTGCTGCGGGAGTTCCAGTCTTACCAGGATCTGCTGTACGGGGCGCTGCTGGTGGGCCTGCTCATCTTAAGGCCCGAAGGCATCCTGGGCCGGGGGAAGTTGAGTTTGAAGTTCTTGCAGAGGGAGGGATGAGTTAGTAGCCAGTGGTCAGTTGCCAGTTGCCAGTTGGGCTACATTCTGACTGGCTACTGACTACTGACTACTTCCACCATGCTCACTTTAAAAAGCGTCCAGGCCGGATACGGCCGCCTGCCGGTGCTGAAAGGCATCTCGTTCCACGTGCGCGCCGGCGAAGTGGTGACTCTGATCGGCGGCAACGGCGCCGGCAAGACCACCACCCTGCGCACCATTTCCGGATTGCTGCCGGCCCGGAGCGGCTCCCTGGAATTCGCCGGCCATGACCTCACCAAACTGCCCCCGGAGCGCATCGTCACCCTGGGGCTGGCGCTGGTGCCGGAGGGCCGCCGGGTCTTCCGCACCCTGAGTGTCAGCGCCAACCTGGAGTTGGGGGCTTACTCCCGGACGGACAAGGGCCGGGTGCGCCAGGACCTGGAAGAGCTGCGCCGGCGGTTTCCCATTCTTCAGGAGCGGGCCCACCAGGCCGCGGGGACCTTGAGCGGCGGCGAACAGCAGATCCTGGCCATCGGCCGGGCCCTCATGGCCCGGCCCCGCCTCCTGATGCTGGATGAGCCTTCCATGGGCCTGGCTCCCCGCATGGTGACCCAGGTTTACGAGATCCTGGCGGAGCTGAAAAAGGCCGGCACCACCATCCTCCTGGTGGAGCAGAACGCCCGGGCCGCCTTGAAGGTGGCGGACCGGGGTTACGTGCTGGAGACCGGCCGCGTTATCCTGGACGGGTCCGCCGCGGACTTGCGGGAAGACCCGGAAGTGCAAAGGGCCTATTTGGGCAAGGGCTATAAGGAAGTGTGGGAATGAAAAGAAGCAGTCAGCTATCAGCAGTCAGCTTTCAGCTAGAATTTTCTAATCCCAGAAGCCTTATAGCATTTGCCCAAAGTAATTTCTTGTTGTAGGGGCACGGCGAGCCGTGCCCAACGGGGTGTGACGGCACAGCACGCTGTGCCCCTACGATTAAATGAATAACGGGAAGAAACTCTTGGCAATCGCTAAAGCTGAAAGCTGACCGCTGAAAGCTACTTATGAATTTGCTGGAAATCAATAACCTGAGCAAACAATTCGGCGGGGTCAAGGCCCTGAGCGCCGTGTCTTTCAGCGTGGCCGCGGGGGAGATCATGGGGCTCATCGGCCCCAACGGGGCCGGCAAGACCACCTGCTTCAATCTCATCAGCGGCATCATCGGCCCCACCGGGGGAGATATCCGCCTGGCCGGCCAGGACCTGGCGGCTCTGGCCCCCTACGCCCGGGCCCGCCTGGGCCTGGCCCGCACTTTCCAGAATATCCAGCTTTTCGGCGGCATGACGGTTATGGAGAACGTCCTCACCGGCCGCCACCTGCGCCAACGGGTGGGGGCGCTGGCGGCCCTGCTGCCCTTGCCCCGGGTGAACCGGGCCCGGGCCGAAAACCGGGAGCGCGCCCTCACCCTGCTGGAGCTGGTGGGGCTGGGGGAAAAGGCGGACTTTCCCGCCGAAGCCCTGGCCTACGGGGACCAGAGGCGTCTCGAAATCGCCCGGGCTCTGGCCCAGGAACCGACGCTGCTGCTGATGGACGAGCCCGCCGCGGGGCTGAACCCCCGGGAAACGGAAGACCTGATGACCCTGTTGGAAAAACTGCGGGGCATGGGGATCACCCTGCTGGTCATCGAACATGACATGACCCTGGTCATGGGCCTGTGCCACCGGGTGGCGGTGCTGGACTACGGCGAAGTGATCGCGGCTACGGCGCCCCCAAGGAAATTCGTAAAAACCCCCGGGTCATCGAGGCCTATTTGGGCCGGGAGGATTAAAGACGGTTTTTGGTTTTTCGTTTTTGGTTTTTGGTTATTAGCTGCGCGGCATGATTCGGCGGAACTTCAATTTATAGGCAGGTTAGAAGCTTATAGATAGCCCCTGATTCAGAAGTAAGCCACTAACGAAAAACGAAAAACCAAAAACGAAAAACGGGAGCTGAGCTATGGCGATCTTCGACCAAGATGCGGAGCAGATGGACCGGGGCGAACTGGCCCAGTTGCAGCTGGAGCGTCTCCAGGCCACCCTCACCCGGGTCTATAAGAACGTCAAGTTCTACAAGAAGAAGTTCGACGAGCTGGGTTTTCTCCCCGAAGATTGCCGGTCCCTGGAAGACCTGGCGCGCCTGCCGTTCACCAGCCGGCACGACCTGGCTCAAGCCTATCCCTACGAGATGTTCGCGGTGCCGCTGCGGGAGGTGGTGCGGATCCACTCCTCCACGGGGAGCCCCGGCAACCCCATCGTCATGGGCTACACCGGCCGGGACCTGCGCCACTGGGCCCGGCTTTCGGCCCGGGTCCTCACCGCCGCGGGGGTGGACCGGGACGACGTGGTGCAGGTGACCCTGAGCTACGGTCTCCTGACCAGCGCCTTCGGCATCCACTACGGGGTGGAACTCCTGGGCGCTTCGGTGATCCCCGCGGGCCCCGGGGCCACGGCCCGGCAGGTGCAGGTGATGCGGGACTACCGCAGCACGGTGCTGGTGTCCACCCCGTCCTACGCCCTGGTGCTGGCCGACCAGTTGCAAGCCATGGGGGTGGACGCCAAGAATCTGCACCTCAAGCTGGCGCTCTTGGCCGGGGAACCCTGGACCGAGGAGATGCGGGCCGAGATCGAGAACCGCCTGTATCTTAAGGCTCTGGACCACTACGCCCTGTCCGAAGCCATGGGCCCGGGGGTGGCCGGCGAGTGCGCCGGGCGGTTCCTGCCGGGGATGCACCTCAATGAGGACCACTTTCTGGCCGAGGTCATCGACCCGGGGAGCGGTGGGGTGCTGCCCCCCGGGGAGATGGGGGAGCTGGTGCTCACCACCATCACCCGGGAGGCCACCCCGTTAGTGCGCTTCCGCACCGGGGACCTCACCCGCCTGGAGCCGGCGCCCTGCCCCTGCGGCCGCAGCTTCGCCCGCCTGGGCCGCATTGCCGGGCGCAGCGACGAGGTGGTCATCGTCAAGGGCATCAACATCTTCCCGTCCCGGGTGGGCCAGATCCTGCGCGTCGTCCTGGGGGCGGAGCCGGCCTACCAGCTGGTGGTGGGCCGGGAAGGCCACCTGGATTATCTGGAGGTGCGCCTCGCGGTCCGGGAGGGCCTGTTCTTCGACAAGATGACGGTGCAGCGGGAGTTCTTGCAGCAGCTCACCCACAAGCTGGCCCAGGGCATCGGGGTCACGCCCCGGGTGAAGCTGGTGGAGCCGGGGTCGCTGGCCCGGGAGGCCGAGACCTCGCCTTTGGTCATTGATTTACGCCAATGAGTTTGTTAGCATGTGAATTGACTATTGTTCCATATTAACAATCACCTGAGGGGAAAAGATCATGGTTCCAGGGCCCACTGATATCCGTTATGTCTGCCTCTCGGATATGCATCTGGGGGCAGAAGCCAGCCTTTTGACCAACATGCCTCCGGGGAGCACCCAGGCTGATCCCCTGAATGCGAGTCCGGTTTTGCAAGGATTGGTGGAATGCCTGCGATACCTGATTATCCGCAACGCAGATCAGACCCGCAAACCCACCTTGATCCTGCTAGGGGATATTCTGGAGCTGGCCCTGGCCAACGACAACCTGGCGGCCATGGTCTTTGAACGCTTCCTGGACTTTGCCATGCCGCCGGGCCATGAACTCTTCGAGAATATTATCTATATCCCGGGCAACCACGACCACCACCTGTGGGAAAGCGCCCGGGAGACCCAGTATGTCTTGAATTACCTGGCCAAAACCAAACCGGAAACATCTCTCGATATTCCCTGGCACACCACCAATATCTTCATGGCAGACGACCCCAATCCGGTGCCCTCTTTTTCTTAAATGCGCTGTTGCATCGCTATGACCATCTCAAAAAATTTAACATTAACACGGTCTATCCCAATTTTGGCCTGATGCAGGGTAAACGGTGCGTAATTTTTCATCACGGACACTTCATCGAGTCCATCTATCAGCTCATGACTACTCTTGAAAAACCTGATCTTTCCCCAAGCTGGAAGCAGGTGCCCCGCAAGGTGTGGGACCTGGAGGCGGAAAACTTTGCCTGGATCGACTTTTTCTGGTCCACCCTGGGGCGCTCCGGGGAAGTAGGTAAGGATGTGGAAATTATCTATGACAAGATGCAGGACGAAGAACAGTTCCGAAAGCTGCTCGACACCCTGGCCGTTAGCCTGGCAGAGAAGTACGACATCACGGGCATGGGAGACTGGCTTGACACTCAGGTAACTAAATTGATCATCAATGGTCTGGTGAACAAGCTGGTCAATCCCGAACGAACCCGGGCCGCTGAGGCCGACCCGCCCTTGAGCCAGGATGCCGAAAAGGGATTGTGGGATTATGTAAACCAGCCCCTTTGGACGCAAATCGATGCTGAATGCAAAGATCGACATTGGCCTTTTCCCCGTCAGACCACTTTTGTCTTCGGCCATACTCATAAGCCCTTCGAGGAGGTCCGAAACTTTCAAGCCTACCTGGGGGATGGTGTGCCCGTCTATAATACCGGGGGTTGGGTAGTGGAAACGGTGGACCCGGCTCCCCGGCATGGCGGCGCCGCGGTGTTAATGAATGAGAACCTGGACGTCGCCTCCCTGCGCCTGTATAACGAGGCCGCCGACCCGGGGAAGTACCAGGTCGAGGTGCATGAGATCCCGCCCCCGGGTGCGGCTAACAGCCCCTTCTTCCTGCGCCTACAGGGTCTGGTCCAGCCCAGCCAACCTCCCTGGAGCGGGTTTTCGCAGACGGTGGTTGAGGAAGTTCGCATCCGGGCCCAGAATCTCCGGGACAAGATAAGTACTTAGGATTTCAGCCGAACCGGCCCGGAACCCGACCCAGGGCCTCGGCAGGTCCTGCCCGGGGCAAACGGTGGAGCCGGGGTCCATCTCTCCGGGACCAGGAGACCTCGCCCTTGGTGATTGATTTACGCCAATGAGTTTGTTAGCATGTGAATAGGTTATAAGAAATGATGCGACCAACTAAGACACTTTTACTGGGTTGTCTGATGCTCTTCATGGCGCTGGGGTGTGCCCGGGTGCCGGCGCCGCCGGGGAACCTGAGCCAAGACTGGGGCGAGCGCAAAACCTTTGACTACCACGGCATAAAGATCAATTACTACGACGCGGGCCAGGGGCCGCCCATCCTCCTGCTGCACGGCTTCGGGGCCTGCGCCTATTCCTGGCGCTTTCTGGGGCCGGCGTTGGCCGCGGATCACCGGGTCATCACCATGGATCTCAAGGGCTACGGCCTGTCCGACAAGCCCCGGGACGGCAAGTACGCGGTGAGCGATCAGGCGGACCTGGTGGCGGAGTTCATCCGCGCCCAGGACTTGCACGACCTGGTGGTGATGGGCCATTCCATGGGCGGCGGGGTGACGCTCCTGACCTACTTCAAGGTGCGGGAGGACACCCCCGGCACGCATCAAGCGCCTGGTGCTCATCGACAGCGCCGGCTACCCCCAAAAGATGCCGTGGTTCATCCGCATGGCAGGGATTCCCGGGCTTAATGCCCTGGCTACCCGGCTGCTGTCGCCCCGGTTTGCCACTGCCCTGGTGCTGCGGAAATGTTATTATCATAAAGAGAAGATTACCGAGGAGCAGATCGATACCTATGCCTATTACGGCAGTCTGCCGGGGGCCCCGGAGGCAGTGAGGCAGACCGCGGCACAGCTGGTGCCGGAGAACATGGAGGCCTTCACCGCACAGTACAAGACCATCAGCGTGCCCGTGCTGGTTGTCTGGGGAGCAGAAGACGAAGTGGTGCCGCTTAAGGTGGGCCGGAATTTCAAGCGGGATATCCCGGACTCGGAACTGGTCATCCTGCCGAAATGCGGCCATATCCCCCTGGAAGAGGAACCGCAGGAAACCCGGCGAATTATTACGTCGTTTTTGAAGAAGTAAGTTTGGGGCGGGTCCGATAACGAGAGATGGCTTCTTATAGAAAATTGGTAAATGAAAAAGAAAAGTGGCACAGGCGTCTCGCCTGTGCAATCTTTTAAAATCACCCGGAGAAACTTGCCGCACTGGCAACAGCCAGGCAAGGTATATTTCGTCACGTGGCGTTGTACAAAAGGCGAGATCCTCTCTCCCCAGGAACGCGCCATCACTTTGGAGGCGCTCCATTATTGGGATGGATACAAATGGACTTTATATGCCGTGGTTATCATGCCAGACCATGTGCATGCCTTGGTGCAGCCGCTGACTAAGTCTGAAGAGGGTGGGGCCTTTGACTTGGCGGAGATTATTCATAGCGTTAAGAGCTTCAGCGTTCACCAGATTAACCAGCAAAGGGGCGGAAGTGGGTCTGTCTGGCAAGATGAGCGCTTTGATCGCATTGTCCGGGATGAGGCGGAGTTTTTAGAGAAATGGCAGTACATTATGAACAATCCATTAAAGCAGGAATTGGCTCCAAACCCGGAGGATTACCCCTGGCTCTATATGAAGAATGATTGAAAAGATGCACAGGCGAGACGCCTGTGCCACCAAAATGATTTGTTGAGCTGATCCCTCGACGCCAACCTGACAACAATGTTAGGGCGAAGCAACGGCCTCACCACTTCCGGCTTATTGACCTGCCCCCTCAGTGATTATTTTCTGTCAGAGGAAATGTTTCGTCAGCATGTCATTAAGATTTATTATTTGAGTCAGATCAACCAAAGAAGTTATGGTTAATTTTTGGCCGGTAAGACAACTAAGCCGGAAAGGCCAAAGAAATAGCAACCTCGTTACACGGGTGTCCCACGAGGGGAAAATCCGAATAAGGGCAACCTTTTCACAGAGCATTAGTTTCCATAACAGGGATCTATCAATGGCGTTGCCTATTGCTTGCGTTTATACAGTTGAGAACTACGTTACCCTCGAAAAACCGATCAAGGATGGGAATAGCATCCCCTTTGGCATAGCGATGATCGCGTCCGTGCTCAAGAGGGCGGGACATAAGGTAGAAGTGCTGGTTTTTACTCCTGATACGCCGATATTAGAAACCTTGCGGCCTTTCGTGGAGCGTTTTCGCCCCCGGCTCTTTTGCCTGACTGCGGTATCAAGCCAATTTCCCTTGGTCTCAAGCATTGCCGCAGCAGTTAAACAGCTTGACCCCGCCATTTTCGTGGCCTTGGGGGGCGCCCATGCTTCCCTGAGGCCCGAGGAGGCCATTGCCTGCCCGGCCATTGATGCCATCTGTGTGGGCGAAGGCGATACCGCCGTGGTGGAGCTGGCCGCGCAGATTCAAGCAGGCCGTCGGCCTGCCGGTATCCACAACTTTTGGTTTAAAGTATCCGGGGGCGAGGCCCTGAGAGAAACGCCCCGGCGCCTTTCTGGCGCGATCTTGATAGCCTGCCGTTTATCGATCGGGAGCTCTGGCGGCCCTGGACCCATGAACCGGAAGGGGCGCCGGCGGTGTTGGTGGGGCGCGGCTGTCCTTTTCGCTGCTCCTATTGTTCCAACCACGTCCTGCGGAAACTGGCCAGCGGCGCTTACGTCCGTTTTCGTTCGCCTGACAATATTGTGGCTGAGATCGAAGAAATAACCAGTGACCCCAAAGTAACGCACGTGTACCTGGAAGTGGAAACCATAGGAGCTAACGTTGAGTATGCCTTGCAACTTTGTCAGGCGCTGGCGCAATTTAATGACCGGAGAAGTGCTCCGATTTACTTTAAAATAAATCTGGCCGTTACGCACAAGCTGGCGAGCGATATTAATTTAATGAATCGTCTTTTTAGTGAATTTAATCGAGCCAATATTATGTCCATCAATATCGGTCTCGAGTCAGGCTCTGAGCGGATTAGAAATGACGTCCTGCGCCGCCCCTCTTATAGTAACGAAGATTTCGTGAAATTCTGTTCTTATGCCAGAAAATATAATATTAAAATAAATATCTATGTGATGATTTGTTTGCCGGGGGAATCCGCCGCAGACTTCAAGGAAACTCTCCAACTGGTCCGACGTTGCGAACCTAATGATATTCTCTTATCTATCTATTATCCTTATGCGGGGACTGACCTTTATCAGCTTGCCAGGGAGATGAAGCTAATTAAAGAAGGAATCATGGACCATACGTTGGAGCGGAAGCGCGTCTCGTTGAATTTGCCGGAATTTCCGAAATGGAGAGTTCTGAAGGAATACGTATTCTTTAAATTCAACGTCTATAAAGGCAAGCGATCTCTAAAACTGAGGATTATTTACTCCATTAAGGCAGCAATTGAGATGAATTATAAACTTGATAAGGCCTATTTTTATTTCAGCAGGTATACTAAAATAGGAACGGGAATGTTCAAAAAGTATAAAATGGATTTTTAAGCCCATGATTAATGGCTTGGGGAAGGAATAATTAGAAGGATATGCGACCCTCGTGGGATGAATACTTCATGCTCATCGCCAAATTGGTGAGCACCCGCAGCACCTGCAATTCCCGGCCCACCGGCGCGGTGCTGGTGAAGGACCGCCAGATTTTGGCCACGGGCTACAACGGCTCCATGCCTGGGGCGCCCCACTGCGTGGACCAGATCATGCCGGACGGCTCGCCCTACTGCCACCGCCGGGCCCTGAAAGTGGCCGACGTGGACAAGTACAACTACTGCCGGGCCTCCCACGCCGAGGCCAACGCCATCGCCCAGGCGGCCAGGCACGGCGTGGCCATCAAGGGGGCGGCGCTGTACGTCACCCTGGAGCCCTGCTTCGTCTGCCTGAAGCTCCTGGCCACCGCCCAGATCGAGCAGGTCTACTTCGAGCTGGGGTATGAGTCCCGGGACGCGGCCCGGGACGCCTCCTGGAAGGAGGCGGTGGCCGACGCGGGGATCAAGGTTTACACGCAGCTCACCATCACGCCCGGGGCCATGGAGTACATCCTGCCTAGCTTGGAAGGAATCACTTCCCGGCGGCGCCTGCCGGCCACCGGGGGAGTGCGGCCGGTGGGGGCGGTGGAGCAGGACTAGGCATTTTTGTCCCTCTGTGTCCTTGGTGCCTCTGTGGTAAAATCACCACAGAGACGCAGAGAGCACAGAGAAGAGAACATATAGAGGCTATGGCAAAAAACGGCGCACCCAAGAAAGGCAACTCCAGGAAAGGTAAGGTGGTTAAGCCGGCGCCGGGTGGGTCCGCTGCCGCGGCGCCGTCCACCTGGCCGCGCCGGTTGGGCCAGGAGATGGCCGCCATCTTGCTCCTGGGCCTGGCGGGGTTTTTCCTCCTGGCCCTGTGGAGCTATTCCGTCCAGGACCCCCAAGGCCTGGTGGACAACTGGCGGTTCGAGAGCGTGCGCAACGCCGGCGGCAAGGCCGGGGCCCTGGTGGCGGCTTATTGCATCTGGGGCCTGGGGTTGGCGGCTTTCTGGACGCCGGTTATGCTCCTGGGCCTGGCCTGGCAGTCGCACCATGAGGGCCTGGAGGACCTGGGCTGGCCCCAGACCCTGGCCGCGCTGGGGGTATTGCTCGCTTCCGCGGGTCTCCTGTCCCTGGGCTGGCCCCGGGTGTATTGGGGCGGGCTGGGGGCCTCCGGCGGCGGCAAGCTGGGCGGGATGCTGGCCGGGGCCTTGCTTTCCGGCTTCAATCCCTGGGGGGCTTTCCTGGCCTTGGGGCTGGTGCTGCTCATCAGCTTCATGGGGGCCACCCGCCTCTCCTACGTGGGGCTGGCGGCGCGCCTGGCGGCGGCGGCCCGAGGCACTTTGAGGCTGGGGCGGCGCCGGGAAGAGGAGGCCGCCCCGCCGACCTACCACCCCCGCCGGGCCGCGCCCCAACGTCCGGTGATTACCAAGGCGGGAGGTGAACAGCAGGAGCTGCCCCTGGTCACCGGGCCGCCGCCGGTGACCACGGCTCCCGAGGCCGAGGCGGCCGCCTTCCAGCCCCGGTCCCGGAAGGGTGCCCCGGCCGGGACCTTCAGCCGGCCGTCCCTGGACCTCCTGGACCCCTCGCCGCCCTGGGACCACCAGGTGCAGGAAGGGGCCATGCTGGCCCAGGCCCAGAAGCTGGAAGACACCCTGCGCCATTTCGGGGTGGAAGGCCGGGTCACCGCCATCATGACCGGGCCGGTGGTGAGCCGTTTCGAGCTGGAGCCGGCCCCCGGGGTCAAGATCAGCAAGGTGACGGGCCTGGCCGACGACCTGGCCCTGGCGCTCAAAGCCCTGTCCATCCGCATCGTGGCGCCGGTGCCGGGCAAAGGCGTCATGGGCATCGAGGTGCCCAACCCCAAACGCCAGGTGGTGGCCCTCAGGGAGCTCTTATCGGACGCGGGCTATCAGAAATCCCCCTCCCGCCTCACCCTGGCCCTGGGGAAAGACATCATGGGCTCGCCGGTGATCACGGACCTGGCCAAGATGCCCCACCTGCTCATCGCCGGGGCCACCGGCAGCGGCAAGAGCGTGGGGCTGAACGCCATGATCCTGAGCATCCTGTTCAAGGCCACCCCCGACGAAGTGCGGTTCCTGCTCATCGACCCCAAACGCATCGAGCTCTCCACCTACGAAGGCATCCCGCACCTGCTGCACCCGGTGGTTTTTAACCCCAAGGAAGCCACCACCGCGCTGCACTGGGCCGTGGGGGAGATGGAGCGGCGCTATGCGCTGCTCTCGGACCTGGCGGTGCGCAACATCGAGGGCTACAACGTCAAGGCCCGGGTCAAGAAGCCGGACCCCCGCATTGATGAGGGCCTGCTGCCCCGGTCGCTGCCCTATCTGGTCATCATCATCGACGAGCTGGCGGACCTGATGCTGGTCTCCTCCCGGGACACGGAGGAATACCTCATCCGGCTGGCCCAGAAGGCCCGGGCCTCGGGCATCCACCTGATTGTGGCCACCCAGCGGCCGTCGGTGGACGTCATCACCGGCCTCATCAAGGCCAACTTTCCCACCCGGGTCTCCTACCAGGTGGCGTCCCGGGCCGATTCCCGGGTCATCCTGGACTCCATGGGGGCCGAGCGCCTCCTGGGCATGGGGGACCTCCTGTTCCTGCCCCCCGGCACCTCCCGGATCAAACGCATCCACGGGCCCTACGTTTCCGACGAAGAGGTCAACCGGGTGGTGGAGGTTTTGCGTTCCCAGGCGGCGCCCGAGTACGAGGTGGGCATCACCGAACTCAAGGAGCAGGAAGAGGAGATCGCCGAAAACGGCGAGAAAGACGAGAAGTACGCCGACGCGTTGGAGCTGGTGGCCGAAACGAGGAACGCCTCCATCTCCATGCTGCAGCGCCGCCTCAGGGTGGGTTACAACCGGGCCGCCCGCATGATCGAGACCATGGAAAAGGAGGGCCTCATCGGGCCTTCGGACGGCATCAAGGCGAGGGAGGTGTATATTCCGAGGCGATAGCCATTAGCAGTCAGCTTTCAGCACTCAGCAGTCAGCCTTCAGCTCTCAGCCAAGTCCAACGGCCCTTTCTTCGCAGGCAAGGTAGGGCGGTTCTTCAACTGCCTTTTTTGACGGCACCGGCTTCAGCCGTGCGCCACAGGCCGGAAACCTGTGCTACTTGCCATCTATTAATTCCTGAGCTCCATCCTGCCGACCTTTTAATGTCTTTTACCAAAATTGAAAACCATCCCTTGACGGGCCACCGGGTCCGCTTTTTACTTGTCATAATATTTCTGACAGAATTTTCAGGTTTTGTATGTCAACCTCATTTATTTTGATGGTTGACAATCGGTGTCATATGGGTGATTTTAATGCGGGATCGAGATGATGAATTATTCCGAATGGGATGAAATTTTTCGCCTGGATTGGGCGGGGTTGTGGCCCCGGCTGGGGGAGGCGGCGCGCCTCAGGGAGGCAGCCTTCGGGCGCCGGGTGAGCTTCTGCGTCATCCTCAACGCCAAGAGCGGGGCGTGCTCCGAGGACTGCGCCTTCTGCTCCCAGGCGGCCCGGGCCCAAAGCGGGGTGGCTCACTACCCGCTGCTGAGTAAAGAAGAGCTGGTGGCCGCGGCCAGGAAGGCCCACCAGGCCGGCGCGGCCCGCTTCTCCCTGGTCACTTCGGGCCGGGGGGTGCTCGCGCCCCGGGAGCAGGGGGCCATACTCGAGGCGGTGGCCGCCATCAAAGCGGCCGTGCCCCTCAAGGTCTGCGCCTCCCTGGGGATCGTGGATAAGACTTTCCTGCAAGAGCTGAAGGCCGCGGGCCTCTGGCGCTTCCACCACAACCTGGAGGCCGCGGCCTCCTTTTTCCCCGCCATTTGCACCACCCACACCTACGCCCAACGGGTGGCCACCGTGGAGGCGGCCCATGAGGCCGGGCTCTCGGTGTGCTGCGGCGGCATCCTGGGGCTGGGGGAGACGGTGGCCCAGCGCTGGGAGCTGGCCCAGGCCATCGGCGCCCTGCCGGTGGACGCCATCCCCCTCAATTTCCTGCACCCCCTGCCGGGCACCGCGCTGGCGGGGCGGCCGCTCCTTACGCCCCTTACGGCCTTGCAGGCCATCGTGGCCTTCCGGCTGCGGTTCCCGGAGCGCTCCCTCATCATCTGCGGGGGCCGCCAGGTGACCCTGCGGTCCCTGAGCCCCCTGATTTTCGCCGCGGGGGCCGACGCGGTGATGACCGGGGACTACCTCACCACCAGGGGAGAACTGCCGGAAGACGACCGCCGGACGCTGGCGGACCTGGGGCTGGAGTTGGCGGGGAGTTGACGGATGGAAGGATTTTGGGGGAGGGGGCCAAGGGCCCACGGCCCTTACCCCCTCCCCCAAACCCCCACCCCCAATCCCTTAAGGGGGTAAAATTTCGCCTTGGAAGTCGGGGCCGCCGGCCGTGCCCCTCAAGGTCTGCGCCTCCCTGGGGATCGTGGAAAGACATTCCTGCAAGAGCTGAAGGCCGCGGGCCTCTGGCGCTTCCACCACAACCTGGAGGCCGCGGCCTCCTTTTTCCCCGCCATTTGCACCACCCACACCTACGCCCAACGGGTGGCCACCGTGGAGGCGGCCCATGAGGCCGGGCTCTCGGTGTGCTGCGGCGGCATCCTGGGGCTGGGGGAGACGGTGGCCCAGCGCTGGGAGCTGGCCCAGGCCATCGGCGCCCTGCCGGTGGACGCCATCCCCCTCAATTTCCTGCACCCCCTGCCGGGCACCGCGCTGGCGGGGCGGCCGCTCCTTACGCCCCTTACGGCCTTGCAGGCCATCGTGGCCTTCCGGCTGCGGTTCCCGGAGCGCTCCCTCATCATTTGCGGGGGCCGCCAGGTGACCCTGCGGTCCCTGAGCCCCCTGATTTTCGCCGCGGGGGCCGACGCGGTGATGACCGGGGACTACCTCACCACCAGGGGAGAACTGCCGGAAGACGACCGCCGGACGCTGGCGGATCTGGGGCTGGAGTTGGTGGGGAGTTGACGGATGGAAGGATTTTGGGGGAGGGGGCTAAGGGCCCACGGCCCTTACCCCCTCCCCCAAACCCCCACCCCCAATCCCTTAAGGGGGTGAAACTTGGCCTTGGAAGTCGGGGCCGCAGGCCCCGCCTTCCAAAGCCCCTTAAAGGGTTGGGAGGGGGGCTTGGGGGAGAGGAGCAGGGCTGTAGCACTTAGCAGATTGAAAAAGAAGAGCTATTGGGATGCTTTTTCTGCTCCCTGCTGCTCTCTTCCCCCCTAAAAAATATGATGAAATTACCGGTCTACCGAAAATCAGGGGCATCTTCGTCACCGGCACCGACACCGACGTGGGCAAGACCTGGGTGGCCGCGGGGCTAACGGCGGCGCTGCGGGGGCGGGGGCTGCAGGCGGTCTATTTCAAGCCCATGCAGAGCGGCTGCCGGGAAGAGGGCGGACGGCTCGTGGCCACGGATGCCAGGTTTGCCCGGGACCTGGCGGATCTTCCCGAGCCCCTGGAGTTGCTAACCCCCATTACCCTGCGCCTGCCCCTGGCCCCGGGGGTGGCCGCGGCCCACGAGGGCGTGCCGGTGGATCTCCACCGGGTGGCGGCGGCGTTGCGGGAGCTCACCCGGCGCCATGATTTTTTCGTGGTGGAAGGGGCGGGTGGGCTCTACGTGCCCCTGATCGGCACGGAATTCCTGGTGCTGGACCTGATCCGCTGGCTGGGGCTCCCCCTGCTGGTGGTGGCCCGGGCCGGTCTGGGCACCATCAACCACACGGCCCTGACGGTGCTGGCGGCCCGCCGGGCCGGTATTCGGGTAACGGGGGTGGTCATCAACCGTTATCCCGAGAAACCGTCCCTGGCCGAGGAGACCAATCCGGCGGTCATCGAGGCCATCACTCAGGCGCCTATCCTGGCCCGGGTGCCGGAAGTGGCTGATTTGGGCGATCCCGCGGGCCGCCAGGGGTTTCTGGCGGCCATGGAGGCAGTGGCGGAGAAGCTGGTCAAGATAACAGGATTCAAACAGAGCGAATAAATTTCCCCATATTTAGTCATTAAAAGTGGGGGCACAATTTATGGCGCTCGAGGGCGTGATGCATCACGCCCCTACGGTTGGTTTGCCTGACGAGCAAGTATAACGCCTGGTTACTGTTTGAAAATTATATGATGGAGCAATTGTCCCAAGAACTGGCTGCCCTGGAGGCTGCGAATCTGCGGCGGCGTCTGCAGGTGGTGGAAGAGACGCTTCCCGGCGGCAAGGTGCGGGTGGGCGGGCAGGTCCTGCTGAATCTCTCCTCCAACGATTACCTGGGCCTGGCCCAGGACCCCCGGGTGATCGCGGGGGCGCAGACGGCCGCGGCTCGCTGGGGCGCCGGCAGCGGCGCTTCCCGCCTGGTGGCGGGGCATTACGGGTTGCATGAGGCGGTGGAACAGCAGCTGGCTGAGTTCAAGGGCACCGAAGCCGCGGTGATCTTCAGCACCGGCTATGCGGCCAACCTGGGGGTGATCTCCGCCCTGGCGGGCCCCGGGGACATCATTTTCTGCGACCGGCTGAACCACGCCAGCATTTACGACGGCGTCAAGCTTGCCGGTGCGAAGTTGGTGCGCTTTCCCCACCGGGATCTGGACCGGCTGGAGAAGGAGCTGCAAAAGGCCGAAGGCACCGGGCGGCGCCTTATTATCACCGACTCGGTGTTTTCGGTGGACGGGGACCTGGCGGACCTGGCCGGCCTGGCGGTCCTGAAGGAGCGCTACGGCGCCTGGCTGATGATCGACGAGGCCCACGCCACCGGGGTCCTGGGGGCCCGGGGGGCGGGCCTGGCCGAGGCCCTGGGGCTCACTTCCCGGGTTGACATCCACATGGGCACCTTCTCCAAGGCCCTGGGGTCCCTGGGGGGGTACGTGGCCGGGGACCGCCGGCTCATCGACTACCTGCACAACCGGGCCCGTTCCTTCATTTACTCCACCGGGATAGCCCCCCCGGTGCTGGGGGCCATTGGCGCGGCCCTGGAGATCGTGGCCCGGGAACCGGAGCGCCGGGCTTATCTCCTGAAGGAATCGGAGAAATTCCGCCGGGGGCTTAAGGCCGCCGGCCTGGACACCCTGGGGAGCGACACCCAGATCATCCCGGTCCTGGTGGGGGAAAACGCCCGGACCCTGGAATTTGCGGCGCGCCTGCGAGAGCGGGGCCTGATGGCGGTGGCGCTGCGGCCCCCCACGGTGCCGCCGGGCCGGGCTCGGGTGCGGTTTTCCCTGTCCGCGGCCCACTCCCGGGAGGATCTGGCAGAAGCGCTTAAAACCATCGTGGCGGCGGCCCGGGAAATGGGCCTGGCGCAGTGAAGACCGTGGTTTTCTTCCACGGCTGGGGGGCCTCAGGGAGCATCTGGAGACGCCAGGTGGAGGCCTTGGGACCCCGGCAGCCGGTCCTGACCCCGGATATTCCCGCCTGGGAGCCGGATTGGTTCCGGGAATATTTAAGCGAATTGGCCCTGCCGGAATGCGTCCTGGTAGGCTGGTCCCTGGGGGGCATGCTGCTGGCCCAGGCGTTGGCCCAATATCAGGGGCCGCCGCCGGGGGGCCTGGTGCTGGTGGGGGTGGCCGCGGCTTTTTGCCGGAAACCCGACTGCCCCTGGGGCCAAGCCCCCTCCGGGGTGCGGGCCATGCGCCGGGCCCTGGGGGAGGGCCCCCAAAGGGTGCTGGCGAACTTCGCCGGGAACTGTTTATCGCCGGGGGAGGAGCCCTTCCGGGCGGAAGCGGCGGCCGTTTTCCGGTCCCCGGCCCATCCGGAAAACCTGGCCGCGGGCCTGGATTATTTGCTGCGCCAGGACCTCACGAGCAGCCTGAGCCGGATTCCGGGTAAGCCGGTTCTCGTCCAGGGAGATCAGGACCGCATCGTCGCCGCGCCCCAGGCCAAGTTTCTCCATGAACGCCTGCCCGGGTCCCAACTTTACCTGCTGAAGGGCGCGGGCCACCTGCCGTTCGTAACGCAGGCGGCGGCGTTTAATGGGATATTGGAATGGGTTTTGGGGGGAGGGCCAGGGAGCTAGGCTCCCTGCCCTCCCCCCAAGCCCCCCACCCAACCCTTTAAGGGGCCATGGAAGGCGGGGCCTGCAGCCCGCCTCCGCCTATCCATAGGCCGGATGAAGCTGTAAACACCCCTTAAGGGACTTGGGGAGCAGGGGGTTTGGGGGAGGGGGCAGGGGCCGTCTGCCCCTGGCCCCCTCCCCCAATTACCATACTCACGAAGACTTTTATGGAAATCAAGCAAGGTATACGGCGGAATTTTGCCAGGCGGGCGTCGTCTTATGACCGGTATGCCGGCACCCAGCGGTTCATGGCCCAGGGGTTGCTGGCGCTGGCGGAGGCTCATATCGCCCGGGCCGGCCGCATCCTGGAGGTGGGTTGCGGCACGGGCTACCTGACCCGGCTCTTGCGGCGACTCAATGCTGGGGCTCGGCTGGTGGCCCTGGACCTGGATCTGGCTCTGGTCACGGCGGCCCGGCGCCGCCTGGGAAACGGCAACGGCGTGACCTGGCTGGTGGCCGACGGCGAAGCCCTGGGGCCCGGCGCCTATGACCTCATTATCGCCAACGCCACTTTCCAGTGGCTCCAGCGGCCCGGGGCCGCCCTAACGTCTTATTTCCAGAGCCTCACCCCCGGGGGGGCGCTGGCCTTCTCCACCCTGGGACCCGGGACCTTCGGGGAATTGGCCGCCGCCCTGGCGCAGGCCGCGGGTTCGTTGCACCTGCCGGCGGCGCTCCCCATCCCGGCCCAGAGTTTTTGCGACCGGGAGGGCTGGGCCGGCCTCCTGAAACAGGCCGGTTTCACGGAGATCCAGGTGGTGCAGGAGTCGGCCACGGCCACCTTCCCCTCGGTGGGCCATTTCCTCAAAACCCTGCAGGCCACCGGGGCCACCAACCCGCAGCCCCGGCCTTTCTCCCCCCGGCTGCTCCGGGCCATGGCCGCGGCCTACCAGGAGAATTTCGGGCAGCAACGGCGCCATCCCGGCCACCTACGAGATCATCTGGGCCGTGGCCCGGAAGTGATTGGGTCTGAGGAAGATTTTTGAGGGAGGGGGCCAGGGGCTTTTTCATAAGTGGCCCCTGCCCCCTCCCTCAAACTCCCTCCCCCAACCCCTTAAATTGGGATAAACAAATTCCTGGGGCGCACAAACCAGGGCAAGGGTGGGGTCGCTCAGAATGAAATTTAAATGCAAAAGCGAGGTTTCGAAACAGCCTGCAGTTTCTTCTGGCAACTGGCAACTGACTACTGACTACTATCTCCCCCGGCCCTCCCTAAAGCACTTTTTCAACCGCCGCTACCCTAAGGGTTGCACCCAGATGGCCTGGGGACCCTGGTCGCCGGCTTCCTGGGCGAACTTTACTTCCGTCCCCGGTCTCAGGTTCTCAAACTTGCCTTTTTTGACCGCGTGGGCGTGGAAGTAAACCTCCAGGCCCTCGTCGGTTTCGATGAAACCGTAGTCGCGTTCGGGAAAGAGGCGCAGGACTCGCCCATGTTGGGCGGCCTCTTCGTGGACTTTGACTTCCTGCTGGACCTTTAGGGAGTGCTCCCGCAGCCAACGGTCCAGCACGTCGAAGGCCTCCACGATCAGGGGCAGGACTACCCCCCCTTGCCGCATAATGGTGACGGTGTCCCCGGGCACGTTGACCATCAGGTGGAGTTCAAAGGCCCCCAGGTGGTGGTGGCCGGTGCCGATTAATTCCACCCGGGCATGGAGAATGGGGTCGTGATAGTGTTTCTGCAGGCGGGCCAGCTCTTCGGCGATTTTGTCCCGCCATTCCGGCAGAATCTCTAAATTTCGTGCTTCGATATGGATATCCGGCATGGGTGTCGCTCCTAAGGAGTGGTCTGCAGCGTCGCCTTTCAGTTAAGAGTTGCCGCCTTCCTTGTCAATGGTTAGGGCGGCCATGGCGGGATTTGGGAGGAGGGGGTGGGAAAATAGAGGGGGCCAGAGACTTAGCTTGCAGCGGTCAGCTTTCGCTTTCAGCCAAAGCAGTCATACAGGGGCCTTTGGCCCTCCTGGATATCATGAAAATGGCCGGGTAGGGGCGGGTTTTAAACCCGCCCCTACGGCACAGGCGAGACGCCTGTGCCACCAATTTTTAAGTGTCACGAAGAGGTTTCTTAAATCTCCTTCTCCACCCGCCTGCGGGGGGAGAGGGTTAGGGGAGAGGGGGGAAATCTTTCCTGCCTGAACGAATTTATGAGTTTAGACGATATATCCTAATGATAATCGCAGGTGAGCCCAAGCCGAGCTTGGGCGAAAAAATTGCGTTCCCAAGCAGGAGCTTGGGAACGAGTTATCAAAATCGAGCCCGAACCTGAATGCCGGGTTTTTAAGCCCCCCTTTCTTAAAGGAGGATTTAGGGGGATTATTAGGCGCTTATCTAATCCCCCCTTAACCCCGGGGGGTAAGAAACCATGGTTTTTAAATGCCATAGTAGTTATGAATCGCCGCACTATCAGGCTGTTGAAAACGGGTTTTTTTGTCATCCTGAACGAAGTGAAGGATCTAGAATTTGTTAATATAACTAGATTCTTCGCTTCGCTCAGAATGACAAATTCTCAATTATGGGAGTTTTTCAACAGCCTGATAGATTACTGATCAATTCTCCGCTCCTCGCCTTAAATGATTTTTTCAGGGTCTTGGTATGGCTACTGGGTGCCGATAAAGAACGGGCGGAAGGAAGAGGCATCCTGCTTGAGGGCCCGGTTTAGAGTCCGGAGCATGGCATCTTGGTCCCGGGGCAGGACGCCGGCCAGGTTGAGGTAATTGGTGTAGTGGTCGCTGGCCACCCGGGTGGGCACTGCGATTTTTTGGATGAGGCTTAAGGTTTCGGCGATGACTTCATGGGGGGTGAGCATCTGGAAACGGCCGACCTGGACCTCGGCCAGCAAGGGGGTGTTGACCTTGGGGACGAAGGTCCGCAGGCGCACCACGTGGGGGGCCATCTCGTTAATGGCCCGGGCCGTTTCCCGGGCATGGGCCTCGGTGTGGGAACGTCCGCCGATACCCAGGATGACGTAAGTGTTGAGTTCCATGCCCGCGTCCCGGACCATGCGGCCCGCCGCCACCTGCACCCGGGCGTCGGCCCCTTTTTGGATGCGGGCCAGGATTTCGTCATCCCCGCTCTCCAGGCCCAGGTGAATGCGCCGGAGCCCGGCGGCGGCCAGAAGTCCCAGCTTGTCCGGCCCCTTGCGGTAAATATACTGGGCCGAGCCGTAGACGGTGAGGCGCTCCAGCCGGGGAAAGAGGGAGTGGCTGAAGCGGCAGACTTCGGCCAGGGCCGAGGCCGCCATGGCGATGGTGTTGCCCGCGGGGAGAAAGATGGTGCGGACCCGGTCTCCAACGGTACGGCGGGCTTCCAGCAAATCGGCCTTGATCTCTGCCGTGGGCCGCACCTTAAACTTCACCCCGTTCTTATACACCATGCAAAAGGTGCAGCGGTTGTGGGGGCAGCCCACGGTGGCCTGGACCAGCAGGCTGTCGGCCTCGCTGGGCGGGCGGTAGATGGGTCCTTCATAGTGCACGGCGGTGGGCCTCCGCTTCTCCGGGCAAAATTTCTTCCGGCGGCTAGCAAGCCGGATCAGGCTCATTGATATTATAACTTCTGGTCCATTATTCTGAAAGAAAGTCGAGAGAATCGGCAGTCATCATGAGGCAGCGATCCGCGGCATGGAGCACAGGCTGGAAAGCCTGTGCCACCAAAAACTGAAACTATGCCATGATCTTATGAGGTTATCTCGCCTAAGCTGAACTTGGGCTACAATTCCGTTCCCAAGCCAAGCTTGGGAACTAGTGAGAAGCAGAGTGTTTTTGATATGGTAAGGTCGAAATGGGGCACGGCACGCCGTGCCCCTACAGTCGACACAATTCTCACTCGTAGGGGCACAGCGTGCCGTGCCCTGAGAATAATCCGGGTTAGGGCGGACACCTGGGTCCGCCCCTACAGGGAGGTCTTTTTAAAAGCAACTTGAGACCTCTGCGAAAGTCCCCATTTTCGCTCTGGCTAAAGAGAATGTAGCGTAGGCGCCCTCGCCTACGCCCAGATGACGTATGGACAGCCGGGGGCGGCTATCCTACATTTAGATTTTCCCAGAGGTCTTAATTTGTCCGGGCAACGGAGGCACCCAAGGAGTCGTATTGCGGGGTGAGCCCGCGGAAGAGGGGAGCCTACTTTCTTGCTTGACAATGACCTCGATAAGCGCAAACCTAGAACCTGGTTTGACGGCGGAATGTCATTCTGAGCGTAGCGAAGAATCTAGTTATTCCGAGCACCTAGACCCTTCGCTGCGCTCAGGGTGACAGGTGAAAGTCGGTTTTGAAATAGGTTTAGGCACTGATATGAAACTAAGATCTACAATCAATAGGGACAGGGGAAACATTTTATCAGATGGTAATTTGGGGTCGCAGTCCGGGCAGGCCGGGGAGACCGTTTTCCGGAGGTCTGTAATTAGGAGCGAGACAGTAGGATGTTGCCCCCATTAGATATTGAAAAACAAAAATTAATTGAGATAAGTATCGCGCTTTCCAGCGAAACCGATCTGCTGCGTTTATTAAAAAAGATCATCAAGGAACTTCGCCTCCTGACCAATGCCGACGGCGGCAGCCTCTGCCTGGAAGAAAATGGCAATCTCCGCTTTGAAATAGCGCAAAATGATACGCTACTGCGGTTGAAAGGTGAAGACTCCCAGTTTTTCAAGCCTTTTGAGATCCCTATTACTAAGCGCAGCATCGCCGGCTACGTGGCGCTTACCGGGAAACTCTTGAATATCCGCAACGTCTATGCATTAGACCCCCAGTTGCCTTACCGCTTCGACCCCTCGTTTGATTTGCGCAATAATTATCGGACCCAATCCATCCTGGCGGTGCCGCTCAGAGATCACACCGGCACCGTGATCGGGGTCCTGGAACTGATTAACGCCATGGATGCCAAGGGGCAAGCCGTTCCCTTCGACGTGCATTACGAAAACCTGGTCCTGTCCCTGGCTTCCCTGGCGGCGGTAGCCATCAATAAAGCCCGCTTGATTCAAACCATTCAAAACCTGTTCCAGGCCGAGCGGGAGACTTATCGCCGGAATCTGGAAGCCATATTCCGGAGCGTCAACGACGCCATAGTCACGGTGGACCATGACATGAGAGTCATCGCCGCCAATGACGCCACCCGAGACATCTGCGCTATGGCTCCCCAGGAGATGGTGGGCAAGCGGTTCCTCGAGGTTACCGGACAATGCGCCAGATCATGCTTTGACGCCTTGGGAGAGATCCTGAGGACCGGAAAGACTATAAAAGAATACCGCCTGGAATGCCGGCATCAACTCAGGCCGCACCAGGTAGTGGTGGTAAGCAGTTCTCCGCTTAGAGACAGTGACGATAAACATATCGGCGCGGTCCTGGTGATCCGGGATGTGACCCGGGTGGCCGAAATGGAAGGGGAGTTGCGAGAACGGTATAACCTGCACAACATTGTGGGCAAAAGCCATAAGATGCAGAAATTATTCCGGCTTCTCGACGAGTTGATGAATACGGACACCACCGTGTTGATTACGGGGGAGACCGGCACCGGCAAGGAACTGGTGGCCAAGGCGCTCCATTACGGCGGCGCCCGGGCGGCCAAACCCCTGGTGACCGTGAACTGTTCCGCCCTGGCGGAGAACTTGCTGGAAAGCGAATTGTTCGGGCATGTAAAAGGCGCCTTTACCGGGGCCGAGAAAGACCGGGTGGGCCGCTTCCAGGCAGCCCATGGCGGCACCATCTTCCTGGATGAAGTAGGGGATATTCCTCCCAAGTTGCAACTAAACCTGTTAAGGGTCCTGCAGGACAAATCGTTTGAGCGGGTGGGGGATTCCGTCACCGTCCACGTGGACGTGCGCCTCATTGCCGCCACTAATCGCAACCTGAAGAAAATGGTCAGCCTGGGGGAATTTCGGGAGGACCTCTATTACCGGCTCAAAGTTTTGGAGATCGCCCTGCCGCCCCTCAGGGAAAGACGGGAAGACATCCCTTTGTTGATTAACCATTTCCTTAACTCATTTAATAAAAGTTATAAGAAGAACATCGAAGGGATTTCCCAGGAGGCCTTGAAGGTATTCATGGCTTACCCCTGGCCCGGCAACGTCAGGGAATTGCAGCACGCCATCGAACATGCCTTTGTCCTGTGCAACAATGCCACCATTACCCTGGAGCATCTACCCACCGAGATCCAGGACTATCCGTCCGCGGAGACCCCGGCTCCGGGGCCGCACCCGAAGATTTCCTCCCTGCCGACCCAGGAAATCCTCCAGGCCCTGACCCGAACCGGCTGGAATAAAGCCAAGGCCGCCCGCCTGCTGGGAATCTCCCGGCCCACCCTGTACCAGCTCATCAATCTGCACAATCTGCGCCCGGCCGACCAGTTGTAAATAGTTGTAAATTTGACACAATTGTCAAGTACAGATGTGTAAATTTGCCATTTCAGATCGGCTGACCCTTAGGGCTTATTTTCTATAACCACTTGGTAAAACGGGGTTTTTATTTTTTTTGCTTTACATTCCATCCTGGCACGACTATTGATAGATATTAATTAAGAACATGTTTAATAAGAACATGCTTATATATGAATATATTTGTCGAACCTTATTTCAGGGTGCTGGGGCAGGGAGACGATATGTGGATATCCGATAGACTGACGAAGGCTTTGGATATGTTGACCGAGAAATTGAAATTCGAAGATCTGGTATACATCGAAGAGCCCCAGGATGTTCTTGCCGAAGTCAAGAAGATCGTCTGGTTGATGTTTCCTTACTTCGATTTCAATCCGGTGCAAACCGTTTTTCATGATGTCTTAAGCCTGTTCGCCGGCAGGTACCCGGGATACCGTAAATGCAACACTTTATATCATGACTTAAACCATACTACGGACTGCCTGTTGGTGATGGCGAGACTGATGCACGGCGCCTTTGTAAGCGGGATCAAATTTGAAAGAAAGGACGTGTCCCTGGGGTTAATCTCGGCGCTCATGCATGATACGGGCTACATCCAGTCGGTGGAAGACGATACGGGCACCGGCGGCAAATATACCCTGATCCACATAGGGCGCAGCATTGAGTTTATGGAAAAATATTTTGTGGAACATGGCTATCCTCTGGAAGACTTCCCCGCCTGCCGGAATTTTTTAAAGTGCACCGGCCTGGATGTCAGGATAGACGAAATCGAATTTCAGTGCCGGGAGCATGAAATCATCGGGAAGATCTTAGGAACCGCGGATCTCATCGGACAGATGTCCGACAAGAACTACCTGGAGAAACTTCCTTTCCTCTACCATGAATTTGAGGAAGGCGGCGTCCCGGGTTATGATTGCGAGTTTGACTTAGTCCGGAAGACCCCGCACTTCTGGAATGTGGTGAAAAAGAGGTTTATCTCCGAGTTGGGCCAGGTGGACGGCTACCTGCAGGACCACTTCCGGGCGCGTTGGGGGATAGACCAGGACCTGTACCGCAAGGCCGTTGACCGTAACATCAAGCGCCTGAAGTCGGTTCTGAAAGACCGGGCCGGGGAATATCCGGTCTATGCTCCCCAGGAGGACATCTGCTGGGCCTGAGATTCCTTTAGCTGATTTACATATCCCGAGTCAGGCAGGGCGGCCGGCCCTGCCTTTTTTTGTGCCGGCAAGACATAAGGGCAGAATGTCCCCGGGCTCCCGGGGCGCGGGAAAAATCTCCCCTAACGCCACCTTTTCCCCGGGGCAATCTCCCTCCCGCCCGGGAGGGAAGGCTGCGGCGGCTTCCTCCAAGTCTTTAATTTACTTAAACATATAAAAATGCGATTATTACCGGAGAGGTAACACCGGTGGCCCGAGCTGTTTCAGAAATCGCAGGGTGCCCAAGCAGAGCTTGGGCTAAAAATTGCGTCCCCAAGCGGGAGCTTGGGAACGAGTTATCAACCGCCGCGGGCCGCGGTTCTACCTGGTCAGGCTTCGTGGGGACCCCAAAGGGGTCAGGGAAGATTAGCCGGCGCCGCTCCAGGCGAGATGCCGGTGCCACTGGTTTGATAGCGTTATCAGCATCAGGCTGTTCGAGATAGGGGTAGAGCCGTGGCTCAAGCAAGGATGTTCGAAAAGATCCTGGTGGCCAACCGAGGCGAGATCGCCTTGCGTATCATGCGGTCCGCGCAAGAGCTGGACATCAAGGTGGTGGCCATCTACGAAGAGACCGACAAGGACGCCTACCACGTCATGCGGGCCGACGAGGCCATCTGCATCGGGGACGGCCCCCGCCGGGATTACCTCAATATCGACAAGATCATCGCGGCGGCCAAGCAGACGGGGTGCCAGGCGATTCATCCCGGTTACGGTTTCCTGGCCGAAAATCCCGATTTCCCCGAGGGCTGCACCAATGCCGGGCTGGTCTTTATCGGGCCGCCCCCGGAGGTCATCCGGAATTTGGGCAGCAAGGTGGTGGCCCGCCGCATCGCCCAGGAAGCGGGCATTCAGGTGGTGCCGGCCACCGGGACCCTGCCCCAGGGCGCGGCGGGGGAGGGGGAAGCCCTGGCCTTTGCGGCAGAGTATGGCTACCCCATCATGATCAAGGCCGTCTCCGGCGGCGGCGGCCGGGGCATCCGCCGGGTGGCGGATGAAAAGAGCCTCCTGGCCGGGCTGCCGCTCTCCCGCTCCGAGGCCCTGATGTCCTTCGGCAACGGCGACGTTTACCTGGAGAAATGCGTGCTGCGCCCCCTGCACGTGGAGGTGCAGATCCTGGCGGATACCTTCGGAAACGTGGTCCACCTGGGTACCCGGAACTGCTCCATCCAGCGCCGCCACCAGAAGCTCATCGAGATTGCCCCCTCGGGGCTGGACGAATCCTTGAACGCGGCCATCTGCGCCACCGCGGTGCGTACGGCCCAGGCCGCCAACTATCTTAATGCCGGCACGGTGGAATTCCTGGTGGAGCCCGACGGCAACTTCTATTTTCTCGAAGTCAACACCCGGTTGCAGGTGGAACATACGGTGACCGAAGTGGTCACGGGCATTGACATCGTTCGGGAGCAATTGCTCATCGCCATGGGCGAGCCCGTCAGTTTTTCCCAGGAGCAGGTGGCGGTGCGAGGCTTTGCCATCGAACTCAGAATCAATGCCGAGGACCCCAAGAACGAGTTCCTGGCCAGCCCCGGGGTGGTGCAGGTCTATCTGTCCCCCGGCGGCCATGGGGTCCGGCTCGACGGGGCCATCTACCAGGGCTACGAGATCACCCCTTACTATGACTCCATGATGGTGAAACTGACGGTTTACGGCTTCAACTGGCAGGAGGCGGTGGACCGGTTGTCCCGGACCCTCAAGGGGTTCCTGATCATCGGGGTGAAGACCACCATTCCCTACTTCCAGCAAATCGTCAATGAGCCAGATTTTATCCTGCGTAAGTTTGATACCTCTTACATCGATGACCACCCCCACCTGCTGGATTACCAGGAGGAGGAACGGGAAGTGGACAAAATTGCCCGCCTCATTGCCGAGATCAATGCCTGGGGGCGCAACCCCCATGCGCACTGAGGGGGACGCCGGTCACGGCGACCTTTAGGAGTGAAGGATGATGGAAGGACGGATTACCCGAGGGATGAGCCGGGCCGAGATCCTCAAGATCCTGCGGCAGGCGGACGGCTACTACCTGTGCAACAATGAGCGGGATGTGTCGCAGTCGGACTTTAAAAACCGGCTGATGCCCATGACCACGGTGCGGGTGGCCCCCTACCGGGACGCCGTCGGGTTCTTTTCGGTGGAGGTGAGCGGCGGCGCCTCCATCCACATGGACCTCATGCGCAAGCAGGTGAATCCCTTCGAGAGACTGCGCATCAGCCGCAAGGCCATGCCCCACACCCTGCTGCAGACCGTGGTGCGGGGGGCCTCCCTCTTCGGCTACCGCCATTATCCGGAAAACGTGATCCGCCTGACGGTGCGGGAGTTTGCCAAATACGTGGACGTCTGGCGGGTCTATGATTTTCTCAACCACGTGCCCAACCTGGTGCCGGTGTTCGAAGAGGTGCAAAAGGCCGGGCGCCTCCTCATGCCCAGCGTCTGCTTCTCCACCGGCAAGGAGCACAGCGACCGCTACTATGTGGGCAAGGTGCAGGAGATCCTGGAGGTAACGGGCCCCGAAGTCATTATTTCCATCAAGAATTTTGCCGGCCTGGGAACTCCCAAACGCATCGGCCAGTTGGTGGAGGCCATCTGCGACGCCTTTCCCGGGATCATCCTCCACTATCACGGCTGCAACACGGACGGCAACGACATCGGCCGCATGAGCGCCGCGGTGCTGGCGGGCGCCAAACTCTGCGACGTGGCGGACCATGGCTACGGTTCCGTTTACGGCCAGGCCCCGGCCCTGACGCTGATCCAGAACCTGAAGGATTACGGCAAGAAGGCCGTGGGGGTGAGTATCAAGCCCCTGCTGCAGAGTTCGGATATTCTGCGCCGGGAACGGAAGGTCTACGAGGCCTTCGAGAGCCCCTTCCGGGGGCACGACCCCACGGTGGCCCACTACAAGCTCACGGGGGGCGCGGTAGGCAGCGCCTATGAGCAGGCGGACAAAGGCGGTTTCCTGGAGCGCATGCCGGAGATCCTCCAGGAGATGGCCCGGGTGCAGCTGGAATTGGGGAACTGGTGGGCCGTTACCCCCGGCTCCCAGATCCTTTGGACCACCGCGGTCAATAATGTCTTGCACGGGCGCTATGAAAGGCCTTCCCTGGACCTGAAGAATCTGCTCCTGGGCCGCTATGGGCCCCTGCCTTTTTATCTGCCGGAGAATGGCATCTATGAAAAGGTCTTGGAATACCAGCGGCCTGACGGCAAGAAATGGGACCGGATCCTGGCGGAGGAGGGGGGGCAGGTGGTGCCGGCCGACGCCGATCTGAGCCAGGAGCGCCGCCGCCTGGAGGGCGAACTTAAGCGGCCGGGGTCCGAGGAGGAACTGGTGCTCTACCTCCAGTTTCCCTTTGACGCCGCGTCCTTTTTCAAGTACGAGGCCAGATACGGCAAGACCTGGCTGCTGCCGCCGGAGATCTGGTTCCGGCGGGGCGGCTTCAAGGACGGGGAGCGCCTCACCTTTGCCGATGAATACGGGGTGCCGCATCACATCGAGGTGATTTCCACCCGCCGGGAGGGCGTGAACGTCCTGACTGCGCTTTTAGTGGACCACAGTTTCCAAAATCTGGTGGTCCAAGTCAAGGAACCCAACTCCCAGGCGGGCGCGGCCTGAGGGCGGGGGGTGGATGGGGAATCCGGTTTCGCTAGGAACCTGCCCTGATTGATTAGATCTTCCCCTCAATTTTTACGTTTTTGACTTACAACGCTTCCGGCAGCAGCAGGCGCTTCAGTTCTTCCGTCTCATATACCACTTCTTTGCCGACCAACCGCACCTGTCCGTGCACTACATAGTTGAGAACCCGGGGTTGCCATTCATGTTCAGCCCGGTTCACCTTCGCAGCCAAGGTCTCCGGGTGTATCGCTCGGCTCAATTGGAATAGGTAGAGCGAAAAATATCGGGCCGCTGGTCATATTTCTCATCCACAAAATGCATGGTGACCGCGCTGTGGGTAATTTCCCCGCGGTGATAAGCTGCCATAACCGCTTCGTGAACATAGTGTCCGTAAAGTTTCGGCCCACCAAATCGGGGCAAAGGACCAGGATGGATATTAATCGTACGCGCCGGGTCAAGGCCCGTTACTAGTTTCAGCCAGCCGGAGAGCATGACATAATCAGCGTTGAAATACTTTACAAAGTTTTGGTAGCCCTTGGCCAGATAGGGACCAACCCAGTATTCGGCATGTATCCCGAGAGCTTTTGCCTTCTGCCAAACCCCGCCTGCAAAATGATTAGTGATAACCGCACAAATCCACGCGTCCAAAATTGGCGGCCTGGTCCGCGCCGCTCTTACCATCGTCTCAAATCCGGAGCCGCCACCGGTTTTGGTCCCGGAAGCAAAAACCAGAATATTTGGATTAGTTTTTTTCATAACGCCATCCCCTGGTTGGCTAAATTATTAAGGAGCGACTTCCTGCTGAACTGGATGGGGACTTTTGGGGAACATTTGCCGAAGAGGCCTTTTGGAGAAATTCGGTAAGTTGGTAACTTGTTGAAATAATTGGTGCCTGGGGCCGGACTCGAACCGGCACGGGGCGAACCCCGAGGGATTTTAAGTCCCTTGCGTCTACCCGTTCCGCCACCCAGGCAGTCAAAGTAATTTATTATATCGCCGCCCAAGATTCAAGATTTATGAAGTCCCCGTCAGGGGGCCGCAGGTTGAAGCCCCACAGCCCGGCCCCGGGGCGCCTTGACAAACGGGCCCCCCTGGGATTAAATATGATAGGAAAATCGCGGCTTTCAGGGGGTTTCGAGGGAGGGCGCGGTTGAAGAAGGACATGGTGGCCAACCGGGAGGAGATAGCGGGGCGCCGCAACCGCGCCTTAATGGAACGGGGGACCTCCACGGTCACCATTTAGACCGTTTTCGGTTTTCATTTTTCGGTTAAAAAGATAAGAATTAACCATAAATTACAGGTTGTTAAGTCTGATGCATTTGAAAGGGAACGCGGTATTAACCCGAGCCCGACGCCAACGCCATCCATATCGTCAAGGCGCCCTGCACCGGCGGGCCATACCTGCCATCTATCCGGTACCTGTCTTAGTGCCGCAAGGTGATGCAGAAGCTCAATCGCCAGCAACCAAACCAGCCCCTAAGGGAGGCGACCATGCGGACCAGGGAACGGATGTTGCCCGTCGGGTGGTACCCCGCCAGCGAGCAAGCCTGTGTGGCGGAGATGGATAGATTTACGGCGGGAGTCAAGCCGCTGCCGGCGGGCACCAAGGTCTGGGGCGGCATCGTGCCCCACGCGGGCTGGATGTTTTCCGGCAAAGCCGCGGCCCGGGTCTTTTACCTGGCCTCGCAGGTTACCCAACCCCAGGTGGTGTGCGTCTTCGGCGGCCACCTGGGCGGCAATTCCCCGCCCCTCCTGGTGGCCGACGAGGCCTGGGAGACCCCCCTGGGGAACCTCCCCCTGGCCACGGAGTTCTACGAACCCCTGAAGCGCCGGCTGGCCCTCAAAGAAGAGTACCCCGGAGACAACACCATCGAAGTGCAGCTTCCCATGGTCAAACGCTACTTCCCCAAGGCCAGGGTGCTGGCCGTGCGCTCCCCTCACTCCGCCAAGGCCCTGGAGCTGGGCGCCGCGGTGGCGGCCGTGGCCCGGGAACTGAAAGTGAGCCTGCTGGCCTTCGGGTCCACGGACCTCACCCACTACGGCCCCAACTACGGCTGGGCCCCCAAAGGCTTCGGACCCGAGGCGGTGAAGTGGGTCAAGGAAGTGAACGACAAACGCTTCATCGAGGCGGCCCTGAAACTGGACGGCGCCGCCATGCTGAAGGCCGCGGCCGAAGACCAGAGCGCTTGCAGTGCCGGGGGCGCGGTGGCCGCGGTGGCGGCGGCCCTGAAACTGGGCGCCGGCAAAGCCATCCTTACCGACTACTATACCAGCTACGACATCATGCCCGGCGACTCCTTCGTGGGCTACGCGGGGATCGTGCTGGCAGGGTAGGGGAGGGGTGGGGGAGGGCCAGGGCCAGCGGCCCTGCCCTCCCCCCACACCCCCACCCAACCCGTATAAGTGGGCGACCCGCTGGAAGGCGAGGCCTGCGGCCTCGACTTCTCCGGCCGGAAGAGAAGGGCTGGTGGCAGCAGGCCTTCAGCCTGGGCTGCCCCGGCGAAGATGCCGGCGCCACCCGTCGAAGGCAGATTGAAATCCCATGAAAGTGGACCGTCTCGATCATCTGGTGTTGACCGTCAAGGATGTTGAGGCCACCTGCCGGTTTTATGCCGCGGTGCTGGGTCTGGAGATCGTGACCTGCGGCGATAATAGAAAGGCCCTGGCTTGCGGCGCCCAGAGGATCAACCTGCACCAGGCCGGCCAGGAATTGGAACCCAAGGCCCACCGGCCCACCCCGGGCTCCGCGGATTTATGTTTCATCGCCAGCACCCCCCTGCAAGAGGTAATTGACCACCTTAATCACTGCGGGGTTGAGATTATCCTGGGCCCGGTCAGGCGGGTGGGAGCCGCAGGGGAACTGGAGTCCGTCTATTTTCGCGACCCGGATTTGAATTTGATCGAAGTGGCCACCTGCATTGAACTTTTAAGCCAGAAACCCTAGGGGCCGCACCGGCAGGATGCCGGCGCCACCAAGATGAAGAAAAAGGGCGACCCGTTGGGTCGCCCTGATGATTTTGGTGGGCAGTGCCCACCCTACATTTTATATAAGGGATTGGGGGTGGGGGTTTGGGGGAGGGGGTAAGGGCTCGCGCCCTTTGCCCCTCCCCCAAATTGTCCTTTGCCCCCCCAAATCTTACCCCGCCGCGCCTTGCCGGAAGAATTCCCGGGAGAGGCGGGCCAGGGTATCCGGAGGGGCCAGGGGTTGGGTGAGGGCGGACTGGGTCGCCGGGGTGACCTGCCCCTGGCGCACCACTTCTTCCCCGGCCTGAGCCACCGCGTCCAGCACCGCCTGGGTCTGGGTCTGGAACTCGGGCACGCTCAGGAACTCGGAAGAATGGCGATAGATTTCGGCGATGAGGTCATCGCCCAGGCACATGCGCCAGGTGAGGGACAGGGCCTGGAACATGCTTTGGTCCCAGTAGCCGGCTACGCTCAGGGCCACCAACCTGGGCATCTTCTCGAAGCGGTGGGGGACGCCGCCCGCTTCCGGGGTCTCCTTCAGTGGGTCCATCATGGGCAAGGTGCGTTCCATGAAGAGCTTCATGCGGGCGTTCATGGTGGCATGGTAGATGGGGCTGGCCAGCACCACCAGGTCGGATTGCAGATACCGGTCAAAGAGCATTTCGGACATATCGTCCTGCTGCACACACCGCCCCGGCGTTTTAATCCAGCAGGCATAACAGCCCAGGCAGTGCTTGATCTTATAGTTTTTCAGATACAGCGTCTCGGCAGAAGCCCCGGCCCGCCGGGCCCCCTCCAGAAATTTTTGCAGCACCAGCTCCGTCTTACTGGTCTCGTTATCCCGGGGACTGCTGTTAAAAGCCAAGATCTTCATAAAGTCCTCCGACTAAGATGCAATTTTAAACAAAACCCGATGCAGCGTCATATTGTAGCATTTTCGCCAAGGGGAAAAAGGGAGGGGCGGACCCATGGGTCCGCCCCTACGGTTTGGTGGGCCGTGCCCACCCTAGATTTTATATAAGGGATTGGGGGTGGGGGTTTGGGGGAGTTTTTTGTAAGTGTAAGGGCCTTGAGCCCTTAGCCCCCTCCCCAAATATCCCCGAAGAGGCGGTTTGCCGAGGGCCGCAGGCCCTCGGCAAACCTGCCTGCTCTCTTGCCCCTCTCTTAATACATCCCTTCCATGCCGCCCATGCCGCCGCCGCCCATGGGGGGCATGGGGGCTTCTTTCTTAGGCTTCTCGGCCACCATGGCTTCGGTGGTGATGAGCAGGGAAGCCACCGAGGCGGCGTTCTGGATGGCGTAGCGGGTGACCTTGGTGGGGTCGATGACGCCCGCGGCCAGCAGGTCTTCATAGACGGCAGTCTCGGCGTTGAAGCCCATGGCGCCTTTCTCGGACCTGACGTGTTCGGCCACCACCGAGCCTTCGGCTCCGGCGTTGTTGGCGATCTGGCGGATGGGCTCTTCCAGGGCCCGCTTGATGATCTTGACGCCCAGCTCCTCGTCGTGGTTGGCCAGTTTCAGGGCGTCCAGGGCCGGGGCGCAGCGCAGCAGGGCCACGCCGCCGCCGGGCACGATGCCTTCTTCCACCGCGGCGCGAGTGGCGTTGAGGGCGTCTTCCACCCGGGCCTTCTTTTCCTTCATTTCCACTTCGGTGGCCGCGCCGACCCGGATCACCGCAACGCCGCCTACCAGTTTGGCCAGCCGCTCCTGCAGTTTTTCCCGGTCGTAGTCGGAGGTGGTCTCATCGATCTGCGCCCGGATCTGTTTCACCCGGCCTTCGATGGCGGCCCGGTCGCCACCGCCGTCGATGATGGTGGTGTTGTCCCGGTCGATGTTGATCTTTTTGGCGGTGCCCAGCTCTTTGACGGTGACGTTTTCCAGCTTCCAGCCCATGTCTTCGGAGATGAGCTGGCCGCCGGAGAGGGTGGCGATGTCTTCCAGCATGGCCTTGCGGCGGTCGCCGAAGCCCGGAGCCTTCACCGCGGCCACCTGCAGGGTGCCGCGCAGCTTATTCACCACCAGGGTGGCCAGGGCCTCGCCTTCCACGTCTTCGGCGATGATGACCAGGGGCCGGCCCATCTTGGCGATCTGCTCCAGGACGGGCAGGAGGTCTTTCATGGCGCTGACCTTCTTCTCATGGATCAGGATGTAAGGCTCTTCCAAGTTGACTTCCATCTTCTCCGGGTTGGTGACGAAGTAAGGGGAGATGTAGCCCCGGTCGAACTGCATGCCCTCCACCACTTCCAGGGTGGTCTCCATGGCCTTGGCTTCTTCCACGGTGATGACGCCTTCCTTGCCCACCTTGGCCATGGCGTCGGCAATGATGTTGCCGATCGAGGCATCATTGTTGGCGCTGATGGTCCCTACCTGGGCGATCTCTTTCTGGTCCTTGGTGGGCTTGGAGATCTTGTGCAGCTCATCCACCACCTTGGCCACGGCCTGGTCGATGCCGCGTTTCAAGGCCATGGGGTTGGTACCCGCGGCCACCAGGCGGGAGCCTTCCTGATAGATGGCCTGGGCCAGGATGGTGGCAGTAGTGGTGCCGTCGCCGGCTACGTCCGAGGTCTTGGAGGCCACCTCTTTGACCATCTGGGCCCCCATGTTTTCGAACCTGTCCTCGAGTTCGATCTCTTTGGCCACGGTGACGCCGTCTTTGGTCACCACCGGGGCGCCGAAGGATCTTTCCAGGATGACGTTGCGGCCCTTGGGGCCCAGGGTTACCTTGACCGCGTCGGACAAGGTGTTGACGCCCCGGAGAATGGCCTCCCGGGCCTTGATATCATATTTAATCTCTTTTGCAGCCATGTCTTTACTGTCCTCCTTAAGATGGTAGCTGACGAATTGGACTTCAGGTTAAGTTGACGGGAAGGATGGGGATATTACCCTTCGATGACTGCCAGGAGGTCTTCTTCCCGCATCATCAGATATTCTTCGCCTTCCATCTTGATTTCGGTGCCGGAGTATTTGCCGAACAAAACTTTGTCGCCCTCTTTGACTTGGAGGGTCATGCGCTGGCCCTGCTCGCTCATTTTGCCGGGGCCCACGGCGATGATGCGGCCTTCGATGGGCTTTTCTTTGGCGACGTCAGGAATGACGATGCCACCTTTGGTTACCTGGGTCTCTTCGATGCGCTTGACCAGGACGCGGTCATTCAAGGGTTTAACCTTCATAGAAAACCTCCTAAAGTTATTGTGGTGAATTAAGGATTTCAGGAGAGTATTAGCACTCTCCATAGGTGAGTGCTAATTTTTTAGATTTTATACATTCAGCCGGGAAAATCAAGAGGGGGCAGAAAAAAAATTGCGCCAGGTGCCGCCGGGAATATCGAGAAGCCTTCAAGAATTTAGTGGCCCAGACTTTCAGTCGGTGCCGGCGCCGGCTGAAATCTGCGGCTACCCTTCTCAATTGCCAACTTGAACCGAGAAGGCAAAATCCCCCCGACCGCGGCTGAATTGGGATGGACAGGGATGGGCCTGGGCCGTGGCCCGATATGCCATGACCCAGGTGGCAACTTAGAGAGCTCCTAGACACCTCGCGTACCGGTCTCACCGGATGGCACTTGGGATATTAAGAAAAGGGGAAAAGCATCTGCGTTCTTTTGGGGAACGCAGATGCTTTTCCATAAATTAAGCCGTTAGGGCGTTTGGGGATCCAAATTGAGGAAAGTGGCGATGGGGGTTGTCTGCCCGTATTTCCCCACCGGTGGCACCTCAATAAACTCATCGGCTGAGGGACGCAGGGGAGGAGTGCCATTGGGAACAAAGAGCTGCGGATGATCGAAAGGCGCCTTTTGGTACACCACCCGCTTGTCGGTGAGGCCATGGGCCATGAAAGCCACCAGAGCCTGGATTTTTTCCTCGGCCGCAGCATTCTCTTCCGGGGTTTTAGCGGGTGGGGGGAGGACCTGCAGTTCCGGGAAGGCAATGATGCCTAAGGCAAGCTCATTAAAGTTAGTGGCGGGGAAATTTCCTCCCCGGGCGTAAAACTGCACCACCTGGCGCAAAGTGGAATACGTACCATCGTGAAAGTAGGGGCCGGTGAACATGCCGTTTCGCAGGTTGGGCACTTTAAAGTTACCCTTGGTCACGGACTTATCGCCCACGGGCGGGTTGGCCAATATTGGAGGTATAGGTACGACAGCCGCGGTGGGGTCCAGGTCCGGAACGTAAAACGCCACATCGGCGGGTAGTTTGCCTGCCTTTTTCAACTTCGCCAGATTCGTGTAGGCGAGGGGAAGGGGTTTATTGCCGTCCAGGGGGTTCCGGAAGGGCGGCAGGTCAGGCGCGGTCCCGTCCCGGCCGATATCATCATTGCTGGGACGGTGGCCCAAATTGCGCATGCCGAAGTCAAAATAAGCATTGGGTGCAAAGATGTTGCCGAACGCACCACCGAGACCCTCGGGCAGATAAAGGACCAGGCGTCGGGGAATGCCCTGGTCGTCCACCGCGAGGGTGCGGACCGTGTGTTCGGTGGTTTCGGGGAGAGCATGGCATAAACTACAACCGGGAGTAAAATTGCCTGGGTTCTGCCCTGAGATGTTCGTCCCCTGGAAAATATCCAACCCCTGCTTCTCCTGGGCCGTCAAGGCATTGGGATCCGGCGGGATCGGCATGCCACCGCCTCTAACATTCAAAGAAGCTCCCTGGAACTGATCGAAGGGGGTATCGTCCGCCACCAGGGTGGCTTCGTAGAGCTGCACCGCCAATCCAAAGAACAGGGAGAAGTTATACTCCATTTGGGTGAACTCATCCGGACCCAGGGGCTTTCCTGGGATGCACTTGTGGTGCCGACCCTTGCCGAGATTGACCTTAAAGTACCGGGGGTTCTGTCTTTCCGGAAGATGCAGGTACTGCGAGTCCGGGTCAACGTCGATAATATCATTTGAGTTCCACCATTCATCCTTAAACGCCGCTTGGACCATTGTGGCGTAATCTTTAACCTTGAGCCCGCTTCCCCCCCCCACCACTCGATCATGAAACAGGTAGGCGCACGAGAGGGCCCCCAGGACGCTGTCTTGCGGGTGGACCAACTGCTTGGCCAGGGGGCGTAGGCTCAGCATCTTGCGGCCGATGCTGGGAAAGTCGCGTCCGATGAAAGACATCTCGAAGTCACTGACGGGCGGCCCTACCGCCTGGGACGCCAGGCTGCTAAAGGGTATACGGACGCTTACATCCGTGAGCGTGCCGTTGGCATTCTTTTTCAGGGTGCTGGTCCGGTCCCGGAAGCCAAAGGGATTGACCCCGTTAAAGATCATGCTGGCCCGGCCTTCCCAGAAATTATCGCCGTTGAACACCGCATTGATGACCGTGGGAGTGTTCCGGGGTTCCACCCGCCGGATATTTGTTTTCATGTACTTTAGGTGGAATACCGGATCATCCTGCGGCTTGCCGAGGTCTTCGTCATTTCCGCGCATGACCCCGAGAAATTTCTCCCAGCGCACTCCCTGGGAAGACATGACGTCATTGCAGTCACGCACCACGTTGCCGAACTCGGCCCCCGGTAAAGGCGGTCTCGGCACGCCTCGCGTTTCCGCGTCACGGCTATGGAAGGGGAAATCGCTGGCTTTCATCTGGTAGTTCGGGGCAAGTTGCGGCAAACCGGGGACCGCGGGAATGCCGGGGATGCCGGAATTGCCGAACACAGTGTCGCCGGCATTAGTTCCGGGGTTAATCTGGTTTTTCGACCGGTGGTCCGCCCCGGCGTGGAAATGGCAACTGGCGCAGGCCTGGACGCCGTCGCTGCCCACTTGCATGTCCCAGAACAGCGCCTTGCCCAAAGCGATGGCGGCCTGTTTATCTTTGATGAAATCGTTGAGATTGGGAGGCTCCTTGACCTCCACATCCTTGAGGGAGACCTGGGCCAAAGCGATTCCGGGCATTATAAACACCCCGGAGAACGTTAGGGAAAAACAGATCATCGATACCAAGACCTTTGTAAGCGTTGTGGGCCGTGCATGGGGAATAAACTTCCTGAATATTGATGTTTTCGGGAAACTCATGTCTGAACCCTCCCTTGTTTAACATTTCTCCATAATCATTACACGCACGCCGGGGCCGGCGGGGCGACAACCCCGCCCAGAACCACTGCCAGTGCCAGCACTGTCGTGATTTTAGCCAGAGCCCTCCTTATCGCTTCACTCCCTTTTTCTCTCCTATCCTGTGGTTCCCTGTCCTCCCCTCCCAAGTTGGGGGAACGACAACCTCCTTTTTAGAAAAAGTTGGCGTGTGCTCTTCAAATAACATCAAGAGATAAAAAAACAATAGGCAAAAATACCTAATTTTTGTCCTCTTATCAGACACTTACATTAATTGGCGTTTTTAAGAAATGGACACTTTTGTTTAATCTGCGGACACTCTCCAAACTCCATCGTCAAATTTTTGACTAAACGGCGATTAGGAAGTTGGGTCCATCAACCTTTAGAACCAGAGAATACGATGAATAGCGGGGTAATCCGGAAGAATTCGGCTTTCCTTGCGACTTAGATAATCATTTCATCCCCGGCGGACAGGTCTTTAAAGGTTGTCAAGGATTTTTTCAAAAGAGTTTAAAAATTATAGTTAATTGTAAAATGGAGGGGCAGTTTTTGAAGGCGTTTGCAGCTCGGAGGGTGTATCCGAATTTTGGCGGATTGGGTAAGGGGCAAAGCCTTTTCACCATCGAGTGGTGATCGTTACCTGTGGCGACCCACTCAAAAAAGAAAAAGGCAGGCCTCTTAGCCTGCCCGAGGAAAGCGGGAGATTTGATGCATTTCCATAAGTTTTAGGGGCAGCCCTTTGGGCTACCCAGGCTGGCGGATGAGGTAATTACCGGGCTTCAGCGAACAGGGCACGGCTTTTGGCCTTGGAGACTTTATCCTTGGACTTTTTCTCCCCGGAGCCGCTTTTCTTGGCGGTTCCGGTCTTGGCGGAGCCTTTGGCCGAGCTGTCGCTCTTTTTCGCCAGGCGGGTTTCGCCGGACTTGCCGTCGGCTTTGGCAGTCTGAATTTTGGCTTTGCCCTTATTATTGGCGGAGGCGCCGTTCTTGGCGACTGGAGAGGGATGCCCGAACATAGAGGCCTGCACCACGGGGGCGCCGGTCTTGGCCGGGGCGCTGGGGGTGGATTTCCCCTTGCCGGCGTAAGTGGCGGCCTTGCCGGATTCTTTGCCTGATTTGTTCGAGGACTTGGCATAAGTCTTGGTTTTGGCTGGAGGCTTGGCCGCCACGGAAGCCTGCTGCGCCGACTGGCTCTTGGCCTTGCTGTAACTGCGCCCGGCGCTCCTGGCCGCCACGTGCACGGGCCGGGAGGCGATGGCCGGGTTTTCCGCCCGGGCCAGGGTAATGTTCTTGGTAAAAACTTCCTTACTGTTAAGGGGCAGGATCAGGGCATAAGTGCCGTCCGGCGGGGTGACGCCCCGGGTCAGTTCCGGATTGAGGGCCTGGATCTCCTCCACGGGGAGGTTCACCGCGGCAGCCGCGGCCTTGAGGGAAGTGGGCTCGTTCACCTGCACCCGGTCGTATTTCAGCGGCGGCAGGTAGGGGACGTTTTTGAAGCCGAACTTCTCCGGGCTCTTGGCGATGATGGTGGCCGCGATCATCTGGGGCACGTAATTCTTGGTTTCATTGGGCAGACACATATTGGCGGACAGCTCCCAGAAGTTCTTGTGGGAGCTGGCATCCAGCTCTCTCTGGACCCGGCCTTCGCCGCAGTTGTAGGAGGCCGCGGCCAGATACCAGGAGCCGAATTGCTTGTAGAGATCCAGCAAGTATTTGGCCGCCGCCCGGGTGGATTTCTCCGGGTCCCGGCGTTCGTCCACGTAACCGTCGATGGCCAGGCCGTAGCGCAGGCCGGTGCCTTTGATGAACTGCCACATGCCGCTGGCCGCCGCGGGAGAGTAGGCCTTGCAGTTGAAGCCGCTTTCGATCATGGCCAGATAGGCCATGTCTTCCGGCAGGCCGTACTCCTGGAAGGTCTCTTTGATCATGGGAAGGTAACGGCTGGAGCGGGCGAGGTAACGGCGGATGACTTCTTTGCGTTCCGTGGAGAAATAGACCAGGTAGGCCCGTACTTGCTTGTTCATCTGAATGGGCACATCAAACTTGACCTGATGCTCCCATTTCTTCAGTTCTTCTTCCAGGCTGGGATCCCAACCGGGGATGCCGCTCTTGGCGTAAAGTTCCTCCAGGCGCTTGGCGCTCAACTCCTCGGTCAGGGTTGCCTCTTCGTTATCTTCTTGGACGGGGACGGTCAGCGCCGGCGGCGCCGGCTCATTTTTTACCAGGTTGCTGCTCGGACCTCCCCCACATCCCGCCAAAAGACACAGACAGACAACTACCCCCATGAGCCAGGATATCATAGAGTGTCCTCTCACCGAGTAGCCCGTACTGGCGCGGTTTCAGGTCTTGGAGATAGAACGCAACCTCCCCCCGGAGGCGTGGATAGACCTGGGATTTTCCCCGTATAACAGCATTCTAAAAGAAAGGCAAGGGAAAAATGATTGATATTGTTTTACGCAATTATTATTTCTTTGCATTAACCGGTTGCATTAACTGAAGATATTATTAATATGAGGTCATGATTCAAAAACCCAACCGGTTTTGTAATGGCGGCAGCAAGTAGATTACTTTCATCCCCCTCCCGGCCCCAGCCCTGGGGGCGAGGGAACCGGAGCGGAAACTCCTTTAAAGCTTTGGGTGATAACTCGGATTGCTCATCGCGGTCAGGGCGGCGCTTGCAACAGCGGGAGCAGGTCTTCTAAGGTGGGGAAATGTCGTTCTTAATGTAGATCTAAAAGATGTGTCAAATTTAAGCTTAACAAGGAAATGTCGTGTAGGGGGCGCCAGTAATAAGCTAATGTTATCAGCTAGTTAAGGTAATAGGAATCTTTAAAGATTACTAAAGAAACCCGGGGTCTGTTCGGCTGAAAGCAGCAGGGGGGCCCACAATAATCTGGCCGCGGGCGACTCTTTCATTTAAGGTTATGGGGGGGCATCTGCGTTAAAAGTTCAAAGTTCAAGGTTCAAAGTTCAAAGTTAGGAGCGGGGGGCCAAGGGCGCCTGACTGCTGCGAAAAGTTCCAACAAATTGGTGGTAAAATCTCGCGGGGGCGGGCGGGACGGGGTTAAAACCCGCCCCGACGTGGCGTTTTCATGCTGTACGGGTAAGCCGAAGGCTCATGAGCGCATCCCCGCAAGATAACGTTAGGGTTAGCCGGTTTGGTCCTGGGGGTCAGGTAAGATTATGTGGCGCAGGTTGAATTGCCCATTTCCGGCCGCCTTGGAAATCCTGCTGGCCCTGGCCTTGGGGGCCGCGGGGCTCTGGGGGGCCGCCACGGGCCACCACCTTATCCGGCAATATCTCTACTTCTTGGCCTGGTATCCCTACATCCTGTTGGTGGACGGGGTCCTGTTCCACCTCCAAGGCAGGTCCTGGCTCTGGCACCGCTCCCGGGATTTTTTCGCCATGTGCTTCTGGTCCGTGACGGTCTGGCTCGTTTTCGAAGCCGTTAATCTGGCTTTGGGGAATTGGGCCTACGTGGGGCTGACCGCCAGCCGCGGGGTGCGTTGGGGCGGCTACGCCCTGGCCTTCGCCACGGTGCTGCCCGGGGTGCTGCTCACCGCCCAGCTATTATGGGCTTTGGGGGCCTGGAAGGGAGTCCGGGGCCGCCCGTTGAGGTTGGGCTTTCCCTGGCAGCCCGCCTCCCTCCTGGTGGGGGTCGCGGCTCTGGCGCTGCCCCTGGCCTTGCCCCGCTACGCCTTCCCCCTGGTGTGGTTGGCGTTTTTCTTTCTCCTGGACCCCTGCTGCGAGCTCTTGGGCGGCGGCTCCCTCCTGGCCCGGTTTCTGGCGGGGGAGCGTCGGGAATCCCTCTGCCTGGCGAGCGCCGGGCTGATTTGCGGCCTCTGGTGGGAATCCTGGAATTCTTATGCCAGCGCCAAGTGGGTCTACACCCTGCCGGTGCTGAACTTCTGGAAGATTTTCGAGATGCCCCTCCTGGGCTATTTGGGGTTCTTGCCCTTTGCTCTGGAATGCGCCGTGATGTATAATTTCATGAAGGCCCTGGAGGGGCGGGTGCTGACCACGCCCCGGCTGCGGCGCCGGGCTTATCTGATCCAGGTGGCCTTCTGGCTCCTGATGTTCGCGGCCTTGGACGCCTGGACGGTGATCTCTTATCAGTGAGCAGTGAGCAGTGAGCAGTGACCAGTGACCAGTGAATAGTGAATAGTGGATAGTGGATATGAATAGTGAATAGTGGATAGAACCTGTTTCAAAACCTAATTTTTTTCTGTCAGCCTGAGCGGGGCGCAGGGGATAGGTAAGCGAAAAAACCAGATGCTTTGCGGCGCTCAGCATTGCGGCTTCCAAGTTTGTCGCACTGAGGGTTTTAACCACGGTTCATGACGCATTTGGGGGTAACTTGAGATGACCGGACGCATCATAAGCATCGTCGTGGCGGTTTGCTTGTCGTTGGCTCTGCTGGCGGGACCGGCCCCGGCCCGGGACCGGGCCCCGACCCTGAGACAATTAAAGCAGGCGGTTAAAGACAATCCCCAAGACCCCCAGGCATATTTCAACCTGGGATTGCAGTACGAAATTTTGGGCAAGGACAAGGAAGCCGTCAAGGCGTTCCAGCAGGCCCTCAAGCTCAAGCCCGACTACCCCGAGGCCCTGTACGAGTTGGGCCGGCTTAAGGGGGAAGGCGGGAATACCGGGGCCGGAATTGCAGACCTTAAACAGGCCCTGAAACTGAAGCCTGACTATGCCGCGGCCCGCACTGGCCTGGGCGGGGAATACAACCAGCAGGGGCTGGATCTCATTAAAAAGGGCCAGTGGGACAAAGCGGCCCAGGCTTTCAAGGAAGCCATGGGGGCCAACCCCGACCCCCAGGTTAAGGGGGCGGCCCGCAACAACCTGGGAGTGGCTCTGGCCAGTGAAGGGAAGTACTCGGAGGCCCGGGAGCAATTCCGGAACGTCCTGGACGCCGATCCGGGCAATGCCAACGCCCACTACAACTTCGGGGTGACCAGCCTGGCCGTGGGCAACAACGTGGACGCCTTTCGGGAATACCTGATTCTCAAAGAGCTGGACCTGCCAGCCGCGGGCGAGCTTTCGTATCTCATATTCCTGCCCAAAAGGAAAAGCGACGCGAAATAAGAGCCGTTGCTAAGATCTTCTCAGGGAGGGGTGGGGACCAACGGCCCCCAGCCCCCTCCCTGAGAAAGCACTTAATCAAGGAAGTACTGAACCTGAAGCATCCCCCCCCCAAAGTCTACGCAGTCTCCTTGGGTTGCCCCAAAAACCTGGTGGACACGGAAATCATGCTGGGCCGGCTCAGCGCCGCCGGCTGGGAGGTCGTAGGCAGCCCCGAGGCGGCCGCGGTGCTCCTGGTGAACACCTGCGCCTTCATTGAAAGCGCCTGCCAGGAGGCGGTGGACACCATTCTAGAGCTGGCCCGCCACAAAGAGGCGGACCCGGGGAAACGGCTGGTGGTGGCCGGCTGCCTGGTGCAGCGCTACGGGGACCAGTTGCTGGAGGAGCTGCCGGAAGTGGATTGGTTCCTGGGGGTCAACGATTTTCCCGCCCTGCCCCGGATTTTGAGCGGGGCCGGCCGGGGGGAGACCCGCCTGTTCCACCGGGCGCCGGCCTACGGCTACGCCGGGGTGGAGGCCCGCTACGGCGCCACGCCCCCGTATCTCGCCTATCTCAAGATCGCCGAAGGCTGCAGCCACCGCTGCACTTACTGCGTCATCCCGAAGATCCGGGGGCCCCAGCGCAGCCGGCCGCTCCCGACCCTGGTGGCTGAGGCCCGGGCCCTGGCCGCCTCGGGAGTCAAGGAACTGGTCCTGGTGGCCCAGGACACCACGGCCTACGGCCTGGAATGGGGGGGCGCCCCGGCATCGGGGAGCTGCTCCGGGCCCTGGCGGCGATCCCGGAATTTACCCGGATTCGGCTGCTTTACAGCCACCCGGCCCGGGTCACGGACGAGCTGCTGGCGGCCATGGCGACCCATCCCCAAATCTGCCCCTATCTGGACCTGCCCATCCAGCACGGCCACGACGAGGTGTTGCGGCGCATGGGCCGGGGGTACCGGGGGCGCGAGATCCTGGACCTGGCCCGGCGCATTCGGGAGGCTCTCCCCGGGGCGACCCTGCGCACCACGGTCATGGTGGGGTTTCCCGGCGAAACCGAGGCCCATTTCGAGACCCTGGCAGAGCTCATTCAAGAAGTACGCTTCGAGCACCTGGGGGTCTTCCTCTACTCTGCCGAGCCCGGCACGCCCGCGGCGGGCCTCGGCCCCCCGGTGCCCCGGCGGGAGGCCCGCCGCCGGGCCCGCATCCTCAAAAAAATCCAGGCCGGCATGGTCAAGGCGAGACTGCGCTCCCTGGTGGGCACGGTGCAGGACGTGCTGGTGGAAGGGCTGAGCTCGGAGAGCGATTATTTGCTTGCCGGGCGCCTCATCAGCCAGGCCCCGGAAATCGACGGCCAGGTCTATATCACCGCGGGGGAGGGCAGGGTGGGGGAAATCCAGCCCGTAAGTCTCACCCGGGCCTTGCCCTACGACCTGGTGGGGGAGATTATAGAAGAAGGGGAAAAGGCGAAAAGGTGAAGAGGGGAAAAGGGTTGAGGGACAGGCTTTCAGCCGGGGCGGGCGCTGGTTGTCTCCCGGGGTCAAGAGTTTAGGGTGGGCCGCTCAGCCTTCATCTCGGCGGCCAGCTTGACGATAAATGTCTTTGCTGAAAGCCGAAGGCTGACCGCTGCAAGCTAATCAAAAATTGACTTTAGAACGGAAGTAAGTTATTTTATTCACTTATGCAACAGGCGGCGGCGGAAAGGCGCAAGGGCGTTCTCAAGGAGCTGGCAGGTGAGGTGGCGGCCGTCAATGAGGCGCTGGCGGCCAATCTGCAGACTCACGTGCCGCTCATCGCCCAGGTGGGAAAACACATCCTGCTCAGCGGCGGCAAACGCGTCCGGCCTTTGCTCTTCATCCTGAGCGCCCGCATGTGCGGCTGCCCGGGCAACCAGCTGTACGACTTCTCCACCATCTTCGAATACCTGCACGCCGCCACCCTGCTGCACGACGACGTCATCGACGCCGCCAGCCTGCGCCGGGGGGCCAACACGGCCAACACCATCTGGGGCAATCAGGCCGTCATCCTGGTGGGCGACTTCCTGCTGGCCAAGGCCCTCTCCCTGGCCGTGACCACCAACAAGTTAAAGATCCTGCAGGTGCTGTCCAACGCCACCACCCTGATGGCCGAAGGGGAGATCCTGCAGCTGCTCCATGCCGGCAACCTGAAGATCACCGCAGGGGAGTACTTCGAAGTCATCACCCGCAAGACGGCCATCCTCATGTCGGCGGCCTGTCAGATCGGGGCCATCCTGGGCGAGGCGCCGGAGGCCCGGGAACAGGCCCTGGCCCAAATGGGGCTGAATCTGGGGATCACCTTCCAGGTGGTGGACGACATTCTGGATTACACCGGCGACGAAAAGGCCCTGGGCAAACAGGTGTGCGCCGACTTGAAAGAAGGGCGCATCACCCTGCCCCTGATCCATGCCCTGGCCCAGGCCAACCCCCAGGACCGGGAACGCCTCCAGGAAATGTCCCGGGACCAGGCCCCGGAGGGGGCGCCGAGCCTCCTTGATTTGCTGGAAAAATACGGCTCTCTGAACCACGCCCGCGAACTCGCCCGTCAATATACCCTCAAAGCCCAGGAGAACCTGGCGGTCTTTCCCGCCTCCCGGGAGAAGGCTTACTTTTGGGCCATAACCGAAGAACTGCTGGACCGATCGTATTGAGAACCGGCTTCCCGGGTTCCCCCAAAAGCTGTTTCCCACCCCGGCTGCGCAATGAAAGATCATGCTGAACGTAGCGAAGCATCTAATATTACACATAAATTTAGATTATTCCCTTCCTAGCGGATGAATATAAGCGGCGATTATGAAATAGTTGGTAGGCCCGGCGACCAAGACGGCCCCCTACCGGGCGCAGGCGTTGATTTTCCTTGACATCCGCTCTTGGCTCGCGATAGGATAAATTTTGGATAGCATGTCAGACTGAGAGTCGGGGCCGCAGTCCTGAATAAGATCGGAAGGGGATGCTAGGACCCTTCTTTTTTTTTGGCCCGGCTGCTAGCGGAATCCTGCTTTGGATGGCAGGAGAAAGTTCCACAATTTTCATGGAGGTTTGCAAGTCGATGAGAGAAACTGGCAAGGTGAAATGGTTCAACGACGCCAAGGGATTCGGTTTTATTTCCCGGGAGAACGGCCCAGATGTATTTGTGCATCATAGCGCCATCCAGAGCGACGGCTTCCGGACCCTGGCCGAAAACCAGGAAGTTGAGTTTGAGGTGGTTCAAGGCCAAAAAGGGCCCCAGGCCCAGAACGTGGTAAAGATTTAAGCCGCGCACCCGCGGTTTAAAACCTGCTAACAACTTACTCTTTTCGTTTGTTCTCCTGAGCCGAAGGCGAAGGGGCTGATTGCTGGTAAGGGCCGGACTTGCGCCCTGCACGTCAGAGCGGCAGGCGAGAGGAAGCCCTTGCGTGGTTTGATCCTCGGGACTCCGGGGGACCCTGTGCCCCGGAGTTCCGAAACCTTCAGCCTTGGAGGAAGGTAGTGGCACGAAACCGTTATGGCTGGGAAAAACGAGCCAAAGAGATAGCCAGGAAGCAGAAGCACGACGAAAAGATCAAGCGCCGTCAGAACAAGGGCCGGGCGCCGGAGGAGGAGATTTCCTCACCCGGAGAAGAGACCGGCGTCCTGGAGCCCGATAATCCCGACCAGGCTGAAGAGGCTTCCTGACCGCGGACCAGGGTCTTCTCCACCGGGGATGAAGGTCAAAGCAGGCTTTAAGTTCCCCACCTACCCGAGTAAAAATTCTTCCCCCGGCCGAGGGTTACGACAGGCCGGGGTTGTCTTCAATTCCCGCCAAGTTTCCCATGCTCCCCGTGCCTGCTGGGATTTCAGTTTTTCAGCCGTTCACCGTTAGTTCCTAAAATTTCCCGTTCAGCCGGTGGCGCCAGACCCGTTCGCCACCCTATGGCCTCTCAGGGTCCCAGTAGGGCGCGGTGTACCAATGACTCAGGGCCGGGTCGTTGCCGTAAAAAGAAGGGGGGACATCGGAGAGATAAGAGCCGGGATAAGGTGCGGGCCCGGGCTCCGCGTAATATCCGGCGGCGCAGCCGATCGCGGCCAGCAGCGCCCCCCAGGCCAGCCAGGCTAATATCTGCATGGTTTTTCGCAACCTGGGCCTCCGCCGGATTCCCCCTAAAACCTCTCGGGATTCCAATAGGGGTAGGTATACCAATGACTCATCATGGGGTCATAGTCGTAAAACGAGGGGGGCACATCCGAAATGGAGGGATAGTATTCCCCCTGTGGGGGGCCGGAAGTGGCGCAGCCGGCGGCCAGGGCCAGCGACGTCACCAAAGCCAGTGCAAGTAACAGGGTCATGATTTTCATCATTTGGGGCCTCGCATCTCTCCTCATTTGCCGACGTCAGGGTTCCAATAGGGAGCGGTGTACCAGTGCCTCAAGGCGGGGTCAGAGCCGTAGAAGGAGGGGGGCACGTCGGAAAGGTAGGAGGAGCGTTCTGACGGTCCTTGCCGGTATCCCTCCGGGGCGCAGCCTGCGTCCAAGACCAGCAATGCCAAGGCGGCGCAGATGAGTGGTTTCATGGCTTTCTCCGGTGTCGTCCCACCAGATCCTTCCTGCTCCCCATGGTGGTGCGCGCCGCTTGCCGGGCCACCGGCAGGAGCTCCGGATGGGCCCCGGGAGATCAACGGGGTTAACCGCTTTGCCGGCCGGGGGCGGGCAGGGCGGAAAAAGAGGAAATGGTCGGGGCGGCATAAGCCGGAAAGCTGCATAAAAAGTAGGGATTAATTTGCGGTTGGCAAGACGCGGGAGAGAGAAAACCGGGGGGTCCGGCAAGCTTTTTGAATTGCCGGTTCAAAATGTGGCCGCAGGCTTTACCGTGAAAACCCAAACTGTGAAAACCCAAATCCCCCTAAATCCCCCTTTTTCAAAGGGGGATTATCCAGAACTTGACTCACGGTTTTGAATAATCGCCCCGACCCGCAAAGGGGGCGAAGGTGAAACGGTTAATTATTATCTATTTCGTTGTGCTCTTTATAGGTAGTATAGGTAATCATATCGCTATTGATAAAATAGCAAAATGTAATCCAATGATGATATCCAAATATATCGTCATATTTAAAAATTCCATGAATAAAAAGTCGTTTTGTACCATCGCGCAATTTCATCAGATCAATAACATCCAAAGGTGTTCCATTATTGGCTTTAGGCATAAGTCTGCAAACTTGATTGGGCACGACAGGCCCTCCTTTTCTTGCCATTTCTTTGCTGAAATCAGGAGTATCATTCAACCCTATTATATCTGCATATGCGATACTATATGTATTTATTGCTGGGGTCCTACCAGTATTTTGAAGTCCTATGTCAATAACTGTTGGTTTTCCAATTACAGGCCCACCATCTATCTTGGTAATTCCTATCCAGGCCCTTTGACCCAATTTAAATTGCTCGTTTGTTATGTTAACCGCCTCTTTCATTTGAGCAACTTGTTCGCGGGCATAATAAGCGTAATATCCAGTGATAACAGCAATGGCGATGGTACAGAAAACCATAAATACACTACTAATAGCCTGAATCCAAAATGGCAAATTATTGGGTTTTTTATATTGGCATTTATTTCTGCCAGCATCTTTTACGTCATTATTCTTATCACTTGTGCTGGCTATGGATGGTTCGGGGGTATGTGGTACAGGAGAATTGGTTTGGGAATCGCTGGGATGGTTTTTCTTATTATTACTATCAAATTGGTGCATAGCGCCCTCAATTTAGTATTTAATTAAAATGCTGTATATTTCAACACAGCGATATTGCCGCCCCGAAAATATCAGGATTATTGTGGTTGTTATAGCGGAACTAAAATTCAGCAACATATAATTATAGATACTTTTTGCTAACTTTATGGAACGTACCGACAATGCCACGCTTAATCATAGACCAAAAGCTGTCAATGGTATTGGTATGAATCGCCCCAACAACATATTCACCAGTGCTGTGATGGACAACGCCGTGATTGCACCACTGGTCAAGAAACCGATACCCCGCGTTATCATCGGTAGAGATCAGGCTGACTTTTTGGAAAACCGTTTCTCTAACGAAAATATCAAGGGTTTTGGTATCAACATTATTGATCACTTTCGTCACAACTTTACCCAGGAAAGAATCCGGCGGGTTATTTGCGTTTCAAGTCGGAATGGCGCTTCCACAGGAGATAAATGGCCGGATAGATGAGGAGTTCCAGGAGATAAGAGGTGGCCACGCCCCCCACCATGGGGGCGGCAATGCGCTTGGCCACCTCGGAGCCGGTGCCGCTGGCCCACATGATGGGCAAGAGCCCCAGCAGGTTGGCCAGGATGGTCATGTGCTTGGGGCGCACCCGCATGACCGCCCCGTGTTCGATGGCGTCGCGCAGGTCCGCCTCGGTGTTGAGGCGGCCCTCCCGCTTCCATTGGTCGTGGGCGATATCCAGGTAGAGGAGCATGAGGACCCCGGTCTCGGCGTCCAGGCCCGCCAGGGCCAGCATCCCCACGACCACGCCGACGCTGAGGTGGTAGCCCAGGAGATAGAGGAGCCAGATGGCCCCCAGCAGGGAGAAGGGCACCGCCAGCATGACGATACCCACCTTGATGAGGGAGCGGGTGTTCAGATAGAGGAGCAGGAAGACCAGGACCAGGGTAATGGGGATGATGATCTTCAGGCGCTTGGCGGCGGCTTCCATGTATTCGTACTGGCCGCTCCAGAGGAGGGAGTAACCTGCCGGCATCTTGAGATGGGCGGCGATGGCCTCCTTGGCCTTCTGGACATAGGTGCCCACGTCGATATCGGCCAGGTCCACAAAGACCCAGGCGGAGCGCCGGGAGCCTTCGCTCTTGATCATATCCGGCCCCTGGTGGACCTTGATGTCCGCCACCTGCTCCATGGGAATCTGGGCGCCGTCCATGGTGGGGATGAGGAGGCGGCGCAGGGCCGGCAGGTTTTGCCGATAATCCTGGAAGTAGCGCAGGTTCACGGGGTAGCGCTCCAGGCCCTCCACCGTCTGGGTGATGTTCTCGCCCCCCATGGCGCTGGCGATGACCTCCTGGACGTCGCCCACCGTCAGGCCGTAGCGGGCCGCCTCCCGGCGCTTGATCTCGAAGTCGAGATAATAGCCCCCGGTGACCCGCTCGGCAAAGACGCTGGCGGTACCGGGCACTTTTTTCAAGATGGCTTCCGACTCCACCGCCAGGCGATTCAGGACCTCCAGGTCCGGGCCCAGGAATTTGAGGCCCACCGGGGTCTTGATGCCGGTGGAGAGCATGTCGATGCGGATCTTGATGGGATAGCCCCAGGAGTTGGCCAGGCCGGGGAACTTCACCGCGTCATCCATTTCCCGGATGAGGCCCTCGGTGGTCAGACCCGGGCGCCAGGATTTCCGGTCCTTGAGGCGGATGGTGGTCTCCAACATACTGAGGGGCGCCGGATCAGTGGCGGTTTCGGCCCGGCCGGCCTTGCCGAAGACGTACTCCACTTCGGGGAAGGTGCGGATGAGGCGGTCGGTTTGCTGGAGGACGTTTTTCGCCTCGGTGATGGAAATGCCCGGCATGGTGGTGGGCATGTAGAGCAGGTCGCCTTCATCCAGGGGTGGCATGAATTCGGAGCCCAGATGGAGAAAGGGGTAAATGGTGGCCGCCATGGCGAGAAAGGCCAGGAGGATGGCGGTCTTGGGAACCCGCATGATCCAGCGGACCACCGGGCGGTAAACCACCATGGTGGCCCGGGCCACCGGGTTTTCCATGTCCGGGATGATCTTACCCCGGATGAAATAGAGCATGAGGATGGGGATGAGGGTGATGGCCAGGATGGCCGAGCCGCCCATGGCAAAGGTCTTGGTGAAGGCCAGGGGTCGGAAGAGGCGGCCGGTTTCGGCCCCCAGGGCGAAGATGGGCAGAAACGACACGGTGAGCACCAGAATGGCAAAGAACAGGGAGGGGCCCACCTCTTTGGCGGCCTCCAGGATGAGGGGCTCACGTGCGGCGTCGGGCGGGGCATGCTCAATGTGCTTGTGGGCGTTCTCCACCATCACCACCGAGGCGTCCACCATGGCGCCGATGGCGATGGCGATGCCCGCCAGGCTCAGGATGTTGGCGTTGATGTTGAAATAATACTGCAGAATCAGGGAGATGAGCACGCCGAGGGGCAGGCTGATGATGGCCACGATGGCGCTGCGGACGTGCAGCAGGAAGATGAAGCAGACCAGGGAGACGATGACGATTTCTTCGGTGATGGTCCTTTTTAAGGTGTCGATGGCCCGCTGGATGAGGCCGGAGCGGTCGTAGGCCGTGGCGATGAGCACCCCCGGGGGCAGTCCGGGTTTGAGGTCTTCCAACTTTTGTTTGACGCCTTCGATGACCTGGCGGGCATTTTCGCCGAAGCGCATGACGATGATGCCGCCCACCACCTCGCCCTGGCCGTTGGCCTCGGCCAGACCCCGCCGCAGTTCCGGCCCCATCCGCACCAGGGCCACGTCCTTGACCAGGATGGGGGTGCCCCGGGGGTCGGCGCCCACCACGATGTTTTCCACGTCGGCCTTGTTCTTGATGTAGCCCAGGCCCCGCACCATGAATTCGGTTTGGGCCTGTTCGACCACCGAGCCCCCGGTATCCTGGTTGGAGTTCTTGATGGCCATCTTAATCTTGGAGAGGGGGATCTTGTAGGCCACCAGCTGGTTCGGGTCCACCACCACCTGGTACTGCTTGACAAAGCCGCCGACGCTGGCCACTTCGGCCACCCCGGGCACCGTCTGCAGCTGGTAGCGCAGGTACCAGTCCTGGATGGACCGAAGCTGGGCCAGGTCGGTCTTGCCGGTGGGGTCCTCCAGGGCGTACTCGAAGACCCAGCCCACCCCGGTGGCGTCGGGGCCCAGGGAGGGGCTAACTTGCGGCGGCAGTTTGCCCCGCACGTAGTTGAGGTATTCCAGGACCCGGGACCGGGCCCAATAGATATCGGTGCCGTCTTCGAAGATGACGTAGACCAGGGAGAGGCCGAACTGGGAGAAACCGCGCACCACCTTGGCCCGGGGCACCGCCAGCATGGCGGTGGTGAGGGGATAGGTGACCTGGTCCTCCACGATTTGCGGGGCCTGTTCGGCGTAGGTGGTGCTGATGATCACCTGGACGTCGGAGAGGTCGGGGATGGCGTCCACCGGCAGGTTGTAGGCGCAGTAGATGCCCCAGGCGGTGACCAGGAGCCAGACGATGAGGACCAGGACCCGGTTGCGGACGCAGGCTTCGATTATTTTGGCGATCATAGAGGCGGTTTCATAGAGGCGGTTTTCGGTTTTCGGTAACCCCCCTCACCCCAGCCCTCTCCCCCCGCTTGCGGGGGGCGAGGGGGGTAAGGTAGCAAATTGGTTTCCCTATGGTCCCCTCTCCCCCTCCGGGGGAGAGGGTCAGGGTGAGGGGGCAGAAATTTGTGGTTCTCGTTCCCCAGCTAACAAGGTCGTTTAAGGCCGAGGCGTCAGGCGGGCACGGAGGCCCGCCCTACCAATACTTGCCGGTATAGGTCCAGCCGTCAATGCTTGTGCCCGGGAGGCATGGGGGCCGCGGGCGCGGGCGCGGCGGGCGCAGCCGGCGCCGCCTCCTTGCCCGGCTCCGGGGCGCCCTGCGGCGGCAGCATCATCTGGATGGCCTCCCGGAAGCGGGATTCGGAATCCAGCAGGAATTGGGCCGAAATGACTATGTCCTCTCCCCCCTTAAGGCCGGAGAGCACCTCCCGGGAGTTGTTGCCGTCCCCGTAAACCCCCAACTTCACTTCCCGGGGTTCGAACCGCCCGCCCCCCAGGGCGATGAAGACGTGCTGTTTGAGGCCGGTGTCCAGCACCGCCTCCGTGGGCACCACCACCGCCTCCCTGGTAACCGGGGACTTAATCGTTACCTGGCTGAACATCTCCGGTTTTAGCTTGAGCTGGGGGTTGGGGAACCGCAGGCGCACCCTGGCGGTGCGGGTGGCTTCCTTGAGGTAGGGGTAAACGTAGTCGATGACGCCGGGAAAGGTTTCGCCGGGGAGATAGTCCAGGCTCATTTCCACGGCCTGGCCCACCTTGATCCAGGGGAGTTCGTACTGGTAGATGTCCGCGTCCACCCAGACGGTGGACAGGTCGGCCACTTCCAGCAGGGGCATGCCCGCCTGGACGTACATGCCCTGGGTCACCAGGCGCTTGGTGACGATGCCGTTGGCCGGGGACATCAGGGTCAGGTTTTTCTTCACCTGGCCGGTATTTTTCAGGTTCTCGATCTGGGAGGGGGTGACGTCGAAATAATCCAGGCGGCGGCGGGCGGCCTGGGCCAAACGTTGGGCTCCTTCGGCCATCTCCTTTACCGGGCTTTGCCCCAGGGTCTTGAGATTGCGCCAGGCCAGGAGGTATTCATCCTGGGCCGACACCAGCTCCGGGCTGTAAATGGTCAGCAGGGCCTGGCCCCGGCGCACCGGGTCGCCGGTGGCATTGATGTAGAGCTTTTCCACCCAGCCGTTCACCTTGGTGTTGATGACGGACAGGTTGCGTTCGTTAAAGGTGACCAGGCCCACGGTGATGGTGTCCCGGGACAGGGGCTTGACCTCCACCTTAGCGGTGCGCACCCCCATGGACTGGATGGTGGCGGGAGAGACCGCGATGGCGCCGGGAGCCGCCGGGCCGGCTGCTGCCTCCTCGTATACCGGCACCATATCCATGCCGCAGGGGGCCTTGCCCGGCTTATCCCGGACGTAGCCCGGGTCCATGGGCGAGACCCAGTACTTGATCTTGCGCTCTGCTTTGGCAGCGGGGGCCGGGGCCGCGGCGGCAGCAGCAGCCGGGGCTTCTTCATAGATCGGAGTCAGGGCCATGCCGCATTTCGGGCAGGTGCCGGGCTTGCGGCTGACGACCTCGGGATGCATGGGGCAGTGGTAAGCCGTGATCTGGCGCTCTGCCTGGGCCGCGGGGGCCGGGGCCGCTGACGGCGCCACGGCCGGGCCGGTGGGCTGCGCGCCGGGCTGGGTGGGATAGACCGGCACCAGTTCGTGGCCCTCCGGGTCCTTACCCGGGGCCTCCTTGATGTAATTGGGGTTTTTGGGGGAGACCCAGCACAAGGCCTTCTTGGCTTCCTGGGCCCGGAACCAGGTCAATTCCCCGGCCAGGTTCAGGACGATCAGGACTGCCAGAGTCAGGGTCACCCCCACTCCCAGGCCCCACCAAATATGGCGACGGCGTGGCGGGCTCATTTTTTACCTCCGGGCGGCCGGGGCAGTTCGGCCCCCACCAGCCACTCCAGTTCGGCCCAGTTTTCTTCGAAGTCCTTGAGATATTCCTGCAAGGCCAGTTCGGCGTTAAACGCGGCGATCTGATTCTGATAGAGCCGGGAAAAATCCAGGGTCCCCACCGCATAGGAGGCCAGGGAGGCCGCGGCGGCCTGGCGCGCCTGGGGGATGATGCCTTGATTATAAAGGGTTACCTGTTGGTCCAGGCGCTGCAGCTTGGCGTGCCGATCCTTGATGGCGGCCGCCAGCTGGTTCCAGGTGGACTGGTAGGCGTCTTTGGCGGCATTCTGCTTGGCCAGCTCTTCCCGGATGCGGGGCTCGATCTTGGAGCCCTGCCAGATGGGCACGTTGAACATCACCGCGCCGTTGAACATGTCCGCCTGCTTCAGGTTCACCGGAGGCCCCAAGGTTTCTCTGAAGGCGTAACCCAATTTGACGGTGGCGTCCGGGAAATAATCCTTGCGGGCCAGGTCCACGGCCTTTTCCTGTTTGGCCACCATGGCCTTCAGGGCCTGGAGCTGGGGGCGGGCTTCCGCCAGGGCCAGGATCTGGTCCAACTTCAGGTTGAAGGGCCGGGGCTTCAGGAGTTGCGGCTGGGGGATGGGGGTTTGAGGCGGTTGGGCGCGCAGGGCGTTCAGGTCCCCCCGGAGGGACTCCTGTTTCTGGGTCCATTGAAAGAGGCGGTCCAGGTAACTGCCCAGCTCCACCTGGGCCTGGAGCACGTCGGCCTGCATGCCCTGGCCCACGCCATAACGGGTTTCGGCCACCTGCACCACCTGTTCCCAGAATTGCTTGTTTCTCTGGGTGATGTCGAAGCCGGTATAGGCCAGGGCCAGACCCCAGTATCCCACGATGACCTTGGCCCTGATTTCATTGACCTTGTCCTGGTAGGTGAGGCCGTCGGCCTGGGCCTGGGAGGCGGCCACTTCGGAACGGAGGCGGCGCTTGCCGGGAAAGGGAAACTTTTGGGAGAGCTCCAGCATCTTCTGGGTCATGGGGTCCTGGTTCAATCTCCAGGTATCCACGGGCAGGTTAAGCATGCCGAAGGAGACCTCGGGGTCGTCCAGGGCCCCGGCGGGTCTGACGGTCTCCTTGGCGGCCTGGTGCAGGGAGCGCATCTGCTTCACTTCCGAGTTGGCCTTGAGGCTTTCTTCGATGAGGGCCCGCAAATCTTGGGGCAGGTCGGCGTTAGTTTGGGCCCGGGCGGGAATCACGATGCCTAGAAGAAACAGTGCCGTGATCGTCAGAATCCGGATGCCGCGCCTGTTAGTCATCCCTCAGCTCCTCAAAGCCCCCCGGGCCAAGTGGCTGTATATAATATTAGTGATTTATTTTAACTACTGAACCGGGATTGTCGAGATTATTAGTGAGAACTCTACAAAAAAGCCTGATGGGAACCATCTGGGTGCGCTCCTACAAGTCTTGCCCGGCAAGGGGGAACGGCATTACAGCGTCAGAATGATGGGCAGGATCATGGGGCGGCGCTCCAGGAGCTTGAAGAAAAGCTTGCGCAGGGCCTTGCCGACCTGGGTCTGGATTTCCAGCCAGTCCTGGGTGGGCTCGCTCAGGGCCCGGAGGACGATCTCCTGGAAGATCTTCCGGGCCTGGTCCAGGAGGGGGGCCTGCTCTTCTTCCAGGGTGAAGCCCCGGGTAATGAGGTCCGGCTCGGTGACGATCTTGCCGGCCGAAGGGTCCACCGCGGCATAAGCGATGACCAGGCCGTCCGCGGCCAGATGGCGCCGGTCCCGGAGCACGATGCGGGAGACATCCCCCACCCCCTTGCCGTCCACGAAGACCCGGCCCGTGTCCACCCGTTCCATAAAATGGGCCTCCTGGTTTTCGAACCGGAGGCGGTGGCCGTCCAGGGCCAGGAGGACCCGGTCCTCGGGGACCCCCACGGCTCGGGCCAGGCGGGTGTGCTTCACCAGGTGGCGCATCTCCCCGTGGATGGGGATGAAGTACCGGGGCCGGGTGAGGTTGAGCAGCAGTTTGAGCTCCTCCTGGGAGGCGTGGCCCGAGACGTGGATGTCCGCCACCTCCTGGTAAACCACCTCCGCCCCCAGGCGGTAGAGGTTGTTGATCACCGTGGTGATGGCCCGTTCGTTGCCGGGGATAAACTTGGAGGACAGGATCACCAGGTCGCCCTGACGGATGTGGATCTGCTTGTGAGCCTCCAGGGCGATGCGGGCCAGGGCGCTCAGGGGCTCCCCCTGGCTGCCGGTGGTGACGATGATGGTCTCTTCCGGGGGCAGCCGGTCGAGATCCCCCACGTTAATTTCCAGCCCGGCGGGGACGGAGAGATAACCCAGGTCCTTAGCCAGCCGGGAGTTGGTCACCATGGATTTGCCGTTGAACAAGACCTGGCGGCCGAATTTTTCGGCGATGCTAACGATCTGCTGCATCCGGTGGATGTGGGAGGCGAAGACCGCGATGATCACCCGGCCCCGGGCCTCCCGGATGAGACCTTCCAGGGTGATGCCGATCTCCCGTTCGGACAGGGTGTAACCGGGGCGTTCGGCATTGGTGGAGTCGCTCATCAGGGCGAGGACGCCGACCTCGCCGTAATGGGCGAAGCGGTTCAAATCCATGGCCGCGCCGCTCACCGGCGTCTGGTCGATCTTGAAGTCGCCGGAGTGCGCCAGATAGCCCTGGGGGGTTTTGACCACGAAGCCCACCCCATCGACGATGGAGTGGCACACCCGGATGAACTCGAACTGGAAGGGCCCGATGCTTAAAGGCCCCGGGGGGTTGATCTCCCTGAGGTCGGCGGCGTCCAGCAGACCGTGCTCCCGGAGTTTTTCCCGGAGCAGGGCCAGGGTCAGGGGGGTGCCGTAGACCGGCAGGTTAATTTCCTTGAGGAGGAAAGGTACGGCGCCGATATGGTCTTCGTGGCCGTGGGTGAGGACCAGGGCCGTCACCTTGTCCCGGCGCTCCCTGAGATAGGAGAAGTCGGGGATGACGATGTCGATGCCCAACATGTGATCCTCGGGAAACATGAGGCCGGCGTCCACCACCACCAGGGCCTCGTCGGTCTCCAGGGTCATCATGTTGAGGCCGATCTCCCCCAGGCCTCCCAGGAAAGTGAGGTCTACCCAGTTATCCGTCACGCGCCTCCGGGACCATAAGGGTAATCCGGGTCGTAGTTGGCCGCCACCGCCTGGTGCACCGCGGCCATCAGGTCTTCCTTGCGCCGGAAATCCTGGGGGCGGACAGGAGGGGAGATCACCACCCGTACCGGACCGGGCCGGACCCGGAGGCTGGCCCGGACCTGGATGAAACGGGTGCCGCTGATGGCGACCGGCACGATGGGCTGCCCCGCTTTGAGGGCCATGATGAAGACCCCTTTTTTGAAGGGCAGGAGTTCGCCCACGGTGGCCCGGGTGCCCTCGGGAAAGACGATCATGGAGGCGCCGGCCTTGATGCGGGCCGTGGCGGCATTGAGGCTGCGGATGGCGGCGGCCTGATTGCCCCGGTCCACGGAAATATAGCCCATGCGAGTGAGGACTGTGCCGAAGAGGGGAATCCGGAACAAGGATTTTTTGGCCACAAAGAGGAACTTGCCGGGGAGCAGCGAAATCAGCACAAAGATATCAAAATTGGACCGGTGGTTGGCGGCGTAGACGTAGGTCTGGCCGGGAACCAGGTGCTCCAGGCCTTCCACCCGGACGGGAATCCGGCCCAGGTAAAGGAGACACAGCCCCCACCACCGGGCCATGACCTGGGACAGGTTGCGGCTGGGATCGAGGAAGCTGTAGACGATGGCCAGGGACCCAAAAATGATGGTAATAATCACCAGCCAGAAATGAAACCAGAGACCCCAGGCCACTAAGCGGATACCTCCTTCATTACCCTGGGAATCTACCTGGAAAAGGCGGGGCCGTCAACCTTTATGGGGCGAACCGGACCGGGTGGGGGAACCTCCTTGGCGACCTGGCGTCTGGGCGGCAAGAAAATCAATCACGCCAAGACGCAAAGACGGCTAGGCGTCCGCCGCCGGCTTCTGGTAGAATAGGGCCATGCCCCCACCCAAAATAGTCTCCGCCGAATTCGCCCTCAGCGCCCACCGGGTGGAGCAGTTTCCCCCGGGAGCCCATCCCGAAGTGGCCTTCCTGGGCCGCTCCAACGTGGGCAAATCGTCCCTCCTCAACGCCCTGCTGGGGCGCAGAAAACTGGTGCGCACCAGCGCCCGGCCGGGCTGCACCCGGGCGGTGAATTTCTTTCTCATCAACGGGCGTTGGTATGGCGTGGACCTGCCGGGATTCGGCTACGCCGCGGTGTCCCGGTCGCTGAAGGAAAGCTGGGGGCACCTGGTGCTGGAATACCTGGGCGGGAGGCCGAACCTGGCCGCGGTGGTCTTTCTCCAGGACGGGCGCCGCCGGGTGGGACCCGAGGAGCTGTTCCTCTGGGAATTCCTGACGACCCGGCGCCGGGTGGTGCTGCCAGTGCTCACCAAGGCGGACAAATTGAAGATGGGGGAGCGGGCCCGCCAGGCGAAACAGGTGGCGGAGGCCCTGGCCCCCTTCGGCGTGGGCCCGGAGGAACTTATCTGGTTTTCGGCGGTAACCGGCGAGGGCCGGGAGCAGTTGTGGGGGCGGCTCCTGGAGTGCCTGGGCAGGCCCTGACGACGGGGTCGCTCCCGGGTGAGGCTGAACTTCTTCAGGGAAATCTGAGGACTTGGGCGTTTATCTTATTAAACAATTCCTTGGGCCTCTGTTAAGCATGGTGAACATGGAGCTTATGGCGGTATCCCATAATTTTCTATGATATCAGATTGATAGCTTGGAGAAGGAGGGTTGGCAAAGAAATTGCAAGTATAATGATCATCCTCCTTTTAACACCTTATGTCCTGCGTTAGGGCCGGTCAGGAACTCATCTTCCTGGCCGGTCCGCTTTGAGGCTGGAAGCCGGCCTTGGGGCGGGGCGGGAATGAGGCGACGGAGGTTCAACCCAGAATAATATCCATCTCGATCTTCCTCGATAGCAGGCAGGGTCAGCCGCCGACCCTGCCTTTTTTGTGTCCCGGAGAGGCCCCGGGTATACCGCGCCCCAGCAGGCTGTTGAAAAACGGGTTTTTTTGTCATCCTGAACGAAGTGCAGGATCTAGAACTTATTAATATGACCAGATTCTTCGCTTCGCTCAGAATGACAGATTCTCAATTATGGGAGTTTTTCAACAGCCTTCTATGCGGCTCTCGAGCCGGCGAGGGCGCCGGCGCGACATTTTGACATCCGGCGCGGATGAATTTTATAAGGGGGTCTCAACCGGGTATAAGAGGCGGACGGGATGAGTCGTCCCGGCGCTAGCTCTAATGATTACCCGGTTGCGGCGGAGTCAGGCGGCTAACCGAGGATAATATCCTCCAGCCGGCGCTTGGGCACGTGGTGGACCCCGTCCTGGTCCCGCCAGTAGCGGATGGAATCCCCGGGCCCCGCTTCTTCCAGGACCACGGTTTCCCGGGGCCGGCCCAGGGCAATGACCAGGAGGATCTCGTATCTGCCGGGGATGCTGAATAACTGCCGCAGCAGGTCCTTTTTGATGGAACCGACTATGCAGCCGCCCAGACCCTGTTCCCGGGCCCCCAGGAGGATACTTTGGGCCGCGATGCCGTGGTCGCACCCCACCTCTTTGGCGACCTCTTGGTCGTGCAAGATGACGATGTAGGCCGCGGGCCGCTCCCCCTGCGCGGGCCCCGGCCAATCCTTGAGGTACCCGGCCCAGGCCAGGCAGGAAAAGATGGCCTCGTTCTGCTTCGGGTCGTTGGCCAGGAGATATTTCAGGGGCTGGAGGTTGGCCGCGGAGGCGGACAGCCTGGCCAGGTTCACCAGCCATTTCAAGGTGTCCGTGGAGATGGCCGCTGTCTTGAAAAAACCGCCGATAACTACGATTTCCCTGGATCAACTCTGCAATCATAGACTTCCCCTAGGGTGACGCTTCATTATTACTATGACATTTAAACTACGGCTTTTTACCCCCCTTTGGCAAAGGGGGTAGGGGGGATTTTATAATAACTACTTAAAAATCCCCCTAAATCCCCCTTTTTCAAAGGGGGACTTTAAGAGCCTTAGCCTAGTTAAATTTGCTCTGATAACTCGTTCCCAAGCTCCTGCTTGGGAACGCAATTTTTAGCCCAAGCTCTGCTTGGGTAACCTACGATTATCCTAGGATATATCGCCCAAACTCGTTCAGGCGGCAAAGATTTCCCCCCTCACCCCAACCCTCTCCCCCCGCAGGCGGGTGGAGAGGGAGATTTATTAGGCTGGCGAACTGGTAAAAATCTTCGGAACGCCAAGGCATTGCTGGACCAGGCTTTCCAGCCTGTGCGGTCGCAGGCTAAATCCTGCGGCTACATTTTTCATTTACCATTTTAACCGGCAAGGCCAAAAACTTGCCGGACACTACTGCTTAAATCCCCCTTTTTCAAAGGACCAAACCGTTTTCTGGCCCATTAAGCAGGTTCCCGGCGCTCCAGACGGAAGACGCCCTCGGGGGTGAGGTGGGCCGCCAGACCATGGGCCTGGAGAAACTCCGGCAGGGGCCGGCCCAGGAGCAGTTCCGTGGCGGCGGCGGTCAAGCCCCAGTCGTCCATGAGCATCTTTCTCAGGTAGTGGTCGAAGTGGAGGGCGTCAAACAGGGGCTCGGTGGCGTCCTCCTCACCGGCGGCCAGGGCCTTTAGGGCCCGGGCCACTTTGTCGTAATCGCAGCGCTCCTGGTGGGCGACAATCAGGTCCCAGACCTCGGGCACCGCGGTCAGCAGGTCCCGGCGGCTGAGGATCTGGGCCTTGGCCGGCGGCCGGGGCGGCTCCCCCCAGCAGACCTGTCGCCGGCACTGCTCGGGCCGGTTCTCGTAGATACGGCAGCTCCGGGTGGCCGCCAGGTAAAACCAGCACTGGCGGCTGCCCGGCACTTCCCGGACCTTCAGGCGCTCTTCCTCCAGGGTGGCGGGCTGGCCTTCCCGGGAGGCCACCGGTTCGCCGGCCCGCAGGGTGTAAACGTCGTTCCAGGTGAGGACCTCCTGCTGAAAGAGGGCCAGGTCGTGGGTGAGGAGGGTGGGGCTCCCCTTTTCGCAGCACTCGCCGCAGCGGACGCAGGCCTCCCCCAGGGCCTTGATCTTGTCCCGGGCCGCGGTGACCAGGCGTTGCCAGGCCACGCCCCGGGACTCCGGGGCCAGGGCGTTCCAGTTTTCGAAGATCGTCTCAAACCCGGCGGCGGCCTCGATCTGACGGCGCAGGATCTGGAAGCGGCCGCTTTGGGCCGAGATCCCCAGGACCTCGGCGAGGTAGGCCTGCCAGATGGAGGCCATCACCTCCCGGGGCCCCTTGGCCAGGGCTTCAAAGGGGTCCTCGTGGATTTTGCCGAAGAATTTCTTATCTGCCATGTCAACCCCTTGTACCTTGGTCAAAATAGCCAATCGTTTGTTTTATGCTATCATAAATGCCGGCGGCGGGCATGGTCCTGGAGGCTTTTTCCTGACTGCCGGCAGGGCGGGTTGGAAACCCGCGCCTACAACAAAAAAATATTATCTGGCCATCGCTGCCGCGGCAACGTCTTTCCGGCAAAGGGAATTTGCATCCAAATAGCCAGGTCCAGAGGTCCATTGAAGCAGTAAATTATTAATAAGCCTAGTATCGTGTGCTCGCTTTTATTCCCTCCCCCGTGATGGGGGAGGGTCAGGGTGGGGGTGGCATGAATAATAAGTGATTAAAGCATGTTAGCCGAAATAAAATTCCCCCTCCCCCTAACCCCCTCCCACCAGGGGAGGGGGAATAATTGGTGGACTTTTGTAAGATATTTTCGGGACACAACACTAGATTCTTCGCTACGCTCAGAATGACACCGCGTGCTAATGCCGCCCGGTTGAGCGACTGGCCGGCCTGCGCCTTGGGGAAATACAGCCACCGGTTGCTTTCCCACAAACGAAAAACGAAAAACGAAAAACTTGCAACTTGCAACTTGCAACTGGTAGCTGGTGACTGCTATTTCCCTTCGGCCTGGAGGAAATTGACCAGGCCCAGGGTGAGGTCCGTCATGGCCTCCAGGTCCAGGTTGGCCATGACGTCGCCGGGGCCGTGGTAGTGGGGGTTGCGCATGAAGGCGGTGTCGGTGAGCATGACCGCGGGGTAGCCTTCGTCCCAGAAATTGGCGTGGTCGCTCAGGCGCACCTCCGGGAGGAGATGGCCGCCCAGGGGCGCGACCAGGGTGGCGGTGGGGAGACGGCCGGCGCTCTTAATGGCCCGGTCCAGCCTCTGCAGCAGGGGTTTGGATTGGCGGTTGCTCACCAAGCCGATGAAGTCGCCGGTGGTGGGATAGCCCAGGAAGCGCAGAGTTAGGGGCAAGGACTGGCTGCCGGGCTCCTTACGGTAATAACCCACCATCTCCAGGCAGAGCATGCCCAGGATGCGGTGCTGGTCCCGGCGGGCCCGCCGGGCGTAGACCCGGGAGCCCATGTAGGGGGTGAAAAAGGCGGGGGGCTCCTCGGTGGTGAAGCCGATGAAGCTCCAGGGTCGGGGCAGGGTGAGGGCCCGGGCCAGCCGGGCCACCTCCAGGAGCACCGCCACCCCCGAAGCGTTGTCGTCGGCCCCGGGGGTGCCGGCCACCGTGTCGAAATGGGCCCCCAGGAGGTAATAGCCGTCGAGATTCTCATCCCCGGCGATGACGTTGCTCACTTCCAGGCGCTGATAAATGAAAGTCTGGCGCCGCACCCGATAGCCCATCCGGGCGAAGTTTCCAAAGACGTAATCTTCCGCGGCCTGGAGGTTTTCAGGGCGGTAAATGCAGCGCTCCCCCAGGCGGACGCTGAGGTATTCCAGATGGGCGGCCAGGCCCGCCCGGATTTCTTCACGGTTCATGGGTTCAGCACAACCTAGGGCGATTCCATAGCACCAGAGCAGCAGAAAACCTAGCTTAAAAGAGGTGACCATCCAGAAGGTTGTCAACGGAGAAAATTGTCGGGGCGTGAGGCATCACGCCGTTAATCGGCCAGCGGGTGTCATAAATTGCGCCCCTACCGCTCCATGAGATCAGGGGCGGACTATCAGGCTGTTGAAAAACTCCCATAATTGAGAATGTGTCATGCTGAGCGAAGCGAAGAATCTAGTCATATTAATAAGTTCTAGATCCTGCACTTCGTTCAGGATGACAAAAAAACCGTTTTTTCACAGCCTGCTAGGGGGCGGCCCGGTAATGCAGGGCCAGCCACACGGTTGGCTGCTCCGGGTCGGTCCATTCCACCCGGTGGCGGCAGTGGGCCGGAATGTTGAGGTAGTCCCCCGGGTTAAGGACCCGGACCTCGGCCTCCCCGTGGAACCGCAGCCCGGCCTTGCCGCTGACCAGCAGGACCCACTCGGGGGTGTCCTGGTCGTACCACCGGCCCGCCGGGGTGGCCTGACCGGCGGAGATGATGCGCTCCAGGCGGAAGTCCTTCCCTTGCAACAAAATTTCCAGGAGTTCTGCGGGAATGTTGTCCGGTATTTGAGCAAACAGGTTGTTGATCGCGATCATCGGTCAGTTCCCAAACTCAGGGCCCATTGGGCCTGAGGCCGGGCGGACCTGCAGGTCCGTTCCAGCTTCCCCCCTCACCCCAACCTCTCCCCCCGCCACGGGGGGAGAGGGGGATGATGGGTCCCCTAAGATATTGGTGTGTCCCTGACGCCCCCTAACCAGTCCCCCTTAAAGGGTTGGGAGGGGGGGTGGGGGGAGGGCAGGGAGCGTTGCTCCCTGGCCCTCCCCCCATTCTCTGCCCTAATGCCTCTCCCCGCCGCCCTGGCCGATGGACCATTTTTGCAGCCGGCCCTGGGCGTCCAGGTGGAGTTGCAGGGCAAAGGGAAGGGCCCGCCCGGGGACGGCAAAGCGCAGGTCCAGCCACTCCAGCACCCGCCCGGTCCCCTGGGGCTCGACCCGGTGCAGCAGGGGAAAGCGGGCGAACTCCAGGTAGCGGTCCAGGATTTCTTGCGCATCCGGGGGGCAGTTGAGGGCCGGGGAGGCGGCCGCCTTCCAAGTCCGGACCCGGAGATCCCCCGGGGGCCGATAGGAAGCCGGCGGGGCCTGGTTTTCCCGGCCAGGGGGCACTTCGGCGGCCTCCGTCCATTTTGCCGGGGTTCGCGCCCCCAGCCAGGGGAGATAAGGCAGTTCCACCAAGGCCTGCCGGACTTCACCGGGGCCGGCGGCGATGAGCAGCCAGCGGCGGCAGGAGAAGGGTTGGGGCAAGGCGGCTACCTCCTGCCCCGGCCGGACGCCGGCCGGGAAAACCTGCCGGGCCAGGGTGGCGGCTTGGTGGTGGAAGGCGGCGCAGAGGAGGAGGTAGCCCCCGGCCGCGGCCAGGCAGCCGGCGCCCACTTGGCGCCCCCAGGTGGGCGAGGTCAGGGCGGCCGCGGCTCCGGCCGCCAGAACGGCGGTGAGATAGGGGTCGATGATAAAGAGCCAGTCCAGGCTGAAGCGCCGACGGCTCAAGGGATTAAGGAGCTGGGTGCCGTAAGAGGTGGCCAGGTCCAGGAGCAGGTGGGCCGCCAGCACCGCCAGACCCAGGACGAACAGGGGTTTGAACCAGCGGGGCCCCCCCAGGGCCCGGCCCAGCCCGGCCACCAGCAGGGCAAACAGGGGCACCGCCAGGAGGGAATGGCTAAAACCCCGGTGGTGGCGGATGAAGGCCAGGCGGTCCCAATACCCCAGGAACCAATCGATGTCCGGCAGCAGGGTAAGGATTAACCCGGCCATGGCGCTCCAGGCCCGGGAGGGACCGGGGAGGAGCTGGGACAGGAGCAATCCCGCGGTTACGTGGGTTACAGGATCCACGGCCACCTCCCGGTCTGGGTGCCGTAGTGGGGGAAGCGGCGCAGCAGATCACTCCTCAGGGCCACGGCGCTGGGGTAGCGCTCTTCCACGTTTTTCTTAAGGCATTTCAGGATAATGGCCTCCAGGTCCGGGGGGATCTCCGGGTTCAACTCCCGGGGCGGCTGCGGCTCCTGCTCCAGGATTTGGTCGATCAACAATTTTTCCACTTCGCGGTAAAAAGGCAGCTCCCCGGTATAAAGAAGGTACATGAGGACCCCGATGGCCCAGATATCGCTACGGCGTTCGCTTTTGCCCATGATCTGTTCCGGGGCCATGAAGGGGCGGGACCCCACCATGGTGCCGCTGATGTCTTTTTCCCCCAGGATCTTGGCCACCCCGAAGTCCAGCAGTTTCAGGGTGCCGTCCGGCTGGATAATGATGTTGTTGGGCTTGATGTCCCGGTGCATGATGCGGTTTTTGTGGGCGTGGGCCACCACGTCGATGAGCTGCAGGATGACCCGCTCCACCAGGGGCCGGGGCAGCTCCTGGTCCAGCAAATCCCCCAGGGTCTGGCCCGCGGCGTACTCCTGGATCAACACCAGCTTACCCTCATCTTCCAGGGTTTCTCTGAGTCGCACCACGCCGGGGTGGGGGGAGAGCTTCTGGCAGATGGCGGCTTCTTTCCGGAACTTGGTGTTGGCCGCTTTGAGGAAGGGGATTTTGGCCACATATTGACGCTCCGGCCCCGTGGCCTCGGTGTCCACCACCAGCCAGACTTCGCCGAAGTTGCCCTGCCCCAGTTTCTTCACCTTTTCATAACGTCCCCCCAACAGGGGGGTCATTTGAAGTAAGGCCAGGTAATCCCGGGCGCTGGGGAAGACGTGTTCCACCAGGCTCTGGAGGGCGCGTTTCAGGGGGGAAGGGGAACCCACCGGATGCACCTTAAAGCTGCGCAACTCTGCCGGCCGGTCCGGCAGCGCCAGGTCGTTCAAGAGCACCGTGACGGGCTGGCCATCCCGGCCCCTGAGATGCAACTTGACGTGGGAGGCGCCCAAGGGCTCCGAGATGGCCTGACGGAACCTTTCCCGGTCCTCGGGGGCGTACAGCAGCTCCTGGAGGTTCATGGGAACCGGGGTCCCTCTCTTGCCCGGGTAACCCAGCAGGCGGCGCAAGGCCGGGTTGAGGTTGACGACCGCGCCGGCGCGGTCGCAGAAAAACAAGGGATGACCGGTCTCCTGGAAGATCCGGGAAAACTCTGCGTGGGAACCCAGGAGCAGGCACCGGTCCTGAAGGAGGCGGAGCACCACCCCCAGGCGCCCCAGGACCTCCCGGGGTTCGAAGGGAGGCAGCAGGAATTCATCCGCGCCCGCCTCCAGGGCCCAGGCCGCCGCCTCCGGGGAGAACTCCGGAAAGGCCACCACGATGGGGATTTCTCTGAAGGCCTCTCCCGTCTTGAGTTCCCGGATGACCTGGTGCAGCCCGGGGAGGTCCCCCACGAGGACCAGGAGCTCGGGAGGCCGTTCCCGGAGTGCGTCCAGGAGATGATCGGGCAAGCAAAACCGCACGTCGTGTTGCGGTTGCAGGATTTCGGCCAGCCTGTGGCCCGTGTCGGTCTCCGGACCGGTAATGAGGACGTCGGGAGGCACCCTGGGAACCTCTGATAGCGTTTTCGGTTAAATAAATAAAATTGTCAGTAACTTATAAGTTAAGTTTATCAGATTTAAAAGTGAAAATTGACTTAAATAACCAGCGGTAACAAGATTTTCCCCGGATCGGAAAAATTTGGCAAGGACCCGGAACGGCAATAATGGCAGCCTGGGTGGCGTTTCAGTAACGATGGGCGCGGTGGTGGCGCTTGGAGCCTGGAAGCGGGGCACCGGCGGGGGGGCCGTGAAAAATGATTTTCCGGCACATGCCCCGGGCAACGGGGCGGCTGTACGGGATTCTGGGGCCGCCAGATTCATTTTATGTTGACAAAAGGGCCTCTGCGGGATAAAGACTTTACTCGGCGGCGGGGTAGCTCAGTCGGTAGAGCAGGGGACTGAAAATCCCCGTGTCGGCGGTTCGATTCCGTCCCCCGCCACCAGCAAAATTAAGGAGACAGGTCAAATGATCTGCTCCTTTTTTTTGCTTTTTGGTCAATAAATTTCAGCCGGACCATCCCGGTATCGTTTTTCGCCTCGCCCCAACTTGATCTTTCGTCTGCAGCCGAAGTCTTTCGAACCACCCCGCCATTCCGCGTATTCTGTGGTTCTCAAGTCTGAGGGGCCCAACTTCCTAATCGCCGTCCAGTTGGAAATTTGACGATGGAACCCAGGAAGTGTCCACGGATTAAACAAAGGTGTCCAGTTATTAGAAACAAAAATTATTGTAAGTGTTTGATAAAAGGACAAAAATTAGGTATTTTTGCCTATTGTTTTTTTATTTCCTGATGCTATTTGAAGAGTGCATGCGAACTTTTTCTTAAAGGAGGTTGTCGTTGCCCTAACCTGGGAGGGGAGGTGATAGGCGTCCTATAGAGGGCAAATGGCAAATGAGAAGGATGATTTGGTAAACCCAAACCTGAACAAGTTCTAAAGGAGAAAGACAATGAAAAGGGTTCTGCTTCTTACCCTGTGTGTGTTGATTGCCCTACCTTCCCTGGCGCTGGCGGCTGGGAGCCTGAATGCTTGTGGTCAGGCCTTCGTCTTTGGGATCTTCCTGGCTCCCACCGACGGGACCACACTCACCTGGACTTCAGGCTGCTGCAGCCTCCTCACTGGCGACACCATCATCGGTGAAAATCCCGTTTCCCCCAGCGTGGCTGGGAAATACTGCTTCCACCTAACCTGCCTCAATGAGGTGTATCGGAGCAGCACCCAGGTCAAAGGCGTGGGCAGCTACTTCAACGGCCTTTTGCTGGTCTGCGGCAAACTCCCGACTGGGGTTCCGGTGAATTGCGGCCCTGCGGGGAATACTACCATCCATTTTGCTGAACTGGACATGTTCTGAGCAAAAGGTTACAAAGGTTGAATTGCTTAACCGGGGGGCGGCCCCTTGGGGCCGCCCCCCGATGCCTTCAATGGCCCGGTTGGCGAGGCAACCTGCGCCACCGAGCTGAATTGGAAAACGTAAGGGAATTTTAATCCCAATACCCTGCGGTGGACCACAAGCTCGCCGTCCCTTTGGGGTCATTGGGACTCCCCAGCCAGACCTCATTCTCCTTTGGGGTCGCCAGGGACTGTGATGGGGCCCTCCCATCGGCGTGGGAGGGAGTTGCAGCCGGCTTTCCTAAATTGAAGTCTCGAGGAGGACTGATGGGCCCCTGCCGGTGCTTTCAAAAACTTCCCCTGGCGCGAATCCGCCCAGGCCGCCGGCCTGCATCCCTACAACCCTCATCCTTGATAAAGGGTAAACCATGAAACCTCAAACGGCTTTTGTTGTCAGGCGGATCATCGAGAGCTTCTTAAATAAAATCTGTAAATCATATAATGTATCCCCGGACGCGGAGGCGTTCCGTTCTCTATTGCTATCTCATATCCGGGAGGCTTACCCCGGGCAAAGCGATGAATATTATATTGATATCTATCAGGATTTCTGGGAGAACGTGGTTGAACCTACTAAATTTTTAGACCAGGCTTCCCAGTGGGAACCTGATGAAGCTGAAGCCGTCGCAGCTATGGGTCCACCAATCCAACCCGATAAACCCAAAATTACTACTCAGGCTCCGGAAGGCAAAAGCAACGGTGGCCCGGAGTTGCCGGACATTCATATGGCATTAGACCAACTGAAGGCTATCGGGGATTGTCTGATTGCCATAGGAGAGGCCAAAGAATATCAGATTTTTGAAAGAACCTTGGCAAGCCTCGGTTTTCTTATCCGCGAGAAAGCCGACGGTCTTGAGACTGTGGCGGAAAAGCAAAGCCTGGCTCCATCGAAGGAACGGTAAGGGCAAAGAAGAGGGACAAAGGGGAGATGAGATGCTCTCATCTGCCGCTGGGAGGATAGGATGGCGCTAAACCCCTGGACCCCCGGGAGGCCCCCAGGGGGAGCCACCGTGCTCCCGGAGTGCGGCTCCGGTTTCCAGCCGGCCAAGCCAGGCAGATAACTCGCCGGGACTACAGGCTAGGGCAAAACCGATTTCTTGTCACCCTGAGCGAAGCCAAGGGTCTGGGTTTTTAGCATAGAAAGATTCTTCCCTGCGCTCAGAATGACATATTACCGTGAAGCTAAGTTTTGCAACAGGCGCCGGGGCGAAGACCCGGGAGGGCGCATTTGCTGGGGGCGTGCGGGGCTGCGCCACCTTCAAGGTTAAATTTAATAGTTGTCTCCCCTCCCATAAGTCTGGCGGCTCTCCGTTATGGCGACGCCAGACCCCCTGACCACCCTGGTCGACATTTGGTCAGCAACTGTCTGAACACCCTCCATTTTACCAGTTTCTCCATCTCAGGGCTTCTGTATACCCCCCCCTCAGGACGGCCTCCCTGCAAGGATTTATGGGGCCGAGCCTTGCTGGTAATGTCGTTCCCAAGCGGGAGCATGGAACGAGAATAGACCCTTCCCCAACCTCCATAAAGGCGGCTGGGAGGGGGATTGAGGGGAGGGCGGGGCAACTGCATTCCCCGGCCCTTCCCGCAAAGACTTCTTCAGTCTTGGAAGAGCTCCGTGCTCAAGTAGCGCTCGCCGGTGCTGGGCAGGATTACCACGATCTGTTTGCCTCGGTTGTCGGGGCGCCGGGCCACGGTGAGGGCCGCAAAGACCGCAGCCCCGGAGGAGATGCCGCACAGGATGCCTTCCTGTTTGGCCACGTCCCGGGCGGTTTGGAAGGCCGCCTCGTTGGTCACCGGGATAATCTCGTCGATAATCTTGGTATTCAGGATTTCCGGGACGAAGCCCGCGCCGATGCCCTGGATCTTGTGGGGGCCGGGCTGGCCGCCGGAGAGCACCGGGGAGGCGGCGGGTTCCACGGCCACGGCCTGAAAGGCGGGTTTGCGCCCCTTGATCACTTCCGCCACCCCGGTGATGGTGCCGCCGGTGCCCACGCCGGCCACCAGGAAATCCACCGCGCCCTGGGTGTCCCGCCAGATTTCCTCCGCGGTGGTGCGCCGGTGGATCTCGGGGTTGGCCGGGTTGGCGAACTGGTTGGGCATGAAAGCGCCCCGGGTTGCGGCCAGGATCTCTTTGGCCTGATTGATGGCTCCGGTCATGCCCTGGGGGCCCGGGGTGAGCACCAGCTCGGCGCCCAGGTGCTTCAGCAGTTTGCGGCGCTCCAGGCTCATGGTCTCGGGCATGGTGAGGACCAGGCGGTATTTCCGGGCGGCGCACACAAAGGCCAGGGCGATGCCGGTGTTGCCGCTGGTGGGCTCCACGATGAGGGTGTCCGGCCCCACGAGGCCCTGGGCCTCCGCCGCGGCGATCATGGCGACCCCGATGCGGTCTTTGACGCTGCCCAGGGGGTTGGAGAACTCCATCTTGGCCAGGATGGTGGCCGGCAGTCCTTGGGCGATGGTGTTAAACCGCACCAGGGGGGTGGAACCCACGGTTTCCATAATATCGGCGAAGATTCGGCTCATAGTCTGCACCCCTTTTAAAGTAGCGGTCGGCGGTCAGCCTTCAGCTTTTAGCCTAGACTATAGGATTGTTTCATAATTAAGTGGCCTTTGTTCAATCCCTTATTCCCCCTCACCCTAACCCTCTCCCCCATTGGGGGAGAGGGGATTTTTTTGTTTTTACAGCATGTTGTCTCTCCCCTTCCTAATTTGTGGGTTATGCTTAGCCCATCGGGGGAACGGGGATAAAGATGGGATTACTTCATGATCACAGCCGACAAGCTATTTCAAAACCCCGGTTCGATGATAAATGTCATTCTGAGCGCAGCGAAGAATCTTGTCTTTTTAGTACCTAGACCCTTCGCTACGCTCAGGATGACAGCAAAAATAGGTTTTGAAATAATTATTAACAACTTTCTATGTCTTAGCTGACCGCTGACCGCTATCTTTTCGGCCCCTTGTAAACCAGCTCGGGCTTTTTCAGGAACACCCTGGTGTCCGGGGGCACGGACTCCGTGAGCCAGACGTTGCCGCCGATGACGGCGCGGGCCCCGATGACCGTTTCGCCGCCCAGGATGGTGGCCTGGGCGTAAATGATGACGTCGTCTTCCACGGTGGGGTGGCGTTTTTGGGTGCGCAGGGAGTCCACCGCCTCCCGGGGGAGGGACAGGGCCCCCAGGGTGACGCCCTGGTAGATGCGGACGCGATTGCCGATCACCGTGGTCTCGCCCACCACCACGCCGGTGCCGTGATCGATGAAGAAACTCTCGCCGATGTGAGCTCCGGGGTGGATGTCGATGCCGGTCTGGCTGTGGGCGTATTCCGTCATGATGCGAGGCATGAGGGGGATGTCCTGATGGAACAACAGATGGGCGATGCGATGGACGGTGACCGCGAACAGCCCCGGATAACTGAAGATGATATCGTCATAGCTTCTGGCCGCGGGGTCCCCTTCGTAGGCGGCCTTAACGTCCAGGGCCAGGGCGTTCCGGAGGCGGGGCAGCTCCCGCATGAGGGCGATGGCGTCGGCCTGGCCGCGCTCCTCGCAGTGGGTGCAGGGGAGGTTGTAGCGCAGGCACTCGTGCCGGATGCACAGGGTAATCTGCCGGGCCAGGACCTCAAAAAGCGCCACGGCTTCCTGGCCGAAATAGTACCCCAGGTTGACCTCATCCACCCGTCGGCGGATGAAGTAGCCGGGGAACAGGATGCGGCAGGCCCGGTGGATAATGTCGATGACCGCGTCCCGGGACGGGATGGGCTCCGGGCCCACGTGGTCGAAACAATCCTCCCGGCGGCAGGACCCCACCAGTTGCTGGACGATCTCCGGGATTTCCTCCCGGAATTCCCGGACGGTTTTAACTTCAACCTTGCAGCGGTCCAGTTCCATGTCGGCCAGTTCATTCATGTCTCACCTCACCCTCCCTCCACCGCGGCGCAGATGGCGGACCCCACTTCCCAATAAGGGGATAGGGTCCGCAGTTTCTCGATGACGGGGGGAAATTTTTCCAGGACGAAGTCGATTTCCTGCTCCGTGTTGTAAACGCTGAGGCTGAAGCGGATGGAGCCGTGGGCCATGGTGAAGGGGACCCCCATGGCCCGGAGCACGTGGGACGGCTGCAGCGACCCGGAGGTGCAGGCGGAGCCCGAGGAGGCGCAGATGCCCGATTCGTTCAGCATCAGGAGGATGGCCTCGCCTTCGATGTATTCGAAGCTGATGTTGCTGGTGTTGGGCAGGCGGTTGACCCGGTCGCCGTTCACCCGGCTGTGGGGCACCCGGGTAAGCAAACCGGCCTCCAGCTTATCCCGCAGGGTCTTTACCCGGGTGTTTTCCTCTTCCAGGCGCTGGGCCGCCAGCTCGCAGGCCAGGCCCAGGCCGACGATGCCGGGGACGTTTTCCGTGCCGCCCCGGCGGTTTTTCTCCTGGTGGCCGCCCACCAGGAAGGGGAAAACTTGGTGCCCTTGCGCACGTAGAGGGCGCCCACCCCCTTGGCGGCGTGGAGTTTGTGGCCGGACAGGGACAGCATGTCGATGGCGTTTTGCCGCACGTCGATGGGGATCTTGCCCACGGTCTGCACCGCGTCGGTGTGGAACAGGATGCCCTTGCTGTGGGCCATGGCCGCGGCCTGCTCCACCGGGAAGATGACCCCGGTCTCGTTGTTGGCCCACATGAGGCTGACAATGGCCGTGTCCGGCGTGAGGCTGTGTTCATACTCCGCCAGGTCGAGCCGGCCCTCGCCGTCCACCGCCAATTCGGTGACCCGGTAACCCTCTTTGGCGAGGCGCGCCACTAAAGCGTGGATGGCGGGGTGCTCCACCCGGGTGGTGACGATATGGCGCTTGTCGGGAAAGGTGGCCAGGGCCGAACGGATGGCGGTGTTGTCGGACTCCGTGCCGCAGCTGGTGAAGATGATCTCGTCGGGGGAGGCGCCGAGGATGGCCGCCACCTGCTCCCGGGCCTGGCGGACCCGGCGCCCCACCTGGCCGCCGAAGGAGTGCATGCTGGAAGGGTTGCCGTAGAGGTCGTGAAAATAGGGCAGCATGGCCTCCAGGACTTCCGGCGCCACCTGGGTGGTGGCATTGTTATCCAGGTAAATGGTGGTCATGGGGACACCTCCTCCACCTTGAGCCCCGGGGCCACCAGCTCCTTGAGTTTGGCTTCCACGAAGTCCTTGAGGGTGATCTGGGCCGCGGCGCAGGAGGCGCAGGCGCCCCGGGTGGCCACCAGGACCCGGTCGCCCACCACGTCGATGAGCTCGATGTCGCCGCCGTCGTGCTGCAGGGAGGGGCGGATCTCCCGCTGGATGGTCTCTTCGATCATCCTGATCTTCTGGATGTTGGTGAGCCGGGGCCGGGCGGGGGCTTCCCAGGGCTGGGACCGCACCCGGTCGATGATCTCCTGGATGGTCTCGATGCAGTTGCCGCAGCCGCCCCCGGCCTTGGTGTAGTTGGTGACCTCCTCCACGGTCTTCAGGTCGTGATCCCGCACCACCCTTTCGATCTCCGGCTCCGTGACCCCGAAGCATTCGCAGATGATTTTGCCTTCCGCCTCGGGGACGGTCTCGCCTCTTGTAATTGGCGATGGCCTTTTCCAGGGCCTCCCGCCCCATGACCGAGCAGTGGATCTTCTCCTTGGGCAGCCCGCCCAGATAATCGGCGATATCCTGGTCGGTGATCTTGGCGGCCTCCTCGACGGTCATCCCCTTGATCATTTCCGTCAGGGCCGAGGCCGAGGCGATGGCGCTGGCGCAGCCGAAGGTCTTGAACCCCACGTCCTTGATGCGGCCGTTTTCGTCCAGCTTGAAGGTGAGCTTCAGGGCGTCGCCGCAGGCGATGTTGCCCACCAGGGCCGCGCCGTCCGGGTTTTCCACCTCGCCGACGTTGCGGGGATGGAGGAAATGGTCTATGACCTTATCGGAATATTCCCACATAAGGTGGTCCCCTTTTCAAATCCTGGTCCGGTTCTGAAAGATTCCGTGTCGCCGGCGCCTTCCTTCCCGGCAAGCATCTAATTCGATTGCAAGTTATCCACCCTTTTCCCGGTGCGCAATAGGGTGGGGGTGAAACTTTCGATTATATCCAGTCTTTTCTCCCTCCCAGCCCTCTTAAAGGAGGGGAATCTTCCAGACTCGGATTTATTAAAGATGATGCCGATCACCACCCAGGCTTTGATTTATCCCGCCTCATTTTATCACTTGACAACGATTCTAACTATTGCTACATATATACCATATTAATATAGATTAGCAAATTATATTTATAAATATCTGTTGGAGTGGAGCATCCGAACGGTCCGCCGCTACGATTAGCAAAATAACTCCCAAAAGAGAGAATTTAGCCATGGCCAAGACTATTCAGGAGATTAACGAAAAAATCAAGCAGGGGCGGGCCGTAGTCTGCACCGCCGAAGAAATCATCGAGGTAGTAAAGCAAAAGGGACACAAAAGGGCCGCCCAGGAAGTGGACGTGGTGACCACCGGCACTTTTGCCCCCATGTGCTCCTCCGGGGCCATTAATGTGGGCCACACGAAGCCCAGGATCAAGCTGGGGGGCGGTCGGGTCACCTTGAACGACGTTCCGGTGTACGCCGGCTTCGCGGCGGTGGACATTTTCATCGGGGCTACCGCCATTCCCGACGACGATCCCCGTAACCGAGTCTTTCCGGGCCGGTTTGCTTACGGCGGGGCCCATGTCATCGAGGATCTGGTCGCGGAAAAAGACGTCCGCCTGGTGGCCACGGCTTATGGCACCGACTGCTACCCGCGTAAGACTTGGACACCTGGATCAAGCTGACGGACCTGAACGAGGCCGTTCTCTTCAACATGCGCAACGCCTACCAGAACTACAACGTGGCCGTGAACCTGTCGGATAAGATCATCTATACTTACATGGGGGTGCTCCAACCCCGGATGCGCAACGCCAACTACTGCACTGCGGGCCAATTGAGTCCCCTGCTCAACGACCCTCTTTACCGCACCATAGGGGTGGGAACCCGCATCTTCCTGGGCGGCGGCGAGGGCTTCGTGGTGAGCCACGGAACCCAGCACAACCCCGGGATGCCCCGTACGGAACTGGGGGTGCCGAAAAGACCGGCCGGAACCCTGGCGGTCATGGGGGATTTGAAGAAGATGACTTCCCGGTGGCTGCGCGGCGCGTCCTTCCAGGGTTACGGCGTCACCCTGGCGGTGGGGATCGGTATTCCCATCCCCATCCTGGATGAGGAGATCCTGCACTTCGCCGCGGTGCGCGACGAAGAAATCATCGCCCCGGTGGTGGACTATAGCGAGGCCTATCCCAACTGCCGGCCGGAAATCCTGGGGGAGGTGACGGTAGCCCAGCTCAAGAGTGGGGAAATCACGGTGGCGGGAAAGAAAGTGGCCACCGCGGGCCTGTCCTCCTATGCCCGGGCCCGGGAAGTCGCCCAGATCTTGAAAAAGCGCCTCACGGAGGCTAACTTTCTCTTGACCGAGCCGGTGGCGCCCATCCCTGCGGCGGATTCCGACTACGCCTTCAAGCCCTTGAAAGAAAGACCGTGGGAACCTCCCAAGGAATACCCCGAAGTGCAACTGGCGGATTGAAGGAGATTAGAGTATGCCGAAAAAGAAGGTGGTCTTGAACTTTCCGCCCCATCTCATCGATCAACCCATCACCTACAAGCTGATCAAGGAGCATGGCTTGGTGGTCAACATCCTGAAGGCGCGCATCACCCCCAAGGAGTGGGGCAGGATGATCGTGGAGTTGCGCGGCGGTAAAGAAAAAATGGCTTCCGGGATCAAATACTTGGAAGGAATCGGTGTCAACGTAGAGCCCCTGGCCGGGGAAGTGAGGTGGCTGGAGGAGCGCTGCATCCACTGCACCGCCTGCCTGGCGCCGTGCCGCTCTCATGCCCTGGATGTGAACCGGGCCAGCATGGCCGTGGCCTTTGACAAAGAAAAGTGCATTGCCTGCGAACTCTGCCTGGGGATCTGCCCTATGGGGCCATAGAGATGCTGTTTGGGTAAGAAAGGCGCCATGGCTAAGCCCAAGATCAACCCTTACGCCTTGCTGCAGCGGATCAGGAGGCAGCAGCCGGTCGTCCACCATTTGACCAAATGGGTGACGATTTACGACTGCGCCAATGTGGTCAAGGTTCTGGGGGCCTCGCCGGTCATGGCCCATGCCCGGGAAGAGGTGGCCGAGATGACCGAGATCGCCGCGGCCCTGGTGCTGAATATCGGCCGCTCACTGGAGTTGGTGGAGGCCATGAAATGGTCGGCGTTAAGCGCTAATGGGCGCGGCATTCCGGTGGTCCTGGACGTCTGCGGCGCCGCGCCACGGCCCTGCGGGACCGGGCCTGCTTCGAATTGTTGGACGAAGCCAGGATCGACATCATTAAAGGGAATGCCTCGGAAGTGGCCCGCATCAACGGCGAGAACGTGAGAACCCGGGGGGTGGACGCCTCCCGGGTGGACCAGGATCTGGCGGCGGTGGCCCGGGAGTCGGCCCGGAAGCGCCGCTGCACCGTGGTGTGACCGGCAAAGAGGACCTGGTGGCGGATGAAGGCGCCTGTACGTGGTCAAGAACGGCCACCCCCTGATGGCGCACCTGGTGGGCACCGGCTGCATGGCCGCCTCGGTCATCGGGACCTTTGCCGTGGTGGAAGCGGATCTGAGCTATGCCGCGACCGCGGGCCTGGTCTGTTTCGAAGTGGCCGCGGAAAAGGCCGCCGAAGAATTTTTGGGGCCCGGCACCTTTAAAGAAAAACTTTTCGACTGCCTGTATCATTTGAATAAGAGGACCATCGATCAGAGGCAGAAGGTGGAAGTATGCGAGGATTCTACTTCATCACCGACGCGGGTCTTGAGCCGGGCCGGCAATGTCAGCGACGTGGCGCAGGCCGTGGCCGCGGGGGTGAGGGTGGTGCAATACCGGGAC